>JAEZGX010000028.1 GCA_023416735.1 Verrucomicrobiota bacterium | reverse complement strand
GTTTTTTCTGGGGGGGGGGGGGGGGGGGGGGGGCGGGGCCCGCCCCCCCCCGCGACTCAATAGTCGAGGTAAGGCGCAAGCCAGCGTTCCGCTTCGGCGAGCGACTGGCCTTTGCGGATGGCGTAGTCGGTGACTTGGTCTCGGCCGAGTTTTCCGACGCCGAAGTATTTCGAATCGGGATGATTGAAATACCAGCCGCTGACGGAGGACGGAGGTGTCATCGCGCAGCTTTCCGTGAGCGAGATGCCGGTGGCGGCGGTGGCGTTGAGGAGATCGAAGAGGATCGGTTTTTCGGTGTGATCGGGGCACGCGGGATAACCGGGCGCGGGACGAATGCCGCGGTAGCGCTCGCGGATGATATCCTCCATCGATAGATTTTCGGTCTGGCCGAAACCGCAGAAATCGCGGGCACGTTTGTGCATGAGCTCGGCGAGCGCTTCGGCGAGGCGATCGCCGAGAGCCTGGGCGATGATCGCGGAGTAGTCGTCGTTCGCTTTCTTGAACTCCGTGACAAGTTGCTCGACGCCGTGGCCGGCGGTGACGGCGAAGCCGCCGAGGTAATCGATGCGGCCGCTGTCCTTCGGCGCGATGTAATCGGCGAGGCAGTGGTTGAACTGGTCGGCGGGTTTGTCGAGTTGTTGGCGGAGCTGGTGAAACGTCGTGAGGACGCGCGAGCGGGATTCGTCGGCGTAGATCTCGATATCGTCGCCAACGGAGTTGGCGGGCCAGAAGCCGATGACGGCGCGGGCGGTGAAGAGGTTTTCGGCGACGATGCGGGCGAGGAGCTGTTGGGCGTCGGCGAAGAGTTTCTTCGCTTCGGAGCCGACGATGGCGTCGTCCAGGATTTGTGGATACCGGCCGTGGAGTTCCCAGGCGGAGAAGAAGGGGCCCCAGTCGATGTAGGCGACGATGTCGCTTAGCTGTAAGCTGTAAGCGGTAAGCGGTAAGCTCTCACTCTCAGAGGGCGATGCGGAGGAATTGAGCTTAGAGCTTACAGCTTTTTGCTTATCGCTTTCGTCGTCGGTGGCCGACGAAAACACGCGCGTGCCGAGAAAGGCGGGGCGGGGGATGTCGATTTGGGACCAGTCAAATTGGGGGGCGCGGGCGCGAGCTTGCTCGAGGCTGAGGAGCGGGCGGGCGCTGCGGCGGTTGGCGAATTCGGTGCGCTGGCGTTCCTGCGTGGCGCGGACTTCGGCGACGTAGGCGGACTTGTTGTCGGGATTGAGAAGTTTTGAAACGACGCCGATGACGCGCGAGGCGTCGAGCACGTGGATGACGGGCTCGCTGTAGTGAGGCGCGATCTTGACGGCGGTGTGAGCGGCGGACGTCGTGGCGCCGCCGATGAGGAGCGGAAGTTTTACGCCGGTGCGTTCCATTTCCTTCGCGACGTGGACCATCTCGTCGAGCGAAGGCGTGATGAGGCCGGAGAGGCCGATGATGTCGGCGTTTTTCTCGCGGGCAGTGGCGAGGATTTTCTCGCATGGGACCATTACGCCGAGGTCGATGACCTCGTAGTTATTACACGCGAGGACGACGCCGACGATGTTCTTGCCGATGTCGTGGACGTCGCCTTTGACCGTCGCCATCACGACGCGGCCTTGGGTGCGCGCGGTGCCGCCGGCGGCGATGGCTTCGGCTTTTTCCTGCTCCATGAACGGTTGCAGGTAGGCGACGGCTTTTTTCATCACGCGGGCGGATTTGACGACCTGCGGGAGAAACATTTTTCCGGCGCCGAAGAGATCGCCGACGACGCGCATGCCGTCCATCAGCGGACCTTCGATGATCGAGAGCGGCTTGCCGTATTTTTGGCGGGCTTCCTCGGTATCGGCGTCGATGAAGGTGTCGATGCCTTTCACGAGCGCGTGGGAGAGTCTTTCTTCCACGGCGGCGTTTCTCCACGCGCTTGTGACGGTTTCGGGTTCGGAGTTCCGAGTTCCGGGTTGTTGGCTGCTGCGGGCTTTGAGTTCGTCGGCGAATTTGACGAGGCGTTCGGTGGCGTCGGGGCGGAGGTTGAGGAGGACGTCTTCGACGAGCTCGAGAAGATCTTTCGGGACCTCCTCGTAAACTTCGAGCATGCCGGGGTTGACGATGCCCATATCGAGGCCGGCGCGAATCGCGTGATAGAGGAACGCGGCGTGCATGGCTTCGCGCACGGGATTGTTGCCGCGGAAGCTGAAGGAGATGTTGGAGACGCCGCCGCTGACTTTCGCGTGCGGGAGGTTTTGTTTAATCCAACGCGTGGCCTCGATAAAATCGACGGCGTAGTTGTTGTGCTCCTCGATGCCGGTGCCGACGGTGAGGATGTTGGGATCGAAGATGATGTCTTCGGGTGGAAACTGAACGCGGTCGACGAGGAGGCGGTAGGCGCGCTCGGCGATGCGAATTTTGTCGGCGAGCGTGGCGGCCTGGCCGTTTTCGTCGAAAGCCATCACGACGACGGCGGCGCCGTAGCGGCGGATGATGCGCGCTTGTTCGAGGAATTTGGCTTCGCCCTCCTTGAGGGAGATCGAGTTGACGATGCCTTTTCCCTGAAGGCATTTCAGGCCGGTTTCGATGACCTCCCATTTCGAGGAGTCGACCATGACGGGGACCTTCGCGACCTCGGGTTCGCTCGCGAGGAGCTGGAGGAAACGATGCATCGCGGCGACGCCGTCGATCATGCCTTCGTCCATGCAGACATCGATGACGTTGGCGCCGTTTTCGACCTGTTGGCGGGCGATGGCGACGGCCTCTTCGAATTTTCCCTCTTTGATGAGCTTCGCGAATTTCGGGGAGCCGGCGACGTTGGTGCGTTCGCCGATCATGATAAACGTGCCGGGCTGCGGCGTGAACGGCAGCGAACCGGAGAGCGCGAGTTCGGGTTTGACGATCGTGAGCGAGCGAGCGGGTTTCGGCGCGACGGCTTGGGCGATCGCGGCGATGTGTTCGGGCGTGTTGCCGCAGCAGCCGCCGGCGATGTTGCAAAGATGGCTGTCGGCGAATTCGCCCATGTGGCGCGCCATGTCGTCGGGGCCGAGATCGAAGCCGGTGGGCGAAAGCGGATTCGGCAGGCCGGCGTTGGGGTAGCAGGAGATAAACGTGTCGGCTTTGCCGGCGAGCTCGGCGAGGAACGGCCGCATGAGATCGGGGCCGATGGAGCAGTTGAGACCGACGGCGAGCGGGCGCGTGTGACGGACGGCGTTCCAGAACGCGCCGATCGTTTGAGCGGAGATCATGGTTTCGCCGCCGCGACCGACGGCGGCGGAGATCATGAGCGGGCGGTGAACGCGATCCTCGGCGAAGACCTCCTGGATGGCGACGAGCGCGGCTTTGGCGTTGAGCGAGTCGAAGATCGTTTCGACGAGCAGAAGGTCGACGCCGCCGGCGATGAGTGAGCGGATCTGGCGGCGGTAGTCGGTTTTGACCTGGTCGAAGGTGATGACGCGGAAACCGGCGTCGTCGGCATCGGGCGATACGGAGAGCGAAACAGTGAGCGGGCCGATGGCGCCGGCGACGTAGCGGCGGCGACCGGTGGCGTTGGCGATGCGATCGGCCCAGGCGCGCGCTTCGCGGGCGGACTGGAAGTTGATGTCGTGCGCGAGCTCCTGGAGGAATTTGTTTTCGATGACCTCCTGGTAGAAGGCGGGGTCTTTGCGGCCGCCCTTCTCGCGCGGATCCTCGATGAAGAATTCGCTCTGGCCGATGGCGGTGGCGGAAAACGTATTCGTTTCGATGATATCGGCGCCGGCTTCGAGGAAGCGGCGATGGATGTCGCCGATTTCGGCGGAGCGGGTGAGCGAGTAGATGTCGCCGTTGTTCTTCAGGTCCTTCGGCGCGGATTTGAAGCGGTCGCCGCGGACCTGCTCTTCGGTGAGATTGTAGCCGCGGAGCGTGGTGCCCATGGCGCCGTCGATGATGGCCACGCGGTCGGCGAGCGTCCGGCGGAGAGCGAGTTCGGCTTCGGTGAAGAGGGAGTCGGGGGAAAGGTTGAAGGATTCGCCGGGCATGGAGGCGGAACGTGGGCAGGTTGCGGGCACGTGGCAAGCGACATATCTGGAAATTAGGATATGAAGATTTGACAGAAAGTGCGCAGTCGTGGTCAACAGGTGACCAAGGAAACGAGTTGCGAGCGGCGAAAGCGGCGACTGCTCTTTTCCGCGTTCTTTCCGATCACACGTCAGTCAACGGGAAAGGCCGTGAAACTCGGCCACAGTTGCGCTGCGGTAACGCATCATACCCGAATCCACGCCGTGCGGTGACGCGCGGGAAAGCCAGTTCGCGATTTCGGTCGCGGGTGAAGGCGAGGGGAGGAGGACGCCGGCGAGACGATCGTCGGCGAGACATGCGGAGTCCGAACATCCGTCCTGAAGTGCTCACGCGTCCGGTGCGATTGCGCGCATCGGTCGCGAAAACTTCATCGCAAAAATGAAGCGTGAGAGTGGCAACTTCGTTCACCGGAAACGGCGGCGGGTTCTGCTCTTGCCTTGTTGGACATCAAGCAGACCTCCGTGAAATACACCTCTATTGCGACGCGTTACGCGCGTTTAGTTCTTTTGGTCGCGGCCTCGTGCGGCGGCTTCATCGCCGGTGCGCCGGCCCAGAATTCCGCCGCGGCGTATGCGGGCGAAACGATCGCGCTCGAGCGCTACACCGTATCCGCAACGCGGACACCGCAGGAGCTGCGTTCCACGCCGAGTGCGGTGAGCGTGGTGTCGCTGCCGACGCTGGGGCTCGAGCAGATCGTCGATTTGCGGACGGCGCTGGCGCATGAACCCGGCGTGGTTATTTCCGGGACGGGACCCGTGGGAAGCCTGACGGGGGTTTCGCTGCGCGGCGCGAATTCGGATCAGACCCTGTTCATGGTCGATGGCGTTCGCATGAGCGATCGGTCGGCGTTGTATAACAACTTTCTGGGGGCGGCGGATCTCGTTGGGTTCGAGCGCATCGAAGTCCTGCGCGGGCCGCAAAGCACGCTTTATGGCAGCTCGGCGATGGGCGGCGTCATCTTGATGGAAACGGCACGCGGTGGTGGGGCGCCGTCCGGAGTGGTGTCGGCGCTGGCGGGCAGTTTCGACACGCTAGGCGGAGCGGCGGCGGTGGAAGGAGGCGAAGGCGTGCTGAGTTACAGCGCGGCGGTCGCGCGTTTCACGACCGACAATGACGAGCCGATGAACCGTTTCGACGGCTGGAGCTACTCGACGCGGCTCGAAGTGGCGGCGACGCGGCAGTTGACGCTTGGCGGAACGTTTCGCGGGCAGAACAGCGAGTTCGAACAAATGGGGTCGCGGTTCTTCGTCGCGCCCGGTGTGGCGGCGATGGACAATTATCTCGGCACGGTTTACGCGGAGGCGAAAGTGACGGAGGAGTTTAAGTCGCGATTGACGGCGGGTCTTCATCGTCGCGCGTATGATTGGACGGATATCTCGGGCGGTCCGTGGACGACGGATTCGGCGCTGCGCAACAAGCGCGAGATTCTCGACTGGCAGAATACGTGGACGGCGAGCTCGCAGGCGGAGATCGTGGCAGGCGCGACGTTTGAGGATTCGCGTTACACGATCGACGGGATGACTTCGACGGACGATGTGTCGTCGGGTTATGTGTCGGGGACATATCGCCCCACCGCAGCGGTCACGGTGAACGGCGGAATTCGTTACGATGATTTCGAGTCGGTCGGTGACACGACGACCTGGCGGGTGGGCGCGGCCTGGCGCGTGGCGGAAAACACGAAATTACGCGCGACGTATGGGACGGGCTTCGGCGGGCCCGGCTCGGACGATCGTTATGGCGTGCCGGCGTGGGGGCAGTTGCCGAATCCGAATTTGAAGCCGGAGGAGTCGGAAGGCTGGGACGTGGGTGTCGACCACACGATCGCGAACGGCCGGGCGACGCTGAGCGCGACGTATTTCCACAATCGTTTCGAGAATTTGTTCGAGTGGACGACGGTGGATTTCACGACGTTTCAGGGGCGGATCGAAAACGTGGCGAAGGCGACGACCGAAGGCGTGGAGCTGGCGGCGGATGTGCGGCTGGGCGGACAGGCCGGGGTGCGGGCGAGCTACACGTATTTGGAGGCGCACAACGACACGACCAGCGTGCGGTTGATTCGGCGGCCGCGTCACAGCGGCGCGATCGAAGTGCGCGTCGAGCCGGTGAAAGGCTGGCTGATCGGCGCCGGGTTGCGCGGCGTGGCGGATCGCACGGAGTCGGTCGGCGATTTCGAAGATTACACGACGGTGCGCGTGTTCACGAGCTATGAGTTCGCGAACGGACTGCGCGTGCAGGCGCGCGTAGAGAATGCTCTCGATGAAAAGTATGACGACGTGCGCGGCTACGCGGCCTTGCCGGTGGGGGCGTTCGCGGGCATCGAGTGGCGCTTCTGAAGCCATGATACGACGCGCGCTGCTTTTCGTTCTGGTTTGGGTCGGCGCGGCGGGCGCGGCGGCGGCGGAGACGAAGGTGCGCGTCGTCTCGCAGTTTGTCGGCGGGGATGAGTTGTTGCTGGCGCTGGCGGAGCCGGAGCAGATTGCGGCGTTGAGCCATTTGGCGCATGCGCGGGCGTTTTCGGCGGTGGCAGAGGAAGCGAAGCGGTTTCCCGTGGTGGAGCGCGGCGATTCGGAGGCGATCTTGAAATACGGTCCCACGCTGGCGCTGTTCGCGGATTACAGTCGCGGCGAGTTGACGGAGCAGATTCGGCGCGCGGGGGTAAAGATCATCGTGTTCGACCGGTATCACAGTTTGGAGGATGCGTTCGCGAACCTGCGGCTGCTGGCGAAAGAGCTGGGACCGAAAGCGGAGGAGAAAGCGGAGGCGATCGTCGCGGATTGCCAGACGCGCGTGCGCGTGTTGCGGGAAACGTTGAAGGACGTGACGCCGGTGCGCGTGATTGCGCCCTCGACGTATGGGGTGATGGGCGGGGCGGAGACGACCTTTCAAGACCTGTGCGATCATGCGGGGGCGATCAATCTGGCGGCGACGCTTGGCGGATTGCGCGGGCATGAGCCGCCGCCGAACGAGAAGATGCTCACGTGGCCGATCGACAAAGTGGTGGTGGCCGGCGAGTCGGTGGAGGAGGCGCTCGCGCCGTTTTTGGTGCTGCCGCCGTATAAGTTCATGGCGGCGGTGAAGGAGAAGCGGGCGGCGTTGATCGCGCTGTATATGTTGAGCAGCGTGACGCATCATCGTGTCGAAGCCTACGAGCGGCTCGCGCGCGAACTGCATCCGAACGTATTCAAGTGAGCACGACATCGGAAGGTGCAGCGAAACGCGAGGGTCGCGGAGCGAAGGCGGCGGTGCCGCTGGCGCTGGTGGTGCTGGCGGGGTTGATGGTGGCGTCGCTCGCGGTCGGCGATCTGCCGCTGTCGCCCGCGCGAATTTGGGACGGGTTGTGGCGTCGCGACGAACTGGCGGCGACGGTGTTGTGGAACATTCGCTTGCCGCGGTTGCTGGTGGGAATGGCGATTGGCGCGGCGTTGGCGGCGAGCGGACTCGTGATGCAGGCGTATTTTCGAAACAGCCTCGCGAGTCCGGGATTGTTGGGGGTGAGCAGTGGAGGAGCGGCGGGCGCGGTGCTGGCGATTGGATTCGGTTTCGCGGCGGGGAGCGGAGCGCTGTTCGTGACGCCGCTGTTTGCGATCGCGGGGGCGTTTGTGGCGACGGGTGCGGTGGTGATGCTGGCGCAGCGCGGCACGGGGACGGAGCGGTTGTTGCTGGCGGGGGTGGCGTTGAACGCGTTTCTGAGCTCGGTGACGAGTTACGTGCTGTCGAATTTCACGCTCACGTATGAGCGGAATGCGCAGATCATTTTCTGGCTGCTCGGCGGGTTGGAGGATCGTTCGTGGGAGCATGTGTGGATGGTTTCGCCGGTGGTGTTGGCGGCGGCGCTGTTGTGGCCGCGGGGGCGGGCGATGGATTTGCTGAGCCTGGGCGCGTCGGAGGCGCAGAGCCTGGGCGTCGATGTGAAGAGCTTGCGGCGGTGGCTGCTGGGACTTTCCACGGTGATGACGGCGCTGGCGACGGCGGTGGCGGGGACGATTGGATTTGTCGGGCTGATCGTGCCGCATGCGTTGCGATTGATGGTCGGGCCGGATCACCGGCGGCTCGTGCCGCTGTCGTTGATCGGAGGAGCGGCGTTTATGATCGGGTGCGATTTGCTCGGGCGCGCGGTGGGATTGCGCGCGGGAATCGTGACCGCGGTGATTGGCGGGCCGTTTTTTCTGTGGTTGTTGAGGAGGGCGCGATGAGTGCGGCGCTGGACGTTTTCGGGGCGAGTGTGCCGGGGCGGTTGCACGAAACGACGCTTCGACTGGAGCGCGGAAAACTCGTGGCGCTGGTCGGCCCGAATGGGTCGGGCAAGTCGACGCTGCTGCAGTTTGCGGCGGGCGTGTTGCCCGGAACGGGCGAGGTGAAGTGGGCGGGAAGGAGTGTGAAAGGGATTCCGGTGCTGGAGCGCGGGCGATGTGCGGCGTGGGTGCCGCAGGAGGCGCATTTTGAATTTGGTTTCACGGTGCGATCGGTGGTGACGCAGGGACGGTTCGCGCATGGCGATGACGAACGCGGCGTAGAGGCGGCGCTCGAGCGATTCGATTTGGTGGGGTTGGCGGAGCGGCCGGTGACGCGGTTGTCGGGCGGGGAGCGGCAACGCGTGTTGCTCGCGCGCGCGCTGGTGACGGAAGCGCCGCTGCAGCTTTGGGACGAGCCGCTGGCGGCGCTCGACGTGCGGCATGCGTTGGAGACTTTGAAGCTCGCGGCGGAGCTGGCGCGCGCGGGGAAGACGCTGTTGTTGTCGATGCACGATTTGCGCGTGGCGCGGTGCTTCGATGCGGTCGCGGTGATGCAAGCGGGACGGCTGGTGGCGTTGGGGAAGCCGGACGACGTGCTTACGCCCGAGCGGGTGAGCGAGGTATTTGGCGTGCGCGCGCGGACGGGGCCGGGAATGATTTTGGAATTACCATGAGCGACTCACGAAGGATGGCGACGGATGACGAACACCGTGAAGCGATGCAGGCTTTGCAGGCCGAGATGGACGCGAAGATCGGTGCGGCGAAGGAGAAGCGCGGCCTGATCATCGTGCACACCGGCGATGGGAAAGGGAAAAGCACGGCGGCGTTTGGGATGCTGACGCGGATGGTCGCGCACAAGCGGCGCTGCGCCGTGATTCAATTCATCAAGAGCGGCGCGGATGCAGTGGAGCGGGCGCTGCGCGGACCTTATCTCGAATGGCATAGCGTCGGCGGCGGATTCACCTGGAACACGCAGGATCGCGCGGGCGACATCGCGATGTGCCGTGAAGGGTGGGAGAAAGCGAAAGGGTTTTTCGCGAATCCGGAGATCGATTTCGTGCTGCTCGACGAGCTGAACGTGGTGCTCGCGTATGAGTATTTACCGAAGAATGAAGTGATCGCGGGGTTGAAGGCGAAGTCGCCGATGCAGCACGTCGTGATCACGGGACGCGGGGCGTTGCCGGAGTTGATCGAGGCGGCGGATCTCGTGACGGAGATGCGGGAGATCAAGCATCCGTTTCAGACGGGGGTGAAGGCGCAGGTGGGGATCGAGTTCTGAATCGTGCTCGTGATCGTAATCTTGATCGTAATCGAGGTGGGGGGCGGATGAGCGCGATCAAAGGAGCGATCACGAGCACGAGTAAGATCACGAGCACGATGACTAAGCGATGAAGGCGCTCTCCGTTCTCGGCACTTCTTCCAATGTGGGGAAGACGTGGATGACCACGGCGATCTGTGCGTGGTTGCGTCGGGAGGGCGTGCGGGTGGCGCCCTTCAAGGCGCAGAACATGTCGAACAATGCGTGGGTGACGCTCGAAGGCGGCGAGATGGCGCGGGCGCAGGCGGTGCAGGCGGAAGCATGCGGGCTGCGGCCGATCGTGGAGATGAATCCGATTTTGCTGAAGCCGAGCACGCAGCGGACGTCGCAACTCGTTGTATTGGGAAAGGCACGACAGCATCTCGAAGGACGCGATTACTTCGGGAGCTTCGACGCGATGTGGCGGGTGGTGGCGGAGACGCTCGATGGGTGGCGGGCGCGCTGCGATGTGCTCGTGATGGAAGGTGCGGGCAGTCCGGTGGAGTTGAATCTGATGGAGCGCGATTTGGTGAACCTGCGGCCGGTGCGGCATCTGGACGGGCGGTGGGTATTGGTGGGCGATATCGATCGAGGCGGGATTTATGCGCAGTTGGCGGGGACGTGGGCGTTGCTGCCGCCGGACGATCGTTGGCGCGGGCTCGGGGCGATCGTGAATCGGTTTCGCGGCGATCTGAGTTTGTTTCCGAATCCGCAGCAGTGGATCGCGCCGCATGCGCCGGGTATTGAGATTTTGGGGACGGTGCCGTTTCGGGGGGATTTGCAGCCGGAGGAAGAGGATGGATTGAGCGTGGCGGATGAGGATCGCGGGGAGGGCGAGACGATTGCGTGGGTGCGCTATCCGCATGCGGCGAACCTGACGGATTGCCAACCGTGGTGGGACGATGCAGGTGTGCGCGTGCGTTGGACAGACGACGCGGACGTGCTGGCGAAGGCGCGCGCGATTGTCTTGCCGGGGTCGAAGAACACGATCGCGGATTTGCGGTGGCTGCGGTCGCGCGGGCTCGACCGGGCGATTCACGCGGCGGCTAAACGCGGGGTGTTGGTGGTCGGAGTGTGCGGCGGGTTTCAGATGCTCGGCGAGAGATTGAGCGACGTTAACGGTGTGGCGGGCGACGCGGGCGAGGAGAGCGGCTTGGGATTGTTGCCGGTGGTGACGGAATTTTCCGGGTCGAAAATCGTGCGGCAGATCGAGGCGGAATGCGACGGACAGCGGTGGAGCGCGTATGAGATTCACATGGGGCGCAGCCGGTTGACGGGCGCCGCGGAGGCGTTGCAGACGCTGTGGGAAGGGAACGACGCGAGGGAGGAAGGGGTGAGTGTGGGAAATGTTTGGGGGACGTATCTGCACGGCTGGTTCGAGTCGCCGAAGTTGCGCGCGCGGGTGGCGTTGGCGGCGGGGATTTCGGGGCACGGAGCGCATCCGGTGCCTTGGGCGGAGAAGCGGCAGGCGGTGTATGCGGCGATGGCGGATCACCTCATTGCGCACATGAACCTGGAGCCCGTGCGTCGGTATCTGGAACTCTGATACCGCGTCGGTGCGGACGTTACTTCCCGGGGCCGTAGTCGGCGGGCCGCATGCCCCGTTGATAGCCGTGGATGGTGGAACCGAAGTAGCGGGGTTTCAAAGGGTCGACGTAGGCGACGTCGGCGTGGTCGGGAATGGGGAGGTCAAGGGCCCAGTAAACGCCGTTCACGATGAGGCGGCGGAGATCTTCGCTTTCGAAGTCGACCGAGGCGCCGATGGTGCTGACGAGGATCTTGTTTTCGCGGCCGGCGTCGTTGCGGTGGAGGCGCGTCCAGACGAGCGGCATCATGGGATTGTTGACGGGTTGTTCGACGCCGTCGCTGCGACGTTTTTTGGTGTGGGTTGCCGGAGGCGAGTCGGGTTGCATGCCGGCGAGGACTTGGCCGCGAAGGAGAATGCGAACATCGCTGGGCGGATAGACTTCGTAAACGTCGGTGGGACCGAAGATGTCGCGGACGCCGTTGAGGAGCGGCTCGTTTTCGGCGCCGGGTTCGACGACGGCGCGGGTGGCTTCGTGGTTGTGATGGCCCCAGTGGTCGACCCAATCCTCGCCGAGGACGTTTTGGCCGAAGTTCGCGAAGTCGATGTAGCGGCCCTCGGAGTTTTTGAAGGCGTGGGTGGAGGTGCGTAGGGCGATGATGGGGACGCCGCGGCGGTAGGCGTCGACGAAGTGCTTCATCTGTTCGTCGGGGTAGTCGCGCCATCGCAGCGCCATGATGATGACGTCGGCGGTGTCGAGCGCGGCGGCGTCGGCGAGCGAGCGGATGTTGTCGGGGTTGATGACGCCGTCGGGATCGAGCGCGAAAAGGACGGTGCATGTGAAGCCGTGCCGCTGGCTGAGGATTTTCGCGAGCATGGGCAGCGATTCCTCGCTGCGGTATTCCTCATCGCCGGAGAGGAGGACGACGTGTTTGTTTTTCGGTTCGCCGGCGGGTTCGAGGACGAGCGAGCGGGGCGAGTTGGCGAGAAGCCCGAAGGGGAGGGCGGCGAGGGCGAAAGCGATCCGAGCGAAGTTCATGGTAGGGCTAACTACAAAGGAGGCGCGACGGACGCGGGCTCAAACGCAATTTCAGGAAAAGCAATTGCCTTGAAGTTGGGTTTCGACATCAACGGGCGCGCATTTTCGACCGCTCTGTTTTCAACCCCGTTTTTGCCGCCTCCAGCCCGGCCGGGATGTCCTCTTTACCCAAGCTCTCCTCTTCCTTGATCAGCCTGCGCGGCCGTCCCGCGGTGCGCGGGTGTGGCCACACCGCACTCGAACGCGTCATCCGCATCCACGAGCGCTTGGGCAACGAGCAGCAAATCACCGCGGAATCGATCGCGCGCGAGTTCGGTATGACGGGACGCACGATCAAACGCGATATCGAGTTCATGCGGGACCGGCTCGGGGTCTCGATCGAATGGGATGCCGAGGGTGGGAGCTATTATTGCACTCACCATCATCCGCTGCTGCCGCTGCTGCGCATCGACGCGGATGAAGCGCTCGCGTTGGCGGTGGCAGGGCAGACGTTTGCGGCGTGGCGCGGATCTCCGCTTGGGCAGGCGCTCACGGCGGCGTTGGAAAAGATCGCGCCGGTGATCGGTGGTGCGGTTTCGCTGCCGGTCGACGCGTTGAGCGATTTGTTGTTCGCTCCCGACGATCCCTCTGCGGACGCAGAACACCGGTATTTCGCGACTTTGCTCGAAGCGATTCACCGGGGGCGGGAAATGCGCCTCGTTTATCAGAAGCCGAAAGCGAATGCGTCGGCGGAGACGCGCATCGTCCGCCCGCTGCATCTGGCCTACCTGGATCATCGCTGGATGCTCGTGGCGCATGACCTCGCGAGAAACGCGCGGCGGAATTTCCTGCTCGGCCGCATCCAGGAGTTGCGGGCAACGGGCGGTGGTTTTACGCCGCCCTCGCGGCGAGAACTCGCGCGCTCGCTGGAAGGCGCGCTCGGGCGATTCGTCGGCGAGAAAGAGCATGAAGTCCGGCTGCTCGTCGATCGCGAGATCGCGCCCTATTTTCGCGAGCGCCCCTGGCATCCGTCGCAACACATCCTTGAGCGTGCCGACGGCAGCATCACGGTGAGCTTCCGGTTGAACCATCTCACTGACGTGGAGCGGCGCGTCCTCGCGTGCGGTGGGCACATCGAAGTCCTGGCCCCGTCCGAACTCCGCCGCCGTATCCGCGCCGCCGCTACGGCGATGCTCGCCCGCTACCGTGAATAACCTGTGAACAACTCGAACTTATCGTGGGACGTAGGGTGTCACCAGTTGCCTGATACAGTCGCCTGCGTGTTCCGCCATGTGTGTCCCGAGTGTTCCCTCTTTCCGCGCTTCAATCGGGTTATGGCCGGTGTGGCGTTTTCGTTTCGATGACCAGTCAGCCGCTTTCTTTTGCTTCGTCACTCCTCCGATGGATGTGACGGGGCGAAGCCATTCGCTAAATACGCTGCCATTTCCTTTTCGCTGACCACGTCCACTGTGAAACTGCTGTCTTCATTCACCACTTTCTTCCAACAGATCACCGGCAATTCGCCCTACGACTACCAATCGCGGCTCGCCGGAGGAGATGACGGCCGTCCTTGCGAATCCTTGATCATCAATATTCCGACGGGGCTCGGAAAAACCGCCGC
Organism: Verrucomicrobiota bacterium; assembly: GCA_023416735.1. GTDB lineage: Bacteria > Verrucomicrobiota > Verrucomicrobiia > Opitutales > Opitutaceae > Opitutus. The sequence continues at coordinate 3,674 of JAEZGX010000028.1, read as the reverse complement.
CGTCGTGCTCGCGTGGCTTTGGAATCGCGTCTGCCTGCAACGCGCCGACTGGCCCCGTCGTCTCGTTTACTGCCTGCCAATGCGAACGCTGGTGGAGCAGACCCGGGACGAGATCGTTAAATGGATTACCAATCTACTCGCCGCCAACGAGGCGGGGAAGCTCTCGCTGTCTTCCAGCGCTGTTGAGCAACTTCGTTGGCTGCAAATGCACTCGCCGATCATCCTCATGGGCGGCGAAGAGAACGATTTCGCCCGCAGAGAATGGGACATCCACCCCGAGCGCCCCGCCATTCTTATCGGCACGCAGGACATGCTTTTGAGCCGGGCACTAAACCGCGGCTACGGCATGGCCCGAGCCCGCTGGCCCATGCACTTCGGCCTCCTCAACAACGACTCGCTCTCCCTATTGCGGTCGGAACGAAGTTTATCGAGGAGCGGCGTCCGTTGTTTCGAAGTCTGTTCGATTTTCTCCTGCCCGCGGAGGTGATTATTGCGGAAGCGGAGCATTTCGAAACCCGTTATGGCCTGCGTTACGACGAGCCGTTGATCCGGCTGCGCGTGCTGGATCGTGCGTTGCAATCCGAACTGGGCGTGCCGGTGAGCGACGTGTCCATTCCGTTGTCGCAGGTTAAGATGCTGCCCTGGTGCGATGTCGTGGTCATCATCGCCGAGAACAAGATGAATTTTCTTACCCTGCCCGAATGTCGCGCGGTAGGCATTTGGGGAGCGGGCAATGCGGCCGCCGTTTTGCGGACGATCCCATGGTTGAAGACGTGCCGCATTCTATATTGGGGCGACATCGATGTTCACGGCTTTCATATTCTGTCCGCGCTGCGACGTGCATTTCCGCACGTTGAGAGCGTAATGATGGATCGATCGACGCTGGCGGAATTCACCGATTTCGCCGTCGCAGCCAAACCTGCGCTGACAGAGGAAACGGCGGGACTAGTAGGGGATGAGTTGGCGCTCTGTGCACATGTGCGCTCGCGTGGTTTTTTGCTAGAGCAGGAAAAGATTCCAGCCGCTTACGCGAGCTCGCGGATCCTTGCGTTGGTCGCGGGCAGCAGCATGCTTCGACAGCGGTCCAGTTGCTCATGAACCCCAACCCCAGCCCCGATCCGCCGGAGCCGCTGCCGGTGCGGATGTTGAACGAGTTCGTCTATTGCCCGCGGCTGTTTTACTACGAGCACGTCGAGAGCGTGTTTCAGCACAACGCCGACACGAGGCGTGGTGCGGCGCTGCACAAGCGTGTTGACGCAGGAAAAGGCGCGCTTCCCCCGGCTGCGCCCGCGGAAGAATCTCAAATCTCAAACTCGAAACCTGAGATCCCGGCGGCGACGCAGTCGCCGGAGTCGGAGGTGATTCATTCGCGGTCGGTTTCGCTTTCGTCGGATAGGCTCGGCGTGACAGCGAAGATGGATCTTGTGGAGGTGCGAAGGGAGCGGGAAGACGATTTGCTTTCGCCGCTCGTCGTGTGCCCCGTCGACTATAAAATCGGAGCTCCGCGTGAGAGCGAAAACGGTCCGGAGATCTGGGATGCGGATCGCATGCAACTCGGTCTGCAATGCCTGATTCTGCGCGACAACGGTTACACGTGCAACGAGGGTATCATTTACTATCGGGCAACGAAGCAGCGGGTGCCGTTGGCAGTCACGCCGGAGTTGGAGCGTTGGATCGATGCGCAGATCGCCGCGGCGCGACGCGCGATGGAAGGACCGATTCCCCCGCCGTTGGTGGATTCGCCGAAATGCGTTCGCTGCTCTCTTGTGACGATTTGCCTGCCCGACGAAACGCGCCTGCTACGGGATGCGCCGGTGCGTCCTGATGATGAGGATACAATTCCGCGTCAGGGGACGTTTGGGTTCGATCGCGAGTTTGGGGCTGTGCACGAACTTCCTGGCACGTATGTGGCGGACGCGGCGCGAAAGCCGGCGCCAATGCGTCGGTTGATTGCGGCCCGCGACGACACGCGTCCGCTCTATATCGCGACGGCCGGCGTGAGTGTGGGAAAAAAGTCGGAGCTCGTGCAGGTGCGCGAGAAGGGGGAGGTGGTGGCAGAAGTGCGCATGAGCGATTTGAGCCATGTGGCGGTTTTTGGTGCGGCGACGATTTCGACGGCGTTGCTCCAGACGCTGTGCGAGAAAGATATCCCGGTGAGCTATTTCTCGAGCGGCGGATTTTTCTACGGGCTTACGCGGGGCCAGAGTCTTAAGAACGTGTTTACACGCATCACCCAATTTCGCGCCGCGGCCGACGCAGCAGAGTCGCTGCGAATGGCGCGGTTGTGCGTGCACGGGAAAATTCGGAATCAGCGCACGTTGCTCATGCGCAATCACGTTTCGGCGCCGGGGCTCGCGCTTGCGCGCATGAAGCACGCCGCGCAAGCCGCGTTGGAAGCCGGAAGTGCTGGAGAATTGTTGGGGATCGAAGGCGCGGCAGCGTTGGTCTATTTCGAGAATTTCGCCGGAATGATCAAAGTCGGGGAAAACGCGGCGCCGGACGACGAGGCGTTCCTCGCGGGGACGGGTGGGGAAGCGGAGCGGGTGACAACGAACGCGGCAGCCTCACCTCGTAGAAAGAAGGAAGACGCGGCGGGGCAGCAGTGCTTCACCTTTGATTTCACGCGGCGCAATAGGCGCCCGCCGCGCGATGCGGTGAATGCGTTGTTGTCGCTTGGATACAGTTTGCTGGCGCGCGATTGCACGGTGGCTGCGCACGCGGTGGGTTTCGATCCTTATGTGGGATTTTATCATCAGCCGCGTTTCGGACGGCCGGCGCTGGCATTGGACTTGATGGAGGAGTTTCGTCCGTTGATCGCGGATTCCGTGGTGCTGACGGCGATCAACACACGCGTAATAGGACCGGGTGACTTCGTGCGTGCAGGCGAGGCGGTGAACCTGAGCGCGGAGGGGCGGAAGCGGTTTTTCAATGCGTATGAACAACGGCTGAACTCGACGATCGTGCATCCGGTCTTTGATTACCAAGTGAGTTATCGGCGGGCGCTCGAACTGCAGGCGCGTTTGTTGGCGAAGGCGTTGACGGGGGAGATCGAGCAATATGCGCCTTTCATGACGCGGTAGCGATGGGGCAGGGATTCTAATTCCGGAGTGACAAGAGGGTTTTACGCCGCATGCTCACGTAGTCCTCTATTGTCATGCGTCACACCTATATCGTGAGCTATGATATCGCTGATCCGAAACGATTGCGGAAGGTGTTTCGCGTGTGTCAGGACTATGGGAATCATCTGCAGTATTCGGTTTTCGAATGCGATTTGAGCGCGACGGAGCGCGTGGAGTTGGAGGGGAAGTTGAAGGCGGTGATTCATCACGAGGAGGATCAAGTGCTGTTTATCGAACTCGGACTGGCGGAGAGCCGCGGCGACCGACAGATCACGGCGCTCGGGCAAGCCTATCATCACTTCGATCAGCCGTGCTATGTGGTGTGACGCAGGAGACGGAGCGGATTGCGCGTTTTTTTTGAGCTGCGACGCGAGCAGCGACGTGCTCGAGCAACGCGAGGAGGCGCTCGCGTGCTGGAGAGCAGGCAGTTACGCGGAAAGATGACAGCGATGAAGCAGATGCTTGAGAAGAAGTTCGAGCCGCTCGCGAATGCTCTTGCCCGTCACTCTTCTGCCGACACTTACGAAAGTGCCATCTCCGCGCTCGAAAGAGCGC
>JAEZGX010000022.1 GCA_023416735.1 Verrucomicrobiota bacterium | reverse complement strand
GCCGCCCTGGTTAACGGCGACGAGCTGGTCGTTGTGGAGCTTCAGGAAGGGGATGACGCCCTGCGATTCGCCGTTGGTGCCGCCGATGTAGGCGCCGGTGCCGCGGACTGCGGTCCACGAACCGCCGCGGCCGCCGGCCCATTTCGAGAGGAAGGCGTTTTCGGCGCTGCCGCGGAGCATGATGCCCTCGATGGAATCGTCGACGTAGTAGAGATAGCAGGACGAAAGCTGCGAGTGGAGCGTGCCGGAGTTGAAGAGCGTCGGCGTGCTGCTGCAGAAACGGCGGCTCTTGTAGAGATCGTAGAGCGAGGCGACTTTTTCTTCGCGGTTGCCCTTTTCGTCGAGGAAGAGGCCCATCGACACGCGCATCCAGAAGAACTGCGGCGTCTCGATGCGGCGCGAGGGTTTTTTCGTTTTGTCGATGATCAGGTAGCGATCGTAGAGCGTCTGGATGCCGAGGAAGTCGAACTCGAGGTCGGACGACGGATCGAGGATCGCGGCGAGGGCGTCGAGGTCGTAGTCGAGGAGGCGCGGGTTGAGGCGTTTGATCGCGACGCCGTGCTCGAGGTATTTTTTGAACGCGCGCTGGTGGGCGGCTTTGAGGGCGCCGATGCCGTCGCGCATGATGTCCCAGCCGAGGACTTCTTCGTAAATGTAGGTGAGCTGGATGCGGCCGGCGAACTTCGCGAAGTCGGCGTCCTTTTCGATGAGCGTCTTCGAGTTGAGGACGATGGTGGCGTCGAGATCCTTCTGGGAAATCTGGTCGTAAACGGAGCGGCGGAGTTCGACTTCGATTTCGTCGTTGGAGAGGCAGAGATCGAGGCCGATGCGGGCGAACTCGATGCGTTTGCGGAGGTCGGCGCCGTCCCAGAAGTCGTTGGTGCCGTCGGCGCGTTTAACGACGATCATCGCGGCTTGGCCGGCGGCTTCGGTGGACGGTGAACTGAGGACGGTGGACTCGGAATCGACGGCGGCGAGGCCGTCGATGGAACCGGCATCGCGAGCGATGGAGCGTTGGGCGCGGAAGAGGATGTAGGCTTCGGCGACTTTGAAGTGGCCGGACTTCATGAGCTCTTCCTGCACCATGTCCTGGATTTCCTCGATGTGGACGAAGCTTTGTTTCGAGGCGTGGACGCGCTCGGAAACGGCTTTCGTGATGGCGACGGCGGGAGCGGAGTCGCGTTGGAGGGAGAGGAAGGTCTTCCTCACGGCGATCTCGACCTTCTGGTCGCTCCACGGAACGACCTGGTTGTTGCGACGAATGACGCGGAGCGTGGACGTGACCGCGGCCTCGCGGTTGACGGAGATCTTGCGGGCGCGGTTGAGGAGGAGGCTCTTGGCGACGAAGTAGGCGTTGTTGTCGACGAGGGTTTTTTCGATGAGCTCGTAGAGGGCGTCGAGGGTGAGCTTGACCGGCGCGGACGTGATGCGGGAGAGGTCGGTGAGGTTGCCGGCGAGTTCGCGGCAGATGCGGACGACCCAGGCCTTGTTGGTGTCGTTGAAGATGTCTTTGTCGCCGCGCGCGAGGCAGACGTTGGTCAGCGCTTTGCCGAGGGTGTCGGCGACTTCGGCGAGGACGAAGCGCTCTTCGCCGTGCGGGCAGATGAGGGTGACGGACGGGAGCGGGATGGCTTCGGCGTTGAGCAGCTCACGCCAGGCGAAATGGGGTTTTTGGTCGACGGGAGTGTGGACGGTGCGTTTGAGCGCGAGGTCGTGGGCGAGGGAGGGCGTGCTGCTCATGGTTGGGAACGGTGCTGAGGGTGGCGGGGGCGGTGGAAGGAGTTGAGAGATGAGGGATGAGAGTTGAGAGAGGGACGGATCGAAAACGTGCTCTTGATCGTGAGTCGTGCTCGTGATCGTGGATTGAAAAGAGAGGTCAGCGGGCGATGAACGGAGGGAGCACGAGCAAGGAGCGGAGGACGGCGGGCGCGATGGTGAGCGGTTGAAGCGGGAGCAGGAGCGAACGAAGGGGGAGCTGGGAAAATCTAATCGTGCTCGTGATCTTGATTCGTGCTCGTGATCGAAAATCCGGACGGAGCGAGCACGAGCACGATTACGAGCAGGAGCACGAAGGCGGAAGGCGCGAGAATCAGAGCTCGTCGTCGGAGACGACGTTGAGGGAGGAGGCCTTCTGGTATTCGGTGACGCGGCCCTCGAAGAAGTTTTGCTCCTTCTTGATGTCCATCATCTCGGCGAGCCACGGGAGCGGGTTTTTCACGCCGGCGGAAAGAGGCGTGAGGCCGCAGCCCTCGAGGCGGCGATCGGCGATGTAGTCGATGTAGGAAACGAATTCGTCGACGGCGAGGCCGACGGCGTTCACGGGCAGGCAGTCCTTGATGAATTCTTTTTCGAGGGTGACGGCTTCGCGCATGAGGCTGCGAAGCTCCTCCTTGAAGTCGGGCGTCCAGATTTCGCGGTTTTCCTCGATGAGATCCATGAAGAGGTTCCGGAAGACCTCGATGTGGTTGGACTCGTCGCGGAGCGTGTAGCGGAACATCTGGCCGATGCCGGGAAATTTGTTCTGCCGGTAGAGGGAAAGGATCATCCCGAAGAGGCCGTAGAACTGGGTGCCCTCCATGCACTGGCCGAAGACGAAGATGTTTTTCGCGAGGAGTTTTTTGTTTTCGGGCTGGGTGAGGTCGAGGTCGCGGCGGAGAGCGTGGGAGACCTTGGTGACGAATTCGTTTTTGCGGACGATCGTCGGGACGTCTTCGAACATCGCTTCGCACTCGTGCGGGTTGATGCCGAGGGAGGCGATCATGTAGAGCAGCGAGTCGGCGTGGATGTTTTCCTCGTGGGCGTGGCGGCCGAGGACGAGTTTGAGCTCGGGGGCGGTGACGAGTTCGCGGACGACGTGCTGGATGTTGTCGCCGACGATGCCTTCGGCGGCGGAGAAGTAGCCGATGCCCATGCGGATGATCCAGCGCTCGACCTCGGAGACGGCTTTTTCGTCGCGCCACTGCTCGATGTCCTTGCCCATCGGGATGTCCTCGGGCTCCCAGTGGTTGGCCTTCATCTTGCGATAGAGATCGTAGGCCCACTGGTATTTGAGCGGGAGGAGGTTGAAGCACATCGACTCGCGTCCGTTGATGACCTTTTTGGCTGCGAAAGCGGCTTCGGCTTTGGCTTGATCGAGGACGAAGGTTTTGGCGCCGACTTGGAAGGTTTTGTGCATGGCAAAGGTAGGGACGGAGGAGACGGAAAATGGCCGGGAACGACTGGGGAGGGTCGGTTCTTTGAGGCGGCGGGGGACGCGAGCGAACGAAACTTGTTGGAAGTTATTGACCGGTTGTTGACCACAACAGGATGTGGTCCCCAGCCGCAACGACCACAACCTATTGAACCCACAAAAATCTCCGTCAATGCGTTTGTGGCCGGATTTCGGTAATTTTCGGAGAAAATTTGGCTTGCCGAAAATGGGTCGAGTTTTCGTCGAGGGAAGAGGCGGGAAATCGGGGTGAAATGCGGAGGTTTTGGAGGAGGCGGGGAGGCGGAGTTGCGCGGCAAGCGCGCAACCTACGAGGGTGGTGAGTTGGGTCGGGGCGAATTTGGGTGCGCGGTTGGGGGGCGGGCCGGGAGGCGGGCGGGCAGGGCGCGGCTATGTTGCGCGATGAGTATCGAAAATCTTGAGACGCTGCCGCCGCATCGGCTGCGCGGGGCGGTGGTGGTGATCACGGGCGCAGCGAGCGGGATTGGGCGGGCGACGGCGCGGGCGTTTGCGCGGTATGGCGCGAGGCTGGTTTTGACGGGGCGTAATGGCGATGGATTGCGGGAGACGGCGGGTGAATGCGCAATGCTCGGTGCGCACTCGCTGGTGGTGCCGGCGGATGTGACGGACGCGGAGCAGATGAGCGAACTGGCGCGGAAGGCGGTGGAGGCGTTTGGGCGGATCGATGTGTGGATCAACAATGCGGGCGCGGGATTGTTCGGGGCGGTGTTGCAGGCCGACGCGCAGATGCAGCGGCGCGTCGTCGAAATAGATCTGCTCGGCGCGATGAATGGGGCGGCGGCGGTGCTGCCCCATTTTGTGCGGCAGGGCAGCGGTATCCTGATTTCGAATATATCGATCGGCGCGTTTGTGCCGGTGCCCTTCGCGGCGGCTTACACGGCGGCGAAGTTTGGATTGCGCGGCTACATGGCGGCGTTGCGGCAGGAAATGGTGGGGCATCCCGGGATCCGGGTGTGCGCGGTGTTTCCGGCGGTGATCGACACGCCGGGATTTCAGCACGGGGCGAATGTGTCGGGCGTGGAGTTGCGGCCGGCGGGGCCGATCTTTTCGCCGGAAAAAGTGGCGCAGGCGATGGTCGGGGTGGCGCTGCGGCCGCGGGCGGAGGTGCCGGTGGGGTGGCCGTCGCACGTCGCAAAATTTGGATACGGCGTGGCGCCGGGGATAACGGAATGGATCGCGGGTGCGGTGTTGCGGCGTTATGTGCGGAAGGCGCGGCCGCAGATGGAGAAGCGCGAAGGGAATCTATTCGAGGCGTCGCGCGGGCGGAGGACGGCGCGCGGCGGTTGGCGCGAAGAGAAGCGCGGCGCGAAGCAGGCGTGGATTTGGGCGGGGATCGCGGGCGCCGGGGTGGCGTTGGCGGCGGCGGGAGTGGCGCGGCACGGCCGGGAGCAATCTGCCGGATTGCGGTAGGTGGCGCGCTCGTCGCGCCACGCTTGGGGCGAAGAAGGGTTGCGCGACGAGCGCGCAACCTACCGAAGCGGCCGGGAATCGGAGATCTCGGTGGCGGTGACGTCGATGATGTCGCTGCCCGGCGCGGGCGCGCGACGGAGCGGGGTGCTGCGAGTGCGGGCGGGAATGACAACGCGCGGTTTGCCGAAGAGACGGCGGGTGACGAATACGACGATGACCGTGATGGCGGCGACGGCAGCGGTGAAAACGCCGCCGATAATCGCGACGAGCACGGCGACCGCGGTAAGGAGAATTTGCACGATGCGCACGATAGGAAGACCCGATTGCCCGAGGAAAGTTACGGCCGGTTTAAGGGAGCGATGAATTGAACCACAGAGGCACAGAGTGGGGCGGCGGGGTCGGGGGACCCCGCCCTGCAATCCGAGATTATTCGGCGGTGAAGCCGTTGCCGGTCGCGGCCCAGTAGATGCCGCCGTAGATGTGGTGCATGAAGTTGGAATCTGAATACGTGGCGGGCAGGTGGCCGAGGGCGGTGTAGAAGGAGCGGCCGCCGTCGTAGTTTTGATACCAGGCGATCGGGTGGAAGTCGCCCATGCCTTCGCCTTTTTTCACGCCCCAGTTGGCGGCGGGCTTGTAGGTTTTTTCGTCGAGCGAGAGGAGGAATTTCAGATTGTTCGAGGTCGGCGGGCCGAACTCATACCACTCGTCGGTGAAGAGAAAGCGTTTCGCGAAGCGGTCCATGCCGGGGAAGTTGCGCTCTTCGACTTGGAGCGTGGCAGTTTGGACGGCGGGGTGGATGTGAAACATGTGGCCGACCATTTTGGTGAACCACGGCCATTCGTATTCGGTGTCGGAGGCGCTGTGGACGCCGACGAAACCGCCGCCCTTCTGGATGTAGCGCTCGAAGGCGGCTTGTTGTTCGTCGTTGAGGACGTCGCCGGTGGTGAGGAGGAAGATGACGACCTGGTATTTCGCGAGTTCCTTGTCGTTGCACCAGCGGGACGCGTCCTCGGTCCAGAAGACTTCGAAGTCGTGAAGCTTGGCGAGTTCCTGGACGGCGGTGACGCCGGCGTTGATGGAGTCGTGGTGCCAGCCGTCGGTCTTCGTGAAGAGCACCGCCTTGAATTGAGCGGCGTGGGCGGCGTGGGCCGCGATGAAGGCGAGGAAGGTGAACGCGAGGGATCGCAGGGTTTTGTTCATGAGGATGAGGAGATTGGGAGCGCGGGATTGGCGGAGGCAAGCGTCGGGGATGAGAGAGTCTCCGCGCGAAGGGCTACGCACATATGCGTAGGGCCAGTGTCTTGACGGCCCTTCGAGTGCAGCGTCGGATGCTGCGCACCATGCCTGCTTCATCCCTCCTCGCGCGTGCTAAGACGCTTCTTTCCAGTCGTGCCGGCGTTGTCGGGGCGCTCGTCCTCACGCCGGCGGCGGCGGTGCAGGCTCAGGCGGTTTTTACGCCTATTTCCTCGGCGTTTTATACGACGACCTCCGGGCAACCGGATTATGCGGGCAGCTATGGAGATTTGATCGGCGCGAGCGCGATGGCCGGTGGAGTAAAGGCATGGGGCGACAGCGGAGTGCGCGCACGAGATACGTTCAGTTACTTAGCCGATGGTTGGGACGGACCGGAGCTGCGCTATCGGGACGGGCTGACGCTGGCGTGGCGAGGGGGCTTCACGGGCTCGGTGACCGGCGGACGCACGGAAGGCGAGACCTGGGTGGAGGGAGACACCATTGCGGTCGCGTATGATTTCACGATCGAGCGCACGCACGTGGAGAGCACGATCGATTGGGAGATTTTGTTTTCATTCGACGGATACCGTCAAAGCCTCGCGTCTGGCAGCGTCAGCGGGGAAGAGGTGTCGTTCAACGTGAGTGGCAGCGCGCGGGGCGGCAATCCGCTGACGTGGAGCGACACGCCGGTGTCCCATACGGACACGCCGTGGGAGCTGTTTCTCGTGGTGAAGCCCTACAGCTATGGGTTCCGCGATTATTGGTCTTCCGAGGACACGCTGCGGGTCTATGTGCCGGGCGACTCGATCGACTTCGGGATCAACAGCGTGCCGTCGGCAATTCCGGAGCCTTCGACCTGGGCGTTGATTGTCGGCGCGACCGCGTTGGGTGTGGTGGTGATCCGCCGGCGGGCAGCCCGGCGGGTTTGAACGCAGGTTTTGAGCGGATGCCGCGACTGCTCGTTGCATTTCCGCAGTGCGCGCATGATCCCGCGAGCGGGGCGGCGCGATCGACGCGGCTGATCGGCGAGTGGCTCGCGGCGGCCGGATGGGAGGTGAGATCGGTGACGGCAGCGTTTAGCGAAGCGCGTCGGTGGTGCACGAGCCGGGAGCTGGGAGAGCTCGCTGGCGAAATGCTGGCGGAGGAGCCCGGTGGATGGACAAAGTTTTCGGCCGGCGGTGTGGCGCATCGCGTGTTGGCGGCGGAGCGCACCGGGCAGGTGGCGTTGGATGCGGCCGCCGTGCAGAGGCTGGCTGACGGCGTGAGGCGAGCGCTGCGGATGTTTCGACCGGATGTGCTGCTCACGTATGGCGACGACGCGGTGTGGCGGCAATTACGTGCGGAAGCGGCGCAACTGGGGGTGAGAGTTGTGTATGCGGTGCACAACGCGGCGCATTCGGCAGGAGCGTTCGAGCACACGGCGGCGGTGCTCGCGCCTTCACGCTGGCTGATGGAGCACTATCAAAGGCGGGGAGTGCGCGGGATCGAAGTGCTGCCCCCGCCGATCGACCCGGCCGAAGTCGTAGCGAGCGATCCCGACCGGGTGTTTACGACCTTCATCAATCCATCGCCCGAGAAAGGGCGGGCGGTTTTCATCGGGATCGCGAAGATGCTCGCGGAGCGCGAATCGATGACGCCGCTCCTGGTGGTGGAAGGTCGGGCAAAAGGGGCAGACCTGATTGCGGCGGCGATGCGCGGCGGCGTGGATCTTCGCGCGATGACGAATTTGATGATAGCGTCGGCGGTGAGGAATCCGCGGGAGATTTTTCGAGTGACGCGCACGCTCATCGTGCCGTCGCTCAGCGAGGCAGCGGGGCGGGTTGTAGCCGAAGCGCAGCTGAATGGAATTCCCTGTCTGGTCTCGAACCGCGGCGGACTTCCGGAGATGTGCGGTGACGGCGGCAGGGTGGTGAACGTGCCGGACAGCGTGACGCTCGACACGGAGGTGGCGCACGAAGGAATCGAAGCGTGGGTAACTGAGATCGACCGACTGGCGAGCGACGAGGCTTGTTACGCGCGGATTGCGGAGTCCGCACGCAAAGCGGGCGCGCGATTCGATTCAAAGGCGTTGTCGGCGCGTTATGCGGAATGGTTTGGCCGAGTGGAAACCCGCGAGGCGTTGCTGCGGAACCTGTGAGGGTTCGCTATAGAATACGGCGGCCGGCGGCGATGACGAGGTCGACGGGGTTGTCGGCGATTTCGTAGGCGAGGAGGCGTTCGTCGCGGTGGCGGAGGAGAATCAAGTCGGCGCGCTGGCCGGGTTCGATGGTGCCGCGATCCGTGAGGCCGAGAGCGGCGGCGGCGTTCACGGTGCAGGCCGCGATGGCCTCGGCGGGCGTGAGGCCGCAGCAACGAACGGCGGTGGCGATGACAAAGGGCATCGAGTGGGTGGGCGAGGTGGCGGGATTGTAATCGCTCGCGAGCGCGACGAGTCCGCCCTGCTCGGCGAAGAAGCCGGCGCGGGCGTAGCGGTTCCCCGTGTGGAAACTGCGCGCGGGAAGAAAGACGCCGAAGGTGTCGCTCGCGGCGAGCGCGAGGAGGTCGTTTTTCGAGGCGTGTTCGAGACCGTCGACGCTGCGGGCGTGAAGTTTCAACGCTTCCGGGATCATACCCGTCGAGGAGAATTCGTCGGTGTCGACGCGGACGTCCAAGCCATGTTTGCGCGCGCGTTCGAAGAGGCGGACGCAAGCTTCGACCGGCCAGGCGTCGGCGCCGCAGCGGGCATCGATCGCGATGCCGGGAAACTCGTGCCACACGGCGGGAAGGATCTCGCGAACGATGAGACGCGTATAGTTGGCGGGATCGCCGTCGATAGCATGGCCGAGGAGCGCGGTGGAAACGACGGTGCCGGGAAATTCCTGCGAGGCCCGCTGGATCGCGTGGAGCATCTTGAGCTCGGCGTCGAGGGTGAGGCCGTATCCACTTTTCACCTCCACGGTGGTGGTGCCGCCGGCGAGAATACGATCGAGGCGCGGACGGAGTGCGGCGGCGAGCTGCTTGCGGGTGGCGGCGCGCACGGCGTGAACGATCGGGTCGGTGCCGAGGCTTTTTTCGCCGGCGAGCTGTTTCTCCCAGGTGTCGAGCAGATCGCCCATCCAACACGCGTGCGTGTGGCAATCGATGAAGCCCGGCATGAGGACGCGTCCGTCGGCTTCGATGATTTCGGTGTCGGCCGGCGCGGTGAGATCGGGACCGATGGCGGCGATTTTTCCGTCCTGCACGAGGACGTCGGCGCGCGGAAGAAGGCCGAGGTCACGCAGCGCGGTGCCGCGGCGGCGGCGGGAAGTTGTGAGCGTTTCGGTTTCGGTTTTTGGCGGTGCGAGGGTGAGAACTCGGGCGTGGCGGATCAGCAGAGACATGGGTGAAGGCAGGCTGAGTGCGGAGGGAGCGGGTAGCAAAGGGAGAGTTAGGCCGTGGAGGGGCAGGCGGAAGATCACGGGCTGACGAACGACGCGGATGATCTCTCCCGGTGAGCATCGGGGAATATCCCGAAAGGCGGAGCGCTCGTGCACGGAAAGCGCGACGCGAACCGTCAAGTCAACGGGTCCGGCTTCAATCCCCAAATAAACCCCAACTGAAAGTGAGCGGAAAATGAAATGCTGTCGTTCCCTGTGGTTAGGATTCATCGCGCTGGCGCCGGCACTCTGTGCATCGGCGCGGACGGGCCATCATCATGGCTCTCCTGACATCCCCTATGTTTATGCGGTCGAGAACTCGGGGGCGCAGTATGCGGCGCCGAACTTTCCGGCGTTTGACTGGCTGCCGATTGTGCGGCCTTTGCCGGATCCGTTTCGGTTCTTTGGCGGAGGGCGGAGCACCTCGTTCAAGAATTGGGAGCGGCGGCGGAATGAGATCAAAGCTTCGATCGAGAAATACGAAATCGGCCGGAAGCCAGACGCGTCGGATTTGACGGTGACGGCGACCTACACGCCGCCGGCCGAAGGAGCGAACACCGGGCAATTGGTGGTGGTGGTAACGCGGAATTCGAACGCGAAGACGGTCACGTTGACCTCGAAGGTGTTCATTCCCCAAGGCTGGGGCGAGGGGCCATTCCCGGCGTTGATTCCGATGACGTTTTTCGCGAGTCCGACGGGGCCGAGTTACGGGAGCTTGACGGCGGTGTTGTCGACGCGCCCGATCGCGACGGTCGATTTCGTTCACAACCAAGTCACGACCTATGGCGGCGGCGACAAGACGAACGATCCCTTTTATCAGATGTATCCAGAATTCAATCCGCCAGGTGGAGGGGCGGAGAGCAGTTCAGGGCAATACGCGGCGTGGTCGTGGGGCGTGAGCCGGTTGATTGACGGAATCGTTCTCGCGAGTCAGCAGGCGGAGAATCCGCTGCCGGTCGACCCCGAGTATCTGGCGGTGACGGGATGTTCGTATGCGGGGAAGATGGCGTTGTTTGCGGGAGCGTTCGACGAGAGGATCGCGCTGACGTTGCCGATCGAAAGCGGAGGTGGCGGTGCACCGGCTTGGCGGGTTTCGCAGGAGATCGAAGGCGATCGCGTGGTGGAAGCGCTGACGCATACGGATCGCCGGTGGTTCGCGTCGCAGCTGTTTCAGTTCAGCCGCAACAACGTCTATAAGCTGCCGCACGATCATCACGAGCTGATGGCGATGGTGGCACCGCGGGCGTTGCTGGAGACGGGCAATACGGATTTCAACTGGCTCTCGAACAAGGCGAACTATGTTTCGGCGCGGGCGACGCAGAAAGTCTATGAGACATTGGGGATTGGAGATCGCTTCGGCTTCATCATCGATGGCGGGCACGGGCATTGCCAGATTCCGGCGAGCCAGCATGCGCCGATTGCGAACTTCGTGGACAAGTTCCTGTTAGGTATCGAAGACGCAGATACGAACGTGCGCACCCATCCCTACGGTGAGGAGTTCGACTACAAGCGCTGGACGCATTGGTGGGGGCGCGGGCTGCCGACCTTCCCGAACAATTGGAATCCGGGAAATGGAACCGTGGTGATGTCGATGCACCGACCGATGGATATCTATGAAGGTCGGACGGCGAAAGCGGGGTATGCGTTGTCGATGCCGGGGAGGCATGCGGCGTCGACGGTGTCGATGGCGGGAGGAAGCGTGCAGCTGGACATCTACAAACTCGATGGTCGTTCGCGCACGCTGACGATTCCGCTGCCGAACCAATCCTATTCGATTCCGGCGAACAGCTCCGCGTGGCTGCCTTCGTCGAACAAGAACAGTCCGTTGACTTATCAAGGCTCGGCGACCGCGGACTTCAGCGGTATTGTGTTGAGCGCTTACTTCAGCGTGGTGGGGCAGAACGACGGTGGCGCGGGCAATCCTGCCGGTCCCGGATTCGACAATGTCGATCCGATCAAAGTGAAATTCCACGCTGACACCGACAGCTGGCTGCCAGGCGGAAATTGGAGCGGCACGGAGACGATGCGGAACGAGGCGCCGTGAGAAATTGAATACACGGGCAGGGCGAGTGGGCTGGTGAGCTGCGGCTCGGCCGGTTCTCTCGCCCTGCCTTTCCATCCCTTATGAGTCGTAGGAATGTCGAAGCCGGAGGCCGGTGGCTGATCGCCGTCGTGTTGATGGGGCTGCCCCTGTGGAGCGACGCGGCGCTGGTTTGGGAAAAGCGAGAGATCAATGTCGAGGCGCAGGCGAACGAGCGAGAAGTCGTGGCGCAGTATCGTTTCCGCAACGCGGGCACGACGGCGGTGAGAATTGTCGATCTCGTGACGAACTGCGACTGCACGACGATGGAGCTGAGTAGGCGGACGTATGGTCCAGGCGAGGAAGGGATGATGACTGTTCGCTCGTCGATCGGGAGTCGGGTGGGAGTGCAGCAAAACACGATTGGCGTGATCACCGATGAAGTCGGGGTCGAACCGACGGTGCTTCAGCTTCGGGCGAACATTCAGTCGCTTGTGACGTTATCGTCGCCCGTGCTTTCGTGGAGACTCGGAGCCGAACCCGACGAAAAGACGGTGGAGGTGAACGCAGCGAGTTCGCTGCGCATTGCGCAGCTTACGATCGCGGACGCGTATCCAGCGGATGCGGCGGACGTGCGGATCGAAACAGTCGCGGAGGGCACGCGCTATCGCGTGCACGTGCGATTGCTTCGCGGGGCAAAGGCGCGAAATCTCACCGTGGCGTGTTCGGCGAAGTTTGAAGATGGGACGAGCCAGGAACTCGCGATCCACGGTATCGTCAGGAAGTAGCGGCGAGGAACCTACTCGGCGGCGAGTGTGGAGGTAGAGGCGGGTTCCTGCGGCTGGCGGCTCTTGGCGGGTTAAACGGCGTGCTTGCGTCGTCGGGAGGCAGCGAAGACGAGGGCGCAGGCGCCGAAGAGAGCGGCGTAGGTGGAAGGCTCGGGAATGGCGGATGCGCCGGCGTAGGAGAGGGAGAGGTCGTGGCCCGAATTGGTGAGGGTTACGGACCAGGTGCCATTGAAGGGGTTGGTAAAGCCGGACGTGAGAAGGGTGAACTTGTCGGCAGAGAATCCGGCGATGCCGCCCGTGGTCGTGAGGAACGTGAACGAGTAATCGACGGTGGGATTGAAGTTGGCAGCGGCGCCGGCGACGAGGCCGTTGAGCGATACGAGGTCGATGACGAAGGGATTTTCAGCGGTGGCGGTGAGGAAAAGAGTGCCGGAAATCGAGAGCAGATCGTAAGCGGTGCCGGCTTCGCCCGCGGTGTTGGCGACTTCGAATTCAAAGATGCCGCCGGCTTCGAAGGTTGTGTCGCCGGCGAACAGGGTGCCGGGAGAGTTGCCGGGGGCGAGGGTGCCGCCGGAACCGATTGTTAGCGTTCCGACGCTGCCGGTGCCGGACAGCGTTCCGCTGCCGCTCACCGTCGTGACGCTGCTCGAGGAGATGTCACCGGTGAGATCCAGCATGCCGCCGGTAACCGATGTCGTGCCGGTGTAAGTGTGGGTTCCGGCGAGGGTGAGCGTCCCTGAGCCGGTTTTCGTCAACGTGCCGGGGCCGGCGGACCACGCGTAATCCGAGATCGGGGTGTCGAACGTAACGTTGTCCGAGTGGTTGAAGTTGAGCGATCCACCGAGCGCGAGTGAACCGGCTTGGAGTGATCCTGCGGTGCCGCCGGTGCCGATGTTGAGGGTGGAGTTTCTGTCGATTCCGACCTCGCCGGACCCGGCGGCCACGCTGACCGTGGCTCCGTCGGCGATGGTCAAGGTGCCCAGCGTGTAGTTGGTGTGGTCGACATACGCCCCGATCCCGAGGTGTCCGTCGATGGCCCACGTCGAGCCGGTGCCCGTGATCGTCGCGGTGCCGCGGATATTGCCGGCGAGATCGTCCAGGACACCGTGGGCGATGTAGACATCGCCGGCGGTGGTTACGGCGGCGCCCTCGCTGACCACGAGCGTGGCTTCGCCAAAGTTTCCGAGGAAAAGGTCGCCGCTCACGTTGAATTGCGAGTTGGCGTGGCTGACGGTGATCGCGGAACCCTCGCCCGAGTTTTGATAGCCGACGATGAGTTCGGGTGCCAAGGCGTCGTAGCGTCCGCCGTTCGTGATGTTAATCGTGGAAGCGCCGAAGAAACCGATGAGGTCGCCGGCCGTGTAGTTGTAGTCGGGGTAGTATATGCCGGTGGTGGTCAGTTTGGAACCGGTGCCATCGATGAGGATGATGCCATGATCGCCACCGTCGGATCCGGAAAGGAATGAACCGATCGTGACCTGCCCGCCGTCGGTGATGTTGAGGGTGCCTTCGCCGCCGACTCCGATGTTCGCGTAGCCGGGACTCGTCCAGGTGCTGCCTTCGCCGGCGACCGTGAGCGAGCCGGGGCCGATCGTCAGAGCGTAGCTGGTGTCCGCGCCGGTTTGGAGAGTCCCGCCGTCGCTCACCGTGAGGCTGCCATTGAGACCAATATACGAATCGGTGAGTGAAGTAAGCGAGCCGCCGCTGACCGTGACGGTGGCCGTGCCGCTACCGCCCAAGGTGAAACGGTCTGTTGTCCACTGCGCGCCACCCTGCACCGTGATTGAGGCGACGTTGTCGTCGTAGATGGTCGCGAGACGGACCTCCGCCGTGGTGATCGTGGCGCCATCGGTGAAATTGGCAGCGGCCGTGTAGAGGTCGAGGTAGGCGGAGTTCCATTGGGAGCCCTCGCCGGTGACATGGAGCACGGAGCCGTAGTCGGCAGCAAGGTTGTTGGTCGTGAGCGAGCCGCTGGCGCTGATGTTAAGTGTCGAAGTTTCGAGGTAAACGAAAGAGGCCTCGGCGGCGCCGGTGAGATCGACGGTGGCGTCGAAGATGTAGATCGACGAGCTGCTGTCCGGAACGCCGGGGGTCCAGTTGCCGGCGGTGGACCAGTCGCTGTCGATGGCGCCGGTCCAGGTGACTTGTGCGCGCACGGGGCTGAGGGCGGCGAGCATCATCAGCGGGATGATGGACGCGAGGAAGCGAGGCGAACGGACGGTTTGGGAAGAGAGAAGCATGGCGTGGACGTGGCTGGCCGCGGCTGACCAGACCTTGGCGGGGAGCGCAGAATCGTTGCCGAGGCGGCGCAATGGCCCCGTGACGAGCGCGGGGAAAACCGTGACGAACGCCGGGCGGCGGCGTTTGCGGGCGTTCAGGCGATCTGAAGCGCGGCGAGTTTTTCCCGCAGGGCAGGAAGGAAACGATAGCTGACGGCGACGGGCGCGACGACATCGGCAAGGTGGAGCCGTGACGTGGCGTCGGTTTCGCGTTCGAGGCGGACGACGTGAGCGAGGTTCACGAGCGTGGTGCGGTGGACGCGAACGAAGCGGGACGGCGGGAGCTGCTCCTCCCACGCTTTCATGGTTTTGCGGACGAGGAAATGTTCGCCGCTCGCGAGGGTGACCTCGCTGTAGTTTTCGCAGGATACAACCAGCCGGATGTCGGCGAGGCGCACGAAACGTTCGTTGCCGGCGCCGAGGTGAAGGAGCAGACGGTCATCGTGTTCGAGTGGGAGTGCGGGCGGCGGCGGAGAAGCGGTGACATCGAGGCGGGCGAGGGCTTTGGTCAAGCGTTCGGGCGCGATGGGTTTGAGGAGATAGTCGAGGGCGTTGACCTCGAAAGCGCGGAGCGCGTGGGCGTCGTAGGCGGTGACGAAAATAATGCGCGCGCCCGGGCGGACATGCGGGACGAGATCGAAGCCGGTGCCGCCGCGCAGTTGGACGTCGAGAAAAACGAGGTCGTAGTCGGCGCTTGCGAGCTGGTCGCGCGCGGTGGCGAGCGTGCCGGATTCGCCGATGATCGAGATCGAGGGATGTTCGGCGAGCAACGCGCGCAGGATGTCGCGAGCGGGGGGTTCGTCGTCAATGAGCAGAGCGCGGATCATCGGTGGTGCGGGGCAGACGGAGCACGAGGAAGACCCAGCCGTCGCGGCTGGAGATATCGAGCGGTGGCGTGGGCGGAAAGCTGCGGGCGAGGCGGGCGCGGAGGTTTTCGAGACCAATGCCGTGGGAAGCGGCGGTGCGCGGTTCGTCGGGTGCGAGCCAGCGGCCGGTGTTGGCGATCTCGATTTCGACGGTGTCGGGGTGGGGAGTGCGCGTGGCGATGCGCAACGTGAGCACGTCGGGGCTGGTGGCGCCGCCGTGCTTGATGGCGTTTTCGACGAGCGGCAGGAGGAGGAAGGCAGGCAGGCGAGTGGTTTCGGCGGCGGGATCGAGGTTGAACTCGACGCGCAGGGCATCGCGCCAGCGGGCTTGTTCGATTTCGAGATAGCTGCGGAGCATCGCGAGCTCTTCGCGGAGCGGCCGCCACTGCGTGCCGGTGTTAGCGAAGGTTTCGCGGCAGAAATCGGCCAGGCGGCGCACCAACTCGCCGGCGGGTTTCGAGTGGGGATAGACGAGCCCGTAGATGGAGTTGAGGGCGTTGAAGAAGAAGTGCGGGTTGAGCTGGTAGCGCAGCAGTTCGAGGCGGGCTTTCTCCTCGGCGAGTTGCGAGGTGAGGTGTTCGCGTTGGAGGCGGGCGAAGCGATCGGCGAGCATGAGCGACAGCAGCAGCATCTCGAGCGCGGAGCCCAACATGAGGAAGAGCGGGGTGATGCCGAGCGGGATGGCGAGCAGCCAGCGACCGGCGTAGGGCGCGGCTCCGATGAGGAGCAGCCCGAAGGACAGCAGGAAGTAACGCGCGTGACGCACGCCGCGGCGCCAGGCGACCACGGCGACAACCAGCAAGAGGCCGTGCGTGACGACAATCTCGGAGACGGTGAGATGGACCCAGTCGGTGGTGGTGCTCCACAACAAGCAGACGGAGCCGAACGCGAGAGCGAGGTTGGTCCAGCCAAGCCAGCGCGCGACGCGATCGAGACGCGGCGAGAGGGCGGAAAGGTGGAGGAATTCGCGCGCGAACTGGACGGCGAAGAACCCGCTGAAAGCGAGCGAGGCGGAACTGAGGGCGTCGAATATCGGCGGGACGAGAGGCAGTCCTAGCAGCTGGGTTTGCGATCGGACCAAGGCCATGAAGACAGCCATGGAAGCGAGATAGCCGAGATAGCGACCGAGGTCGCGATGCCGGAGGCGGGCCCATAGAATGGCGTTGTAGATGAACAACGCGACCAAGACGCCGAAGTAGAGAGCTTCGGCGAGGGTGTGGCGAAGTTGGGAGGCGAAGAATGCGCGGGATTCGGGCCACCAAACGAGTCGCAGCCAGACGGCGAAACGATCTTGCGCGCGGAGATAGGCGACGGTCTCGCCGCGGGCGGGCACGGTGATGAAGAAGGCGGGTTCGCGTCCCCAGATCGCTTTCGCGTTAGCGGGGACGGATTCACCGGACGATTGCTGGAGCCAGCTGTCGGGCTGGGTTTTGTCGGGCGTCCAGCAATCGAGGCGATCGAGGTTCAGCTCGGCATCGGCGAGGACGCCGGTGAGCGGGGTGGCGGAAGGATTGGCGAAGGTTGCGCGCACCCACATGACGGCGCCATCGGGCGCGTGGAGGTAGGAGGAGCGGGTCCACGGCTGCCATCGTGTGTCGGGTAGAGTCAGGAAGTCGGGCCAGGCGATGCCTTGAGATGGGGCCGACAGGATTTCCAGGCGCACATTTTCCGCGGGCAGCAGTTGCATGCCGGCGCGGTTCCCGGCGACGCCGAACAAGAGAAGGTAGAGTCCGAGCGCGGCCAGCGTCAGCACCGTGCTCAGCAGCAGCGGGGTGGATGCTGGAGGGCGGTGCACGTTTGGGAGCTGAGCGGCGGGCGGCGTGGGGGCAATTCCTATCGGTGGCGGGGAGGGTGGGGAGTTGGAGAGGCGAAACGCTTACCCCGACGGGTCGCGGCTCGCTGCGGTCCGCTACGAAGGGGGGCGTGGGTTCGGGGCGTCTTCGGGGGTGGGGACGCGGGCGAGGGTTTCCTTCAGGGCGGCGAGATGAACCGGCTTGGTGAGAAAATCGTCCATGCCAAGGGCGAGGCAGCGTTCGCGTTCGCCTTTGAGGGCGTGGGCGGTGAGGGCGACGATGTAGGCGCGGGAAGCGGCGGTTGTCTCCGCCGCGCGGATACGGCGAACGGCTTCGTAGCCGTCCATCACGGGCATCTCGAGGTCCATGAGCAGGACGTCGAACGTTTGCTGGGCCAGGATCGCGAGGCCCTTCTCGCCGTCGGCGGCGAATTCGAATTGATGGCCGAGCTTGGTGAGAAACGCGCCGATGACCTTTTGGTTAACACGATTGTCTTCGAAAACGAGCACCTGCAGGCGGCGCGGCGGAGTGATTTCCGCGACGGCGGGGGTGGTTGGAAGTTGAGCGAGGGGCGTGGCTGCGGGCGCGACGCGAACGGTGGCGGTGAAGCGGGAGCCGCGGCCGACTTCGCTGACGAAGGTGAGGCTGCCGCCCATCAATTCGCAGAGACGACGCGTGATCGAGAGCCCGAGGCCGGTGCCGCCGAAGCGGCGCGTGGTGGAAGCGTCGCCTTGGCTGAAGGGCGTGAAGACGCGCGTTTGTTGTTCCGGTGCGATGCCGATGCCGGTGTCGGTGACATCGAGCACCAGCAGATGCGAGGCGGGCGCGGAGACCTCGAGGCTGACGCGGCCAGACTCGGTAAACTTGAGCGCGTTGCCGATGAGATTGATGAGAATTTGTTGGAGACGGACGGGGTCGCTGATGACCTCGGGAGGAACGCCGTCGGCGACGTGGGTGGTGAACGCGAGGCCTTTTTCGTCGGCGAGCGGCTGGAGCAAACGATGCGTGTGGTTGACGACGGTGCGGACGTCGCAAGCGATGCGTTCGATCTCGAGCTGGTTTGCTTCGATCTTCGAGTAGTCGAGGACGTCGTTGACGATGACGAGCAGCGAGCGGGTGCTGTGGTGAAGGAGGTCGAGGTATTCGCGTTGCTTGGGATTGAGCGACGTGGATTGGAGCAGCTGGATGAAGCCGACGACGCCGTTCATGGGCGTGCGGATTTCATGGCTCATGGTGGCGAGAAAACGCGATTGAGCCTGGCCGGCGGCTTCGGCGGTTTCCTTGGCGAGGCGGAGTTGATTTTCGGTTTCCTTGCGGCGGGTGATGTCGCTCAACACGAGCACGCGCGCGCGAGGACGAGTGTCGCTGGGCTCGAGCACGTCGAACAAGGAAGCTTCGAAATCGACGGATCCGATGGGAATCTCGCGGCGCAATTTATTCGGGTCGGAGAAAAGCGCGACGAGCGTGGGCCAGGGGTGGAGAACGTCGCGGGCGGGTTGACCGAATGTGCGGGATTTATCGAGGCTGAGGGTTGTGGCGGCGGCCTGATTGTAGTCGACGATGCGGTCGTCGCTATCGAAAACCAGGATGCGATCCTCGAGCCGCTCGATGAGTGCGGCGCGGGCGACGGGAGCGAGGTTGAGCATCCGATGGCGCAGAAGGGCGAAGGCGATCAGCGTGCTGGTGACGGGGAAGAGGATGGGGGCGTAGTTGAGGCCGGGCGGATGGGTGAGGCGAAGAAGGTGAGACAGATCGGCCGTCCAACCGATGAGCGCGGCAGCGAGGAAGATGAAGCAGCCGCGACGTTCCCATGGCGTTTGTTGCCGGCGCGGAATGAGGAGCAGGAAGATGGCGAACCAGACGGCGTAGTTGTAGAGGTAGTAGATGACACCCCACGGGCCGAGGGCGTTGCGGAGGACTGGAATCCCGCCGCTGAGGTCCAACCAAAAAGAGTGGCGGAGCAGGGGGCTTTGGCCCGGGCCGGGGAACCACAGGAAAAAGAGCGAGACGACGGGGACGAGGAGGACGGCGGGGATCATCCAGCCGCGAAGGAGCGGACGGCCGCGGGTCATCCGATGCACCATCTCGAACCAAGCCGGGGCGTAGAAGCACAGGAACGAGCAGCGGATTTGGAAGACGAGGAGCTTGTCTTCGAAGGACGTCAGACTGAGCTCGATGGCGTATCCAATTGCCCAGGACGAATTAAGTAGAAGGGCGAGGCAGAACGGGCCGGAGGTGGGCGTCCGCAATCGGCTGCGGACGAAGAGAGCCATGATGAGCTCAAAGACGCCGGAGAAGAGAAGAGCGGTAAACTGCCAAGGCACGTGGTGGATAGACGAGGGAAGCGGACGCAGATTGCCAAGAGGGGAGATGAAAGTGAGGCGAATTCACTTTCCCTTCGTAAGTTGCGGGTCCGGCACCCCGAAACCGGAGTCTAGGGCGAGGAGCCGAACGAGGCGCTCGTTTCCGCCCGGAGACTACCAGCGGCGGGTGACGTTGAAGCCGTAGAGGCGGGGCGCACCGCGGACGAAGGTGGGCAGGCCGAAGCTCGCGCCGATGTTGCCGCCGTCGGCAAGGTAATCGCGGTCGAAGACGTTGTCCGCGAAAACGGTTGCTTCCCACCTGCGGTCGAGGGTGCTCCAGGCGAGACGCAGATTGACGAGGGCGTAGCTGGGCTGCCGCAGGGAGCCGCCGAGGCGGGGGTTGTTATCGTCGAAGAAGAAGGCGGAACGATATTGCCATACGGGCGTGAAGGAGAAACGGCCCCAGCCGGCGATACGGTGTTCGATCGTGGCGCCCATCGAGGCGGTGTGACGCGAAGTGAGCCGGAACGTGGAGCCGGCGTAGAGTTGCGGCGTGCCGTCGTCGCCGGTGTCGTCGAATGTGGCGTCGGTGTAGCCGTAGGCGGCGAAAGCGCTAAGCGTATCCGAGATGATGCTACGCAGGGAGAGTTCGCCGCCACGGCCGGTGGCGCGACCGGCGTCCTTCACAATGAAGCGGCTGATGTTGGTCGGATCCTGGACCTGGGTTTGGAAGTGGCTGTAGCGGTAGTGGAAGAGGGCGGCGGACCAGTCGAGGCGGCCGTTGAGCGCACGGCCCTTGGCGCCGATTTCACCGTTGACGATCGATTCTTCGCCGGCGCGCAGGGGGCCGTTGGCCGAGACGAGCAAGGCGGCGGGGCGGCGGCCGCGGGAAAGGCTGGCGTAGGTGTTGAAGGAAGGTGAGACGACGTAGCGGGCGATGGCGCGGCCCACCCAGCTCGTGGCGCGATCGGAGTCGGTGAGCGGACCCGGCGTGGGGAGAGCGGCGAAATTGGGCGTGTTGCCGAGGAGAAAGCCGAGGGTCGAGGGGCTGGCGCTCGGGGGAGCGTCGTAGCGGCCCACCTGTTTTTCGTGGGAAAGACGAGCGCCCGCGGTGAACTCGAGGCGATCGGTGGCGCGCCACGTGCCATCGATGAAGACGTCGGCGGCGTCGAGCTCCGCGGCGTTGGTATAGCTGTCGGCGTGAAACGATTTGAGAGGCGCGCCCGCGAGGGAGGCGAGCGGTGCGAGGGGGGGAACGAGGGCGAAACCCGCGAAGCCGGCGGGCAGATGCGTTTGCGGGACGAGCGGGTGCATGGCCGGCACGGCGGATTGGGCGAGCGCGGCGGGGACGCCGGCCGCGAGCAAACCCTCGCGAAACGTGGCGGAAAGAAACGGCCAGATGGAGCGTTCGTCGACGAAGATGCCGCTGGTTTCGCGGGCGCGTTCGCGGGCGTAGGAGGCGCCGAGGAAGCCGGCGAACTGGCGGCCGTTATCGAAGTTGAGACGGAGCTCCTGGCTGAATTGGTGGCCGCGGGCGTCGTGGGACGCTTCGAGCAGCGAGAGAGCGGAGCCGTCGACATCGAGTTGCTCGGCGGCGTCGTAAGCGCGCCAGGCGGTGAGGGCGTTAAGCGTCCAGATCTCGGAGATGCGATGTTCGATCAGGGCGGTCGCGCCCCAGACGGTGCGGTCGATGCCGAGTTGGGAACCGCGGGTGAGATGGGCGGGCGTGAACGGGCTGGTGTCGCCGCCCGCGGGAGGAATGACGCCGCTCTTGAAGGCGGTGCCGGACGGGGTGTCGCGCTGGAAGTTGAGGACCACGTCGACGGTCGTGTCAGCGGTGGGTTGCCAGCGAAGCGAAGGGCGAACGGCGACGGTTTCGCGGCCGAAGAGATCGGAGTTGTCGGCGAGATTGGTGACGAAGCCATCGCGGGACTCGGCGGTGAAAGCGATTCGGCCGAGCAAGGTGTCGCCGGCGAGAGGGGTGTTGATGAAGCCGGAAGCAAAACGGCGGTCGAAGTTGCCCAGCCCGACGGTGAGGGCTGATTCGCGGGTGGCGGAAGGTTTGCGGGAGATGACCGAAATGGCGCCGGCGCCGGCGCTGCGGCCGAAGAGCGTGCCTTGGGGACCTTTGAGGACCTCGACGCGCTCGAGATCGAACAGCTCGGTGTGGCTCCCGGGCGTGCGACTGATCGCGATCCCATCGTAGAAGACGGAGATGCGCGGATCGTGACGGGGGTCGGTGGTGTCGGACCCGACGCCACGGATGTTCACGCTCGGGTTGTTGGGACTCTGGGTGGAGACGAAAAGTCCGGGAACGAAGGGAGCGAGGTCGGAGTAGCTCGTGATCCCGTGTTGGTCGAGGAATGAGCCGGTGTAGGCGGTGATCGCGATGGGAACCTCGTCGATCGACTGACCGCGTTTCTGAGCGGTGACTATGATCGGATCGAGCGGGGTTGCAGGTGGCTCGGCGGCGTGAGCGAGCGCAAACGGAAGGAAAAGGAAGTGGGTGAGATGGCGCCGCGGCAATGAGACTCCCATGGGAAAGCGGCGCGAGGATGAGCGCCGACGTTTTGCGGTCAACGAAGGAGCGCAGGCCGTTTTCGTGCCGTGGGGAGGTGCGTTCCTGCGATTACTTCCCTAGGGGGAGCGCCTGGGAGGAGAGGGTGAAATTCTCCCGACTCTGATCGATCGCTTTCCACATCTTCGGGCCGATCGTGGCGTAGATGGCGAAGAACTGCTCCACTTGGGCGGAGGAGGCGCCATCGCGGGCGCCGAAGGCGGTGAACGCGATGTCTTGAAGCGAACGATCGAGTTGAAACGCGGGAAAGCTGCGTCCCGATCCCTTGATGAACGCGTGAGCGTGGGGCAGGAGGGCGCGGAGGAAGAGACGGCGGGCTTCTTCTTTTTGAGCGGAGTCGATTTCGAGGCCGCGCTCGTGGAGCAGGTCGACGAGTTGTTGGCGCGCGGCGGCGGCGCGGCCCGGCTCATGGGCCGCGGAGGCGGGCATGGGCGTGAGTTCGGCGGTCCAGGGGAGCAGACGTCCTTCGGTTTCCCGAGCTGAGACTTGCGGCAATGTTTCCCGGGCGACGGCGGGGCGGACGCTCACGTAGTTGATGAGAGCGACGGTATGGGCGTCGATCGTGCGGCCGAACTGTTCGAATTCGGGGCTGCGCACGAACACTTCGACGTTGCCGCGCTGGCGGGCGAGTTCCGCGAGCTGCTTACGATGCCAGTGCCACACGACGGCGCCGACGGTCACGGAGCCGATCACGAAAATTGTCGCGGCGATCCATAACGCGCGGCGGAACCATCTGCGGCGACGAAGGGGTTTTCGAACGCGGACCTTTTGAAATTTGGTGGTCCAGTCAGCGGCGAGCTCACCCGAGCCGACGCGAGGCTGTGGGGCTGGGCTGCGAGTGGAAGGATCGTCGGACATCGGAAGCGGGAATGGGGGCAATGCGTCGAAAGGCAACCATCGGGAGCGAACGCACGCGGTTAGACGGACGAATTATCTATTTCGCCGGCCGATGCGAGGATTTGTCGCGCCAAAGCGGCCGTGTCGCGGTGAACGCGGACAGAACGACTGGTCGCGAAGACGCTAGGAACGGCGTCCGAAAGCAGCGGCGCGGCGGTCAGGCGGAAGGCACGGGCGCGGTGGGCTCGGCGGTGTCTTCGAGGAACTTGCGATTCATGGCGCTGCGTTCTTGGGCGAGGGCGACGATGGGATCGCGGAGTGATGGGTAGCGTTTGAGGAAGCGCAGGAAATCGCGGCGCGAGAGCGCGAGGAATTTCGAATAGTCGAGCGCGATGACGTCGGCGGAGCGGGTGTCGCCGTTGAGAAGAGCCATTTCGCCGAAGAAGCCGCCGGCGCCGAGTTTGATTTTGTCTTTGCGGAGGGGCGGGACGACTTCGACCTCGCCGGAGCAGATGAAGTAAACGGAGTCGGCCTGATCACCGGTGCGGATCACGCGTTCGCCGGGTTTGGCGCGGCGCGTTTCGAAGTGGAGCAGGAGGACATCGCGCTGTTCGGCGGTGAGCGTGGAGAAGAGCGGGAACTGGCTGACGAGTTCGTCGGGAGAAAACGTTTTGTGTTCGGCCGCTTTCTCGGCGGCGACGCGGCGGGCGGTTTCGAGTTCGGCTTGGAAGCGGGCGAAACGTCCGCCGCGGCCTTCGAAGTAGAGTGTTTTCCAGCGCGGACCGCCGAGGGAGGCGAGCCAGGGGCTGAGACGATCGACGCAGGCGAAGGCGAGCGGATTGAGGGTGATCGAGAGCAGGGCGCCGGCGAGAACGAGGCTCAGGCCCTCGGCCGGCAGGAGTTGGTAGCTGAGTCCGAGGCCGGCGAGGATGAAGGAGAATTCGCCGATTTGCGCGAGGGAGGCAGCGGCGATCAGGCCGGTGTAGATGGGGTAGCCGAGGGCGAGCACGATGCCGAGGGCGATGATCGCTTTGCCGACGATGATGAGCGCGACGACGGCGGCGACGTGTCCGGGGTGGTTGAGGAGGATCGAGGGATCGAAGAGCACGCCGACGGAAACAAAGAAGAGAACGGCGAACGCGTCTTGAAGCGGAAGCGAGTTTTCGGCGGCGCGGTGGCTCAGATCGGATTCGCTGAGGACGACGCCGGCAAAAAAGGCGCCGAGCGCGAAGGAGACATCGAAGAGTTTGGCGGAGCCGAAAGCGATGCCGAGCGAGACGGCGAGGACGCAGAGCGTGAAGAGCTCGCGCGAGCCGGTGCGGGCGACCTGGCGGAGAAGCCACGGCATCACGCGTGGACCGAAGAAAAGAACGATGAGGACGAAAGCGCTGACTTTGATCGCGGTGTCGCCGAGATTCGCGAGAAGGCTGGCGTGAGTGGGACCGTGGCCGTCGTCGGGAATCTGTCCACCGAGCGCAGGCGCGAACGCCGGCAGGAGAACGAGCGCGAGGACCATGGCGAGGTCTTCGACGATGAGCCAACCGACGGCGACGCGACCGTTGGGCGTGGAGACGGCGTTGCGTTCTTCGAGGGCTTTGAGGAGGACGACTGTGGAGGCGACCGAGAGACTGAGGCCGAGAACGAGACCAGCGCCGAGCGACCAGCCCCAGAAGTGGGTGAGCGCAATCCCGAGGAGCGTGGCGAGGGCGATTTGGAAGATCGCGCCGGGGACGGCGATGCGGCGGACGGCGAGGAGATCGGCGAGCGAAAAGTGCAAGCCGACGCCGAACATGAGAAGCATCACGCCGATCTCAGCGAGTTGTCCGGTGATGGCGGGATCGGCGACGAAGCCGGGCGTGAACGGACCGATGACGATGCCGGCGAGTGCGTAGCCCACGAGGGGCGGAAGGCGGAAGCGTTGGGCGGCGTAGCCGAAGGCGAAGGCGAGCACGAAGCCGATCGCGATCGTGGAGATGAGCGTGACGTCGTGCGGCATGGGGGAGTGCCGAAGGACGGTGGCGAGCCCGAAAATCGGGCGCAATTCAAACCTGCAGCGGGAGTTATTGAGGCATGTGTCGGGGCGATGCCGATAACTCCTGGCCGCGACCGAATCGTTCGGTCCTGCTGGGGACGTTCGATGGAGGTGGCGAAACGCGCCACCTCACAATGCCTAGCGTTTCCGTCGCACCCAGAGGGCCACGCCAAAGACTGCGGCCCCAAAGAGAGCGGCGTAGGTTGACGGCTCGGGGATGGCGCTGACCGAAATATTGTCGATGCCACTTGTGGCGCCCTCGTGATGAAACCACAGCGTGTCCCAATTCAGTGGATTGGCGGAGTCGGCAGCTGTGCGTGTGACGTCGAGGCCGAGATTCAAGTCGGCCATGTCGGTGACGGGCGCCCATGCGCTCTCGCCGGTGATGCGGGAGAATACGCTGGCGAGTCCGCTGCCGCCGTTTGCTCCGAGGTCAAGGTCGACACGGAAGTCATGCCAGCTTTCCGGTCCGCTGTAGTTGGAAGCAAAAGAACCCACGCTCGCGCCGTTGAGCGTCAGCGAAAGGCCGCTACTCGCAGAAGCCGTGAGGGCGACGCCGGCGCGGGATTGCGAGCCGAAGCCGACGCTTGTTCCCCAATGGTTCGAATCGAGATAGCTGAAGCTGAAGGAGAATCGCTCATCGGTGCGAAGCGTGCCGAAGGTGTTTTCGATGAAAGCGGTTCCTCCGACGCCGGAGCCTGAATCCGTGAAGCGGATGTAGTTCGAGCCGTCGTGACTGTCGGTCGCCGAAATGAAGAGACTGCCGCCGTGTGTCGTCGTGGACCAGCCGTTGCTACCGGTCCAGTGACCGCTGCCTTCGTAGCCGGCGGTGTCGGAATTGTTTTGGTAGCTGTCGAAATCGTAGGTGATGGGGACGATTTGCGCGCAGAGGGTTGAAGTCAGGGAGATGAGCAGGAACTGAAGCTTGGACAGGCGAGTCATCATGGAATGAACGCGAGGACATCGCGACTTCAGCGAAGCCCAGCAAGGATGAAATCCATACACGCGTCGTTTGGCCCGTGGGGATGCTGTTGGTTTGCAAAATATTCGGAAATCGACGTGCGCTGACTCTTCTTGGATGGAAAAGAAAAACCCGGCGTGATGCCGGGTTCGTGATTTAGGGGTCAGATGAGGCCGAGCTTCATCTTCCCCTCTTCGGAGATCATGGCCTGGTTCCACGGCGGATCCCACGTGATGCGCACATCGGCGTCGCTGACGCCGGGCACGAGGAGGATTTTCGTTTTCGCGTCTTCGGCGATGGCAGGGCCCATGCCGCAGCCGGGCGCGGTGAGGGTCATCTGGACGTTGACCTTGTAGGACGGTTTGTCGTCAGGGGAGGGGCCGTTTACGGCTTCGACGTCCATCGAATAAACGAGACCGAGATCGACGATGTTTACCGGGATTTCGGGATCGAAGACCTTGCGGAGCTGGCCCCAGATCGCTTCCGGATCGGGAGCGCCGTCGGCGAGGGTGGCGGCGTCGACCTTGTTTTCGACCACGGCTTCGCCGAGTGCGTCGCCGTCCTTGCCGTCGATACGGAAGAGCCCCTGATCAGTCTGGACGGTGTAGCTGCCGCCGAGGGTCTGATGGATAATAACCGGCGTGCCCGCGGTGAGCGGGGCTTTGTCGCCGGAAGGGATTTGAGTGGCGAGGACGTCGCGAGAGAGCGTGCGATCGCGGTTCATGCCGGTCAGTGAAGCGCGGACGCCGACGCGTGCAACCGCGGAAGCAGCATCATCGAGCGCGACGTTTACGCCAGACGGAGAAGCCGAGAGCGAGCACGCCGAAGAGTGCGGCGTAGGTCGAAGGTTCGGGGATGGCGTGGGCTGTGGCGGTCAACGTAAGGGAGTTTTCCCCGAACCCGAGGCTGTAATCGAAATCCTCGATGGTGGTGCCGAAGGCGAAATCGTGGAGATCGAAGTCTTTCAGGTCGATGTCGCCGGCGGAGAAATCGAACAACGTGTAGGTGCCCGCGGTGAAGCCACCGGAGTCGAACAAGTTCAATGTGATGCCGCCCTCTCCGCTTGGGCCGGAGATCCATCCATCTGTCAGGCGAATGAGATCGCTGACCGTGCCGAGATCGAAGTCGAGGGTCGAGTTGTTGGCAAAGATGAGAGCGTAGCCGAAGGAGAGGGTGCCGGCCACGCCGGAAGCGCTGCCAGGCTCGAGGCGGGCGCCGCCATGGATGAAGACCGCGCGATCGATCGATCCACTGCCTCCGAGCGTCGCGCCCTCGTTGATGTCGACCAATGACGTATTTGTGAGGGAGCCGTTGACGAAGAACTTGCCGCCGTCGATCTCGGTGTAGCCGGAGTAGGTGTTGGCGCCCGAGAGCACGACGGTGCCGGCACCGTTTTTGTAGAGCCAGCCCTCGCCTGAGATCGAGCCGGAGCCGCCGGATGCGTTGCTTCTGAAATTGATGCCGCTGCCCTTTTCCAGGATCACGTTGGCGTTGCCGAGGGAGCTCGAGTCGAGAAAGGAGAACTGCTGGCCTCCTTTCACGGTGAAAGTGGCGGAGCCGCCGGTGGAGGAGTCCCTGAAATTCGTGTAGCCGCGCACCGTGAAGGTGGCGTTGCCGCCGCTGGCGTTGCCGGAGAAGTCCAACCGGGTGGTGTCGATGGTGGCGTTGCCCGCGGTGGAGTTGCCGGTGAAGGTGATTTGGGCCGGCGCAACGGGGGCGAGCCTGTCTGGTGCATAGGACGCGAGGATATTCGCGGAACCGGCAGAACTCTTGCCCGAGAAAACGAGGGAGGCGTCGGCCTTGACCTGAATGTCGGCATTGGCCGCGGTGGACGTGTTTTTGAAGGTCACGTTGCCTCCGGCGTTGTCGATCGTGATCTTCGCGTTCGATGCCGTGGCGGAGTTCTCGAAAGTGACCGCTCCGGCGCTCAACACGCTGATCTGGGCGGAGCCGGCCGACGCTGAATCGAGAAAGTCGATTTTGCCGGGCTTGGTGGCGGTGCCTTTCACGCTGATGACGGCATCGGCGGCGGTCGCCGAGTTGGTGAAGGCGAGGCGGGCGCGGCCTTCATCGTTGGCTTTGACGTCGAAGATTGGGGCGAAAGCACTCTCGTTGACGATACCGTCGCCGGCAAAGACCAGGTTCGAGCCGCCCTTCTGGAAGAACGTGTAAAGGACGGAGTCGATGGTGAAGAGGATGTGATCGACGGTAACGGTGCCGACGATGTTGACGGCCGGCTGGTCGGAGGCGCCGAACTCGGCGACGGCGGTTTCGGAATTGGGAACACCGTCTGACCAGTTGGCGCTGGTTTCCCAGTTTTTGTTGGTGGTGGCTTGCCAGGTCGATTGCGCGCGGGCCGAAAGGGTGGAGAGAAAGGCTAGCAGCAGCGCGAAGCGGAAGAACATGATGCGGAGGTGAGTCGTGGGGATGGCAGAGATGAGGGCGGTTCGCGCCGATAGAACACCGAGAGGTGAAGGCGGGCCGTCAGCGCGACAGTGCGGCGCAACGCGCTGCGGCATAAGCCACTTTCAACGAAGTGGGCGGAATTTTTAACGAGGTGGACGCGAGCCGGGGCGGGTTGCCGCGCCGATCCGGTCGCCGTGGGGAACGGAGAGAATCTCGAACAGCCGTTTCGCTGCTTTTACAGCGGAAGCGCGGTGCGAAGGCGGGCGAGGGCGACGCGCGCGAGCGGAAGCGGCGAGGAGCCGAGAGCGTCGAGCGTGAGTTCGCCGCTGTCTCGTGAACGAATATCGAGTCCGGCGACGCGATCGAGGTTGATGAGCAGCGAGCGTTCGAGACGGAAAAAAGGCGGCGCAGGGAGCGACGCTTCCCAAGCGGTCATTCGCTTCAAGACGAGCATGGGACGTTCGGCGGCCAGATGCACGCGGGTGTAGCTGCCCTCGGCAACGAGGGCGGCGATGTCGCCCACCCGCACGCGACGAACGCGACCGGCGTCGCGCAGGATGAGGGAATGATCGACAGCCAAGCGTGAATCTCCGGCGCTGGCGGGCGTGGAAGCGAGCGGGGAACGTCCGTGGCGCGCGTGTTGAAGCGCGAGAGCGAGACGTTCGGGAGTGACGGGTTTCAGCAGGTAGTCGGCGGCGCTGGCGGCGAAGGCGCGCACCGCGAACTCGTCATGCGCGGTGACGAAGATGATGGCGGGCGCCGGGTCCAACAGCGGTAACAGATCGAAACCTGTCGCGGGCGGCATTTGCACGTCGAGAAAGATGACGTCGGGTCGCAGCTGGGATGCGAGGGTGGCGGCTTCGGGAACGGAGCCCGCTTCGCCGACGACAGTGACCGAAGGATGTTCGGCGAGAAGCTGGCGGAGGTGTTTGCGTCCAAGCCGTTCGTCATCGACGAGCAAGGCGCGAAGTTGAGGCGAAGGGGAGCGCTGGGGATCGAGATTCGAAAGCATGATCGCGGCGAAAGCAGCGAGGTGGGAAATTTCGATAGCGTTATGCGAGGACCGCAGAGGTGTTTTCGGCGACGGGAAGATCCACCGTGACGCGAACGCATTTCGAATCGTGGTGGATTGTGAGGGTGGCTTCGTCCTGATGGAGGAGGGCGAGGCGGCGGCGGAGGTTGGCGAGGCCGATCTGGGTGGAGTCGGATGGAGTTGGGCGCGGTTCGATCCAGTGGCCGGTATTTTTCACGACGATCGAAAGACGCCTGTCGCGCACGGCGGCGAAGATGTCGATCCGAAGAGGTGGAGGAGAGGTGCGCATGCCGTATTTGACGGCATTCTCGACGAGCGGGAGCAAGACTGCGGTGGGCGCGAGAACGGTGCGCGCGGCTTCGTCGATCGTCAGCGTGTGCACGAGACGTTCCTCGAAACGGGCCTGCTCCACGCGAAGATAGCCGCTGATGGCGTCTACCTCTTCGCCGAATGGAGCGTGATGATCTCGTTGCAGTAGGGAGGAGCGAAGATAGGCGGCGAGTGAGCTGGTGATCGCGCGAACGGCGCGAGGATTGTCATCGCACTCGGCCAGGATGGAGGTGAGCGCGTTGTAGAGGAAGTGCGGGTTGACCTGGGCGCGAAGGGTGGCGAGTTCGGCTTCGCGAGCGGCGGTCTCGGATTGTGCGAGCCGAAGTTCGCGGTCGCGCGATTCCAGTTCTTGACGCAGCAGGAAATACAAGGCGGTCCAGGCGAGAAAAAGTGTGAGCCGGACGGGGAGTGCGCCACGTTCGGCGAGCGGGGGCGGGGGGGCGAGATGGGCGACTTGGCGGATGAGTTCGATCAATCCGCTTTCCACCGCGGTCGCGACGACGCAGGCGAGCACGATGGCGGGGACATGGGGCAGAAGCTTGAACGTCGCGGCGGGCCAGCGGCGATAGATTCGCCAGAGGAGGAGAGTGAAGCCGAAGGACGAAAGCGGCCGCCCAATTCCGGTTAGGACGATGTTGCCCCAGTCATCGAAAACGATCGAGGCGAAGCCGAGGGAGATGAGCACCACCAGCAGCCAGCCGCCAATCTGCAATTGCCAGAAGAGACGGTGACGTGAGCCGGGGGGGAAATTCACTCCAAGAGGTTTGGAGAATTAACCACGAAACGCACGAAATACACGAAAGCCGAATGAGAGATTTTTCGTGTGTTTCGTGTATTCGTGGTTCCCAAGATTACTTCTTGAACTTGGTTTGGATGAGGCTGCGGAGGGTGTCGTGCAGCGCCTCGTTTTCGAGGCGGTTGAGGACTTCCTCGAAGAAGCCGAAGGTGAGGAGTTCGTCGGCTTGGGCTTTAGCGATGCCGCGCGACTGGAGATAGAACTCCTGCTCGGGATCGATGCGGGAGGAAGTCGCGCCGTGCGTGCAGCGAACGTCGTTGGCCTGGATCTCGAGGCCGGGAAGCGAGTTCGCTTCGGCGTCGTCAGAGAGCATCAGGTTGCGATTCGACTGATAGGCGTCGGTCTTCTGCGCGTCGGCATCGACGATGATCAGGCCGGAGAAGATCGTGCGGGTTTTGTCGCGCAGCGTGTTTTTGTAGAGCAGGTCTGACTTCGTGTTCGGCGCCTGGTGAATCTGCAGCGTGCGCTGGTCGAATTCCTGCGTGGCTTCCGCGACGGTGACGGCGAGCATCTCGGAGAACGCGCCGGGAGCCTGGAGTTGCGAGAGCGACTCGTGGCGGGCCTGGCGGGCGCCGAGGTGGACGTTGAGCGATTGAACGCGGGCATCGCGGCGAACAACGGTATCGTTGAAATGAAACGAGAGCGTTTCGCGGGACCAGTTTTGGGCGCCGACGTAGGTGAGCTGCGCGCCGTGGGCGGCGTAGAGGTCGTTGGAGCCGCAGGCGAAATGAGCTTTATCGTCGGCGGAGAGGAAGAGGTCGACGATGGTGGCTTTCGAATTTTCCTCGGCGATCACGAGGGTGTGCGGGAATACGGCGGTGCCGGCGCCCTGCGCGACGTGCGTGATGATGAGCGGAGCGGGAAGCTCGACGCCCTTCGGAATGTAGATGAATGCGCCGTCGCCGACAAAGGCGCTGTGAAGCGCGGCGAATTTTTCCGAGCCGAGTTTCTGCGGCTGGGCCATGAAATGGGCGCGGAGCAGGTCGGGGTGTGCCGCGGCGGCGGAGGCGAGCGTGGTGACGATCACACCTTGGGCGGTGAGTTCGGGCGCGAGCAGCGTGGAGCCGGCGAGGACGTTGTTGATGAACGTGAGCGCAGCGACGCCATCGATCCCGGTGCCGGTGGGAATGTTTTTAGCGTCAGCTGGCTGGCGACCGGCGTCGGAGACGGGATTGAAGCCGTCGAGCGTGAGGCTGGAGATGTTGCTGAAGCGCCAGGATTCGTCGGTGCGCTTCGGCATGGGGAGCTCGGCGAAACGAGCGTAGGATTTACGCTTGTAGTCGAGCCACCAGACGGGCGCGGACGATTGGGTCGCGAGGTGGGCGTTGAAGGCGTCCGGGGTGAAGGAGCCGGTGAGGGACTTGGAGAAGGTTTGAGCGGTGGAGGACATTTATGGAATCGTGCTCGTGATCGTAGTCGTGCTCGTGATCGTCGGGTTGCCTCGTGCTCTCTAACGACGTGATCGATCACGATCACGATTACGATCAAGAGCACGATCGGCGGGTCAGCCGACGGAGCCTTCCATTTCGAGGTCGATGAGGCGCTTGAGCTCGACGCTGTATTCCATCGGGAACTGGCGGGCGAGGTCGTTGATGAAGCCGTTGACGGCGAGGCTCATCGCCTGGCCCTCGGTGAGGCCGCGCTGCTGCATGTAGAAGATCATGTCTTCGGAAACCTTCGAGACGGAGGCTTCGTGCTGCGTGGCGTTTTGGTCGCCGCGGACGGTGATGGCGGGATAGGTGTCGGTGCGGCTGTTCGTGTTGATCAGCAGCGCGTCGCACTCGGTGTTGTTTTTGCAACCCTTCAAGTGCTTCGGGATGTGAACCTGTCCGCGATACGTGGCGCGGCCCTGGCCGACGGAGATGGATTTCGAAACGACGTTGGACGTCGTTTCGTCGGCGGCGTGGATCATCTTCGCGCCGGTGTCCTGATGTTGTCCGTCGTTCGCAAGCGCGATCGAGATGACCTCGCCGCGGGCCTTGCGGCCCTTGAGGACGACGCCCGGATATTTCATCGTGAGGCGGCTGCCGATGTTGCAGTCGATCCACTTGATCTCGGCTTCCTCGTGCGCGACGCCGCGCTTGGTGACGAGGTTGTAGACGTTGGGCGCCCAGTTTTGGACGGTGATGTATTGGATCTTGGCGCCCTTGAGCGCGACCAGTTCGACGACGGCGCTGTGAAGCGTCGAGGTGGAGAACTTCGGCGCGGTGCAGCCTTCCATGTAAACGACCTCGGAGCCTTCGTCGGCGATGATGAGGGTGCGTTCGAATTGGCCGAAGTTTTCGGCGTTGATGCGGAAGTAGGCTTGCAGCGGATGCGAGACCTTCACGCCGGGCGGGACGTAGATGAACGAACCGCCGGAGAACACGGCGCTGTTGAGCGCGGCGAATTTGTTGTCACCGGTCGGGATGACCTTGCCGAAGAATTTGCGGAAGAGTTCCGGATGTTCGCGGAGGCCCTCGGTCGAGTTGACGAAGATGACGCCCTGTTTCGCGACGGTTTCCTTGATGTTGGAATACGCGGCTTCGGAATCGAACTGGGCTTCCACGCCGGCGAGGAACTTGCGCTCTTGCTCGGGGATGCCGAGGCGCTCGAAGGTCTTCTTGATGTCGTCGGGCACTTCGTCCCACGTGCGCTTGGGCTTTTGGCCCTGCGCGAGGTAGTAGCGGATTTTGTCGAAGTTGATGTTCTCGAGATCCTTCGTCGCCCAGTGGGTGGGCAGCGGCATGGATTGGAACTTCTTCAACGCGTTGAGACGGAATTCGAGCAGCCAGTCGGCCTCCTTCTTGACGGAGGAGATGTAGCGGACGGTCTGTTCGGTGAGGCCGGTGCCGGCGTCGAAAGCGTAATCGATGTCGTATTTGAAATCGCCGCGCGACTGGTCGATGCCAGCGACGGGATTCTCGACTGCGGTCTCGTCGGGAGCGACGGACGTGGTGTCGAGTTCGGTGAGAGGTTTCATGGCTTTTGGAAGGATTGGTTTAGGAACACAGATGTCACTGAGGTGAGCACGGAGGTCACTGAGGCGTTGATCTGTTCGCGAAGCGCTCTGTGGCCTTGGTGCATCCTTGGTGTTCTCTGGGTTCCAAGGTTCGGGTTGGAAGAACTCAGGCGGTCGCCAGTTCTTTTTTGACCCAGTCGTAGCCCTTCGCTTCGAGCTCGAGGGCGAGGGATTTGTCGCCGCTCTTCACGATGCGGCCGTCATACATGACGTGCACGAAATCGGGCACGATGTAGTTCAGGAGGCGTTGATAGTGAGTGATCATGAGGACGCCGAG
Organism: Verrucomicrobiota bacterium; assembly: GCA_023416735.1. Classification (GTDB taxonomy): domain Bacteria; phylum Verrucomicrobiota; class Verrucomicrobiia; order Opitutales; family Opitutaceae; genus Opitutus. The sequence goes on along the minus strand of JAEZGX010000022.1, from coordinate 74,720 downwards.
TTTCTCGCCGCGCAGGGCGTTGACGCCTTCGGCGACGATGCGGAGCGCGTCGATGTCGAGGCCGGAATCGGTTTCGTCCATGAGTGCGAAGGCGGGTTCGAGCATCGCCATCTGGAGGATTTCGCAGCGCTTCTTTTCGCCGCCGGAGAAGCCATCGTTGACGGCGCGGGAGGTGAACTTCCGGTCGATCTTGAGGAGGTCCATCTTCGAATAGAGCCGCTTGTAGTAGGCGGTGGCGTCGAGCTCTTCGCCCTCGGCCATGCGGGCCTGAACGGCGGCGCGGAGGAAGTTGGCGATGGTGACGCCGGGGATTTCGGACGGGTATTGGAAGGCGAGGAAGATGCCGGAGCGGGCGCGTTCGTCGGGCTCGAGTTCGAGGATGGATTTGCCGTCGAGGAGAACCTCACCGCCGGTGATGGCGTAGTCGGGGTGACCGGCGATGGCTTTGGCGAGGGTGGACTTGCCGGTGCCGTTGGGCCCCATGATGGCGTGCACTTCGCCTTGGCGGATCGTGAGGTTGAGGCCCTTCACGATGGGCTTTTCGCCGATGGCGATGTGGAGGTCTTTGATTTCGAGTTGGCTCATTTGGCGGAGATGAAAGTTGAACGGTAAAAGTTAAAAGGCAGAGTCGGTCAGCGGGTGCGGCGTTTGGTTTTGCCGCGGAAAATGATTTCTACGGACGAAGCGTCGTAGGTGGAGGGGAGGACTTTTTTGACGCGAGTGAGGAGATCCGGCGGCAGATCGACATCGAAGGTTTGGCCGGTGTCTTCGTCGTGAAAGTGGGCGTGTGGCTGGAGGTTCGGGCAGTAGCGCGTTGGGCCGCGCTCAAAGTTGACGGCGCGGACGAGATTGCAGCCGACGAGCGTTTCGAGGCAGTTGTAAACGGTCGCGAGCGAGATGGTGGGCATCTCGTTGCGAACGCGGGCGTAAACTTCGTCGGCGGTGGGATGATCGCGTTTCTTGAGGAGAACGCTGAAGACGACCTCGCGCTGGGGGGTGGCGCGCAGACCGCTGCCGGCCAATTTTTGGGCCAGCAGGTCGGGGGTATGAGTGGCGTCGGAAATCATGTGGAAGGATCAGCAAATTGGAATGGTTCTAAGGATCAAGTAAGAATTAGAACTATTCTAAAGGAGCGGATTCGCAAACCGCGAAGAGGCGCGAAGATTCTGTTCAATCACGAATGAACACGAATCTGCACCAATGAAGAGAGGCTTTGAGAGCCTGCTCATTCGGCCAAGTGGCGCGGCGAGCGCGCCACCTACGAGGCGAAACGCTTACGCGTTCCGCTGCGGGGCTAGGCGCCGTGTTCGGCGAGCCAGCGTTCGGCTTCGATGGCGGCCTGGCAGCCCATGCCGGCGGCGGTGATTGCCTGACGATAGACGTGGTCGGCGCAGTCGCCGGCGACGTAGACGCCGTCGATCTTGGTTTTCACCTGCGAGCCGGCGGCGGGTTTGAAGTAGCCGTTTTCGTCAACGTCGAGGACTTCGGCAAACGGGCCGGTGTTGGGCACGTGGCCGATGGCGACGAAGAGACCTTTGATCGGCAGGACGCTGATCTCGTTGGTCTTGACGTTCTGGATACGCAGGCCGGTGACGGCGCCCTGTTCGACGCCTTCGACGGTGAGCGGGATGCTGTTCCAGACCATCTGGATCTTTTCGTGCGACGTGGCGCGGTCGGCCATGATCTTTGAGGCGCGAAGCGCGTCGCGGCGGTGAACGAGATAAACTTTCGACGCGAAGCGGGTGAGGAAGAGCGCTTCCTCGGCGGCGCTGTCGCCGCCGCCGATAACAGCGACGTCCATCTTGCGGTAGAACGCGCCGTCGCAGGTGGCGCAGGTGGTGACGCCCTTGCCGCCGTAGAGTTCTTTCTCGCCGGGGACGCCGGTCATGCGCGGCGAGGCGCCGGTGGCGATGATGACGGACTTGGCGAGGATGGTGCGGTCGCCGCAGACGAGCTTGCGCGGGTGGGAGTTGAGATCGACGGACGTGACGAGCGCCTGTTCGAAACGCGTGCCGAACTTCGTGGCCTGCTCGCGCAGGTTCTGCATGAGTTGGAAGCCGTCGATTCCGTGGGGGAATCCCGGAAAGTTTTCCACTTCGCTGGTCGTCGTGAGTTGTCCACCGGGCAGGGATCCTTCGAGGACGAGCGGATTCAGATTGGCGCGGGCGGTGTAGATCGCGGCAGTGAGGCCGGCGCAGCCCGTGCCGATGATGACGACGTTTTCGACGGAGGAAGACATGCGGTGTTCAGTTCAGTCGCAACATAGCATAGTTGGGAAGGGGAAAGTGGAAATGGAGTTAGAAGGTCGGGCGGCTGGCAGCAGCTCGGGGCGGCGGCGCGGCGGGAACGTGAGGGCGGTCATTGGGTCTGCGGGGCCATCATTTCCGAAAGCCATGCGTGAGACTGAGACACATCCTTCGATTTCCACGGCGACACCGACGGCGGTTGAGGCGGAGTGGGGGGCGTTGATGCCGGAGGAGCAATGGACGGTGTTCCTCTCGGGCACGGATGCGTTGGAGGCGGAAGGGATTTCGTTTCTGCTGGCCGGGGCGCTGGCGCTGGCGACTTACACGGGACATTGGCGCAATACGAAGGACGTCGATGTGATTGTGAGCGCGAGCGATCGCGAGCGGGCGGTGGAGGCGTTGAAGCGGGCGGGGTTCGAGGATTATTTCGATCGGGAAGGATACGATCGAAGTTGGATTTTTCGCGGGTGGAAGAACGGCGTGTTGTTCGATGTGATTTGGGCGTTGCCGAATCATCGGGTGGGGATCGATGAGGCGTGGTTCGAGTTTGCGACGCCGCTGCGGTTGAAAGGCCGAAACTTTCGCGCGGCTCCGGCGGAGGAGATCGTGCGGGTGAAATTGTATGTGATGCAGCGGGAGCGCTGCGATTGGGTGGATGTGTTGAATGTGATGGCGGCGATGGTGGAGCGGATGGCGTGGTCGCGGTTGGTGGAGCGGATGGGGCGGGATTTACCGCTGCTGCATGGCGCGCTGGCGGTGTTCAACTGGTTGTGTCCGGGGCGGGCGCAGGCGCTGCCCGCGTGGCTGCGGACGCAGTTTGCGTTGACGCGGATCGAAGCGGAGGACTTGGCGGCGATGGAGGAGCGACGCGTGCGGTTGTTCGATAGCCGGCCGTGGTTTGCGTTGCATCAACCGACGGATCGACCGCTGGAGAGATGAAATTTATCGCCCGTTAGTATCATGCACATTGGAGCGATGAATCATCCGGGGGAGCCGCTGGCGTGTGAGTTGGCTTGGATGGCGGAAATGGGACTGGAGTTTGTGGATCTCACGCTCGAGCCGCCGGCGGCGGCGACATGGCAACTGCGTCCGGCGGAAGTCAGCGCGATGTTGCGCGATCATGGCCTCGGAGTGGTGGGGCACACGGCGTATTATCTGCCGATCGGACATTCGTTCGAGAGCGTGCGGCGGGCGGCGATCGACGAGTTGAAGCGAGCGGTGGAGTTTTTTGCCAAGGTCCGAGCGAAGTGGATGAACGTGCATCCGGACGGACACGCGCCCTTTTTCGAGGAGCGGACGGTGGTGATGCGGAACGTGGATGCCTTGCGCGAATTGGTGGAGTTCGCGCAGCCGCTCGGGGTGGGGATCATGCTCGAAAACGTGCCGGGCCGGTTCAACACGGGGTTGCAGTTGTCGCCGATTTTCGAAGCGGTGCCGCAACTCGGTTTGCACCTGGACATCGGACACAGCCATCTCGGGGTGGAGCGGAACACGGCGACGGAGTTGATCACGCAGTTTGGCCGGCGGCTGGCGCACGTGCACGTGCACGACAATCGCGGTGGCATGGCGGACCTGCATCTAGCGGTCGGGATGGGAAACATCCAACTCGGGAAGCACGTGCGCGAGCTGCGCAAGGCCGGTTACGATGCGACGGTCACGCTCGAAGTGTTCGCGGCGGATCGGCATTTTCTGGCGTATAGCCGGGATCGGATACGTGAGATGTGGGAGAGCGCGGACCTGGAGGAGTGAGGTTGCGGCGATAGCGGGATCGGAAGGTTCGCCCGACAGCTGCTTCAGCTCACAGGAATGGAGCGCCGCGAGACGGTGGATTTGGGTTCGGCGGGAGGGGGGAACGCGCGGGCGGCGGTGGACGATTCGGCGGGAGTCACGGGCAACTCGAGGGTGAACGTGGCACCTTGGCCCGGGCCGGGACTTTCGACGATGAGCGAGCCTTTCATTTCGCGCGCGGCGAGAATGCTCGAATGGAGGCCGAAGCCGTGGCCTTCGGGACGCGTGGTGAAACCGTGCGTGAAGATGCGCGTGAGATTTTCCGGCGGAATGCCGACGCCGTTGTCGCGAACGATGAGACGCACGCGATCGGGTGGCGCGTCTTCGATGCGCAATGTGATGGTTTTGCCTTCGGGCGCGGGATGGTCGTCACAGGCGTGTTTCGCGTTGCGGATGAGGTTGGTGAGAATCTGCAGCACCTTGCCTTTTTCGACGGTGATCGCGGGAACGGGTTGGTAATCGCAGACGACGTTGACTTCGTGGCGAGAGAGCGAGGCTTCGTTCATGTGCAGGCCGTCGGCGAAGAGCGATTCGGGCGTGAGCGTTTCGACCACGCCGGCGGTGGTGGCGTAACTCTGCTGCATGGCGACGATCTCCTTGATGTGGTCGATGCTGCGCTGCATGCCGGCGATTTCGCGGGTGAGCCAGTCCTGGTGGCGACGGGCGTTGTCGGCGAGCATGGCGAGAAGATCGGGGACGAGTTTGCCCTTGGGGTCTTCGGTGAGGAAATGGCCGAGGTCTCCGGAGTGCTCGTGGAGCAAGGCGGACACTTTCACGAGGAGATCGGTTTTCGAATCGCGCGTGCCGTCGGCGAGGATGTTGCAGGAGACGTTGAGACCGTTGAGGACGTTGCCCACATTATGAAGAACGCCGGTTGCGACCTCGGCCATGCCGGCGACGCGCGAAGTGGCGACCAGGTTCTTGTAGGTGGCGGCGAGTTCCTCCTCGGCGTGTTTGCGCGGCGTAATGTCTTCGAGGATACCGATCTCCTGGATCACGTGATCGCGGTCGTCACGGATCACGGCGAAGGACATCGAAGTCCAGACGGTGCGGCCGTCGGCGAGAACGAGGCGCGCCTCGAGATTGTAGCTGTCGCTTTCGCCCGATTCGATGAGCCGGTTCATGTCGGCGACGCGCGGTTTGTCGTCGGGATGGATGAGTTGGAGGAGCAGTTCGCGATCCATCGAGATATCGGCGGCGAGCCCCAGGATGCGGCGGAAGGTGGAATTGAAATGATAGGTGGGGCCGAGGTCGGAGCGCCTCCAGGAGATGCCGACCGGCGCGTGTTCGAAGATGAGCCGGAAGAGCGATTCGCGTTGCTGGAGTTCGCGGTTGGAGTGGGAGAGCTCGGCGGTGCGGGCGTCGACGCGGCGTTCGAGATCGGTGTTGAGCGAGCGGTAGCGTTCCTCGCTGGCGCGGAGTTCGCGCGTGCGTTCGCCGACGAGGCGTTCGAGGCGGTCGTTCTCGCGGCGCTGGAGATAGGAAGAGAGCCACGCGGCGAAAGCGAAAAGTCCAATCGCGCTGGCGACGTAAACCGCCCACGCGAGCTTGGTGCGGAACCACGGCGGGCGAATGGTGAAAGCGAGACGCGCCTCCTCGCCGATGACGTCGGAACCCGCTTTGGGGCGAACGCGGAAGACGTAATTGCCCTCCTTCAAGCGATTGAACGAAGCGGAACCGACGGTGCCGGTGGAGACCCACTGGCTGCCCGCGCCTTCGAGCATGACATCGAACGTAATCGATGAACCGAAAGGACTGGCGGGTGCGGCGAAGCGAATGACGACGGAGTTGTCGACGTAGTCGATCGGTTCGAGCGCGCCGGGAGGAGCGAAGTGCCAGCGGCCGCTGGCGGAGAATTCGACGGAGGTGATTTGCGCCTTCAGCGGCTGGGGTGGCGGCGGAGGCATGCGCGGGTCGAAGCGGGCGAGACGCTGACGTTCGAAAAGCCAGACGATGCCGCTGTCCTCGATCGTGTATTCGGTCGGCGAGATGCCGATCGACATGGTCGTTATCTTGGGTGCGCCGGACGTTGGCTCGAGGATGTGAACGAGGCCGTTGCTGGTATACCAAATGCGGCCGGAAGGATCGCGCGTGGCGCGGCCATCGGGGCGCGCGTGAGCGGGGAAGAGATCGGACAATTCGCGATCGTCGACAAAGCGGCGGGTGATGTTGTCGAAACGGGAGATGCGATTACCGGCGTAAAGACGGGCAACGCCGTCGATGTCGTAGATGGATACCCAACCTTCGGCGACGCCATCGTCGGGCCCGAGAATTTCGAACGAGGCGGGCTCGGCGCCGGGGTCGAAGCGGCCGACGCGGCTGGTGCCCAGTTCGAGCCATACGACGCCGGACGCGTCGATAACGGCGTTGTAGTTGTCGCCCAAGCCGGGCACGCGCGTGCGTTGGGCGGAGAAGCCGTTGGCGGTCGGTTGCAGGAAGCCGTATTCGCCGCGGGCGACGTAGGGGATGCCCCGCGACGTGGTGCGGCCGGTGCCGACGCGGGCGTTGACAATGCCCGGAGCGATGAGTCGCCAGCCGGCGGGTTCGCGCAAGTAGATGCCGGCGTCGTTGCTGGCGAAAAGCTGGTCATCGACATCGGTGAGCGTGAAGAGGAAGCGGCCGGGTGGAGAGTCTTCCTTGAAATGCTCAAGCCGCGGCGAGGCGTCATACACCCCGCGGAGTGCGCGACCATCGGCGAGGAGCCAGAGCTCGCCCTGATGGCGAAGGGGTTTGGCGTAAACGAGCCCGCTGGCGACCACGGGTTCGAAGTGGGAAAGCGGCGAAGGGAATTGCACGCGCGCTACGCCCTCGTTGAGAAGCGCCCAGATCACGCCATCGGCGGAGTAGATCAGGCGTTTGACGCGGGCGAGACGATGATCGAGCGAACGGTCGAGGATTTGGATCGCGGTGCCGGAGCGATCGAAGAAGACGATGCCAAGGGTATCGACGGCGGCGGCGAACAAACCGTCGCCCGCGGCGCAGAGACCGGTGATGCGATGGCCGGGACCGAGGATGGGAGACGTGCCAAACGGTTGAAACGTGCGGCCGTCGAAAATCTTCAATCCCTCGAAGCTGGTGCCGGCGAGAAGTTTGCCTGGCTCGAACGGGAGCGTGCAGGTCACGGCCTCGCTCACGGTCACGTTGTCCGAGGAGAGCCGTTCGAGCGTGGCGTTGCCGGGTGGAAGTCGAAAGAGCGATCCGCCGGATTGATCGCTGATGAAGACGTCGTCGCCGAGTTCAAAGATGTGCTCGATAGCGGTGGAGGCACGAGTGGCGAGACGCGGCGTGTCGCCTGGGCGCCACGCGACGACCGAGCCGCTGCCACTGAACCAAAACCAATCGCGTTTGAGTGTGTCGACCCATGCCAGCGTGACGTTCTCGACCTCGGCGTCGGCCGGGACGTCGGCGGCGCGGACGAGATGCCAGCGAGCGTCAGCGCCCAATACGACTTCGGCGAAACCGCCGCGGATGCCGGTGTAGATTTTGCCGTCGGGATTGATGGCGACTTGAGGCGCGATGAATTCCGATCCTTCGACGCCCCGATGCACTTCCCAGCGCAGGCCGTCGCCGAAGGCGATTTCGCGGAGGGAGACGGCGAGGATGCGGCCGTCGGGAAGAAGATGCAGATCGGTGGGAGGTTCGCTGAGCCCCATCGATTCGGAGCCGAGAACGACGAAGGACGGCGCGCCGGTTTCGATGACGCCCGCCGGCGCCGCGGGCATGCCGTTGAGGTTGAAGGCGAAGCAGGCGATGCCGACGACGAGGCTGAGGAAGATGCGCATGCAACCGTAACCGGAGCGAGAACGCCGGGGGTCGAACGACGATGGGGCCACGGTGGAGGAAAGGGACAAAACGCTGACCTGATGATCGACGGACGACATGGAATCTTGAATGGAGAGTGTCACGCGCGAGGCGGAGACGACGGGTGCATTGGACGCTTGCGGTGGCGGAGGTGTCGGGCGAGCGTCGCGGCCATCAATGTTTCGAACGTGAGCGTGTCAGCCCCACAGAAAATCTATTCGCACGAACCCATCTGGGATTCCTCCCGCTGGTTGCCGACCACGCGCGACGAGATCGAAGCGCGCGGATGGGACTACGTGGACGTGATCTTGGTGAGTGGTGATGCGTATGTGGATCATCCTTCGTTTGGAACAGCAGTGGTCGGGCGTATCATGGAGCACGCGGGTTTTCGCGTCGCGATTTTGCCGCAGCCGAACTGGCGGGACGATTTACGGGATTTTCGGAAGCTTGGGGTGCCGCGAATGTTTTTCGGCGTCACGGCCGGGTGCATGGATTCGATGGTGAACCGCTACACCGCGGCGAAGAAGCTGCGTAGTGAAGATGCTTATACGCCCGGCGGGGAACACGGGTTTCGTCCGGACTATGCGAGCACGGTTTACGCGAAGATCCTGAAGCAGTTGTATCCGGATGTGCCGGTGCTGCTGGGCGGGATCGAGGCGAGTCTGCGGCGGGTGACGCACTACGATTACTGGTCGGACCAGCTGATGCCGGGGATTCTGGAAAGCAGTGGCGCGGACCTGCTGGTGTATGGAATGGGTGAGCTGCCGCTGCGGGAGATCCTGCGGTTGTTGAAGGCGGGCGTGCCGTTTTCGTCGCTGAAGACGATTCCGCAAACGGCGGTGATGATGGGCGCGGGTGAGGCGTTGCCGAAGAACCGGCACTGGGATGATTTCACGCTGCACTCGCACGAGGCGTGCCTGGAGGATCGCGCGCGTTACTCGGAGAACTTCAAGAACATCGAAACGGAGTCGAATCGCGTGAAGGCCCGGCGGCTCTTGCAGCCGGTGGGCGAACGGACGCTGGTGGTGAATCCGCCGTATCCGACGATGAGCGAAGACCAGATCGATCAGAGCTTCGACCTGCCTTACACGCGGTTACCGCATCCGAAATATCGGAAACGCGGACCAATTCCGGCGTATGAGATGATCAAGCACTCGATCAACATGCACCGCGGGTGTTTTGGCGGGTGCAGCTTCTGCACGATCTCGGCGCATCAAGGGAAGTTCGTGGCGAGCCGGAGCAAGGCGTCGATTTTGCGCGAAGTGGAGCAGGTGAAGCAGATGCCGGATTTCCGGGGCACGATCACCGACCTCGGCGGGCCGTCGGCGAACATGTATAAGATGAAGGGCAAGCAGCAGTGGATTTGCGACGAGTGCGTGCGTCCGAGCTGCATCTGGCCTGATGTATGTCGAAATTTGGATACGGATCACACCGCGCTGTTGGACATTTACCAGTCGGTGCGCGAGACGCCCGGGGTGAAGCACGCGTTTGTGACGAGCGGGATCCGCTATGACCTGTTTTTGCACGACAAAGGCGCGACGCCGGAGGTGAAAGCGAGCCACGAGCGGTATATCGAGGAACTCGCGGCGCATCATGTGTCGGGCCGGTTGAAAGTGGCGCCCGAGCATACGAGCGATCACGTGCTGAAGGTAATGCGGAAGCCGACGTTCAACCTGTTCTACAAGTTCAAGGAGAAGTTCGATCGCGCGGCGAAGAAGGCCGGGAAGGAAAAGACGCAGATCATCCCGTATTTCATCTCATCGCATCCGGGATCGCGGCCGGAGGACATGGCGGAGTTGGCGCTGAAGACGAAGGATTTGGGTTTTCGCCTGGAGCAAGTGCAGGATTTCACGCCGACCCCGATGACGGTCGCGACGGAGATCTATGCGACGGGCGTGCACCCGTATGATCAAAAGCCGGTGAACGTGGCGCGGACGCCGGAAGAGAAGCAGGAGCAGCGGAGCTTCTTCTTTTGGTATCGGCCAGAGATGAAGGCTGTATTGAGAAAGTCGATGCAGCGGCTCGGCCTCGGCGAGATGGCGGCGCGGTTGCTGGACGAAAAGAAGAGGACGGTGGATGTGACACCGCCGCCGCATATTGCGCCGTGTGGAATGAAAGTGGCGGACGTGGCGGCGCAGTCGGGTGCGCGGTTGGAGGCGGCGCGGCGCGGGGCGAAGAAGCCGATGAAAGCGGACGTGGACGAGTTGTTGAAAGAGGCAGGGGTGCGGGTGAAGGAGTAAACCGGCGAGAGGGACAGGCGAGGGCGAGGAGTCCTATCGCTTTTGAAGTTCGACCGTGAACTTCTGGATTTGGGCGCGGGAGCATTCAGGGCAGATGCCGTGGGAGGTCTCGGTGTTGAATTTGGCGCCGAAGAATTGCTCCATCGTGAGCCAGTGGCCGTCGTGCCCGACCTTGCGGCACCAGCTGCAGATGCGGAGGAAGTCCTCGAGATAATACAAGCGGTTGAGGAGGCGGCGGGTGGTGAAATGGACGAAGAGCCAGATCGAGAGGAGCACGAAGGTGCGAGCGAGCACACGACTCCAGACGAAACCGGAAGCGGCGTCGTAGAAGATGTGCGCCAAGTCGAGGAACTCCACGATCCAGGCCAGGGCGAGCAGGATGGAGAAGCCGAAATTTTGCTGGATCAGAACCGAACGGGTGCGAGCGGAGGGATGCACGTTGAAGCAGGTTAAGGGAAAGAGTCGGCGCGTCGAAAGCAGCTAGATGAGGTCACCAACCGAAACTGCGCTTGATGCGGAGGGGTTCGTAGAGGTCGGTGGGGAGTTCGAGGATGAAACGGCTCGGCGTGAGAAGCATGCCGCCGGGGCCGGCGCGCGTCGCAACTTTTGGATACGTGAGATAGAGTTCGTTCTTCGCGCGGGTGACGGCGACGTAGAAGAGACGGCGCTCTTCCTCGACGTCGCCGCTCTCGATGCTGCGGCGGCCGGGGAACTGGCCGTCGGCGAGGCCGATGAGAAAGACGACGTCGTATTCGAGACCTTTGGATTGGTGGACGGTGGTGAGCTTGATCGCTTCCGTATCCGCTTCGACATGACGGTCGCTCGTCTCGCTGTTGAGGAGAACGATCTGCGCGAGGAAGTCTTGGGTTTCGTCGAAACGCTGGGCGAAGCCGACGAGGGCTTTGAGTTCGTCGAGACGATCGAGGTAGTCGGCGAAGGCGCCTTTGAGGTAGTCGCCATACCAGCCGTCGATCGCGGTTTGGACGGCGTCGGGTGGGCGGGCGGTTTGCATCGTTTCGGCGACTTGCGAAAGCGAGGCGGTGAAGTTGACCCAGTCGTCGCGGGCGTCTTTGGCGACCTTGCTGCGGACGTCGTCGGTGTTGAGGACGTCGAGGAAGTTTTTCTGCATGAGCCGCGCGTGATCGAGGGCGGCGTCGTAGATTTTGATCGCGCCCTTTTCGCCGATTTTCGGGAGGAGAACGGCGATGCGCTGCCAGGCTTGTTGATCGGACGGGTTGTAAACGAAACGGAGCAGGGCGACGAGGTCGCGGATGTGCTGGCGCTCGAAGAATCTCACGCCGCTGGTGATGTGATACGGCAGGCCGGCGCGGGAGAGGGCGAGCTGCACTTCAAGGGCGAGGAAGTGCGAACGATAGAGGATGGCGATGTCGTTGAGCGAGACGCCGTCGTCTTCGACGAGGGAGCGGATGCGCTTGAGGATGAAGTCGGCCTGCTCGCGATCGTCCATGGTTTGGACGACGTAAGGTTTCTGGGAGTGGCCGCGGGCGGCGCGGAGTTCCTTGTCGAAGTGGCGGCCTTTGGGCTGCGCGAGGAGGACGCCGTTGGCGAGGTTGAGGATTTCCGGCGTCGAGCGGTAGTTGGTTTCGATGCGATGAATGACGGTGCCCGGGTGGCGGTCGGGGAACGTCATGATGTTTTCGAAATTCGCGCCGCGCCACGAGTAGATGCATTGGGCGTCATCGCCGACGGCCATCACGCAGTGGTGGGCGGCGAGCTTATCGACGATCTGGGACTGGAGCGTATTCGTATCCTGATACTCGTCGACGAGGATGTGGCGGAAGCGGTGGGCGAAGTATTGGGCGACCTCGGGGGCCTCGTTGAGGAGGCGGAGCCAGGATTCGAGGAGATCGTCGTAGTCGAGGACGTTTTGCTCGCGCTTTTTCGCGGCGTAGGCGGCGGCGAAGGCGGGGAAGCGGTGGGCGATCTCGGAGTATTGCGGGAAATTTCTTTGGACGGTGTCGGCGATCGAAAGCTGGGTGTTGCGAGCGAGCGAAAGGACGTCGAAGAGCGGGCCGGGACGCGGATTGGTTTTGTCCTTGAAGAAGAGTTTATCGAGGTCGTTGACGGTTTGCTTGAGGAGCGTCTCGGACTCGTCGGCATCGAGGATGGTGAAGTTGCGCGGGATGTTGATGGCTTCGCCGTAGATGCGGAGCGCCCGGTGGCCGAGGGAGTGGAACGTGCCGCCCCAGAAACGCTGGGGTTCGATGCCGGTGAGATCCTGGACGCGGTGGAGCATTTCCTTCGCGGCCTTGTTGGTGAAGGTGAGCAGGAGGATTTCGCCGGGTTTGACGCCTTGGGAGAGGAGGTAGGCGACGCGGTAGGTGAGCGTGCGGGTTTTACCGGAGCCGGCGCCGGCGAGCACGAGGAGCGGGCCTGGCGGAGCGGTGACGGCGGCGAATTGCTCGTCGTTGAGCGAGGCGCGGAAATCGATCGGCGGGATCTGTTCGGGCGGACGTTGGTCGAGGGAAAATTCCATCAAAGGCGGAGATGGCCGCAAATGTAGGCGGGAGGGGCAAAGGAAAAAGGCGGGCGGGCGGGTCGCTTGTCCTGAGTTATTGAACCGCGAAGGACGCGAAGGTCAGAAAGAAAGGATCACGCGTGGCTCGCGTTCGCTGGGGGATTTCCGCGAGGTTGGTCTTTTCCTTCGCGGATCTTCGCGTCCTTCGCGGTGATGAAATGGGACTTAGCCGCCGAGGTAGGTGGCTTTGAGACGGGGATCGGTTCGGAGCTGCTTGCTTTCGCCCTGCATGACGATGCGGCCGGTTTCGAGGACGTAGGCGTAGGACGAGACCTCGAGCGCGAGGTTCGCGTTTTGTTCGACGAGGAGGATCGTGATGCCGTGGGTCTTGTTGATCTCCACGATCTTCTCGAAAATCGTGCTGATGAGCCGCGGGGCGATGCCGAGGGATGGCTCGTCGAGCATCAAGAACTTCGGATTGCCCATGAGGGCGCGGCCGATGGCGAGCATCTGTTGTTCGCCGCCGGAGAGCGTGCCGGCCATCTGTTTGAGGCGTTCCTTGAGGCGCGGGAAAACGCTGAAGACGTAGTCGCGATTTTTGGCGATGAGCGCGGAGTCGGAGAGGAGGAACGCGCCCATCGTGAGATTTTCGTCGACGGTGAGGTTGGAGAAAATCATGCGGCCCTCGGGGACTTGGGAGAGGCCGCGGGCGACGATGCGATGCGACGGCGATTGGGTAATGTCCTCGCCGAGGAAAGTGATGCGGCCGGCTTTGGCGCGAAGGAGTCCGGAGATGGTGCGCAGCGAAGTGGTTTTGCCGGCGCCGTTGCCGCCGATGAGCGTGACGATCGCGCCTTGGGGAATTTCGAAAGAAATGCCGGAGAGCGCGGCGATGGCGCCGTAGGAGACGTGGAGATCGGTGATGCTGAGCATCGGGGAAGCTTTAGGCGGTAAGCGGTAAGCTGTAAGCTCGGGTGATCTCATTCGAGGGACGATCCTGTTTCGTTGCTTATCGCTTAGAGCTTATTGCTTACAGCTATTCACATCAGTGATGCGCCAGCTTGTGGTGGTCTTCGCCGAGGTAGGCTTCGATCACTTTGGGGTTGGCCTGGATTTCGGCGGGGGAGCCTTCGGCGATCTTCACGCCGTAATCGAGGACGGCGATGCGCTGGCAGCAGCTCATCACCACCTTCATCGAGTGTTCGACGAGGAGGATGGAGAGCTTGAATTCTTTTTGGATGCGCTGGATGAGGCGGACGAGATCGGCTTTTTCGGTCGGGTTCGTGCCGGCGGCGGGCTCGTCGAGGAGGAGAAGTTTGGGCTGGGTGGCGAGACCGCGGACGATTTCGAGTCGGCGCTGTTCGCCGTAGGGCAGGCTTTTCGCGGGGGTGTCGCGGAAACGGCGGAGATTGAAGATTCCGAGCAGTTCCTCGGCGCGCTGGGTGATGGCGGCTTCGTCGCGACGGAAGCGTCCGAGACGGATCAGCGATTGGACGGGTGAGGTCGAGCGGTGGAGATTGCAGGCGACGCGAACGTTGTCGAAGACCGAGAGTGAGCCGAAGAGGCGGATGTTTTGAAACGTGCGCGCGATGCCGCGTTCGACGATCTGGTTGACGCGAAGACCGGCGAGGTTTTTTCCGCAGAAGATCACGGCGCCGTCAGTGGGTTGATAAACGCCGGTGATGAGATTGAAGACGGTGGTTTTGCCGGCGCCGTTGGGGCCGATGAGGCCGACGAGCTCGTCTTCGCCCACGACAAAGTCGACGCCGTTGACGGCGGTGAGGCCGCCGAAACGAATGGTCGCTTTGTCGAGTTGGAGGAGCGGGGTGGGCATGCCGCGATTTGGTTGGTTGGAGGCGAAAGAGGGTTATGGCGCTGGCTTTTTGCCGAAGGACGCGAAGCGCAGGTTGAAGAGGCCTTGGGGGCGGGCGAGCATGAGAACGATCAGGAGGAAGGAGTAGATCACCATGCGGTATTCCGCGATCGGACGGAGCAGTTCGGGGAGAAGCGTGAGGAGGATCGCGGCGAGGATGACGCCGATGGTGTTGCCCATGCCGCCAAGGATGACCATGACGACGATCTCGATCGATTTCGTGAAATCGAAGCCGGTCGGTGTGATGGTGAGCTTGAAGTGGCCGTAGAGGCCGCCGGCGATGCCGGCGAAGAAGGCGCCGATGACGAAGGCGACGATCTTGTAGCGGGTGGTGTTGAGGCCGACGGCTTCGGAGGCGATTTCGTCGTCGTGCGTGGCGAGGAAGCCGCGGCCGTAGGTGGAGTGGACGAGGCAGGTGACGACGAAGATGGTGATGGCGACGACGGAGAGGACCCAGCCGATGGTGGTGTAAGGGGCGATGCCGTTGAGGCCGAGGGCGCCGCCGAGGAATTCGACGTTTTGGAAAATGACGCGGATGATTTCGCCGAAGCCGAGGGTGACGAGGGCGAGGTAGTCGCCTTTGAGCCGGAGCGAGGGAACGCCGACGAGGAGACCGGCGAAGGCGGCAGCGAGACCGCCGGCGAGGAGAGCGCCGAGGAAGAGCAGGAAATGTTGCGAGACGGTGCCGTCGGTGTCGCCGAAGAGGCGCAAGGCGAGGTTCATGCTGACGGCGGCGGAAAAGTAGGCGCCGACGGACATGAAGCCCGCGTGCCCGAGGGAGAATTGGCCGGTGTATCCGTTTACCAGATTCAGCGAGACGGCGAGGATGACATTGATGCCGATGCCGATGAGCACATCGAGATGATAGGGATCGATGTGGTCGGAGAAGTGCGAGATGCCGAAGGCGGCGAGCAGCGCGGCGGTGAGCGCGATGTGCGGTTTTGGAATCATCGAGCGGAATTGTGGCCCGCGAAACACGCGAAAGGGGGCGGAAGGTGAACGTCGGCGTAGGTCCGGGACAGTCGAAGCACGCAGGAAGTGGGGCAGATTTTCGCGTCCATGGGCGTAATTCGCGGGAGGCTCAGACCTTTTCGACCGTGAATTTGCCGAGGAGGCCGGCGGGGCGGAAGAGGAGGATCACGATGAGGATCGCGAAGGCGATGGCGTCCTTGTAGGTCGACCACTGGCTGCCGTTCACGAAGGTTTCGACTGTGCCAAGGATGAGTCCGCCGAGGGCGGCGCCGGGGATGTTGCCGATCCCGCCGAGGATGGCGGCGACGAAAGCCTTCAGGCCGGGCATGACGCCCATGAGCGGATCGATGGACGGGTAGTTGAGCGCGTAGAGGATGCCGCCGGCGGCGGCGAGGGCGGAGCCGAGTGCGAACGTGAAGGAGATGACGACGTCGTTGTTCAC
Source organism: Verrucomicrobiota bacterium (assembly GCA_023416735.1). GTDB lineage: Bacteria > Verrucomicrobiota > Verrucomicrobiia > Opitutales > Opitutaceae > Opitutus. The sequence goes on along the minus strand of JAEZGX010000022.1, from coordinate 58,879 downwards.
GCCGACGAGTTGGGCGGCTTTCGGGTTGAGCGAGACGGCGCGCATGGCGGTGCCGATCTTGGTGCGGTAAACGATGAACTGGAGCCCGAGGACGAGGATCGCGGCGAGGACGATGACGGCGAGTTGGTTGGTGGAGATGACTAGTCCGCGGATTTCGAAATTGAGGGAAGGAAGGAGGGCGGGAAACGTGCGGGGGGCGGCGCCGAAGAAAACCTGGCCGCTGTATTCAAGAAGCAATGACACGCCGATGGCGGTGATGAGGACGTTGAGCGTGGGGCCGCCGCGGAGCCGGCGATAGGCGACGCGCTCGATGGTCATGCCGAGGATCGCACAGCCGATCATGGCGACGAAGATCGTGAGCAGGCCGCCCCAGATGGTGCCCTCGGGGACGATCTTGCCCATGTAGTAGCCGATGAAGGCGCCGACCATGAAGACGTCGGCGTGCGCAAAATTGATGAAGCGCAGGACCCCGTAGACCATGGTGTAGCCGAGGGCGATGAGCGCGTAGATGGCGCCGAGGCTGAGGCCGTTGAGCAATTGCTGTAGGAATTCAGACAAAGTGAGAAAGTCGCGAACGGTTGAGAGAGGTCAGGTGAGGGTCAATGCGAGGGTTGGACGAGCTCCGGAGAGGAGTTGCCCACGGAACACACAGAACACACGGAAACGCGGAAGCTGGAATTTCGTTCCGTGTGTTCTGTGTGTTCCGTGGGTTAAACGCGATCAGGGTGTCACTGCTTCGAAGAATTCGGTGTGGCCGTTTTTGACGGTGAGGATGACGGCGGCTTTTTCGCTGTTGCGCTGGCGGTCGATCGTGGTGCGGCCGGTGACGCCGGGGAAATCCTTGGTGGCGGCGATGGCGTTGCGGAGCTGGGGGCCGTCGGTGGTGCCGGTTTTTTCGATCGCCGCGGCGATGAGATACACGGCGTCGTAGCCGAGCGCGGAAACGGCTTCGGGGACTTCGTTGTTCCAGCGGGCGCGGTAGCGTTGGACGAAGGACTGAACTTCGGGCGCGGTGTTTTCGGCGGAGAAGTAGGTCGAGTAGTAGGTGTTTTCGACGGATTTTCCGCCGAGTTCGACGAGTTGCGGGGCTTCCCAGCCGTCGCCGCCGATGATCGGAATATCGAGGCCGAGCGAGCGGGCTTGGATGCTGATGAGCGCGGCTTCGGTGTAGAAACCGGTGGCGGCGATGACGTCAGGCTTGGCGGCGCGGATCGCGGTGAGTTGCGCGCGGAAGTCCTTGTCGCCTTCGGCGAATTTTTGTTCGGCGACGATCTCGCCGCCGAGGGCGGTGAAGCGTTCGCGGAGGACGTTGGAGAGGCCGACGCTGTAGGGAGAGTTGATCGAAGTGAGGAGCGCGAGACGTTTGGCGTGGAGGGACTCGTGGGAGAACTTGGCGAGGACGGCGCCTTGGAACGGATCGATGAAGCAGATGCGGAAAATGTAATCGCCGATTTCGGTGACGCGCGGGGCGGTGGAGGAGATCGCCATCATCGGGATCTTCGCGCGCTGGCAAATGGGCGCGGCCTCGAGGGAATTGGCGGAGGCGTTGGCGCCGAGGATGGCGACGACTTTGTCGCGGGAGATGAGTTTTTTGACCGCGGTGGCGGACTCGCCCTGCTTCGATTGGATGTCTTCGACGAGGTATTCGACGGGTCGGCCGAGGATGCCGCCTTTGGCGTTGAGTTCTTCGACGGCGAGAAGAATGCCCTTGCGGGTGGCGACACCGAATGCGGCGTCCTTGCCGGTGAGGGAGCCGAAGTGGCCGAGTTTGATGGGTTCGCCGGAGGGAGCGGCGGCGTGGGTGAGGCTGGCGAAGACGAAGCAGAAAAGCGCGGTGAGGGCACCACGCTTCCATGGATTTTGGCGGACGGAAACAATCATGGAGTGACGGTTTCGACGAAAGTCGGGTGGCCGTCTTGGACGGCGATGATGACGGCGGGTTTGGAGGCGTTGCGGTTTTCGTCGATCGTGGTGCGGCCGGTGACGCCGGGAAAATTCTTCGTAGCGGCGATGGCGTCGCGGAGTGCGGGGCCATCGGTGGTGCCGGCGCGAGCAATGGCGTCGGCGAGGATCATGACGGCGTCGTAGGCGAGCGGAGCGAGCGAGTCGGGCGTGAGGCCGTTGAATTTGGCGCGGAATTTTTGGAGGAATTCCTGCACCTCGGGCGCGGTGCTTTCGGAGGAGTAGTGGGCGGAGTAATACGCGCCGTTGACGGCGGCGCCGCCGATTTCGATGAGCTCGGGAGCTTCCCAACCGTCGGCGCTGAGGATCGGCATGGTGAGGCCGAGGTCGCGGGCCTGACGGCAGATGAGTCCGCCCTCGGTGTAATAGCCCATGGCGACGATGACGTCGGGAGAGGTGCTGCGAATCGCGGTGAGTTGGGCGCGGAAGTCTTTGTCGCCCTCGGAGTATTTCTGTTCGCCGACGACGGTGCCGCCGGCGGCGTTGAAGGCGTCGCGGAAGACGCGGGCGAGACCGACGCTGAAAGGAGAAGATGCGGACGTGAGGAGCGCGGCGCGTTTCGCGCGGAGGGAGTTGTGAGCGAACTTCGCGAGCACGCCGCCTTGGAACGGATCGATGAAGCACGTGCGGAAAACGTAGGTGCCCATCGTGGTGAGTTGCGGCGTCGTGGCGGTGCTGGCGATGAGGGGGATGCGGGCGTTTTGGGCGAAAGGAGCGACCTCGAGGGTTTGGGCGGACGTGCCCCCGTGAATGAGGGCGACGACTTTGTCGCGGCCGATCAGTTTTTTCGCGATGGTGGCGGACTCGCCGGATTTGGACTGGTTGTCCTCGGTAACGAGTTGGAGGGGCCGGCCGAGGACGCCGCCGCGGGCGTTTATTTCGTCGATGGCGAGAAGGACGCCGCGATGGGAGGATTGGCCGAAGGCGGCTTCCTTGCCGGTGAGGGGCTCGATTTCGCCGATGCGGATGGGTTCAGCGGCGATCGAGACGAGGGAGGAAAGAAGAAGGAAAAGCGCGGTGAGGGAGGCACGCCTCAAGTGGAATCGGCCACGAAGAGGAAGTGGTCTCATGGAGCGACGGTTTTGTGGAAGGCGAGTTTGGCGTTGCGGATGGAGATGATGGTGGCGCCCTTCTTGGCGTTGCGCTGGGCGTCGATCGTGGTGCGGCCGCTGGCGCCGGGGAAATCCTTCGTGGCGGCAAGCGCGTCGCGGAGAGCGGGGCCGTCGGTGGTGCCAGCGCGCGTGATGGCGTCGGCGAGGACGAGGGCGGCGTCGTAGCCGAGGGCAGCGAAGGCGTCGGGGGTTTCGTTATTCCAGCGGGCCTTGAATTTTTGGACGAACTCGGCGACCTTCGGGTCCTGATTTTCGGGCGAGAAGTGGGTGGAATAGAAGCAGCCGTTGAGGGCGTCGCCGCCAATTTCGAGAAGCTTGTCGGACTCCCAGCCGTCGCCACCGAGGAAGGGGATCGTGAGGCCGAGCTCGCGGGCCTGGCGAACGATGAGAGCGGATTCGGTGTAGTAGCCGGGAAGGAAAACGGCTTCGACGTTGGCGGCTTTGACGGCGGTGAGTTGGGCGCGGAAGTCCTTGTCGCCTTCGGAGTATTTCTGTTCGACCGCGATGGTGCCGCCGGCGGATTCGAAGGTGTCACGGAAGAATTTCGCGAGGCCGACGGAGTAGGCGTTGGAGACGCTGGAGATGATGGCGACGTTCTTGGCTTTGAGGTCGTTCAACGCGAAGTTGGCCATCGCGGTGCCTTGGAAGTCGTCGATGAAGCAGACGCGGAAGATGTAATCGCCGACCTCGGTGACGCGCGGGTTGGTGGCGGCGGGGGCGATCATGGGAATTTTGCTCGCTTGAGCGATGGGCGCGGCTTCGAGGGAACGGCCGGAGGAGACCTCGCCGAGGAGGGCGACGACCTTGTCGCGAGTGAGGAGTTTCTTGGCGACGGTGGCGGATTCGCCGGGGCGCGTCTGATTGTCTTCGGCGAGGAGTTCGAGCTGTTTACCGAGGACGCCGCCGGCGGCGTTGATTTCCTCGAGGGCCATGATGATGCCCTTGTGGGAGGATTGGCCGAAGGTGGCTTCCTTGCCGGTGAGGGAGCCGTATTCGCCGATCTTGATGGTTTCGGATTGTTTGGCGCAGGAGCCGAAGAGAAGGAGGACGGCGGTGGCGGCGAGGAGGCGGGGGAGCTGTTTCATGGAAGCGGGAAGGGGGCTGTGGGAGTTGAGAGTTGAGGGATGAGAGTTGAGAGCAGACACCACTCGCTGGCGCTCGTAGCTACGACAAAGGGGGTTACGGGGCGATCGATTGGACGAAGACGAATTTGCCGTCTCGGACCTGCAGGACGACGGCGGATTTGGTGGGGTTGCGTTGAGAATCGAAGGAGATGGTGCCGGTGACGCCTTTGAAATCTTTCGTGGCAGCGATGGCTTCGCGGAGCTTCGGTCCCTCAGTGGTGCCGGCGCGGCGGAGGCCGTCGATCAGGAGTTTGGCGGAGTCGTAGCCGAGGGCGCTGAGGGCGTCGGTGCCGGTGCCCCAGCGGGCGCGGAAACGCTCGTTGAATGAGCGAACGTCGGGGTCGTCGCTTTCGGGCGAGAAGTGAGTGGAGAAATAGGCGCCCTCGACGGCGGCGCCGCCGATGTTGATGAGTTCGGCGGATTCCCAGCCATCGATGCCGAAAAGCGGGACGGTGAGGCCGAGATCGCGGGCCTGTTTGCAGATGAGAGCCGCTTCGGCGTAGTAGCCGGGGACGAAGATGCCTTCGACGCCGGCGGCGCGAATGGCGGTGAGTTGGGCGCGGAAGTCTTTGTCGCCTTCGGAATACTTTTGCTCGAGAGCGATGGTGCCGCCGGAGGCGGTGAAACGTTCGCGGAAGATTTTGGCGAGACCGACGCTCTGGGCGGAGGAGGCGGAAGAGAGGATGGCGGTGCGCGAGAGGTTGAGGGATTCTCGCGCGAATTTGGCCATGACGTTGCCCTGAAACGAATCAACGAAGCAGACGCGGAAAATGTAGTTGCCGCGGGCGGTGACGGCGGGAGCGGTGGCGCCGGGGGAGATGAGGGGGATTTTGGCGTTTTGGGCGATGGGGGCGGCTTCGAGCGTCCGGCCGGACGTGATTTCGCCAAGGAGAGCGACGACTTTGTCGCGGGAGATGAGTTTTTTGGCGATGGTGGCGGCTTCGCCGGCTTTGGATTGGTCGTCCTCGGTGATGAGCTGGAGTGGGCGGCCGAGAACACCGCCGGAGGCGTTGGCTTCCTCGATGGCGAGAAGGGTGCCGCGGTGGGCGGCCTGGCCATAGGTGGCTTCCTTGCCGGTGAGGGAGGCGAATTCGCCGATCTTGATGGGCGCTTCGGCGGCGAACGCGGGCGCGGAAGCGAAGGCGGCGATGAGGGAGGTGAAAAGAAAGGCGAGAGCGCGAACGGGGCGCGGGGGGTGAGACGACATCACGAAGGAGTTAGGATGTTCGGGAGGGGGCACAGAACGACAGAGGCAGCAGGTTTTCAACCAAACTGTGCCGGCGAGAGCGATAGGGGAGAGAGCGTTATTGGGTTTTGCGTTTGCGGAGGCCGGACTTTTGATCCCGGGCCGCGTGAAAACTTACGACCGGCATTTGTTGAGCGAGTGGTTGGGGATGCTCGGCGTGGTGCTGTGCGCGGCGGTGGGGCTGCTGTTGGTGCAGGTGTTGTATGACGATTTTCGCGACCTGCGGTCGTTGGGAGCGAAGGCGATCGATCTTTGGATGTATCTAGTGGTGACGGTGCCGAGCTATCTGGCCTTGGTGCTGCCGCTGGCGCTGCTGGTGTCGTTGATGTTTGTGCTGGGAAAGCTGCATCGCGCGAACGAGTTCACGGCGTTGCGGGCGGCGGGGGTGAGCATGCTGCGGATTACGGCGCCGGTGTGGGTCGTGGGCGTGATGGCGTGCGGGCTGTCGTGGTGGTTGAATACGACGGTGGTGCCGTGGTCGGTGGAGGAGTCGGCGGAGTTGAAGGACGGGCTGCAGTTTCGGATGCAATCGGGCTTGATGCCGGCGGATCGCGTGGGGGCGGTTTATGGGGTGGGTTTCGACAATCCGGAGGAAGGGCGGATGTGGTTTTTCAATCGTTACAGCCAGTTCGCGCAGCGCGGATATGGGGTGTCGGTGTCGTTATTGGACGAACGGCGACGCGAGACTTCGAGGATTGTGGCGAGCGAGGCGTGGTTCGAGGAGGAGCGCGGGTGGATTTTTCGGAACGGGCGGGCGCTGACCTTCCGGGTGGATAATGGCGAGTTGGTGTCGACGGTGCCGTTCGTGGAGCGGGTGGAGTCGGAGTTTCGCGAGGATGCGTCGCTGATGTTGTTGATCGACCGGCGGGCGAAAGACCTGTCGATGCCGCAATTGCGGCGGTTGATCGACTACTTCGCGGTGGAGTCCAACCCGAAGGGAACGCCGTATGCGGTGCGGTTTTACAGCTTGGTGGCCGACACGCTGGCGCCGCTGATCGTGATCGCGATCGCGATTCCCTTTGCGGTGACGGGCGTGCGGGTGAATCCGGCGATCGGCGTGTCGAAGTCGATCGGGTTGTTTTTTCTGTATTATATTCTGGCGAACGTGGCGTCGTCGCTGGCGACGAAGCAGATCGTCGATCCTGTCACGGCGGCGTGGATACCGAATATCGGGATGACGCTGCTGGCCGTGGTGTTTTTCGCCCGGATGCGGTGACCGGGAGGATTACGAGGACCAGGCAGGAGCACGAGCACGAGCAGGAGCACGAGCACGAGCAGGAGCAGGAGCACGAGCACGAGCACGAGCGAGGCGACCGCGCAGGACGGGCTACTCGAGGGTGCGGGGGATGCCGGTGATGGCTTCGACGATGCGGACCCAGATGGCGTTGGTGGGCCAGAGCATGTTGAGCCAGACGACGATGCAGTTGATGTAGGCGAGGAAAACGGCGGCGCTGGCCATGTCCTTGATGCGCTTCGCGAGCGGATGACGTTCCGGGCGCAGGTAGTCGATGATCCACTCGATGGCGGAGTTCAGGAGTTCGACGATGAGGATCAGGATCAGCGACGAAATCATCAACGCGCTCGAGACGGCGTTGACGGGAAGGATGATCGCGAACGGAACGAGCAGGAGAGCGAAGATGAGATCTTCGCGGAACGAGGGTTCGTGTTTCAGCGCGGCGAGGAAGCCATCGACCGAATAACGGATCGACGCGAAGAAGTTGCGCACATTGCGGCGCTTCAGCTCGGGCGTCGTGGACATCGCGGCGATGGTAAGGAGAGACGGCGCAGGCGAAAGGCGGAAGTTGCGAGGTGTTGGCGCCGGACGATGACGACGGAAGCCGCTCGCGGCGGGGGGCGCGCCGGCGAGCGGGTGGTGGGAGCGGGGTTTATCCGACCCAGCGGCGGGCGTTGTAGAACAGCTGCATCCAGGGGCTGTCTTCGGCCCAGTCGGCGGGGTGCCAGCTCATCGCGACGGTGCGGTGCACGCGTTCCGGGTGGGGCATCATGATGAGCACGCGGCCGGTGGAAGACGTGAGGGCGGTGATGCCGAAAGGAGAGCCGTTGGGATTGAGCGGGTATTGCTCGGTGGGCTGGTGATGGTTGTCGACGTAGCGGGCGGAAACGAAACCCGACGTGTTGCAACGCGCGGCGTGTTCGGGCGTGGGGAATTCGGCGTAGCCCTCGCCGTGCGCGGTGACGACAGGGATGACGGAGCCCTCCATGCCGGCGAAGAAGAGCGACGGGCTCTTTTCGATTTTGAGGGAGACGAAGCGAGCTTCGTAGCGCTCGGATTTGTTTTGGACGAAGTGCGGCCAGTGTTCGGTGCCGGGGATGATCTCGTGGAGATTGGACATCATCTGGCAGCCGTTGCAGATGCCGAGGGCGAAGGTGTCTTCGCGGGCGAAGAACGCGGCGAATTCGGCGCGAGCGCGCTCGTTGAAGAGGATGCTTTTGGCCCAGCCCTCGCCGGCGCCGAGGACGTCGCCGTAGGAGAAGCCGCCGCAGGCGGCGAGACCGCGGAAGTCGCGGAGCGAGACGCGGCCTTCGAGGATGTCGGACATGTGGACATCGACCGCGCGGAAACCGGCGCGGGTGAAGGCGTGGGCCATCTCGATTTGGCCGTTGACGCCTTGTTCGCGGAGGATGGCGACGGCGGGTTTATCTTTTTGAACCACAGAGGCACGGAGGGCACTGAGATCCGATCCGTCTGAACTTTGTGTTCTCTGTGTCTCGGTGGTTTTCCAAGGCTCGGGCGTGAACGTGAGGAGCGGACGGATGCCGGGGTTCTTCGGGTCGAGCTTGAGTTGGTATTCGGATTCGGCGGCCGCGGGGTTGTCGCGGAGGGTGGCGATGCGGCGGGTGACGTCGGACCAGATCGCGCGGAGGGCGAAGAGGTTTTCCTCGTAGACGAGCGTATCCGATTGGCGGATGCGGATCGTGTGGTCGGCGTTAAGCGTGCCGATGTCGTGCGTGCAGGTGTCGAGACCGTGGGCGCGCAGGACGGAGAGGACGTGATCGCGGTCGGCGGTGCGAATCTGGAGGACGGCGCCGAGTTCTTCGTTGAAGAGCTGAGCGAAGGCCGACGAGTCGGATTTGAGATCTGAAATTTGAGAATCGGCCGGCAGCGTGAGGTCGACGCCGGTGTGGCCGGCGAAGGCCATTTCGACGATCGTGGCGAGGAGGCCGCCGTCGGAGCGATCGTGATACGCGAGGAGTTTTTGTTCGCGACCGAGCTGCTGGATGGCGTGCCAGAAATTTTTGAGGTCGGTGGCGTTGTCGACGTCCGGCGGTTCGGCGCCGGTTTGCGAGAGGGTTTGAGCGAGGATGGAGCCGCCCAGGCGGTTTTGGCCGCGGCCTAGATCAACCAAGAGGAGCTGGGAGCCGATCGCTGATGACTGATCGCTGGTTTGCAGCTGCGGGGTGAGAGAGAGACGGATGTCGGTGACCGGGGCGAAAGCGGAGACGATGAGCGAGACGGGCGCCGTCATGCGTTTCTGGATACCAGAGTCGGTCCAGACGGTGCTCATGCTCATCGAATCCTTGCCGACGGGAATCGTGATACCGAGGGCGGGGCAGAGCTCCATGCCGACGGCTTGGACGGCGGCGTAGAGATCGGCGCCTTCGCCGGGAATCGCGGGCGCGGCCATCCAGTTGGCGGAGAGGTTTACTTTGCCGAGATCGCCGATCTGGGCGGCGGCGAGATTGGTGAGGGCTTCGCCGACGGCGAGGCGGGCGGAGGCGGCGGCGTTGTTGACGGCGACGGGCGTGCGTTCGCCCATTGCGAGGGCTTCGCCGGTGTAAACATCGAAGGAAGTCGCGGTGACGCCGCAGTCGGCGACAGGGACCTGCCAGGGACCGACCATTTGGTCGCGGCAGATGAGGCCGCCGACGGAGCGGTCGCCGATGGAGATGAGGAAAGTTTTGTCGGCGACGGTCGGGTGGGCGAGGACGCGACGCACGGCGTCGCGAAGATCCAAGTCTCCAAGCTCCAAGCGCTCCAAAGGACGGCGGAGAGAACGATCGGAGCGGTGCATCCGCGGGGGTTTGCCGAGGAGAACTTCGAGGGGAAGATCGATGGGCTTGTTGTTGAAATGCGGATCTTCGAGAACGAGGTGTTTTTCCTCGGTGGCCTCGCCGACGATGGCGAACGGGGCGCGCTCGCGGCGGCAGAATTCTGCGAAGGTGTCGATACGGTCGGCGGGGATCGCGAGGACGTAGCGCTCCTGCGACTCGTTGCACCAGATCTCGAGCGGCGTCATGCCGGGCTCGTCGTTCGGGATCTTGCGGAGGTTGAATTTGCCGCCGCGTCCGCCGTCGTTAACGAGTTCGGGCAACGCGTTCGAGAGGCCGCCGGCGCCGACGTCGTGGATGAAGGCGATCGGGTTTTCGGCGCCGAGCGCCCAGCAGCGGTCGATGACCTCCTGGCAGCGGCGTTCCATTTCGGCGTTGTCGCGCTGGACGGAGGCGAAATCGAGGTCTTCGCTGCCGGCGCCGCTCGCGACGGAGGAGGCGGCGCCGCCGCCGAGACCGATGTTCATGGCGGGTCCGCCGAGGACGACGAGTTTGTCGCCCGGGTTGATCGCGCCCTTGCGGACGTGTTCGGCGCGGATGTTGCCGAGGCCGCCGGCCAGCATGATGGGTTTGTGATAACCGCGCAGCTCTGCTGCGGAGTTTTGAGTTTGGGGTTTGGAGTTTGGAGTTGTTGAACTCGAAACTCCGAACTCGGAACTCGGAACCGAAGCCGAAGGGACTTCGGCTTCGTAGGTGCGAAAGTAGCCGTTGATGGCGGGGCGGCCGAATTCGTTGTTGAAGGCGGCGCCGCCGAGCGGGCCCTCGATCATGATGTCGAGGGCGGAGACGATGCGGTTGGGTTTGCCGTGATCCTTTTCCCACGGCTGGATCGCGCCGGGTAGTTTAAGATTGGATACGGTGAAACCGACGAGGCCGGCTTTTGGTTTAGAGCCGCGGCCGGTGGCGCCTTCGTCGCGGATTTCGCCGCCGGAGCCCGTGGCGGCGCCGGGGAAGGGGGAGATCGCGGTCGGATGGTTGTGGGTTTCGACCTTGCAGAGGATGTGGATGTCTTCCTCGGAGGCGATGTAGTCGGCGGTTTTGGGATCGGCGAAGAAACGTTTGGCGCGGGAGCCGGCGAGAACGGCGGCGTTGTCCTTGTAGGCGGAGAGGATACCGTCGCTGTGGAGCTGATACGTGTTCTTGATCATCTGGAACAGCGAGCGGTCGCGTTTTTCGCCGTCGATGTCCCAGGTGGCGTTGAAAATTTTGTGGCGGCAGTGCTCGGAGTTGGCCTGCGCGAACATCATGAGCTCGATGTCGTTGGGGTCGCGACCGAGGGTGGTGAAGGCTTTGACGAGGTAATCGATTTCGTCGTCGGCGAGCGCGAGACCGAGGGTGGTGTTGGCGGCGACGAGGGCGGCGCGGCCTTGGGTGAGGACGGGCACGCTGGTCATTTCGCGCGGGGTCTCGTGGCTGAAAAGGACGGCGGCGCTGTCGAGGTCGTTGAAGACCGACTGCGTCATGCGGTCATACAGCTGAGAGCTGAGCGCTGAGAGCTGGGAGCTGGACAGGGGAGAATCGCCGGCATCGAGGGTGAATTCGGTCACGCGTTCGATGCGTTTGATTTTGGCGAGGCCGCAAATGTGGGCGATGTCGGTGGCCTTGGAGGACCACGGCGAAATGGTGCCGGGGCGGGGCGCGACGACCTGGGTGAGGCCGGTGAGATTTTGCGGGGCGCGGCGCGGGCCGTAGGTGAGGATTTTTTCGAGGACCGAACGCTCGGCTTCGGTGAGCGGCTGGGCGGGGTCAGCGAGTTCGACGAGATGGACGAAATCCGCGGAAGCGGCACGGACGGGGAGGCCGGCGGAAGCGAAGTCGGCGAGGAGTTTTTGAAGGCGGGAAGAGGAGAGGGCCGGCGAGCCGCGGAGCGTCAGCATGGTCGAGAGATTCAAGGCAGGAAAAACTCACAGGTGGGCGTAAGGGGCCAGTGAAAAAAGGGCGGCGCGGCTGCCGCGGTGGGCGGAGGGGAAGTGTCATACATTAGATGACACTTGGGTCGCGGGTGCGCGGGTCGGAGGGGGCCGTCTTCGCTGAGGCTTCGGCGCGCGGCTCGCTGGCGCTCGCCGAAAGCCGTTGACCAAATTTGACGGGTTCGCGAAATCAGCCGCTTTTCTGACGCGAATGGCGACCACGACTCATGGGACGGCGATGAAGGTTCAAACTACTGGCGGGAGGCCGCGGACACTCGGATGAGCGACCATATAGGGCACGAGTGCGGCATTGCAGTGGTGCGGTTGTTGAAGCCGCTCAGTTACTTCCAGGAGAAATACGGGACGCCGCTGTGGGGATTCGAGAAGTTGTTTCTCCTGATGGAGAAGCAGCACAATCGCGGGCAGGATGGTGCCGGAGTGGCGTGTGTGAAGTTGGATATGCCGCCGGGCGATCCGTATATGTTTCGCGAGCGGAGCACGATGCCGAATCCGTTGGACCGGGTGTTTGGTGCGTTGCTGACGCGTTATCAGGAATTGGTGAATGCGGGCGCGGTGCATCCGGAGTTTCCGGATACGGTGAAGAAGCATTTCGATTTCGGCGCGGAGCTTTATCTCGGGCATTTGCGTTATGGAACGTCGGGCGGGTATGGCGTGAGCGCGTGTCATCCCTATTTCCGCCGGAGTTCCTGGCCGACGCGGAATCTGGCGTTGTGCGGCAACTTCAACATGACCAACACGCGCGAGCTGAACGACAGCTTGATTGCGATTGGGCAGCATCCGATTTTTGCGTCGGACACGCAGGCGGTGTTGGAAAAGATCGGCTTCTACCTGGATGAGGAGCACGAGGATGTTTACCGCTATCTGCGCACGCGCGGGTTGCAGGGAGAAGAGATGTCGCAGCGGATCAGCGAGGATCTCGATCTGGCGCGTGTGGTGACGCGGGCGTCGCAGAAGTGGGATGGCGGATACGCGCTCGCGGGTTTGATTGGAAATGGCGACGCGTTTGTGGCGCGGGATCCGTCGGGGATCCGGCCGGCGTATTATTTCCAGAACGACGAAGTGGTGGCGTTTGCGTCGGAGCGGGCGCCGCTGATGACGGTGTTTGATTTGGGGCTCGAGCAGGTGAAGGAAGTGGAGTCGGGCCACGTCGTCGTCGTGAAGCGGCGCGGGACGGTGACGAGTTCACCCTTTACCGCGAAGCTGCCGAGGACCTCGTGCACGTTTGAGCGGATTTATTTTTCGCGCGGGAACGACATCGAGATTTATCAGGAGCGGAAGGCGCTCGGCGCGAGCCTGGCGGATCAGGTGTTGGAGTCGGTCGGTTACGACTGGGCGAACACGGTCTTCAATTTCATCCCGAACACGGCGGAGGTGGCTTATTACGGATTGATGTCGGCGCTGCGCGAGCGGCGGCGGGACGAGGTGAAGGCCGCGGTGTTGAAGGCGAGCAAGGAAGGGACGCTGACGGAAGCGGTGCTCGACGAGCTGATTTTGCGGAATTGGCCCCGCGGCGAGAAAGTGGTCAGCAAGGACATCAAGCTGCGGACCTTCATCGGGCAGGAGAACATGCGCAACCAGCTCGCGAGCCATGTTTACGACATCACGTATGGATCGGTGCGGCCGGGCGACAATCTGGTGTGCGTGGACGATTCGATCGTGCGCGGGACGACGTTGCGGAAGTCGATTTTGCGGATGCTGGCGCGGTTGAATCCGAAGAAGATCGTGATCGTGTCGACGGCGCCGCAGATCCGTTATCCGGATTGCTACGGCATCGACATGTCGGAGATCGGGAAATTCATCGCGTTCGAGGCGGCGGTGGAGTTGCTGCGCGAGCGCGGGAAGACGGATGTGTTGGAGGAAGTTTATCGTGAATGCCGGGAGGAAATCGCGCGCGGCGGGGCGGTGAATCACGTGCGGAAGATCTACGAGTCGTTTACGCCGGAGGAGATCTCGGCCAAGATCGTCGAGCGGGTGCGGCCGAAGAACATCGAGTGGAAAGGCGAGATCGAGATCATCTTCCAAACGATCGAAGGTCTGCACAAGGCGGTGCCGAATCATTCGGGCGACTGGTATTTCACGGGCAAGTATCCGACGCCGGGCGGGTATCGCGTGGTGAACCAGGCGTATGTGAATTATTACGAGAAGAACGATGGAAGGGCGTATTGAATTTATGATTTTCGATTTTCGATTTTCGATTTTGACGAATGCGCTGACCTGCGGTCGCTCGGGAGCAATCGTAAATCGTAGATCATAAAATCATAAATTCGGATGTCTCTTTCCTACGAATCTTCCGGTGTTCGGTATGATCAACTCGATGCGTTCAAGCGGGCGTGTCAGAAGGCGGCGCGAACGACCGCGGGCGTGTTACAGGATCATGGATACGCAGAGCCGGCGACGACGCGCGGCGAGAGCGCGTATCTGATCGAGGCGGCGGATCATTTTCTGGCGCACGTCGAGGAAGGGTTGGGCACGAAGAACCTCGTGGCAGACGCGGTGTATGCGGCGACGGGAAAGACCTTTTATCGGGAGATCGCGATCGATACGGTTGCGACGATCGTGAACGATCTGATCACGTGCGGCGCGCTGCCGATTTCCGTGGCGATGCATGCGGCGGTGGGCGACTCGGGCTGGTTTGCGGACGAGAAGCGCACGATGGCGCTGGTCGACGGTTTTGCGGAAGGGTGTCGCCAGGCGGGCGCGGTGTGGGGTGGCGGCGAGACGCCGACGCTCGGCGGGGTGGTGGAACCGGAAGCGATCGTGCTGGCGGGATCGGCGATTGGGAAGATCGAGCCGAAGAGCCTGCGGATCGTTGGCGACGTGAAGGACGGGGATGAGATTATTTTCCTGGCGAGCTCGGGCGTGCAGACGAACGGGCTGTCGTTGTGCCGGCGGGTGGCGGCGCATTTGAAAGATGGATACGAGACGCCGGTGGGATTTGGAGATCCGCGGACGTTTGGCGAGGCGTTGCTCGCGCCGTCGGTGATTTACGTGGCTTTCGTGCGGGAGTGTCAGCGGCGCGGGATCAAGTTGAACTATGTCGCGCACGTGACGGGTCACGGTTGGCGCAAACTGATGCGGCTGGACGAACCGTTCGTGTATGAGATCACGGCCCCGCGAGAGCCGCTGGCGGTGTTCAAGTTTTTGGAGCAGGCGGGGCCGATCGCGCAGAAGGAGATGTATGCGACCTTCAATCAGGGCGTCGGATTTGCAGCGTATGTTTCGCCGGAGAAGGCGGACGCGGTGCTCGCGGCGGCGAAGGACACGGGTTACGACGCGTGGCGGGCGGGGCGCGTGAGGAAGGAAGGCCAGCGCAAGGCCGTCGTGGTGCCGTCGCTCGGGATTACGTTCGAAGGGGACACGCTGCAGTTGCGGTGAGGCGAGCGGAAGAAGTGTGAACCGCGAATGGACACGAATTCACACGAAAAGGCGGAACTGAAATGACGGCGCGGGAGGAGTTGTTGAAGGAGGTGGAGGCGGTGAAGTGGTTTCACCGGATTCCGCTGGGGCATGGGATCGTGACGCCGGGGATCGACGATACGGCGGCGAAGTTGGCGCGGGTGAGATTGCCGGAGTCGCTGGCGGGAAAAAGCGTGTTGGATGTGGGGGCGTGGGATGGATTTTTTTCCTTCGAAGCGGAGCGGCGCGGGGCGAGTCGCGTGATGGCGGTGGACTCGCATTCGTGGACGGGAGAAGGCTGGGGGAAGAAAGCGGGATTCGAGCTGGCGCGACGGGCGTTGAGTTCGAAGGTGGAGGATCGGGAGATGGAAGTGTTGGAGCTGGCGCCGGAGAGCGTGGGTGAGTTCGACGTGGTTTTGTTTTTGGGCGTGTTGTATCACATGCGGCATCCGTTTCTCGCGTTGGAGAAAGTGGCGAGCGTGACCCGGCAGATGCTGGTGTTGGAGACGCGGGTGGATTTGTTGGCGTGGCGGACGCCGGCGATGGCGTTTTATCGAGATCGCGAATTGAACAACGATCCGACGAACTGGTGGGCGCCGAATATTGCGGGATTGCGGGAGATGTTGCGCGCGGTGGGATTTCGCAGCGTGCAGGTCGTGAGCGCGCCGAAGCCGTGGCATTTGCGAGCGCTGCGGGCATTCAAGAAAGGGAAGTTTGCGTGGCGAGAATTTCAGCGCGGGCGGGTGGCGGTGCACGCGTGGAAGTAGCGGGACCGCGAATCAACGCGAACCCGCGGGGCGAGGTTAGCCGTGGGAACGCGTTCGATGCGGAGCGCGTTCCGGAATTTTCGATCTGCTCAGAGTGACGGACGCATCGCCGCGTCAATCGGTGGCGGGGACGGTGTAGATCTCAACGAGGGCGACGCCTTCTTCGGAGCCTTTGCCTTTCACGAGAACGGTGTAGGAGCCGGGAGTGAGTTCGACGAGAAGAGCGGAGTCCTTGCTGGCGGGAGTGAAAGGAAGCGTGCCGGTGGCGGCGATCGCGTCGACGAGGGCGGTGTTGGTGGAGTCCCAGTCGTCGTTGGTGTGGAGCGTCACGCCGTTACGCACGACTTCGAGAATCGGATCGGGCAGCGGTTGGGCGACGCCTTGGGCGGCGAGGGCGGGGCCGACGGCGCGGAAGAGAAGGCGTTGCGAAGCGGAACCGCCGATGACGACGCCTCCGATCAGAATGTTTTCGCCGGGACGGACGTGTGCGCGCGAGGAAAGGGCAATTGGGCGACTCTGTTCGTCGAGCGCGTAGAGCTCGGCGAGGGCGACGCCCCTGGCGGAATTCGAGGAAGCGGCGTGCAGCGTGTAGAGACCGGGCAGAAGATCGAGCAGCAGCGCGGAGTCGGCGCTGCCGGCGGGAAGCGCGAAGGCGCCGATTTCTTGGGCGAGTGGGGGAAGGAGGGCGGCGTTGGGGCCGGTTTGCCAGCCAGCGTTGGACGCGACCTCCTGACCGTCACGAGAATAGATGCGGAGGACGGGAGCGGCGAGCGGTTGGGCGACGCCTTGGGCGGCGAGGGCGGGGCCGACGGCGCGGGCGAGATAGCGTTTGGTGCCGGTGCCTTCGACGACGAAGCCGGCGATGAGGACGCTTTCACCGCCGCCCACCTCGGCGCGCGAAGCGATCGCGGCGAGGGCGGTGCCGTATTCGACCTCGAGGGTGAAAGGATCGCTGACGACGGTGTCGATGCCGTTGAAGACTTCGACGGTGTAGGAGCCGGCGTCGGCCGTGGAAATGTTTTCGACGGTGAGCTCGGGCGAGTTTGAACCGGGGATGAGTTCTCCGTCCTTGAACCATGAATACGAGAACGGGCCGGTGCCGTTTGCGGCGATGCCGAAGACGGCGCTGGTGCCGGCATTGGCGGTGACATGGCGATCGGCGAACGGGCGGAGTGAAATCGGGCCAGCGGAGGAATGCGGGGGACGAAGATCGTCGGCGCTGGGGACGAGCGCGGCGCTCCACGGACTGCCGGGATAAAGATCGGCGAGATCGGCGCGGTAGGCCCGCACGCGAGCGAGGGTGCCGACGGGGAGGCGGAGCGTTTGCGTGAGGGTGATGGTTCCGGCGGACGGTTCGCCGGAGGAGGCGCGGGGATCGGCGCCGTCGAGGCGATAGATGAGCGCGGCGCCGGGTGGCGGAGTTACGACGAGTTCGTTGCCATCGAGCGCGACGGAAGGCGTGGCGACGAATTGTTGGTCGATCCAACGCGCGCGGCGCACGAGCCAGTCGCGCAGGTGAGCGATTTCGGCGTCGAAGGTGGAGCGGTAGCCCCACTTGGCGAAGTCGCGGCCGCCGGCGTCGGGGCCGATGTCGCGGGCGAGTTGATCGAGGAGGCCGGTGAGTTGGTCGTCGGCGAATTCGTTGCGGCGAAGGGATTGCCAACGATCGACCCAGGATTGCAGGAAATCGGGATCGCGAGTCAGCACTTCCCACCAACCGGAAGTCCAGAGTTGGATGCTTTCCCCGTGACCCCAGGTGTCGACGTTGCGATCGCGGCCGTCACCGTCGTTCGAACCCATGGCGCGGTCGAAATCCCAGAGCGGACCAGCGACGAGTTTGCCGCCGCGGTCCTTGTAGAAGTAGGAGCTGCGGCGGAGACCGTCGCCATTTTTGCTGAAGACATTGAGGAGGTGGAAATCGACCCAGGAGTCGCGGTCGAGAAAGTCGAGGTAGCGGCGGGTGGACCAGTTGGCGGCGTGGTCGCTGTAGAGCGCGTCCTCCATGTCCTGGATGTAGGAGCGGATGTAGGATTGTTGCGCGGGTGTGATCTTATCGAGCTTGGGGTCGGCGACGACGATGGTGGAGCCGTGGGCCGGAAGAGGGATGCCGCGATCGGTGACAAAGTTGAATTCGTCGGGATCGGCGCCGTCGATTTTGAGCAAGTATCCGCCGGTGACGGCGGGATCGGCGTCATCGCTGCCGGAGAGTTCGACGATGTCGACGCGTTCGGGATCGATCTTGATTCGATCGGTGAGGACCATGACGCCGCGGTAGTCGTCAGCGGAGAGGATGCCGTCGGACCAGTTGAAGAAGAGCTCGAAGAATTTCGTGCGCGGAGCCCAGCGGCCGATCCGATTCGAGAGGGCGTAAATGTAGGCGTTGCGGACGGCGGGACGATCGAAGTGCCAAGGACCGACGATCGCCCAGTCGGTGGCGTCGGGGAGCGAGAGGAGCGGCTGGGAGCGTTTGGCGCCGGAGTTGTCCCAGAGCTCGAGATTGTAGCTCTTTTTGGGGAAGAGCGCGGACGAGAAACCGCGGACCTTGGCCGTGAGACGCGTGGAGAATGTGGGGAGGTCGAGCGTGGCTTCGCCATCGATGGGTTCGAAGACGTGGAGCCAGGCGGGGTGCTTGATGTCGTCCGCTTCGAGATCGCCGAAGCCATGGCCGTCGAGGACCATGAGTGGAAGCTGGCTCGAAAAATGGGCGACGTCGGCGGAAGTCTTTACGTAGTGCGCGGTGGATACGAGGCCGCTTCGTGTGCCATCGGCGGAGAAGATGGCGGCGCTGATGATCGCGGAATCGGAGAGAAGAATCGGGCCGATGTATTCCTGAGATGTGGCGGTGGGCGCGGGGATTTCGGCGCCGGCGGACGAAGGCGAAGTGATTGTGTAGCGGATTTTTTGATCGGCAGAGGTGCCGGTGAGTTCGAGCGAAAACGGGTGAAGAAAAGGACCGGAGAGAGCGGAGAAGGCCACGGTTTCGACGATGGAGAGCGTGCTGGCGTCGCCATTGCGGGTTCCGGGCGTGGGCGTGCTGAAGAAACCGGCTTGGGGCGTTTCGCCGGCGTGGGTCGGTTGCGTGATGCCGTAGGAGACATCGCGGAATTGGGGAGGAAAGGCGGGGGCGAACTCGCTGACGACGGTGGTGCCGTCGGCGCCGATAAGGCCGAGATATTCGCCGTCGGCCGAGAGGCCATAGCTGGTATGGAGCGGCTGGCCGGGAGTGCGGCGGTTTTTATCGGAGGCGTAAACGAGAAGGTAGCCGTTCGCGGGGATGGATACGGCGGGGAACTGCCATTTGGTTTTGTTGCTGGCGTCGTCGGTGAGATACCAGCCGTCGAGGCTGACGGCGGTTGTATCCGGATTATGGATCTCGACCCAATCGGAGTAGTCGCCGTCCTCGTCGGCGTGGGTCGTGCGATTGGACGCCATGAGCTCGGTCAGCACCGGTGCGGCGCCAGCGGCGGAGGTTGATGCGAGGAAGAGAAGAGCGAGCAGCGAGTGGAGCCTAAGAGCAGGAGGAGTGGAGATGCGGCGGCCAAACAGTTGGAAGGAAAGTGGGAGGAGTGGGTTTGGCCGATGTGTCATGATGAAAAGGCGCCGCCTCCGCGCGGGTCGCGCAAAGCCGTGCACGCGAGGCGAACTCGCGTGCAAAAAAGAAAAGCGAGAAAGAGATCGCTCAGTCCGCGGCGGGCGGAACGGCGTAAATTTCGACGAGGGCGATGCCTTCGGCGGAGTCTTTGCCTCTGACGAGAACGGTGTAGGCGCCGGGGTCCAGGTTGACGAGGAGGGCGGCGTCTTTGCTGCCGGCTGCGAAGGGGACTGTGCCCGTGGCGGCAAAGGCGGCGGTCAGATCGGCGGTATCGTTGCCGTTTTCCCAGTCGTCGTTGGTGTGGAGCGCGGTGCCGTTGCGCACGACCTCGAGCACGGGATCGGCAAGAGGTTGGGCGACGCCTTGGTTGGCGAGGCCGGGGCCGACGGCGCGGAAGAGGAGACGTTGAGGGGCGTCGCCCGAAACAACGACGCCGCCGATGAGGATGTTTTCGCCGGGACGAACGCGTGCGCGGGAGGAGAGCGCGATCGGGCTGCTTTGCTGGTCAAGCGCGTAGAGTTCGGCAAGAGCGACGCCGCTGGCGTTGCCGGTGGCGGACGCGTGCAAGGTGTAGAGACCCGGATCGAGCTCGAGGGCGAGGGCGGAGTCGGCGCTGCCGGGGGCGAGTGCGAAGGCGCCGGCCTGTTGGGCGAGCGCCGGGAGTTGGTCGGCGTTGGGAGCGTTTTGCCAGCCGGCGTTGGTGGCGATTTCCGTGCCGGTGCGGGAAAAGACGCGAAGCACGGGAGCGGCGAGCGGTTGGTTGACTCCCTGGGCAGCGAGGGCGGGGCCGACCGCGCGGGCGAGGAAACGTTTCTTGCCGGTGCCCTCGACGACGAAGCCGGCGATCAGGACGTTTTCGCCGCCGCTGACTTCGGCGCGCGAGGCGATCGCGGCGAGACGAGCGACCCCGTCAATGGCGACAACGAAGGGAACCTCGATTTCGGCGCCGCCCGTGAGGATGCGGAGCGTGTAAGTGCCGATGTGGGTGCCGCCGATTTTCGAGAGGGTAAGGGTTCGCGAAGTGGCGCCGGGGATTTCGTTGCCGTCGAAGAACCACTGATAGGACGCGTTGGCGTAGTGGCCCAGGGCAGTTTCCAACGTGAGCGTGTCGCCGGCGGACGCTTCGATGCGGGTGCCCGTCGGCGGGAACGGCGGTTGAAGGATTTCGACTTCGCTGTCGGAGGCGGGGATCAGCAGGCGACTCCATGGACCTTCGGCATTGCCGCTGTTGTAGCCGCGGAGGCGCAGCGCGGGGAGACGAGGGATCAAGGTTTCGGTGCGAGCGAAGTTCACGCCTCTGGCGATCTCGCCGTTGGCGCCGCGAGGATCGGTGCCGTCGAGCGTGTAGGCGACGAGTGTGCCGGGGCGCGGAGTGATGCGGTAATGAGTGCCGTCGTCGCGGACGATGGGCGTGCCGACAAACTGTTGGTCGATCCAATCGGCGCGGAGGGTGAGCCAGTCGCGGATGTGGGTGGTTTCTTCGGTGAAGGAGCCGAAGGCGCTGACGTTTTCGGGCCAGCGGGCGGCGTCGCGCGCAGCGGCCGCGGTGCCGATTTCGTCGGCGAAGCCTTGGACGATCGTGCTGATTTGAGCGTTAGAGAAAGTGTTGAGACGGAGGGTTTGCCAGCGGTCGATCCAAGCTTGTTTGAAATCGGGATCGCGAGAGAGAACGCCCCACCAGCCGGTGTTCCAGTATTCGATGGCGAAACCTTGGGAGGTGAACTTGGTGGGATGCCAGGTGTTCCAGTCGTCGTCGCGGGGATCGTAGGAATCCATGGAGCGGTCGAAATCCCAAATGGGGCCTGCGACCAGTTTGCCGCCGCGTGCTTTCGTGAAGTAAGTGCTGCGCCAGAAGGCGTCGGTGTTTTTCAGGAAAACATGGATGAGGTGATGGTCGACCCACGACGGGCGATCGATGTAGTCGAGGTAGCGGCGCGTCGTGAAGTTGTCGGCGAGGTCGGCGTAGAGCGCGTCCTCCATGTCCTGGATGTAGCCTTTGATGTAGGCCTGTTGTTCGGGGGCGAGGTTGGGAATTTTGGGTTCCTCGACCTGCATGAGGGAGCCGTCGCCCTCGGGCAGGTTGCGCGTGGTGCGCCAGGAGAGTTTTTCGGGATCGTCGTCGTCGATCCGCAGAAAGTAGCCGCCCGTGATCGATTCGGGATCGATATCGTCGGAATCGATTTCCTCGATGTCGACGCGGTCGGGATCGAGTTCGAGTTTATCGGTGAGGACGTAGATGCCGTTGTAATCGGTGGCATCGAGCGGGCC
Source organism: Verrucomicrobiota bacterium (assembly GCA_023416735.1). GTDB lineage: Bacteria > Verrucomicrobiota > Verrucomicrobiia > Opitutales > Opitutaceae > Opitutus. The sequence continues at coordinate 37,410 of JAEZGX010000022.1, read as the reverse complement.
GCCGTTCCAGTTGAGGAAGAGTTCGGCGAGTTTGGTGCGCGGCGCCCAGTGGCCCATGCGGCGGAACAGATCGTAAGCGAGGACGTTGCGGATGTAGGAGCGGTCGTATTCGAACGGGCCGATGATGTTCCAGTCTTCGGCGGCGGTGAGACCGAGGAGGGGGAGGACGTTGTCGGCGCCGGTGTCGTCGACGAGGTCGAACTTAAAGCCCTTCTTGGGAAAGAACGACGAGGTGGAGCCGCGGACGGTGAACTCCATCGCGGTGGCTTGGGCGGGCGTGGACGTGAGCGAGGTGGTGCCGTTCGCGTCGGGCATGAACGTGTAGAGCCAGCCCTTGCGATCGATCTCGTCTTTTACCATCGGACCGAAGCCGTGATTATCGATGACGACGAGGGGCAGCTGACTGGTGAACGTGTCGACGCGGTTGGCGGTGGAGTCGTCGATTTTGACGTAGTGGGCGGAGGCGACGGAGCCGCGGCGGGTATCGTCCGCGGAGAAAACGGCCGCGCGAAGAATGTAGGAGCCGTCGAGAGAAAGGGGGGCGGAGTAAACGGGTGAAGCGGCGGTGGGTTCGGCAACGGTGGCGCCGGACGCAGACGGTTCGGCGAGGATGTAGCGGATTTTTTGGTCGGCGCCGGCGCCGGAGAGGGAAACCGTGGGCGAGCCGGTGAAGAGGCCGGAGGGGCGGGAGAACGTGACGGTTTCGCTGATGATGAGGGAGTCGGCATCGCCGTTGCGGGCGCCGGGGGTCGGTGTGATGAAGAACCCGATACGCGGGGTTTCTCCGCCGCCGATGGGTTGAGTGATGCCGTAGGATTGGTCGTCGGTGTGGGGCGGGTAAGCGGGGGCGTATTCGTCGGCGACGGTGACGCCGTCGGGCTGGATCAGGCCGAGGTATTCACCGCCGGCGGAAAGGCTCCAGTTGGTGTGGAGCGGTTGGGCGGGGTCGCGACGATTTTTCGAGGAGGCGAAAACGACGAGGTAGCCGTCGGCGGGGATGCTGACGGCGGGGAACTGCCACTTGGTTTTGTTCGAGGCAGTGTCGGTGAGATACCAGCCGTCGAGGCTGACGGCGGTTGTATCCGGATTATGGATCTCGACCCAATCGGAGAAGTCGCCGTCGTCATCGGCCAGCGTGGACTGGTTGGAGGCCATGAACTCCGTGATTACGGGCGCGGCGGAGAGCGCGCCGGTGGAGATGAAAAGGAGAGCGAAGAAGAGCCGGAATAGTCGCATGATTTATCGAGAGATTACTGACATCTCGACCGGCGAGAGGGTCCAACCCGCCAGTCGCGGGCGATAAAAAGTGTTCGTTAGTGCAAGCAAAGTATTTTTTCCGTGAGAAAGGCGTTTTTAAGACGTGGGGCTCGGACGATAAGCGATGGAGATAGAAGCTGGCGCCGCGCGAGAGGACGGTGCACGTTTCCGCATGGAAAAACGGCGTTTCACGGAATTGGGGCTTTCGGCAGAGATTCTGAAAGCGGTGGACAAGATGGGCTTCGAAGAAGCTTCGCCGATCCAGACTGCGGTGATTCCGGTCGCCATGAGCGGGCGGGATGTCGTGGGACTGTCGTCGACGGGATCGGGCAAGACGGCGGCGTTTGCGATTCCGGCGATCGAAGGCGTGGATGCGCGGACGCGTGGCGTGCAGGTATTGGTGCTGTGTCCGACGCGCGAGCTGGCGGTGCAGGTGGCGGAGGAGATGGGCAAGCTCGCGCATTTCAAACGCGGCGTGACGGGCGTGCCGATTTACGGCGGGCAAAGTTACGAGCGGCAATTTCGCGCGCTGGCGGCGGGGGTGCAGGTGGTGATCGGGACGCCGGGGCGGGTGATGGATCACATGGAGCGGGGCACGCTGAAGTTGGAGACGTTGAAGCTGGTGGTGTTGGACGAGGCGGACCGGATGCTGGACATGGGATTCCGCGAAGACATCGAGAAGATCCTCTCGACGGTGCCGGAAACGCGGCAGCTGTTTTTCTTTTCGGCGACGATGCCGCGGGCGATCCAAGATCTGATCAAGCGCTACTCACGGGACCCGGCCTGGGTGAAGATCGAGGCGGTGGCGCAGAATGCGCCGCAGGTGGAGCAGGTTTATTTCGAAGTGGATCGGCGATCGAAGATCGAGGCGCTGACGAGGCTGATCGACGTGCACGATTTTCAGTATGGGATTATTTTCTGCAGCACGAAGGTGATGGTCGATGACTTGGAAGGGCATCTGCATTCGCGCGGGTATGCGACGGACAGGTTGCACGGCGATATTTCGCAGGCGCAGCGCGACCGGGTGATGCAGAAGTTTCGGGAGCGAAAATTCGAGTTTCTCGTGGCGACGGACGTGGCGGCGCGCGGGCTGGACGTGGACGATCTGGAAGTGGTGTTCAACTACGACCTGCCGAACGATGCCGAGGATTATACGCATCGGATCGGGCGCACGGGACGCGCGGGGAAGTCGGGGCGGGCGTTCACGTTCGTGTCGGGTCAGGAGATTTATAAACTCCAGAGCATGATGCGCTGGGCGAAGTTGAACATTCGCCGCGGAAAGATCCCGTCGCTGGACGAAGTGGAGGAAGCACGCACGAATGTATTCTTCGAAAGGATACGCACGACGCTGGAGGCGAAGGAATTCAAGCCGCACGACCGGATGATCGACCGGTTGTTGGACCAAGGCTATGCGAGCACGGATATCTGCTCGGCGCTAATTCATTTGTTGCAGGGGGAAAATGCGACGAAGACGGCGAAAGCGGTGGAAGCGCCGATGGGGAGCGAGAAGCCGAAGAAGCCGGCGCCGGCGTGGGCGAAGGTGGTGGCCGAGAAGCCGGCCGAGGACCAAGGAAGCGAGTCGCCGCGCGAGAGTGCCGAGCGGTTGTCGGAGCCGCGGGACGCAAAAGGAAAGAAGTCGAAGTATGAGCGGCCGGCGCGGACGGGGCGGGAGCCGGGGATGTCGACGCTGTTTTTGAATGTGGGAAGGAAGCAGCTCGTGACGCCGGCGGATATTGTCGGGAAGATTTCCGGGGTGATGCGGATGAGCGCGGAAGTGGTGGGCGCGATCGATATCCATCAGCGGCATACGTTGGTGGACGTCGCGGAAGCGGAGGCGCCGGCGATGGTGAAGAAGCTCGCCGGGGTGAAGATCAAAGGCGTGGTGTTGGCGCCGGCGTTGGCGAGTGAGGACACTGCGGCGGGGTGATGCTCCAAAAAGCGAGCCGGCGGGTCGTCTCGGCCTGCCGACGACGATGGACGGGGCGCCGACCTTGACAGTGGCACGCGGGGGCGATTATTGCCGTGGCCCCGTATGGAAGCGGCGCTCGAGCAACCGGTGCTGGTTTTGAACCGCCTGTGGCAGGCGGTGAACGTGATCGGTGCGAAGCGCGCGTTTGGTTTGCTGGCGCGTGGGCATGCGCAGGTCGTGCATCATCAGGATGATGATTTTCGGACGTTTGCGTTGATGGATTGGATCGATTTCTCGCGTCACAATCCCCCGCTCGCCGAATTGGAAATGGTGCGCACGCCGAGCCGGACAATTCGGCTGCCGCGGGTGATCCTGCTGACCTTTTTCGACAAGCTGCCGTGCAAGGAGCTGAAGCTGACGCGCAACAACATCTTCGAGCGCGACAAGAATACATGTCAGTATTGCGCGCGGGTGCTGCCGCGCGAGCAGCTGAATCTCGATCATGTGATTCCGCGCGATTACGGCGGGAAGACGACGTGGGAGAACATCGTTTGCTCGTGCATCAAATGTAATACGAAGAAGGCAAACCGGCTGCCGCACGAAGCGCACATGCGGCTGATTCGAAAGCCGGTGCGGCCGAAGTGGCGCCCGGTAATCTCGCTCGTGCTCGGCACGCAGCATCGCGAGATGTGGAAGGATTTTCTCGATCTGGCGTATTGGAACGTCGAGCTCGACGAGTGAGGCGGACGGCAGCGCGGAATTTAACGGGATTGTGACGTTTGTTTTCGGGGCGGTTGCGTCATCGCGCCGATGAAGTGGATGCGTTTCGTGAAGCTGTTCGTAGCGACGCGAGACGTGCCGTGCTCGATTCGGGCGCGGCGCAAGAGAGTTCCCCGTTGGGGAATTCGGGGCCACAGGACTGGTTCATCGCACCGGAGCGGTTTTGCTCCGGTGCGATTTTTATGGGCGATCGGCCTGGCGCACTCGGAGTTTGCGGCGGAGCGGAGGGGAATTCAGCGTGCGGGCATGCTGACAACTCTCGTGATGACGGTGATCGGAGCGGACCGGCCGGGTTTGGTGCAATTGGTGGCGGCGTGCGTGGCGGATCATGGCGGCAACTGGTTGGAGAGCAGAATGTGTCGTTTGGGCGGGCAGTTCGCGGGCATCTTGCGGGTGGAGGTGGAGCAGGAACGTGCGGCGGAGTTGAATCGCGCGTTGGACGCGTTGAAAGGATCGGGGCTGCGTGTGATCGTGCACGCGGAAGACGTGGCCGGAGGCGCGGCGCGTGGATCGTTGGCAACGCTCGATGTGGTTGGCCACGACCGCCCGGGAATTTTGCGCAGCGTGTCGAGCGTGCTGGCGGCGCATGGATTGAACGTGGAGGAACTCGCGTCGGAGCGCGTGAGTGCGCCGATGGGCGGCGGAACCCTGTTTCAAGCGCACGCGCTGGTGCTGGTGCCGGAGGACGTGAAACTCGCGAGCGTGCGCGAGGATTTGGAGAAGATCGCGGGAGACCTGATGGTGGATCTCAGGCTGCAGCCGAAGGTGTGAGGGGGCCGCCGGTTCAGGAGAATTTTTGGCGGAGGACGAGCCAGAGGACGGCGGCGAGAACGAGGTCCATGGCGGCGATGAAGATTCGCACAGGAAGAACGAGCTTCGGAACGACCGTGAGGACGAGCGCGGCCATCACGACGAGCGCGACGATGACGACGATGATGATCGCGCGCTGACGGGCGCGTTCGGCTGCAGGATCTTTGGACATGGGAGAGGTTAGTTGCGCGCGAGGGGAATGCTCACGCGGATAGTGGTGCCGGTTGGACCGGTGGACATCAGGGCGATGTCGCCGTGATGGCTTTGCATGATGCGCTTGGCGATCGCGAGACCGAGCCCGGTGCCGCCGGGGCGGCCGGAGAGGAACGAGTCGAAGATCCGCGGCTCGAGGTCGGGCGGGATGCCGCCGCCGGTGTCGATCACATCGATGGTGGCGAAAGACGTGCTGCCGCGGAGTTGTTCGCCGAGAACGATCGAGAGCTCGCCGTTGGGAGCCATGGCGTCGGCGGAGTTGAAGATGAGGTTAAGAAGAACCTGCTGGAGCTGACCCTTGTGGGCGTCGACCACGAGCGTGGTGTCCGGAGGATTGTAGCGCAGGCGGAGGTGGGCTTGCGCGAGCTTGGGGCGGACGAGGACGAGGGTGTCGCCGACGATATCGGCGAGCGACCAGCGGGAGTGAAGCGCGGCGGGCGCTTTGGCGAAATTGAGGACGCGAAGGACGATGGCTTCGAGCTGGTCGATTTTTTCGTTGATGACGCGGAGATCGGTGCGACGCGGGTCGTTTTCGGCGAAGTCGAGACCGAGGCCGCCGTAAAGGAGTTTGATGACGGTGAGAGGATTGCGGATCTCGTGGGCGATCTCGGCGGCGAGGAGGCCGAGGGTGGTGAGTTGCTCGTTTTTGCGGAGCTTTTCTTCGCTTTGGAAAACGCGGGTATAGAGGCGGGCGTTTTGCAGGGCGACGGCGCCCAGACCGGCGAGCGTGGCGCAGGCGCGTTTCTCGTCGTCGTCGAAACGGTGGATGCGGTTCGCGTAAACGGCGAGAACGCCGAAAATTTCTCCCTCGTAAAGGAGAGGAGTGAGGAGGACGGAATGGAGCGCGGGATCGCGCGGAAGATCGGCGAGGGCGTGGAAGCCGGGAGTCTGGATATCGAGAAAATCGATGGGGCGTTTGGTGCGGACGGCGGCGGCGAGGAGGCAGGCCTCGACGGCGAGGTCGTGCATGGGAATGTCGGCCGGGCGGGTGGAGGCGCTATCGATCGAGACGCAACGCACGGTGCGCTGGTGGGAGTCGTGCAGGAAAAATGCGCAGAGCTGCGCCTGCATCATGTGGCGCGTGTCGCGCGTGAGCGTGGCGAAGAGCTCGTGCGTTTCGAGTTTGGCGACGAGCGATTGGCCGGTGGTGAGAAGCGTTTCGAGCTGGTGGGCTTTGGTGCGAAGGTGGCGTTTGCGCCAGAGCTGCAGGACGACGCTGGCCGTTTCGGTGGCGAGACGTTCGAGGAGGGCGAGGTCGGCGGGCGTGAAACCCTCGACCCGATCGCTTTCGAGATCGAGCACGCCGATCACGAGATCGCCGTCGATCATCGGTGCGGCCATTTCGCAGCGAGCCGTGGGCCGGACAGCGATGTAACGAGGCTCGTGGGAGACGTCGGGAACGAGGACGGATCTGGCGTTGAGGACGCACCAGCCGGTGATGCCGTGGCCGAGTTTCAGGCCGGCGGGGTCGCCTCCGACAGGGATGCCGAATTGGACCTCGGTTTCGAGGCGGCCGGTGCCGGGATTGAGGAGGGAGATCGATCCGGCGTCGGCGCGAAACGCGGTGATAAGCTCGTCGAGAACCTCGGCGAGCGCGGCGTGTGGATCCTCGGATCGGCTGGCGAGCGAGGCGAGGCGGTAGAGCGCCGGGTATGCGCGCGGATCGTTGGAGGCGGGCATGGTGAGGCGCAGTGAAGGCGGGGTGTTTCGCGGGAACAATCCGAAAGCAAGGGCCGGGCGCGTGAACGATCGGAGAGTTGCACGAGAGACTTGTGCTGTGGCAGCGGGAGGATTGCGTTGGCGGAGGTGAATATCGTCATCGTCGAAGACCATCTGATGTTTCGCGACGTCGTGCGGAAAATCTGCGTCCAGCAGTTTGGCCATGCGGTGTTGGCGGAGACGGAGTCCGGCCGGGAAGCGGTGGAGTTGATTCTCCGGCATCGGCCGGACGTGGTGATTCTGGATTTGTCGCTGCCGGACATGGACGGGTTCAACGTGGTCGACCTGGTCTTTGCGGAAGCGCCGTCGGTGCGGTTCCTGGTGGTCTCGGCGCATTGCGACGACTACACGCTCTTTCGCGTGGAGAAGTCGGGCGTGCATGGGTTTATCGACAAGAATTCGAACACGGTCGATGCGTTGCAGGAGGCGTTGTCGGCGATCGAGGCGGGTCGGGTTTATTTTTCGACGGCGTTTCAGCAGGCGAAGCTGGCGCGACGGATGGATCCGCGGTCGTTTACGAAAGTGCTCAGCGAGTGGGAGCGGGCGATTTTATCGCTGATCGGTCAGGCGCTCAGCGACGAAGAGATTGCGGCGCGGCTGACGATTTCGCCGCGGACGGTGCAAACGCATCGCAGCAAGATCCTGCGCAAGCTGAACATCAAAGGAACGCCGAAGCTGATCGCGTTTGCGATCGAGCACGGCTTCACGCAGGTGCCGACGAAGAGTTCGCGGGCGCCAGCTTTTCCTTGAGGGCGGCGAATTCGCGCTGAACGGCCGCGAACAACTCGGTTCGTTCGGCGGGTGAAAGGGAAGGGGCGCGCGATTGCAGATCGTGCGCAAGGCGGGCGAGCGACTCGTGCTTGATCATGGTGGCGTGAGCCACGCAACGGTGCGCGGCGCGGTGAAACGCAGCGGGATCGCCGTGCTGAAGAAGGTCGCGCAAGGCGTTGAGGTCGGATTCGAAACTGCCCAGATAGCGGGCGATTTGGGCGGGGAGTCCGCCGGCGGAATCGTCGGCGAGAAATTGCAGAATCTGGAGATCGACTTCGGGCGAAGAGGATTCTCCGGAAAGTGCGATCGATGCGGCGGGCGGGCGGGTTTCGACGGAGGCGGCGGCGCGGAAAGAGCCGCGCAATTCGGCGAGGGCGGTGGCGATTTTTTCGGGAGTGAACGGCTTGGCGATGAACGCGTCCATCCCGGCGGCGAGGCAGGCTTCGCGGTTGAAATCCGCAGAGTAGGCCGTGGTGGCGATGATGATGGTGTGGCGGTCGGGAGGTTCTTCGGCGCGGTAGCGGGCGACGACCTCGGTGCCGATCATGCCGGGAAGATTCCAGTCCATGAAGACGACGTCGTAATCGGACGCGCGGAGTTTCTCGAGGGCGAGAAGACCGTCGGGAGCGACCTCGGATTCGATGCCGATGCGGCGGAGCACGGCTTGCATCGCGAGAGCGTTGTAGTCGATGTCCTCGACGATGAGTGCGCGCAGAGGAGTGGCGGCGGAGGCGGTGGCGTCGGAGCGGGCGCGATCGAGGTGGTTTGCAGAAGCGGGCGGGAGAGGAATTTCGGCCCAGAAGCAAGAGCCGGCGCCAACGGTGGAATCGACGCCGACCTCGCCGCGCATTTTTTCGGCGAGCAAACGGCAGACAGCGAGACCGAGACCGGAGCCGCGGATGTTGGCGGCGTGAGCCTGGGGGAGACGGGTGAACTTGGTGAAAAGCGACGCGGTTTCCGCCGGGGACATTCCAGGCCCGTGGTCGCGAACGAAAAGGCGGATGCGATCGCCGGCGGCGCGCTGGGCGCCGATGACGATCGGTTGCCCGTGACTGAATTTCACGGCGTTGGTGAGGTAGTTGAGAACGATCTGTTGGACGCGCGGCATGTCGCCGACGACGCGTGCCGGAAGATCGGCCGCGAGTTCGATGCGGAGCGTGGAGCCGGCGGTCCGAGCTTCCTCGGTGACGATGGCGGCGCATTGCTCGAGGGCGTCGGACAAAGCGAACGGCGCGGGGCGGAGGTCGATTTTACCGGCTTCGATTTTCGAGAAATCGAGAACGTCGTCGACCAACGTGGAAAGAAGCTTGGCGCAGCTTTGGATGGAGGAGGCGACCTTGCGCTGGCGTTCGTCGAGCGCGGTTTCCTCGAGCGCGAGCGAGAGGCCGAGAATGCCGCTGATGGGATTGCGGATCTCGTGGCTCATGTTGGCGAGGAATTCGGATTTGGCGGCGTTGGCTTTTTCGAGCTGATCGGTTTTGCGGCGGACCAGGTTTTCGAGCTGGGCGTTGCGACGACGAAGATAGGCGGAGCGCCATTGGATGCCGCCGAAGAAGCTGGCGGCGACGAGCACGATCCAGCCCGCGAGCGCGGCGGGCGTGCGATACCATGGCGGAAGGACGGTGAAACGCAGCGTGGCCTCGGGGCTGGTCTGGCCGGCGTCGTTGACGGTGCGGAGCGTGAAAACGTAGGAGGCGTCGCGAAGCCCGGCGAGCGTGAGGTGGGTATTGTCTTCGGGCGGGGACCACGTGGCGTTGCGTCCGGAGAGGCGATGTTGGAAGCGGACGGATTCGCGCTGACCAAAGTGGACCGCGGCGAAACTGAGATTGATGGGATTGTTGTCGGGACGGAGCTGCGCGCCGTCGGAAATGTTGGCCAGAATAAGCGGCCTAGGCGGCGGAGCCGCGGGGCGGAGTTGCGCGGGATCCAGCCGCAGGAGAGCGTCGGTGCCGCCCACCCACACGATGCCGCGTGAGTCGGCGTAGAGTCGAAGGACGCCGCCGACGGCGGGAAGGCCGGGGACGAAGAACGATTGCCAGGAAGGATGACCAGAAGCGTCGGCGGAGAGGCGTCCGAGAACCGGGATGCGTTCGCCGTCGGAAAACGGGCTCGCGAAAGCGATCCACGTGTTGCCGGACGGATCGGGGTTGGAGATCGCGATGGGATCGGTGCGTGGAGCGTCGGCGACAGAGGTGAAGTGTCCGGCGCGACGGATCAGAATTTCGCCATCGGCACAGATTACGACCTGGCCGTGCCATTCACCGACGAGCGTCGGCTGGGAGGATGCGGAGGGTGGAAAAAGCGTGGGCGTGGAAGGTTGGCCGGCGGGAATTTGAAAGACACCGCGGGAACGCGTGGCGGCCCAGAGTGTGCCGTCGTGTTCCTCGACGAGTTCGACGGGCGCATCCGGGAGACGGACGGACCAAGTGCGTTGGAGTTGGCCGTCGGAGTCGGGAGCGAGACGGACGAGATCGGGATTTTCGACGATGAAAAACGCGTCGGGCTGAGCGCGCGAACGACGGATGAGCAGCGTATCGCGTTCGGATCTGAACACGGGCTGAGAGCCGGCGGCGTCGATACGTTCGATGGTTTTGAAACTTGAAACGTAGAAACCCTCCGGTGCGGCCATGATGTCGTAGTAGCGCAGCGGCATTTCGGGCACGGCGGTGAAATGGCCGTCGAGACTGTCATCGAGCGGCACCGAGAAGACGCCGGCGGCGGTGGCGACGAACAAGCGGCCCTCGCGCTCCGCGAACGCGTGCATGATCTGACGATCGAGACCGTTGGCGGCGTCGAAGAGCGAAGCGCCGGCGTGCAGCGAGACGCGGGCGAGTCCGGCGTTGGAGCCGATCCACAGGACGCCGTTGCGGTCCGAGAAAAGCGAGTAAACCGAGGCGGGCAGGCTTTGGGGAAGGCCAAGCGTGCGGTGGAATGTGCCATCGGGGCCGACGACCGCGACACCGCCGTAGAGCGTGCCGATGGCGAGGTCGCCGTTGAAAAGCCGACAGGCGGAAGTGGGAACGTTCTCGCGGAGAAACGTGGTGAGCTCGGGACTTCCGAGTGCGGAGAGCTGTTGGTGGGCGAGGCGGAAGAGACCGCGCGGCGTGACGAGGACGAGGCCATCGGACGTTTTTCCGATCCAGATCGTGCCCAAGTTGGCGATGGCCTCTTCGGTGAACAACGGCTCCGGGCCGCGCGCGCCGAGTTGCCAAAGGCCGGTGGGGGAGTGAGAGAGCAAGACGCGACCGTCGATTTGAACGGCGGGCAGACGGCGTGCGCCGCCCAGCGGGTAAACGTGCGCGCGCGTGCCGTCCCAGACAACGATGCGATCGGCGGCGACGAAGCAGGCGCCGCCCTCGATGACGAACACGTTCCAGACATCGTCGAGGTAACGGCTGTCTTCGGGCAGGTGTTCGACGAGCGAGTGGTAGTCGCCGAGCTGGCCGCGAGCGGTGCGCGTGAAATAGCCGATTTCGTTGATGGCGCCGACCCAGAGACGATCGCGAGACAGCGCGAGGGCGCGAACGGCGTAGGAGCCGGGAACGCGGTGTTGTTGCCAGCGTTCGCCATCGAATACGACCACGGCATCGGAGCCGCCGTAAAGGCGGCCCTCGTCGTCTTGGGTGATGGTCCAGATTTCGTTGCCTCCGCCGATTTCGCGCGGGTTGAAGAGTCGCACGAGCGGGCGTCCGAGTTCGGCAAAGGAGACCGCGGCGGAGAGCAGCCAAAGGGCCGCAAAGCAGGCGGCGATGGGACGTTTGGGTCGGGGACGCACGGACAGCGGGCAGTTAGAACAAAAAGTTTGCGCGAGCCGCTACCTAAAAACACGTAGCGTTTCACCTAAATGCAGGCGTTATTTCCCGTGGCGAAGCAGGAGCGAGAGAACTCCGTTCGGCAGGATGAAAACGATCGCACGTTTTGCCATTGGCCTGGCCTCGAGCGTGCTCGCGGCGGCAGGGATGATGCAGGCGGCGCAACGGCTCGATCCGGTGTCGCGCGCCTTGGGCAACGAAATTCGGTTCAACAGCAAGGAGCGTCCGGGGGAAGCGTGCACGGTGCCGTGCGCGTATCGCGCTGTATCCGCGATTCCGTGACGCCAACAAGAGCGAGGATTGCACGATGTTGAGTCTGGCGGCTTTTCGGTATCGCAACGCGCTGGAGGCGGACGGTGGCCCGATCGGGCGGGTCAGCGTCCGGCCCTTTTCGGTGTTTGGGCGGCGGATGTTTCAGGCGAATGCATGGCTCGCGAGCGGAGTCATTGGAACGCGCAGGCGGCTGACGCTTTATAGCGATGCGGACGGGACGGGGACCGCGGAGCTGCCGATGGTGGCGCGGCACATGGCGATCTCCGAAGCGCTGGAACGATGGGCGTTTCATGCGACGGTGGAGACGGAGGATCGCGCGGTGTATGGATTTGACGTGGACGAATCGTCAAACGGGATGGCGGCGTATCCGGGCTGGATTCGCGGACAGGCGCGGCGGCGGGCGTTGATGGAGGCGGTGGAGCGATCGAGTGTGATCGCGTGGTGGGAAGGATTGAGCGATGGGGAAGTGCGGGCCACGGAATGGCCGGGAATCTCGGCGCTCGTGTTGCCGAGTCCGATTGGATTTGGCGTGACCGTGGTGGCGTTTCGAGAGACGCGGCCGGGGGCGTTTGCGTATGGCCATGGGGCGTCGACGGATTTTTTCGGCGCGTGCGAACGCGCGGTGATGGAACTGGCGCGGCATGAATACGTGATGCGGCTGCATCGGTTGTCGAAGCGGTTGGATTCGGCGGAACCGACGGACCTGTTTGAGCGGCGGGCGTTATTTTTTTCCGGGGAGGAAGGATACGAGCTGTTTCGCGAGCGGATCGGGCGAAGCCGCGGACGAATGTTTTCGGCGCCGATCGTGCATGACGCGGAGATCACGGGGACCTGGTCGCGCTATGCGGTGGTGTGGCGCGTGTTGATCGAACCGCCGACGCGATCCTTTCTCGCGGATACGGAGCGGTATTTCTTCTGGTAGCGGCAAGGTCTGTGCAAATCGGATTTGCGTGACGGGGCACGGCGGAGCTTTGTGCCATAAACCACGCTCTCCCCGATGCCTCTTTCGAAATCGATTTCGTTTCTAGCCGCGCTGGCGGTGGTGAATTTTTCCTCCTCGGTCGCGGCGACCTCCGCTCCGGCGAAGCTAGCCGATTTTCAGGAGACGGCGGAACGGCATCGCGTCGCGCTCGTGCTCCCCACGTATCCGAAAAATGTGGACGAAGTGCGATCGATGACGACGCGGACGCTGCGCGAGGCGGATGAGGCGTTGAGGAAGCTGGTCGCGCAGGACAAACGGAAGCTCACCTTTGCGAGCACCTTTGGGGCGTTCGATGCGATCACGGGAGACGTGTATTCGTTTGCGGGCCGAATCGAAACGGTGGCGGAGACGAGCGAGGACAAAGCGATGCGCGATCTGGCGCGCGAGATGTCGGTGCGCATCGAAGAGTGGGGCATCGCGCTGGATTATCGGGAGGACATTTATCTCGTGTTGAACGCGTTTGCGGAGCGCGCGGACGGGTTGGATGCGGAAGAGCGGCGGCTGGTGGATTTCACGCTGCGGGAGTATCGGCGCGCCGGATTGACGTTGCCGCCGGAAGAGCGGCGGGACGTGGAGCAGCGGCGCAAGGACCTCTCGGCGCTCGAACAGCAGTTTGCGGTGAACATCAACGAAGCGCGGGCGGCGATCGATTTTACCGCGGAGGAGTTGGCGGGCGTGCCGGAGTCTTTGTTGAACAGCCCGGGAGTGAAGCAGGCCGACGGGAAATATCGGGTGCTGGCGAATGTGACCTGGCAGGCGATGGCGGTGTTCGAGAATGCGAAGAACGCGCAGACGCGTCACCGTTTGTATGTCGCGCGCAACACGCTGGCGAAGGAATCGAACATACCCGTGCTCGCGAAACTGGTGAACCTGCGGGCGGATATCGCGCGGCGGCTGGGTTATGCGACCTGGGCGGATTTTCGCACGGAGACGAGGATGGCGAAGACGGCGGCGACGGCGGTCGAATTCGAAGAGGATCTCGTGAAAGGGTTGGAGCCGAAATATGCGGCGGAGATCGAGACCCTGCGGCAGTTGAAGGTGAAGGAGACGGGAGATCGCGAGGCGCAACTGGGGCCGTGGGATGCGGACGTGCGTTACTACACGAACCAGTTGAAGAAACAGCGCTACGCGGTGGATGCGGAGGAGCTGCGGGTGTATTTCCCATATCAGCGGACCCTCGAAGGGATGTTCAATATCTACCAGCGGATCTTCGGGCTGAAATTCACGGAAGTGGAGCCGCCGTATGCGTGGACGGAAGGGCTGCAGCTCTTCGTGGTGGCGGATGCGAAGTCAGGGATTCCGATCGGCTGTTTCTATCTCGATATGTTTCCGCGGGAAGGGAAGTTCAACCACTTCGCCTGTTTCCCGCAGACGCCGGGACGGGTGCTGGCGGATGAGCGATATGAACTGCCGGTGTCGGCTTTGGTGTGCAACTTCCCGCCGCCTTCGCCGGACAAGCCGTCGCTGTTGTCGCACGCCGACGTGGAGACTTTGTTTCACGAATTCGGGCATGTGATGCACATGCTGCTCGGGCGGGCGCGTTTTCAGGGTCAAACCTCGGGCGCGGTGCCGCGCGATTTCGTGGAGGCGCCGTCGCAGATGTTGGAGAACTGGGTGTGGGACAAGACGGTGCTCGATACCTTTGCAGCGGATTATCGGGACCCGACGAAGAAAATTCCCGCGGAGACGATCGCGGCGCTGACGGAAGCGCGGATGGCGACGGACGGGATGTTCAATCGCCGGCAATTGTCGCTCGGGCTGATCGACCTGCGGCTGCACACGTTGACGCCGGAGGAGGCGATTCAGTTCGATATTATCGGCGAAACCAATGCGGTGATCGCGCGGGTGATTACGCCGCCGGCGGAAGGCACGGCGTTTGCGGCGTATTTCGGTCATCTCGCCGGCTACGATGCCGGTTATTACGGCTATCTTTGGTCGAAGGTGATGGCGATCGACATGGCGAGCGAGTTCAAGGAAGCGCCGGAGGGATTGCTCGACGTCGGCGTGGGGATGCGTTTGCGCGAGGAAGTTTACGCGGCGGGCGACACGCGGGAAGTGAGCGAGTCGGTGGAAAAATTCCTGGGGCGGCCGCGATCGATGAAGCCGTTTTTGGAATACGTCGGGATTAAAGAGTAGAGAGTGTCGCGGAACGGCGGGGTCGGGAGGCCCCGCCCTACATCTCATCCGACGATGGTTTTTATATTGGTGAAAGCGTGGAGGCCCCATTCGCCGAGTTCGCGGCCGTGACCGCTGTCTTTTACGCCGCCGAAAGGAAGGGAAGGATCGGAGCGGACGAAGTCGTTGATGGCGACGTTGCCCGCTTCGAGTTGCGCGGCGATGCGTTGAGCGCGCGTGCGGCTGCGGGTGAAAACGCCGGAGCCGAGGCCGTAGGCTGATTGATTGGCGACGCGGACCGCTTCGGCTTCGTCGCGGACCACGATGATCGCGGCGACAGGTCCGAAGAGTTCTTCGTCGTGAGCGGGCATGCCCGGCGCGACATCGGTGAGAACGACGGGCGCGTAGAAGAAACCGGGACGATCGGACAGCGGGCCGCCTTGGAGCAGGACGCGCGCGCCGCGGGCGATGCTGCGGCGGACCTGCGAATGCAAGTGGTCGCGCAGATCGGAGCGAGCGAGCGGTCCAATTTGGGTGCTCGGATCGGCAGGCAGGCCGATGCGGGCGGAGCGGATCTCGGCGACGAGGCGGCGCTCGAAGTCGCGTCGCACGCGACGTTCGACAATGAAGCGTTTGGCGGCGATGCAGCTCTGGCCGGAGTTGATGAGGCGGGATTGCGCGCAGATTTTGGCGGCGCGATCGAGGTCGGCGTCTCCAAGAATCAAATACGCGTCGCTGCCGCCGAGTTCGAACGTGGCGGGTTTCATTGCGGCGCCGGCGAGAGCGGCGACGGATTTTCCGGCGCGGGTGCTGCCGGTGAGCGTAACGGCGGCGATGCGCGGATCGGCGATGAGTTTCGCGATCGCGGGCGTGTCGACGAACAGCGTGAGAAACAGATCGGGCGGGATGCGGGCGTCGGAAAATAACGAAGCCAGAGCGAGACCGCAGCCGCTGGTGGCGGGCGCGGGTTTGAGGAGGAACGTGTTTCCCGCGAGCAGGGCGGGAGCGGCGGCGCGGAGCGTTTGCCAGAAAGGAAAATTCCACGGCATGATTGCGAGCACGGGACCGAGTGGATCGAACGTGACGCGGGCGTTGGCGGGCGCGTGCGGTGGGCGGCGGGAAGCAAGAAACTCGGAAGCGTGAGCGGCGTAGAACTCGCAGCCGGCGGCGCTTTTTTCGATTTCGGCGACGGACTGTGCGAGCGGTTTGCCCATCTCGGAGGTGATCAGGCGGGCGAGTTCGTCACGGCGGCGGAGGAGGGTTTTGGCGACGCGACGAAGAACGCGTTCCCGCTCGTGCAGAGACGTCGTGCGCCAGGCTTCGAAGGCGGAACGAGAGCGGGTGACGAACTCGGCGATCTGCCTGGAGGAATGTTCGCGGTAAGAGGCGAGTTTTTGTCCGGTCGCGGGATCGATGGTGACGAACGCCATACGGTGAGGGAACACGCGCGGTCGGAGGCGGCAAGCGAGCGGGAGCGGCCGAGGAATTGTTGTCGGTTGTCGGAAAGCTGCGGCGTGTTTTGTCGTGGTATCAGGGTAACCCTGATCAACCCGGGTGGCGGCGGGGAAATAGGACGCTCGTGGAACTTGCAGGGGGGCAATCGAATCCTACTGTCGCCAATTCAACTGCATGAAAAAAGCGCTGATTACCGGCATCACCGGCCAGGATGGATCCTATCTGGCGGAGCTGCTTCTCTCCAAAGGTTATGAAGTGCACGGCGTGATTCGCCGCGCTTCGACGTTCAATACGGACCGTATCGATCATTTGTATACGGATCCGGATGTTTACGGGAAGAAGCTCTTCCTGCATTACGGCGATCTCGCCGACTCGGTGCAGATGGTGAAGTTGTTGTATGAGCTCCAGCCGGACGAAATCTATAATCTTGGCGCGCAATCGCACGTGCGCGTTTCGTTCGATGTGCCGGAATACACCGGTGACGTCGACGGCCTGGGCGCGCAGCGGATTCTCGAAGCGGTGCGCGAGGCGGGGTTGGTGAAGAAGGTGCGTTTCTATCAGGCTTCGTCGTCGGAGATGTTCGGCAAGGTGCAGGCGGTGCCGCAGACGGAAACGACGCCGTTCTGGCCGCGTTCGCCGTATGGCTGTGCGAAAGTTTACGCGTATTGGCTCACGGTGAATTATCGCGAGAGCTACAATCTGCATGCGAGCAACGGGATCCTGTTCAATCACGAGTCGCCGCGGCGCGGTGAGACGTTCGTGACACGCAAAATCACGCGGGCGGCGACGCGCATCAAACTCGGGCTGCAAGACTCCCTGGTGCTCGGCAATCTCGATGCGCGACGCGACTGGGGTTATGCGAAGGAATACGTCGAGATGATGTGGCTGATGCTGCAGCAGGACAAACCGGACGACTACGTGGTGGCGACGAATGAGACGCACACGGTGAAGGAATTTTGCCAGGAGACGTTCGGGCTGCTCGGACTCGACTGGGAGAAATACGTGAAATACGACCAGCGCTACGAGCGTCCGGCGGAAGTCGATTTGCTGATCGGCGATCCTGCGAAGGCGCGCAAGCAGCTCGGTTGGGAACCGAAGGTGCGGTTCAAGGATTTGGTGAAGATCATGGTGGAATCGGATCTGAAGCTCGCGGAGCGCGAGCTGCAGATCAGCAAGCTGCCAAAGATCGTTTGATTTTTCTGATCACCACGAAATACACCCAACACACGAAACGGACCTATCGGGGACGTTTCATGTCTTTGGGGTGTTTCGTGGTTTTTATTTTATGAAGCTTTATATCGCTGGTCACCAAGGGATGGTCGGGTCCGCGCTCGTGCGGCGGTTTGCGCGGGAATCGGGGGTGACGATTTTGACGCGCACGCGGCGGGAAGTGGAACTCACGGATCAAGCCGCGGTGGATGATTTTTATGCGACGGAGAAGCCGGATGTGGCGATCATCGCGGCGGCGAAGGTCGGAGGGATCCACGCGAACAACACGTATCCGGCGGAATTTATTTACGACAACATGATGGTGGCGGCGAATGCGGTGCATTCGGCGTATCGTCACGGGGTGAAGCGGCTGTTGTTTCTGGGCAGCTCCTGCATTTATCCGAAGCATGCGCGGCAGCCGATGTCGGAGGATTGTTTGCTCACGAGCGAGCTGGAGCCGACGAATGAAGCGTATGCGATCGCGAAGATCGCGGGGTTGAAGCTCTGCCAGTATTACCGGAAGCAATACGGCGTGCTGTTTCACTCGGCCATGCCGACGAATCTTTATGGGCCGGGGGACAATTACCACCTGCAGAATTCGCATGTGCTGCCGGCGTTGATCCGGAAGTTTCACGAAGCGAAAGAGGCGGGGCGATCAGAGATGGTTGCCTGGGGCACGGGATCGCCGCGGCGGGAGTTCCTGCACGTGGACGAGCTGGCGGATGCGTGTGCGTTTTTGCTGAAGCTCGACGATCCGCCGGATTGGATTAACGTGGGCTCGGGCACGGATGTGACGATCAAGGAGCTGACGGAAACCGTCGCGCAGGTGACGGGTTTTAGCGGGAAGATCGTGTGGGATGTGTCGAAGCCGGATGGCACGCCGCGCAAGTTGATGGATGTTTCGAAGCTGACGCGCCTCGGTTGGGCGGCGCAGCTGAGTCTCCGCGACGGCGTGGAGCAGACGTATCAATCGTTTTTGGCGGAGAAAGCGGCGGGGACGTTGCGAGGTTGAGCAGTGCGCTTTCGGCTGGCGCGTGGCGAGCAGCGCGCGTCCATCTACGCGGGCGATGGGTGATTCTGGGCTCGCGAAGCTTGCGGATCGCGTGCAAGCACGCTCCTACGTTGAGATACATTCATGAGTGATCCGATTTCGACTGAGGAAGACGAGTTTGGCGCCCGGAAATCTTTTTGGGATCATCTGCGCGATTTGCGCAAGGCGTTGGTGCGTTCGTTCATCGCGATCGGCCTGGCGATGATCGCGTGTTTGCTGCTCTCGCACCGGATCATGCCGATCCTCGAGTATCCGCTGCATAACATCGACAAGTTCCAGGAGCCGAAGCCGACGGTGGCATTTGAAATCGGTTCGACGAAGCTCGGACCTTACGAAGTGCCGGTGGAAGAGTTTGGCGGGGTGGAAGGCGGGCTGACGCAGCTGCGTTACAAGATCGGCGTCGATGAGATCGATGGAAAAAAAGTGGCGACGCTCACGCCCTTGCCGGTGGAGTCGACCTTGCCGAGCTTGCGGGTGCGCCTGCTGAACCTCACGCCCGCGGAAGCATTTTTTATCGCGTTTCGCGTGGCATTCTATGCGGCGATGATCGTGGCGGCGCCGTTCTGGATTTATTTCATGGGGCAGTTCTTTCTGCCGGCGCTGAGCGTGCGGGAGAAAAAGGTGTTCTTCCAATGGCTGGGCTGGGGCGTGTTCCTGTTTTTCACGGGAGTGCTGCTGACGTATTTCTTCCTGGTGCCGCTCACCTTGAAGGCTTCGGTGGAGTATTCGAATCTCCTCGGGTTTCAGGCGCAGGATTGGCGGGCGGATGCTTACATCAGTTTCGTTTCGAAACTGATCTTGGGCATGGGGCTCGGATTCCAGTTTCCGGTGGTGGTGCTGTTGCTCGTGAAGATGGGCTTCCTGACCGCGGACCAACTCGCGCACTATCGGCGGCACGTGGTGGTGTTGACGCTGATTGTGGGCGCGCTGCTGACGAGTCCCGAGGTGATCACGCAAGTGTCGATGGCGGTGCCGATGTATATTCTCTACGAGATCAGCATCCTGATTGCTCGGTATTGGGAACGGCAGGACAGGCGCAAGGAAGCGGGAGAAGTCTGAGTTAAAGGACGTAGCCGGGTGTGCCGTTAGACGAGGGGCCAAAACCTCGTCTCATGCCGGACTCTGCCCACGCGACGGTCGATGATGGCGCGCCGCCCGGTCCGGTGCCGATGTCATTGGACGCGGCCGCCGATCCGGGGCTGCGCGTGGGGCAGCGCTGGCGAAATTTGGCGATCGAAGCGGAGGTGCCGGGAACGCCCTGGTGTTTCGTGGCGAATCACGTGGGGTTGATGGAGACGGTGGTGGTGCGGGCGGCTCCGATCCAGGCGGGCACGGAGTGGCGTCGCGGCGCGTGGGAGCGGCTGTGTGCGTTAACGGATTCGAAAGTGGTGCGCTGCATCGAGGCGCATGAGGAATCGGGCTGGAGGTATGAAATCACGGCGCTGGCGCCGTCGATGACATTGCGCGAGTGGATGGCGGCGCATCGGCCGAATTTCACGGACATCGAGAGCCTCGTGCGGCAGATCGCGGGTGCGCTGGCGGCTTTGCACGGGCACGGCGTGGTGCACCTCAACATCCGGCCGGAGTCGATCTTCGTGGATGAAACGAAAGGCGAGCCGGTTTACGTGCTGGGCGGATTGCAGGAAGCGACGCTTTACACGCAGCCCGAGTTGGCGCTGGCGGATGTCGATCCGTTTTACGCGCCGCCCGAAGCGGTCGGGGTGGAGAAACATCCGCCGGGCACGGGATTGTGCGCGTGGGATTGGTGGTCGGTGGGACGCGTGGTGCAGGAATTTTTATTGGGAAAACACGTGCTCGCGGTGGTGCTGGACCGCGATGTGTCGCGCCCCACGCCGGAGCTGAGACGGTATGCGGAGCAGTGGTTGAGAGAAAGCGAGAGGCCGGAGGTGAAAGCGGGCGCGCTCGAATTCACGCAAGTGGATCCGGGATGCATGGCGCTGCTGCGCGGATTGTTGAGCAGTGCGGTCGACGGCCGGTGGGGGCTCGATGCGGTGCAGCGATGGTTGCGACGGGAAACGGTGCGGGATCACTACGATCTGCCGCGCGGCACGCGGATGTGGAGTTGGAAAGGGCGGGTTTTCACGGTGGCGGAAGCGGCGGAGTTTTTCACGCAGGTGAAGCATTGGGCGGAGGGAGAAGACATGCTGTTCCATCCGCAGGAAAAGGAGACGCTCGCGCACTTCCTCAGCGAAGTGCCGGCGCATCGCGCGGATTGGGACCGGTTGCAGCGCGTGTGCGATTTGGCGGAAGGACGCGGCTGGGAGCAGTTGCCGATGGTGGCGCGGCGGCCGGTGACCGCGGCGGTCGCGTGGCTGACGCTGGCCGCGGGAGCGGGAGCCCGGCCGACATTTCGCGTCTGCGGCCATGCGATCGATCTGCCGGGGATTGGGGAGTTGTTGAAGAGCGGAGGGGTGGACAACGGTGTGGCGCTCGTGACGGCGCTGCTCTCGCCTGCGGTGATCGAAGCGGTGGAGCCGTATGACGCGGCGGCGGCGCGGATGTTGAAGGCCGTCGCGGCGAAAGGAGCCGCGGCGTTGCGGCAGGCGTCGGCGTATGGGTGGCTGGATGCCGACGATGCGGCGGGGCAGGCGCGGGTGCTGGAGTTGTCGCTACTGGGCGGAGCGGTGCTGCGGGAAAAAGTGGATCTCCTGCGTGCGACGCATGCGACGAACACGGATGCGGCGGTCGCGGAATTATTTGCGGGAAAAACGCTGGAGCCGGCGGAGTTGGTGTTGCTGGCGTATGCAGCGGAAGCGCCGGAGCGGCATGGTTTCGTGACGCACGAAGAGTGGCGGCGGCGTCAATGCGCGGAGTTGCAGGAGCAAGCGGCCGGAATCGGGCGCAAGCTGATGTGGTTGCAGTTGCGGCGCATGCTGGGAATCGCACGGCCGTGGGGCGAGAAGCCGGCGGTGTTTGCGGGGTTGGTGCTCGCGCTGACGGCGCTAGCGGGGTGGTGGTCGCGTTCCGCGCTGCATGCCGCGGTGTTGGCGGGAGTGATGTTGGGCTCGCGAGCGTGGTTGTGGTGGCGGGTGCGAGGAATGATCGCGCGTTTCGACAAAACGGCGGCGAGGTGGACGTGGGGCGACGGGTCGGAGCGCGCGCGAAAGGAAGCGGAGCGCGTGGCAGAAGGCGCGACGGCGCTGGGGTTGAGCGTGCAATTGCGGGAGATCGGCGAACGCGTGGAGCAATTGACGAAAGGAAAAGGACCGCCGGTGCCGATTCCGGAACCGAAATGGTGGGACGTGCACGCAGTGCTGGTGACGGCGGTGGGTGTCGCGCTGGGAGTGTTGGTGCAGCCGATTCTTCGAAATGGGGAGAACGAGACGGAGGTGGAACACAGGCTGGATCTGCAAGCTGAAGGGACGACGCAGGACACGGTGACCGAAGTGCCGCTGGCGGACACGGGCGCGCCCGAGGCGCTGTTGGCGACGGGACGTTATGAAGTGGTCGACGACGGATTTGGGCGGCGTTTGCGCGGTCCGTTGCAGACTTGGAATTTTCGACCCTCGCCCCCGGTGCCGCCGTTGAAGGTGGCGGCCCGGGCGACGGCGTCCGCCGAGCAGTCGGCCTTCGCGATGGTCAGCGCGGCGGTGTTGTTACAGCCGTATCCGAAAAAAGGGATCAGCGTTTATCTCGCGGTGCGCGTGCCGACGACGCGCGGATTTGGCGTGATGGTTTTCAACGCGCGCGATCGCAAACTCGCGTCGCGAGAGGTATTGCTGCTCGAGCGACCCCTGGAGCGGGAAACTTGGTATGAGTTGCGCGGTCGGCGGATGTTTTACCTGGGCACGCCCGCGGCGCTGGAGGCGGAGTTTTCCCTTGCGCCGCCGTGACGAGTTTGCGGCCATGGGCGTTCATCATGATCGCTCCCGAAACATTTTCCCACATCGAGAACATCAAGAAGCGCGCCGGGCACTTATGGAGGTTTCTTTGACTGCGAACAAAAGCAGCGGGAGATCGAGGCCTTAGAGGCCGAAATGGGCGCGCCGACGTTTTGGGACAACAATGAGCGGGCGCAGAAGCACATCACGAAGCTGAACGGCTTGAAGAAGGCCGTGCTGCCGGTCGTCGCCTTTCGCAAGAGAGTCGACGATCTCGACGTGATGGTGGAGCTCGTGGAGACGGCGTCCGAGGGCGAACGCGAGATGTATCAGCAGGAGCTCGAAGGACAAGTGACCGGCATGGTCGATGAACTCGACGAGTTGGAGATCGCGTCGTTCCTGACGGGGCAATTCGACAAGAACAACGCGATCCTCTCGATCCAGTCGGGCGCGGGCGGCACGGAGTCCAACGATTGGGCGGACATCCTTTTCCGCATGTATAACCGCTGGGCGGAGCGACGCGGCTACACGGTGGAAGTGCAGGACGTGCAGGCGGGCGATCAAGCCGGGATCACGAAAGCGACGATGTTGATCAAGGGCGAGAATGCCTACGGCTACGTGAAAGCGGAGCGCGGCGTGCATCGGCTGGTGCGGATCAGTCCGTTCGATTCGAACAAGCGGCGGCACACCTCATTTTGCGCGGTGGACGTGATCGCGGAAGTGAGCGACGAGATCGACATGGAGATCGACGAAAAAGATTTGCGGATCGACGTGTATCGCTCGTCGGGCAAAGGCGGCCAAGGCGTCAACACGACGGATTCGGCGGTGCGCATCACGCACATGCCGAGCGGAATCGTGGTGGTGTGCCAAAACGAACGTTCGCAGCTGAAGAACAAGGCGGCGGCGATGAACGTGTTGAAAGCGCGCTTGTATGAGAAAAAGCAGGACGAGCAGCGCGCGGAGATGGACAAGTTCTACGGCGAGAAAGGCGAGATCGGCTGGGGCGCGCAGATTCGCAGCTATGTGTTGCAGCCTTACCAGATGGTGAAGGACCTGCGGACCGGAGTGAGCACGAGCGACACGCAAGGCGTGCTCGACGGCGATCTCGACCGTTTCGTGAACGCCTGGCTGCGCGCGGGCTGTCCGCGGCATCGCAACAAGGACATCCAAATGGACGAGTAGAATGCGTTCTCGTTCTTCGTTCTCTTTGTCGTTCTCGGCGTTTGTGTTCGAGAACGAGAACGAGTAAGAGAACGAGAACGAATTACGCCGATGCCGACGCTCTCTTTCGAAACGATTCGCGCTGCGCTCGCGGAACAGCCGTTGTTCGAGGACAAGACGTGGCAGCTTTCGCCGGAGGCGTGGCCGTTGTCGGCGGAGCAACTGGTGCAGCTGGAGGCGATCGGCGCGGCGTGTCTCGAGTTTCACCAAGCGTTGGAAACGCTCTATTTGCGCGCCGCGGCGGGCAAGAATCTCCTGCGCAACAAACCCTTGGTGGCGCCCTGGGCGGTGGAGTATCTCGATCGCGGGAAGCCGGCGAAATTGGTGGAGCATGCGCGCGACGGGCGAAATCGCGGGATGCTGCCGACGGTCTTGCGTCCGGACTTGTTGTTAACGGATGACGGCTGGGCGTTGACGGAATTGGATTCGGTGCCCGGCGGGATCGGGCTGACGGCATTTTTGAACCGGTTGTATGGCGCGCAAGGCGGTGTGATCGGCGAAGGCGACGCGATGGTGCGCAACTTTCATGCGGCGCTGGCGGCATTGAAACCGGACCTGGAGAATCCGCTGATCGCGCTGGCGGTGAGCGACGAGGCAGCGACGTATCGGCCGGAGATGCAGTGGCTGGCGCACCAACTGCAGTCGTTGGGGAAGCGCGTGTTTTGCGTCGAGCCGGATGCGTTGTTTCCGCTCGGGGCGCAGCTGTGCATCGACGTCGATGGAAACCCGGAGAAGGTCGACGTGGTGTATCGGTTTTTCGA
Organism: Verrucomicrobiota bacterium; assembly: GCA_023416735.1. GTDB lineage: Bacteria > Verrucomicrobiota > Verrucomicrobiia > Opitutales > Opitutaceae > Opitutus. The sequence continues at coordinate 13,230 of JAEZGX010000022.1, read as the reverse complement.
GTTGTTCGACCTCGAGAATATTCGCACGGCGAAGTTCATCTTCGAGGCGTGGAGCGCGGGCGAAGTGGCGATTGCGCCGCCGATGCGGCATTTTCAGGAGGAGAAACTGGCGCTCGCGCTCTTTCACCATCACCTGCTGCAGGATTTCTGGAAGGAGATGCTGAGTGGCCGGGCGTGGAAGCTGTTGCACGGATTGATTCCGGCATCGTGGGTGATGGATCCGGCGCCCTTGCCGCCGGGCGCGGTGCTCGACGGGCCGAAAGCGGGCGGACGGGCGTTGAACGACTGGCGCGATCTCGCGGGCGCGTCGCAGAAGGAGCGCGACCTGATCATCAAAGTGAGCGGGTATCACGAGACCGCTTGGGGAGCGCGCAGCGTGGTGTTGGGAAGCGATTGTTCGCGGGACGAATGGCAGCAAGGGGTCAACCGCGCCGTCGAGATGGCGGGGACGAATCTGCACGTGCTACAAACCTATCGAAAGCCGAAGCGGATCGAGCATCCGGTTTTCGAAGCCAGCGCGGAGGCCGCGGCGAAAGCGGTGCCGGGGCGCCTGCGGTTGTGTCCGTATTATTTCGTGATCGACGGGCAGGCGCGGCTATCGGGTGCGCTGGCGACGTTTTGCCCGCCGGATAAGAAGATCATCCATGGAATGCAGGATGCGGCGTTGTTGCCAGCGCGGGTGCTGGGGTAGGCGGCGGAGTGCGATGGGGCGAAACGCGCCCATCGCATGCGAGCCCGAGTGGCGGAGGCGGTGGGGTGGCCGCCGCGCCAGGAATCGAAACGAACGTGCCGATTAGGCGGCGGCGTTTTTGTCGGAGGAAGGTTTCGCGGCTGCGGCTGCGGCGGCTGCGGCGTTTTTCGCGAGAGTGGCGAAGAAGTTGTCACGGCGTTCGCGGGCGACTTTCACGTCCTTCGTGCCGAGGGAGCGGCGGATGCGCTCCTTCGTGAACGGGGTGGGGTGGATCGTGTAGTGGAGGAACCAGGTGCCGTGGTTGTCCCACAGGTGATGGTTGGGGTTTTCCGCGTCAACGCGGAGGCCGGGGAGTTTGGCTAGGGTGGACATGATGCGTGAGTTCGGGTTGAGCTTCGCGCGTCAGGGGAAAACAAAAAACCGACCCAGGCATCAGGTCGGTCCTCATTTTCGGGAGCGTTCTTGGTTCGCCCCTCTTGCGAGTGGCGCACATCCGAGGTTTCCCCCGATCCACCGTGGCCGCTCCCGGCCCGGTTGGCGGAATCGGCGTTGTTAAGGCCGACTCGTTCCTGATGCGACAGGGAGCGTGGTGCGGGACGAAAATGCGTCCAGTCTATTTTTCAAAAATTTGCGAAGAAATGGCAGAAGGGCAGTCACAGTAGAAGTGACTGTTCGCGGAGAAGTGTAACAGATGCAGAGAAACGGGCGAAGGAGGCGCGTTTACTGGTGGTGGTGATCGCGTTCGTAATGTTCGCGCAGGGAGTCGCGGCCGAAGTCGTTCTTGAAATCGCGAAACGTGGTGTGGATGTGGTTCGCCTGGTTCTGGGTGTTATCGAACTCGATCAGAAACGTGGGGCCTTGAATGCGGTAATAGTTGGCTTGGCCGCGTTCGAAGCCGCCGGCCCAGGCGAAGGCGATTTGGTCGAGTCCGGCTTCTTCGATTTCCGCGAAAGCTTCGGCGGCGACATCGGGGCGCCAGCGGTCGACGTAAATTTTCACGAGCGCGATGAGTTGAGCGCGTTGGGCGTCGGTCATTTGCGCGGCGGGGAGACCGGCGGGGGAAAGCGGGGAGATTTTGCGATCGTTGCCGGTGATGATGTCGCGCGGCGCGCGAGTGCTGATGACGGCGATTTGGCGTTGGGCGGCGTCGAATGATTTCACGAGGCTGCGGGCGAGATCGTCTTCCTCCTCGAGGATGCGAAGGCCTTTTTTGGGGCCGTGGGGGACTTCGGCGGGGTTGGAGCCCATGAACGAAGGCGCGAAGTGGATGTGGTCGGCGTCGGGAAGGGTGAAGTTGAACGAAAGGTGATGGCCTTCGAAGCGCCAGCCCCACGGAGCGCGGGAGCTGGGTTGGCCGAAGATCGTGACGTAGTAGAGGCTGGGGTCGCGGTGGCGCGCGCCGCCTTCGAGTTCGCGCAGGACGTCTTCGAGGGCGATGATGGCTTCGGCTTTGGCGGCGCCGCGGGCACTGAGGCCCGAGCGGAGCAGGGCGATCGCGAGGTCTTTTTGCGCGGCAGACATCTCCTTCAACGGCAGGCCCTCGCGCGAACGCGGGACGAAGTGCCAGTTTTCGCGTTCGCTGTTATCGAAAGCGTGGAGGGCTTTCTTTCGTTGCTCGGGGGCCAGCGAGGCGAGGAAGGCATCGGCCGCGGCGATCATGGACGACGTGGACACATGCGCGTGGGAGAAGCAGGGAACCGCAACGAGCGCAGCGAACAGACCGAGCCGTTGAAGGGGAAGGGGCATGCGCAGGTTGACGGATGCGCGTCGCCGAGGGTGCGGAGGAGATCAGGGCGCCGGGACGGGCGCCGAGTTGGCGGAGGCGTGAAGAACCTCGGCGACGGCGGAATCGAGGGCGCCGATCGTGACCGGTTTGATGATGTGGCTGTTGAAACCGGCGGCGCTGGAGCGATCGCGGTCATCTTCGGAGCCGTAACCGCTGAGGGCGATGCTGCGGAGATGCGGTTGCCGTTGGCGGAGTTCGCGCAACAGCGCGTAACCGTCGACGTCCGGCAGACCGATGTCAGAGATGAGAAGAGCGAACCGCGTGGTGTTGGCGGCTTCTTTAGCGGAAGCGGCGGAAGCGGCGAGGGTGACGCGATAGCCGCGACGTTTCAGGAGGATGCCGAGGCTTTCGCGAGTCGCAGCGTGATCTTCGACCACGAGGACGTGGGTGCCATGCGGGGCGGTGAGGCGGGTGGAAAGCGATGGCGCAGACAAACCATCGCCGGGGCGGGTGGCGGCGGGAGCAGGTTCCTGCAACGGCAGATCGACGATGAACGTGGCTCCGCGTTGGTGACCCTCACTGCGAGCGTGGATGCGGCCGTGGTGCATCTCCACAAGCCGCTGGGTGATGGCGAGACCGAGACCGAGTCCGCCGAAGCGCAACGTGCTGCCGGCTTGGGCGTGTTGCCCCTGAGCAAAAGCGTCGAAGATCTTGGGCAAATCCTCGGCGGAGATACCGAGGCCGCTGTCGCGCACGGCGACGGAAATCTGGCGTCCGGTCGCGGTGGTTGCGACGGAGATGAGTCCGCGTTCCGGAGTGAATTTGACCGCGTTTTTCAGGACGTTCCAAAACACCTGTTGCAGGCGAACGGGATCGGCGCGCACGTGCAGTGGAGAATCCGGCAGGGCGACGGAAAGCTCGAGGTGTTTGGCGGCGATGTCCGCGTTGACCGTTGCGAGCGCGTCACGGAGCACGTCCTGAAGCACGACGTCGCGCAGATCCAGCGAGAGTTTGCCGTGAGCGATGCGGGAGAGATCGAGCAGATCGTCGATCAAATGAGCCTCGAGCTGAACGTTATTGCGGATGAGTGCGAACTGATGGCGGACCTCGGGCGAAAGTTGCGGATCCTCGGCGGATTCGCTGGCGAGGAGGAGAACGGGATTCAGCGGCGTGCGCAGTTCGTGGGAAAGGGCGGCGAGAAAATCGTCGCGCGCACGAGTGGCGGCCACGGCCTCGTCGCGGGCGCGTTCGAGCTCGAGCTCGGCGCGACGGCGTTCGGTGATGTCCGTGCTGACGGCGATGAAGCCGACGACGTTGCCTTCCGAATCGCGTTCAGGAACGTAGGACACCTGCAACCAGCGATCGCCCTGACTCGGATGGCCTTTGATCTCGAAGTCGACGCGTTCGCCGGCGAGGGCTTTTTCCATCTGCGGGCGGGCGAGTTCGAAGTAGTCGCGGCCTAATAATTCAATTGCGGTGCGGCCGCGCAGGTCTTCCACGCTCCGGCCATAGCGCTCCGCGACGCGGCGATTGGCGAAACGAACCCGAAACTCGCGATCGAAGTGAGCGATGTTCACGGGGACGTGATCGCTCACCAGTCGAAGCTGGGCTTCCTTTTCCTGCAGGTTGCGTCCGGCGTCGACGAGGCTTGTCACATCACGCGCGATACAAAGGAGCTTCGTGGGATGGCCCGCGGCGTCGAGGATCGGCGTCAGGATAACGTCCCACCAATGCCAAGTGCCGGCCGCGCCCGGGCGGGAGCCGGAAAAATGGGCGATCTGACCGGAGCGCGCGGTCGCGATCGCGGTGGCGGCGGTTTCTTCCAAGCCCGCTTCGCTCCAGAGCGAAGTCCAAGGGACGTCGGGTGTCGGCGTCGTCTGGTCGATTTCCAACATGCGCCGGCCGGGCTCGTTGAGCCAGCGGAGGTTTCCTTCGAGATCGAGGATCTGGACGCAGTCGGTGTGAGCGGCGATCACGCTTTGCAGGAAGGCTTCGCTCTCGGCGAGGGCCTTTTGGGCGCGCGTGCGTTCGGCGACCTCGTGGCGAGATTTGGCGAGTTCTCGCGCGAGCGCTTCGTTGCGTTCGGCAAGAAGGATGTTTTGGCGGTCGATCTGCCGATGGAGGCGAGCCTGCGCGATGGCGTTGGAAACGCTTTGCTTGAGGCGAAGCGGAGTGAGTCCGTTTTTGTCGACGTAGTCGTGAGCCCCGCTTTTCAGCGCGTCGACGGCGACTTGGGTTTCGCCGCTGGCTGTGAGCATCACGACGCCGAAAGCGTGGCGGCCGTGAGCGCCGAGGAGTTGTTGCAAGAGGGCAAGACCGTCGCCGTCGGGGAGATTATAATCCAGGAGAACGCAATCGGGGCTGTCGAAGGCGGCGCGTTGGCGAGCCTCGGCGAGGTTGGCGGCTTCGGTGATGACGAACGCCTGCGGTGAATCCTTGGTGAGATAACGACGAAACGTCAGGCGGTCTTCCGCGGAGTCGTCGATCAGCAACAGCCGCTGGGGCTGGGGCGCGGCTTGTTCCGTCTGCGGCATCAAACCGGAAGAGCCGCGTCTCAGGCGGCGTGGGAGCGCTCGCTGCCGGGGAGTTGCGCCGACTGGAGCCAATACGAGCTGAGTTGCTCGACGGAACGTTTGAAAACGGGATAGTCCATGCCCTTCACGTGATAGGAGTTGGCGCCATTTTCGTAGCACCACGTGATGTCGGTTTGGCTGCTGGACGTGGAGAAAATCACGATCGGTGTGCGCTTGGTGGCGGTGCGGCGGCGAAGCTCCTGAAGGATCGAGCGGCCGTCGGGACCGGGGAGGTTTAAATCGAGCACGATGAGCGCGGGAAGTTGTCCCCAGCTCGGCTGCTGCTGCCATTCCTCGAGCAATCGGTAAGTTTGTTCTGCGCGACTGCAGCGGTGCAATCCGACCGGCGCTTCGCTGCGAAGGAGAATCCGTTCCATCGCGGCGAAATCTTCGTCGCTGTCCTCGACAATCAGAATAGACGGTTTGTGGGAGGCGATGGGACTCACGACGCGGACGTTGGGGCGAGGGTAAAGAGAAAGCGAGTTCCCACCTGAGGTTCCGACTCGATCCAAATCCGTCCCCCGTGGCGTTCGATGAGCTTTTGGACGATGGTGAGGCCGGCGCCAGTGCCGCCGCCGAAATCGTCGCGGCCGTGCAGGCGTTTGAAGATGCGGAAGATAACCTCGAAATGCTCGCGAGGAACGCCGATGCCGTTGTCGGCGACGTAGAGGGTGGGCGTTTCGCCGGGGCGGGAAGGATCGAGGTAGCCGATTTCGACCCACTTGGACGGCTTGTCGTTGTAGCGAATGGCGTTGGCGACGAGGTTGGCGAAAATTTCGGCGATGAGGTCGGCGTCGCCCTGAACGGTGGGAAGCAGGCGGGGAATGCGGATGTCGACACCGCTGGATTGGCGAAGCGAGGACAGGAGATCGAGGGCGTCGTCGAGCGCCGTATTCAAATTTACGGGACGAGAGGTCATCTCCGACCGGCTGAGGCGCGAGAATTTGAGCAGGGCGTCGAGGAGGGATTCCATGCGGCGCGTGAGGCGGCCGATGGTTTGGAGATGGGAAATGCCCTCGGAGTTGAGCTCCTTAGCGCAGTCTTCGAGGACGAATTGGGAAAAGTTATGAATGCCTCTCAGCGGTTCCTTGAGGTCGTGCGAGGCGATGTAGGCGAAGGCGTCGAGCTGGCGGTTGCGCTCGGCGAGCTGGTCGTTGAGCCGGGCGAGCTCCTGGGCGCGCCGCGAGAACACCTCGTGATAGGTTTGGCGGATGCGGCGGCCGGCTTCGATTTCGGTGTCGGTCCACGCGTCGGAATGTCCGCGAACCTCCTGTTGCCACAGGGCGAAAGATTTCCGCGGCGTGAGACGATCGCCGAGGGGGCCGGCGACGACGGGTTTCGAAGGATCGCCGGCCCAGTTGACGGTTTTCAGAACCTCGTCGCGGAACCAGAGCACGCAGGAAAACGGATCGCGCGAGAGCACCACGACCAGGAGTCCGGCGACATTCGGGGCGTGGACGGCGAGAGCGGGCGCGGTTTCGGCGAGACGATCGCTGGCCCAGATGTTTTCGGAGACGGTTTGCGCAGCCGCGGTCGTCAGAGAGAGCAATTGCGGTTCGTCGGGAGTTTGACCGACGCGATGAATTTGGGCGCCGGTGAAGACCGCGGCGCCCGCCGCGCGGAGGCCGCCGATCGTGGTGTCGCCGAGGGAGGCCAGCGCGCGGCCGAAGTCGGCTTCGCGGGCGCTGGCTTCTTCCAGTGCGCGATGCTGCTCGTGAAGGTGCAGCGCGTAATCGTGGTCCTCGGCGGCTTCGCGGCCGGCGACGAGAAACGAGAGCGTGTGCGCGAGAAATTCGCACGCCATGCGCAACGTGTGCGGCACGTAGCGAGCGGAGTAGTGATGGCAGGCGAAAAGGCCCCACAACCGGTCGTCGATGACAATGGACAACGACAGCGAGGCGAACACGCCCATGTTTTGGAGGTATTCGACGTGAATCGGCGACACGGAGCGGGTGGCGCTGTAGCTCATGTCGAGCGGCTCGCGGGTGTCGGATCGAAGCGTCGGCTGGATGACGACGGGCGCGTAACGGAGATCGGGGATGAGACGGAGCTTCGAACGTTTGAAGAGTTCGCGCGCTTGTTTGGGGATGTCCGACGCGGGGTAGTGAAGACCGAGGAAGGCTTCGAGGTCGTCGCGTTTGGCCTCGGCGATGACATGGCCGGAGAGATCTTCCGCGAAGCGATAAACCATCACGCGATCGAAGCCGATGAAGCTGCGAACCTGTTCGGCGGCGAGCTGGCAGAAGTCGACGACCGAGAGATCGCCATGGAGGGCAGCGAGGGTGTTTTTCAGCGCGGAGAAAACCTCTTCGTGGTGCAGCGCCGGGCGTTCGGGCCAGTCCTCGAGCTCGAGGATGAGCGCGCCCTTGAAGCGATGAATAATCGCTTCGAACGGCCGTGGAGCGTGAGCGAAATGGAGGGGCGGAAGATACTGCGGAGCCGCGTCGAGCGAGAGCGGAAGGACGCGGGTTTGAAGGTAGGCGAGATCCTCGGCGGAGATGAGGCGCGAGAGAGGAGAGCCGAAGAGTTGGGCGGGAAGGAGACCGAGTTTTTCGGCGGTGTTGATGCTGGCTTGGACGATGGTGAGATCGGGTTCGCGCAGCACGAGCATCACGGCGTGCGGCTGGATGGAACCGGGAATGTGGATGGGTTCGCGATCGCAGTTGGTGAGATCGACGGTTTGGGGTGTCACCGGTTCAGCCATTGGGCGAAGGAATGGAAAGTGGCAGAGGCGGCGTTCGCGGCGCGGGCGTCGAAATCTTCTCCACCGCGCGCGCTTTGTTGTTCGGCCCAGAGGCCGAACTCACGCCAGCGAGCGGCGGTTTGCGGGCCGTAACCGTGAAAGAATCGGCCGCCCGTTTCGGGAGCGATGCCGAGGGAAGTTTGAAAATGTTTCGAGATGAACTGGCCGCCGAGGGTGGAACCTTCGAGGACGTAAAGGCAGCCGATGGCGGCGGCAGGGTGATCGACGGACGGCAGCGCGGCGGCGCGGGGCAGGGAGGCGAGTTCGTGATCGGTGGCCCCAAGGGCAATGAGATCCTGGCGGGCGAGCGGAGCTTTGCGGCGCGAGGCGAAATCGAATTGGAGCGCGTGCCAGTCGGCGGCTTGGGCGAGACGATTTTCGAGCGGCTCGTGAAGGGTGAAGAAACGGGTGAGTAAGAGACGATAGTCGTCCTTGGTCCGCACGAGCTCGAAGAGGTTCAGGTTTTGCTCAAGCGCGGCGTGAGCGTCGGAGGTGTTGGATTTTAGAAAGGAAAGCAGACGCATGGCGGGCGCGGAGAATAAGAATGCGAGGTGCGGCGATGCGGCGGGACGCCCGCTCGGCTGAAAACAAAAAAGCCCGGCAACGCGCCGGGCTCGATAGAGGAGAGGGTGGAAGGTTAGCTCAGTTTCACGCCCTTGGTCGCAGCGGCGCGGAGAAGGGAGTCGGCCATGTCGCTCGGTGTAGCAGCGACCTCGATACCGCATTCCTTGAAGACGGCGATCTTGGCAGCGGCGGTATCCTCGGCGCCGCCGACGATCGCGCCGGCGTGACCCATGCGGCGACCGGCGGGAGCGGTCGCGCCGGCGATAAAACCGGCAACGGGTTTCTTGCAGTGATCCTTGATCCAGCGCGCGGCTTCGACTTCGGCGTTACCGCCGATTTCGCCGATCAGGATGATGCCGTGGGTGTCGGGGTCTTCGTTGAAGAGTTTGATGACATCGAGGTGCGAGGTGCCGTTGACCGGGTCGCCGCCGATGCCGACCGACGTGCTTTGGCCGATGCCTTTTTGCGTGAGTTGGAAAACGGCTTCGTAAGTGAGCGTGCCGGAGCGCGAGACGACGCCGACGTGGCCCTTCTGGTGAATGTAGCCCGGGGCGATGCCGATGCGGCAGCCGCCTTTGGAACCCTCGCCGGCGCCGGGCGTGACGAGACCGGGGCAGTTGGGACCGACGAGGCGGGTGCGTTTGCCCTGCATCGCGCGTTTCACGCGAACCATGTCCTTGATCGGAATGCCCTCGGTGATGGCGACGGCGAGATCGAGATCGGCGTCGACGCATTCGAGGATCGCGTCGCCAGCGAACGGCGGCGGAACGAAGATCGCGGAAACGGAGGCGCCGGTGGCGGCTTTGGCTTCGGCGACGGTGTTGAAGATCGGAACCTTGTGGGCGCCGTGTTCGAAGGTTTGTCCGCCTTTGCCGGGAGTGACGCCGGCGACGACCTGGGTGCCGTAGTCGAGCGAGAGCTTGGTGTGGCGGGCGCCGAATTCGCCGGTGATGCCTTGGATGAGGATCTTCGTTTCGGAGGAGACGAGAATGGACATTTTGAAGGAGCTTAGAGCTAAGAGCTGAGAGTCTAGAGCAAGAGGTGTTCTGCCGAAGCTTCGGGTCTGAGCTCTGGGCTCCAGGCTCTCGGCACTCGGCGGTGAGTCGCTTTAGGCGACGAGCTTGACGATCTTTTGCGCGGCGTCGGCCATGGTGTCGCCGGAGACGAGTTTGAGGCCGGATTGGTTGAGCGTCTGTTTGCCGGCGGCGACGTTGTTGCCTTCGAGGCGGACGACGAGCGGGAGTTTGAGGCCGACCTCCTTCACGGCTTCGACGATGCCTTGGGCGATCACGTTGCAGTCCATGATGCCGCCGAAGATGTTGACGAAGATTCCCTTTACGTTCGGGTCGCCGAGGATGATCTTGAATGCGGCGACGACTTGGTCCTTCGAGGCGCCGCCGCCGACGTCGAGGAAGTTGGCGGGGTCGCCGCCGTAGTGCTTGATGATGTCCATCGTGGCCATCGCGAGACCGGCGCCGTTGACGAGGCAGGCGATGTTACCGTCGAGCGCGATGTAGCTGAGGGAGTATTTCGAAGCTTCGATTTCCTTCGGGTCTTCCTCGTTGAGGTCGCGGAGCGCGACGATCTGAGGATGGCGGAAGAGGGCGTTGTCGTCGAAGGAGACCTTGGCATCGAGGGCGAGGACTTCGCCGGTCGGCGTGGTGATGAGCGGGTTGACCTCGACCATGGAGGCGTCGGTTTCCCAGAACATCATGTAGAGATTGCGGAGGAGCTTGGTGGCGTTCTTCGCTTCGCCGCCGGTGAAGCCGAGCTTGAAAATGATTTCGCGGACCTGGAAGTCGGCGAGGCCGTAGGCGGGATCGATGAAGACCTTGGCGATTTTCTCGGGCGTCTCGTGGGCGACCTTCTCGATTTCGACGCCGCCCTCGGTGGACGCGACGATGACGGGGCGCGAGGTGGCGCGGTCGAGCAGGATGGCGAGGTAGTATTCTTTTTTGATGTCGCTCGCGGCGGTGAAGTAGATCGTCTGGACCTTGCGGCCGGCGGGGCCGGTTTGGAGCGTGACGAGCGTGTTGCCGAGCATCTTGCCGGCGATCTCCTTGGCTTCGGCCTTGGTCTTGCAGAATTTCACGCCGCCCTTGAAGCCGTCGGTGAAGGTGCCCTTGCCGCGCCCGCCGGCGTGGATCTGGGACTTCACCATGGTGGGCCCTTCCGGCAGACCGCCGAGGGCGGTGTCGAACTCGGCCACGGATTTTGCGGGAGCGCCGGCCGGAATCGGCACGCCGTATTTTTCGAAGAGCGCTTTAGCCTGATACTCGTGGATGTTCATGAAAATGAAAGGCCCCATTCAGCCGCAGCGGCGGGATTTGGCACGCTCAAAAGCGCGTGGTTTCTCCGATTGCGCGTGAGGTCGCGTGCCGGAGGTTGCGTTTCGTTGGCCGGGCCCCACGCTGCCGGCGCATGCAAGCTCACGAGGTGATGCGGGAAGTGTTGAAGCGCACGAGCGCCAAGCAAATCGCGGCCGACATGGGCCTGTCGTTGTCGTTGATTTACAAGTGGGCCGAGCCGCCCGAGCCGGAAAGCGGCGCGACGGCGAGCAGTCCGTTGGACCGCGTCGGCCAGTTGGTGCGGATCACGCATGACGTGCGCGTCGCGCAATGGGTGTGCGAGCAGGCGGACGGGTTTTATATCCGCAATCCTCACAACCTGCCCGCGGGCGGGCCGTTGATCCCGGTGACGAACGATATCGTGCAGGAGTTTGCCGACATGCTGGCGACGATCGCGACGGCGGCGGCGGACGATACGGTGACCAAGGAGGAGGCGAAGAAGATCCGGGCGCGCTGGGAGGAATTGAAGAGTGTGACCGAAGGCTTTGTGCGCGCGGCGGAAGCGGGGACGTTTGGTCCGCAGACGGCAGCAGCGACGGTCGAGGCGGAGAAGAAGGAATAAGATCGCTCGCCCGTCGCGTGACGCTGGCGCTCAGGGCCAGAAGGTATAGCTGAGCGTCACGGCGGTGTGATGGCCGGCGGCGGGATTCCGGTGTTTTGGCGCGGTGCCTTGTTTGAAGAAATTATTGCGGCCGAGCGAATGCGTGAGGCCAAGCGCGATTTGGGAGCGGGCGCCGATGGTGACGGGGATGCGGGCGCCGACGGTGTAGTAGTCGCCCCAGTTTTTCGTCTGCGGTGAAGCGTCGCGCGTGATGTTGTCCCATTTGAACGTGCCGGCGGTCGCGAGGAACTCGATCGTGGTGCCGAGTTGTTTCAGCGGAAGGGCAAAGGCGGCGGCGATCTCCCAGGTCGCGCCTTCGCGGGTGACGTCGTAGTAGAGCGCGGGGGTGAGCCGGATGCCGGCGACGTAAAAATTGACCGCGAGGTTGGGCTCGAACGTGAGCGAGGGGTGGCGGTCGTTGTCGTCGACATCTGGATACGTGTAGAGCCAGAAGCCGGGCGCGAACTCGACGGTTCGGGCGTCGTTGGAAAACGAATACATCCCATAGAAATCCAGCTCGAGATCGGGGCGGCCCTGGGCCTGGCCGGAAAGCGCGGCGCTGCTCCACACGCCGGCGGCGAACGCGCCGCGCGAGTAGTCGAGCGAAGGCTGGAACGAAGCATCGGCGAGACGCGCGCCGCGAAACAGATACTGCGAGCTGAAAGCCGGGGTGACGGACCACGTGCCTTCGTCGGCCGCCCTCGCGGCAACGGGCGTGAACGTGCCGAGCAAGACGGCGAAGGGCAGGAGCAAACGAAGAGATTTCATGCGCGAGTGAACGGCGACTGGGTGCGAACGTTGTCGATCGCCTGCCTCCGCCGCAACTGAAGGCGAACGGAGGGAAGGCGCCATATGACACGCGGCTTTGCGGGTTTGGCGAAGCTGGCAAGCGACCTGCTAACAGCCGACTGGGTTTCGCTGATCCGGCCGAGCGCCGGACGCGGTGTGATCCACACTGCAACCTACCAATACAAACTATGATCAAGAATACCTCCAAGCTTGCCGGCTGGGCCGCTTCCTCGCTCGCCCTGGTCGCGACCGCCTTCGCCGACGTGAAGGTGAATGAAAACATCAGTGTCAACGGCTACGCCGTGGGCGCGTTCACGTCGACGGACTGGGACGGTGGCCCGACGGAAGAAACTTATCTCGACTCCGGCGTGAACAGTTTCGACGCCGTCAAACTCGGCGTGCTCGCCACCGCTGGCCAGGTCAGCGCCTACGGCAGCGTGTTGTATCTTCCCGGCGCCTCGAACGAGGCCGGCTTGCTCGAAGCGTATGCGACCTTCGACGCGGGTGCGGGCTTCTCCATCACCGGTGGAAAATTCCTGAGCTATCTCGGGTTTGAAGCGTTCGACGCCGTGAACATGACGCAGCTCAGCTACGGTTTGATCAGCGGCATTCCCGCTTACCACACCGGTGTGAAGCTCGACTACTCGGGCGCCGGCTTCTCGTTCGGTGTCGCGGTGGTCGACTCGATCTTCAATCACCCGACGAAAAACGTCTTCTTCGAAGGCGATCGCGAATACGGCGATGACGTGGGTGTCGAAGTGATGGTCTCCTACACGGGAGTCGAAAACCTGACGGTCTTTGCGGGCGTGGCGATGGAAGAAGATGAGCACACCAACACCGACATCTTCGTGTTCGATCTGTGGGCCAGCTATGCGCTGAGCGACAAGGTCACGATCGCCGGTGAGTTCGCGGTCAACGAAGACGTTGCCACGACCTGGCTCGCGTTCCTGTCCTACCAGTTCAACGACAAGGTCTCGACGATCTTCCGCATCAGCGGCGCCGACTGGGATGGCGGCGGCGACGACATGAAATACACCGTCGCGCCGACCTACACCATCAACGACAACCTCGCGCTGCGCGCGGAGTTCTCGCTCGGTGAAGGCGACAGTGGCGACTACACCTTCTGGGGTGGTCAGGTCGTGTTTAAGTTCTGTTTCTCCGCGGGGCGCGCGGGGGGGGGGGGCGGGGGGGGGGG
>JAEZGX010000038.1 GCA_023416735.1 Verrucomicrobiota bacterium | reverse complement strand
GCGGGGGGGGGGGCGGGGCCCCCCCCGGCGACGAGGAGCACGATCCCGAGCAGCCATTCGCCGCCGGCGCGTTTCAAGGGATGTTCGAGATCGGGCATCGGCGTCAGAAGCGGAGCTCGGCGCCGACGCGGACGTTGAGGCCGGAGGCGATGCGCAGCTCGATCGGGTTGCCGTTGGCGACGGCGGCGGAGGGATTGATCTCCGTCTGGTAGTAGCTCGACGCCCACGCGGGGAGGTAGCGCTGGTCGAGGACATTGCCGACGTTGAGCCGGAGGGTGAAGCGGTCGGTGGCGGCGTAGCTCGCGATGAAATCGAACACGCTGTAGCCCCACGGCTTCAGGATGGTGGGCGCGCTGGCGCGGCGGACGCGATCGACGGAGGTGTTGACGAGCTCGGCGCGGAAGCGGCGGTCGCGGCTCGTGTAGGCGAGCGTGGTGACGACGGTGAGCGGCTCGACCTGGTCGAAGTAGGTTTCGGCGGACGTCGGGCTGCTCTTCTGCGAGCCGCGCTGGATCGAGGCGGTGGAGCGCAACGACCATTGCGACGAGATGGTCCAGTCGAAGGAGCCTTCGAAGCCGTAGACGTGAACGGAGCTGATGTTGACGGAGGTGTAGTCGGTGTCGTTGAGGAAGAAGAAGCCCTGGATGAAATCCTCGTAGTCGGTGGTGAACGCGGCGAGCGAGGCGCCGAAGCGCGAATTGCGCCAGCGGAGGCCGGCTTCGCGGTTGGTGACGAGCTCGGGGCGGAGGTCGGGATTCGGGATGCCGTTGAACGTGGTGCCGGGTGACGAGGTGTAGAGCTGGCTCGACGTCGGCATCTTGAAGCCTTCGCTGTAGGAAGCGTAGGCGAGCAGGTCGGGGGTGAAGTTCCAGGTGGCGGCGAACTTGTAGACCGCGTCGGTCTTCGAGACCGGCACGGGCTCCTTGCCGGGAACGGGCGTGTAGAGCGGGCCGGGGCGAGGATCGATGCGGTAGCTCGCGAGGCGGACGCCGGGGAGCAGCGTGAGGCGGTTCTGGAGAAGCTTGATTTCGTCCTGCGCGTAGGCGTCGAAGCGGCGCGTGCGCGAACTGGGGAAACCGCCGCCGCCGGAGGTGACGGAGGAGCCGGTCGCGGGAACCGTGACGGTGCTGACGGTGGGCTCGCGCTCGGCGCGCATGAAGTCGCCCTCGATGCCGTAGATGAACGTCTGGCGGATCGCGTCGGAATCGACGAGCGAGCGGAGCTGGACGTCGTAGCTGGTGAACGTCTCGGCGTAGGAGCTGAACTGCGTCTGGAACTCGTCGTTGCCGTTGGCGAGCTGGCGGTGGCGCGTGCCGGCGATGGCGTTTTCAGTGGGCGAGTGGGAGAGGCGGGCGTTGAGCGAATCGAGCCACGGGAGATCGGCGGTCCAGCGGTGCTCGAACGCGACGCGCCAGCGTTCGACGTCCTGGTAGCGCGTCTGGGAGAGGACTTTTATGCCGGCGGCGCTCGGCGTGATGACGGAGAGCTGGTCGACGTCGGTGGTGCGGCCGAACCATTCGGCGGTGAGCCTGGATTCGTGGGCTGCGGAGGGCTGGTGAACGAGCTTGCCGAGAAGCGAATGGCCCTCGATGTCGCGCGGGTCGAACTTGTTGGTGGGCAGCGCGAGCGGGTCGCGGCTGCTGGGCCAGAGGGCGCCTTCGGCGAGCGAGGCGCGGCTCTTGCGCAATTCGGGCTCGTGGCCGGCGCGGTAGGTGTAGGCGAGGAGTGTCTCCAGTTTCCCATTACGCGCGGCGGCGGCGAGGGAGGCGGAGAACTGGTCGTTCACGTCGGCGTAGCTGGTGTTGAGCGCGCCGCCGAAGCCGTCGCCCGCGCCGAGGTAGTCGGACGGATCTTTCGTGGTGTAGGCGACGGCGCCGGCAAGGGCGTCGGCGCCCCAGAGGACGGAACCGGGGCCGCGGACGATCTCGGCGCGCTTGAGGAGGCCGACGTCGACGTAGTCGCGCGTGCCGTCGCCGATGCGCTCGGAGACGCGGTCGCCGTCGATGCGGATCTGGACGCGGTTGCCGCCGATGCCGCGGATCTTGAAGCCGTCCATCTGCTTGAACGGATCGGCGCCGAAGCCGACGCCGATGGTGACGCCGGGCTCGTAGCGGACAAGGTCCTCGATGTTGGCGGCCTGCCGGAAATCGAGTTCGTCGCGCGTGATCACCGAGGCGGTGGCGGGCGTCTCGAAGAGCGTCTTCGAGGCGCGCGTGGCGGTGACGACGTAGCGGTCGAGGGCGATGGCGTGGGCCGGGGAGGCGGCGGGCGCGGCGGGGCCGGGATCGTCCGCGGACTGGGCCGGTGACGAGGTCGTCAGCATGGCGAAGGCGGCGAGGCCGTGGAGCACGGCGAGGCGTGCGCGCGAGCGATTGAATGTGGAGGGAACGGACGGGTGCATGGATGCGGAGGGATCCGCGCGGGCCATGGCTCGGAAAGGGAAGGGACGGATGCAGTCCACCGTGCAGGCGCAGAGGCGGGGGCGGAATGGCGTGTGGTCGTGAGTTGGGTCCCTGCGCTCACGCGCAGGGCTACGGACAGGCGAGCGGGGTGGGGCGACGCGAGTTCCCACCCGCGCCGGGCGTTTCGGCTGGTGTGGATTTCCGAGCCACAACGTGCGCGGGAGACGCCGTGGGCGCGGGTGGGAGAGTCCGGATGCGCACGGGACATCAGGCGGCGGAGAGGGGAAAGTCGCGGTGAGCGGCGAGGAGGGGAAAGATGCGCGACTCCCACTCGGCGTAGGTGTCGTCGAACTGGACGTCGGCCTCGATGCGCTCGTGGAGGCGTTGCGCGCCGAGGGCGGCGAGGCGTTCGTCGAGCGCGCGGGCGAAGGCGTTGAACTCGCTGTAGTCGCGATCGCCGAGGCCGAGGACGGCGTAGCGGAGATTCGTGAGGTCGGGCGAGAGACGGACGAAATCGTTCCAGAAATCGACGGCGTCGTCGGGCGGTTCGCCGTCGCCCCAGGTGGAGACGATGAAGAGCGCGAGGCGGTCTTCGACGAGGTCGGAGGGTTTCACCTCGGAAAGGTTCTGGAGCCGGGCAAGCCAGCCTTCGTTGAGCGCGCGGGTTTCGGCGAGGCGGGCGAGCGATTCGGCGTTGCCCGTGACTGTGGCGTAGTAGACGGAGAGCGGGAGGGACATGGGCGAGCGGGTTTACGTTTCAAGGAGCGCGTGCACGGCGGCGGACCAGCGGCGGGATTCGCCTTCGGCGGCGGCGAGGGAGAGGAGGAGCGTGCCGCCGGGGCCGGCGACGTGAAGGCTGTCGTCGGACGCGAGGGCGAGCCGGCGAACCGGCGCGAGCGCGAGTTGCAGCGTGGTGCGGCCGTCGCCGACGGAGAGGACGTCGGCATCGACGAACGCGTGCGCGGGCGCGAGCGCGCGGATCTGCGTCGCTTCGGGCGTGCGCAGCATGGCGCGAACCGGGAGGTTTTCGCGGAGCAGGGCGGAGAACAGAATCGGCAGGAGCTCGCCGTCGGCGGCCACGGTGCGCAATCCATCGGGCGCGAGGTCGAATCCCACGGCGGGGCGGCGGGCGGGTTCGAAGCGCGGCAGCGGCGCGGCGAGCCGGGCGAGGGATGACGCCCATTCGGCGAGCGTGCGATCGGCGGCGGAGCAGAGCTGGAGGAACTCGGCGCCATGCGTGTTCAGAATCTCGATACGGCCGGGCGATCCGCAGCAATCGCACGGAGCGATGCGGCCCCAGGCGTCGCCCCAACTCGCGCAACGGAGGTGAATGGAGCTCGATTGGTCGCGAGCGATTGCGCCGGACGACGACCACTCGAGCTCGGGCAGCGGGCCGTAGTGGACGAGACGCGCGTAGGCGTGGCGGGTTTGAAAGGCGACGGCGGGGAGGCGGGTGATTTCGCGAAAAAGCGCGGGCCAGTCGCGGCGCAGCGCGATGCGTCCCGCGGCGTCGGTGCGAAAGCAGCGCGACGTGGGTGCGGGGGAGAACGGTGAGATCGTGGGAAGAAGGCGGGGCGCGGACATGTGGTTTCAGGCGGCGGTGTGGCGGCGCGCGCGCGGCGGATCAAACGAGGCGGCGCCGAGCACGAGGACGCTGACGCGGGCTTGCGGGCAGAAGCACGCGAGGCGGCAGGCGAGGCACCAGACCTGGTGCTGGCTGGCGAGGCGGCAGGCGAGGCACCAGACCTGGTGCTGGCTGGCGGCGAGCTCGGCGGGGAGCCGGAGCGTGACGACGGGCTCGCGAACAGGTGCATCGGCGTCGACGACCTTGACGGTGATCGGCTGGCCGGTGTCGCGGGCGCAGGTGCGCGCGATGACGGCGAGCACGTCGCCGTCGGCCGCGCGAGGCGCGAGGATTTCGCAGGCGATGGTGCGCGGGTGGTTCATGGCTCAGAAGGCGAGCTGGGCGGAGAGCGCGGCGTTGAAGCCGGGCTCGGTGCGGCGCTGCTGCTCGGCGAGATTCGTGGACGAGACGCCGCGGACCGATCCATAGCGCCAGTAGCGGACGTCGGTGAGGTTGTGCAGGCCGAGGCGAAGTGTCAGGTGTTCGGATACACGCCACCAGGCGGCAAGGTCGAGAATCGTGTAGGCCGGCGCGTTGAACTGGGTGCCGGTGCCGGGCTGGCCGGAGGCAGCGTGTTCGAGGGAGAGCGCGGCGCCGAGGCCGCGGGGCGATTCGTAGGAGAGCGCGGCGAAGGCCTTGAGCGGCTCGACGGTGGTGAGGCGGTCGCGAATGCCGTCTGCTTCGTAGTCGCCGCGGGCTTTTCCGACCGACGCGGTGAGGCGCAGGCCGGCGAGGCCGGAGGAGAATTTCGAGAAATCGAGCTCGGTCCAGAGTTCGGCGCCGTGGATGCGGGCGGAGGCGCGGTTCTGGGTCTGGAACGTGCCGGACGGCCAGGTGACGTAGTCCTGAAATGCGTCGGGAGCGAAGGCGATCTGCTCGATGAAGTTGTCGTAGCGTGTATCGAAAATCGCGAGACGCACGGTGAGTCCGGTGACGGGCTGGCCCTTCACGCCGACTTCGAAGGCGTCGCTGGTTTCCTCTTTCAGGTCGGGATTGGGAATCGTGCGGTAGCGGACGACGGGATTGGTGAACGTGGCGGTGAGGTCCTCGGCGGTGGGGTAGCGGAAGCCGCGGTTGTATTGGGCGTAGGCGTTGAGGTTTTCGGTGAGCGCGTAGACGACGCCGAGCTTGGGGGAGACGGCGACCTCGTCGAAGGAGGGCGCACGCTGGCCGGCGGTGACGGCGAGGTAGGCGGGCGAGTTGTCGGGCGTGAGCTCGAAGCGATCGACACGGACGCCGGGAATGAGCGTGAGCTTCCGGCCGTTCGCGAAAGCGAGCTCGAACTCGTCCTGGAGATAGGCGCCGAGACGATCCGTATCGGTGCCGGCCATACGCGGTTCGGACGGGTAAGTGGTGCCGAAGGCATTGGTGACGACGCTGCGCCACGGCTTGCTGGTCTCGGTGGACGAGCCTTCGATGCCGTAGGCGAGCCGGTGGGCGTCGCCGAGGGGCTTTATCGCGGCGATGGAGAAGCCGGTGGTGTCGTTGTGAAACTGCGTGGTGATGTCGCGGTGGCGAAACGCGCCGTTGGCACCGCTGGGCGGGTTGTAGGCGATGCGCTCGTAAGCGACGTCCTTTGTATTCGCGTCCTGGATATAGGCGCGGGCTTCGAGCCGGTCGAAGAGCGCGGAGCCGCCTTGGAAAAGATAGGCGAGGCTGAGGCGAAAACGTTGCGTGACACTCGCGAGATCGAGGCCGGTGGTCGTCGACGTGCCGGACGTGATCTCCTTGTTGTTTACCTGCGCGAAGCTGTCGCGGTCGAAGTTTTCGAGGGCGAACTCGAAGCGGTGCGGCGCGGACGGGAGCCAGACGAGCTTCGTGAGGACGGCGTCGGAGGTGTAGTCTTCGGGGTTGGGGCGGACGGAGCCGTTGTTTTCGCGTTCCCCGCCTTCGTGATGGGAATAGATGACGAGCGCCTGGAAAGCGCCTTGCTGGGCGGCGACGGTGGCGGATGCGGACGTGCCGTGATCAACGGAGCGGTAGGCGCCTTTCGCGCCGAGGTAGACAGGATCGCCGTTGAGGAAATCGCCAGGGGATTTGGTGGTGAACGTGACGACGCCGCCGAGGGCGTCGCTGCCGTAGAGGGCGGACGCGGAGCCCTGGAGGATTTCGAGGCGCTTGAAGAGTTCGGGGTCGAAGTAATCGCGACCGGTGGGCTCGGAGCCGCCGAGTTGAAATTCGTCGGGGACGCGGACGCCGTCGACTTGGAGGAGCACGCGGTTGCCCTCGACGCCGCGGATGTTGATGCCCTGGGCGCCGCCGCGTTGATAGGCGACGCCGGAGCCGGAGAAGGCGAACGGAACGCTGACGAGCGTTTCGCCGCGAACGAACTGGTCGAGCGTGATGCCGTTGGTCGTGTGATCGAGATCGAAGGCGGTGACGGTGCCGGGCGTGGCGTCGATCGGGCGCTCGGTGCGCGTGGCGGTGACGGTGACCTCGTCGAGCCGGAGCGCGGCGACCTGCGTTTGCGCTGGCAGCGGCGGGAGGAGGGCGCAAAAAGCGAGGAGTGCGGAAGCGGGAAGCGGATGGAAGCGGCGCGCGGCTTTCATGAGAAAGCGGCGAGTATCCCAGAAACGCGGCGGGCGATTCCACCTGTGGGCGGCCGTTTATTGGCTACGGACGGTCACGGTGCGGTTTCGCGGGAACGTGGCGCGGCGAGCGCGCCACCTACACGCGCGGCGAGCTGGAATTCTTTTGGATTCACCCCGAACTGGCGGCGGAAGGCGGCGGCGAAATTGCTGGGGTTGCTGTAGCCGACGCGAGCGGCGGCCTCGAGGACGGTGGCTTCGCCGCTTTGCAGGAGAGCGTGAGCGCGCTGCATGCGGAGGGCGCGGAGGTGGGCGAAGACGGTCGTGCCGAAGACCTGGTGAAAACCGCGCTTGAGGGTGGTTTCGCTGAGGCCGATCTCGTGCGCGAGCGCGGCGAGCGTGGGCGGATCCTCGAGGCGGAGCGAAAGGAGCTCGGCGGCGGAGCGGATTTGTTCGTCGAGCCGCCGGAGCAGGGGAGCGGGCGGCGCGGCGGCGGAGAGCGATGTGAGGAATTCGATGAGCAGGTCGTTGGTGCGCGCGGCGAAAGCCATGGCGCGGCAGGCGCCGGCGAACGGGCAGCGGCGGATCGATTCGACGGCGAGGCGCGCGCCGGCGGTGAGCGGGAGCGTCAGGGGAGGCGCGGAGGAGTCGGAGTGAAACGTGCGGATTTGAGCGGCGCCGGGGGAGTTGTCGTCGGCGAGTAATTCGTCGAAGGCGGGCGAGGAGAGCGCGACGGCGACGAGAAAGGCGGCTTCGTCGGAAGCGGTTTCCGCGAGCGAACGGACGAGCCGCATGCGATCGGCGTCGCGGTTGGGTGGGTCGGCGAGTTGAAAAACGAACAGCGCCTGAGGGGCGGGGGAGAAGGCAATTTTCGTGGGGCCGGAGCCCCACGCCAGAAGACAACCGGGGCGGATGGGAAACTCAGTCACGAGCGCAGAGCAGAGCGGGAGGCGGAGTTGTCACGCGGAAGGCCGCGCGAGGCGCGCTTGCGCCGACGCGCGAGGAGGGCGGTTGTCACGATCGCGCGAGCCGGGTGGCGCCGCGTTTGGCGAAACGGCGGAAGGAAAGGGCGAAGCCGGTGTAAACGAGGACGAGGGACGCGGCGGTCGCGAGGGTGGCGACGATTTTTCCGGGGAGGCCGAAGGCGCCGCCGGTGTGGAGAAAACGAATCCAGACGCGAGCCTGGAGGCCGGCGCTGCGGGATTCGAAAGGCGTGGCCTGGAGAATCTCTCCGGTGAATGGATCGAGTTCGACGGGCACGTAGGCGCGGCTCGGCATGTGGTCGGGGAGCGTTACGCCGAGCGAGGCAGGGGCGGACGAAGCCGAATCGGGAAGAACGAGGCGAAGCGATTGCCAGTCGGGGAAGGCGGTGCGGGCGCTCGCGAGTAGGGTTTCGGCGGATACGGGCGGCGTGCCGGGAGGGGGAGCGGGGACGACGGCGGGCGGGACGGCCATCATGCCGTAGTTGCGGGATTTTGGAGCTTCTTCGCCGGCGAGCGCGAAGACGAGGCGGTGGGCCCATTCGAACGAGATAACGACGCCGGTGAGAGAAAGAATCGTGAGGACGGGCATCGACCAGAAACCGAAAACGTGGTGCCAGTTGAAATCGCGGGCCTTGCCGCGGAAACTTTTAATGAAGGTGAAGCGGGGACGGAGCGCCCGGGAGTTCCAAAGCTTGGGAAACCAGAGCCAAAGCCCGGTGAGGCAGAGAATGACGAAGGCGAAATTGCAGATCCCGGTGACCAGGCGACCGGTGGACGTGAGGCCGTTGGGACGGCCGAGCCAGCGATGCCATTCCTCGAGTTTGTGGATGAAGTCGTGCGCGGCATGGGCGCGGGATTCGCGGGCGAGGCCGGTGTGCGGATCGACGTAGAGCGGGCCTTCACGACCGGCGTAGAATTCGTAAGCACGCTGCGGGTCGCGCGGGACGACGACGGTGTTGACGTTGAAATCTGGATACGCTTCGCGGAGGCGGGCGGTGAGCTCGGCGATGGGTTTAGGGGTGGTGCCGGCGACGGGTGCGGCGATGCGAGCGGGTTCGCGGTCGATCCAGGCGAGGATTTCTTCTTCGAAGGCGATTGCGATGCCAGTGGCGGACATGATCGCGATGACGACGCCGGCGATTAGGCCGGAGGCGAGGTGGAGCCAGAAGATGATTTTGCGGAGCGTCACCACGAGGCGGAGAGATTTATTTCAACCACGGATGGACGCGGATGAATACGGATGCGCTGGAAGGCTGAGGGGCAGAAGGGGAACCACGAAGGGACACGAAGGGACTTCTGGAGGGATGACGCTCTTGCAGGAGCACGGGTGGATCTGATCTTTCTCTTTATCTTTCTCTCGGCTGGGCAGGCGCGGGCGAACTGGAGGAGAAAGATAAAGACAAAGAGGAAAGAGAAAGATTGGGTTAGAAGCGGAGGGTGGCGCTGAGGCGGAGGTCGCGGCCGGGCTCGGGGGCGCCGACGACGCCGGCGAAACCGGGGAAGGCGGTCATGTCTTCAAGGCTGCCATGACTCCGGTAGGTTTTGTCGAAGACGTTCTTGATCGTGAGATCGATCGTGAGCGCGCGGGCGAAGGGCGGCGTCCAGCGCAGGTAGAAGTCGTGCGTGACGTATCCGGGTTTATCGATGCGGCTGTTGGGAACGCCGGTGATGTCGAAGGGAATGAGGATGGCGTCGATGCCCTGGACGAGACGTGTGTTCCAGCCGAGATTGAGCTGGTCGAGCGGGTGCCAGGAGGCGTCGGCGACCCAGGTATCGCCGATGCGGGAGACGAGTGAGTTGTATTGGTAGCGCGTGGCAGTCTGTCCGTTGAGCGTGGTGTCGGCGTGGTTGTATTGGAGGCTGAAGTGCGCGCGGGAGAGGGCGTAGGTGGCGCGGGCGAAAAAGCCGTCGGTTTTGAGCTCGCCGGCGTTGCGGTAGATGCGCGACCAAGGGAGCGTGTTGGTAATGAGATCGTCGATACGGTTGGCGTAGACGCCGGCTTCGAGTTGGAGGCGTCCGTCGCGGTAGAGGAAACGGAGCTCGTAGTTTTGGGCTTTCTCCGCGTCGAGGTTCGGATCGTTCTGCGAAAGGTCGATGCGGAAGGCGTCGTTGATGCCGGGGCCGCGGAAAGCGGTGGCGGCACTGCCGTTGAGGCTGAGGCGCGGCGTGAGAGCGTAGGTGAAACCGGCGTTCGGGCTGAACCCCTCGTGGCTGAATTTTTGGC
This sequence comes from Verrucomicrobiota bacterium, assembly GCA_023416735.1. GTDB lineage: Bacteria > Verrucomicrobiota > Verrucomicrobiia > Opitutales > Opitutaceae > Opitutus. The sequence goes on along the minus strand of JAEZGX010000038.1, from coordinate 238,848 downwards.
GCTGGCGATCCTCGAGACGGTAAGCGTCGTAGCGGGCCCCGGCGTGGAGTGTGAGTGCGGAGGTGACGGTGATGTTGTCCTGGATGAAGAGGCCGGTGACGTAGCCCTCCTCGTTGTGGGTGTTGGGCGCAGTGTCGGGGCCGGCGCTGACTTCGTCGCGACGATAGTCGATACCGTAGATCAGCTCGTGCGAGCCGGCGCGCTGGGTGTTGCGGAGATCGAACTGCGTGCCGGCGATCTCGCCGGTGTAGGGGCCGAAGGCGGCGATTTGCAGGATGTCGGCGGAGGTGTGGCTGAGGTTAAAGCGAAGATCGAGCCAGTCGGCGGACGTGGGATTTGCTTCGTAGCCGAACGTCGCGGTGCGGCGGTTGGCCTCCATGTAGAACATGGGATTGGCGGGGCTAGGACCCCACTCCGGGCGGCGGAGTTTGTTGCCGACCTCGTCGAGGTATTCGAAGCCGAAGCGCGCGGTCTGGCCATCGCCGAAGGTGCTGACGACTTTGCCAAGGACGACGTTCTGGCGTGTATCCGAACCAAGGAGACGGCGGCCGTCGCCGTCCTCGATTTCCTCGTGCTCGGAGGAAACGATGCTGACGAGGCCGCTGAGATTTGCGTTGGCCCGGCCGAAGCCGGTAGCGCTGGCTTTCCAGCCGCGGGTGTTGCTGAAGTAGCCGTATTTCAAGAGGGCGCCAGCGGACTCGGAAGGGGCGAAGAAGTCGGACGGATCCTTGGTGACGAAACGGATGGCGCCGCCGAGCGCGCCGGGACCGTCGGCGGCGTTGCCGATGCCGGGCTGGACTTCGATTTGTTTCAGGAGCTCGGGTTCAAGCGTGATGCGGCCAATGTGATGGAAGAGCGAGCCGGACTGGGTGGCGCCGTCGATGGAGACATTGAGGAGTTCTTCGCCGAGGTTGCGGACGTAGATTTTCTGGGCGATCCCAGTGGAACCGCCGACGGTGATGCTGGGGTCGAGGGAGAGGGCGTCTTCGAGGTCGATGGCCTGGCGTTGTTCGAGGTCGCGCGCGGTGATGTGGAGGATGCTTTGCGCGCCGTCGGCGGTGACGACGAACGGGGCTAGTGCGAGCGCTTCCGGAGAAAAGGTGTCATCATTCTCCGCGGCGGAGGTGAAGGGCGCACTCGCCGAGAAGAGGGCGAGCGCGGCGGCGATCAAACGGCGGCGGAGCGGGTGAACGGAACCTGGGTTCATTGAAGTGGAGATTCTGGAAGGAGGGTCAGAAATTGAAGGTGGCGGAGACGAGGAGCGTGCGCGGGGCGCCGACGGTGAGGTATCCGGCCCCAGGATACCCGCCGGCGGAGGCCCAATAGTTTTCGTAGGTCACGTTTTCGACGCGGGCGCGGAGCGTGAGCGTGCGGTTTTCGCCGAGCGGCATGGTGTAACGCGCGCCGAGATCGAGGCGGGTCCAGTCGGGGACTTGTTGGGTATTGGCGGCGTCGGCGAATTGCTCGGTGGTGTGAATCACACGGGCGTCGAAGGAGAGGTTTTCGGCGAATGGGGCGAGGTATTCGAGGCCGAGGTTGATTTGGGTGTCGGGCGTGCCGATGGCGTCGCGGCCGGAGGCGTCGGTATCCAGAAAGCTGATGCCGCCGAGAACGCGGAGCGACGGCGCGAGTTCGCCGAAGGCGGAGAGCTCGAGGCCGCGATGGCGCTGGTGGTCGACGATGCGGAAGCGATTGTCGGAGCCGACGCCGGCGATGGGCTTGCGGGTGTCGAACACACTGACGGAGCCGCCGAGGCGGCCGGCGTCGAATTTGAGGCCGAGCTCGAGTTGTTCGGTTTTGTAGGGAGCGAGAACTTCGCCGGCGTTGACGACGGGCGTGGAGCCGGAAGCGGCGGGAGCGACGTCGCCTTTCGTGAGACCCTCGATGTAGTTGGCGTAGGCGGAGAGTTTGCGCGTGAACTTGTAGACGATGCCGCCGACGGGGGTGACGGCGTGATCGGAGTAGTGGGAGCCGAGGGCGCCGGTGTTGTAGTCGTAGCTGCTGGCGGTGATTTTCTGGTAGCGGACGCCGACGGTGAGGAGGAGGCGGGCGTCGAGTGCGGAGATGGCGTCGGCGATGGCGAAGGAGGAGGTTTTGGTGCGCTCGGTGATAAGCGGGTTGGTCATCGAACCGCCGGTGAAGAAGTCGGCGGTCGGAGCGGAAACGACTGCGGGGGCGTAGAGATTATCCGTGAAGCCGGCGAAGTCGGAGAACGCGTAGGCGTTTTCGGATTCGAGTTCGTAGGTGGCGGCGGTGGCGGTGAACTGGTGCGAGACGGAGGACCTCGCGAAGGTGGCGCGGACGCCGGCTTCGGCGGTGGTGACATCGTCTTCGCGGACGTTGTCAAAACGGTAGGAGGAGGTGGTGCCGGCCGAGTCGATGACGGTGGGGTTGGAAAAAGTGGCGCTTTCGTGGCCCTCGCGGAGACCGGCGGCGAGCCAGGCGGTGACGTTGTCGCTGAGGTCGTATTCGGCGCGGAGCGTGCCGAAGGTGTCGCGCTCGTTTGAATACGTCCACGGCTGGGCGACGGAACGATCGGCGCGCGGCGGAGGCGGAATGGCGAGGCCGGACGCGATGGTGATGCTCGGTTGCGAGGCGTTTTTCTTGAAGTCCTGATAACCGAGATCGGCGGAGAGGCGGAAGGCGTCGGTGCGTAAGTCGAGGCCGATGGCGGCGAGACCGAGCGAGGTGTTTTCGCCGTCGACGGCGGTGTCGCCATCGCGGTGCGCGAGGATCAGGCGGGCGCCGGCGCGGTTGGAATCGAAGCGGCGGGCGACATCGGCGGAGGTGACGTATTGTCCGCCGGATTGGACGCCGGTGGTGAGCTGGGTGAGCGGCGCGTTGGGGGCGCGCTTCGGCATGACATTGACGGCGCCGCCGAGGCCGCTGCCGCCGGGCGCGGCGCCGTTGAGGAAGGCGTTGGCGCCGCGAAGGACCTCGACGCGTTCGACGAGTTCGGCGGCGAGGTATTGGCGCGGGAGGAGACCGTAGAGGCCGTTGTAGGCCATGTCGTCGGAGTAGATTGGAAGGCCGCGGACGAGGTAGAGCTGTTGGAAATTGCCGAAGCCGCGCGCGACGCGGACGGCGGGATCGTTGAGGAGGACTTCGCCGATGCTGGCGGCTTGCTGGTTTTCGATGAGCTCGCGCGTGTAGGCGGTGAAGTTGAACGGCGTGCCCATGTAGTCTTGGGAGCCGAAGAGGCCGATGCGGCCGCCGGTGGCGACTTGATTGCCGGCGTAGGCTTCGGGGAGACCGGCAGCGGAGGCGTCGGCGGACGCGGTGATATTGAGCAGCGGAAGCTCGGTGATCGGCTCGTCGGCGGATTGGGCGGCGAGCGGAGTCGCAACGAGAAGGAGCGCTGCGGCGGTGAAGGCCGCGCGGCGGAGAAGAGGACTATTGTTCATGCGCGAAGTCAGCGCTGGGGCGGGCGCGAGGGAACGGGAAGAGGCGGCGCGGCGGCGAAGCAGCCAGATGCTGAAGCCGGTGATCGCGAGAATGCCGGGAGTGAGGCCGGCGAGGGACCAGATGATTTTGGCGGTGAGGCCGCCGAAGTTGCCGAAGTGGAGCGCTTCGAACGTGTCGGCGACACGCGTCCACCAACCGGCGTTACGAAGGTCGTTCGTGGCGGTGTGCGCACCGGTAGCGGCATCGTAGGCGATGGTGCTGCCGAAGGCGTTGGTGAGGAAGAAGCGCGGTTCGACGGCGCCCCAAAGGATGACGCCGGGGGCGGCGGGCACGCTGGGAAGCGAAATGAAGTTGGCGCGGAAACCGGGGAGGCGTGTGGCGGAGTCGGCGACGATCGCTTCGATCGAAAGTGTATCCGGATAAAGACGGCGCTCGATGACGGGTTGTTCGAACTCTGTCGTGGTGACGTGTTCGACGGTGTGGGTGAGGTTCCAGTAAGCGCCGGTGAAGCCGAAGATGACGTTGAAGCCGACGGAGCAGATGCCGGTGAACTTATGCGTATCCGAGAAAAGGATGCGCGCGCCGCGGCGCCAGCGCAGGGTGAAAAGGTGTTTCCAGAATTCGCGGTAGAGATAGACGCCGGAGACGCCGAGGAGGAGGAAGAGAACGCCGAAGACGCCGGTGATCGCGAGGCCGAGATCGCCGGCGAAGAATTGCTGATGGAGTTCGAGCATCCAGCCGCGGAGCGCTTCGTTGTAGGCGTGCGGCTGGGAAAGAACGCGGCCGGTGTAAGGATCGAGCGTGGCGGTGAGCCAGACGTTGGTGTCGCGACGAATGACGTAGAGATTGTCGGCGAAGTGAGGGCGCTCGTGTTGGACGTGCCAGCCGGTGACCTCGTAGTCAGGAAGCTGCTGTTCGACTTGGCGGAGGAGCGTGTCGAGCGGGAGGCGGCCGGCGTCGGTCGGCGTGACGGCGTATTTCTTCGGCCAGAGGAGGGCCGAGAGTTCTTCGTGAAACACCAGGATGCTGCCCGTGAGGCCGATCACGAGGAGCGCGAGGCCGGCGACGAGGCCGAGCCAGGAGTGGAGTTTCCAGAGGCGTTTGCGCACGGGGGAAGGACTGTAGTTGGAACGTGGATGCGTGCTACATCTCGGCCCAGGTGCGGAGCAGGTTGTGGTAAACGCCGGTGAGCTGGACGACGGACGGGTGATCGGGTTTTTCGGCGCCGAGGCGTTGGATGGCGACGTCCATGTCGAAGAGTATCGAGCGGTGACCGTCGTTGCGAATCATCGATTGCAGCCAGAAGAAGGAGCAGAGACGTGTGCCGCGGGTGACGGGCGTGACGCGGTGCAGGCTCGTCGATGGGTAGAGGATCATGTGGCCGGCGGGGAGTTTCACGGATTTGGAGCCGTAGGTGTCCTCGATGATGAGTTCGCCACCGTCGTATTCGTCGGGGTTGGCGAAGAAGAGCGTGCACGAAAGATCCGTGCGAATGCGATGGCCGGTGCCGGGGATGATGCGGATGGAGCCGTCGACGTGGGTGCCGAAGGTTTGGCCGCCGGAGTAGCGGTTGAACATCGGCGGGAGGATGTGGAGCGGCAGCGCGGCGGACATGAAGAGCGGGTTCGCGCTGAGGGCTTTGAGGATCGTGGCGCCGACCTGGCGGGCGGTGGGATTGTCCGTCGCGAGCTGCTGGTTGTCTTTGACGCGGGCACCCTGGTGGCCGGCGGTCGCTTTGCCGTCGATCCATTCGGCGGACTCGAGCAAGGCGCGCGATTCGGCGACTTGGGCGGGCGTGAGAACGTTGGGGAGGGAGAGGAGCATCGCTTTTTGGAGATCGAAGATCGGAGTTCGGAGATCTGATCTTTCTCTTTCTTCTTTCTCTTTATCTTTCTCTTGGTCCGGTGGGCGCGCGCGCTCTGGGAGAAAGAGAAAGATAAAGAGGAAAGAGAAAGATTGGGTTAGAACCGGAAGTCGGCGCTGAGGAGGTAGGTGCGCGGGTCGCCGAAGTAGGCGCGGTTGGAATTGTTGTTGATCGCGCGGGCGTAGTGTTCGTCGGCGACGTTGTTGATGTTCAGGCGGACGCTTAAGTTCTTCGTGACGTCGTAGGCGAGGACGGCATTGAGGATCCAACGCGAGGGGAGTTCGGCGAGATTGGTGTTGTTGAGCGAGACGCGGGAGGAGCCGGTGTATTGCGTGCCGCCGCCCAGGGTGAGGCCGAAGGGAAGGCGGTAGGTCGTCCAGAGATTGCCGGACCATTCAGGAGTCCAGTTCAGCTCGGAGCCGTTTTGGACGGGGTTGGCGGCGTTGGAGTTTTCGGAATCGAGATAGGAGAGCCCGCCGAAAAGTATCCAATTATTGGTGATGCGACCGGAAACACCGGCTTCGATGCCTTGCACGGTTTGATCGCCGTAGAGCGTGGGGACGCCGTTGGTGTCGGTGGCGACGGAGATGTTGGTGCGTTCGCTGCGGAAGAGCGCGAGGGACGTGGTGAGCTTGCGGTTGAAGAAATCCCACTTGGTGCCGAGCTCGGTGTTGTAGGATTTCTGGGGCTTGGCGTTGGGCGAGTTTTGTCCCGTGGTGCCGGGCGTGCCGTTGTTGCGGGAGCCGTTGTCGTTCGAGAGATTGCTCGTGCCGGGCGGTTGGGCGGCGACGCCCCAGGAGACGTAATAGGAGCCGTTGCGCGCGGGCTTGAAGACGAGGCCGAGTTTGCCGGTGAAGACGATGTCGTCGGTGTTGAACGGCGCGCTCGTGTTGGTGGTGCGGTCGAAGATGTCATAGGAGACATCGTAGTGTTCGAGCCGCGCGCCGCCGGTGGCCTGCCAGCGTTCAGAGAGTTTAATCGTGTCGTAGGCGTAGAGCGCGACGGTATCGATGCGGATGTCGTCGATAAATCGATACGTCGGTGCGAAGCCGGTGATCGGGCGCGCGGGGTTGGGGTTATAGGGGTTGGTGCCGACGACGAGGGTGGGAGCGGTGGGCGCGCCGGCGGCGGTGACGTTCACCATTTTGCTGAGTTCGCCGACGGTGCCGAGGCCGGTCCAGTCGCGGAGGGTTTCGCCGTTTTCGCGGATGAGCTCGAGGCCGCCGGCGAAGGAGTGGTCGAAACGGCCGGTGGTGAACTGCGAGGCGATGTTGGTTTGGTTGACGAGCGTTTCAATTTCGCGGGCGAACGCTTGCCGGTTGGTGACGACGATCTCGGTCCGCTCGCCGGTGTTCATGTCAGGGCGGTTGTCGACGGAGCTCGGGACGGCGTAGATCGCGTCGCGGTCGGTGTTGCTGTAGCGGGTGAAGTTGGTGAGGCGGACCGTGGGTGTGAGGTCGTGCTCGATGCGCGCGCTGGCGACGTCGACGGTGACATCGTCGTAATCGCTCAGGAGGCCGTAGTAGCGGCTGCGGTCGATGGGGGCGGCGGGGCGCACGGCCGTGGCGGTATCGGGGAGGACGCCGGCGAGCGCGCCGTAATCGGGGCGGTCGCGTTGTTCGTCGTGCTGGTAGGTGAGGTAAACGCGGGTGGGGGAGCCGAGGCCGAAGGCGACCGACGGAGCGATGCCCCAGGTTTTCTTCTCGGCGACGTCGCGGCCGGCGACGCCGCCGTCCTGCCAGAGGGCGTTGAGGCGGAAAGCGGTGCCGTTGCCGTCGTCGCTCAAAGTGTGGTTGACGTCGATGGTGGCGCGATTGCGTTCGATCGAGGCGTATTCGTCGAAGCCGTGGCTGGCGGTGGCGTTGGCGAAGTTTTCGGATTGTGGGGTTTTCGTGACGAGATTGAGGAAACCGGAGGCGGCGCCGCGGCCGTTGTCGCCGGCGGGGCCTTTGACGACCTCGACCTGGTCGAGGTTGTAGATGTCGCGGCCGTAGTTGCCGTTGTCGCGAATGCCATCGATGAAGATGTTTCCGGACATGTCGAAGCCCCGCATGTAGAAGCTATTCGAACCGGAGACGTGGCCGCCTTCGCCGGCGAGGAACGTGATGCCCGGTGTGTTGCCGAGGACATCGGCGAGGGAGGCGGCGCCCTGTTGGTTGAAGACCTCTTTCGGGATGACGGAGATCGTTTGAGGCGTGTCGACGAGGGGGGCGGTGAACTTGGGGGAGGCGACCTCGCGTTGTTTTTGAGCCTGAACGGAAAGTTCGGGCAGGATGTCGACGGGGGAGTTTTCGCCGGGGGACTCCGCGCCGTGAACGGAGGTAGCCGCGCCGGCGAGGGCGAGCGCGGTGAGCGCGGAGAGGCCCTGGGGGAGGGTGGATTTATCGGGCGTGGGAACGGGTGTGCGTGTGTTCACGGGAAAAGTCGGATGGATGGTTGGGGGCGGGGGCCGCGGCGAGGGCCCGGCCGTTGCTCCCGCCGGGAGGGCTAGAAGACGTAGGTTGCCGAGAGCCAGAGGCGGCGTGGTTCCTGGTTGTTGTTGTAGAGATTGGTGTAGCTGATGGCGCCGGTGCCCGTGTTGCTGACGTAGGGGCGGTATTCGACGAAGTTTTTATCGAGCAGGTTGTAGATCGTGGCGTTCAGGGTGAGCCGCGGCGTGAGCTGGTAGCCGGCGCCCAGGTGGAAGAGGGCATAGGCGCGGTAGTCGCCCCAGGTGGCCTTGGCGGTGCTGGTGGCGGTGTCGGGGGAGCGGTAGCGCTCGTCGCGGTATTCGCCGCCCAGCCAGAGATTGAGTTGCGAGGCGGCGGCCCAGCGGAGGCGGGCGTTGGCCATGTGGCGGGGGGTATCGTAAAGCGGGAGTCCTTTTTCGGCACCGCTCTTCTGCTCGCTCTCGGTGAACGTATAATTGGCGGTGAGGCTCCAGTGCTGGGCGAAGCGGGCGTGAACGCTGGCTTCGAAGCCGCGGGTGACGGCCTCGTCGACGTTGACGAGTTGGGCGAACGTATCGACGAGGGGCCAGTTGCCGTAGTTGACGGAGCCGGGGCGGTTGGGGCTGGCGGCGAAGGTGGCGTTGAGGAGGCCCGGGCCGTTGGCGATCTTGTCCTCGAAGGTGTTGTTGAAAGCGGTGAGTGTGGCGCGGAGGCCGGCGTCGTTGTCGTAGATGATACCGATTTCGGTGGAGACGCTGGTCTCGGGCTTGAGGGTCGGGGTGCCGATGGTCGGGCGGGTGCCCTGGCCGGTGAAGCCGGTGATGCCGTCGGCGAGTTGCTCGAGACGCGGAGCCTTGAAGCCTTGGCTGACGCCACCCTTGAACGCCCAACGCGGGGTGACATTCCACACGAGATACGCGCGGGGATTGAGGTGGTCGCCGAACTGGCTGTGTTCGTCGTGACGCGCGCCGACGGTGAGGCGGAGATCGGGGCGGAGACGCCATTCGTCCTCAGCGAAGAGCGCCCATTGCGTCTGGTCGTAGGGGGTGGGAGCGACGAGATCGATCATCTCGGCTTCCCAGAATTGGCCGCCGAGGCTAAGGGTGTGAGTGGCGAGTTTGAAGATGGCCTTGGTGTCGAAAACGAGGTTTTCGTTTTCCAGGGTGCGAGGGCTACCGGGCGTGCGGCCGGGTGTGCCCGGAGGAACGGTGCGACCGATCGTCTCGGTGGTGTTGCGGATGAGGCTCGAATCGAGCTGGCCGAAGCCGAAGCGCCAGGTGTGGGCGACGGTGAACTGGTCGCGGTTGAAGCGGAGCTGGGGGAGGTAGCCGTTGAAGCTGTTGGCGTCGGGCTGGTCGAGCGTGCCGAGCTGGCCGCTGTTATTGTCGTAGGTCTGGCGATAGAAGTCGGCATCGAGCCAGAGGTCGTGATCGCGATGAGCGACGAGATCTAGACGAGCGCCGAGTGTGTGGATGTCGGCTTTGACGGGGCTGGGGCCGCGTTTGCTGACCTCGATGGGGTTGCCCTGGGCATCGACGTAGGCGAGGTCGGAGGCGGAACGGGCGAAGAGGCTGCCGCGGAGCGTGAGGCCGATTTTGTCGGGAACGACGGGGCCGCTGAGATAGAGGTGGGTGTTGAAGGAGTCGCCGAAATCGCGATCCTCCTGCAGTGTGCCGCCGGCGGTGGCGCTGCCGCCCCACACGGGGTTGACCTTGCGGGTGATGATGTTGACGACCCCGCCCATGGCATCGGAGCCGTAGAGCGTGGACATGGGGCCGCGGATGATCTCGATACGCTCGATGGCGGCGGGCGGGGGGAGGAAGCTGGTGGCGGTTTCGCCGAAGCCGTTAGGCGTGATGTTGCCGGCGGCATTCTGGCGGCGGCCATCGACAAGGATGAGCGTGTAGTCGCTCGGCATGCCGCGAATGCTGATGTTGAGCCCGCCGGTTTTGCCGGCGGTGGCGCCGACGTCGACGCCCTCGACCTCGGAGATGGCCTCCGCAAGACTATTGACCCGCTTTTCCAACAACTCCTCGCGCCCGATGAGGGAGATGCTCGCCGGAGCGTTGTCGATGGCTTGGGTGAAACCCGAAGCGGTCACGACCAATGCGTCGAGGCGGATCGGCGAGTCGGCCAGATGCTCTTGGGCGAGGAGGCGCGCGGAGAGAAGCGTGAGCGCGAAGACGGAGACAGAGGCGCGTGAAGTAGGACGTCCTGAAGACATATGGAACGGCGCAAAGTTGAGGATGAGACGCGATCTCACGTCAAGCGGTATTTGAGACTTTATCTCAAAAGCCGGCAATTATCATGAGCATTGACCGGCCGGAGCGCGTGGGATTTAAGCGGCGCGTGAGCGCAAGTCTCGAAATCCGTCTATCAAACGTCCAGTATCCCATTCATTTTCTGCAACATGCGAGGGGGGAACTGAAGGCTGAATTCGCGCGGATGTCCGCAGGACGCCGCAGCGTGGTGCTCACAGACCGGGGCGTGGCGGAAGCGACACGCGAGTTATTGGACGATGTCTTTGGTGAGACGGCGCGGCTTGTGTTGGAGGCGGGAGAAGGGACGAAATCGCTGACGTCGTATGGAAAGGTGCTGGATTTTTTGGCGCGCGAGCGAGTTGACCGGCGCGGGGTGATCTGGGTGGTGGGCGGCGGCGTGGTGGGCGATCTTGGAGGATTTGCGGCGGCAACGTATTTGCGCGGCATCGATTGTATCCAAGTGCCGACGACGCTGCTGGCGATGGTGGACAGCTCGGTCGGGGGGAAAACAGGGATCAATCTCGGGGCGGGCAAAAATCTTGTGGGCGCGTTTCATCATCCGCGGGCCGTGCTGATTGGGGCGGAATTTCTGGGGACGTTACCGCCGAGGGAATTTGCGGCAGGGGCGGCGGAGGTGATTAAATACGGGTTGCTGGGCGACTCGGCGCTTTTTGAGCGGCTCGAAAACGAGCCGCTCACACCGACATCGACGCAACTGCTGCCGACGATCCGGCGCTGTTGCGAGTTGAAGGCCGAGGTGGTGCAGGCGGACGAGCGCGAGACGGCGGAGCAGGGGGGGCGGGCGCTTTTGAATCTCGGGCATACTTTCGGGCACGCGATCGAGCAGGTGGCGGGGTATGGCGAGTATTTGCACGGCGAGGCGGTGGCGATCGGCTTGTGCGCGGCGGCGCGGTTGTCGCAGAAACTAGGATACATCGGCGGCGCGGACGTGATGCGCATCGAAAACGTGGTCGCGGCGCATGGGTTGCCGGTGAAGTTGCGAGCGCCGCTGGAGATCGAGGCTTTGTTCGCGGCGATGGCGCGGGACAAGAAAGTGCGCGGAGGAGCACTGCGGTTTGTGGTGTTGAAGCGGCTCGGAGAGGCGGCGACGCAGGACAACGTGCAGCCGGAGCTGGCGGAGGAGAGCTTTGCGGAGGTGGGCGCGGGAAGAGGGTAGTTTGTGATTTATGATCTTTGATTTATGAGTTCCACTCGGCGGGTCGGCTGCCCTTGTCCCCATCGTGAAGCATGAATCGTAGATCGTAAGTTTTCGCCGTGTCCGCCATCGACGAAGGAATTGTTCGCGAGTATTTCGAACAGAACGGGTTTCTGGTTCGCCAGGTGCGGAAGTATCAGGTGATGGCGCGGCGGAAGAGCGGGGACGAGGAGATCGATTTGATTGTCTATAATCCGGCGTGGGAGCGGGGCGCGAGGAAGCCGGACTTTTTTCTGTTTTCGTCGGAGCTGCCGCTGATTCAGCGGGGCGTGGTGGCGGTGAAGCCGTGGCACACGAATGTGTTTTCGCCGGCGATCTTGAAGAGCAGTCCGGAGATTTTTCGGTTTCTCGAAGACCAGGTGTTGAAGGAAGCGACGAAGCTGTTTCCGGCGGGCACGGACGGTGAAGGGGAGGGAGAGCTGACGAAGATTCTCGTGCTGCCAAGCCTGCCGACGGCGGAGCCGTTTCGTTCGCAGAGCGTGGAGCTGCTGAAGCAGGCGGGGGTGGATGCGATTATTTCGTTTCGGGCGATGCTGCTGGATCTGTTGGAGAAGGTGGAGATCAACCAGAACTATACGAAGAGCGACACGTTGCAGGTGCTGCGGATTTTGAAGAACTACGATTTGGTGAAGGATTCGCAGATGGACTTGCTCTCGGAGCGGACTTCGCGGGCGAAGCGCGGGTAGAGGTGAGCGGGCAATGTTTTAGAACGAGAATTCTCTGGAGCTTGGGGCGGGGAGCTTGGAGCTTTGGCGTGTGATTTATCCCACGGCGATTGTTGAAGAAGGAGCGAAGTTGGGGGCGGATTGTGAGATCCATGCGCATGCGATCGTGACGAAGCACTGCGTGCTCGGGGATCGCGTGGTGGTTCATCCATTCGCCGTGATCGGTGGCGACCCGCAGTATTTGAAGTTCGACCGTGCGACGGCGTCCGGGGTGAAGATCGGCGCGGGGACGGTGATTCGGGAGCACGTCACGGTGAACCGCTCGATTCACGGCGGCGGATATACGACGGTCGGGGACAATTGTTTTCTGATGGCGTCGAGTCATGTCGCGCACGATTGCGCGGTGGGGAATCAAGTGGTGATCGCGAACGGCGCGTTGCTAGCGGGACATGTGACGGTGGGGGATTACAGTTTCCTTGGGGGCAATTGTGCGGTTCATCAGTTCTGCCGGATTGGCGAAGGGGTGATGGTGGGCGGACTCACGGCGATCACGCGGGACGTGGCGCATTTCACGATGGTGGCGGAGCGGGACGACATTGTGGGCTTCAATGCGGTGGGATTGCGGCGGCGAGGCGTGAGCCGGCCGGCGATCGCGGAATTGAAGCAGGCGTTTCAGGCGGTGTTTTTTCAGTCGGGAAATATTCGCGGACTCGCGGCGGACGGGCTGGCGTCGGGGCTTTATACGACGGCGGAAGCGAAACGCTTCCTGGAGTTCTTTGCGGAAGGGAAGCGGAGTTTCGCGCGGGCGCGTCGGGTCCGCGACGCGGCCGGTGGGGCGGAGGACGGAGCGTGAAGCTGGCGATTACGTGCGGGGATCCGGCGGGGGTCGGCCCGGAGATTATTGAAGGCTGGTTGAAGGCGCGGGCGGAGGAGGCGAAGGACGTGGCGGTGATCGGTCCGGCGCGCTGGCTCCAAAAATTGGATACACGCGCGGAGAAGATTGCGGTAGGCGACGACCTGTTCGAGGCGGAGTTGGGAAGACCGAGTGAAGCGGGGGCGCGGATGGCGTGGACCGCGATGGAGCGGGCGGCGATGGGGTGTGGCGCCGGGGAATTTTCGGGGGTGGTGACGGGACCGGTGAGCAAGGAGTGGCTGGCGCGGGTGGGATATCCGTTTCCGGGGCAGACGGAGTTTTTCGCGGATCGGTGGGGCGGTGAGCCGGTGATGGCATTTTGCGGAGGGAAGCTGCGCGTGGTGTTGGCGACCTGGCATGTGCCGCTGCATGAAGTGCCGCGGTTGCTCGGACCGAATTTATTGCGACGGACGATCGCGGCGGCGGCGGAGCTGGCGCGGGCGGACGGTTTGGCGGAGCCGCGGATCGGCGTGTGCGGGTTGAATCCGCATGCGGGAGAAAATGGATTGCTCGGGAATGAGGAGAATGTGCTGTTGAATCCGGCGCTGGACCATTTGCGCGCGGAATTTCCGGGAGTGTCGCGATGCGAGCCGGGAGACACGTTGTTCGCGCGGGCGCTGCGGGGGGAGTTCGATGTCGTGGTCGCGATGTATCATGATCAGGGTTTGGCGCCGCTGAAGCTGATCGATTTTGACGAAGCGGTGAATGTGACGCTCGGGTTGCCGCACGTGCGGACGAGTCCGGATCACGGCACGGCGTTTGGGATCGCGGGAAAGGGAGTGGCGCGGGGAACGAGCTTCGCGAATGCGGTGAAGGTGGCGCGCCGATTGGTCGCGTTGAGAGAGGAGTAGTGGGGGTGCGAGCGCGAACGTTGTGCGGGGTGGCCTGCGCATTTCGGCGGTAAACGACACGAAGGATCGGGAAGAGCGGGACGGGAGTTGCAACGGCGCGAAGGGGCGGCCTTATTCCGGGCGCTTTGATGATGAATGACTCCACGACCGTGACCGATTCGATGCCCACGCCGGCTTTGCCGGAAGGGGTGCGCGCGGGGAATGAGAATCTGGTGAAGCTGACGCGCGCGGCGGGGGTGAAAGTGGGGGCGTTGAAGGCGCGGGAGAAGCAAGGGGATTTCCTGCGGATCGCGATTTCGGGCGGCGGTTGTAACGGGCTGAGCTACAAGATGAAGTTCGTGCCGGAGCCCAAGCGCGGAGACATCGTGGTGCGAACGGCGGGGGTGGACGTGGTGGTCGACAGCAAGAGTGCGCTGTATCTGAAAGGCACGCACCTGGACTACTCGTCGGCGATGGTGGCGGGCGGGTTCAAATTCTCGAATCCAAATGCGAAAGCCAGTTGCTCCTGTGGAGAAAGCTTTAGCATATGAGCGGACACCCGACGGCAGTATCGGGAACACCGTGGCGAATTAGTTGTTGTCATTGCCCGGCTTCCCGGCGAGAACGCCGCCGACTCAGACACCTCAGCATTAGATCTATTTGATGGCTACTTCGTTTCCTTCGGCCGGTGGCGGTTACCGCCCCGGCTCTTCTTATCGCGGTCGGACCGTCGACCCTTACGCGGCCATCCGCCGCAACCATCGCATCAAGGTCCCGCAGGTGCGGGTGATTTCCCCGGAAGGCAAGCAGCTCGGCGTGTTGGATACGCCGAAGGCGATCAATCTGGCGCTGGAGGTCGGGCTCGATCTCGTGGAGGTCGCGCCGAATGCGTCGCCGCCCGTGTGCCGGATCATGGATTTCGGCAAATACGTCTACGAGGAGCAGAAGAAGCACACGCACTCGAAGGCGACGGCGAGCAAGATTAAGGAAATCGAATTCAGCGCGCGGATCGCGGAAAACGATTTCTATACGAAGCTGCGCCATGCCGAGGAGTTTCTCGATCACGGCAACAAGGTGAAGCTGAGGCTCAAGTTTCGCGGCCGCGAGATGGCGCACACGGAGATCGGTTTCGACGTGATGAAGCGCGCGGTGGCGGAGCTCGCGAGCATGGGGCATCCGGACGCGGACCCGAAGCTGATCGGGCGCAACATCAACGTGATGTTGACGCCGCTGCCGGCGAACAAGCGGAAGCTGAAGTTTCATGTGAAGGAAGGGGACGACGGCGAAGAAGAGCAGCCGTCGATCGAGAACGGCAGCGCTTGAGTGTGCGGTGGCGATGCGTCCAGCGGCGCCCCGCATCTTTCTTGCAGCGACGATCGCGCTGAGCGCGGTGTTGCGACTCGCGGCGGCGGAAGCGCCGCCGCGGTCGGCGCCGACGCGGCCGGGTGCGACCAAACCCGCGAATGCGACGAATCCAGGTGGTGCCAAACCGGCGGGCTCGGGCTCGAAGCAGTCGGTGACCCCGAAGCCGGCGGCGAAATCAACGGAGCCGGCAGCGAAGCCGGCGAAAGGGAAGGCGGCGGCGAAGGTGGAGACGATCGCGTTGGAGGACGCGGCGAAGCGGTTGGGAGCGACGTTCGCGGCGGAGGGTCAGCGGAAGTTTGTGCTCTCGAGCAGGACGACTCGTTTCGAGTTCGAAGCGGACAGCCGTGAGGCGAAGATCGGCGGTTTGAGATTTTTTCTGGGCGATCCGGTGACGTTGCAGAAAGGGCGGCCGCAGGTGAGCCGGACGGATTACGAGACGTGTTTGGTGCCGTTGTTGCGGCCGACACTGCTGCAGAAAGTGCCGCGACCGCCGAAGGTGATTGTGATCGATCCGGGACATGGCGGCGTGGATCAGGGAACGCAGAATCCGAAGCTCGGGTTGAAGGAAAAGGTTTTCACGCTGGATGTGTCGCAACGGTTGAAGCGGTTGTTGGAGTCGCGCGGCTATGAGGTGGTGTTGACGCGCGAGAAAGACGAGAGAGTGGACCTGCAGAGCCGCGCGATCATCGCGAATCGCGCGGGGGCGGATTTGTTCATCAGCGTGCATTTCAACTCGCTGTATCCGGATACGAAGACCTCGGGGGCGGAAGTGTTCACGTTTACGCGCGCGGGGCAGCGATCGGATCAATCGCGCGGCGCGGGGCAGCCGGACGATACCGAAGACGATCCGGCGCCGGTGAACCGGCATGATGCGTGGAGCGTGTTGCTGGCCGATGCGTTGCAGCGGGCGACGTTGAAGTCGCTGAAGCTGCCGGATCGCGGGCAGAAGACGAAGCATCTGGGCATGTTGCGCGGGCTGAATTGTCCGGGCGTGTTGGTGGAGTCGGGATTTTTGTCGAACGAGGCGGAGGCGAAGAAAATTGCGACGCCGGAGTATCGGCAGCAGATCGCGGAGGCGCTGGCGGAAGGTGTGGAATGGTATGCGAGCGTGGTGCGGACGGTGAATGCGAAGAGGTGAAGGCGGAGACGAAAGTTCACGCCGGCGAGTCGGGCAGGCTGCTTTACGCGACGGCGGATTCCGTTCTCACTGAGCGCATGGCCAAACGGATTTTGCTGGGGTTGCTGCTACTGGGCGGAGCGGGCGAAGCGCAGGCTTGGGATTATGCGGGGCACCGCATCGTCAATCAGACGGCGCTGGCGACGTTGCCGAAGGAGTTTCCGGATTTCGTGCGCGAGCCGGCGGCGGCGGAGCGCATCCTGTTTTTGGCGGGAGAACCGGATCGTTGGCGGAATGTGTCGGAGCCAATCATGAAGCAGTCCGGCGGGAGCTGGTCGGATCATTTTCTCGACCTCGAGCAACTGCCGAAGGCGGGGATCGATCCGGTGACGGTGACCTCGTTTCGCTATGATTTCATTCTCGAGTTTGCGGCGGGGCGGGCGCGAAACGCGGACAAGTTTCCCGTGATCGATCCGGAAAAGAACAAGGATCACACGAGCGAGTGGCCGGGTTTCGCGCCGTGGGCGATCACGGAGTATTATGCGCGATTGAAGTCGGCGTTTTCGTATTTGAAGGCGTTTGAGGAAGCGGGAACGGCCGAGGAAATTGCCAATGCGAAGGCGAACGCGGTTTATGTGATGGGCATCATGGGGCACTACGTGGGCGACCTCGCGCAGCCGCTGCACACGACGGACCACTTCAATGGCTGGGTGGGGGAGAATCCGAACGGCTACACAACCTGGCGCGGAATCCACAGCTGGATCGACGGCGGGTTCATGGCGCTCACAGGTATCGCGTTTTCGGATATAGCGCCGCGGGTGAAGCCGGCGCGATTGATTGCGGTGGAGCCGCGCAATGACGGACGCGATCCGGTGTTTGTGGCGGTGATGGATTATCTGCTGGAGCAGCACGCGCAGGTGGAGCCGCTGTATCGGATGGAGAAGGCGGGCAAGTTCAGTGCGGACGCGGCGGATCGGTCGGAAGGACGGGCGTTTATCGAGAAGCAGCTGCTGGCAGGCGGGCAGATGCTGGGAGCGTTGTGGGTGACGGCGTGGAGAAACGCGGGGCCCGATGTGTATCTGCGCGCGCAGCTGGCGAAACGTCAGGGCGGCGCGGCGCAGGAGCCGGCGACAAAGTGATCAACGCGGGCGCACTCGTCTGGATTGCACTGGGCGGAGCGCTCGGTTCGGTCGGGCGCGCCGTCGTGGGAATGTTGATACCGGCGGGGCGTTTTCCGTGGGCGACACTGGCGGTGAACGTAGCGGGTTCGCTCGCGATCGGGTGGCTGATGGGGCGCGTAGCGGGAGGAGACGGCGGGACGGAACGAGTGCAGGCGTTTTGGGTCGTGGGAGTTTGCGGCGGGTTCACGACGTTTTCGTCGTTTAGCTGGCAGACGATGGAGCAGATGCAGCGCGGGAGCTGGGGCACGGCGGCGGCGAATGTGATGTTCTCGGTGGGCTTATGTTTGGCAGCGACATGGCTCGGGTGGAGGCTGGGGCGATGAGCGCAGCCAGCGATGGCGCGCGCGGGTGGCGGCTTTGCGCGGTCGCGGTTTTTTTACTGTTCGGCGGGACCTTCGTGAAGGCGGCGGACGATTTGGCGAGTCGCGTGGTGTTGCTGGCGAATCGGGAGAGCCGCGACTCGATGCGCGTGGCGGAGCATTATGCAGACGTGCGCGGCGTGCCGCGGGAGAATATCGTGGCGCTGGCGATGTCGCGGGCGGAGACGATCACGTGGAACGAGTTTGTGGCGACGATCTGGGAGCCGTTGATGACGGAGCTGGTGCGACGGAAGTGGATCGACGCGATCGGGATGGAGTTGAAGGATTCGCTCGGGCGGACGAAGTATGCCGTATCCGGACATCGGATATCGTATCTCGTGGTGTGTCACGGCGTGCCCTTGCGGGTGATGCACGATCCGCAGCATTACGCGGAAGTGAGGCCGCTGACCGATCGAAGTATTTTTCGGACGAATGAAGGGGCGGTCGATTCGGAGCTGACGCTGTTGGTGAGACCCGATTACCCGGTGAGCGCGTTTGTAAGCAATCCACTGTTTCGCCTCGACCGGGTGGGGGAGATGGAGCTGAGGCAGTTGGTGAAAGTGACGCGCCTCGACGGGCCCTCCTTGGACCAAGTGATCCGCATGATCGATCAAGCGGTGAGCGTGGAGCGGACGGGCTTGCTGGGGCGGGCCTACGTCGATGTCGGCGGGATCCATGCGACGGGCGACCAGTGGATGGAGGCGGTGGCGAAGCGATTGGAGGAGGCGAGCTTCGATGTGGAGGTCGATCGCAGCCGGAGCACGATTTCGGCGTCGGCGCGGTTCGATTCGCCGGTGCTGTATTTCGGTTGGTATAGCGGCCGGGCCGATGGACCGTTTGTGCTGCCGGGGTTTCGGTTCCCGCCGGGCGCGGTGGCAATGCACATTCACAGTTTCTCGGCGGCGACGATTCGCTCGGAGAAGGACAACTGGGTCGGGCCGCTATTGGCGCGAGGGGCGACGGCAACGGTGGGGAATGTGTTCGAACCGTATTTGGAGCTGACGCATCGGCCTGACTTTCTCCTGCGGGCGCTGCTGCGCGGAGAGACGTTTGGCGATGCGGCGTTTTATGCGTTGCGAGCGGTGAGCTGGCAGTCAATCGCGGTGGGGGATCCGTTGTATCGACCCTTCGCGGTCAAGCTGGAGGAGCAGTGGGAGAATCGCGCGAAGTTGCCGCTGCGGTTAGGCGGGCACGTGGCCGTGCGACGGATGTTGCAATTGGAAGCGGAGGGGAAACCGGAGGAGGCGCTGGCGGTCGCGCGCACCGCGCAACGAGAGCGCCCGAGTGTGGCGGTGGGGATGGCGTGGGCGCAGCGATTAAGGGAGGCGGGAGATTTGAAAGGTGCAGCGGACGTGCTCGGTTTTTTTCCGCATCTGGAGAATCAGCCGACGGATGAATGGGCGCTCACGCAGCAGGCGGCGGAGTGGTTGAGCGAGGGCGGCAAGTCGCGCGACGGCGTGCGGGTGTATCGGAATCTCTTGCGCGCGCGCGGGATTTCGCGGGCGCTGCGATTGAAGTGGCTGCCGCAGGCGATCGCGGTGGCGAATGTGGCGAAAGACGGACGTCAGGCGCAGGCGTGGCAAAAGGAGCTGGCGGAGATCAACGAAGAGATTTTGCGAGAGAAGCGGTGAGCGGCGAGGAGGTGCGCGCGGTCGAGCGGATCGCGCGCACGAAAAAGGCGGGGTCAAGAGACCCCGCCTCAAGATCTGGCGCTTGGGTGCGGCCGGTTAGACTTTTTCGACGATTTTGTCGGCGAGACCGTAGGCGATCGCTTCCTGGGCGTTGAGGTAGAAATCGCGATCGGTGTCCTGATTGATGCGTTCGAGCGGCTGGCCCGAGGCCTCGGCGAGGATTTGGTTCAGCTCCTGGCGGAGTTTCTCCATTTCTTTCGCCTGGATGTTGATGTCGGACGCGGGGCCGACCATGCGGCCGGAAATCAACGGTTGATGGATGAGGACGCGCGCATGCGGGTAAAGCAGGCGACGACCTTTGGGGGCGCCCGAGAGAAGGATTGAACCCATCGAGGCGGCCATGCCGGTGACGACGACGGTGATCGGCGAGCTGATGAGCTTCATCGTGTCGTAAACCGCCATACCGGCCGTGACGGAGCCGCCGGGGGAATTGATGTAGAACGTGATGTCTTTGCCCGGACCGATGGCTTCGAGATAGAGCAGTTTCTCGGTGAGGTCTTTGGCCGAGGCGTCAGTGACGGCGCCCCAGAGGAAGATTTTTCGCTGCTCCAGGAATTTCTTCTGGATGACGAGGCCGACGGGGGCGGCGCCCTTCTTGGCCGGGGTGTCCTCGTCTTCGTTCTCGTCGTCGTCATCATCGTCGTCGAAACGCGGAACGGGGGCGGAGAGTCCGGGCTGAAGGTTGTCGAAATGCATAGGACGGCCAACGTTGGGAGGGTCCTGCGGGTTGGCAAGTGCTCAGGCGGAGATGGCGCGCCACCGCGATCAACAAAAAAGCCCGCCGGGATGGCGGGCTCGATCTTTCACCTAAAGGCGGGCGGTGATGAGTTGTATGAGTTCCTCGTGGGAATGAACGGACGGGAGCTGCGGAAACTGGGCGATGACGTTTTCCGGCGCGTGGATCAGGATACCGGTGTCGGCCTGGCAGAGCATCGCGGTGTCGTTGAAGGAGTCGCCGGCGGCGATGACATTGAAGTTGAGGCGCTGGAAGGCTTCGACGGCGTGGCGTTTCTGGTCGGCGAGGCGGAGTTGGTAGCCGGTGATGCGGTCGTTTTCGACGATGAGGCGGTGGCAGAAAAGCGTGGGCCAGCCGAGTTGGCGGATGAGCGGAAGGGCGAATTGTTCGAACGTGTCGGAAAGGATGATGAACTGGACGCGACCGCGGAGGGCGTTGAGGAAATCGACGGCGCCGGGGAGCGGGGAGAGCGTGCCGATGACCTCCTGGATTTTGGAAAGGGTGATGCCGTGGCGATCGAGGATCTCGATGCGGTAGCGCATCAGCTTGTCGTAGTCGGGTTCGTCACGTGTGGTGCGGCGCAGTTCGGGGATGCCGGTGCGTTCGGCGACGGCGATCCAGATTTCGGGGGTGAGGACGCCCTCCATGTCGAGGGTGACGATGCTTTGTTTCACTGGACGAAGAGTGAACGGGAGCCGGGGGCAGCGAGGCAAGCAGGGAGACGCACGCGCCGTTTAGCCGAGTTTCTCGCGGAGCTCCTTGTAGCGCGTGCGACCGACCGGGAGGCGGAGGCCGTTGTGGAGTTCGGCTTCGTAGTGGCTGCCTTCCTGAGCGTGCAGCGTTTTTACGGCGTCGAAGCGGACAAGGTAGCTTTTGTGGATGCGTTCGAAAACGGGCGGGAGGACGGCGTGAAGTTTTTCGAGGGTTTTGTCGTGCAGCTCGCGGTGGCCGTTATCGAGCACGAGTTCGGCGTAGGCGCCGGCGCCTTCGACGTAGAGGATGCGATCAATGGGCACGAGCTCGACGCGGCCGTGTTTGCGGACGGCGAGGTATTTGGCGGCGGACGCGGCGCGGGCGTCGCGCTCGGTGACGCGTTGCAAGGCGGCGGCGAGGCGTTCGCGGGAGAAAGGTTTCGGGACGAAATCGAGAACGCCGTATTCGAAGGCGCGGAGGGCCTGGTCGATGTTGGCGGAGACGATGACCGTGTGGAACGAGCCGGCAACGGAGGAGGCGAGGAGCTGCATGCCGTCGCGACCGTGGAGATTGAGATCGAGCAGCAGCAGATCGATGGGCGATTCGTCGAGGCGCGCGCTGGCTTCGGAGAAGAACGACGCGATGCGAATGGAGACAATTTTGTCGGCGATGATTTCGCGGCAGAAACGCTCGAGACGCTGGGCGAGCAACGGTTCGTCTTCGACGATGAGGATCCTCATGCGGGCTGGGGCAACGGTGCGGCGGGAGCGACGGAGATGGCTGGGACGGTGATGACGGTTTCCCAGCCGGACGGCGAAGGGTGGCTCGCGAGCGACCAGGCGGCGGTGAAACTTTCTTCGAGCCGGGCTTTGATGTAGCGGAGGCCGGTGCCGTCGGTAGGCGAGGGGTTGGGCGTATCCAATTGGCTGAGACCGTCGGCGCGCAGGGTGTAAACGGTGGAGTTGCCGTGAGGCGCCGCGGCGAGGTGGAAGCGGATGGCGCCGTCGCGTGGAAGGAGATGGGTGAGGCCGTTTTCGACGAGCGTAAGAAAGAGCGCCGGGGGAATTTGCGCGTGCGGATTGACGGCGGCGGTGGTGAGCGAGCAATGGGCGCCCTTGCGCAGACTCATGACGTGGAGATGAGCCTGGCAGAGCTCCAGTTCCTGGGAGAGCGGGATGAGTTTCTCGCTCGAGATGCGGTTGAGCAGGCGAAATTCGTCGGCGAGAGCTTCGATGAGCGTGATCGCGGTTTTGGGCTGCTGCTCGATGATTTCGACGAGGGCGGCGAGGGTGTTGAGGACGAAGTGGGGCTCGATGTTTTTCTTGAGGAGTTCGATCTCGAGACGGGCAGCGGTGAGCCTCGCTTGCTGAGCTTCCTTTCTTTCGTCGCGCAGCTGGAGAACAAACGCGACGAGCAGGCCGAAGGCGGCGGGACCGGCGCTGATAAAAAATGCGTGGTCGAGGAATTCGAAAGGAGCGAAGAGCAGGGCGAGGAGCGAGGTGGCGAGTCCGGCGGTGGCGGCGCCCGCGCCGCGTTTGCGGCGGACGATGGCAAGGATGGACAACGAAAGCGCGACGACGAAGCCGACGGCGAACGAGAGGAGGCCGATGCTGTTGTAATAGGAGTTGGTCAGCCAGATCGCGAGCATCGCCACCGCGATGATGGCGTAGGCCCAACGCGGGCGGCCGACGCGAAAATGGTGAAGCACAAAGATCGGCAATAGCGCGGCGAGGCCGGTGACGAAGGCGGCGGTCGCGACTGAACGCGGATAATGCCAGTGATAGGGATAGTCGAAAAGCCAGCGCCACGCCTGCAGCGCCTGCATCACGGCGGCGAACAGAAAGAGAAGCGAAAAAATGAACAACGGCAGACGGCGGCCGGCGAGCAGCCACATGAGGCCGAAGACGATCGCGATCACGGCGGCGGCGCCGACGGCCATGACGGAAAGCATCGCGGTGCGGGAGCGCTCGACGAGCAGCTCACGGAAGTTGGCCCAGCGGAAGAAAAGACCGTAAGTGCGGCTGCTGAAACCGGTGCGAAAGCTCGAGAGACGGAGCGCTACGACGTGTTCCCCGGGACCGAGAAGTTCCGGCGGAATCTGGAAGAGCGCGTCGACATTGCCGGGAATTTCGTCGGCGAGCGAGGCAGCGGGCCGGCCGTTGCGGCCGATGAGATGTCCGTCCCAGTAGAGATCGTAGCTGGCGACCATTTTAAGGAGCAGCCCGTCGCGAAGGGGAGATGTATCGGAATCCTGGAGACGGAGGCGCCAGCGCACCCAGTAGGGGCCGCTGCGCGAGGGCAGCTGCAGGCGGTTGATTGAGCGCCAGGCGGAGTCGTCGAAATCCTTTTCGGCCCATTGAAGGTCGTCACCGGTTTGGAAGCGGAAAACGAAGCGCGGGGTGGATTCGGCGGCGGGCGGATTCGGGTTGGATTCGGAAGCGCGCAGGCCGGCGGCGAGGATGAACAGCCAGGCCAGGAGCGGAAGAAGAGTTCGCCGGAGCGATGCGCGCATCTGGAGCGACGGTAGCGGGCGGCGCGGGAGCGTCGATGGGTTTTCCGAGCCGTTCACTTGGCGGGCGAGCCGTTGACTTGGAGCGGGGCACCGATGACTCACCGAGCGAGCCGTTGGCTGGGTAGTTTTGGCGGGAAGGAATGCCGCGGCGCAAGGTGCGGGGAGGTCGCTGCGACGGCGGCCTTCACTTCCAACCTACCTCGATTATGAAAACGATTTACTATCTTCTTTCGGTTCGGTCGTTCGCGACCGCGTTGATGATTTTGGCCCTGCCGTTGGCGGTCCGCGGTGAAAGCGACGCATTGATTCCGGTTCAAGCGGTTGGTGCGTATGTGGAGCCGGGGACGATGCGGATTCAGGTCGCGGTGAAGCTCGGGCGGCCGGATCGAGTGACGCCGGACGGCGGATGGGTGTATCACCATCAAGTCGTGGCTGGGACGGACCTGCGCGGATCGCTGGTGGTGCGGTTCAAGGAGGGACGGGTAAGCGAGCTCGTGCTCGCGACGCCGGCGGAGGTGGAGGCGATGTGCGAAGGGAAAGTGGTGGCGTTGCGGAAGCTATGAAGCGGGATTCTAGCCGCTGAGAGCGGCCATAATCTTTTTGCGGGCGAAGGGCGGACGCGTTCGATGGCGGGATGCTCAAACCCACATCGGTGAAAGATGCGTTGCACAGCGAGGCGGCGCGGGACGAAATTCTTGTCCAGGGCTGGGTGCGGACGCGGCGCGATGCGAAGATGTTTTCGTTCATCGAGCTGAACGACGGATCGTGCCTGAAGAACCTGCAGGTGATCGCGCCGTCGACGCTGGCGAACTACGCGGCGGTGCAGCATCTGACGACGGGGGCGTCGGTGAGCGTGCGGGGGAAGCTGGTGGCGTCGCAGGGCGCGGGGCAGAAGTGGGAAGTTGCGGCGGAAGAGGTGAACGTGATCGGAACGGCGGATGCAACGTATCCGCTGCAGAAGAAAGGGCACACGCCGGAGTTTTTAAGGGAGATCGCGCATTTGCGTCCGCGGTCGAATCTGTTTGGCGCGGTGTTTCGGACGCGGAGCAAACTGGCGTTTGCGATTCACCGGTTCTTCCAGGAGCGCGGTTTCGTTTACGTGCACACGCCGATCATCACGGGCAGCGATTGCGAAGGGGCGGGGGAGTTATTTCGCGTGACGACGCTCGACGTGGGGAATCCGCCGAAGCGGGAGGATGGATTGGTGGACGACGCAAAGGATTTTTTTGCGCGGAAAACCTATCTGACCGTGAGCGGGCAGCTGGAGGCGGAGGCGTTCGCGTGTGCGCTGGGGAAGGTTTATACGTTTGGGCCGACGTTTCGTGCTGAGAATTCGAATACGTCGCGACATGCGAACGAGTTTTGGATGATCGAGCCGGAGGTGGCGTTCTGCGATCTCGCGGGCGACATGGATCTGGCGGAGGAGTTCGTGAAATATCTGATTCGCGACGTGCGCACGAACTGCGCCGAGGATCTGGAATTGTTCAGCAAGTTCGTGGACAAGGAATTGTTGAAGCGGCTGGACTTCGTGCTGGAGCGGCCGTTTCAGCGGGTGAGTTACACGGAGGCGGTGGAGCTGCTAAAGAAGAGTGGGAAGCAGTTCGAGTATCCGATCGAGTATGGCGCGAATCTACAGTCGGAGCACGAGCGGTATCTGACGGAGGAAGTGTTCAAGTGTCCGACAACCGTCCTCAATTATCCGAAGGAGATTAAGCCGTTCTATATGCGGTTGAATGAGGATGAGAAGACGGTGACGGCGATGGATGTGCTGGTGCCGGGGATTGGGGAGATTGTCGGCGGGAGTCAGCGTGAAGAGCGATTGGACGTGCTCGAAGGCAA
Organism: Verrucomicrobiota bacterium; assembly: GCA_023416735.1. Taxonomy (GTDB): domain Bacteria; phylum Verrucomicrobiota; class Verrucomicrobiia; order Opitutales; family Opitutaceae; genus Opitutus. The sequence goes on along the minus strand of JAEZGX010000038.1, from coordinate 213,772 downwards.
TATGCGGCGGCACGGGCTGCGGCCGGAGGATTATGGGTGGTATCTGGATTTGCGGCGGTATGGGACGGTGCCGCATGCGGGGTTCGGGTTGGGGTTCGAGCGGATGCTGATGTTTGTGACGGGCGTGCCGAATATTCGGGACGTGATCCCGTTTGCCCGGACGCCGGGGAATGCGGGGTTTTGAGGGAGTTGAGAGATGAGGGTTGAGAGTTGAGAGAATGGAAAAGCCCCGGCTTTGGGCCGGGGCTGAAGGGCAGGAAGCGCGAGCAATGGGTTAGAAGTCGTAGCGGGTGGTGAGGCGGAAGTTGATGCCGGGTTGGGTGGTGAGACCGGTGCCCGTGATGCGGCCGCCGGCGACGGAGATGTAGTCGGCGTCGTCGAAGATGTTGTCGACGTTGGCTTGGAAGGACCAATTCCGGTTGAGGCGGTAGTTGGCGATGAGGGTCGTGAGGTATTGCGGCTCGAGGTAGAAGCTCACCTGTTTCACGACGCCGAGTTGGGTGAAGTTGCCGTCGGGGATGTCGCCGGCGCGCTTGCCGCTGTAAGTGACGCCGAAGCTGAGCGAGAGGTTTTGGGCGGGACCGTCGAGGAAGCGGTAGTTGAGGAGGACGGCGGCGTTGTGGTCGGCGACGGCGCGGACCATGCGACCGAGGGCGTCGCGCATCTTGAGGTGGGAGTAAGTCGCGACGATGGACATGTTGGGCGTGAGCTGACCCATCAGTTCGAGCTCATAGCCCTTGTTGTTTAGATCCGAAACGAGCGTTTGCGGCTGGGTGGGATCGGTTTGATAGGCGGGATTCGGGACGGTGACGTTGGTCTGCGAGATCTCGAAGTAGGAGGCGGCGAGCGAGAGACGCTTGTCGAAGAACTCGGCTTTGACGCCGACCTCGTCCTGGACGCCGTCGCGCCAGAGCGCCTGCGTTTGGTTGATGATGGTGGGATTTCCGTTGGTCGAGTGGCTGTAGTAAACGGACAGGCGATCGGTGACTTTGAAGAGAGCGCCGGCGCTCCACATGTTTTTTGCGTCGTCGAGTTTGCCGGTGGTGACGTTGGTGAGGCCGTTCCAATTCCGGAGGCGGCTGTAGTAGTGGAGCAGGCCGCCGGTGAGGAAGAGGCGGTTGTCGATCAGGCCGATCCGCTCGCTGATGTAGAACTGCTGATTGTTATAGGAGCTCTTGTTGATCGTCGTCCAATTCGACGGGTAGTTCGGGTAGGCGATGACGTGGTTGAGCAGGTTGATGCCGGGGAGGTTGGCGCTCTTGTTGTTGTTGAACGCATCCTGGAAGGAGAACGCAGCGCCGATGATGGTCTGTGTGCTGATGGCGCCGAATTGATAGTTGGCGGCGAGGTCGGCTTGGAGGCTTTGGGTTTCGCGTTCGGTTTCCTGGATGTCGCCGCGATTCGGGATGTTGAGCGGGTCGATCCAAGGCGAGAACGTGGCGACGTAGGGATTGGTGGTGGCGTTGTAAGGAATGCCGGCGGTGGCGAGAGCCCACGTGTAGTCTTGGGTGAGCTCGCCGGTCATCGGGTTGTAGCGACTGCTCAAGCCCGGGGTGGAGAGGAAGTTTTGGTCGGAGTCTTCCTGGTATTTGCGGAGATTGCCGGCAATGCGGAGATCGAGGTGTTCGTTGAGGCTGGTGGTGTAGACGGCGAAGAGATCTTCGCTGTGGGTGCCGACGTTGCTCCACGGCTGGATGCCGTTGAGGCCGCTGGGATCGATGCCGGGGAGGAGCTTGGGTTCGCCGCTGGTGGCGGTGGTGCTCGGGTCGAGGATAAGGAGCGGTTCGCGGAAGATCCAGTGATCGGAGATGATCGCTTTCACGGTGAGCATCGACTTGTCGTTGATGCGCCAGGAAAGCATCGGAGCGACGGCCCAGCTGCGCATTTTGGCGTCGGAACTCCAGTAACGTTCGGTGTCCTGGCCGGAGGCGACGAGACGATAGGCGAGCGAACTGCCCGGCGAGAAAGGCCCGCCCAGGTCGAGCGTGGCTTTCTGCGAATCGAAGAGACCGACTTGGGCGCGGATCCAGGCGTGTTTTTGGAACGTCGGCGACTTCGTGATGATGTTGAGTGAACCGCCGGGAGCGCCGGCGGGCGAGAGGATGGAGTTGGGGCCCTTGGTGACTTCGATGCGATCGATGATGGATTCCTCGATGTTATCGGCGTCGGCGGATTGGAGGAAGTTGTCGACGGTGCGGGCGCCGTTCTGGGTTTCGAAACCGCGGATGATGAGACGATCTTGGAACTGGATGCCGCGGCCCTCTTGCACGCCGGCGATGTAGCGGGCGGCGTCGAAGACGCGATTGGGCGCGAGATCGTCGATCATGTCGCGCGTGATGACCGAGATGGAACTTGGGGTATCGAGTAGCGAAGCGCGAACGCGCACGGCGGAGATGGCGTCGCCGGCCCGGTAACGGTCGTCGGAGGCGCCGGAGACGGTGAACGGCGAGAGTTGGACGATTTCGTCGTTCGATCCGGCGGGGGATGCTGACGACGCAGATTGGGCGAACGCGGGCAGGGTGATGATCGCGGCGCAAAGGCCGGAGAGGGCAAGTCGACGGCGAAGCGTCGCTGCGGGTAGTGTGGGGTTCATTTGCAGTTTGGTAGGTTGGTTCGCCGGCGGTTTTCGCGGCCGGCTACCTACGACGCTGCAAAGGGGAAAATGGGGGAGGGGGTGGGGAGCGGGATTTAAGATTTGGAATTTGAATTTGAGATTTGAGAGGTCGGGGCGGAGAACTCGCCTGACTAGAAGCTGAGGGTGGTGGAAAGTTTTAGGTTGAGGCCGGGGGCGGTGGTGATGCCGGTGCCGGAGACGCGCGCGCCGGCTTGCTGGAGGTAGCCCGAGTCGTCGAGGACGTTGTCGACGTTGAGGCGGAAGAGCCAACGGTCGTTGGGCCGGTAGGAGAGGCTGAGCGTGGTGATGTAGTAGGGTTTGAGGAAGAAGCTCGTCTGGCCGACCACGTTGAGCGGCGTGAAGTCGATGGGCGTGTCGCCGGCGCGGCGGCCGCTGTAGCTGACGCCGGCGGTGAGCGCTAGGCCCTCAAGGTTTTGGCGAAAGCGGTAGTTGAGGAGGAGGGCGGTGTTGCGATCGGCGACGGCGCGGACGCGGCGGCCGAGGCTGTCGCGCATGCGCAAGTGGCTGAACGTGGCGATGACGGACAAGTTGGGCGTGAGGCCGCCGACGAGTTCGAGTTCGAAGCCGTGATTGCCGAGATTGGAGATGAGAGATTCAGGGGCGGACGGATCGGTCTGGCGGGCGGGATTGGGGACGGAGACGTTGGCTTGAGAGATGCGGAACCAAGCGGCGTTGAAGGAGAGCCGTTGTTGGAAGAATTCGGTTTTGAGGCCGATCTCGTCCTGGGTGCCGTCGCGCCAGAGCACAATGTCGTTGGCGATGATCGGTGAGGAGTTGGTGGAGTGGCTGTAGTAGAGCGAAAGGTTGGGGCGGGGCTTCAAGAGCAGGCTGGCCATCCACATGCGTTTATCGTCGTCGAGAATGCCGGGCGGGGCGCCCGTGACGTGATTGCGGACGTAGGTGCTTGTATCGTAATGGAGGATACCGGCGGTGGTTTGGAGGCGGTCGTCGAGGAAGCCGAGGCGCTGGTTGAGGTAGATCTGCCAATTCGTGAAGCGGTTGTCGTAATCGATTGTGGGCGTGCTGGACCAAACGGGCTCGGCGCGAAGATCGGGACGGCTGAGATCGACGCCTGGAAGCGATCCTGGGAAGGCGCGACCGCGGCCGAGGCGGCGGGAAACGCCGAAGCCGGTGATGGTTTGGGAAGTGACCTCGCCGAAGCGATGACGGGCGGCGAGATCGGTTTGGAGATTGGCGAGACGGCGGCGGGTGGATTGTTTGTCGCCGCGGACGGGGATGTTGGCGGGATCGAAAAAGGGTGAGAACGTGGAGACGTAGGTGTTGGCGGTGGGATCGAAAGACCAAATGTGGTCTTGGGTGAGTTCGCCGCTGAAAGGGTTGTAGCGGTTGGAAAGCGAAGGGGTGGAGAGGAATTCCTGGGTGGAGTTTTCGTGGTAGTAGCGGCCGTGGGCCGCGACGCGGAGGCTGATGTTTTCGGCGAGATTGCTGGTGAGGAGGGCGGAGAAATCGGCGCTGCGCGTGCCGACGTGACTCCACGGTTGAATGCCATTGAGGGCGCGGCGGGAAAGGCCTGGGGCGAGGAACGGGTCGGCGGTGGACGCGTTGACGGACGGGTCGAGGATCAGGAGTGGTTCACGGAAAATCCAGTGCTCGGCGGCGATGAGTTTGAGGGTGAGCTGGGTGTCGGGAGAAATTCGATACGACAGCATCGGCGCGAGGAGCTTGCCGCGGAGGCGGGCGTCGTTGGACCAGTAGCGGCGGGAATCCTGGAGCGAGCCGATGAGGCGGTAGGCGAAGGGGCTGTCCGGGGCGAAAGGAGCGGTAAGATCGAAGGAGAGTTTTTGCGCGTCGAAGAGGCCGGCCTGGGCGGTGATGGTGTGCTGGCGGCGGTCGAGGGGGGATTTGGTGATGACGTTGATCGAGCCGCCGGGAGCGCCGGCGGGGGAGAGGATGGCGTTGGGGCCTTTGGAGATTTCGATGCGCTCGATGATGACCTCGTCGACGTTGTCGGCGTCGTCGGGTTGAAGGAAGTTATCGACGGTGCGCTGACCGTTGGATTCGAAGCCACGGAGGATCATGCGATCCTGAAATTGGATACCGCGACCCTCCTGGACGCCGGCGACGTAGCGGGCGACGTCGAAGATGCGCGTGGGCGCGAGGTCGTCGATGTGATCGCGAGTGAGGACGGAGATGGAACTGGGCGTGTCGATGAGCGCGGCGCGGATACGGACGGCGGAGATGGCGTCGGCGGCGCGGTAGCGATCGACGGGGGTGTCGGAGACGGTGAATTGAGGGAGGATGATGAGATCGGGAGCGGAGTCGGATCGCGGGTGTTCGCTGCTGGCGGAAAGAATGGGAGCGGGATCGGAGCGGCGGGAGACGGTCATGGGGCCGTCGGAGCCGTCGCGATGGAGGGTGAGCGAAGTGCCGGCGAGCATTTGCTGGAGCGCGGCGGAGGCGGTGAGATGGCCGCGAACGGGCTGGGTGGTTTGTCCGCGGATGTTGTCGATGAGGTAGACGAGTTGTTCGCCTGATTGGCGGGCGAAAGCGGCGAGCGTCTCGGGAGCGTGGCCGGCGGGGATGTTATAGAATTTGGCCGCTTCGGCGGCGTAGGTGGACGAAGCGAGAAGGCAGAAAAAGACGACGCGGAGAATCGGACGCGGGAGGCGTGCGAGAAGGCGGGTCATGAGAAAGGGAGGGAGACGCCGACACGGCGGGGGCGGGCGTGATCCAGCAGAAGGACGGGCGGGATGCTAGTGCAATGTCGCACTCGCCGTGGACTAGAGCGGGCGGAGCCGCTGCGGGTCGTCGGCGGCGCGAAGAGGAGGCGTCGTGATCCTGCTCGTGAATCGTGATCGGGCTTTCTCAATCCCGAGCGCGAGCAAGATCGGGATCACGAGCACATTCGGCGAGACCGGTCGCTACCTAGCGGGCTTGGTGGAGCAGGACGCGGTTGGGGGCGACGCGTTCGATGCGGACGTCGCCGGCGGCGCTGAGCAGATTGATGAAGGACTCGGCGTTGTCGGCGTCGAAATTGCCGCCGATGGCGCGAGCCGCGAGATCGGGATCGGCGATTTCCATTTGGACGCGGCTGTAACGGTTGAAGCGTTCGACGACGTCGGCGAGCGGGGTGTTGTTGAACATCAGCCGAGGGGAACGATCGATGGCGCGCTCGGCGGCGGGCAAATCGGCAGCGAACGACGCGGCGGGAAGGCCGTCGACGAAGGCGCGTTCGCCGGCGACGAGGAAGATGGGCTCGCGGGTGGAGGTGTCGGTGCGGGTGACCTGCACCTTGCCCTCGGTGACAACGACTTCGACGCCGGTGGTGTGGCGGCGGACGTTGAAAGCGGTGCCGACGGCGCGAACGGAGACATCGTCAACGGTCACGATGAACGGACGGTTGGTGTCTTTCGCGACGTAGAAATGGGCTTCGCCATGCTGGAGGTGGACGCGGCGTTCGGCGGCAGCGAAGGCGACCTCGACTTGGGAGGCGGAGCTGAGGACGAGCGTGGAACCGTCGGGAAGGTTGAGCGATTGGTGCTGGCCGGCGGCGGTGGTGTAGGAGGCGTTGGCGCGTTCGAGCTGCGGGCGCGTGTAGATAAAGGTAAAGGCGATGGCTGCGGCGGCGGCGAGGCCGGCGGCGATTTTCCAAACCGTGGGAAACGGAACGACGCGCGGGCGGGCGGCGACGAGGGCATCGACCTCGGCGAGGAGGGCTTGGGCTGAAGGCGATTCGGGGAGGCGGGCGAGGAGACGTTGTGTGGCTTCAGCTCGGCGGAAGACGGCGGCGTGGCGCGGATCGGCGTCGCGCCAGCGTTCGAAGGCGGCGGCTTGGGCGGCGGTGAAGCCGGCGTCGCGCTGCGCGAGCCACGTGGCGGCGGCGTGGCAGAGCGCGTCGTCGTCCGCTTCGGGGAGCTGGCTGGAGTTATCCTGCATGGTCGGAAAACATCCGGCGTTCTTCCAGCAAGCCGCGCGCCGCGAAGTAGTCGCTGCAGAGTTTCACGCCCTTGGCCATGTGGGTTTTCACGGTCTCGGCGGAAATGCCGAGCGTGGCAGCGATCTCCTTGTAGGAGTAGCCCTTGAGGTAGCGGAGCATGATGACCTGGCGGCAGCGGTGCGGGAGTGTCTGCACGGCGTCGGCGAGGATTTGAAGTTCCTGTTGTTGGCAGACGGCCTCGGCGACGTGAGCGGACTCTTCAACGACGTTGGCGGCTTCCGAATGGGTGATCGATTCGGTGGGCGCGTGTTTGCGGCGGCGGAAGAAATCGAGGGCGGCGTTGCGGGCAGCGGTGAAGAGGAAGGCGCGCGGATGGCGGAGGCGGCCGGCGTTGTTTTCGCGCAGAAGACGGCGGTAGGTTTCCTGGATGATATCGTCGGCGTCGCGGAGCAGCGGGAAGCGCGATTGCAGATACGCGCGAAGGGCGGGTTCGTGCGGTTGGACTTCGAGGGTGAACCAGCGAGATTGCTCTGTTTCCTGAAGCGGGGGCATGGGGTGGGGGCGAAACGTGGGGTTGCGCATCTGATAGGCCTGGTGGTGCGTCAGTGACAAGAGCGATAACGACGCGAACGGTTATGATTTCGGAAAAAATCGAAGCTGGCGGTCACCCATTTGGTGCGGTGAAACGTCGCCGGCATGGCGAGAAAGCGGAGAATAAAAAAGCCCCAAACTTTATGAACGTTGAAACGATCCGGATGGCGAAGCGGTGGACGATGGCGCGGCTCGGTGTGGCGCTGATGGTGAGCGCCGTGGCGACCTTGGCGGCGGAGACGCGGATCGATCGCGAGGCCTTGGTGAAGCGGCACAATCCGGTGGTGCGCGAAGTGAATTACGACGCGCCGTTGACGGTGGGGAATGGCGGGTTCGCGTTCACGGTGGATGCGACCGGGCTGCAGACCTTTGAGAAGGCGTATTACGAGAACGGCATCCCGCTCGAGACGATGGCGCGCTGGTGCTGGTTCTCGGAAGAGAATCGGGAAGGATTCAAGTTGGAGGACGCGAATCGCGATTACACGACGGCCGACGGACGGGTGTTGGGTTTTCCGACGCGGATGGATAATGAAGCGGCGCAGTGGTTGCGCCGGAATCCGCGGTTGCATCCGATGGCGCAGCTGGGGTTGGAATGGGATAAAGCGGATGGAAGCGAGTTCGTGCCGGAGGATGTGAAGGACTTGGAGCAGACGCTGGATTTGTGGCGCGGCGTGATCACGAGCCGGTATACGTTGGGAGGTGTGCCGGTGGAAGTGATCACGGCGTGTGCTCCAGATTCGGATACGATCGCGGTGCGCGTGAAATCGGAACTGGTGCGCGAAGGAAGGTTGCGGCTAAGGCTGGCGTTTCCGCGGGGCCACGATCCGAAGGTGAAGAACACGCCGGCGCTGGACTGGAGTTCGCCGGAGAAACATGTGACGCGTCAGACCTCGCTTTCGACGATCGATCGGAAAGTGGGCGGGACGACGTATAGCTTGAACGTGGCGTTCAGTTGGGAGCCGCGTGTGCATGGGCCGGATGAAATCGCGCAGCGGATGGTGCATGCGGGGACGCACAGGTTTTTGCTGAAAGGCGATCGAGGATGGGACGAGTTGGGCGTGGCGATTGGATTTTTGCCGGGAGGGTCGCGGGAGGCGCCGCGACGTCCGCCGGAAGAAATCGTGGCGGCGAGCGAGGCGCATTGGGCGGAGTTTTGGGGGAAGGCGGCGGCGCTGGATTTGAGCGGGAGCACGAATCCCCTCGCGGAGAAATTGGAGAAGCGGGTGGTGCTCTCGCAGTATTTGACGGCGGTGCAATGTGTGGGCGACGTGCCGCCGCAGGAAAGCGGGCTGACGTGCAACACCTGGTATGGGAAGCATCACACGGAAATGATTTGGTGGCACGCGGCGCATTTCGCGTTGTGGGGGCGGTCGGATTTTCTGGCGAAAAATCTGGAATGGTATCTTGAGCGATTGCCGGAAGCGCGGGCGCTCGCGAAGAGCCGCGGTTTGAAAGGCGCGCGTTGGGCGAAGATGGTCGGGCCGGATGGACGTGAGAGCCCGGGCGGGAATCCGATGATCGTCTGGAATCAACCGCACCTGGTTTATCTCGGCGAGATCTTGTATCGGGAAAAACCTACACGGGAGACGCTGGAGAAATATCGCGAGCTGGTATTGGAGACGGCGGAGTGTCTGGCGTCGATGGTGTGGCTCGACCCGAAACGCGGCGAGTATGTGCTGGGGCCGCCGTTGTGGATTGCGCAGGAGATTCATGATCCGGCGGAGAGCCAGAATCCCTCGTTCGAACTGGCGTATTGGAAGTGGGCGTTGTCGGTGGCGCAGACCTGGCGCGAGCGGTTGGGGATGGAACGCGAGACGCATTGGGATGACGTGATCGCGAAGTTGTCGCCGCTCCCGGTGGACGACGGAAAGTATGTGGCGCTGGAGTCGGTGCCGGACACGTGGACAAATTTCGCGAGCCGGCACGATCATCCACAGATGTTGATGCCGCTGGGATTCTTGCCGGAGGCGCCGGGTGTGGATCGCGGAATCATGAATCGCACGTTCGACGCGGTGATGAAGGAGTGGGATTGGGAGACGAAGATCTGGGGGTGGGATTATCCGATGATCGCGATGACCGCGGCGCGATTGGGGCGGGCGCAGGAAGCGGTGGAGGTGTTGTTGCGCGACGGGCCGAACAACCGGTATGCGCCGAACGGGCATTGTCCCCAAAGAAGCGATACAGCGAGCGGTCAGACGGGGCCGGGCCGGCGGGAGATCGCGGTGTATCTGCCGGCGAATGGAGCGTTTTTGGCGGCGGTGGGACTGATGGTGGGCGGGTGGGACGGAGCGGAAGGCGAGTTCCCCGGGTTGCCGAAAGATGGAACGTGGCGGGTGCGGGCGGAAGGATGGCGGGGATTGCCGTGATAGAGTGCGGTTGGTGAGCGATGTAACCGAAAATCGAATCTGGGGCGCGGCGTCGACGGAGGGATCCCCTCAGAAGCGGGCGAGAAGAACGGGATCGAACGGGCTGCGGCTTGTCAGAAGGCGGGGCGGTTGCAGATTCAACTCCCCTGCTCATGCGCTTTCTTTTTCTCCTGCTCTCGTGCGTGGTTTTCGGTAGTGAAATTCTGGCTACAGGCGTGGCGCCGGTTCCGGTGGTGGCGGAGCGGTGGTTGAATGCACCGTGGACGGCGCGATGGATCACGCATCCGGACGCGCCGAGAAACGAGTTCGGCGTTTATCTATTTCGGAAGGAAATCGAGCTGGGCGCAGCGCCGGAGAAGTTTGTGGTGCATGTGTCGGCGGATGCGCGCTACCGGCTTTTCGTGAATGGCGAGTCGGTGAGCTTTGGGCCGCAGCGGAGCGATCGCTGGATGTGGCACTACGAGACGGTCGATCTCGCGCCATGGTTGAAGACGGGAAAAAATGTGATCGCGGCGCGGGTTTGGAGTTATGGCGAATATCCCTCGTATTCGATTGAAAGCGTGCGGACGGGTTTCCTGTTGCAAGGCGACACGGAGGCGGAGGAATCGGTGAACACGGGTGCGACCTGGCGCGTGACGCGGGACGAATCGTGGTCGCCGGTGCCGGTGAAGCTGAGGGCCTATATCGTGATCGGTCCCGGCAATCGCGTGGACGGTGCGAAGCTGCCCTGGGGGTGGAACGGACGGGATTTCGATGCGAGCGGCTGGAGCGGCGCGAGGGAATTAGAGCTCGGGACGCCCTATGGATGGGGAGCGGATATGAATCACTGGCTGAGTCCACGGACCATTCCGATGATGGAGGAACGCGAGACATTGTTCGCGCGGACGAGGCGGGTCGAAGGCGCGGGCGTGGTGGAGAAAGGCGATGGGTTTGTGGTGCCGGCGCGGAGCCGGGCGACGGTGTTGCTCGATAACGGAGTGGAGACGAATGCGTTTCCGCGGCTGGTGTTGAGTGGCGGGAAGGCGAGTCGCGTGCGCGTGACGTATGCGGAGGCGCTGGTGGATGCCGAGGGGAAGAAAGGGAATCGCGATGAAGTGGAAGGGCGGAGAATCCAAGGCGTGGCGGACGAGTTCGTGACGGATGGCGGCGAGCGGCGGGAGTTTGGCGCGTTGGATTATCGCACGTATCGTTATGTGCAGTTGGAGGTGGATACGGCGGAGGAGCCGTTGCACGTGGTGGAATTTTTGAGCGGATTCACGGGGTATCCGTTCGAGGAGAAAGGACGCTTCTCGAGCGACGATGCGTCGTTGCAGAAGATTTGGGAGGTGGGCTGGCGGACGGCGCGGCTGTGTGCGTTCGAGACGTATATGGATTGTCCGTATTACGAGCAGCTGCAGTATGTAGGGGACACACGGATACAGGCGTTGATCTCCCTGTATGTGAGCGGCGATGACCGGCTGATGCGAAATGCGATCGACCAGTATGATCGGTCGCGGATTGCGGAAGGGCTGACGCAGAGCCGGTATCCCTCCGTGGTGCCGCAGGTGATCAACACGTTTTCGCTCTATTGGATCGACATGGTGCACGACTACTGGATGCACCGGGCGGACGACGCGTTCGTCCGCGAGAAGCTGATCGGCGTGGACTCGGTGCTGGGATGGTTCGAGCGGCGGATCGATGAGCGGGAGGGGCTGCTGGGGCCGTTGAAGTATTGGTCGTTTGTCGACTGGGTGGATGCCTGGATATGGAATCGGACGAAGGGCCGCGGGGGCGAGCCGCCGGGTGTGGCCGAAGGCGGATCGGCGGTGGTGACGCTGCAGTTGGCGGGGACGTTTGGACGCGCCGCGGAACTCTGGCGGGCGTTTGGAGATGAGGCGAAGGCGGAAAAGTATGAGGCGCGGGCGGCGGCGTTGAAGCGAGCCGTGGTGGAGCGCTGCTGGGACGAGACTCGTAAGATGATTGCGGATACGCCGGAAAAGCGGACGTTCAGCCAGCATGCGAATACGTTCGCGGTGTTGTCGGGCGCGATCGAAGGCGAGCAGGCGAAGAATTTGATGAAGCGGGTGGCGGACGATCGGGAGATCGCGCAGGCGTCGACCTATTTCGAGTTTTACGTGTTGCGCGCGATGAAGCGGGCGGGATTAGGCGACGAGTATCTGGCGCGGCTCGGGCCGTGGCGGCAGATGCTGGCGAATGGCTTGACGACCTTTGCCGAGAAGTTGGATCCGACGCGGTCGGACTGCCATGCGTGGAGTGCGTCGCCGGTGTATGAACTCCTTGCGACGGTGGCGGGCGTGGAGCCGAGCGCGCCCGGATTCGCGGAGGTGCGGGTGGAGCCGCATCTCGGAGAATTGAATCAGGTTGAAGCGATGGTGCCGCATCCGCGCGGGGACGTGCGGGTGGAGCTGGTGCGGGAGGGCGCGGGCGTGACGGGGGCCGTGGTGCTGCCGGAGGGCGTGACGGGCGAGTTTGTTTGGAACGGCAAGCGCGTGGAGTTGCGCGGAGGGGAGCAGGAGGTGCGGGTAGAGTGAGGAGGTTGGAAAGTGTCATACATAATATGACACTTTCGCGCAAAGGATCGCCCGCGAGCGGGCTCCTACATGGAGGTTACTCGAACTGCTTTTTGAACTCGGCGAATTCGGCGCGGAGAGCGGCGAGGTCTTGTTCGAGTTGGGTGACGCGGTCGAGGGTGCTCGGCCCGGAGGGCGGAGGAACAGGCAAGGGAACACTCACCCCTTCGGCCGCGGGGGTGGGCGGAGGGGAGAGGAGTTGGGCGAAGCGCGATTCCTTCGTGCCGGGCTGGCGCGGGAGCTTCGTGACGAGCGGCTCAGGCGTGTAGGAGACGAGCGACTCGAGGGTTTGCTCGGTTTCGGCGAGCGTATCGAAAAGATAGAGACGCTCGGTGCGGGTGCGGAGTTCGCCGGCGGTTTGGGGGCCGCGAAGCATCAGAACGCAGAGGACGGCGAGTTCGGCGGGCGTGAGAACGAAGCGGTCGGGGAGCGTGTGCTTGTAGCGGGCGACGCGGGAATCGGCGCCGTGATAGAGCGTGGCGAGACGTTTGTCGCGGAGACCGTCGAGGGCGGTGGAGACGGTTTGCTCCGAGTAGGAAACGACGGGATCGCGAGCGGTGAGCTGGTTGCAGGCGCTGACGAGCGCGTTGAGCGAAAGGGGGTAGTTGTCGGGCGTCGTGACGGATTTTTCGACGAGCGAGCCGAGGACGCGGAGTTCTTCGGGGGTGAGGGAAAAGTCCATGCTTTTGGCTGGAGTTGAACCACAGAGGCACGAAGGCACAGAGATGAATCGGAGGATTCTCTGTGTCTCTGTGATTAAAGAATCATTTCGACCAAGTGTCTTTTAGCGTGATGGTGCGGTTGAAGATGAGCTTGGAGTTGATCTGGGAGTCGGGATCGAGGGCGAAGTAGCCGAGGCGTTCGAATTGGAAGCGGTCGGCGGGAGTGGTCGACGCGAGGGAGGATTCGAGTTTGGCGGTGACAATCTCGAGGGAGTTCGGGTTGACGTGCTGGAGGAAGTCTTCGGTCGCGCCGGGTTCGGGAACGGTGAAAAGGCGGTCGTAGAGGCGGACCTCGGCGTCGATGCAAGTCGTGGCGCTGACCCAGTGGATGGTGCCTTTGACCTTGCGGGTGGCGTTGGGCTCGCCGGCGCGGGTGGAGAGATCGGCGGTGCAGCGGAGTTCGACGAGGGCGCCGGAGCTGTCTTTGACGATTTCGTCGAGCTTGATGATGCAGGCGTATTTGAGGCGGACCTCGCCGCCGGGTTTGAGACGGAAGTATTTCGGCGGCGGGATTTCGGCGAAGTCGTCGGATTCGATGAACACCTCGCGCGTGAGGGCGACTTTGCGCGTGGTGGGGTTTGGGTCCTGGGGGTTATTGGTGGCGTCGCACTCGATCGTTTCGCCGGCGGGGATGTTGGTGAGGACGACCTTGATGGGTTTGAGGACGGCGAGACGACGCGCGGAGGTGGCGTTGAGCTCCTCGCGGATCGCGTGTTCGAAGAGGGCGATGTCGGTGGAGCTCTCGTATTTCGTGACGCCGAGGCTCATGACGAATTTGCGCAGGGCGCTGGCGGGGATGCCGCGGCGGCGGAGGCCAGAGAGGGTTGGAAGGCGGGGATCGTCCCAACCCGCGACGATCTTCTCGTTGACCAGCTGGATGAGCCGGCGCTTCGAGACGATCATGTAGGTGGGGATGAGTTTCGCGAATTCGTATTGGCGCGGGAGCGGGCGCGGGAGGTCGAGGGATTCGAGGATCCACTCGTAGAGCGGGCGATGGACTTCGAACTCGAGCGTGCAGACGGAGTGGGTGACACCCTCGATGTAGTCGGAGAGACAGTGGGCGAAATCGTAGAGCGGGTAGATGCACCATTTGTCGCCGGCGTGATGGTGCGGCGTGTGGCGGATGCGATAGAGGAGCGGGTCGCGCAGCCAGATGTTGGGCGACGCCATGTCGATTTTGGCGCGAAGGGAGCGGGCGCCGTTGGGGAATTCGCCGGCACGCATGCGTTGAAAGAGGTCGAGGTTTTCCTCGACGGAACGCGTGCGGAAAGGGGAGTCGCGGCCGGGTTTGTCGGGGGAGCCGCGGTAGGCGTCGGTTTCTTCCGGGCTGAGATCGTCGACGTAGGCTTTGCCGCGGCGGATGAGTTCGAGCGCGTAGCTGTAGAGTTGTTCGAAGTAGTCGCTGGCGTGGAAAGGCTCGGCCAGGGCCGCGTTCGCGGCATTTGAAATCTCGGATTTGAGATTTGAGAGGGGGACGGGGGCGAGGTGGTAGTCCTCGCGGCCGTTGACGAGCTGCTTGGTGGGCGTGGCGCCCTTGGGTTTGAAGCCGAGGGTGTGATCGGCCCAGCCGTCGATCAGCCAGTGGACGTCGTTGGTGATGGATTCGACATACTCGACGTCTTCCTTCGTCGGGTTGGTGTCGTCCATGCGGAGGTTGCACTGGCCGTTGTTTTCGCGGGCGATGCCGAAGTTGAGGCAGATGGACTTGGCGTGGCCGATGTGGAGGTAGCCGTTGGGCTCGGGTGGAAAGCGGGTGACGATCTTGGGGTAGCGTTGTTCGGCGACGTGGGCGGCAACGATGTCACGAATGAAATCGCTGGGTGCGGGCGGGGCGGAAGGAGCGTTGGACGCGGCGTCGGCGGACATGATCGAAAAGAGTGAACGGTGAAACTGAGGTGCGCAGCGGGTGGGCGCAACGATTGGTTTTCGCGCGCAGTGCGCGAACGAGCGGGAGCGGCGCGATCGACCCGACGAGACTTCGGGTGTTAATTATTTCCGTTTTTTACGGAAAGGAGGCTGGGAGGCGGGAGCGGACGGGGACGTGCCGTCGGCGGCCATTTCGCGGAGGACGCTGGTGAGATACGGAATGAGCTGCTTCTTGCGGCTGACGACGCCGGGCAGGTCGAAAATTTCGTCCTTCTCGACGTGGGCGTAAGAGATGCGATCGATGAAGCCCGCGTCGCCTTTGACGAGAAGGAGCGAGTTTTGCGTGTTGATGTCGGTGACGAGCAGGGCGGCGAAAGCGAGGCGTTCCTCGTCGCGGAGACCTTGGAGGGCGGCGGCGATGGGTTTGGCGTTTTGCCAGAAGTTGCCGAAGCCGAGTTCCTCGACTTGGGAGACGGAGAAGCGGACGCCTTCCTCTTCGTAGATTTTGTAGTCGGAGCGGACGACGGACTCGGGAGGATTGGCGAGGATGACGGAGCCGGAATTGAAGATTTCGTCGGCGAGTTTCTTGGAGTTGACGCCGGCGATTTCGGCGAGCCACGCGAGCAGGATGGCGTCTTTGCGCGTGGTGGTGGGGCCGTTGAGGTGAAGGGTGTCGGAGATCAGGCCGGACATCATGATGCCCGCGATCTCGGGTGACGGGAGGATGTTTTCGCGACGGAAAAGGTCGGCGATAATGGTGCAGGTGGAGCCGACGGGTTCGTTGATGAAGAGGATCGGCTGCTGGGTGTTGATGGCGCCGAGGCGGTGGTGATCGAGGATTTCGGCGATGGTGACTTCCTCGGCGCCGGTCACGGCTTGGGACATCTCGTTATGATCGACGAGGACGAGCCGGGTTTGGGTGGGGCGGAGAAGGTCGGTCTTGGTCAGGATGCCCTCGAGCTTGCCGTCGTCGGTGGTGACGAGGAGCGCGTGAGGTTGGTTGGCGGAGAATTTTTTGCGAACGTCGGCGATGCGCGTGTCCGCGTCGACGGTGGCAAACTCCGTGTCGACGACGCGCTCGAGCGTGGAGGCGGTGCGAACGATCCACGACGTGGTGGCGGAGTCGTAGGGACTGATGATGATGCTGGTGCCTTTTTCGCGCGCGAGATCGAGGATGTTGGCGTCGATGTCGATGTTGCTGGTGATGACGAGGGCGCGAACGCCGATCTCGATGGCGCGCTGTTGGATGTCGGCGCGATCGCCGACGATGATGATCGATTGGGCGGCGGGGATGTTTTCGCGGATGGAGATGCTCCAGAAGGAGCTGATGTCCATGGTGCCGAGGCGAACATAGAGCTCCTGGATCGAGGATTCGTCCACGAGGTGGAGCGCGCGGCCTTCGAGGGTGCGGGCGATGTTGGCGAGCGAGGTGCGAACGAGGCGGAGGAGGCGCGGTTCGCTCAGGCGCGGAATGAAAACGCCGCCGAGGGTCGAAAGGGAAATGGTGCCGACGATTTCGCGGTTGTCGGACGTGACCGGGACAACGCGGATGTCGTGGCGATCGAAGACGGCAAGGGCCTCGGCGCAGGTGGCGTTTTCGTTGAGGGCGATGACGTCCTTGACCATGAGGTCGCGAACGCGCGGGCTGACATCGCTGAGGTAAAGCGGCAGCGGCTGGCGGAAACGGGAAAGGATGGTGTCGATGCGGACGTTGGAATTGCCGCAGCGGGCTGCGATGTAGCCGCGTTCGCCGCGGGCTTCCTTGAAGGCGGCGTAGGCGATGGCCGAGCAGATGGAGTCGGCATCGGGATTTTTGTGTCCGATTACGTAAGTGGGAGCGGTGGAAGGCGTGGCGACGGGCGTCATGCGGGTCGGCGAGATTGGGAAAGTGGAAGCGGCAGGGGAAGAGCAATAAAAAGGCCCGGCGCGGATGCGACCGGGCGGAGAGGGACAGGCGACGTGGGGTGTTGGTTCGGAGGGGAGTGGAGCGAACCGCGGTGGCCGTGGGGCGGCTAGTTGTCGGGTTGGGCGGGCGTGCCGTTGGAGCTGCCGATGGTTGGGCCGGTGGAGATTTGGGTGGCGTAGATGCGGGCCGAGGCGGGGATGGCTTGGCGGATGTCGGTGACTTTGCGGCCCGTGGTCGGAGAGGTGAAGACGTCGACCGTGGAGTTGTAGAATTGGACGTTGCCGCCGAGGAAAACGACGAAGCCGCCTGTATCTTTATAGACGCCGCTGTTGATGTGCCAGGAGCCGTTGGGTTGAAGGCCGCGGGTGAAGGCGATTGGGGTGGTGGGCGGGTCGCTCATGCGGACACCGCCGACGAATTCCCAGGAAAGTGGAGCGGTGGTGAAGTCGTTGGCGAGTTGGCGGCGGGTGGCGTCGTCGGGATTGAGGATGGACGCGGGGAAGGTGCCGTTGAACAGCGGGTCGTTTTTGGCGATGTAGAAAGAAGGGTCGGAAAGAATGTTGTTTTTCGCCAGGATGCCGGGCCAGCGATGGACGGGGCTGCCGCCCGAGACGAGCGAAGCGAGGGCGGCGGGATCGGGGAGGCGGTCGTGATGATCGCCGGCGTAGATCAGGGCGGCTTTGTGGATCTCGCGGAGGTTGGAAGCGTCGACCGCGCGCTGGGCTTTTTCACGCACGGCGCCGATGGTGGGAATGAAGATCGCGGCGAGGATGCCGATGATCGCGATCACAGTCAGCAGTTCGATGAGCGTGAAAGCCGCGCACGTCGAACGACGAGGAGAGTTGCGCATGGGGGAAGCTGGGACGCGCGGACAGTCGGGGTTAAAAATGCAAGGCACAAGCAGAAACTCCCGGGTGGGAGCTGGACAAAACTTTCCGCGAGCAACTACGTTGACGGGAGCTATGAAGATTTACCTCGATGGCCAATTCGTCGACGCCGCCGACGCGAAGATTTCCGTGTTCGATCACGGACTCCTTTATGGCGACGGGGTTTTCGAGGGCATCCGCCTGTATGGTGGAAATGTCTTCCGACTCGATGAGCATCTCGAGCGACTCGAGTATTCGGCGAAAGCGATCCTGTTGAATATACCGCTCACGCGGGCGGAGCTGGCGGAGGCGACGTGCGAAACCTGCCGGCAGAATAATCTCAAGGATGCTTATATCCGTCTCGTGGTGACGCGCGGTGTGGGCGATCTCGGGTTGGCGCCGTGGCTTTGTCCGAAGCCGTCGCTGTTCATTATCGCGAGCAAGATCTCACTTTATCCGCAGGAGCATTACGACAACGGGCTCAGCATTGTGACGGTGCCGACGCGTCGCATCAATCCGGCGGCGCTGCCGCCGACGGTGAAGTCGCTGAATTATCTGAACAACATCCTTGGCAAGATCGAGGCGAAGCAGTTCGGCGCGCTCGAGGCGATCATGTTGAACGATCAAGGTTACGTGGCGGAATGCACGGCGGACAACGTGTTCATCGTGCATAAAGGCGAGATCGTGACGCCGGCGGCTTCGCAAGGGGCGTTGAAAGGCGTGACGCGTGGGACGATTTTCGATGTGGCGAAGGAGCTCGAGATTCCGATTCGCGAGGCGAACATGACCCGCTACGACGTGTGGTGTGCGGACGAGTGTTTCCTCACGGGCACGGGCGCCGAGGTGATTCCGGTGGTGAAGCTCGACGGCCGCGAGATTGGCGCGGGCAAGCCCGGGCCGATCACGCAGCGGGTGCTGGCGTCGTTTCGTCGGCGCGTGCTGACTGAAGGAACACGGATCTAAAGAACGCGCATGGAGTCGCGGACGTCACCGCGCCTCCGTGAACTCGAGACGCTCGATGCGTCACGGGTGCGTCGAAACGCGCACCTTGTGTGCAAGTGCGTCGCGCGGAAAAAAGGACGATCGAGAGTTCGCCCGGCACTTGCCAGCGACGGAGGGCATGGCATGGTTGGTGCAAGACAACTTCCGACTGAAAAATGGCCAACCCACTCAAGTGCGATCTCTGTTCAAAACCTGCGACGGTTCACCTCACGCAGATCGTGAACAACAAGGTTCACAAGGTGGACCTCTGCGAAGAATGCGCGCAGGCCAAAGGCGTGACGGATCCGAGCGGGTTTTCTTTGGCGGATCTCTTGTTGAAGGCATCGCTGAATCCCGAGTCGACCACGCTTTCGGGCGTGCGTTGTGAGCAGTGCGGCTTTGCTCCGGGCGACTTCAAGAAACACGGACGCTTCGGGTGTCCGGCTTGCTATGAGACCTTCACGAGCATGGTCGAACCGATGCTCGACAGCATGCACAAGGGCACGTCTCACACGGGCAAGGTTCCGCAAAAGGCGCTCGCTCGTAAAACTCTTCACGAAAGACTTTCAAAACTCGAACTCGACCTCACCGCTGCGATCAAATCGGAGCGTTATGAGGACGCCGCGCGATGCCGCGATGAAATCAACCAAGTCAAACAGACCTTTGGGCAAAAGCCGACGCGTTAAGCCCATGACGATCGCCTCGCTCATCGACTCGTCTTCCGAACTGACCGATTCGGCCAGCAGCAAGACAGCCGTTGTGCTGATGACGCGGATACGTCTCGCGCGAAATCTCGCGGGCACCCCTTTCCCCGGATGGGCGAAGGCGGGGAAGCGCGGCGAGATTCTTGGCACCTGCCGTGAAGCGGTGGTGACGACGTCGCCGATGAAGCGCGGATTGAGCGTCGCGGTCGACGAGTTGAGCGAGCTGGAGAAGCAGATCCTCGTGGAGCGGCATCTGATCAGTCGCGAGTTGAGCGGCGCGAAGACCGGCTCGGGCGTGGTGATCAGCAAGGATCAGTGTTTTTCGGTGATGATCAACGAAGAGGATCATCTGCGCATTCAGGTGTTGCGCGCGGGCTTTCAGCTGAAGAAGGCGTGGAACTCGATCAACGAACTGGATTCGGCGATCGAGGATCAGCTCGATTACGCGTTTTCGCCGAAGCTGGGGTATCTGACGGCTTGTCCGACGAATCTGGGCACGGGCATGCGCGCGTCGGCGATGATGCACCTGCCGGCGCTCGTGATTGCCAATCAAATGGAGAAGGTCGTGCGCGCGGTGAACCAGCTGGGCATGGTGGTCCGCGGTTTGTTCGGCGAAGGCTCGGATGCGAGCGGAAGCATTTTCCAGATTTCGAATCAGACGACGCTCGGCGAGTCCGAAGACGAGATCATCAAACGGCTGGGCAGCGTGCTGACCTCGATCATCGAGCATGAGCTGAATGCGCGGCAGCGGTTGCTGGAAGCGGACCCGGGCAAGCTGTTCGACAAGATTGGACGCGCCTACGGGATCTTGCAAAACAGCCACGTCCTTAGTTCCAGCGAAGCGATGAACCTGCTCTCGCTGTTGCGGCTCGGCACGGACTTGAAGGTTTTCCCCGAGGAGAACCGAGCGAAGATCGACCGGCTTTTTATCGAAGCACAACCCGGACACCTCCAGCACGCCCAGAAAGGCGAGTTTGAGCCGGGACAACGCGACCTGTTGCGGGCCGGACGTTTGCGGGCGGAGTTTGCGACTTTTCCGCAGCCCAACTTTACTTTCACCGCCGACGGGTCGAATTAACCCTTTAATAAACAACACATGTCCCAAGAACCCATGAACAACTTCACGCCGCGCGCGCAGCAAGTGCTCGCGCTGGCACGCAAGGAGGCGGACCGTTTTCACCACAATTACGTGGGCACGGAGCACATCCTGCTCGGGTTGATCAAACTCGGCCAGGGGGTGGCGGTCAGCGTCTTGCAGAAAATGGGGCTGGACCTCGAGACCGTCCGTTCTGCCGTCGAAAAGCAGGTCGGCACCGGGCAGGAAACCAAGACCCAGGGCAGCATTCCTTACACGCCACGCGTCAAAAAAGTCCTCGCCCTCGCAGGCAAGGAGGCGAAGACGCTCAACCATTCCTATGTCGGCACCGAGCATATCCTGCTCGGCTTGCTCCGCGAAGGTGAAGGTGTGGCGGCACGGGTGTTGAAGTCGCTCGACATCGACATCGAACGCACGCGCAACGAAATCCTCCGTGAACTCGATCCGCAGTTCTCCAGCAGCCAGAGCGGCGACGTTCCGGGCGAGGAAGCGACCGCGGGCACGCCGCAGCGCGGTGGTGGCGCCGAGGATAAGAAGGAAGTGAAGACGCCGGCGCTCAAGGCGTTCGGACGCGATCTCACGGAACTCGCGCGCAAGGGCGAGATGGACCCGGTCGTTGGCCGTAAGAACGAGATTCGCCGCGTCATCCAAATCCTCTGCCGGCGCACCAAGAACAATCCCGTGCTCATCGGCGAAGCGGGCGTGGGCAAGACGGCGATCGTCGAAGGACTCGCTCAAGAAATCGCGAGCGGCGCCGTTCCGGAGATTCTGCTCGAAAAAAAGGTCATCACGCTGGACCTCGCTCTCATGGTCGCGGGCACGAAATACCGCGGTCAATTCGAAGAGCGCATCAAGGCGGTGATGGACGAGATCAAGCGGGCCAAGAATATCATCCTGTTCATTGACGAACTGCACACGATCGTCGGAGCCGGTGCTGCGGAAGGCGCGATGGACGCGTCGAACATCTTCAAGCCCGCGCTTTCGCGCGGTGAGCTGCAGTGCGTCGGAGCGACCACGCTGAACGAATACCGCAAGTATATCGAAAAGGATTCGGCGCTCGATCGTCGTTTCCAATCCGTGAAGGTCGAAGCTCCGTCCGTCGAGGACACCGTGCTGATCCTGAAAGGGATTCGCTCGAAGTATGAAGATCACCACAAGGCGGTCTTCACGGACAAATCGATCGAAGCGGCGGCGAAGCTGTCGGATCGTTACATCACGGGACGTTTCTTGCCTGACAAGGCGATCGACGTGATGGACGAGGCGGGCTCGCGGGCGCGCATCGGCGCATTGAGCCGTCCGCCGGATGTCGAGAACCTGACGAAGGAAATCGAGCGCGTCTGCGCGCTGAAGGAAAAAGCCATAAGCGAGCAGCACTTCGAAGAGGCCGCGCGTTATCGCGACCAGGAGAAGCAGCTGCGCGTGAAGCAGGACCAAATCACGGAAGAGTGGAAGAAGGCGCGCGAAGAGAAGCGCGTGACCATCGACGAGGACCTGATGATGCAGGTTGTCGCCGACTGGACCGGCATTCCGCTCAGCCGCATGGAAAAGAAGGACGGCGAGAAGCTGCTTTCGATGGAGAAGGAGCTGCAGAAGGCGGTCATCGGCCAGGATCAGGCCTCCGTCGCGATCGCTCGCGCGTTGCGCCGTTCGCGCGCGGACCTCAAGGATCCGCGTCGGCCGATCGGGTCGTTCATGTTCGTGGGCCCCACGGGCGTTGGCAAAACGATGCTCGCGAAGCAGCTCGCGGCGCAGATGTTCGGCAATCAGGACGCGTTGATCCAAATCGACATGTCCGAATACATGGAGAAGTTCGCGGTCTCGCGGCTGGTCGGATCGCCTCCGGGCTACGTCGGCTACGACGAGGGCGGGCAGCTCACCGAAGCGGTGCGTCGCCGGCCTTATTCGGTGGTGCTCTTCGACGAAGTTGAGAAAGCACATCCGGACGTCGTGCAGATTCTCCTGCAGATTTTGGAGGACGGACGTCTGACCGACTCGCTCGGTCGCACGGTCGATTTCCGCAATACGATCATCATCATGACCTCGAACGTGGGGGCGCAGCTCTTGCAGCGTCAGACCTCGATGGGCTTCGGTGCGATCGGGCAGGGAGCGGCGAACGATGCCGAGAAGATGAAGGAAAAGGTGCTCGAAGAAGCGAAGCGCATCTTCAAGCCGGAGTTCCTGAATCGTATCTCGGACATCATCTTCTTCCGCCCGCTGGGGAAGGAAGATCTCGTCAAGATCGTCGAACTCGAAACGGCGAATTTCGCGAAGCGTCTGGCCGAGCGGAAAATCACGCTCGAGTTCACGCCCGAGTCGAAGCAACTGCTCATCGAGAAAGGCTACGACGAGAAGTATGGCGCGCGTCCGCTGCGTCGTGCGGTCGAGCACTACCTCGAGGATCCTTTGGCCGAAGCGCTTTTGCGCGGCGACGTGAAGGACGGGGAGCCGTGCATCGTCGATCGCGAAGGCGACAAGCTGGTATTTCAACAAAAGGCCCCCGCCGCAGATAGCGGCGTGGCGCCCTGATAAAACAACGGCGACCACCCGCCGCCAAAAAGAAACCCCGCCCCCCGAGAACAACGGGAGCGGGGTTTTCTGTTCGTTGGAGCAGGAGCTGGCGGGGAGGCGGAGGAAGCGCGGTGCGGTCATCGCGCTTCCAGAGGTGCAGAGGACGTTACGGGACTTCGTAAACTTCCGCGAGGGCGACGCCGGAGCTGTTGCCGGCGCCAGATACCACGACGGTGTAAACGCCGGGGTCGAGCGTGACGAGGAGCGCGGCGTCTTTCGAATCGGCGCCGAATGGCTGTGCGCCGACTTGCGCGGCGAGGGAGGCGACCTCGCTGGCGTTGGAGGCGGAGCCCCAGTCGTCGTTGGTGGCGATGGGTTCGGAAACGCCGTGGCGGTGAAGTGCAATGCGCGGATCGGCGAGGCGCGAGGGGACGCTGGTGAGCACCGGGCCGGCGCCACGAACGAGGACGCGGGTGGAGGCTTGCGTGACGACGAAGCCGGCGATGAGGACATCGTTGCCGCCGCCGACGGTGGAGCGACCGGAGATGGCGAGCAGGCGCGGGGCGTCAGCGGCATCGCTGCCCGCATACACCTCCACGAGCGCGATGCCGGTGGTGTTGTTCTTTCCGCTGACGACGGCGGTGTAGGGGCCGGCGGGAAGATTGGTGAGGTGGACAGCGGCGTCGGCGCTCGTGTTGGAGGCGAGCGGTTGGGCGCCGAGCGATGCGGCGGCGGTAAGGACGCCATTGTCGCCCGCCCAATCATCGTTGGTGGCGGCAGCGGTCGACTGGCCGATGCGAATGACCGAGAGTTGAGGATCCTGGAGCGTTTGGTTGCCCGGAACTCCGAGGTTCGCGAGGGTGGGGCCGACGCCACGAACGAGGAGCGGTAGCGAGCCGTTGCCGCCGCCGGTGGCGAAACCAGCGATGAGAACGTCATCGCCCTGGCCGACGAACGCGCGAATTGAGATGGCCGAGAGCCGGCCGTAGCTGGAAGGCGTGAGCAGAGTGAGCGTGACGGAATTGCTGGTGACCGTTCCAGCGGCGTTGGTGATGTCGACGGTGTAGGAGCCGGCGTGAGACGATTGGACATTGGTGAGGCTGAACGTGGCGCTGGTGGCACCCGTGATCACCTGACCGTTGCGCTTCCATTGATACGTGATGTTGGTGCCGCTGGCCGTAACCGAGAACGCGACGCTTCCGCCCGCCGCGACGGTTTGCGACTGCGGCTGCGCGGTGATGGAAGCGAGCGTCGGTTGCGGATCGGGATCGTTGCCGCCGCCGACTGCGGCGCTGTAGAGGACCAAGGCGCGGGCGTTGGGGCCGGTGGCGCTGTTGTGACCAACGGTGACCATGACGTCGTTTCCTTGAGCGGCGTCGGTCAGGCCGAAGGTGCTCACCGGCGCCGTGCCAAAGTTCGAAAACGTGAGACCGTCGGTCGAAGCGAGGAATTGGACCGTCGGCGTGATGCCGCTGAAGACGAGCCGTTCGAAAAGAAAACGGCCGCCGAAGAACACGAGGTTGCGATTGACGCCGTTATCGAGCGGAGCAGGCGAGATCTCGGTGAACGTTGTGCCGTCGGTGCTGCGGCGATAAGAGCCGACGTGCCGAATGAAAATGCCGTTGCCTGCTTCGATTCGGGCTCCGCCGGTGCCGGCGGCGGTGGTTTCGGTCCAGTTGACGCCGTCGGTGCTGGTCCACCATTTCGGGGAGAGGCCCTCACCGGTCATATACCAGCGGCCGTTCGAGTAAGCGTTGTCGCCCCAGCCGGCGTTGAACGTGCCGCCACCGGGTGCCGACGTTCCGGTCCAAGTAAGGCCGTGGTCGGTGGAAGTGGCCATCAAGGTGCCGGCAGTGATGACGTAGGTGCCGTTTCCGCCGGAGAAGTGAAGCGCGTTGATGGCGCCGGAGTTGTTGTTGACGGACCACGTGATGCCGTCGGTGCTCGTCGCGGTGTAGCCGCGCGGGAAACCGCCGAACCAGCCGGAGCCGAAGACGACGAAACGCTCGTTGATGAAGCGAACTTTACCGACCCCGAGCAGCGTGAAACCGGTGAGCGTGATGGGGCGTTCGGTCCAGTTCGAGCCGTCGGTGCTGGTGTAAACGAAGATAGAACCATCGGAGGCGGCTTTGACGCCGGCGGCGACAAAGGTGCCATTACCGAAGGCGACGGAAGGGGTGAGGCCGTTTAGTCCGACGGGAAATTGAGTTGCCGATTGGCTCCACGTTTGAGCGGAGAGCGGCGTGAAGGCCGCGAATGAGAAAAGAAGCAGCAGGAAGCGGGAGTGCATGCGCAGTCAGCTTATCAGCGGACCGCAATGCAGGATATACGCATGCGTGCGTAGGGGGAGAAGCGCGGCGGGCACCGCGACTCTATCGGAAGGACGCGCGGCGTTAACGTCGCCGGAGAGCGTCGGCAGCGGCGAGGGCGGCGGCGGAGCGAGTCTCGCAGCCGAGTTTGCGGAAGATATTTTCGACGTGCTTATGCACGGTGCGAACACTGGCACCGAGGATCGCGGCGATGTCGGGATTGCCTTTGCCCTGGGCGATCCAGAACAACACCTCGGCTTCGCGCGGGGTGAGGCCGAGAGTGAGCAAGGTGGCAGGTCCGAGCGGCTCGCCTTTTTCTTCGATCACGAACATCACGAGATCGTCACAGCCCGGCTCCGAGAAGCGGCGCGCCACGAAAGGCGAGGTTTCGGAAAAGCAGCCACCGGGAAGCACACCGCCGGCGTAGGCGGGGAAATGTTTGTGGAGCAGGGCGTCGGCGAGGTGAGTGCTGAAGACGATGTGTTGCTCGCGATCGACGAGCACGACGGCGCGGTCGAGGGATTGTTTGAGTTGTTGTTCGGCCTCGATGCGCATCTCGAGTTCGTCGGCGAGGGAGCGTTGCAGCGTCCGAATCTGAAGATGAGCGGCGACGCGGGCGAGGACCTCGGGAGGATAAACGGGTTTCGTGATGTAATCGACGGCGCCGCAGTTGAAGGCGCGGACTTTTTCCTCGGGCTCGTCGCGCGCGGTCATGATGAGCACGGGGATCTCGCGCCAGTCGGGATGCTTTTTCAGGCGTTCGCACGTCGCGAAGCCGTCGAGCCCGGGCATGATGAGATCGAGCAGGATGAGATCAGGCTGATTGTGCTCGAGGAGCTGGAGGGCGCTGCGGCCGTTTTCGGCGACGAGGAGTTCGTAGCCGGCCTCGGTGAGCGCATCGAGCATGAGGGAGACGTTGGCGGGGGTGTCGTCGACCACGAGGACTTTGGCTGGATTCATGAACGGCTGGCGGCGTTGAGGATGAGCGAGAGCTGCGCGCGGATGCGCTCCATTTGGTAGCCGCGGGCGAGCGCTTCGAGATCGGCGAGGCGATGATCGTGCGGATGGCGTTCGCGCAGCGCGGCGAGTTGTTCGCGGAGGTGGCGGATTTCGCCGCGTTTGGCGGTTTCGAGGAGCGAGGAAAGCTCTTCCGCGGGGGCGAGCGAGGGTGCGGCGGGAGGGAAAGGGTGCGCGCTGTCGCCGTAACGCCAGGAGAGTCCGAGATGGAGCGCGAGTTTAGCGGTGAGGTCGGTTTCGCGAAATGGTTTGGGAAGGAAATCGTCGCAGCCGGCTTCCAGAGCCTTGTCGCGGTTAAAGGACAAAACGGATGCGGACATCGCAATGAGGATGGGCGTGCGCTTCGCGGGCGACGGCCGCAGACGCGTGGCGACCTCCAGTCCGCTCATGCCGGGCATTCGGAGATCGAGGAAAACGAGATCGGGACGGAACTCGGCGGCCATCGCTAGGGCGGCAGGGCCGCTGGCGGCTTCGCGAAGGTCGAAACCGAGCGGAGCCAGCAGTTCGACGAGGACGGAGCGATTGATCGCGACGTCATCGACGATGAGCAGGCGGCGGCGTTCGCCGCGGTATCCGACGGGAGCGGCGCGGGTGGTTTCGGGCGCGGGCGTATCGGAGGAGAGTTCTTCGAGTGGAATGCTGAAGGAAAACGTGCTGCCGACGCCGGGCGCGCTTTCGACCGTGAGATGACCGCCCATGAGTTCGACGAGCCGTTTGGCGATGGCGAGACCGAGGCCGGTGCCGGGTTCGGCCGGGCGGCCATCGACGGGTTGATGGAAAGGTTGGAAGAGGGCGGCTTGATCTTTTTCGGAGATGCCGACGCCAGTGTCGTGGATGGCAAAGTGCAGCTTGGAGCTGGACAGTGTGGCGCGGGTGACGTGGAGGACGATTTGGCCGGCAGTGGTGAACTTGACGGCGTTGCTGAGGAGATTGTCGAGGACCTGGCGGAGTTTTTGGGCATCGCCGACGAGGATGGACGGCAGGTCGGATTCGGCATCGAGCGCGAAGGAAAGTTCTTTTTGGACGGCCCGCGTTTCGAAGGCGGTGGCGATGTCGTTGAGCAGCTGCGGGAGGTGAAACGGAGCGGGGCGGAGTTCGAGTTTGCCCGCTTCGATTTTGGAAAAATCGAGCACCTCGTTGATCATGCGGAGGAGGTGTTCGCCGCTGGTTTGAACGATGCGAAGACGCTCGCGATCGCGGGCGACGATGTCGGGCGATTTTTGGAGGACTTGAGCGTAGCCGATGACGCCGTTGAGCGGCGTGCGAAGCTCGTGGCTCATATTGGCCAGGAAGGTGCTTTTGGCGCGGTTGGCTTCGTCGGCGAGTTCCTTCGCGGTTTGGAGTTCGGCGGTGCGCTCGGCGACGACGCCCTCGAGGCGATGGCGTTCGCGTTCGACCTTGCGGACCCGCCAGCGAACCAGGCCAGTGACGGCACCGGCGAGAAGCACGGCGTAAACTCCGTAGGCCCAAACGGTGCGCTGCCACGGCGGTGCGACGCGGAAAGTGAGCCGGGCGACCTCGCTGACGCTGCCTTCGACGTCGATGGCGCGGGCTTCGAGGGTGAATGGGCCGCCCTCGAGATTCGTGAAACTCACCTCGGCGAGAGGCGAAGGCTCGGACCATTTGTCGCTGAAGCCGAGGAGACGGGATTGGAAAAGGATGTTGTCGAGCGCTCCGTAGCGCGGGGCGGCGAGGCGGAACGAGATGGGATCTTTGGAGAAACTGAATGCGATCGGACCGTCCTGGGGGGCTTCGACGATCTCGCGGCCCTCGGTGCCGATTGAACGCACGAGCGCGGCCCAGCGGGAAGGCGGCGGGAGCGGGCGCGAGAGATCGAGGCGGATCATGTTGTCGTAGCCGCGCGCCCAGAGGACTTCGCCAGAAGGGGCTTGCTCGAGGTGGGCAACGGCGACGCCGGCGAAACCCACTTCGCGAATAACGGAGGCGGGCGCGCCCTGCCAGACGGGTGTGCCGGCGGAATCGGGCGTGAAGCGACCGAATGGGTGGGCGGCGGCGATCGTGGACTCGGCATAGACGGTGGTCCAGGTGTCGCCGGTGGCCGTCGTGATTTCCGGATACATCGATACCGGCGGCCGGCCAGCGATGTTAAAACGCTCGTCGGGAGCGAAGCGTTTTTCGTCGGGCAGAAACTGGCGATTGCCTGCGGGGGTGAAGAAACGCGCGCCGGCGGGCGTGGGATAGACGGTGGTCCACGCGTAGTGGGAAGGAAGACCGTGGGACTTGTGATAATTTTCGTAGGTGGTGGACGCGGCAGCCCAGTCTTCGATTTTGTGAGCGGCGGGCAGGCGCCAGAAGCCGCGCGAATATGTGCCGAGCCAGACATCGCCGTTGGTGTCTTCGAGGCCCGTGTGGGCATCGCCGAGGTCGAGTTGCTCGTGGACGATTTTCCATTCGCCCGCTTGTTTTTCGATGGCGGTGAGCCCGACGTAGCCGCCGAGGTAGAGGCGGTTGGGAACGAACTTGGAACGGACGACGCAGTAGACGCCGTTGACCGGAAGGTGAACGAGGCGCGTGGAGGTGTTGTCGGGGTTTTGTCGATACACCCCGTGGTGGCCGAAGATCAGAAGCTCGCCGTCGATCGATTCGATGCCGAAGACGCTGCGAATGGTGTTGTTGATCTGGACGAAGCGAGCGGACCGGGCGGTGGCGTTGTCGGCGGGCTCGAGCCGATACAAGCCGTCGAAGGCGCCGGCATAGAGACGACCCTCGTGGCGGCCCCAGATATCGACGGTGCCGGGAGCGAGCCCGTTGGCGGCGTCGTAGATCGTGAGCGGCGAGTTGATCTCGAGACGGGCGGCGCCGGAGTTGAAGCCGAGCCACAGTCCGCCCTCGCGATCGAGCATCATGCTGAGCACGGCGTTGTCGGCGAGGCCGTGAGCGCGGGCGAAGTGCCGGACGTGTTGACCATCCTGCGAGAGCAGCACGGCGCCGCGGACGGACGTGCCGAGGACGAGGGTGCCGTCGGGCAGGGCGAGACTGGAGTGAACGCGGGTGTTGCGGAGCAGTGCTTCGGCGGGCGACGAGAACGGCGCCCATGTGTTGGTGCGCGGATCGAAAGTGAGCATCCCGGCGTTGCTCCAGCACCAGAGCAGGCGTCCATCGCGCAAGGGCAACGCTGTGACGGAAAGCGCTTCGGAGAGATCGAGAGGAGGAGCGGGAAGAGGCTCGAAGCTGTCGGCGGTGAGGCGACGGGGAAGCTGGGTGGCCGTGGCGGCGTAGAGTTCGCCGTGCAGAGAAAAAAGCAGTTCGCCCGAGCCGAGGGTGGGCCACGAGTCGAAAGTGCCGTCGCGCCAGCGAAGAATGCCGGCGCCGGAAGAAAGATAAACGGCGCCGCGATGAACGACGAGGGCGCGCGTGCGGCCGAAGCGTTGGAATGACTCGGGCAGCGAGTGACCGAGCGAATGATAACGCCAGGTGGCGTCAGCGTTGATCTCGTAGTAGCCGAGTTCGTCGGCGCCCGCGGCCCAGAGCCGGCCGGCCTCGTCGCTCGCGAGGCGGAAAACGACGGGCATGCTGGCGGGAAGATGACGCCAGCGCGTGCCGTCGAATTCGAGCGCGCCTTGTTCGGAGCCGAAGTAAACGAGACCGTTGCGGTGGAGGACGGCGGTGTGGACCTGGGGATGGCCGCGGTATTCGGTCGGGCGGAAGTTGCGGAAAGCGGGACGGCCGGCTTCAGGCGAGAAGTCGAAGGCGAACACGCCGGAGAGTGGAAGCAGCGCGGCGCAGGCGAGGACGGTGCGGCGGAGGAAGGTGAAAACTCGACGCTTCGCGGGAGACACGCGAAGCGGGAGCGAAGCACCGGGGACCATGGCGCGAGAGAACACGCGGCGCGGAGGCGTCAGTCAACGATGCGGCGAGTGACTACGTAGAGATGCGTAGGGCGAAAGTCGCCGGCGCGCGGGCACGTGGATTCTTCGCTTCGCTCAGAATGACAAGGTGACTTGGGAATCGAGGGACAGTGCGGAGGACTAGAAGTGGGCGGAGAGTTTTTCTCGGAGACGCTCCATCTGGTAGTCGCGGGCGAGGGATTCGAGTTCTTCCAAGTGAAGGTCGGAAGGATGACGTTGACGGAGCGAGGTGAGGTGTTCGCGGAGCGGGCGGATTTCGCCGCGGCGGGCGAGTTCGAGGAGTGATCGGAGTTCGTCGGCAGAGGCGGTGGAGTTGGAGTCCCGCGCGGCGAAAGGGTGAGAGGTGTCGCCGTAGCCCCATTCGAGGCGGAGGTGCATGGCGAGTTTCGAGATGAGATCGGTTTCTTGAAAAGGTTTCGGGAGAAAGTCGTCGCAGCCGGCTTCGAGTGCTTTATCGCGATTGAACGACAGGACGGACGCGGACATCGCGATGAGTTTGGGCGGCTGGATGGAAGCTGTGGGAAGGGCGCGGAGCCGGGCGGCGAGTTCGAAGCCGTCCATGCCGGGCATGCGGAGATCGAGGAAGATCAGATGCGGGGCGAATGACGGAACGAGAGCGAGGGCTTCGGCGCCGCTGGCGGCTTCGCGGAATTCGAAACCGAGCGGCGCGAGGAGTTCGACGAGGACGGAACGATTTGTGGCAACATCGTCGACGACGAGAAGGCGGCGGCGTTCGCCGAGATAACCGATGGGGATGCGCGGGGTGGACTCGGCTGGAGCGGCCTCGGTGGGAACAATTTCGAGCGGGAGAGAAAACGAAAACGTGCTGCCGGAACCGGGAGCGCTTTCGAGCTCGAGGGTGCCGCCCATGAGTTCGACGAGACGCTTGGCGATGGCGAGGCCGAGGCCGGTGCCGGGTTCGGGCGGGCGGGCGTCGACGGGTTGATGGAAAGGTTGGAAGAGGGCGGCTTGATCTTTCTCGGATATGCCGACGCCGGTGTCGTGGATGGCGAAATGGAGCCGGGAATCTAGAGCTGAGAGCCCAGAGCGGGGCGGGCGGGCGCGCGTGACCTGGAGTGCGACGCGGCCGGTGAGAGTGAACTTGACGGCGTTGCTGAGGAGGTTGTCGAGGACCTGGCGGAGCTTTTGGGCGTCGCCGATGAGGGTGGTGGGAAGATCCGGGTCGGCGTTGAGGATGAATGAGAGATTTTTTTGAGCGGCGCGCGGTTCGAGGGCGCTGGCGATGTCACGGAGGAGTTGCGGGAGATGAAACGGCGCGGGGCGGAGTTCGAGTTTGCCGGCTTCGATTTTGGAGAAATCGAGCACCTCGTTGATCATCCGGAGGAGGTGCTCGCCGCTGGTTTGGACGATACGGAGACGCTCGCGATCGCGCGCGACGACATCGGGTGATTTTTGGAGCACTTGAGCGTAGCCGATCACGCCATTCAGCGGTGTGCGGAGCTCGTGGCTCATGTTGGCGAGGAAGGTGGATTTGGCGTTGTTGGCGGCTTCGAGTTGGGCGGTGCGTTGGGCGACGAGTTGTTCGAGGCGGTGCTGCACGCGGGCGGCGCGGGAAAGGCGCCAGCGCACGAAACCGAAAACGGCGCCGAGGGCGGCCAGCGCGTAGGCGAGGACGGCGGGCAGGCTGCGGTGGAGCGGCGGGGTAACGCTGAACGTCACGCGAGCGGGTGCGCTGGTGTTGCCCTCGGCGTCGGTGGCGCGGACTTCGAACGTGAACGGACCGCCGCTGAGATTGGTGAACGTGGCTTCCTCTCGGGCGGACGGCTCGGACCAATGGTCGTCGAAACCGAGGAGGCGGGTTTGATAGCGGAGATCGGCGCCGTAGTCGAAACGGGGAGACGTGTAGTTGATGCGAATCGGATCAGGCGACCACGGGAGACGCGGGAGGCGAGCGCCGTCGCCGATCGATTCGGAGCCGCCGTGATGTTGCACGTTTTTGAGGAGAACCTGCCAGTTGGTTTTGCGGGTGTGGAGTTGGGAGAGGTCGAGGCGGAGCAGGCTGTCGATGCCTTTGACCCAGAGGATGCCATCGGCGTCGTTGGATTCCCAATACAAGACCTGGGCGCCGCTGAGCCCGATGACGTCCCAGAGGCGGCGAGGGGCGTCGCGCCATTCGTAGGTGCCATCGGCGCGAGGCCGGAAGCGACCGAGCGGACGCTGGGTGACGGAGAAATCGTTCGTGGCTTGAGCCCAAAGGTCGCCGTTGGCGGCGGGGAAGATCGGGCGGACGGAACCGAAGCGTTGGCTATCGATGAGGAAGCGGTCGTCGGGGACAAAGGCGTCGGACCTTTCGTCGAAGCGGAGCAGGCCGAGGCCGGAGGCGAAGAGCGGTCCGAGCGGAGAGGGGAAAACCTCGACCCACCCATGATTTTGGAGGCGGTTTTCCTGTTCGTTGTAGCTGGTTACTGTGGCTTCGGTCCAGGGCGCGCCGGCCGCGCGGTGGACGCGGTGATAGCCCCGGTTGGGTGTGCCGAGCCAGAGGGTGCCGTCGGCGGTTTCGGCGATGGTGCGAACTTCGCCGAGACCTTCGAAGCGGGCGGCGATTTCGAAGCGGTGGTCGCGCCATTCGGCGATGACGAGGCCGTTGCGAACGCCGAGGAGAAGCGTGTCGGGGACGTGTTGCGACCAGACCGGATGGAGCGCGAGTTGATCGAGCGGGAGGACGAGTTCGGTGCGATCGGAATCGTCGAGACGCAGCAGACCGGACGGCGTGCCGATGAGGAGGCCGGTGGAGTGGCTGGCCATTTCGCGCGCGTTGCGTAGGACGCTTTCGACTTTTTCGAAACGCGCGGCGTGGCCGGTTTGAGGATTGGCGGGCGTGAGACGGAGGAGACCATCGAGGGTGCTGACGTAGAGACGTCCGCGGTGGCGCCAGATGCCGTTGATGATCGGCTGGCGGAGACCGTTGTGGCGGTCGAAAATTGTGACTCCGTCGTTGGGGTCGAGACGCGTGATGCCGCCATCGGTGCCGATCCAGAGAGCGGCGTCCCGATCGAGGAAGACGGAGCGAACGGCGGGATCGATGACGCCTTGGTCGAGGGAGAATTGATTGAAGGATTCTCCGTCGGGGGAAATCGCGATCACGCCCAGATCGAGGGTGCCGATGACGAAGCGGCCGTCGGGAAGAAGAGTGCCGCTGCTGATTTGGGTGCGTTGAAGAAGGGCGTCGGCGGCGGTGACGAAGCGAGTGAGGGTGTCATGTTGCCAACGCCAGAGGCCAGACGAGCCGGCGCCGATGATCAGGGAGTCGTGTAGTTGAAAAATCGCGACAGCGTTGGCGTCGCGAATGACGGAGTCGGAGACGAGCGGTTCGAAAGCGGAACCGTTGAAACGGAGGAGGCCGACGCCGGGCCGATGCAGGAAGAGGTCGGTGCTTGTGGAGAGAAGCTTCGACCGGGCGCGCCCGGGCGGGAGATCGAGGAGAGTGAAGCGGTTGTCGCGCCAGAGCAGGACGTGGTTTTGCGTGGCGAAGAAGATAGCGTCGTCGTGCGCGATGAGGCCGTGCGATGCGCCGAAGGATTTGAGTTGGTCGGGCAGGTGTCCGAGGAGCGAGTGATAGGCGAGCTGGGCGCGATCGTTGCGTTCGAAGTAGCCGACCTGGTCGTGAGCGCTGACGTAGAGTCGATCGGTATGGGGATCGCGGGCGACGGAGAGATCGAAGCCGGAAGGAATGCGATGGTGCGACCACGTGCCGCCGTCGAATTCCAGGAGGGTTTGCTGGCTGGAGAAGTAGAGGCGTCCGTCGGACGTCTGGGTGGCGCCGGTGACTTGTCCGGGCGCGGCGAAGTCGCGATGGCTGAAGTTGCGGGTGAGAGAGCGGCCGAGTTCGCTGGCCGCGAGGGGCAGAGAAAGAAGACCGCACAGGAAGACGGTGAGAAGCCGGAGCGGGGGCAGCCGAAGCATGGCGCAGCGACTGCACGCGAAGCGCCCGGGCGGGTCAATGCGGGCGCGGAGGGCTACGCAGGATTGCGTAGGTGAAGACCCCGGCGTCGGGTCATGCGCGGTGGGGCGCCGCGCTTCCATCCGAGCGAGAGGGAGCGGCGGATTATTTCAGGCTGCGGAGGTAATCGAAGCTGTAGAGGCCGGTGCGGTGGCCGTCGCTGAAATCGAAACGCAGCGCGTAGTTGCCGACTTGCTCCCAGCCCAGGACGCGAACGCCCGGGAAGCGGCGAGGACCATCGCCGCCGTATTGATTGCCGAGGATGTCGCGTTCGCCCTGAGTTTCGGCCGACGGCGAGGCGGCGCGAAGGCGCTCGAACGTGAAGTAGGATTCGGTGCCGTCGTCCCAGACGATGGCGACTTCTTCGCCGATGAGTTGGATGTTGGTCGGGCGGTGCATGGAAAATTGAACAGGAGGCAACGGAGGGAACGGAGGAAGGGAAGTCAGGCTTATTCACCCGGAAGAAAGGAGAATGTCGTGGCGGCGGCGTTGCCAAACGATGGATCGCGGGTCTGTTGCGCGACATGGAAGCAAAAGAGACAGAGCGGCTGCCGCGGATCGTGGTGGTTGGCGCGGGATTCGCCGGGCTGACGTTTGCACGGAAGTTTCCGAGTTCGCTGGCGATGGTGACGGTGGTGGATCGGCAGAATCACCATCTGTTTCAGCCGCTGTTGTATCAGGTGGCGACGGCAGGATTGTCGGCGGTGGATATCGCGCAGCCGGTGCGGACGATCGTGCGGCGGAAGAAGAATCTTGAAGTGTTGATGGCGGAGGTGGAGGGAATCGATTTGGCGGCGAGGAAAGTGCGCGTGCGAGGCGGGGTGAGCCGGTATGTGGTCGATGAGGAGCTGTCGTATGATTATTTGGTTTTAGCGGCCGGTGGGCGGACGAGTTATTTTGGGAACGATCAGTGGGAGAAAGTGGCGCCGGGGTTGAAGACGCTGGATGACGCGTTGCGCATTCGGCGGCAGATTCTGTTGGCGTTTGAGCGGGCGGAGATCGAGCCGGATGAAAAGCGGCGTCAGGAGCTGATGACGATCGTGGTGGTGGGTGGCGGGCCGACGGGAGTGGAGTTGGCGGGCACCTTTGCGGAGCTGGCGCGGACAGTTTTGGTGCGGGATTTCGACCGGATCGATCCGACGCGGGCGAAGGTGATTCTCGTGGAAGGAGGCGAACGGGTGTTGAAGAGTTTTCCGGCAGATTTGTCGGCGAGTGCGCTGCGGCAGTTGGAGAGACTCGGAGTCGAAGTGCGGACGAATACGCGCGTGCAGGATATTCGTCCCGGCGAAGTGGAGTTGCCTGGAGGTGAAGTGCTGCGCGCGGCGAATGTGATTTGGGGGGCGGGCGTGGCGGCGACGCCGTTGACGGCGATGCTCGGCGCGGAGACGAACCGGGCGGGTCAGGTGAAGGTGCTGCCGGATTTGAGTCTGCCGGGACATCCGGAGGTGTTTGCGCTCGGCGACATGGTGACGCTGGTGGACAAAAATGGCGTCGAGGTGCCGGGGGTATCGCCCGCGGCGATTCAGATGGGCGAACATGCGGTGAAGCTGATTGCGCGGGAGCTGCGCGAGAAACGGCGCGGGTGGGCGGAACGGGAGGCGTTTGCGTATTGGGACAAAGGATCGATGGCGACGATTGGGCGGTCGAAAGCGGTGGCGCAGTTGGGAAAATGGCACTTCAGCGGATATCCGGCATGGCTGGCGTGGCTGTTTGTGCACCTGGTGTTTTTGGTCGGGTTTCGGAATCGGCTGTCGGTGTTTTTTCAGTGGGTGTATTCGTATCTGACTTACAAGCGGGGCGCGCGGATCATCACGGGGATGAAAGGGGCGGGGCCGGCGGGATCGGCGTAACGGTGTGACGGTGAACGCAGTTCGCGGTTGATCGGGGAGATCGGCGAGGTATGCGTCGTGAACGCATGAATACCTCGCGAATGTCGTGGCGGTGGGCTTTCGTTTCGGTTGTGTTAGGCGCGCTGAGCGCGAGTTCAGAGGGGAGAGCGCAATTCCGCGGTGTGATGACGAGTCCGACGCTGCCTCCTGCTTCGCCGAGCGCGGCGGTTGAGTGGTCCATACCGGCAGTGCCGTCCGAGCCGATGCTGCCCCCGGTTTCGCCGAGTGGCGGCCCCTGGGATCGGGCTGCGTTGATCGACAACGTGACCGTCACCGTGAACGCAACGGACGTGGTGCGGACCGTGGACGATCTGATGATCGGGTTGAACACGGCGGTGTGGGACAATGCGCTGATGAGCCCGGAGACGCTGGAGCTGTTGAAAGCGGCGGACGTGCGGACGCTGCGATTCCCGGGCGGGTCGACCTCGAATACGTATGATTGGGAAACGAATCGCAGCTACGTGAGCGGGACGCGGACGTTGAACAATTGGGAATGGACGAATGATTTTGACGACTTCGCGCAGGTGGCGCTGGCGTTGAAGGCGAAGGTTTACATCACGGCGAATTACGGTTCAGGAACGCCGGAACAGGCGGCGGCCTGGGTGCGGTATTCGAACAAGGAGAAAGGTTACGGGTTCAAGTATTGGGAGATCGGCAACGAGAACTACGGGGACTGGGAGGAGGACATTCATCCGTTGAAGCACCATCCGGAGACGTATGCGGATGAAGCGAAGAAGTTCATGACGCTGATGAAGGCGGAGGATCCGACGATCAAGATTGGCGTGGTGGTGCTCGCGGTGCCGACGGAGGAGGATTCGTGGACGACGCGCGTGCTGGCGCGATTGGCGGCGATCGGAGCGGTGCCGGATTTCGTGGTGTTTCACCGTTATCCTTATGGGCCGGGCGGAGAGAACGACGCGGGGTTGCTGACCGGCGGAACGATGAACGAACCAAACCGGACGTGGGCGGTGGATGCGACGGCGATCCGGCAAATGGTGAACACTGCGTTCGGCGGCGCGGGCGCCGGCGTGGAGATTCACATGACGGAGAACAATTCGGTGTGGACGGAGCCGGGTCGGCAGAGCACGAGCCTGGTGAACGGCTTGTTCTACGCGGACAGCTTCGGGCAGATTCTTCAGACGGAGTTCAAGAGCTTCGTGTGGTGGGCGCTGCACAATGGTCCGCCGCGGGACAGCGCGGGGCGGCTGCTGGGGAATCTCAGCAACTCACTGTATGGCTGGCGCAACTACGGAGACTATGGCGTGCTCGCGAGTGCCGACGATCGCGTGGGCTCGGTGGTGAACGATCCGCATCCGACGTATTGGGTAATCAAGCTGCTCCGGAATTTCGCGCGCGACGGCGACCAGATCGTGCGGGCGACGAGCAATGAGTCGCTGGTGTCGGCGTATGCTTCGAAGCGGACGAACGGGATGTTGTCGGTGTTGTTGATCAACAAGAGTCCCACGGAGACGGCGAAAGTGACGCTGGACGTGAACGGGTTCGCGGCTTTTCCGGCGGCGCCTGTATTGAGTTACGGGATACCGCAGGACGAGGCGGCGCGGTTGAAGACGAGCGGGCGGGAAATGGGAATGGGGTCGGCGCGGCGCGTGGGAGGGAATGGAGATTTCGTGACGACCCTGGCGCCGTATTCGGTGAACGTGGTGACGTTTTATCCGCCGAAGGTGGCAGCGCGTTTGGCGGCTCTGGCGGCGCGGTGTCGGGCGGGGACGGGGGATCAGACGTTGATCATGGGATTTGTGGTGGAGGGACAGAAGCGCGTGTTGGTGCAAGGTGTTGGGCCGGGAATTGCGGCGAGCGTGCCGACGGCGCTGACGGATCCGCTGTTGCGACTTTATCGACTGACAAGTGGGACGTGGACGGTGGAGGCGGAGAACAACGATTGGGTGAATACGCCGGAGCTGTTGCAGACGCGGAACCGGTTGGGCGCGTCGGCGGTCGCGGCAGGATCGAAGGACGCGGCGCTGTTGGAGCAGATTACCGGCGGTGTTTATACGGCGCACGTGACGACGAGCGGGGCGGCGGGCGTGGCTTTGGTGGAGGCGTATGATGCG
Organism: Verrucomicrobiota bacterium; assembly: GCA_023416735.1. Lineage (GTDB taxonomy): Bacteria > Verrucomicrobiota > Verrucomicrobiia > Opitutales > Opitutaceae > Opitutus. Next base: position 175,946 of record JAEZGX010000038.1, on the reverse strand, counting down.
GACGAAAGTGGAAGCAGCCGATTGAAGGCGCTTTCGACACGGACGGTCGCTGGCGCAGGCGATGATACGTTGATCACCGGTGTGGTGCTGGCGGGCGACGGTCCAAAGACCGTGTTGATTCGCGGGGTTGGGCCGACGCTGGCGTCACGGGATGGAGTGACGGGCGTGTTGGCGGATCCGCAGTTGAAGCTGTTTCGGATGACGGGCGGCGCCTCGAATCAGGTGGCGGAAAATAACGACTGGGGCGGTTCGGCCGAGATGAAAGCGGTGTTTACGCAGATCGGCGCAGGACCGTTGGCGAGCGATACGAGCAAGGATGCGGCGCTGTTGGTGACGCTGGATCCGGGCGTTTACTCGGTGCACCTGTCGGGCGCGGGCGGATCGACCGGCGTGGCACTCGTGGAGATTTTTGAGGTGGAGTGAAGCGGCGAAGGCGGCTCGGCGAGGCCGCCTCGCGCTAGCTCAGCAACCCGCGGTAGAAGGATTCGTAGCGGGAGACGATGGTCTCGGCGGAGAAGACGGTCCGGGCTTTTTTGCAGGCGGCGCGGCCGAGGGTTTCGCGTTTCGAGCGGTCGCTGATCAGCGATTCGATCGCACCGGCGAGGTCGGCGGGTTGAGCGGAAGGAACGAGGAGGCCGTCGACATCGTGGGCAATGACTTCGGGGATACCGCCGACGGCGGTGCTGACGCTGGGGCAGCGGAAGGCCATCGCTTCGAGAATGCCGAGGCAGAAACTTTCGGAATCGGAGGTGAAGACGGCGACGTCGGCGGCGTTGAGATAATCTTCGATGTCGAAGACGTTTTGGCGGACGATGAGGCGGTCGGAGATGCCGAGTTGTTGGGCGGCGAGTTGGAAAGGTGCGAAGTCGCCGCCGGCGAGGATGAGGAGTTTGAAGGCGTGGCGGCGATCGATGCGCGCGATCGTTTCGAGGAGGCGATCGATGCGTTTGACGGGGCGGAGATTTGAAAGATGGACGAGGAGCGTTTCGTCGGAGGCGAGATTGAGCTCGGCGCGGATGGTTTCGGGCGGGCGCGTGACGGGCCGCGGGGAAAAGAAATTGTGGATGACCTCGATGGGGCAGTCGGGACCGAGGACGCGATGGGTTTCCTGTTCGAGGAAACGCGAGACGGCGGTGACGGCGTCGGAACGGATGAGCGCGTGGCGAACGGCCGGGCCGTAGCCGGGGTCCCGACCGAGGAGGGTGGTGTCGGTGCCGTGGAGGGTGGTGATGAGTTTGGGGCGACGCTCGGGCGGGAGCATTTCGAGCGCGAGGATCGCGGCGGTGGCGTGGGGGACGGCGTAGTGGACGTGAAGGATGTCGAGGGCGAAGTCGCGGGAGACTTCGGCCATCTTGACGGAGAGCGGGAGCGTGTAGTCGGGGTATTTGAAGAGATCGTAGTCGTTGACAATGACGGGGTGGAAGAAGACGCGAGTGGCGTCGACGGAGATGCGGAACGGGCGTTCGTAACTGATGAAATGGATCTCGTGTCCACGGCGCGCGAGCTCTTCGCCGAGCGCGGAAGCGAGGATGCCGGAGCCGCCGACGGAGGGGTAGCAAGTGATGCCGATTTTCAGAGGGCGGGCGGGCATGGAGGAACCGCGAAGGGCGCGAAGGGACGCGAAGGGGGCCTAGTTATTTCGGAGGTGGCAGACGATTGGGTCGTCCAAATGGATTCTTCGCTTCGCTCAGAATGACAGAGCGGGGGCGCAGAATGACCGCGTTAAAATTGGCGGGCGGATTTTGAAAAAGAGGCGAGGGAGGGGACGACGAGCGGGTCGTTGGGCCAGAGGGGAAGGGCGTGGGAGACGCCGGCGCGGAGACCGTGGAGGCGGGCGCGAGTGAGTTGGAGTTCGCCGTAGTTGCGGGTCTTTTGTTGCGAGGCGTGGGCGTCCATCGAGGCGGTCCAGGCGGCGAGGACATCGGGAGAAGAGATGTCGACGAGGATGGGCGTGATGTCGCGCGGATCGGCATCGGCGGTGACGGAGTAATAGAAAAGATGGTCGATTGCGTGCGCGGGGGTGCGGCGAAGTTCTTTCAGGCCGCCGTAGCGGGCGAGGCGGGCGGCGTCGCGCACGAGTTGGGCGAGGCGCCAGTGGTCGGGGTGTTGGTTTTCGACGAGCGAAGGAACGAGGACGATCGAAGGGCGATAGCGCCGGAGGAGCGAGGCGAGGTTGATCGCGTGAGCGGCTTTGATCTCGAGGTGGGCGTCGCCGTCGAGTTCGACGAACTCGAACGTGGCGCGGAGGTGTTTCGCGGCTGTAGTGGTTTCGCGGAGACGCTCGCGCGGGGTGCCGTTGGTGGCGGATTCGCCGCGGGAGCAGATGACGAAATGCGCGGAGCGGCCGGCGAAGGTTTCGCGGGCGACGATGCCGCCGCAGCCGAATTCGATGTCGTCGGGGTGGGCGCCGAAGACGAGGAGGTCGATGGATTTATCCGGTCCAGGCTTCATCGGAACGGTCGATGGGGTCGCGATTGATGAAAGTGATGTCGGGGGCGTCGGCTTTGTTCAAGTAGGCCTGTTCGCCGGCGCCGGCGATGTAGTGCGTGCAGTGGAGGACGGATTGCATCCAACGAAGACGCGTGTCGCGAGTCGGCGTCACCTGATCCTTCGTGAAACTAACGGCAGGAAGCGTGATGTAGTGGTCGCCGCCCTCGTGAAGTTTTAGCGTGCCGTCGGTGCAACGGGCGCGGACGATTTCGCCGGCGTGAGGAACGTCGACGAAGCAATCGGAGACGTTGCACGCGGCGCGACGGATGGCGGGATCGCTGGAGCGGGCGACGCGGATTCCCTCGAGCAGCCCGAGGCGGCGATACATCTCAAGGCAGAAGTCGGCGACGTTGGGGGCGTCGACGGATTTGAAGATCTCGATCAGGGGAGGAGGAGCGTAGGCGCCGAGCTGGCGGGCGGTGCTGTCGCGCCAGCCAGAGGGAATTTGTTTCAGGAAGAGCGGGGAGAACTTGCGCTGGAGTTTGTTGAGGAACGCGAAGTTGAAGGTGAGCGGGGCGTCGGTTTTGCGATGGCGAAGTGTGGTTTGGGTTTCGCGCGGGTCGTGATCGCTGTCGTGAAAGAAGAAGACGATTTCGCCGCCGAGCTCGGCCTGGAGTTTTCGAGCGGTCTGGAATTTGGCGAAGAGGAACCGGCGCGGGAGGAAGCCGCAGGGTTGTTGGCCGAAGCAGATGACGGGGGCGAGCATTTAGCGGGCGGAGGTATTTTTAACCACGAATGGACACGAAGGGACACGAATGAAGAGGAGGCACCGTGAATCAGGAAGTTTTTCGGGAGAGGGTTTGGAAGAGGAGGCTGAAGAGGACGCAGGCGGCGCAACCGATCGGGTTGAGCCAGAGGTATCCGATTTCTTGTGACGGGTTGAGTTTGCCGTAAGTGTAGAGGCCGATGGTGACGGCTTGGGCGGCGAGGGTGCCGTAGAAGGCGGCGGAGCCCTGGACGCGCTTGAAGAAGAACGCGACGATGAAGACGCCGAGGAGAGCGGGATAGAAAATCGAAGCGACGATGTTGAGGGCCTCGATGAGGTTTTCGGCGAAGCTGACGAAGAGCGCGAAGCCGATGGCGAAGAGCCCCCAGGCGGCGGTGAACCATTTCGCGTTGCGGACGTTTCGATGTTCGTCGTGTTCGGCCAGCGGGCGGAAGTGTCGCCAGATATCGATCGTGCTCGTGGTGCCGAGGGCGTTGAGTTCGCCGGCTTTCGAGGAAAGCGCGGACGCGAACATGACGGCGATGAGGAGACCGATGATGCCGTGCGGAAGCTGCGTCAGGATGAAGGTGATGAAGACGTAGTCGGAGTCGCGGGTCTTCTTCGCGGACGGATCGACGGATTGGAGCGTGGTGCGCGCTTCCTGACGGACGGATTCCCAGGTGCGCTGGGCATCAAGCATGGCGGCGCGGGCGGCGGGCTCGGCCACGGTGTCGCGGGCGGCGACCCAGGCTTCGATTTTCTGTTGTTTGTCGGCGTGGGTGACGGCGTGGCGTTGTTCGAGCGCGCGGAAGGTTTCGGCGTGCGGACCGTCGAGGTGGCGCTGCCAATGGGTTTGGTTGAAGACGAGAGGCGTCTGCGGATTGAACTGGTAGAAGACGAAGAGGAGCGCGCCGAGCATCACGATGAAGAACTGCATCGGGATTTTGAGGACGGCGTTGAACATGAGGCCGAGCCGGCCCTCGCGGAGGCGGGCACCGCCGAGGTAGCGTTGGACCTGGGATTGGTCCGTGCCGAAATAGGAGAGCGAAAGGAAGAAGCCGCCGAGGAGACCGCTCCAGAATGTGTAGCGGACTTGAGGGTCGAGGGAGTAGTCGACGGCGGTGAGTTTGCCGAGTGCGCCGGCGATATCGGTGGCGTGAGGCGGCAGCTTGTAGAGCAGGATGCCGAAGGCGGTGAACATGCCGCCGAAGATGACGGCCATCTGCCATTTTTGAGTGAGGTTCACGGCGGCGCTGCCACCGGTGACGGTGTAAACGATGGCGAGGAGACCGGTGAAGATGATGGTGAGGTCGAGCCGCCAGCCGAGCACGGAGGCGAGAATGATCGACGGCGCGTAAATGGTAATACCGGCTTGGATACCGCGCTGGAGAAGGAAGAGGGAGGCGCCGAGGAGGCGGGTTTTTTGGTCGAAGCGTTTGCCGAGGTATTCGTAGGCGGTGTAGACGCCGAGCTTGCGGTAAATGGGCAGGAAAACGGCGCAGACCAGGATGAGCGCGAGCGGGAGGCCAAAATAGTTTTGGATGAAAGCGATGCCGTTTTCGTAGGCCTGGCCGGGGAGCGAAAGGTAGGTGATGGTGCTCGCCTGGGTCGCCATCACGGAGATGCCGATGGTGCCCCATTTGGTGGAGGCGCTGCCCTTGAGATAGGTGTTGAGATTGTCGGTGTGGCGGGTGCGCCACGTGCCGTAGGCGGCGATGCCGAGCATCGTGCCGAGCAGCACGAGCCAATCGATCAGGTTCATGCGTAGGCCCAGGTGAAGAGGGTGAGGGCGGCGACGATGGCGGCGAACGTGCCGAGGACGAAGAGATAGACGCCGCGCCACGTGTGGAAGCCGGGCACGGCAGGATCGTCGTTGTCCGGGGGGACAGAGGGAGGCGGCGTGGGCGGATGAGGACGGGCGGACATTCGGAGAGAGGAGGAGAAGGGCGGCGTTGCGGCGGGGTCGGGAGCCCCCGCCCTACATGCCGAGGGAGAGGAGATTGGCGAACAGGCGATAAGCGCCGGGGACGCCTTCGGGGAGTTCGCGGAAGAAGGAGAGGCCGGTGTAAACGAACCAGCCCTTTCCGTGGCGGGCGATCAGAAGAGAGCCGTGGCGCGGGGGTTCGCCGGGATCGTTGAAGGAAAGGATGGGCGTGAATTCGGGCGCCCATTCGTTGGGGAAATAGAGACCGCGTTCCTGGACCCAGCCGTCGAAGTCGGCGGGGGTGATTTTGTTGGGCGCGTTGAGGGCGGGATGATCGGGGGCGAGGAACGTGGCGGGAGCGAGTTCGTCGGAGACGCGCTCGTTGGAGAGCTTCAGCGCGTAGGGTGCGAGCGGGCGGACCTGAAGGCCGGTGGTGTTGTATTGCGCGATGACGGTGCCGCCGGCTTCGGCGTAGGCGAACAGTTCGGGCAGGCGCGGAGCGAGCTCGGGCCGCGTATTGTAAGCGCGGATACCGAGGACGACAGCATCGAAAGTGGCGAGGCGTTCGCGCGTGAGGTCGGCGATGGAGAGTTCGGTAACGGAAAGACCGAGGCGGTTGAGGGCGTCGACGGTGAGATCGCCGGCGCCGGGAATGTAGCCGACGTTCTTGGCGCGGACGGCGACGTCGAAGGCGGATGATTTGAGCGTGGCAGCGGGCTGGAGGAGCAAGGATGGGATGTGATCGTAGCGGATTTCCTGGCGGGCGTGGCGGAACGTGTGGCCGGAAACTTCGGCGGCGGCAGTGAGCGTGGCGGTGGTGGTTTCGGCGGGCGCGGTGACGGTGAAGGTGAGACGCGTGGATTCGCCAGCACGGGTGAGCGTGAACGGTTGCGAGGACGGCGAAACGGACCAGCCGGCGGGAGTTTCGAGATGAGCGGCGCCGGAGAGATCGGGACGCGTCGCGGAGATTTCGATCGAGACCGAGCGCGAGGATGACGGTGCGAAGAGAGCCAGATGGTCGATGAAGCGGAGAGAGACGGGCGGGATGACAGTGAGCGGGCGACGGATTTCGCCGCGCACGGGATCGCGGATGATTTGGACGGGCTCGTCGGCGGCGACGAGCCGTTGTCCGGAAAATTCGAATACGTGTTCGACGGGCAGCGCGGGTGGGTTGATGGGAAGGCCGATCAGCGCCGGATCTTCGACGGAGAACGTCCCGATCTCGCCGGGCGCGCGGAGCCAGTAGGGTTGAGACGGCGGGGTGTCGCTGGGCAGATGTTGCTCGCTGTCGCGGGCGAGGACGGTGTTGGCGACGAGATCGGCGTCGATGGCGACCTCGCGATCAAGGGAAGGATAACGGGTGGCGACCCAGCGGACGGAAGTGGAGCCCGGCTGGCGGGCGATGGCGGTGTGGCGGAGCTTCAGCGGTTCGCCGGGGACGACCTCGGCCTGGCCGAGGGTGGTTTCGACGTGGAGCCCGGCGCAGGCGAGGATCAGGCGATCGAGGTGTGTGCGTTTTTCGGATACGAGCGGATCGTCGGAGAGCGCGGCGAGACGGCGGCGGAAATCAAGGAGGGCCGGGAGCGAGGCGGAAGGATTAAAAGGGTTGAATGCGGCGAGGAGAGCGTCGGCGGCGGATTGGAGCGAGGAACCCTGGGGAAGACGGGACCAAGAGGAATCGACCCCGTCCATGATATCGGTGGAGAAGGTCTCGCCGGCGAGCGGTTGGAAATATTCGAACGCGGTGCCGCGGCTGCCGGTGGTGCCCATGCCCTGGCTGCTGTGTTGGGAGCGGCTGACGGCGGCGATTTCGCCGTAGGATTGGCCGGTGAGGGGATCGAAGCCGCCGACATCGAGCGCGAGGGCATCTTCGGGGGCGGGACGGCCCCAGACAGGGACGTTGAGGACGATACGCTTCGGCTGCCAAGGGGCGAGGTGGCCGAGTTCGCTGCGAAAGGCGGAGGGATCGTTCGCGAGTTTGAAGGCTTCGAGCGCGAGCGCGGCGGACGCGGTGTGCTGGCCGTGGGTGGGAGTGGGGGTGGGGAAGAAGCGCGTGACGAGGACGTCGGGGCGGAAAGTGCGGATGACGCGAACGATGTCGGAAAGGATGGCGTCGCGGTTCCAGACGCGGAGGGTTTCGTCGACGTTTTTGGAGAAACCGAAATCGATGGCGCGGGTGAAGAACTGGCGGCCGCCGTCGATGCGACGAGCGGCGAGGAGTTCGTGCGTGCGGATGAGGCCGAGCGCGGGGCCGAGCTCGGTTCCGATGAGGTTTTGGCCGCCGTCGCCGCGCGTGAGAGAAAGGTAGCCCGTGCGGTAGCCGCGTTCGCGCGCGAGGTAAGCGATGAGCCGGGTGTTTTCGTCGTCGGGGTGAGCGGCGATGTAGAGGACGGACGCGGTTTCGCGGAAGGCGCGAAGTTCGTGCGCGATGTCGCTGGCGGAAAGAGCGGACGTGGCTGCGGACGGCGTGGCCGTGAGGAGGGACGCGAGCGAAAGGAGCGTGGTGAGGGCACCGCGCCTCCCTGAAGAGCGGAGGGTGGAGAGGAGGGGGCGGATCACTTGGCGACGGTGAAAGGCGCGGAGAACTGAGTGTTTTCCCAGGCGATCTCGAGGGTTCCGCCGCCGGTGGTGGGATCGTTTCCGATACGAATCGTCAGTTGGTCGACAGGTTGGTCGAGGTTGGTTTTTTCGAGCGGGATGCGGGCGGTGTCGTGAGCGGTGTCGACGGGCACGCCCCATTTGCCGAGGTTGGAGCTGAAGGCGAGGAACGAAGTGCCGGTTTCGGAGGGAACGAGGTAAAGCGTGTGGGCGCCGGCGGGGATGGTGGTGCGACCGAAAACGAGAGGCTTTTGGGTGAGAAGGAGGGTGGCTTCGTCGGCGCCAAGGCGGTTGGGTTGGTCCCACGGGATGAGGGTGCCCCAGATCTTGCGAGCTTCGCCCGTGCGCGGATCTTTGGTGAACGGACGACCGTAGGTGATGGTGATGCGATTGCCGGTGCGGCGGTCGCCGATGACCGTGCTGGTGGTTTCGTGAGGGCTGCGTCCGCCGGTGGAATTGACGCGCGGTTCGGGGGCCTGGGCCGACAAAGAAGACGTGAGGAGGAGCGCGGCGGCGAAGAAGGGGAGACGCAACGATTTCATACGGGCAAACGAGTGAGGATACGGAGACGCAGGGGTGACGCAGAAGGTATCGAAGAGTTGCAGGAGGTGACGCGGTGGGGCGCGGCGTCGGTGTCGGGAGACAAAAAGGGCGGGTCGAAGACCCGCCCTTCTTTCGAGATTACTTCAAGGTGGCGATGAGCGTGTCGTTCAGGTGGGTGTATTCCTTGGCGACGGCGCCGCCGATTTTGTTGGCGATTTCCTTGGATTGGTTAGCGGCGGCTTTGGCGCCTTCCTTGTTGCCCATTTTGGCGAGCAGACGGGCCTTGTGGTAGGCCATGTAAAAGGCGTTGGGGTCGGCGGCGAGAGCAGCGTCGATCCACTGCAAGGCTTTGTTCAAGTCGATGTTGTGTTCGAAATAGAACATCGCGGCGGGGAAGTAGGGCTTCTTGGGATTGTCGGAAGCCATGGCTTTCTCGATTTGCGGAAGGACGATGGATTTCACGTCGACCTCGAGCTTCAACGGGATGCGGACGCGCTCCCACGCGAAGTAGAGGGTGGCGGATTCGTCGCGGAGATCGCCGATCTGAATAGTGAAAGTCTCGATCGGGGACGGAAGGTTGACCGGTTTGACCTTGAGGCGAGTGACGTCGTTTTTGGCGTCGTAGGCGTAAGCGCCCCACTGCGACATGGGTTTGTGGACGATGACGGTCCACTCGTCGGCAGACGGAATGCTGAAGATCTCGTAAGTGCCGGCGTCGAGCGCGGTGCCGTTGAGTTTAACGGGCGTGCTGAAAGTCAGCTTCGTGGCCTGGTTGGCGCCGGTGCGCCAGATTTCGCCGTAGGGAAGGAGCTCGCCGAAGATCTTGCGGCCTTTCACGGAAGGGCGGGAGTAGGAGATCTCGACGTCGGTGAGGCCCACGCGCTGCTTGATGGTGGCGGCGGGGCTGGCGGACGGGAATTGGATCTGCGGGGCGTCCTGGGCGATGAGCGCGGGCGCGGCGAGCAGGGCGAGCGCGGGGAGGAGCAGTCGAATGGAGGATTTCATAGGTGGTGGGTTTGAGGAAGAAAGGGGGAGGAGATTTGGGGGATGTGTGAGGAAAAACAATACTGGCGAGAGGTTAACACCGGCCGGAGGGAAATCCCAAGGTATGACGCGGGTAAAAAAATCGGAGGAGCGCGTGAACCACGAATGGACGCGAAATGAGCACGAAAGAATGGTTTCGAGCGAGGAGACGGTGAATGGAGGCTTGTTCCGTGGCGGGGCGGAACGTATTCACGCGGCTGGTATGCCGGCTCACTTGGTTGTTCGCGAATTGCGGAAGCGCTATGGCGCGGCGGAGGCGTTGCGTGGAGTGAGCTTTGAAGTGGGGCGTGGAGAGATCTTTGGGCTGCTGGGGCCGAATGGCGCGGGCAAGACCAGCCTGGTGGAGATCGTGCTCGGATTGCGGGAAGCGGATGGCGGAGCCATCGAAATCGGCGGACTGGACGTGACGAAGAACGGCCGGGGCGCGCGGGAGCGAGTGGGGGCGGCGCTGCAAACGACGGCGTTGCAGGAGAAGATCACGGTGCGGGAGGCGCTGGAGTTGTTTGGGGCGTTTTATCGCGAACGCGAAACGCCGAAGGTTTTGCTCGGACGGTTTTCTTTGGAGGCGAAAGCGAACGCGCGGTTCGAATCGCTTTCGCAGGGACAGCGGCAGCGGGTGGCGCTGGCGCTGGCGTTTGTGAACCGGCCGGAGCTCGTTTTGCTGGATGAGCCGACGAGCGGACTGGATCCGGCGGCGCGGCGGGAGTTGCACGAGGAAATCCGGCGGATGAAGGCGGAAGGAAGAACGGTGTTATTGACGACGCACGATCTCGATGAAGCGGAGCAGTTGTGCGATCGTATCGCGATTTTGGATGCGGGCGAACTGGTGGCGACGGGGACGCCGCGGGATTTGATCGAGGAAGCGAGTGCGTTGCAGTCGGTGACGCTGGTGACGGCGAGACCGCTGGAGGAGGCGCGACTCGCGCGCGTTCCGGGCGTGATCGATGCGCGGTGCGACGGAGCGACGGCGCGATTTCAGACGGCGGGGGCGGCGGCGACCATTGCGGCGCTGGCGGGCTGGCTCGAGGCGGCGGGGGGGCAGCTGGTTGAACTCCACGTGCAGAAAGCGACGCTGGAGGACGTGTTTTTTGGACTGACGGCGAAGGCGCGGCGGAGTGCGGGCAAGCAGGAAGGAGGTGCGGCGTGAAAGGTTTTGTGGAGCACGTCGCGGTGACGCTGCGGCTGCATTTTCGGAACCGGCTGGCGCTGGTGTATGGGTATTTGTTTCCCGTGATTTTTCTGGCGGCGTTCTGGGTGCTGTATCGTCACGAGAAAATTCCGTTGCTGCAGCACATGGGCGAACTGCTGACGGTGAGCGTGCTGGGCGGCGCGTGTTTCGGGTTGCCGACGACGCTGGTGAGCGAGCGCGAACGCGGCGTGTGGCGGAGGTATCGCATCGCGCCGGTGGGATTGGGGACGTTGCTGGCGGGGGCGGTGGTCGGACGTTATGTGCTGGTGTTGACGGCCGGAGCGTTGCAGCTGGCGATTGCGCTGGCGGTCGGAATGACGGCGCCGGCGGATCCGGTGGGATTGTTCGTGGCGTTCTCGGTGGTGGCGCTGGCGTTTATCGGGATGGGCACGGTGATCGCGGCAATGGCGGACAACGTGCCGGCGGTGCAGGCGCTGGGGCAGTGTGTGTTTTTGCCAATGCTGATTATCGGTGGTGTCGCGGTGCCGCTGGAGACGCTGCCGGAGTGGGCGCGGCAGGTGTCGGCGTTTTTTCCCGGACGGTATGCGGTGGAAGCGATGCAGACCTGCGTGACGGGCGAGGGCGTGCGCGCGGTCGGATTCGAGTTGGCGGCGCTGGCGGGGATTGGAGCGGCGGCGTTCGCGGCGGGAGTGAAATTATTTCGATGGGATGCGGGACAACGGTTTCGCGCGGTGCGCGGGAAAGCGTGGTTGGGCGCGGCCCTAGCAGCGTGGGTGTTGGTGGGAGTGGCGGCGGAACGGAGCGGGAATGTGACGGCGCGAAACGTGGAAGCGGAAGTGGTCGAAACGAAACCTGAGCCGGAGCCGGAATGGAAAAAGATCACGGAGGCGGAGGTGGCGTTGATCGACGTGAATCAGATTCCGCCGGACAATGGATTGGTGACGCCGATGGCGAATCTTGATCAGTCGCCGAGCGACGCGGTAGATCTGGCACTCGCGCAGATCGAAGGCGCGCTGCCGCATTGGGGTCCTGGATACGTGAGCGATCCGGTGCAGCGGGCGCGGAATCTCATCTGCGTGGCGGCGGTGCCGGATCTGATTCAGAATCCCGTGGAGCGGTGGGCGCCGCATCTGGTGTTGAAACGGCTGGAAGAGGAGTTTCCGGGCGAGGATTTGGTAAAGATTTTGACCTGGATCGCGTTGCATCCGGAGGAAGGCACGGTGGTGGTGAGCATCGAAGAGTTGGGCGTGGCAGGAGTAGGATCGGAGGCGCGGGTGCGGGAGAGGATGCAATGGTATGCGATGAAATTTGTGGCGAAGGTGACGGGCAGGATGGATCGGTGAGGCGGTGAAAAGAGGGAGAGAACCACGAATGGGCACGAAGAGACACGAAAGCGGGGCGTCCTATCGGACACTCTGGAGTTTCCTGCGGATAGCGGGACTGGTGTTTGCGGTGAGCGTGTTGGTGAGCGTGCCGTTTATGATTTGGGGCGAGGAGGTGTTCGTGCCGGCGTTCGAGGGCGTGCGGCACAATACGCCCTGGATGGTGGGACTGGCGGTGGCGTTGCTGAGTTTCGATGCGGTGCTGCCGGTGCCGTCGTCGTGGGTGATCATTTTTCTCGCGCAGGAGAGTGGAAAGATCGCGGGGTTTGCGGGTGGGGCGGCGGGGCTTGCGGTCGGGGTGCTGGTGGCGGCGTGGCTGGGCCGGGCGGCGGTGGGGCGGGCGGCGCCGAAGTTTATTCCGGAAGCGGAGATCGAGCGGATGCGCGCGATGATCGAGCGGCATACGATTTTAACGCTCGCGTGCATGCGCAGCGTGCCGGTGCTGGCGGAGACCTCGGTGGTGATCGCGGCGGCAGCGGGGGTGCCGGTGCGGCGGATTTTTGGGATGACGCTCGGGCCGAACCTGGCGATCGCGGGCATTTATGCGATCGCAGGAGACGAGTCGCTGACGACGGCGTGTATCGTCTTTTTGGCTACGGTCGCGATCTCGTATGTGGTGTATCGCCTGGCCGGGCGGCCGCGAGCGGACGGCCGTTGATCAGAGGAACGGGTCGGGTTTGTAGGGACGTTCGATGTAATCGAAGTAGTCGAAGTCGGCGGGGTGGCCGGTGCCGGACATGTCGTTGCAAGCCATGCCGACGAAGTTGCCGGTGAAGTTGGGCAGGCCGGGAGCGCTGGCTTCGTCGGAGAGGATGGACGCGTCGAATTGTTGCGGGAGCCAAGTCCAGGCGGGGCCGGTGCCTTCCAAGCGGTAGCCGAAATGGAGACGCTCGTGATCGACCTCAACGCGAAGATGGATCCGTTGACCCGAGGGAATCGGGATGATCGGCGAGAAGGAGTCGGATTGCGGGCTGTCGGGCAGCGCGGACATCACGCGGAGATGGCGGCCTTGGGTCTCGTCGTGAGAGACGTAGAAATAGTGGAATTTGAAACTGTTGTAGTAGCAGACGAGGCCGGCGAGCTGCTGGAAATGCTGCGGCTCGAAATCGATCAGGGTTTCGGCGGAGTAACAGTGGGATTGCTGGCGGCGGGCGACGAGGGATTGTTTGAAGAGACTGCCGATGGTTTCGCGGCCGAAGAGACGAAGGTGTCCGGGGCGCGCCGTGAGGGAGAAAAGCTCCTCGGGGAACGGCGTGCGCAGCCATTGGAAATCGATCGGAAGTTCGGACGAGTCGAAGTCTTCGCGAGTCGGTTTAGAGGGGAACGGATGCGGCGGGAGGTTGGGCGCGGGCGTATCGAGCGTGGGGATACCCTGGCCATCGAGCGTGCGCAGCCAGTCGTCGGCGCCCCACACCATCTTTTGAATGGCGGTTTCGCGGCCGAGGGTGCAGCGACCGCGGTTGTGAAGCGGGCGGCCGCAGAGGTAGGCGAGGTAGGTGTCGCCGGATTGGGTATCGCAGAACGTGGCGTGGCCGGCGCGTTGAAGCGGAGCGTCGGGGCGGTGACGCGCGCTCATGATGTAGGTGTCGGGGTGGAGTTCGTAAGGGCCGGCGAGATTTTTCGAACGCGCCATCGTGACGGCGTGGTTCCACGCGGTGCCGCCCTCGGCGACGATGAGGTAGTAGTAGCCGTTGCGCTTGTAGAGGTGCGGAGCCTCGGTGAGGCCGAGCGGAGTGCCCTTGAAGATGTTGACGCGTTCGCCCACGAGACGGCGCTCCTGGACAGAGTATTCCTGAAGGACGATGCCGGCGAAACGGTTGTTGCCGGGGCGATGATCCCAGAGCTGGTTGACGACGTATTTGCGGCCGTCGTCGTCGTGGAAGAGTGAAGGATCGAAACCGCTGCTGTTGAGATAAACGGGGTCGGACCAGTCGCCGTCGATGGTGGGAGACGTGACGAGGAAGTTGTGGAAATCGCGGAGGGAGGCGCCGGACGCGCCGCCGACGGAGGTGCGTCCGTAGCGTTTGACGTCGGTGAAGAGGAGCCAGAACTGGCCATCGGCGTGAGTGAGGCACGGGGCCCAGACGCCGCAGGAATCGGGATCGCCGATCATGTTGAGCTGGCTCGGGCGGCGGAGCGGACGGGTGAGCAGGCGCCAGTTGACGAGATCGCGCGAGTGATGGATCTGGACGCCGGGGAACCACTCGAACGTCGAGGTGGCGATGTAATAATCGTCACCGACGCGGAGGATGGACGGATCGGGGTTGAAGCCGGGGAGGATGGGATTGCGGATAGCCGGGACGGACGGGACGGGCATGGCGATGAGCGAGTGAACTGTGTTGGTGGGAGACGGTGGGCGAGAGCGCGCAGAGCGACGATCCGGGCGCCGGGGGCGGCGGGGCGCTCGCAACCCGCCGAAGACGGCGGGTTCCACCTTGGGTGTTTAAGCGGAGGCAGCGGCGCGGCGGGCGGCGAGGGCTTGTTCGACTTCCTGCACCTTGGCGCGGCTGAGCGGGTAAACGAAGAGGGCGAGGGCTTTGAGGCCGGCGAACACGCCAGGCGCGATCGAGAAGGCAAGTTTGATGCCGAGCAGCGACATGGCGGTTTGCTGGGCTTCGCGGACGAAGCCGAATTGATCGAGGAAGAGCGGGAGGACGAAGCCGCCCATCATGATGCCGGATTTGAGCGCGAAGAGAGATGCGGAATAAACGAGGCCGGTGGAGCGGCGGTTGAATTTCCATTCACCGTAGTCGGCGACGTCGGCATACATGGCCCAAACGAGGGCGGACGTCGGACCCATCGCGAACGTGCCGATGGCGTTGACGATGAGGAGGAGCGTGAAGTTGTCGGGCGGGAGGAAGAAGAACAGAATCCAAGCGGCGGCGGTGGTGGCGGAGAGCCACGCGGCGAGGAGACGCTTGTCCCATTTTTTGGCGAATGTGCCGAGACAGACGCAGCCGAGCATCATTGCGATCATGCCCGTGGAGAGGAAAACCGTGCTGCGATCGAAGCGGCCCCAGAGGATCGGAGAGCCATCGTCGCCGCCGATGTATTTGAAGTAGAAAAGCGTGCTGCCGGAACGGAGGGCGATGAACGTGGTAGAGAAAAGCGCAACGAAGAGAAGCGTGACCCAGGGCCAGTTGCGGAAGAGTTCGCCGAGTTCTTCCTTGAGATTGGTTTTTTGGCCGGGAGGCGGCGTGACGCGCTCTTTCGTGGTGGCGAAGCAGATCCAGAACATGAGGATCGAAAGCGCGCCGAAGATGCCCATCGTGTATTGGAATCCGAGCGTTTCGTTGCCGCCGCCGAGTTCGGCGACGAGCGGGCGAGCGAAAATGCTGATGAGCAGACCGCCACCGAAGGCGCCGACGAAGCGGTAGCTCGAAGCGACGGTGCGGACGACAGGTGAAGGGCTGATGACGCCCAGGAGGGAAGAGTAAGGGACGTTGATGACCGTGTAGGCCTGCAGCATTAGGAAGTAGGTGATGTAGGCGTAGGCGATCTTGCCGCTTTCGCTGAGATCGGGGCCGGCAAACATCATATAACCACAGACGCCGTAAGGCACGGCGCCCCAGAGCAGGTAGGGACGAAATTTGCCCCACCGGGATTTGGTGCGATCGGCGATGATGCCCATGAGCGGGTCGCTGATCGCATCGGAGAGCCGCACCATCGGCATCATCAACAGCAGCGCGGCGGCGGGAATGCCCCAAACATCGACGTAGTAATACGTCAGGAAGATGTTGAAGGTTTGAAAGAAGAGGTTGGAGGCGGTGTCGCCGAGGGCGTAGCCAATGTATTCGCGCGTGGGGAGGCGATCGATGGAGGCAGGGGGTTGCTGCATGAGGGGGGAGGAAACGGGTGCAGGTTGAAGCGGACAAGGCGATTGACGGAGGTGACGCGGAAAAGTCGCGACTCGGAAACGATCGCATTCACGAAATGCCTCGACGGCGTCGGTGGGGCGGCGATTTGCTGATTGAGCATCCGGCTGTCCTTGTGCCGCCGGTCGCACTTCATGCCGCACTGCATTGCAATTCCTCGTCTCGATCGGCGCGCTGACCGCCGAATCGACGGTTCACTCTCACGAGGATGAGCTCCGAATTTTCGCCTGAGTTGCGGAAGGAGTTGCTCGACGATTTCTACGCCGAATGCGACGAACTGCTGACGGCGATGCGATCGCAGCTGACTGCGGCAGGCGAGGCGTTGGAGGCGGGTGGTGCGACTGCGGGTGCGATCGAGACCCTGTTTCGTCTCGTGCATTCGGTGAAGGGCAATGCGGCGATCGCGGGAGTGAAAATCGCGGAGCAGCTCGCGCATCGGACGGAGGATCTGTTGCGGGCGATTTCGAAACAGCAGGTGCCGCTCACGCACGAGCGATGGGCGCTGTTGATCGATGCGGAGCAAGGTTTGGAGCGATTGATTGGTTCGCACCGGGCGGGACAAACGCTGGTGGAAGACCGGGGCCTGCTCGACGCGTTGCAGGAAGCGGCGGCGAGCGAGGCGAGCGCGGGAGCGGTGGAAGCGCAGGTGGCGAAGACGAGCGGGACGGCGAACAAGGCGCTGTGGCGGTTTGTGTTTGCGCCCTCGGCTGAGCTCGATGCGCGGGGCGTCAACGTGACCTCTGTGCGGACGAGGATCGCTGATTTGGGCGAGATCGTGTCGTCGACTCCGGTGGTGCGAGCGAATGGGAAAATTGCATTTGTGTTCAGCGTGGCTGTGCGCGAGGCGCCGTCCGAGGACGAGGTGACGGCGTGGATGGCGGATGGCGTGCAGGCGGAGCGCGTCGCGTCGGAACAATCGAAACCGGCGCCTCAGGACGTCGCACTCGAGCGAAGTGAAATCCTGCCGCTGACGCCGTCGCACATGGTGCGCGTGGATTTGGAGCGGTTGGACGAGTTGATGCGGATCACGGGCGAGATGGTGATCCAGCGTTCGCGGCTGGCGGATCGGATCCGGCAGCACTTCGAGGCGGATGAAGCGTTGCGAGAAATCGATGCGGGACTGGCGCGGTCGTTGCGGGAGATGAGAAAGGCGATTTCGCGCGTGCGGCTGGTGCCGGTGAGTGAAGTGTTTAATCGGATACCTTTTGTCATTCGCGATCTCGCGGCGGGGTCGGACAAGAAAGTGCGCGTGGTGCTCGAAGGGCATCAGACGGAGATCGATAAATACCTGGCGGAGCGGCTGAAGGAGCCGCTGTTGCATCTGATCAGGAACGCGTTTTCGCACGGCGTGGAAGCGGCGGCCAGGCGCGAGGCGGCCGGAAAGCCGGCGGAGGCGACATTGACGTTGCGCGCGATCAGCCGCGGTGAATCGGTGGTGATTCAAGTGCGCGACGACGGCAGCGGGATCGATGCGGATGCGGTGATGAAGCGCGCGAAGGCGATGGGATTGACGGTGCCCGCGGGGGCCGATGCGGCGGGGCTGCTGGCGATTTTGTGTTCACCGGGTTTTTCGACGCGGGATGAAGCGGATCGAGCTGCGGGACGCGGCGTGGGGATGGCGGTGGTCGCAGACACGGTGCGCGAGCTCGGCGGCGCGCTCTCGCTCGAGACGACGTTGGGCGAAGGGACCGAGTTTACGCTGCGGCTGCCGCTGACGCTTTCGATCGTGGATGCGATCATCGTGAAAGTGGGGCAGGAAATTTGCGCGGTGCCGCAGAGTGCGGTGGACGAAATCGTGCAGGTGCCGGGGCGAGAGCAGCGGAACATTCGTGGCACGGACGTGGTGCCGTATCGCGGAGGGCTGCTGCCGTTCCGGCGGCTTGCGAGCATGTTTCAGATCGAGGGCGAGGAGCCGGAGATGTTGACGCTGTTGGTGCTCAGCGCGGAGCGGGGAGCGGTGGGATTGGTGGTGGATCGGGTGTTGAGCCGGCGGGAAGTGGTGGTGAGGCCGCTCGAAGATCCGCTGGTGCGAGTGGACGGAATTTCGGGTGCGACGGAATTGGGCGATGGCCGGCCGATCCTGATTTTGGATCCGAATGCTTTGACGAGCGGAGTGGTGCGGCCGCAGGCGGCGGTCGCCGAACCGGCTTCTTCGTGACGTGTCCCATGAACATCTCCGATACCTACATCATTTTCGAATTGGATTCCGCAGCGTATGCCGTGCGCAGCGCGGACGTGCAGCACGTGGAAATGCTGGAGCACGTGACGCGGGTGCCGAATACGGCGCCGGCGGTGGATGGCGTGGTGTTTTCACGGGGGCAGGTGTTTCCGGCGTTGAACCTACGCGCGCGTTTCGGCCTGGCGCGGCAGCCTTATACGGCGCAGACGCGTTTGATATTCCTGCGAGTCATGGACCGTGTGGTGGCGCTGATCGTGGATTCGGCGCGGCATTTTGAACGGATCGAGCGGAGTGCAATTCGGCCGATCGAGGCGACGCTGGTCGGTATCCAGGGCAACTACGTTGAAGGGGTTGCCACGGTGAGAGGCCGCAGCGTGCTGATCCTGGATGTGGGCGCCGTGCTCACGTTGGAAGAAGTCACCTTGCCTGAAATCCCCGAGTCGTCCGTTCCCTCCACCCCTCATTGATCCAACATGTCGAAGTCGAAATCCGCTCCTGCCGGCGAGTCCGGCTCCCCTCTCTCTTCAACCTCCGCTCACCCGACAGGCAGTGAAAAAGCGACTGGCGCAGCGAACCAAGCGCGATCGCTGGATTTGGCCGTGGCGCAGGCAGCGGAGCTGACGCGTTCGCTGAAAGAAACGGCGGATCAGGCGCAGAATGTGGCGCGCTCGGGCGAAGATATCGCTTCGTCGGTGAACGAGCTGGCGGCTTCGATCGAGGAGATCACGGGCAGCAGTGCGGCGATCGCGTCGGCGGCCTCGCAGACGAGCGTGGCGGTCAAACAGATCGCTGCGACCACGCAGTCGGTGAGCGGGACGGCGCAGGAGATGGCGACGTCGGCGCAAGAGTTGAGCGCGGCGATCACGGAAGTGTCGGCCTCGGTGAAGAGCGTGGGACGTGATTCCGAGAACCTTGCGACCGGGTTGAACGAAACCGCGGCCTCGATCGAGGAGATGGGACGTTCGATCCAGGGCGTGTCACGCAATGCGGACGAACTTTCTGCGGCGGCGGAGGAGACGCTTTCGTCGATGAACGAGATGGCGGCGTCGATCGAGGAAGTGGCCGCGATGTCGGAAGGATTGGCGACCTCGGTGGAGGAGACGTCGACGTCGGTGGAAGAGATGGCGCGCTCGATTCAGTCGGTGGCGCAAAACAGCGAACGCATCGCGGAAGCCGCGAACAATGCGAACGCGAGCGCGCTGCAGATGGACCGGTCGAATCGATCGGTGGCGGAACTGGTGAAGCGGACGCAGGAAGTGACCGCGACGGTTTCGCGGGATGCGAACGAAGGCGGCCAGATGATCCGCAAATCGATCGAAGGCATCGGCCGGGTGGCGAAAGCGATGGGCAATTCGACGACGGTGATGCGGGAGTTGAACAATCAGACGTCGGAGATCGGCGGCATCGTAGATACGATCAGCGTGATCGCGGAGCGGACGAATCTGTTGTCGTTGAACGCATCGATCGAAGCGGCGCGCGCCGGTGAAGCCGGCCGCGGGTTTGCGGTCGTGGCGGAGGAGATCCGGAACCTCGCGGATCGCTGCGCGAAGGCGACGTCGGACATCGCGAAGATCGTGCGGAACCTGGAGAACGTGACGCGCGATGCCACGCAAGCGGCGCTGGACGGTGCGCGGATTGCGGAGGAATCGACGGCGCAGTCGGAAAGTGGATCGGCGGGGTTGCAGAAAATTTTGGAAGGTATCCGGACGAGCACGACGCTCGTGGCGGAAATCAGCCGGGCGACGGAGGAGCAAATCGTGGCGGGCCGGCACGTGAGCGAGGCGATCGGCGTGACGACGGTGCAAGCGCGGCAGGTGACGACGGCGACGGCGGAGCAGGCGAAAGGCGCCGCGGCGATTGTGCAGGCATCGACGCAAATGCGGAAAGTGACGAAGGAAGTATCGCAAGCGATGGCCGAACACGGACGCGCGGCGCGCGAGGTGGTGAAGGCGGCGCAGTCGACGAGCAACATTGCGACGCAGTTGCGGAAAGCGACGAAGGAACAATCGGCTGGCGCAACGCAGATCGTGGCGGCGGTTGACGCGATGCGCAAAGGCGGCGTGACGACCTCGAAGTCGCTGGCGGAGCAGACCGTGGCGGTGGAGCAAGTCGCGCGCGAGGCGGAGCGGGTGACGCAGATGGTGACGAGCGTGAGCCGGGCGATGCAGGAGCAGGCGTCGGGCACGGTGCAAATCACGGCCGCGGTGGACAGCCTGCGCACGCAATCGGAGCAGACCTCGCGCGGGTTGCAGGAACAGTCGAGGACGTTGCGGGAGGTGTCGGCGTCGACGCAGAACATTGCCAAGCAGATCAAGTCGATCACCGCGGCGAACGTGGAAAATTCCGCGTCGGCGGAATCGGTGACGCACAGCCTCGGGGAAATCCGCGGGGGCTTGACGCGGAAGGCGGCGGATATCGCCGGAGGCGCCCGCCGGGCGAAAAAATCGCCCAACGGAGCGAACGCGGTGCCGAGTGAGGGTTCCAAAAATCAATGACCTCCATCCGGGCGCCTGGCGCCCCTGTCTCTTTGGTGCCCGAGCCTGTGCCGAAGCTCCTGCGCGATCTCGTGCACGAGCGGACGGGCACTTATTTCGAATCCGACCGACTCGATCTGATGATCGACAAGCTGCAGGAGCGCGTGGCGGCGACGAGCAGTGCGTCGTTGCTCGATTATTATTATAAGCTGAAATACGACGACATGGCGGCGGAGTGGCGCCGGGTGATGGACGCCTTTTCGGTGCAGGAGACGTATTTCTGGCGCGAGGTGGATCAGATCAAGGCGTTGACCGCGCAGGTGGTGCCAGCGTGGTTTCGAAGCACGACGGCGCCCCTGCGGATCTGGAGCGCGGCATGTGCGACGGGCGAGGAGCCCTACACGATTGCGATCGCGCTCGAGGAAGCCGGCTGGGGCGGGCATCCGATCGAGATCGTCGCGAGCGATGCGAGCGAGGCGGCGCTGGCGAAGGCGCGCGAGGCGGTTTATCGGGAGCGGTCGTTTCGGACGCTGCCGCCGGCCTTGCGGGCGCGGTATTTCGAACGGACGCCGGAAGGCGAGGCGCTCACGCGCCGGATCGCAGACCGCGTGACATTTCGCTGGGCCAATCTGGTCGATCCGCCGACGTATTCAGATATCAAGGACGTGCACGCGATTTTCTGCCGGAATGTGTTCATCTATTTCTCGGCCGAGGGGATTTCGCGGGTGGTTACGGCCTTCGGGAGGCAGATGCCGGCCGGAGGCTACCTGTTTGTGGGCGCCTCGGAGTCGTTGTTGAAACTGACGACACTGTTCGAACTCGAGGATGTGGAAGGCGCGTTTGCTTACGTGAAGAAAGGCCACGCATGAGCGAGCAGCAGGGAAATTTGGCGGAGGCGGGGCGGCCGGTTCGCGTGCTGGTGGTGGACGATTCGGCGTTTGCGCGGAAGGTGGTGCGGGAGATTTTTGCGACCGACCATCAGGTGGAGGTGGTGGGATCGGCGCGAGACGGCGAGGAGGCGTTGGAGCAGACGGCGGCGTTGCAGCCGGATCTGGTGATCAGCGATTTGCGCATGCCGAGGATGAGCGGGGTGGATTTCGTGCGGAGGCAGATGGCAGTCAAACCGCTGCCAATCCTGATTCTCTCGTCGGCGTCGCAAGACGAGGTCGAAGTGGTGGAAGCGTTGAATGCCGGCGCGATCGATGTGGTGCAGAAGCCGACGGCCTTGGCGACGGATGATTTGAAGAACGTCCGCGATGTGCTGGTCGAGAAAGTGCGCGAGGCGTTAAACGTGCCGGTGCAAAATCTGGTGCGGGAACTCACGCCGGCGGCATCGGCGGCAAGGGCGCCTGGGTGGCGGGCGCAGAAAGCGGACATCGTGGTGATCGGGATTTCGACAGGCGGGCCGCAGGCGCTGCGGCGAATGCTGCCGTTGCTGCCGGCGGATTTTCCGGTGCCGATCGCGATCGTGTTGCACATGCCGATTGGCTACACGGCTTTGTATGCGGAGAAGTTGAACGAGATCTGCGCGCTGACGGTGAAGGAAGCGGCGGATGGCGATCTGGTGCGGCCTGGTCTCGTGCTCGTCGCGGCGGCGGGGCGGCATCTGGTGTTTCGTCGGACGGCGGCGAATGAAGTTGTTGCGCAATCCACGGTGCAGCCGTTGGACAAGATCCATCGGCCGTCGGCGGATGTGTTGTTCCGATCCGCGGCGGAAACGTTCGGCGAGCGCGTGCTCGCGGTGGTGATGACCGGGATGGGGGAGGACGGCAAAGAAGGCTGCGCGTGGGTCAAAGCGAAGGGCGGCCAAGTGATCGCCGAGGCGGAAAAAAGTTGCGTCATCTACGGCATGCCGCGGTCTGTAGTGGAAGCAGGATTGAGCGATGCCGTTGTTCCGTTGGACGACATGGCTCAAGCCATCACAAGAGGCGTATGACACCAAAGAAATTCCTAATCGTGGACGACTCGGCGCTGGCTCGCCGAACCTTGAGGCAGCATTTGGAGGGGCTGGGGCACTCGGTGGAGGAGGTGACGGATGGCGCGCAGGCGTTGGAGCGGTTTTATCTGAGCGCCCCCGATGTGGTGATTCTCGATATGGTGATGACGGGCATGTATGGCCTCGAGGTGCTGACCAAGATTCGAGAGATGAACGCCGAAGCGCGGGTGATTGTGGCGACCGCGGACATCCAGACTTCGACGGCGGAGCAGGTGCGAGCCGCCGGAGCGAAAGCCCTGCTGAACAAGCCGGTGAATCGTGCCGCTTTGGCGGCGGCGATCGAGACCGTGCTGAATGGGGGCACCACATGGAGCTGAAACTCGAGCAGAAGGATACGCTGACCGAGCTGATCAATATTGGCTACGGGCGTGCCGCGGGCGCGCTCTCGGAACTGACGGGATATCGCATCACCCTGGAGGTGCCGCAGGTATCGATGCTGCCGATCGCGGAGATCGGGCCGGCGTTGGAGTCGTTGATCAGCGACGACGTCGCGAGCGTGAGCCAGATGTTTTCGGGGCCGTTCTCGGGGCGCGCGCTGTTGATGATGGACGAGCGCGCGGCCGTGGTGCTGAGCCGTTTGCTGACTGACGATCGCATGGTGAATGGCGAGCTGGATTCGAGCGCCAAGGAAATCATCACCGAAGTAGGCAACATCCTGCTGAATGCCTGCCTGGGCGTATTCGGGAACTTGTTACGCGTGCATCTTCACTTCGCGGTGCCGCAGTTGAAGGTGCAAAGTGTGCTGGAGCTGCTCGAAGAGGTTTCGCACCAAACCGGCGCGCAACTGCACTACGGATTGATGATTCACACGCGCTTCGTCGTGCGGGCGGGGAACGTCACGGGATACTTGGTCATCGTTCTGGGGATCACATCATTGGATCGTCTCCTGCAAGAGCTCGACCATTGGGAGAAACGGCAGATGGAATGAACGGAGATCGCGAGCCCGAGGCGGCGGGATCCCGGGTGGCGTTCAGCGCCGACACGGCGATGGCGGCGTGGATGCATGAAATTGCGCCGTTCGGGATCTTCACGACGGATGCGGAGCTGGTGATTCGCAGTTGGAATCAATGGCTGGTGACGCAAAGCGGCCTCGCGGTGGAGAACGTGGTGGGAAGACGTCTGTTTGAAGTCTTTCCGGATTTGGAAGGGCGGAGACTCGTCGAGCGGTTTGAGCGGGCGTTGAAGGGGGAGATCAGCGTGCTCTCGACGGCGCTGCACCAATACCTGCTGCCGCTGCCGTCGACGACTCCGGAAGCGGACGTGCCGTTCATGCTGCAAACGGCTCGGATCGCTCCGCTGCCGGAAGGCGGCAAGGTGGTGGGCACGATTTCGGTCATCGAGGACGTGACGCAGCGTGAGTGGCAGGCGAGTATCCTGCACCGGCAGCAGGAGGCGGACCGGCTGTTGTCTTCGGCGTTGTCCAAACTCCTGCAGTCGTCGGATCCGGCCAACGACCTGGCTTCGATTTTTCTCTCGCTGGCGCCGTCGCTCGGACTGGATGCGCATGCGGCATATCTGTTTGATCCCGAAGGCGCGCGATTCCGGTTGATCACGAGCGCGGGAATACCGCCGCATCTGAGGGAGAGTCTCGTGGTGTTCGAGATGAACGCGGACGATCGGGAACCCGGCGGAGCGCCGAGGTTCAGTTTGACGACGACGCGCGCGACGCATCTGGCAAAGTTGCGACAGATCGGCCTGCGCGGATCGGTGGCTTTTCCGCTGGCGATCGGTGGGCGTTTGATCGGGCTGCTGTCGTTCGGCAGTTACGAAGTGGAGCGTTTGCCGGAGGCGAGCGTGACGATGCTGGCTCGGATCGCGCGCTATGTGGCGATCGTGATCGATCGCAGCATGCGCGAGCGCGAGGCGGTGGCGGCGGCGCGCGCGAAGGATAATTTTCTCGCGGCTTTGTCGCATGAACTGCGCACGCCTTTGAACCCGGTGCTGCTGCTGGCGAGCGACTCGGCCGCGAATCCGGATTATCCCGCCAGTGCGCGCGAAGCGTTCCGAGCGATCGAAAAGAACGCGTTGCTCGAGGCTCGGCTCATCGACGATCTGCTGGATCTCACGAAGATCGAACACGGCAAGCTTTCGCTGGAGATGCAGCGGGTGGACGTGCATGCGATCCTGCGGGACGCGCTGGCGATGGTGCGCGCAGATGCGAGCGAGCGGGAGCTGACGCTGGAGCTGACGCTTGATGCGCCGCGCTCGGCGCTGCTCGGAGACAGCGGGCGATTGCAGCAGGTGTTTTGGAACATCCTGAAGAACGCCATCAAGTTCACGCCGAGAGGCGGGCGCGTTCGCGTGCACACGGAGGAGCTACCGGCGAACAACGAGATTCAGATCCAGATTTCGGATACAGGCATCGGTCTCACGGAGTTGGAGATCGCGCGGATCTTCGATGCCTTCTCCCAAGGGGAGCATGCGGTGCAGGGGCGGAGTCATCGCTTTGGCGGCCTCGGTCTGGGTCTGGCGATCAGTCGCAGTTTGGTGCAGCTGCACTGCGGGCAGATTGAGGCGTCGAGTCGCGGGCGGGATCAGGGATCGGAGTTCACGGTCCGACTGCCGTTGCACCAGCCGGCGGAGGCGGGAGCGCGTCCACCGCATCCGAATGGGGTGCGCAGCTCGAGCGGAGATGAAGCGGCGAGCGACGCGAAGCGAGTGGGACGAATTTTGCTGGTAGAGGATCACGAGCCGACGCGTTCGCCGCTGACGCAGCTGTTGGTTCGACGGGGGTTCGATGTGGTGGCGGTGGGAACGATGACGGCGGCGCTGGAGGCGGCGACACGCGAGGCCTTCGATCTGGTGTTGTCGGATATCGGGCTGCCGGATGGCGATGGCTTTTCCCTGATGCGGAAAATCCGCGAGCGTCGTGACGTATTTGGAATTGCGCTGACGGGATATGGGATGGAGCGCGACGTGGCCGAGAGCAACGATGCGGGCTTCGTGACGCATCTCACGAAACCGATCAGCGTGGCAGTGTTGGATCGGGCGCTCGCGGACGCGTTTTCCCGGATTAGGGCGAAGCGCGACTAGGTGGGTGTTATCGGCCGGCGAGTTCAGCGACGACGGAGACGAGGACGGCCGGTTCGAGAGGTTTCGCGAGGTGCTTTTGGAAGCCCGCGGAGAGCGCGCGTTGGATGTCCTGCTCGCGGGCGAGAGCGCTCAAGGCGGCGGCGGGAACGTCGCGTCCGTCGGGCAGCGCGCGGACGTTACGGATCAGCTCGTAGCCGTCGTGGTGAGGCATGCCGATGTCGCTGAGGATGACATGGGGCCGGTGGGTTTGGAAGACGGCGAGGGCGCTGGCGACGTTGCTGCTGACGTGAACCTCGGCGCCGTGGTTGCGGAGGATGCGTTGCACGAGGCTGGCGGCATCGGGTTCATCTTCGACGACGAGAACGATGACTCCGCTAAGGTCGACATGAATGCGCGGCGGATCGGTGGAGGTTGAGAGAGCGGCGGCGGGAGGAGCGACGGGCAAGGGGGTCGTGAATGAAGGAAGAACGGGAAGGGTGACGGTGAACGTTGCACCCTTTCCGAGGCCGTCGCTTTCCGCGCGCACGCGGCCGCCGTGGAGTTCGACGAGCTGTTTTACGATGGAGAGGCCGAGGCCGAGACCGCCGTGTTGGCGCGTGGTCGAGGCATCGGCCTGGCGGAAACGCTCGAAGAGATACGGAAGGAATTCGGGAGCCATTCCGGCGCCGGTGTCGCGCACACGCAGCACGAGGTGGTGGTTGTCGCGCTGCAGGCTCACATCGACCCGCCCATGCGCGGGCGTGAATTTGATCGCGTTGGACAACAGGTTCCAGACGACCTGCTGGAGTCGGGTGCGATCGCCCATCACCTCGAATCGCCCCGGAGCGACGTCGGTGAGGATGCGGATTTCTTTGAGGGTGGCGGCGGGATGAACGGAGTCGATGGCAGCGGAGACGACGGAGGAGAAATCGATGCGTTGGACGGCGAGGCGGACTTTGCCGGAGGCGATGCGGCTCATGTCGAGGAGATCCTCGATGAGCTGGGCCTGAACGCGGGTGTTGCGTTCGATGATGTCGAGGCCGTCGGCGAGTTCCTCGGGGGTGTTGGGGCCTTCCTTGAGGACCTGAGTCCAACCGAGGATCGCATTGAGCGGAGTGCGAAGCTCGTGCGAGAGCGTGGCGAGAAATTCGTCCTTGAGGCGGCTGGTGCGCTCGGCCTCGGCGCGCGCGGCGCGTTCGCTTTCGAGCAGGCGCTCGCGCTCGGCGGCGGCGGCGTGGCGATCGGTGATGTCGCGCATGATTTTGGCGAGGCCGAGGCGTCGGCCGCTGGAATCGATAACGACGATCATGAGGCCGGTGACGAAGAAACGGGTGCCGTCTTTTTTGATGTGCCAGCGATCGTCGGCGGCACGACCGGTCGCTTTCGCGGTGGCGAGTTCTTTTTCCGGTTCGCCGCGAGCCTGGTCTTCGGGCGTGAAGAGAATTCGTCCGGAGCGACCGAGGACCTCGCCGGTGGTATAGCCGAGCAGGCGTTCGGCGCCGGCGTTCCAATGCGTGATCAAGCCCTGGTCGTCGAGGAGGATGACCGCGTATTCAGGCAGGCTCTCGACGACGAGCCGATAGCGGGCTTCGATTTCGAGCAGATCGGCTTCGATTTGTTTCTGCCGGGTGACATCGAGTGCGATGCCTTCGAAATGCGCGGGCTGTGCAGCGACCGCGGGAAACGCGCGACCAGAAGCGTGAATCCAGCGGAAGGCGCCGTCGGGCGAGACGGCGCGAAATTCGACGTCGTAGTGCGCGCCTTGGGAGATGGCGCGATCGACGGCATCGCGCACGCGGGCGCGGTCCTCGGGGTGGACGCGGGCGTAGAAGGTGTCGATGTCGATTGGGGAATCCGGCGGAAGGAAGAACTGTTGCTTCGTGCGCTCGCTCCACGTGAGCGGGCCACTGGGCAGATCCCAGGAAAAGGTGCCGATTTCGGCGGCTTCGGCGGCGAGGTGGAGTTGTTCGCGCAGCTGAGCGAGACCCTCGGTTGCGGCGCGAAGTTCGCTGATATCGAGAAGGACGCCGGCGAGCCGGATCGGCTGGCCGACGGCGTTGCGGTCGACGCGCCAGCGGGCGAGCACGCGGCGCGCGGGTTCGACGCGGACGATGCGATATTCGACCTCGCCGCGCTGACCTTTGGCGATGGAGGCTTCGACGCGTTCGCGGACGAGCGGTGCATCGTCGGGATGGATGCGCTGGAGGTAAGTCTCGAACGATGTGGCGGCGGGTTCGTCCGGCGGGAGACGAAACCAGTGCGAGAGGCTGTCGTCGCCGTAGATGGCGTTGCTCGGAAACTCCCAGATCCAAGTGGCCACGTAGCCGGAGAGTATCGCTGCTTCGAGACGCGTGCGCGCTTCCTGAAGCGCACGGCGATGGACGGCGAGTTCGCGGTGGGTTTGTTCGAGTTCGTCGGTGCGACGAGCGAGTTCTTCGCGTGCGGCTTCGGCGCGAGAGCGGAGCGAGGCGTTAGCCGAAGCTTGGGTGCGCTCGATTTCCTGGAGCCGAATCCAATCGGTCACGTCCTCGACGCGGTGAATGAGATGGGTGATGCGGCCCTCGGCATCGATCACGGGAGTGTTCCAAGCGCGCCAGTGGCGGCGTTGGAAGCCGCCGGCGCTGCGAGGTGTGCGAGGGATGTCGTAGCGCAGCGGAGGAATCTCGTGGCGTTTACGGGTGGCGATCGCGGTCTCGAGCGATTTGCGGAGCGTGTGGACGCTGAGTGCGTCGGGCGTGTGGGGGTTGTCCGGGAAGATTTCGAAAATTGGGCGGCCCACAATCTCCTCTCGCGTGGTGTGGGTGGCGCGCAGGTAGGCGTCGTTGGCGGCGGCGATCGTGAAGTCGTCGTTGGCGCGCAGGATCAGATACGCGTCGGGGGTGGACTCGAAGATGGCCTGAAACGCTTCCATGGGACGAGGCGAGGCTTTCGTGGCCGCTGGGATGAGCGGGTTCCTTGGGGCGGACAGGAGCGATGTGGCGACCTGCGCGGGCGATTGAAGCTCAGCCAGTTGAGGCGCTTCGGACGCGCGCCCCGTTTGGAAGTCCGGAAAATTCCGGATGACGTGGCGCCACGAAATGGCGTTACGCGCGGCGAGCAGTCGGAACTTGCGTGCGATGGAGACGCGTGGCGAGGCTGCGGGCCATGTTGGTCCACACTGTTTATTTTTGGCTGAAACCTGAACTGACTGACGAACAACGCGCGGCGTTTCGGCGCGGCGTTGAGTCGTTGAAAACCATCGAAGCGGCGGAGGCGGTGTATGTCGGCACGCCGGCAGCGACGACGAAGCGGCCGGTGGTGGACGATTCGTATTCGGTCGCGTTGACGGTCATCTGCAATGGCGTGGCGGGGCACGATGCGTATCAAGTGGATCCCATTCACCTGAAGTTCGTGGAAGAGTTTAAGGGGTATTGGACGCGGGTGTTGATTTACGACGCGGAGTGAGATCGCGCGCGATTTCGGTCTGTTGGACGGGACAGTGGAGCCGGGGCTAGACAAGCGTCGTTGAGGCGGCAGTGTTCGAACGATGTCTTGTGACGGAATGCCCCCGCCGTCGGTGAAGTGGTTCGCGTGCGCGCTGTTGATTTTCCCCAGCGTGCTTTGCGCGACGGATGCCATGCCGTCGGAAAAAGTGATGGAGTTTGTCGATCGGCATTGTGCGACGTGCCACGATGAGGAGGAGAAGAAAGGCGGGTTGGATTTGGGCACCTTGCGGTTCGACGTGGAGGCGCGCGATGCGTGGACGAAGTGGGTAAAAGTGTTCGATCGCGTGGAGACCGGAGAGATGCCGCCGAGGGAGAAGCGGCGGCCGCGAGCGGAAGAGTTGGAGGAATTTTTGGCGGAATTGGGCGGGAGTTTGTTGAAGGAGGAGCGGGCGGTGGTGCAGCGCGACGGGCGGGCGACGCAGCGGCGGTTGAACCGTTATGAGTATGAGAATGTGTTGCGCGATCTGCTCGGGGTGCCGTGGGTGCAGGTGAAGGATCGGCTGCCGCAGGACGGCGAAGCACATCGTTTCAACAAGATCGGCGACGCGCTGGATGTGTCGCACATCCAGATGGCGCGGTATTTGAGCGTGGCGGATCACGCGATGCGCCAGGCGATGAGCGCGAAGCTCGAGGCGCGGCCCACGGCGGTCGTGCGGTATTATGCGCGCGATGAACCGAGTCTGACGCGAAATTTCTGGCCGCGCGAAGGCGGGACGTTGTCGGACCGGCTGGCGTTTCCGGTGCTCGATGGAAAGGCGCAGCCGGATGTGCGGGCAGGACGAGCGGCGTTGAGCGATCCGGCGACGCGGGAGCGCGAAGCGGTGGGCAAAGTGGCGAGCACGTTCAGCGATGCGGGCGGGTATGTGTGGGCGAATTTTCGGGCGCCGGTGGGAGGAAAGTATCGGCTGCGGTTTAGCGGGTATACGATCTGGGTGAGTGGCGGCGGAATCGCGCGGTGGTTTTACGATGGGACGGGGGAGGCGAAAGCGCCGGAGTATCATGCGACGCTGTGGCATCGGCCGAACCTGGAGGAAATCTGGCCAGGACGGCGGCACGAGCCGATTGGGGTGTATGCGGCGAGTTCGGGGCAGCGGCGGCCGATCGGGAGTTTCGATTTTCAGCCGCAGGAAGCGGTGTTCGAAATCGAAGCAACCCTGGCGCCGAACGAGACGATTCAGACGGATGCGTCGCGGTTTTTTCGGACGCGGGTGAACGGATCGGACGAGCAGTATGTGAATCCATTGGCGACGAAGGACGGAATGCCGGGCTATGCGGTGCAATGGATGGAAGTGGAAGGGCCGATCGAGGAGGGATCGGCGAGTGCGGCCGAAGGATATAAATTGTTGTTCGGCGATCTTCCGATGGAGCGGCGGGAAGGTGGGAAAGGTGCGGTGTGGGTGGATGTCGTTTCGCAGCGGAAGCGCGGGGGAGGTCCCGGCGGATTTGGTTTGAATGTGCCGATGGAGAAAGTGGCGGTCGAAGTGGTGAGCGAGAATCCCCGCGAGGATGCGGAGCGGTTGTTGCGCGGGTTCATGAGCCGCGCGTATCGGCGGCCGGTGGAGGAGGCGGACGTGCAGCGGATGTTGCGGCTGTTTCATGAGCAGTTCGAGGGCGGAGCGGGGTTCGCGCGGTCGCTGCTGGCGAGTTACACGGCGGTGTTGGCGTCGCCGGGATTTGTCTTTGTCGAAGAGAAGCCAGGCGAGCTGGACGACTATGCGGTCGCGACGCGGCTGGCGTTGTTCTTGTGGAATTCGGAACCGGATGCGGCGTTGCGGGCCCGCGCGGCGCGAGGCGAGCTAAAGGACGAGGCCGTGTTGCGTCAGGAGACGGAGCGGATGTTGAACGATCCGAAAGCGGCGCGGTTCGTGGAGGCGTTTACGGACTATTGGCTGGATCTGCGGGAATTCGACGACACATCGCCCTCGCCGACGCTTTATAACGATTACGAATTGGACGATCCGTTGAAGCATGCGGCGCTGGAGGAGACGCGGTTGTTCGTGGCGGAGTTGTTGCGAGGAGACTGGCCGGCGCGGAACCTCGTGGATTCGGATTTCACGTTCTTGAACGAGCGGCTGGCGGCGCATTATGAGGTGCCCGGCGTATCCGGAGTTCGGATGCGGAAAGTGGCGTTGCCGGAGGACAGCGTGCGCGGCGGAGTGATGACGCAGGCAAGTGTGTTGAAGGTGACGGCGAATGGGACGACGACCTCGCCGGTGCTGCGCGGGCACTGGATCACGGAGCGCATCCTGGGTTATGAGACGCCACCGCCGCCGCCGGTGCCGGCGGTGGAGCCGGATATCCGCGGCGCCACGACGATCCGGCAGCAGTTGGAAAAGCACCGGGCGGATCCGAGTTGCGCGTCGTGTCACACGCGGATGGATCCGCCGGGATTTGCGTTGGAGAGTTTCGACGTGATGGGCGGATGGAGAGATAATTACCGCGCGGTGAAGGAAGGGGTGGAGCCGGTGAAAGGCGTGGGGATGAACGGGCAGGCGTATGCGTTTCACGCGGCACTGCCGGTGGACGCGTCGGGCGAATTGCCGGACGGGCGGAAGTTTGAAGACGTGCGGGAATTCAAACGCTTGTTGTTGGAGGATGAGCGCACGATTGCGCGGAATCTGGCGACCCAGCTGACCGTGTATGCGACGGGAGCGCCGGTGCGGTTTTCGGATCGGGCGGAGATCGAGGCGATTTTGGATCGGTCGCAGGAAAGTGGATACGGCGTGCGGACGATGGTGTGGGAGATTGTGCGGAGCGGGCTGTTTCGGAGGAAGTGAAGAGGTGACCCGCTAAACACGCGAAAGGGACGAAAGGATTAAGCGGAGAGAACGAGAAAGAGAACGATTACGAGAACGAGAGGATCATTAATTATGAAGACGAATTCGGACGGAGGATTTCCATTTGTGGCGACGCGGGCGGCGATGTCGCGGCGGCGGTTCTTGCAGGGGATGGGCGTGGCGTTGTCGCTGCCGTTTTTGGATTCGATGCTGCCAGGGTTCGCGCGCGCTGGAACGAGCGGAGCGGCGCGGCTGACGCCGGATGGAAAGCCGCGACGGATGTTTGCGATCTGCAACAATCTCGGGCTGTTGCCGGATTTGTTTTTCCCGACGGGCAGTGGGCGCGACTATGTGGCGTCGCCGTATTTAAAATTACTGGACGCGCATCGGAGGGATTTCACGGTGTTCAGCGGGGTGTCGCATCCGAATGTGGATGGAGGGCATCCGGCGGACATCAGCTTCCTGACGGCGGCGCCGCATCCGGCGAGCAGCTCGTTCCGGAACACGATTTCGCTCGATCAATATATTGCGGAGCGGATCGGAATTTTGACGCGGTTTCCGTCGCTGACGCTGGCGGTGAATACGAACTCGCGGAGTCTGTCCTGGACCGGAAGCGGAGTGGCGATTCCGCCGGAGGAGCGGGCTTCGGATGTGTTCAAGCAGTTGTTTCTGCAGGGGACGCCCGAGGAAGTGGAGGCGCAGATCCGGGAATTGGATACGGGGCGGAGTATTTTGGATGCGGTGGCGGATCAGGCGAAGGCGTTGCAGCGAAAAGTGGGCGAGCGTGATCGCGGGCGGCTGGATCAGTATTTCACGAGCGTGCGGGATTTGGAGACGCGGATGCAGGCGTCGAAAGGTTGGGAGACGAAGCCGAAGCCGGTGGTGCAGGCGAGCGTGCCGGTCGACCCGGCGAGCCCGGCGCAATACATGGCAAAAGTGAAGGTGATGTATGATCTGGCGAAACTGGCGTTCGAGACGGATTCGACGCGGTCGATCACGCTGATGTTGAACAGCGTCGGAACGCCCGTGGTGGAGATCCGCGGCGCGACGATCACGGAGGATTATCACAACCTGTCTCACCATGGAAAAGCGGACGACAAGCTCGCGCAGTTGAAGGTGCTCGATGAGTGGCAGATGAAATTGTTGAACGGACTGCTGGCGGATTTGAAGAGCGTGCGCGAGGGCGAGGACACGCTGCTGGATCGCACGATGGTGTTGTATGGATCGAATCTCGGGGACGCGAATGCACACTCGACGACGAACATGCCGACGCTGTTTGCCGGCGGCGGATTCCGGCATGGGCAGCATCTGGTGTTTGATCGCGAACGGAATTATCCGCTGCCGAATTTGTTCGTATCGATGCTGCAACGGATGGGCATCGAGGATGAGCGGTTTGCGTCGGCCACGGGGACGATGCGGGGATTGGAGTGGGCGTGATGCGCGGCTGCGGAACGACGACGATGCGGAAACGGAGGAGAGTATGGGCGGGTTTCGGCTCGCTCGCGTTTGCCGTCGCGCTGGGCGCGGCGAGGGCGGAGACGGTGATCGATTTCGAGGAGGCGGAAGTGGCGAAGCGGGTGGAGGTGTGGGAGGAGAAAGGCGTTTCGTTTAAACTCGAGCGGGCGCCCGTGCAGACGAAGGCGCCGGGGCGGATGGTGTTTTTCGAGCATCATGGGACCGGGCGGAAAGGGATCCTGTGCGCGATGGCGATGGAGCCGATTGCGGTGGAGATGACCTTTCCGCGGGAAGTGAAACGCGCGACGCTGGCGATGTGGGCTTCGACGGGATGCCCGGTGGTGGTGGAGGCGATCGATGCGAGTGGAAACGTGGTGGATCGCGAAGAATTGCAGGAAGCGCCGCGCAGGAAGGCACCAGAGGAATGGGTGCCGATTTTCGAAGTGACGATGGAAGGCGAAGGAATCGCGAAGGTGAGGTTTAGCGGGCCGCGCGCGGGGGAGTTTTTGGCGTTGGATGAAGTGAGGTTTTGAAGAGGGGCGTAGAGGAGAGGGTCGGAGCCGCGAGGATGACGAGGCGCGCGGCGGGCGCGTGGGGAAAGATGACAGGACGTCGGGCGAGCCTCCCCCGCGTGACGCGCGGAGAGAGGCGAGCGAAGGGCGTTTTTAGTGAAAGATTGTAATATAATATATTACTGAGGACTGGGTGAGGCAGTCCTTGAAAGGAGGATTTTGTCGACGCGGTGGCGGTCCATGTCGACGACCTCGAAGCGCCAGCCGTTCCAAGTGAAATATTCGCCAGCGGTGGGGATGTGGCCGAGGCGATCGAGCATGAAGCCGCCGATGGTTTCGAAATCCTCGTCGTCTTCGCCGGGGAGCGGAGGGAGTTCGAAGCGACGGCGGAACTCGGGGACAGTCATGGTGCCGTCGACGAGCCACGAGCCGTCCTCGCGTTGGGTGGCGTCGGGGGCGCGTCGGTCGCCCGGCTCGGGGAGGTCGCCCACGATCGCTTCCATGACGTCGATCAGCGTCACCAAACCCTGGATACTGCCGAACTCGTCCGTCACGAGGGCGATGTGGCGGCCGTGTTTCTTGAAGGATTCGAGGATTTGGAGGGCGTTGACGGTGGAAGGGACGAAGAGCGGCTTGGTGAGGTGGTTGCGGATGTTGTTGGGCACTCCGGCGGCGGCATTGGCCCAGAGGGATTTGACCGAGACCATGCCGATGACGTTATCGCGCGTGTTTTCGTAAACCGGGAAGTGGGAGTGACCGCTGGCGACGATGCGGCGCCAGTTGACCTCGTCGGCGTCGTCGACGTTGAGCCAGACGACGTGGGGGCGGCGGGTCATGATTTCGGATACGGGGCGTTCGTCCAAACGCAGGACGCCCTCGACCATGGCGCGTTCGGCGCGGTGGAAGACGCCCGCGGTGGTGCCCTGTTCGATGAGGTGGGAGATCTCTTCCTCGGACGGCGGCGTGTGGACGTCTTTGCCGAGGCCGAGCAGTTTCAGGATGAAGTTGGTGGAGACGGTGAGGAACCAGACGAAAGGCGCGGCGAGGCGGGAGAGGCCGGTCATGGCCGGCGCGAGGAGCATGGCGCGACGCTCGGGATTACCGAGGGCGATGCGTTTCGGGACGAGTTCGCCGATGATCAGGGAGAAGTAAGTGATGGCGCCGACGACGATCAGAATGGCGAGGGCGGAACTGTAGGGAGCAAGCGCCGGGCTTTGAGCGATGGCAGCGGCGAGTTTTTCGGAGAGAGTGGCACCGCCGAAAGCGCCGGCGAGAATGCCGACGAGGGTGATGCCGATCTGGACGGTCGAGAGAAAGCGCGTGGGTTCGACGGCGAGCGCGAGCGCGGCTTTGGCGGCGGCGGAGCCCTCGCGCGCGAGGACCTCGAGCCGGGCCCGGCGCGACGAAACGACAGCGATTTCGGCCATGGCGAAGATGCCGTTGGCAAGAAGAAGGAGGAAGATGATGAGAATTTCGGTAAAGAGGTTCATGGAAGGTTGAGCGAAGAGAGGCGCGCGATCGTTTTAGCGCACGAAGTGCGGAGCGAGGCGCAGGTGAAGTGGAGCGGACGCGGGTGAGGCGCCGGGGACGCTTACAAGCGCAAGGCCACGTGTCGTGCGAGCGCGGCGCGACGATCCTGGATCACGGGAGTCGGGGAAGCGACTCGTCCGGCGACAGAATACAGCGGTTTCGAATCGGTGGTCGGAGGGGAAAGCCAGAAGCGGAAAAGATGGATGCGAAACGTGCTCTCTGTGCCGCGGTCGGCATCGTCGGCCGACACCGCTTCGTTCAGCGGTGAGGCGGCGGCTTCGGGCGGCGGTTCCTGCAGGATCAGATCCTCGTGTTCGAGGGCACCGAGCAGCACCGCGAAAGCGGCGAGCAAAGAGAGGACGAACCTGGAAGCGGCGCGGAACAAGTGATCAACGACTGACGATGAACGGACCGAAAAAGCCGGATTGGGCGGGAGGGAAGCGGCCTTTGATGCGGACGGCGCCGTCGACTTCCTCTTGTTCCTGGATGTCGCCGTATTGATGAAGGCGCGCGATGACGTCGTAACGGTCGTGCGGAATCAGGAGCTCGGTGGCACCGAAGGTGTCGGCGATCAGTTCGACGCAACGCGTTTCGAGGACATCGAGACCGGCGCGGGTGAAGGTGCTGACAAAAAGCGCGTCGGGCACGAGCCGACGTGCGCGGGAGAGCATCGCGGCGTCGGCGGCGTCGATTTTGTTGAAAACGGTGAGGATGGTTTTGTCGGCGGCGCCGAGCTCCTCGAGCACGCCGAGCGTGGTGGCGTGGTGTTTTTCGAAATTGGGATTGGTGACGTCGATGACGTGGATGAGGAAGTCGGCGACAATGGTTTCCTCGAGCGTGGCCTTGAAGGCTTCGACGAGGCGGTGCGGGAGACGGCGGATGAAGCCGACGGTGTCGGTGACGAGGAGCTTGTGATTGCCGGCGAGGTGAAGCTGGCGGGTGGTGGGATCGAGCGTGGCGAAGAGTTTGTCTTCGGCGAGCACGCGCGCGCCGGTGAGGGTGTTGAGGAGGGAGGATTTGCCAGCGTTGGTGTAGCCGACAATGGCGGCGGTGGGAACGGGGACGCGAAGACGGCGGCGGCGCTGGACGCCGCGTTGTTGGACGACCTCGACGAGCTCGGCTTTGAGGTGGGCGATGCGATCGCGGACGATGCGGCGATCTTGTTCGAGCTGGGTTTCGCCCTCACCGCCGAGGGCGCCTTTGCCGCGCTGGCGCGACAAGTGAGTCCAGGCGCGGGTGAGGCGCGGGAGCGAGTATTCCATGCGCGCGAGCGCGACCTGGAGGACGGCTTCGCGGGTGTGGGCACGGTCCGCGAAGACCTCGAGGATGACCTCTTCGCGATCGATGACGCCGAGGCCGGAGAGTTTTTCCCAATTGCGCTGTTGGGCGGGCGAGAGCTGTTCGTCGAAGACGATGACGTCGGCTTTGGCGGCTTTGGCTTGATCGGCGAGCTCTTGAGATTTTCCGGTGCCCAGGAGGAGAGCGGGCGTGGGGGTGCGCAGGTTAACGAGGGACGTGGCGACGACCTCAAGATTGAGGTTCTCGACGAGCTCCCTCAGTTCGGCGAGAAGTTCGGCGCCCTCGCCGGCGGGCATGTCTTGAGTTTGAACGCCGATGAGGAAGGCGCGCTCGAGATTGCGGGGCTTTTCGGTCAGGAAGACGGTTGCCATCAGGTGAGTCGGATAAGAAATGCGGATTTAGGAGAGCCGTCAACGAGTGCGGGTTGAAGCACTGCACTACGTTGGCAGGAAGCTTGCACGAAGGGGGCGTGAGGTTAATCCTCGGCTCATGAATAGCCGGTCCATCCTGGTGGTCGACGACGAGGCGGAACTTCGTGATGTGGTCACACGCGTGCTGATGGGCGCGGGGCATCGCGTGACGGCTGCGGTCGACGGGCAGGAAGCGATCGCGCGGATGGGACGGGAGACGTTCGACCTCGTTCTTACGGATGTGATTATGCCGGAGAAGGACGGGATGCAGGTGATCACCGAAGCGCGGAAACGACTTCCGCAGGTGAAGATCGTGGCGATGTCCGGCGGCGGACATATTCCGCGCGAGCAATATCTACGCATTGCGACCGGGCTGGGCGCGCATGCGGTGTTGGAGAAGCCGTTTACCAGCCGAGAGTTGATTGATACGGTCGAAGCGGTGTTTGAGTGAGTCAGGCGACGAACGTGGCGGGCGGCGCGGAGTTCGAGGGCGGTGTCGTCGGAATTAGGATACGAAGGTGAGGCAAACGGGCGAAGGGGTGGAGAGATTGGTTGCGGTGCGGCTGAGGCGGCCGGTGGCGGGATCGACGCGAAAGACCGTGATGTTGTCGGAATCCTGATGCGCGGCGAGGAGCCAGCGGCCGTCGGGGGAGAGGGCGAAGTCGCGGGGCTGGGCGCCGCCGCTCGGGACGATCTCGACCATCGAGAGTTGTTCGGTGGAAGGATCGAACGTGAGGACGGCGAGCGTGTCGGGGCCGCGGTTGGAGGCGTAGAGGAAGCGGCTGTTGGGGTGGACGCGGATGGCGGCGGATTTATTTTCGCCGTGAAAATCGGGCGCGAGAGTTGAGACGGTGTGCAGGGGACGGAGTGCGCCCGTGTCGGCGTCGTAGTGGAAAGCGGTGAGCGTGCCGCCCATTTCGGAAAGCATGAACACGTGGCGACCGTCGGCGGAGAAAGTGAGGTGGCGCGGACCGGAGCCGGGTTCGACCATAGTGAAGGCAGGCTCCGCGGGGGTGAGCGCGGCAGCGGCGGGGTCGAGGCGGTAGGTGAAGATTTTGTCGACGCCGAGATCGCAGACGAGCACGTGGCGGTTGTCGGGAGACAAGACGACGCAATGCGGATGGGGGGAGGTTTGCCGGTCGGGGTTGATGCTCGAACCGGTGTGTTGGACGCGTTCGGTTGGGGTGCCGGGAGCTCCGGTGTCGGCGAGCGGGACGGCGGCGACGTATCCAGAATGGTAATGCGCGACGAGCGCTACGCGGCCGGAAGCGTCGATGGCGAGATGAGACGGTGGCTTGGCGACGGCGGGTTGAGGTTCGCCCAGTGGGGTGAGGGAGCGACGATCGGCGGAGAGGGCGAAACCCGCGACGAGCGAAGCGGAATCGCTGACCGCGTAGAGCCGCTGGCGATCAGGGGAGAGGGCGAGATACGTGGGATTGGTGGCTTCGGCGACGAGCGTGGGCGGCGAAAGTTCGCCGGTGTCGGTGTCGAGTTGCGCGGAGTAGATGCCGCGGCTGCCGCGGACGGTGTAGGTGCCGATGAAGAAAGGGACGGTAGGCATGAGAGGAACGAGTGGCGGGATGGGGTGGGTTGGCAATGGAAAGGTTGAGAGGAGCGGCGAGTCTTGCATGGCTGGAAGGGAGAGGCAATTTCCGCACGGTGTGCGCCAACTGTTGCGGAGTCGGTTCCGCATCGGTCTGCGAAAGTAAATTACGATGCTCGACACCACTACCATGACCTTGCCCTTTCCTGTGCTTTCTCCGGAGGAAGCCGCGGCGCTTGTGAATCACGGCGACACGATCGGTTTCGGCGGCTTTACGGCGGCGGGCGCGTGTAAAGTGATTCCGTTGTCGATCGCGGCGCGCGCCGAGGCGGAGCATGCGGCGGGGCGGCCGTTTCAACTCGGCGTCGTGACGGGCGCGTCGACGGGTAAATCGCTCGATGGCGCGCTGGCGGCGGCGGATGCGATTGCTTGGCGCACGCCGTATCAGTCGGACCCGATCCTGCGCAAAGCGATCAACGAAGGGCGCACGCAATTTTTCGATCTGCACCTTTCGGCGGTGCAACCGACGGTGCGCAGCGGTGTGCTGGGGAAGCTGCACTGGGCGATTGTGGAGGCGAGCGATGTGTCGCCGGACGGGACGATCACGCTTTCGACCTCGGTAGGGGCGGCGAATACGTTTCTGCGAATGGCGGATCGCGTGTTGATCGAGTTGAACGCGCATCACCCGGCGGCGCTGACGGGCTTTCACGATTTGTATGAGCCGGCAGATCCGCCGGCGCGGCGCGAGATTCCGCTCTACAAGCCGACGGATCGAATCGGGTCGCCGACGATCAAGGTGGATCCGCGGAGAATCGCGGGCGTCGTGATGACGGATGCGGCGGATGAAACGGGCGGATTCGACGAGCCGGACGAGATCACGAACCGCATCGGGTTGAACGTCGCGCAGTTTCTCGCGGATGAGATTCGGATCGGGCGATTGCCGGCGACGTTTCTGCCGTTGCAGTCAGGTGTGGGCAATATCGCGAATGCGGTCATCGGCGCGCTGGGCGCGAATCCGGGCGTGCCGCCGTTCATGATGTATACGGAGGTGATCCAGGATGCTGTGATCGACCTGATCAAGAGCGGGAAGTGCACCTTCGCGAGCGGGTGCTCGCTGACGGTGAGTCCGGAGAAATTGCAGGAAGTGTATGCCGATCTGGAGTATTTCCGGAAGCGGATGGTGCTGCGGCCGCAGGAGATTTCGAACAGCCCCGAGATCGTGCGACGACTTGGTCTCATCACCGTGAATACGGCGATTGAAGTGGACCTGTTTGGAAACGTGAACAGCACGCACGTGATGGGCCGCGACCTGATGAATGGCATCGGCGGGTCGGGCGATTTCACGCGCAACGCGCATGTTTCGATCTATACGTGTCCGTCGGTGGCGAAGAAAGGCGCGATCAGCACGATCGTGCCATTGGTGACGCACCTGGACCACAGTGAGCACTCGGTGCAGGTGGTCGTGACGGAGCACGGCGTGGCGGATTTGCGCGGCAAATCGCCCGGTGACCGCGCGCGGCTGATGATCGAGAAATGCGTGCACCCTGATTACCGGCCGCTGCTGAATGCGTATCTGGCGATTTCGAACCGCGGGCACGTGCCGCAGACCTTGCAGAACGCGTTCCGCATGCACCTCGCGTATTTGGAAAATGGCGACATGCGGAAAGTGGAATGGGTGAAGTGAGCGGGGGCGCGGCGTAAGCGCGGCGGGGTCGGGCGACCCCGCCCTACAGGATTGCGCGGCGGCGGATTTTCCAATTGCTGGAGGGCTCCATGAATCGAACGGACCGGCTCGTCGCGATGGTGATGTTTCTGCAGGGGCGGCGCGTGGTGAAGGCGGACGAACTGGCGGCGCATTTCGAGGTGACGGTGCGCACGATTTATCGGGATGTGTCGGCTTTGTGCGAAGCGGGCGTGCCGGTTGTGGGCGAAGCGGGCGTGGGTTACAGCTTGGTGAAAGGCTATCATCTGCCGCCGGTGATGTTCACGACGGAGGAGGCGATGGCGTTGTTCATCGGCGGCGAGTTGGTGAAGGAGTTCGCCGATGCCTCGATGGTGGAGCCGATGGAGTCGGCGTTGTTGAAAATTCGCTCGGTGTTGCCACGCGACCGGCAGGACGATCTGGAGCGATTGCGGAAGGCGGTGGCGATTTATGGGGCGCCGAAATTGCCCTCGGGGATCGATCAGCGGACGCTGTTGCCGATTCAGCAGGCGGTGGTGTCGCGGCGGGTGTTGCGCATGACGTATCGCGGCCGAGCGCAAACGGAGGACACGCGCCGCGAAGTGGAGCCGTTGGGAGTGACCTTTCACGGCGGGGCGTGGTATTTGGTCGGGTGGTGTCGGCTGCGGAGTGACTTTCGATATTTCAAGCTGGAGCGCGTGCGCGGGCTCGAAGTGTTGGGCGAACGGTTTCAGGCGCGGCCGGATTTTTCGCTCGGAGCGTATATGGCGAAGGCGATGACGCCGGAGGAGATGATCGAAACGAAAGTGTGGTTTGCGGCGCTGGCGATGGAGCGGGTGCGGCGGGAAAGTTACACTGCGATCGTGAGCGAGAAGCCGGCGCGGGACGGAAGCGAAGTGGTTTTGCGGAGCTATTCGCTCGAATGGCTGGCGCGGTGGGTGTTGTCGTTCGGCGAGGACGCGGAGGCGATCGAGCCGGTGGAGTTGCGGCGGTTGGTGCGCGAGCAGGCGGAGAAGGCGCTACGAAGGCATGGGGAATAATCTCCTGACATAAGGATGTCAGTGGGACGCGTTAACGTGCGCGTCTCATGAAAACAAATGTGCCCGCGGTGCGGATTGTGGAAGTGGCGTTCACGGGATATCCGGTAACGGATATCGAGCGAGCGAAGGCGTTTTATGAAGGGCTATTGGGGTTGAAGGTGGCGGTGGCGTTTGAGCATGGCGGCCGGCACTGGATCGAATACGAAATCGGCGGGACGACGCTCGCGATCAGCAACATGTCGAGCGAGCAATGGAAAGCGTCGGCGGATGGGCCGGTGATGTCCTTCGAAGTGGAGAATTTCGAGGAGGCGGTGGAAGCGTTGCGCGCGGGCGGGGTGAAATTCCTGCTGGAGCCGATGGCGACGGGCGTGTGTTCGATGACGGTCGTGTCGGACCCGGACGGGAACAGCGTGATGATCCACCGTCGCAATGGTTGAGCCGATCGAGGTTTTGTCCTGAAGAACGCGGAAAAAGAAAGGGAACGACGAATGAATGGCGTTTTTCACATCGGAAGAATTTGCTCCCGGCCGGTGGCGGTGAACTCACCGCGATTTGGCGAACGATCCACACTCCTATGAAAAGCCGCACCTTGACGCTGAACGTTGCCGCAGGCCGGGACACGGTCTTCGCGTTTCTGTCCCGGATCGAGAATCTGCCGCAGTGGGCGAGCGAGTCGCTCGGCGAAGTGGAGCGCGAGGCGTTTGGCTGGCGGGCGGCGACGCCGCTGGGTGACCGGCATCTGGCGCTGTGTGCGGACGAGCGGACGGGCGTGATCGATCTGCTGCTGGGAGAAAAGAGCGACGAGATGACCTTGCATCCTTTGCGGGTGATTTCGCAGCCGCATGGAGCGCTGGTGACGATGACGCTGGTGCAGGCGCCCGATGAGCCGGAGGAATGGTTTGAGCGTGCGCAGGCGAGCTGGCTGGCGGATTTCCGGCGGTTGAAGGAGCGATTTGGCGGCGGCGTGCTGGACGCGTCGATCGAGGAGCGGGCGGCGTTTTATCCGGGGATTGTGTCGGGACGTTTTGTCGAAACGTGGAACTTTTACTGTGTTCACCTGGGATTTCGCACGGTGACGGAGTGCGGCGTGTATGTGCAGCTCGCGCATCCGAGCGGAGCGCAGATCGCGGTGTTGCAACATGAGCTGGACGGGCCGTCACCGGAACTGATCAACGCGACGGATGGGCGCGGGTTTTGGTTGAACGTCGACGTGCCGGACGCCGATGCGGAATTTGCGCGGTTGCAATCGGCGGGCCTGGAGATCGTGGCTGCGCCGGAAGACAAGCCGTGGGGAGATCGGATGTTTGTGGTGCGCGATCCGAATGGCGTGTTGATCGCGCTCTCGCATCGGCTGCCAGCGCCGGAGCCGTTGTCGCGATATCCGGCGGCCTCGTAGAGATCGGCATTGCAGTTGACGGAGGAAAGGAGTGACGCACGTTGGCGCCGGTCATTCTTTTATGAAAAGCCTGCTGCGGTTCCTGCAATTTAACTTTATTCCCCGGAGTCCGGACTTCGCCTTGCTGATCCTGCGAGTCTGGCTGGGCCTCTCGATGCTGGTCTTGCACGGGTGGGGCAAGTTGATGGGGATCCGCAACGGCGGGTCGGGCTTTCCGGATCCGCTTGGGGTGGGATCGACGCTGAGCCTGTCGATGGCGGTTTTCGCGGAAGTGGTGTGTGCGGCGCTGCTGGTGCTGGGACTCGCGACGCGATTTGCGGCGTTGGTGCTGATCATCCTGCTCGTGGTCGCCTTCGCGATGGTGCATGGCACGAAGCTGTCGGGGCCGGGCAACGGAGAGCTGGCATTCGTCTATTTGGCGGGATTTTTGGCCATCTTCCTGGCGGGACCGGGCAGGCTTTCGATCGACGGCAAAACCGGCGGGGCGTGAGGGCTCGGCGGGAGGATTTTGTCGTTGGTTGCAAAGGCGGTTGAGGGGAACCCTGACCGCCGAATGAGGTGAGCGGGCGCTGTTCGGACGACGCGTGAAACGAACGCGGGCGAGAAAGGCAGGTCGATGCGGGCCTTTATGGGTGATCGAATCCGGCCGAAGGCGAATGTGGGACGACTGGTGGTCGAAATACGCGGGTTGGGGAAGCTGTTGCTGGTGCTGCTCGCCATCGAGTTGGGGCTGGGAATCGCGTATGTCTTGACCCGCACCTGGTTGAGCTCGGCGGAGTTGACGCGGCTCTTCGATCTGGATGGGGAAGGAAACATTCCGGCGTGGTTCTCATCGGTGCAGCTCTTCGCGATTGCGGTGGCGTTCGGTTTGGCGGCGGTGAATCCGCAGCATGTGCGTGCGGGTTGGAGCGGGTTTCTCGTAATGTGCGGCGGAGGCTTCGGTTTGTTGTCGGTCGACGAAGCGGCAGCAATTCACGAGCAAGTGAACCGCGTGTTGAAACGCGTGGACTGGTGGCCGCATTTTCCCAGCGGGCGCGGGTTTTGGATTTTCGCGTATGGGGCGGCGGGACTCGGAGTGTTGGCGCTAATGGGGCGATGGATCGTGCGTTTCTTTCGACGCCATGCGGCGGACGCGATGGGGATCGCGATAGGAATGAGTGTGTTGGTGGGCGGAGCGTTTATCGTTGAGGTGATCGGTTACGAGTGGGTGGGGCTCGACGGGCCAGAATCCTGGCAAACCACGCAAGTGACGGTGGAGGAGCTGATGGAGATGTCGGGCGCGAGTCTGGTGCTCGTGGCGGTGTTGCGATTTGCCACGAGAGTCGAAGAACGAGAACGCGCGAGCCTGCCGCAGATGCGTGCTGCCGCGTGAGCGCGAGGTGAGAATGCGAAAGGACGCGCTCGGTTTTTGAGCAACGCCGCCCGGATTTTGCCTCGTCGCGGAAAGTCGTTTGCCGCCGACCGGCAAACGTGTTCCAAGGGCCGCGGATGCCTATCGCCCTGCCAACAAATCCCGTCGTTGCGGAGATACTCGACGCGCCAAAGATGCGTGCGTTTGTGCCGATGTATCGGAGGACGTGCTTCTTCGCGCAAAAGCAGCGGAACGATTTCGAATGGACGGGGTTAATTACAGCGGCCGGGTGGCGTCGCGCGCGCGGATTCGGCGAAGAAACTCATGGCCGTTGATCTTGAATTTCAGAACTCGAACACGATGAACGCGCGCGGGAATATTCTGATCGTCGACGACAACCAGTCGGTTTTCGAAGCGTTCCAGAAGATTCTGGTTTCTCCGGCGCCGGATCCGCGGCTGTCGGCTTTGGAGGAGGCGCTCTTCGGAAATGCAACGGCGGCTCCGGCGGCGACGTTCCGATTGACCTATGCGGCGCAAGGCGTGGAGGCGATCGAGAAGCTGGAAGCGGAAAAGCACGGCGGGTCGTCGTTTGCGGTCGCGTTTGTGGACGTGCGGATGCCGCCGGGTATCGACGGAATCGAGACGGCGCAACGCTTGTGGGCGATCGATGCGGATTTGGAAGTCGTGATTTGCAGCGCCTACTCGGACTACTCGTGGTCGGAGATGGCGCGAAAACTCGGCCGGCC
This sequence comes from Verrucomicrobiota bacterium, assembly GCA_023416735.1. GTDB lineage: Bacteria > Verrucomicrobiota > Verrucomicrobiia > Opitutales > Opitutaceae > Opitutus. The sequence goes on along the minus strand of JAEZGX010000038.1, from coordinate 131,348 downwards.
GGATCGCTGGGTGATTTTGAAGAAACCCTTCGACAACATCGAGGTGCTGCAGCTCGCGCATGCGTTGACGGAGAAGTGGATGCTGCGGCAGCAGACGCGCGCGCACGTGGAGTCGTTGGAGGCTGGTGTGGCGGCGCGGACGGCGGAGTTGAAGGCGGCGTTGGAGAAGTTGAAGCACGAAGCGGCCGAGCGGGAGCGGTTCGAGGAAGAGCGCCGGATGATCGAGCGAAAGCTCGAGGAAACGCAGCGGCTCGAAGGCCTCGGGATGCTCGCGGGCGGAGTGGCGCACGATTTCAACAACATCCTGACGGGAATTCTGGCGAGTGCCTCGCTGGCGGGGATGGACGTGGTGCCGGGAACGGAAGTGAGCCAGCATTTGAAGCGCATCGAGGAGAACTCACTGCGGGCCGCGGGGCTTTGCCAGCAGTTGCTGGTTTATGCGGGCAAGGGGCAGGTGAGCGCGGCGGCGTTGGATCTGAACGTGTTGTTGAAGGAAACGTTGCAACTGTTGCATGCGTCGGTGCCGAAGGATGCGGAACTCACGCTCGATTTGACGCCGACGTTACCGGCGATTGCGGGCGATGCGGCGCGGCTGCGTCAGGTGTTCATGAACCTGGTGTTGAATGCGGCGGAAGCATTGGGCACGGGACCGCGGAGAATTCGCTTGTCGACGGGAATCGCGACATTGAGCGAGGCGACCTTGGCGAAGACGGCGTTTCGTGGTGAGGCGAAGGCGGGAGACTATGTGACGGTGGAGGTGACCGACACGGGAGTGGGGATGACGCCGGAGACGCTGAGCCGGATCTTCGAGCCATTTTTTACGACGAAGTTCACCGGCCGCGGCTTGGGGCTCTGCGCGGTGTTGGGAATCGTGCGGGGACACGGCGGGGCGATGCACGTCGACACGGAGCAGGCGCGCGGCACGACCTTTCGCGTGTATTTGCCGGTGGCGGCGCCGCCGAGTGCGATCTTGGTGGAACCACGGGTTACGGCGGCGCCGAAAGGAAAGGGCCGCGTGTTGGTGGTGGACGATGAGGAACCGGTGCGGCTCGTGGCAGCGGCGGCGATTCAACGGCAAGGATTCGAAGCGGAGGTCGCCGCCGATGGGGTGGAAGCGGTGGCGCTGATGGAGCGAGGACCGATCGGTTTTGCTGGCGTGCTGTTGGATATGGCGATGCCGAAGATGGACGGACTGACGACGCTGGTGAACTTGCGAAAGATCCAGCCGGGTTTGCCGGTGATTTTGATGAGCGGCCACGATCAAGGCGACATGGCGCGGAAGCTCGAAGGCCACTCGGACGTGATGCTGTTGAGGAAGCCGTTCACCATCGACGAGCTGCAACGCTGTGCGACGGAGTGTTTCAGGACGTAGCGAGCGGTTTCGTGTTCGTGCGAAGGAGAGACGCTACGATGGCGGAGAATTCGACGTGTGCTGGCTCCGGAGCCGCCAGTAGCCGGCGAGCGCGCTGCCGATGACGGAGTGGAAGACGCTGGAAATCGCACACGGGACCGCGGTGAGCGGATCGGTGAAATGACTGCGGGCGAGGACGACGCCGAGACCGGAGTTTTGCATGCCCACCTCGATCGAAACCGTCCGGGCGATGGCGAGATCCCACCGCAGGAGGCGTGCAGCGAAATAACCGAGAGCGAAACCGCCGATGTGCAGACCGGCGACGGCGCCGAGCAGGCGGGGAGCGGCGGCTTTGATCGCAGGAGCGCTGCCGCCGATGATACTGGCGCAGATGAGCGCGATGGTAATGACCGAAATGAGCGGAAGAATGAGTTGTGTGCGGCGGACAGCGGTGGGAGCAACGCGGTTGAGCCAAAGGCCGATTAGGACCGGCAGCACGACCACCTGGACGGTGCTGCGGAATAGACCCCAGCCGTCGACGGGCACGAGCGTTCCGGCGAGCCAGGAAGTGAGCAGCGGCGTGAGCGCGACAGCGCCGAAGGTGGAGCACATCGTCATGACGACCGAAAGGCAGACATTCGCGCGCGCGAGGTAAGTGACGACGTTGGAAGCGGTGCCGCCGGGGCAGCAAGCGACGAGGATCAAGCCGACGGCGAAGGCGGATTCGAGGGCGAAAAGCTTGCCCAGCGACCAACCGAGAAAGGGCATGATCGTGAATTGGGCGATGAAGCCGAGGGCGACGGCCCGCGGCATGCGGAAGACCGCGCGAAAATCGTCGACCGTGAGGGTGAGACCCATGCCGAGCATGGTCACGGCGAGGCCCCAAACGATCCACGGTCCGGAAAACCACGTGAACCAGCCCGGCGCGAACAACGCGATGCCGGAGAGTAGAACGACCCAAACGGGGAAAGCGTTGGTGAGTTGGGCGAGGAGGCGCGCCATGCGGGACGCGGAAGTGAGTGATGGCGCGTCGACGCTGGCGAGGGCGGAGTGTGTCAAGATTCGGCGTTGGGCGGCGACAGAGCGGGATGCGGGTGAGGTTCCCATCGGAATCGGGGGAAATGAGCCGATGGCGGGAGGTGGGACGGGCAGTTAGGTTGCACCATGAACGCGAAACTCAGACTGGGATGCATGTTGACGGGGTTTGCGGCGATGTGGTGCGGGTGCGCGTCGGTCTCGACCACGCCCGATCCGGTCGTCGTCACGGCCGAGCCGCCGGAGCTCGAAGTGGAAGCGGAGTTTCCGCATCAGCAGGTGACGGGCGTGGCGGTGTCGAGCAGCGGTCGAACGTTCGTGAACTTTCCGTATTGGTCGGATGGACACACGATCTCGGTCGCGGAAGTGGAGGAGTCGGGGGCGTTGAAACCGATTCCCGATGCAGCATGGAATGCGAAGAGCGGACCGGTGGAGCATCGCTTCGTGTGCGTGCAAAGCGTTCACGTGGACGACCAGGACACGTTGTGGATCGTTGACGCGGGTTCGCCGAAGCAGACGGGCGTGGTGGAGGGTGGGGCCAAACTGGTGCGGGTGAATCTCGGCACGAACGAAGTGGCGCAGGTGATTCGTTTCGGTCCCGATGTGGCGCCGGAACGGAGTTATTTAAACGACGTGCGCGTCGACACGAAAAACCAGTATGCGTTTCTGACGGATTCGAACATGGGTGCGCTCGTGGTGGTGGACTTGCGGACGGGTGCGGCGCGGCGCGTGCTCGACAACGATCCGTCGGTGCAACCGGAGCCGACTCTGGCGTTGAAGGTGCAGGGAAACGTGCTGATGGATCCGGAGAAGCAGCAGCCGCTGGCGATTGCGTCGGACGGCATCGCGATCGATCCGGTGGGCCGCTGGCTCTACTACAAGGCGCTGACCGGGCACACGCTGTATCGGATTCCGCTGCAGGTGCTGGAGACGGAGGGAATCTCGGATGCGGAGATTGCGCAGCGGATTGAGCGAGTGGGGCGGTTGCCGGCGTCGGACGGTCTGGCTTATCGCGACGGCAAGGTTTACGTGACGGCGATCGAAGAGGACGCCGTCGTGGCGTATGATGTCGTAACGCGTCAGACGGAGACGATCGCGCAGGACGCGCAGCTGCGCTGGCCGGACAGCCTCGCGTTTACGCCCGACGGCGATCTGCTGGTCACGACCTCGCAGATACATCTCACGCCGAAATTCAATCGCGGCGAAATGAAGGTGAACGAACCGTATCGCGTGTTTCGCGTCCCGGTGCCGGATGCGTTGGTGCCGGCGGAATAGGCCGCCCGAACCCTGGCGAAGAGCGGGCCCGACGCGGCGTCGGGCCCGATTTTAATGCAGCGGATGGCGTTTGAGCTCGGCGGCGATGGCGGGTTCCGCACCGAGGGTGCCGACCAGCTGCTCGATGTAACCCGGCTGGCGAGCGGCGCGAGCGGCCTGCGAAACGCGGTCCAGTTTGGCGCGGATTTCGAGGTCGTTGGCGACCTCGGCGTAATTGGCGCGCTGCAGGAATTTCTCGAGGTAGCGCGCGTGGCGTTCCCAGAGCCAGGCGTCGATCTGACGCTTGGCTTCGAGGCGGGCGCGATACCAATCGCTCTTCAACACGGTCTCGCGCGAGAAGAGCGAGCGGAACGCGGGATCGTCGGCACCGCGGCCTTCCCATGTGCCATCACGCATGATGTGAAGCAGCGCGCGAAGCGGAGGGCAGGCTTGTTCGATCGACCCGTCGTTGAAGTAGTGGGTGGCGGCGGTGCGCATCGCCTCGACGATGTTGGCGACGCCATCGACGAAGACGTCGATGTCCTGCTGTTCCGGGCGGAGTAGTTCGGATTCGAATACGGTGGTCGGATTGCTGAACACACGGCCGCAGAAAGTCTGGACGAAGCGCTCGGTGATGCGCCAACCGAGGCGGCTGGCGAGAACGCGTTGGCCCTTGTGATCGAAATCGGCGCAGCGCTCGAGATAGCCCTGATCGATCATGAACTGCGGATCGCGTTCCTCGGGCGTCATGCGAGCCCAGATCTCGGGAACGAGCAGCGAGACGTCGTGATCGACGCGGAGCTTGGGCCCGATCCAGCCGGCGGCGGACGAAAAGATCGGCAGACCGGTGAGAATGTAGGAGACGAGCGCGACGTTGAGATCGTAGATGGGCGGAAGGGCATTGAACGGACCCTTCGTGAGCGCGCCTTCCGAGCCGGCGCCGGTGGTCGACGGCGATTTGCCGGTGAGGCTCGCGATGAGGTCCATGAACGCCTCGGGCAGTTCCTGGTAGTGAACCGGACCGAAGACGCACAGGGCGCGCACGCCGGGCTCCGGCGGGTTGAGGCGGCGGCCCATGAGGACGGCGCCGACGGGAAAGACGACGGGAGAATTCGCGGGAAGACGGCGGTAGAGCCGCGCGCCGGTTTGCGCGAGGTAGGTGGCGCGGGGGTCTTCGAGATCGGGGCGATACTGGAGGTATCGAGGATTCTTGGACGGCTTGCCATCGACGAGGCGCGGATGCGCGGGCGAGACCAGGAATTTGGGACCGGGATTCTCGAGATAGTCGTGGAAGATCTTGCGAATCGGGTCGGTGAACGCGTCGAAGCCGAGCGTATCTTCAACGACGGCCAAGGCGGCGGTGCGATCGAGCGGCTCGTAGTTGGAGAAGAAGTTGCCCGCCTGGCCGAAGTCGCGCTCGGTGCGTTTGTCGTAGCCGCGAACGATGGCGTCGTCGGGGCGCTGGAAAAGGCGCGTTTCGCAGTTGTGAACGAATTTATACGACGGTGCCGCCTCGCGCGCAGAAGGCGCCGCGCCTCCATTGTTTTCGCGGGTGGGGGCTCCTTCGACTACGCCGCGCGGGGCGACGGCTGATGCGGTGATGTCATCCTCAGCCTGAATCTTTTCCGCGGGGAAGAAATCTTTGCGCAGCGTGAACGTGCGCCAGCCGCCGTCTTTCGTGTAGCCTACGCGGAGGTAGTGCGTGAGCAGGCGGTCGCGCTTGTATTTGAGCTCGTTGCCTGGACGGCCGTTGATGGTGTCGACGCCGTAGAATTTGCGCCACTCGTCGCCCCACTTGGCTTTGTAAGCGCGCTTCAGGATGAGGACGAGGTCGCGGATGTTGCCCGGAATGGTTTCGAGCCAAGCGTTGTATTCGTCGGTGTAGTCGCGACTGACGGAGAGAAGTTTGACAACGGAGCCGAGCGAGCGGCGCGGGTCGAGGATGTGGCGCGCGTTGGGACGGTTCTGGGACGGATCCTTGTAGCGCTTGGTGTAGTCGTGCCGCAGGATCTCGTCGACCTGATCGAGATCTTTCTGGAGATCGGCGACGAAAACGGGGCCGGTGAACGTGGCGTCGGCGATGGATTTGGAGATCTCGGATTTTCCGCCGCCGGAGACGGTGCACGGCTTGTGGCAAAGGATGCCTTCGGCGGTGGTGCCGCGGAGCCGCCAGCGGCGACCCTCGTCGGGTTTGTTCATCTCGACCTTGTAGCCGGATGGCAGAATGTAAGTGATGCGCGGAAGCAGTTTCAGGGTTTGCTCGGCGCCGTCGGCGTCCTTCCACGTGATGCGCTGCGTGCGCAGGTCGAAACGCGCGTCCTGCGGGACGTAGTAGATGTCGGACCGCGTGCGGTCCTTGGCCCAGCCGCCGGACTGGAGTTCCACCTGGTCGCCGAGAAGCTTCATGGCCTCGTCGAAGTCGTGGTCGACGATCGGAACGTAAGTGCTGAGCTGGAAGTCCTCGCCGAGATCGTAGCTGGGGAACACGAGGGCGCCGCCGGCGTGTTCCTCTTCGGCGCCGCCGAGGAGATTCGCGGCGAAGCTGATCTGGGTTTTCACCTCCTTTTTGCAGTAGCCGAAATAGTTGTCGGAGATGAGCGTGACGACGACGCCGGACGCATTGCGCGCGGTGATCTTGAACGGGCTGCCGTCGTTGTAGAGCTCGTCGGGTTTTTTCCAGCACATCCCGTCGCGGCGCTGGCGCTCGGTGGCGGCGTCCCAGGCGGGAAGACCGAGATCGATCTTCTTCAGGCCGTTGAGGTGAGGCGCGAGGATGACGCAGCCCGTGTGACCGGTCCAGTGTTCGGGATCGAGAGCGGCGTCGTTTTCAGGCAGGTGAGGATCGCCGGCGTTGCCGAAGATGCTTTCGACGAAGTCGAGATTGGCGACGAGACTCCCCGGGACGAAGAAACGCGTCTCCATCGAGCGTGCGGGCGTGAAACCGGGGATTGCGGGCACGACGGTGGGGCGCAAATAGAGCGAAACGAAGCATTCGGCCTGTTTGGGCTCGGCGGCGGTGAAGGGCAGACGCGCGAGGTCGGGCGGCGGTTGAAGGGCGACGCGTAGCAGCCGACCGAATACAGTGGGCGGGACGGCTTTTTTGTCGTCGGGAATGGGAAGTCCGCCTTCGGTGACGTGGAAGATGCCCTGGGTGGTGCGGCGGTCGGCCTTGGGGTTGTGGAGGACGCCCTGGCGAACCCGGCGCGAAGTGAGAATGGGGCTTTGATGTTCGTCGCGCGACGGAGGCAAAGAGAGAACGCGGGCGAGACCCGGTCGATCGAGGACGAGCGTGAGCGGGGGGATGCGCGGGGTTTCGACGTGTTGCTCAAGGTAGTCGAAGAGGAAGTTCTGAATGCGCTGGTCGACGGGGCAGAGATGGCGGGAAAGCGCGCGATCTTTTTCACGGCTCAGAGCGACGAAGTTACCGACGAGGTCGCCGAAAGCGTCGTCTCCTTGCGCGATTCCCGGCTGAGAAATCTCGCGTAATTTGAGATTCAGATAGGCGACAGAGCGTGGATCGGTGGTGGCGGCAGGGATCGGCGACGACATGGGATGAAACGGAATACGTTCGGCGTCGAAAGCAAAGGTCGTGCGAGCGAGTGCGCAAACTAATAGGCTGCGCAAATACTGCGGAGTTCTGCGCAAAAAAATGCATGGGCGCGCGGCGGATGCGCGTCGCGCGGAATGAAAAAAGGCGGGTTGGAAAACCCGCCCCGTTTGGGTGATTTGCGAGCGCGCGAGCCCGCTTAATCGAGTTTGATTTGGAGATCGGTCGTGATGCGGTGCCCTTCGCAATCGAAGTGGAAGACGTGGCGGGTGGCGGATTTGATGGCGGCGATGGAAAGTTTATGGCCGCGAACGATGGCAGGGAGCGTGAGTTTGCAGGGGTAGCCCATGTCGCAGAGCGTGTTTTTGAAACCGCCGACGGTCATGTTGGTGATTTCGCCGATGGCGTCTTGGATGACTTCGTCGCCGTGCATGGCGACCTCCTCAGGCGTCATGCCGAGAATACGCGAACTGGCGATTTTTCCGAATTCCTCGGAGAGGCACAGGTAGATGAGGCCGTTGGCGGCGCCGACGAATCCCACGCTGGCGACGATCTGGCTCGAAGGGAGCGGAAGCGTGACGGAGCTTGGCGGCGCGGCTTCCACGAAGGCGGCGTTGTGGCCGGCCATCGTGCGAAACACGCTTTGGACGGAACGGATGACGCAATCCTGGATGAGTTGGTCGGTGATGGGCGAGGTGGCGGCCGTCATGAAGAAAGGGGGCGGAGCTAAGATTCGGACGCGGCCGGCGTTCCTGAAGGCCAGTTTTTGGCGGTGATTGTCAGCCAAGGATTTGAAGTGCGAAGAAAGGGCGTGGGCAATGCGAACGACCCTTTCGCGGTGCGCGGCCAGTTGGGCCGAACAGGTGGAGTGAGTATCGGGATTTTGGACACTCGTTTTCAGCAACGGCCTAACTACAGGTCGGGATCGATGAGAGCGGCATTGCCGTTGAGGGTGAGGCGGTCGGCGGCGATGCGACCGTGGAGGGAGGTGTTGCTGTTGAGGTTTACAGTGCCGTTCGGGGCGGTGACGTGGCCGTGAACGGTGGCGCCGGAGTTGAGCGTGAGGCCGCCGTTCGCTATCTGGAGATCGAGCCAGTCAGGCTGAGCGCTCGCGCCGACCGTGCCGCCGTTGACGGTAACGGTATTGGCGACGCGAAGGATGACGGGGCCGAGGATCTGCACCTGCGTGCTGCTGTTCAGCGTGAGTGATTGCAGGTGATAGACCGAGGGCTCGGTGGCGCCGGGGATGCCGAAGACGAAGGAGCTGCTACCGTTCGCGGTGAATGCGCCGTAGGCCCCGGGAGGGACGGTGATGGCGCCGGCGTTCGAGTTGAGCGTGAGGTTGCGCAGCGTGGTGAAGTCGCCGGGCGAATCGGTCGCGCGGTTGAGGGAGACATTGCGCGTTCCCGCGGGTGCTTGTGGCGTGGATACGGTGGGCAGAGCGATGGCGTCGACCCGGCGGACGACGTGGCGAAGGACAGCGCGGTTGTTGAGCGTGATCGTGTGATTAGTCGGTGAAACAGAGCCGGTGGCGTCCTGTGTGCCGCCGTAGAGCGGATTGCCGTTGAGCTGCACGCGCGGGGAGCCGGGGACGAGGAGATCGCCGGAGATGCTGGCGCTGGAGTTGAGCGTGATGTTTTCGGCGAGGAGCACCTGAAGAGAGCCGTCGATGTCGGCGTTGAGCGTCGGTGCATGGCGGAGGAGCGCGGTGATGGTGATTGTCAGCGTGCCGTTGGCGCTGCCGGCGTAGTTGTCGTCGACGATCGTGGCCACGACTTCGTAGGTGCCGGGGAGCGTGGGCGCGGTGGGCGAACCGTTGTAGGTGACCATGACGTCGAGATCCGTGGGAGCAGTGGTCGTGGAAACGGAGATGGGCTCGCCGCTGTAGGATTGTTGGAGATTGGCGAGGGCGAGCGTCGCGGGAGCTTTGGCGATGGTGAGCGTCAGCGGAGCGGCGCCGGTGCCGGCAAGATTCGAGGCGCTGATCGTAACGGCGAAGGTGCCGGTGACGGGCGGAATGCCGGAGATGATGCCGGTGGCGGGGTCGAAGCCGAGGCCCTCGGGTAGGCCGGCGGCGTGGAAGCTCGTGGGAGCGTTGCCGGCGGTGATCGTGTAGCTGAAGAACTCGTTGTAGGTGCCGCTGGCGGTGTTGGCGCTCGTGATGAACGGCGTGCCGACGAGGGTGACTTCGAGCGTGGTGTCGGTGAGTGCGAATTCGGCAGCGTAGCCCGGTGGGAGACCAGTCGCGGAGAAGTCGCTCACTGTGAAGTTCGTCGAAGCGAAGGTGGCGAGCGTGTAGGTGTTGCCGGCGGCGAAGCCGTCGCCGGGCTGTAACGAGAAGGCGAATACGCCGGTGCCGAATTTCGTGAGCGGGCCGGCGAGGGCGAGTTGGCCGGAGGTGCCGGTGGCGCCCAATTCGACGGCGACCGATCCGCCGCCGGACCAGGTGAGTCCGTTGGAGCCGAGCTCGAGGGTGGACGCGGCGATGTTGAGCGAGGCGCTGTCGTTAATGACAACGGGTCCGAGCACGCGGCCGGGGATGCGGAGCGAGCCGGCGTTGAGGATGACGGCGCCGATGAAGGTGTTTTCGGCGGAGAGCGTGAGAGTGCCGGGACCGGTTTTGGTGAGAGTGCCGTCACCGGCGATGATACTGTCGATCGTGATGTTGCGTGGTTTGCCGGCGGCGTCGGCGGTGTGGACGACGATGCTGTTGTCGGCGGGCAGCGTGATCGGGACGGCCGTGGACCAGTCGTTTCTCGCGGCGAGAACGCCGGAATTGAGGACGATCGAAGGTGTGAACGTGCCGGAGCCGGCGGTGACGATGCCGCCGCTGCCGATGAAGAGCGTGCCGCCATCGAGCGTGAGGGTGGCGGTGCCGGCGGCGACGGTGCTGTTCAGGCCGAGGGTGATTTTTTCAATCGTGCTCGTGCCGCCGGTGAAGTTGGCGCGCGAGACATTGTTCGTGCGGGCGCCGAGCACGAGTCCGCCTTCGGCGGTGGCGTTGAACGTGCCGTCGAGGACGCGGAGCTGGCCGCCGCGTCCGCCGGACGCTTGATTGCCGACGGTGATGATGCCGCCGACGTTGAGTGTGCCGCCTTCCACGGACATGGAGCCCCAGGAGTTGTTGGTGCCGATGCCGACGGTGCCGGAGACATTGGCGGTGCCGCCGGTGACCACGAAGCCGAAGTTGAACGACGGCGTGCCGTCGCTGCTGCGGGGGAGATTGATGCTGGTGGCGTTGAAGGTGCCGCCGTTGATGCGAATGAGATTGTTGGTGCTGTTGTTGCCGTTGACGGCGGCGAAGGTGGCGGTGCCGTCGTTGACGATGAGGCTGCCACCGTTGCCGTTGACGGTGGTGGTGCCGGTCGCGCTGAACGTGCCGCCGGCGATATCGAGCGTGCCGCCGCCGGCGGAGATGTTGACGGTAGAGGCGGCGAGCGAGCTGCCGGGCGCGAAGCGGAGCGTGCCGGCGGTGACGTTGACGGGGCCGACGAGGGTGGCGGGTTTGCTCAACACGAGCGTGCCGGCGCCGGCTTTGGCGAGGCCTTCGGTGCCGGCGAGCGTGGTGGAAAGGTTGGCAGTGACGCCGGTGCCGAGCGCGGTGACGGTGACGACGGGAGCGCCGCTGACAGCGTCGAGCGTGAGTGTGTTGGTGGCGTTGCCGTTGTCGGCGATTGTCCAGCTCGCGGGTGAAGCGGTGTTCGTATCCGAAAAGTTGAGACCAGAGACGATGCGCGGGGTGTCGAGCACGACGGTGTTGTCGGTGGGAACGTCGAAGTTGCCGAAGGTGGGAATCGCACCAACGCCATCGGCGATGACGCCGCCGTCCCAATTGGTGGCGTCACTCCAGAGGCCGCCGGAAGCGGGATTGATCCACGCGAGCGTGGCGCGGTTGTAGGTTTGACCGCCGGTGAAGCCGCTGGCGAGGGGTGTGCCGCTGGTTGAGGTGATGTCGGTGCCGCTGGATTTGAGGTCCAGTCGGATGGTGCCGCTGCCGGTGATGGAGCCGACGGTGACGTTGTAGGCGACGGCGCTGAGCGGTGTGACGGTCGTGACGGTGCCGACGACCGAACCGGTGGTGGTGACGAGGAAATCGGAGGCGTCGACGCCGGTGACGGGATCGTTGAACGTGACGCGGAAGGTGACGCTGGTCGCGCCGGTGGCGGTGGTGGTCGGATCGTAGCGGTTGCTCGCGATCATCGCGGGCGCGATGGCGGGAAGCGCGGCGAGTGAGGTGACGATGTCGGGCGTGGGTTGCGCGCTCATGCTGTCGCCGAGGAAGAAGCTCGGGTGCGGCGGTTGATTGTATCCAACATTCTGCCACGCGATCGCGACGCGGTATTGGCGATCGTGCATGAGCGTGGAAAGGCGATGCTGAGTTGGAATCGTCGTGGTGTAGATGCGGAGGGCATCGTTGGTGGATTCGCGCCAGATGACTTCTTCGCGCCAGTCGCCGAAGAGGTCGGCCTGGAGGGCGGGGTTGGCTTTCGTGCCGTTGTTGGATTCGACGCCGGGCGGGGCGAGCAGAGTGGCGAGGGTGCCCGGATCATCGGCGGTGGCGCCCCATTGCCATTTGGTGATGCTGGTGCCGTCGAGGAGTTCGCGGAGGAGATCGCCGTCCCACCAGATTGCGTGGTTGATCGATGGTTTGTTCGGGGCGATTTGGACGCCGCGCGCGCCGAGGGCGGGGTTGGGCGTGGAGAGTTGGGCGGTATACATGCCGCCGGTGCCGGCGGAGGCCCACATTTCGTAGCCGCGGTAGCGCGGGTCGACATCGGCGGCGAGACCGCGGCCGACATCGAGGGACGTGGTGCTGGTGTTTTGAACGCCGAAGATCAGGGCGCCCGTGTGGGCATCGCGGAACTCGCCGCCATTCGGGCCGTAGCTACCGGAGCTTTCGTGCGGTTGCCAGACCTCGAGGCCGGGGCGGTCGGGGTCCATGTCGGAAACGTGCAATGCGTCACCGTGGCCCCAGCCGGTGGTGTAGAGGCCGCGGCCGTCGTCATCGATCGCGGCGGCGCCGTAGATGATTTCGTCGCGACCGTCGGCGTCGACGTCGGCGATGCTGAGGTTGTGGTTTCCCTGGCCTTGGTAGTTGGCGTAAGGGCCGCCGGAGAAACCGGTGTCGAACGTCCAGCGTTGGGTGAGTTGCCCCTCGCGCCAGTCCCACGCGACGACGACGGCGCGGGTGTAATAACCACGGGCCATCAACAATGACGGACGGCGGCCGTCGAGGTAGGCGACGCCGGCGAGGAAGCGGTCGACGCGATTGCCGGTGGTGTCGCCCCAATCGGCGATGTTGCCGCGCGGCGGAATGTAATTGGTCGTGGCGAGGATTGCGCCGGTAAGGCCGTCGAAGAGGGTGAGGAATTCAGGGCCGGCGAGAATTTTGCCGTTGGCGCCGCGGTGATCGGCGTTGGGGTCGCCGATGATTTCGCCGGTGCCGCTGATGGTGCCATCGGCGGTTTTGCAGGCGATTTCGGCGCGGCCGTCGCCGTCGAGGTCGTAAACGATGAACTGCGTGTAATGAGCGCCGGCGCGGATGTTGCGGCCGAGATCGATGCGCCACAGTTGAGTGCCGTCGAGTTTGTAGGCGTCGAGGTAAACGTTGCCGGTGAAGCCGTCGAAGGAGTTGTCCTGTTGGTTGGACGGATCCCATTTCACGATGAGCTCGTATTCGCCGTCGCCGTCGAGATCGCCGACGGAGCTGTCGCCGGGACTGTAATCGTAGTCGGGACCGGCGGCGGGGCGTTGGAGCGGGACGCGGAGGTAGGATTGAACGGGGGAATTGGCGGCGAGCGTGAAGGCGGGGCTCGCGGGTTGTTCGACGCCGGCGATCAAGGGCGCGACGGAGTAGGCGTTGGATTGCGCGAAATCGGCGGAAGTGTCGGTGAAGTGCGTGGCGCCGGTGAGCGGCGTGGCATTGAGGAGGGTCGGCGCGGCGGAGTTGGTGGAGCGGTAGATGTTGAAGGCGATGTCGGTGGGATCGGTGCCAAGGACGCGCCAGCTGACGAAGACTTCGTTGTCCGCGGCGCGAACGGCGACGACACCGCGGCCCAGGTTCTCCATCAGGTGGGTGGCGGCTTGGCCGGAGGCCACGAGTAGTGAAACAACGGATACGAACAAGATACGGGCGAGCGCGTGAGAACGAGCGTTCATGGGGATGGGGGTTGAGAAAGGGGCACGCGTGCGTTCGGGCGTGCGGGGTTGAGGGCTCAAGTGGTTCAAGGAGGGGGCGTGTCTCCATGCGTGGCGCGGCCGGACAGTTCGGTGAGACGGAGAATCGGGGAATTCCCTGTGTTTGGCGGGCGCGGCAGCGAGTCGGGCGAGCGACGAATGGAATTTTGCGGGAGACTTTCGGGTGGGCGGTGGTTGGATGGAGGCATGTTCTCGATGCGCGCTTTGAGAGTGGGGGCCGGATTCGTGATGTTGGGCGGTGCGGCGTTCGCGGGGGATTTGCCGCTGTTGAAGATGCGGCCGCAGACGATCGATGCGGCGATCGAGATCGGCTATGGGCTGGCGGTGGCGGACGTTGATGGCGACGCCCAGGACGACGTGCTGCTGGCGGATGCGAAGCAGATCGTTTGGTATCGCGCGCCGGCGTGGGAGAAATTCGTGATGACGGAGGCGCTGACGAAGCAGGATCACGTGTGCATCGCGGCGCGCGATCTCGACGGCGACGGAAAAGCGGAAGTGGCGGTGGGGGCGGAGTGGAATCCGGGCGATACGGTGAACAGCGGCGCGATTTTTTTGTTGGAGGCGCCGGCGGACCGAACGGAGAAGTGGACGGCGCAGCGGCTGCCACATGAACCGACGACGCATCGCATGGCGTGGGTGCGGGCCGAAGATGGTCGATTCGCCCTGGCCGTGCTGCCATTGCACGGACGTGGGAACAAGAACAGTGCGGGAGCGGGGGTGGAGTTTTTCGGTTACGAGTGGCCGTGGCAGGTGGAGAGCGAACCGGCGCGGTTCTGGCCCACGGAGCCGGCTTTGCATGCGACGCACAATCTGGATGTGCTGCCGGCGGGAGAGGGAGCGAACGAGGCGATCCTCGCAGCGACGAAGGAAGGCGTGCGTTTAGTTGATCTGCGGAAGACGACTGAAGCGCCGCAAACCATCACGACGATGAGTGCGGGCGAAGTGCGAGCCGGTTGGTTGCCGGGCGGGCGGCGTTTTGTGGCGACGATCGAGCCGATGCACGGGAATCAACTTGCGGTGTATCAGGCTTCAGAATCGGAGGGGGCGACGTGGGGGGACTGGACTGCCTCGCGAGTGGTGTTGGACGAAACCATGGTGCAAGGGCACGCGCTCGCGGTGGGAGACTTGCTCGGTATTGGCAGCGATCAGATTGTTGTGGGATTGCGAGGGGACGGACGCGGCGGTCGCAGTGGGAACGTGGGGATTAAAGTGTGGGCGTGGAATACGACAGAGTCGGAGTGGCGGGTGGCGGCGGTGATCGATGATCGTCAGATGGCGTGCGAGGATCTCAAAGTGGCCGATCTGAATGGAGATGGTCGTCCCGACATCGTCGCAGCGGGACGTGCGACGAAGAACGTCATTATTTACTGGAACGAGACGACGGTCGCGGGCGACGTCGGCGCGAAAGCGCGATCGATCAGGACGCCGGCGGAATCGGGAGATTGAACTCTTTCAGGAGTGCGTCGATGAGCGCGTGTTTCTCGTCGTCGGGCATGGCGGGGTGCAAGCCGGTGTGGCGGACGGTGCCGTCGGGCGCGAGGATTGCCATGTGCGGAATCCCGGTGACGCCGTAGTCGGGGTTGAAGACTTCTTGTTCGCTGAAGGCGACCGTCCACGTGACGTTCTTCGCTTTGATGAAATCGTTCATGAGCGCGTGCTCGCGGGCGGCGTCACCCCGGGTGTCGATCGGTTGGGCTTCGAGATTGTGAACGCGGCCTTGGAGGCTGGTGACGCCGACGATTTCGACGGGGGAGTTTTTATAGTGCTCGGTGAGGGCGCGCATCTGCGGAAACGAGGCGATGCACGGGCCGCACCACGTGGCCCAGAAATCGAGGACGACGACTTTGCCTTTGAGATCGGCGAGGGATTTCAAGCCGTCGCGCGTGGCCCAGGTGAAGTCGAGTTCGGGCGCGGGGTTGCCAAGGAGAGCGGCTTGCGCGGCTTTGACGCGCGCGGCTTGGTCGAGCTGCGCGAGGAGCTGATCGACGTAGGCGGCGGGTTTGGTGTCGGGAAAGTCGGATTTGAGCTGGGCGAGGAGCGTGCGGGCGGTGGCTTCGTCTTCGAAAACCTGAAGATAAAGCATGGCCTTCATGATGAGGATTTCGGCGACCGCGTCGGTTTTCTCGGATTTGTGTTTCTCGAGCAGCGCGTCGAAGCCGGCGAGTTCGGGAGCGAGTTGTTCGGGGGTTTCGGCGCCGGATTGGAGTTTGGTTTTGATTTGGGCGACGAGCGATTGGAGAGCGGCGGTCGGGGATTCGTCCGCGGCGCGCGTGGCGACCGGGAGGGAGAGCGCGAGCACCGCGAGGAGAAGACGGAAGTTCATGAAGGGAAGAGAACGGCGATTCGCTGTGAATGCACATGAAAACGACACGTGAAATGAGCGGGGCAGGCGGGGCGGGCTGCCTGTTCCGTTGGAGGGCGCCGGGCGTTGATTCGTCGGTTCCTCATCTTGCATTCTGCTCCGTGGTTGGTTGAGATCCGTCGATCGAGGTGAGTGCCAGCCTTACCGCTCGTGAGGATGTCGCATGCTCCCTGATACGACCACCACCGACTCTCGTGCTTCGGCCTTGCTGGATCTCCTGCAGGAGCCGGCTTGTCTCGTTAATGATGAAGGCGTGGTCGTCCATCTGAACGATGGCTGGCGCAACTACGCTGGTTTCGCGGAAACGAAGGATGGGCGAAGAACGCTGGAGCAGTTGATGGGGACGCACGCGGGCGGCGTGGCTCGGACCCGATTGCAATCGGCGGCCAGAACAGGGGCGCGAACGGATTTCGAGTGCCAGTTGAAGGTGAAGCGTGGTGGCGGCCGCTGGTTTGTGTTCAAGCTGCAACCGTTGGAAAAGGATTCCTCGGGAAGGCGCCGCTGGTTGTGCGTGGGCACGGATGTTGATGAACTCAAGCGCCGGACGCTCGATTTGGAGAGTCGGACAGCGATGCAGGCCGAGATGCTCAACGTCAGCGTCGACTGCATCAAACTGATCGCGCGCGACGGCACCTTGGTGCACATGAACAAGGCCGGTTGCCGTGCGCTGGGAGTGCCGGAAGATTCCTCCTTTGGCATGCCCTGGCTGCCGTTGCTCCCCGAGGAGGTGAGGAAAAAAGGGGAGGCTGCGCTCGCTCGGGCTCGCGAAGGGAAGTTTGCCCGGTTTCCCGGTTGCAGCGAAGTGCCGGGGCAGAGCGTCCAGTATTGGGACAACATGCTGACGCCCGTGGCGCACGAGGGTGGGCATCCGACTGCGATTTTGTGTGTTTCGCGCGAGGTCACGGCGGAACGGCACGCACTCGAATCTCTGAAGGAGAGCCGAGAGCGACTATCGATCGCAGCGCATGTCGGCGGGTTCGGAGTGTGGGATTACGATATCCGGCACGATAAACTGCAGTGTGATGAAACCTGGTATCGGATCATGGGACGGGATCTGCAGAACCCGGTTTGTTCGGTGGCAGAGTTTCGTCCGCTGATCCATCCGGACGACGTCGACCGTGCCACTGAAATCAACCGCACGGCGGAAGAGCTGATGGTGGCGGGGCGCGATTATGCGATCGAGTTCAGGATCGTTCGACCGTATGGAGAGATCCGTTGGGTGCGCTCGACCGCCTGTTTGATTCAGGATGATCGTGGAACTCCGACGCGTGCCGTCGGCTTCGTGGTGGACATCACCGACCACCGGCTGGCGGAGCAGAAGTTGAGGGAGAGCTACGAAGCGTTGCGGCAGGCGGAGAAGTTAGCCCGGGTGGGACACTGGACCTGGGATATCGAAAAAGATACCGCGGTGTGGTCGGAGATGCTTTACGAAATATTCGGGCTGGACCCGAGCCAGGTCGCGCCGCGACTGGCCGAACTCGCGAAGATTTTCGCGCCGGAGAGTTTCGAGACGTTTGTGCAGGTGGCGGAAGAGTGCGTGACGGCGGGGACATGTTACAGTGTCGATCTGGAAGGCATTCGGGCGGATGGAGAGAGGTGCTTCGTCAATGCCAAGGGTGAACCCGTGAGGGATGCGTCCGGTCGCATCGTGCAAGTGCGCGGGACGCTGGCCGACATCACCGAAAGGAAGAACACGGAAAACCGCATCCGGGCTTTGAGCGAAAGGATCCAACTGGCGGTGGAAGCCGGCGGCGTCGGCATTTGGGAGATGAACGCAGCGACGCAGAGATTCATCTGGGATGAGCGCATGCATGCGCTGTATGGATTGAAGCCGGGAGAGTTTGGCGGCGGGCTCGATGAGTGGAGCCATTGGATTCATCCCGACGACCGGGAGAATGTTTTGACCAGTTGGAGGAACGCGCTGGCCAAGGATCTCGTTTTCAACGCGGAACTCCGCATTGTGCACCCGACGGGGCAGACCCGTTTTTTGCGCGCGCAGGCGCAGATCTTTCGGAATCCGGACGGTTCGCTGCTGCGCGTGATCGGCACGAATTGGGATATCACTCCGGCGCGAGAGGCGGAGGAAAAGCTGCGCGGGGAACGTCACCTTCTCCGCACCTTGATCGATCATTTGCCGGAAGTGGTCTTCATCACGGATCGCGAGGATCGCGTGCAGGTCGCCAACCCTGCGCTGCTTTCGTCGTTGAAGATGCCGGCGAACGCGGAGCTTTGCGGGGAGAAGCTACATAGTTATCTGCCGCCGGAGATCGGCGAGCAGCTGTGGCGCGAAACGGTTGAAGTCATGGAGTCGGGGATTCCTCTGCTGAACCATGTCGAAAAAATTGTCCTGCCGGGAGGGGAGCTGAAATGGGTTCGCACCAGCAAGATTCCGCGACGCGATACGCACGGACGCGTTATCGGCGTGATTTGTTTTTCCGCGGACATCACGGCCGAGCGGTTGGCGCAGGATAAGATCAAACAGCAGGCTAAATTGCTGGCGGCGGCGAATTCGCAGCTCCAGATCGCGCTGACTGAAGCGGAACGACAGGCGCAGCGGGCGCAGGCGTCGGAGCGGGCCAAGGCGGAGTTTCTCGCGGTGATGAGCCACGAGATTCGCACACCGATGAACAGCGTGCTCGGCATGGTGCGGCTGGCGCTGCAGACATCCCTTTCGTCGCAGCAGGAAAATTATCTGCGCAAGGTGGATCTTTCCGCCAAGGCGTTGATCGCGATTATCAACGATATCCTCGATTTCTCGAAGATAGAAGCGGGCGGGATGACGCTCGAGTCGGCGGAGTTTTCGATCGAGTCGCTCTTGGAATCTGTCTCGGCGGTAACGGCGCTTCGCGCGGGGGAGAAAGGCGTCGAACTCGTTTTTAGCGTGGCGCCGGATGTGCCCCCACAAGTGATCGGGGATTCGCTCCGCTTGGGACAGGTGCTCATCAATCTCGTCAATAATGCGGTGAAGTTTACCGCCAAAGGAGAGGTGGTCGTCTCGGTCCGGAGCGAACCTTCGGCGAAGGCCGGGAGTGTCGTGCTGAGCTTCTCGGTGAGGGATACCGGCATCGGATTGAGCAGCGAGCAGATCAAGAAACTCTTCCGCCCTTTTGCGCAGGCGGACGTGGATACCTCGCGAAAGTTTGGCGGCACGGGGCTTGGATTGGTGATATGCAAGAGCCTGGTGGAGATGATGGGCGGCGGCATTCACGTGGAAAGCGAGCCGGGGCGGGGCAGCACGTTTTCGTTCAATGTGTGTGTGGACGTGCCTCTGCGTGCCTCGGTCGCGTTGACCGAAGGAAAGAACAGTCTCGCAGGGCGGCGTGTGCTGATCGTTGACGACAATGCGAGTGCCCGACGCGTCTTCTCGGATTCCGCGCGGCGCTTCGGCGCTCAGGTTACGACGGCAGGATCGGCGCGAGAAAGTTTGCAGATGTTGGCGGAAGCCGGTGAGTCCGCCGCGCCGTTCGAATTGGTGCTGATGGATTGGGGCATGCCGGGGATGGACGGCTTGGCATGCGCGAGAGAAATCAAGGCGGACGCCCGATTCAGGCACACGCCCGTCGTGTTGGTGGTAACCGCCGAGGCGCAGGAAGAAGTCCTGCACGAGGCCGAGGAACTTCGTCTGGAAGCTGTCCTGATGAAACCGGCCATCGAATCCGTTTTGGTGGCCACGCTCGGCGAAGCGTTGGGGCAGGCACACGGCTCGCGAGGGCCATGGGAGAAAAGAAAAATACAAGACACGAGCCGACTGCATGGACTCCGGGCATTGGTGGCGGACGATGGTGCTCTCAATCGGGAGGTTCTCGTCGGGTTTCTTCGGAAACTCGGTTTGAGTGCCGAAGCGGTCGAGGACGGTTCGGCGGTGTTGGAGCGCCTGCGCGAAAACGCCGATTTCGACTATGTTCTTTTGGACATCGAAATGAGTGGTTTGAACGGCCTCGAAACCGCGCGGATCGTTCGCGAGGAAAGGCGGTTCAAGCATCTTCCGATCGTCGCGTTGACCGGGCACGTGGATGCCGAAGCGCGACGCGCCACGCGCGAAGCGGGCATGGACGGCCACATCGCGAAGCCGATCGACATGGACGTGCTGCAAGAGGAACTGCTGCGGCTGCGGCCGGCGATTCCTGGGCGGGAGATGCTCGCCGGGAGGCGCGCGCTCGTCGTGGATGATCACGGACTGAACCGCGATCTGACGGGCGATCTTCTCGCCGCGGTCGGCATGGAAGTGACCTTTGCTTCGAATGGACGTGAAGCGCTGGAGCGACTGGAAGGCGGTCTTTTCGATTTGGTCCTGATGGACCTTCAAATGCCGGAGATGGATGGCGTTGAAACCACCCTGGCAATCCGCGGCCGGCCCGGTTGGGCGAACCTGCCGGTGATTGCCCTCACGGCCCAAGCACAGAGCACTGATCGGAATGCCAGCTTAATCGCAGGCGTGAATGCGCATCTGACCAAACCGGTCGACGAGGCGTTGCTCTATCGAACCATACGGGAGTGCCTGGTGGCGGCTGCGGAACGCACGTCGGAAATTAATGAGCGTCCGGCGGATTATCCCGCCGCTTTGCCCGGCGTCGATTTGGACATCGCATTCTCACTTCTGGGTGAGAGCTACGATATTGTGCTGATGTATTTGCGCGGCTTCGTGCGCGATTTCCACTCTGCGCCGGAGACGCTCGAGCGCGACTTGGCCGAAGGGAATATAGAGGAGCTGGGCAAACTCGGCCATCTGGTGAAATCGGTGGCGGCGTATCTCGGAGCGCAAGAACTGGCCGATGCGGCTGCGCGGGTGGAGCAGGCGGGGCGCGAGAATCGGAAAGATCAGATGCCCGGTTATGTCGCGGAGTTTCAGCGTCAGCTTAAAATCGTGTATGATGGCATCGTCGCGCATTTTTCGAGCACGAGGCCGGAGAACCCGAAGGGCGAATCGAGGTAGATGGGAGGCGTTTCTGCGCAAAGAAAAACCCCGCGCCTTTAGGGCGCGGGGTTCGAAAGAACCGGAAGCTTCCGCTGTTGGGTAAGCTTACTTCTTTTTCTTGGCGGGAACGGCCTTGAGGTCGGCCACGGCGGCCTGGGCGGCGGCGAGGCGCGCGACCGGGACGCGATACGGCGAGCAGCTCACGTAGCTGAGGCCGAGCTTGTGGCAGAACTTGACCGAATCCGGATCGCCACCGTGTTCGCCGCAGATGCCGAGCTTGATGTCGGGGCGGGTCTTGCGACCGCCGACGACCGCGAGGGCCATCAGGGCGCCGACGCCGGTCTGGTCGATCGAGGCGAACGGGTTCTTCTTCACGATTTCGTTTTCCTGGTAAGCACCGAGGAAGGAGCCGGAGTCGTCACGCGACATGCCGAGGCAGGTTTGCGTGAGGTCGTTCGTGCCGAAGCTGAAGAACTCGGCGGTCTGCGCGATTTCCTCGGCGGTGAGGGCACCGCGCGGAACTTCGATCATCGTGCCGACGGAGTAGGCGAGCTTCACCTTGCGCTCGGCCTGGACCTGCTTCGCGACGGAGTGAACGAGCTCCACCTGGAGATCGAGTTCCTTCTTGAAGCCGACGAGCGGGATCATGATTTCCGGGCGAGCCTTGATGCCGGCCTTCTGCGCCTCAGCGGCGGCTTCGAAGACGGCGCGGGCCTGCATGGCGGTGATCTCCGGATAACGGATACCGAGGCGGCAGCCGCGGAAACCGAGCATCGGGTTGAACTCATGCAGCTCGTGGACGCGCTGCATGATCTTCTCGACCGCGATGCCGAGCTTACGCGAGAGGTCCATCTGCTGTTCCTTCGAGTGGGGAAGGAACTCGTGCAACGGCGGATCGAGGAAGCGGATCGTGGCGGGGAAGCCCTTCAGCGCTTTGAAGATGCCGAGGAAGTCGGCGCGCTGGAACGGGAGGAGTTTGTCGAGCGCGGCTTTGCGGGCGTCGAGGTTGTCCGCGAGGATCATTTCGCGCATCGCGTCGATGCGGTCGCCCTCGAAGAACATATGCTCGGTGCGCGTGAGGCCGATACCGACGGCGCCGAACGCCACGGCGTTGGCGGTTTGCTCGGGGGTGTCGGCGTTGGTGCGAACCTGGAGCTTCGTCACCTGCGAGCACCACTTCATGAGCTGGTTGAAGCTCTTGAACTTCTCGGTGGCCTGCGCGGTTTTGTCGCCGTGGAGGAGGCCGGAGATGATTTCCGACGGAGCGGTCTTGATCTGGCCCGCGTAAACGGTGCCGGACGTGCCGTCGATCGAGAGGTAATCGCCTTCGGCGAAGGTCTGGCCTTCGATGGTGGCGGTCTTCGCATCGTAATCGATCTGGACGGCGGCGGCGCCGCACACGCAGACCTTGCCCATCTGACGGGCGACGAGCGCGGCGTGCGAGGAGACGCCACCGCGAGCGGTGAGAATGCCTTCGGCGGCGATCATGCCGCGGAGGTCTTCCGGGGAAGTTTCAACGCGGACGAGGAGAACCTTCTCGCCCTTTTCGGCGGCGATGACGGCGCGCTCGGCGTTGAAGTAGATCTTGCCGGTGGCGGCGCCGGGGCCGGCGGGGAGGCCGGTGGCGATGACCTTGGCTTTCTTGACCTCGTTGAGATCGAAGATCGGAGCGAGGAGTTGTTCGAGCTGGTCGGCGGGGTTGCGCAGGATCGCGGTCTGCCAGTCGATGAGCTTCTCCTTCACCATATCGATGGAGAACTTCAACGCGGCGGCGGCGGTGCGCTTGCCGTTACGCGTCTGGAGCATGAACAGCTTGCCTTCCTGGATGGTGAACTCGACGTCCTGCACATCCTTGAAGTGCTTCTCGAGCGTCGCGCGAACCTTGAGCAGTTCGGCGTAGGATTTCGGCATCTGCTTCTTGAGCTCGATGACGGGCTCGGGCGTGCGAACGCCGGCGACGACGTCTTCGCCTTGGGCGTTGATGAGGAATTCGCCGTAGAATTCGTTGGCGCCGTTGGCGGGATTGCGGGTGAACGCGACGCCGGAGCCGGAGGTTTCGCCGGTGTTGCCGAACACCATGGCCTGCACGTTAACGGCGGTGCCCCACTCGGAGGGGATGTTGTATTTGCGGCGATAGACGATCGCGCGGTCATTCATCCAGGAACCGAACACGGCGCCGGCGGCGCCGCGGAGCTGATCCCACGGATCGTTGGGGAACACGCGGCCGGTGCGCTCCTTGACGAGGGCTTTGAAACGCTTGACCAGCTCGGCTTGGTCTTCGGCAGTGAGTTTCGAGTCTTCGATGTCGCCGTGGTATTTCTCGTGTTTGAAGCCTTCGATCACGGTTTCGAACGGCTCGTGATCTTCGCCTTCACGCTTTTGGACGCCGAGAACGACGTCGCCATACATCTGGATGAAGCGGCGGTAGCAGTCCCAGGCGAAGCGCGGATTGTTGGTGGCCTTTTCGAGCGCGATGACGGTTTGGTCGTTGAGGCCGAGGTTGAGGATCGTGTCCATCATGCCCGGCATCGAGTCACGGGCGCCGGAGCGAACGGCAACGAGGAGCGGCATGCCGGAGGTGGCGCCGAACTTCGTGCCCATGATCTTCTCCATGTTGGCGACGCCGGCTTCCATCTGAGCCTGGAGCGAAGCCGGGTAGGTCCTCTTATTCGCGTAGTAGTAAGTGCAGACCTCGGTCGTGATCGTGAAGCCCGGAGGAACGGGGAGACCGATGCGGGTCATCTCGGCGAGGTTGGCGCCCTTGCCGCCGAGGAGCGCCTTCATCGAGCCGTCGCCGTCGGCTTTGCCATTGCCCCACGTGTAGACGTATTTCGGGCCTTTGGCGGCGGATTTCTTCGCGGGCGCGGAGGTCTTCACGACCTTCGCGACGAGTTTCTTGGCTTTGGTTTTAACGGCCATGGATGGAGTATGGATCGGAGTTAAAAACGAACGCTCTGCGCGGGGCGCAAAGGGCAAGGGCATAGCTGCGCGCTAGGCACTGTCAACCGCTCAGAAGATCAGGGATTCGCCCATGCTTCAGGCGCGCGGGGCAGAGACAAAAAAGGCGACTCCCGGAGGAGTCGCCAAAAAGAGAGTGGCGCCGTTTCAGCGGCGGCGGGATTGCCGCTGGAAGCGGAAGACGACGCGAAACATTTGCACCGCCAGCCAGAAGACGCCGGTCATGCAGGCGCTGCTGAGACCTGCCCAGAGAGCGATCATCGACGCGTCGTTCGAGGGAACGTGCGTGCGCAGCAAATAGAACATGTAGGCGAAGAAGCCGAGGCAGAGGATCGCGTCGACAATCAGGCTAGCGGGTGTGACGAGCTTTTCGGTGGGCGGAGTCTGAGCCATGGCGGGAAAAGGAAACGGGAAGAGATTCAGAAGCGGACCGGTTGTCCATGGGAAAGTTTCGAGGGTGCGGAAAGGGATGTGATCGGAATCACGATGTTTTGGTCGTGCTCGTGAATCGTGCTCGTGCTCTTGATCGGGTCCCCATTTGGATTTCCGGGCGCCACCTCGATCACGAGCACGATTACGAATCACGAGCACGATAAAGCCGGGGGAGGGCTACAGGTTTTTAGGAATCGCGGCGGTGAGGTTTTCGGGGGCGGAGTCGGTGATGAGGAGGTTGTCTTCAATGCGGACGCCGCCGAGGTGGAGGTGTTGGTCGACGAGCGGCCAGTTGACAGTGTCGCGAAAGCGATCTCGGCGTTGAGGGTCGTTGAGGAGCGGCGGAATGAAATAGAGGCCGGGCTCGATGGTGACGACGTAGCCGGGGGCAAGCGGAAGGTCCATGCGCAGCGTGCGGAGGGACGGGCGGGGATCTTTGGTGCGGCCAGGGGCAACACCGCCGGCATCACGCACGCCAAGTCCGACCATGTGACCCACGCCGTGCGGGAAGAAGAGCGTGTGGACTTCCTGTTCGACGAGCGATTCGGGCGTGCCGCGAAGGATACCGACGTCGACCAGGCCGGCGGTGAGTTCGACGGCGGCGGCGAGGTGAATGGCGGTCCACTCGGCGCCGGGAACGCAGCGGGCGATGGCGCGTTCCTCGGCGGCGAGGACGATTTGGTAAAGGTCGCGTTGAAATGCGTTCGGCGGGCCGACAACGAAGGTGCGGGTGACGTCGGTGACATAGCGGTCGATGCTGGCGCCCGCGTCGATGAGGACGAAATCGCCGTCGCGGGCGGCGCGGGAGGTGGGCGAGAAGTGAAGCACGGCGGCGTTGGAGCCGACGCCGACGATCGAATGATAACCGGTGTGCGTGGCGCCCGCGCGGAAGAAGGCGGCTTCGAGTTCGATTTGTAGTGCTCGTTCGGTTACACCGGGACGAAGGTGAGCTCGGAGCGAATCGTAACCGGCGGCGGTGGCGACGGCGCAGCGGCGGAGAAGAGAAAGCTCGTGAGCATCCTTGGCCCGGCGCGCGTGTTTCAGCTGTTCGCGGACGGAGGCGGAGAGTGTTTCGTCGGCGGGAAGGGAGGGGAGCGGACTGCCGAGATTGGCGATGCGGCGATCGCGACGTGACGCGAGCCAGTCGGGGAAGGCTGCAAGCGATTTCCCGGGGAGTTGTTCGCGACCTTCCCAGACTCGCTCAGCCTCGGTGATGTCGGGCACGAAGGAGATCCAGCCTGCAGCGGCGCCGTCGCGAGGATCGAAGGCGACGAGGCCGCCGGGGCATTCGTGACCGGCGAGGTAGAAGTATTCGGCGTGCGAGAAAAATGGATACGTTTGATCCGTGTTCTCGGGCAGGGAGATGGGATCGCCGGCGGCGACGAGAAGGAGGGCGTCGCCGAGGGCGGGAGCGAGGGCGGCGGCGATGCGGGTGCCGCGGGCGGAGAGGAAGTCGGGCATATCCATGGTCTTCGCGAGCGGAGGAAATTGCGCAGCACGGTCGCGGCGTAAAGCCGCTGCTGCAGCGGAAGACGAGAGAGCCAAAATTCGCGGCGTTCTGGCCAATCGGCGCGCAGCGCGATCGGGAAATTTCTGCCATACTCTGCTCATGAAAACGATCCTAGCGCCGGTCGATTTCAGCGGAGTCTCCGATTCCGTGGTAGAGCAAGCGACCGAGTTGGCCGAGGCGCTGAAAGCGAAAGTGGTTCTTTTGAATGTGCTCCAGCCGCCCGTGATCACGAGCGAGTATGGTCCGTTCCTTGAAAGTATCAGCGAGATTGTGACGGTCGGAGAGAAGGCGGCAGCGAAGCAATTGATGCGGCTGCAGGAGCGGCTCACGGCCCAGGGCATCGAGACGAGCATCCTGCAGTTCGCGGGGGCGCCGGTGCCGAACATATTGAAGCAAGCGGAGAAAGTCGGGGCGGATTACATCGTGATGGGATCACATGGTCACACGGCCTTCTACGATTTGCTGGTGGGTAGCACGACGCATGGCGTCCTGCGGAAATCACCCTGCCCGGTGGTCATTGTGCCGGCGCAGAAAAAGAAAGAACGAGGGCGGAAGGCCCGACAACGAATTGGTTAGTGGAAAGGGAAATGTGTGTGGGAGCGCCGGCGGGGGCCGGCGCTCTTTTTTTTTGGCTCGAGGGAACGGCGGGCGCGGAGGAGCGCCGCGAGGGACGAATTACGGAGCGTCAGGAGGCGCGTCGGATGCGGACTTTTGACGGGCCGAATGACGGTTCAGGATGCGCTCGGCTTCGAGGTGCTGTTGAGTGCTGCGAAGCTCGATGTCGCTGAGCGCTTGTTGCTGACGGAGGAGGGTGTTTTCGGCGCGGAGGGCGAGGCAGAGTTGCACGAGCCAGGCGCAGATTATGGCGAGCAAACCAACAAAAGCCCACGCGATCGGGGTGGTGGAGCGTCGACGTGGAAAGCGATCGGAGGATGACGATGAGGCGGACATCGCGACGGAGGATTAGAGCACGGCCATGCCGATAAGACCGAGAACGATCACGCCGGCGAGGATCGCGAGGATGCGGGCTTCGAGTTTGGTGATCGGCAGAGGCATGAGGTTAGAGACCGAGCGCTTGAAGGCGGGAGAAAATATCGGTGAGAAGCGGTTCGGCGGCGAGCGTTGACCACGGACGATTGCTGGAGATGCGGACAAAAAGTTGATCACCGTCTTGGGCGAAGCCATAGCGGAGGGCGATGTTGAGGAGCTCGGTGGGCGAATAAGGATCGTTGTAGCGAATGGGACGCCCGTCGTGGAGGTGCCAAAACCAGACGTGTTGGGGGAATTGGCCGTTTTTGAAGAAGCGGGACTCGGCGACGGCGAGCGAGCGGGACGGGAGCGCGAGGGTTTCGCGCGTGTTGGCCGAAGGGATGGCGGTCCAGCCGCTGCCGGGCCAGCACGCGTCGGGCGTGTGCGAAGCGACGAGGCTCACGGGCGCCTGGCCGGGACGCCAGTAAGCGAGATAGATCGTGATTTGGTCGACGCCGTCGGCGGCAGGCCGGACGTAAGTGCGTTGAGCGAGATGTTCGGTGCGAAGCGTCTCGCTGAATTGGTAGAGGTCGTGAGAGGTCTCCACCCGCCAGCCCGGAAGCGATTCGGGCAGAATGGCGGCGAGAGGGAGAATCGGCGCGTCGAGGCGTTCGGAAGGGCGGGTGTTGACGTAGAAGAAGGCGGCGAGTGCGACCACGACGGCGAAACCGAGAGCGAGGAGTTTTTGCGAGATGAAGAATGCAGATGAAACGGGCGGAGAAGCAGCGGATGCCGAGGGAGGCGGCGCGGATTTTGCGGAGAGACGATCGAGGAAGGACGCGAGACCAGCGAGGCAAGCGGCGGTGACGGCGAGGACGCCGAAACCGGTGACGTCGTGCCAGGTGCCCGCAATATCGATGCCGGCGTTGGCGAGGAGCGTGAGGAGAAGCGAGCGGAAGAAATTCATCGCGATCGCCAGCGGGCCGGAGAGGACGATGAGGATAGTCCGAGCCCAAGGGACGCGGACGAGCATCGCGGAGAAAACGAAACCCGCGAAGATGCACGAGACCAGGCTGCGCACGCCGCTGCAGGCGTCCTCGACGCCGACCGACGTGGTGGCAAGATCGATGATGTTACCGTGGCGTGTGGCGGCGATGCCGAGGAGATGGAGCGAGCGGAGGACGTTTTCGGTGACCCAGAGTTGGAGGCCGATGGTGAGACGCGTGTAGGTGCCGGGCGGAATTGGGGCGCTGAGAAGCCAGACGAGGAGTGCGACGATCGCGGGCCAGTTTAAAGGAATCAGGCGGAGCGAAGTGGTCGCGAAGACCAGGAGAACGGCGCCGAGTAGAAACGTGGTGGCGCCGGTGAGCGCGGCGGCGACGAGCTCGTGCGACCAGTTGACGACGGCGGCGTAGAGTCCGCTGGCGACGACGGCGAGCAAGCCGAGGACGAACAACGCGAGCGCGGAGAGTTGGAGCGGCGCAGAAGGCGGGAGCCAGCGAAGCGTGCCGGTGCGAGCTTCGCGGAGAAGCAGGACGAAAATGAGCGGCGTGAGATAGCCGTGGGAGAGATCCGGATTTTCGCGCCAGTGCGGAAAGAGGACGGCGATCGTGGCGATGACGCAGAGGGCGGCGGCGGCGAGGTTGAAGCGGGAGAGAAACGATAGTGAGCCAACGGCCGCGGGGGTGGACGTTGCGAGGGCAGCCGCGACGGAATCGCGTGCGGGAGCGTTCATGGCGTCCGACCCGGGAGTTGGGCGCGCGGGCCGGGGAAGCGCTCGAGGAGCGCGTAGTTCACTTCGAGTGGGACGGGCAGCGCGGGGAGGATGGCGGAGACGCGCGTGAGCGGTGTGTCGCCGCGGAAGAAAGCGGCGGCGAGGCCGAGGGTGAATTTGCTGCCGTCGCCATGCTTCGCGAGGAAGGAGGCGATCAGGTGCATCTTGGCGTTGTCGCGCGCGACTCCGGCGGCGCAATACAGCGCGAGAAAGGAGTCGAGGGTGTCGTCGGACAGCGCGAGTTGTTCGCGGGAGAATTTGGAGAAAATCTGGTCGAGAAGGGCGGGATCGGGATGGCGGATGAGATGCGCGGCGAGAAGAGCGACCACGTTGGGGTTGAGGCGATTGGCGAGGAGGACGGAGAAGAGCCGCTGACGGGATTGTTGCGCGCCGATGCGCGCGTAGATGTCGAGCAGCAGCCGGACGCGCGCGACGTCATCGAGTTCGGCTTCGTATTGCGCGAGCAAGTCCGCGGCGGCCATGCCCTCACCGAAGGCGGAGAGTTCGCTGACCTGGTAGTAGAGCGCGTAAGGAGGGGCGCCGTGCCACGGGTGAGTCAGCGCGGCGCGCGCTTCGGCGCGGCGATTTTCGCGAAGGAGGAGTTCGGTTTCGAGAACGCGGCGCCAAGGTTGAGCGGCGGGGGCGGAGGAGGTGAGAAGGTCGCGGAGAGCGGTGTCGGTGTTGAGTTGGCGGGATGCGAAGATAAGCGCGCGCAACCATACACCGGCGCGCGGAGGATCGTTTAGAACCTGTTGCGACGTGAATTCGGCAATGGTGCTGAAGTCGCCGCGAGCGAGCAGGGCGCGAAACCATGCTTCGCTGATCGCTGCCTGCTCGGCGGGATGGGTGGCGAGGAGGCGGCGGTAGATTTGGTCGGCGCGGCCCGGTTGTCCGAATTGGAGTTTTTGCGCGAGGGTGAAGGCGATGTCGAAATTGTTGGGATCGAATTCGTAGGCGTTGGAAAGGTAGAGCATGCCTTCGGACGTTCGGCCGAGCGCGAAGGCTTGGTTGGCACGCTCCATGAAAAACCAACCGCGGACCTCCATGACGCGGTGCCATTTTCCGGGCCAGACGAGATGGCCGATGTTGATCGGATAGCCGACGGAGCGAAGGAAGGCGAAGATGGCGAGGGCGCCGGCGAGGTAGAGCGACAGCGCGGTGCCGCCGTAGATGGCGAAGGCGCGTCCCCAGAATGGGCGGACTTGCGGCGTATCGACGGAGCAACGCAGGCCATCGGGAGTTTGAACGAGGAGCGGACAAACGCGGCGAAAGCGAGCGGGCTGATCCCAGGAAAGGCAGGCGTCGCAGGCGGTTTCGTAGGCGCGGCCGGAATCGCTCGGACTCTGGCAAGGGCAAGGTGCGCGGCCTCGCTGGAACTGGAACCAGGCTTTGCGGGTGTTCCAGTAGAGGAGGCCCCAAGCGAGGCGAAAAAGGTCGGCAAGGCGGCCTGTCACAGAGAATCGAAACTAAACCAGGGTCTTTCCCCTAGGAAAGGGAATTCTCCGGTATGCGGGGGAGACTTGTATCTTTCACCAAAAAAATACGTCGTGCCGCCGTTCCCATGAAACCGACCAAACGTATTCTACTCTGCGTGGCGGCCCTGTGGGCTGTTGCGACGGCGGCCGTGCAAGCGGCGGTGGAAGTTGGCGCTCCCGCGCCCGACTTCTCGGTGACGGACATCCAAGGCAAGGCGCACAAGCTTTCGGATTACAAAGGCAAGACCGTGGTGCTCGAGTGGGTGAATCCCGAGTGTCCGATTGTCGGTAAGCACTACGACAGCGGCAATATGCAGAAGCTGCAGCAATCGGCGACGAATGACGGTGTCGTATGGATCACGATCAACTCCGGTGCGAAAGGCGAGCAAGGCGACTACGACGAGGATCGCGCGGCGGGGTGGATGAAGAAACATAACGCGGCGGCGACTGCTTATGTGCGCGACCAGAGCGGCAAAGTGGGGAAGATGTATGGCGCGAAAGTCACGCCCCACATGTATGTCATCGATGGCAAGGGCACGCTCGTTTACAACGGCGCGATCGACAGCATCCGCTCGGGGAATCCGAAGGACATTCCGAAGGCGGAGAACTACGTTGCGGCGGCGTTGACGGCGGTGAAGGAGGGAAAACCCGTCGCGAAGGCCACGACGCAGCCGTATGGGTGCAATGTGAAGTATTGATTTGCGCGGATAGCCTGAGCCGGCGCGACCGGTTCAGGCGGCCAAGGCGGCGCGGGTGGATCGCACAAGGGTTGGTGCGACTGCCTGCGCCGTTGTTTTGTCAGGAGCGGGAACGCGGCAGGGATTCGAGCGGTCGAGTCGCGGAGGCGATGAAGCCAGGCATTATGAACGCTGAAATTGTGGGCGGATGTTTGTGCGGAGGGACGCGGTATCGCGTGGAGGAGGAGCCACGGGATCTATGCGATTGTCACTGTGAAGATTGTCGGCGGAGCAGCGGAGCGCCGTATGTGACGTGGGGAACGGTGAAGCGCGAGATGGTGCAGGTGACGGCGGGGAGCGTGCGAAAAGTGCCGCATGCCAGCCGCGTGCGGAGCTTTGCGGCGTGTTGTGGGACGCAGCTGTTTTTCGAGGACAGCGAGGATGCGCCGACAGTGGATTTCACGATCGCGTCGCTGGACGATCCACGCGCGTTTGCGCCGGAGCGGGTGATCTGGACGGAGGACCGGCTGCCGTGGGTGAAGTTGGATGAGCGGCTGCCGGTTTATCGGCGGAGCAGTGCGGTGTAGGTGCGCAGCGCGGTTTGGCTGGGACACCTCGCCGTCGGCTTACACTTTCACGTCGAAAAGTTCGGGATGCATGGTCCCCTCGGCGACCTTGTTAACGGTGCCGGTCATCATGATCGCGAAGTCGGGAGAGATCTCGATGCCGATCTGGCCGCCGGGCATGTGGACGGTGACGGACGCGTCGACGAGGCCGAGTTTGTGTGCGACGGCGGCGGCGGCGCTGGAGCTGCTGCCGGATGCGAGCGTGTAGCCGGCGCCGCGTTCCCAGATCTCGATCTGGATGTTGGCGCGATCGAGGACGCGGAGAAACTGGACGTTGGTTTTGCGCGGGAAGTTCGGATGCGTTTCGAGGTGCGGACCGTATTTGTGCGCGAGCTCGGAGGAAATTTCGGCGAGCGGGAGGACGCAGTGCGGATTGCCGATGGTGGCGGCGCAGTAAGTGAACTCGCGATCGAGGATGGTGATTTTTTCGTTGAGGACCTCGCGCGCGGGCGTGGCGGGGTTCACGGGGATTTTGGTGCTGTCGAAGCTGACCTGACCCATCGCGACAGTGATGAGGCGGCCGTTGTCCTTGATGACGGATTGGACGTGTCCGCCGGGCGTCTCGATCGTGAACGAAGGATTCTTGATGAGCTTTTGGTCGTAGAGATAGCGCGAGAAGATACGGAGGCCGTTGCCGGATTTTTCGGCTTCAGAGCCATCGGGGTTGAAGATGCGCAGGCCAAACTCGCTTTGGGTGGAGGGCAGCGGGCCCCACAGGATGCCGTCGGAGCCGACGCCAAAATTCCGGTGACAAACCACGCGAATCTGGTCGACGTTCGGAGCGGGATTCCAGGACGGGAAGTCGCGCGGATCGCAGACAATGTAGTCGTTGCCGAGGGCGTGGTATTTGTGGAAGCGCATGGAGAAAGGTGCGAAAGGAGCGGGGAAGTTGCCTACGGAAGACGCGGAAGACACGGAAATTTTGTGAGCGCGCGAAACACGCGAAAGGGGCGCGAAAGGGAGCGGCTGTTTCGCGTGGTTCGCGTGTTTAGCGGGCAAGCAGAAAGGCGAAGGCTTCGCGGAAGGCTTGTTTGCCGTTGGTTTCGATGTTGCGGCCGTGGCCGACGAGGATGCGGTCGAAGTCCCAGGCGAGGATGTGTTCGAGGGAAGCGCGGACGGCGGCGCGATCTTTCATTTGCATCCGGCAGAAGCGGGAAGGAGCGAAGCGATTCCAGCAGCCGTTGAGGCGCATGAGGAAGGCGGTGAGCCAGTGGGTGCCGGGGCCGAAGTTGAAGGCGAGGTCGGCGAGGATGAGCGTGCGGCTGGCACGATGGAAGAAGACGACCTCGTTCATGCGGGGCATGCCGGCGATGAGGTGTTGATCGATGGCACCGCGCCATTCGGGCGGAGCGATGTTGCCGAGCGGTTCAGAGACAAAGCGGATGTCGCGGCGATCAGAAGCGAGGCCGGGCGCGGCGTGGAAATCGGCGTGCGGGTATTCCGATTGAAATTCGCGCAGGCATTCGTCGTGAAAGCGATTCGGGCCGACGACGTCGGCGACTTCGCCGAGCTGCCAGACGGCGTGGCGGAGCTCGGGCGACCAGGGGATCGGCGAGTGGACCCAAAGCCCGCCGGCGGGCTCACGGATGACGACGAGCTGCCGGTTTATCCAGATTCCGAATACGCGATAGGGAACGGAGCGGACGTGAAGATCGGGGTGGAGGGCGGTGAGCATGGGGAGGAGAAGCGCGGTGAGGGCACCGCGCCTCCATCATCCAATCGAACTCGCTTAGCTCGCGGCGGCGAGGGATGGCGGGGTGTAGCCGAAGAGGCGGCGTTTTTTGATCGCGGCGACGACGGACGGCGGGGCCATCTGCTCCCAGGAGGAATCGTTCTCCTTGATGCGGCGAAGGACGTCGCGGGAGAAAATGTGGAGGATGCTCGTATCGAAACCTACGATACACTCGATGTAGTGGTTTTCGAGCAGGTGATTGTAGAGGTTGCGCAGGTGGTCGACCACCTGGACGTTTTTCGCCGTGATCAGAACAGACGCGGCGAAGGAGTTGGCGGGAGTCGTGGCGGGAGCGCCGGTGGCCTGGCCGGTCCCGAGATAGTGGCCGTAGGCGTCCTGACGCATCGGGTAGATGTAGAGCTTGACGGAATGGCGGAAGAGCCGGCCGAAGGATTCGAGGATGCCGCCCTCGAGGTTCTCGTAGTATTTCTCGTTGAAGATCTCGAGGAGGTTGTTGATGCCCATCGCGACGCCGATCATCTCCTTGGTGTATCGACGGAAGTAGGACGTGAGGCGGAAGTATTCGGAGTAGTTGGAGATGAGGACGGTGAAGCCGATGTCGGCGAGGAGATCGACGCGCGAGAGGAAGTCCTGCGCGTCGATGGAGCCGGCGGCGAGGAGGTTGTTCATGGTGATCTCCATGAGCACGACGACCTCCTTGCCCTTGACGAGCGGCTCCTGGACGAACTGCGCGGTGGCGCAGTTGAGCATGTCGACGTTGACGTGGGTGACGGGGCGGAAGGAGCCGCGTTCGACGAGGATGGCTTTTTTGTAGAGGACCTCGGAAGGCTGAAGAACCTCGCCGTGGGCGCCGAACATGACGGCATTGGTGAGCCCGAGTTGGACGAGATAGAGGGAGATCAGGCGATTATCGACGTGTTTGAAGGCGGGGCCGCTGAACGTGAGCATGTCGACCTCAATGCGCTCGTAGCTGAGGTGGTCCATGAGCGAACCGGCGAGTTTCTTCGGGTCGTCGCGGTAGTAGAAGGCGCCGTAGATGAGATTGGCGCCGACGATGCCGAGAGCTTCCTGCTGGAGGACGTTTTCTTTGTCCCACATGCGCACGTGCACGACGATTTCGCTCGGCGGGCCGCCGGGTTCGGTTTGAAAGCGGACGCCCATCCAACCGTGGGCCTCGTTGGTGCCTTTATAGTTTCGGGCGGCGACGGTGTCGGCGAAGACGAAGAAGGTGGTGCGATCGCCGCGGGACGGAGCGAGACGTTCGAGGAGAAGTTGATACTCGTGGTCGAGCATCAGATTGAGACGTTCGCGCGAGACGTAGCGCGGAGCTTTGCCGTAGATGGCATCGCTGAACGTCATGTCATAGGCGGAAATCGTTTTGGCGACGGTGCCGGAGGCGCCGCCGGCCTGGAAGAAGATGCGCGCGACCTCCTGGCCGGCCCCGATCTCGGCGAACGTGCCATATTTCTGCTCGTCGAGATTGATGGTGAGCGCCTTTCGATTGGTGGTGAGAAGATCCTTTTGCTCGGTCGTCGGCATGGCGGCGGAGTATGGGCGAGTGGAGAAGACGGGCAAGCTTGGCGGGCTGGAGAGCGATGCAGCGCCGCAATGTCGCTCGCTCACCCGGCTACACGGCCGGTGTTTCGACTGGAGGAACGAGGGAAACGGCGTAGGGTCGCGGCCTACGCATGAAAAATTTCTTCACGTCGATGCTCGGAGCGCTGGTGGCGCTGATCATCTTCACGGTGGGCGGAGCGGTTTTGTTTATCGGATTTATTGCGGCCCTGGCGGCGATGGGGAACAAGGCGGCGCCGGCGGTGGCGAGCGGGTCTTATCTCGTGCTCGATCTTTCGTCGGCGATCACGGATGCGCCGCCGGTGTTCGATTTTCGGTTGAGCGCGGATCGCACGGCGACGCTGCAGTTGCGGACGGTGACGCGGACATTGCGGGCGGCGGCGACGGATGACCGGATCGCGGGTTTGTTTATCAAAGGCGACATTCCGCCGGTCGGGTTTGGCCCGGGTTATGCGACTCTGAAGGAAGTGCGCGCGGCGCTGGAACGGTTCAAGGAATCGGGCAAACCGGTGAAGGCGTATCTGACGTATGCGACGACGAAGAACTACTATCTCGCGTCCGCGGCGGATGAGCTGACGATCGATCCTTACGGGTTGATTTTGATGCCGGGGCTTTCGACGCAGCCGATGTTTCTGGCGAATGCGTTCGAGAAGTATGGCATCGGCGTGCAAGTGACGCGCGTGGGGAAATACAAGTCGGCGATCGAGCCGTTTACGCGCGAGAACATGAGTCCGGAGAGCCGCGAGCAGATGCAGAAGCTGTTGAACGATTTGTGGTCGGACCTGGCGAGCGACATGGCGGGATCGCGGCAGTTGAATGTGACGAGCGTGCAGGCGGCGGTGGACAGCGAAGGCATCATTCATCCGCACGCGGCGCTCGAGGCGAAGCTGGTGGATCGCGTGGCTTACCGAGATGAAGTGATCGCGAGCATGCGCGAGCTGACGGGTGACAGCGACGACGGGGAGACTTTCAAACAGATCACGATCGCGGATTATTCGCGGATCGCGAAAGATGTGTTGCCGGCGCCGATCAAGATCGAAGGACAGGAGCTGACGGGATCCGGTCGGATTGCGGTGGTGTATGCGGAAGGCGATCTCGTGGACGGCGAAGGTTCGGAGCCAGGCGAGATCGGCGGGACGCGTTTTGCGCGCGAACTGCGGCGGCTGCGCGAGGACGACAACGTGAAGGCGATCGTGTTGCGCGTGAATAGTCCTGGTGGAACGGCCTCGTCGTCGGAAGCGATTCAACGCGAAGTGCGGCTCGCGACTGAAGTGAAGCCGGTGATCGTGTCGATGGGTTCGTATGCGGCGTCAGGCGGGTATTGGATTGCGACGCATGGCGATCGGATTTTTGCGGAGCCGACGACGATCACGGGATCGATCGGGGTGTTTGGCGTGCAGTTTGACGTGCAGAAACTCGCGAACGATTTCGGCCTGACCTTCGACGTGGTGAAAACGGGGAAACTCGCGGACATGTTGACGATCACGCGCCCGAAAACGCCGGAAGAGATGGCGGTGTTTCAGCGGTTGGTGGACCGCATTTACGGGGAGTTCATCGATCGCGTGGTGGATGGACGGGGGCTGGAGCGGGCGTTTGTCGAAGAGATTGCGCAAGGCCGCGTGTGGTCGGGACTCGAGGCGAAGAACCTCGGGCTGGTCGACGAGATCGGCGGTTTGGAAGCGGCGATCAAGTATGCGGCGGGTGCAGCGGGATTGAAGAGCTACCGGCTGGTGGAGTATCCGCGGAAGAAAGAGTTTGCGGAAGCGTTGCAGGAAGCGCTGCAGCGTTACGTGCCGAACAGCGCGCGCGCGCCGGGAATCGCGGGACAGGTGGCGCAGCGGTTGGAGGAGGAGTTGAAAGTGCTGCGGAGCTTCAACGATGCGCGCGGGTTGTATGCGCGTTTGCCGATCAATTTAAACGTGCAGTAAACGGGCGAAGGAACGATTCATCATTTATGTCCAATCACACCCTTTCGAGAGACGTCCCGGCGACCGTGATTCCGGCGGGCGAGAGCGTGACGCTCACCGCGGGCACGGAAGTCTTCATCACCCAGACGCTGGGCGGAAACGTGACGGTGCGGACGGATCGCGGGCTGTTTCGTATCGCGAATTCGGATGCGGACGCGATTGCGGGTTATGTGCCCGTGGCTGAGGCGACGGCGAAAGTGGCGCCGGGCGAGTTCAGCGAGAACGCGGTGTGGGAGATGTTGAAGACCTGTTTCGATCCGGAGATTCCGGTGAACATCGTGGATCTCGGCCTCGTGTATGATCTCGCGAGCGAGAAGACGGAAAGCGGCGGCTATCGGGTGGACGTGAAGATGACGTTGACGGCGCCGGGGTGCGGCATGGGGCCGGTGATTGCCGAAGATGCTCGGCAAAAGATCTCGACGCTGCCGCAGGTGGAGGAAGCGAAGGTGCACATCGTGTGGGATCCGGTGTGGAATCCGCAGATGATTTCGAAGGAAGGGCGGTTGGCGTTGGGGCTCGAGTGAAGTAGTCCAAGCCTGCAGTGAAACCGCCAAGAACGCGAAGATACGCGAAGTTCAGACTCTGACGCGTTTGAGTCAGCACGCGCGGAGGCGTGCTGCCACGGGGATCGTATAGATTGCGAGGATGGGGATCACGCGGTGATGGTTTCGAGAGAGCAGCTGTCGGCGGTGGGGGACTCGCAGTTGGGGCGGGCGATCACGCCGGGGTAGGGCTCGGGAGCGAAGGCGCGGGCGGGATCCGCGAGAAGATGGCGATCGCAGACGGCGAAGAGTTGGGATTCGGATTCGGCGCGGCGCATGTCGTGAAGGAAGGCGCCGGACGGATCGACGGACTGGCCAACGAAGTTGAGGTATTTCTTCATCTTGTTGACGTGAAAGCGCTCGGGAATGCCGGATGTTTGAGTTTCGCGGTAAAGGTGTTCGATGTAGCCGCGGACATCGGCGAGCGTGGGGGCGAAGACGGGCGAATGGGAGAATTGCTCGCGGCACTGGCGGAAGATCCACGGATTGCGGATCGCGTGGCGGCCGATCATGACGCCGGCGGCGCGCGTTTGGGCGAGGACCGCGGCAGCGCGCGGAGCGGAGAGGATGTTGCCGTTGGCGAGGACGGGGCAGCGGACACGTTCGACGGCGCGGGCGATGAAATCGTAGTGGACCTCGCTGCGATACATTTCCTTCACGGTGCGGCCGTGGACGCTGAGGAGGTCGACACGGTGAGTGTTGACGAGGTCGAGGAGACGCTCGAAAGGAGAGGTATCGTCGAAACCGATACGCACCTTGACGGTGAAAAGGCCGGGAACGGCGGCGCGAAGCGTGGCGAGGATTTGATCGACGCGGTCGAGATCGCGGAGGAGCCCGCCGCCGACGTTTTTCTTGTAAACCTTGGGCGCGGGACAACCGAGGTTGAGGTCGATGCCTGCGACGGGATGCTGAAGAAGTTCGACGGCGGTGCGGGAAAGATGGTGCAAGTCTTCACCGATGAGCTGGGCGAAGATCGGGCGACCGGTGGTGTTTTCGTCGATCGAGCGGAGGATGTGTTTCTCGGGGCGCGATTGGGCGTGGACGCGAAGGAACTCGGTGAAGAAGTAATCGGGTGCGCCGTAATGTGCGATCACGCGCATGAAGGCGAGGTCGGTGACGTCCTGCATCGGGGCGAGCGCCGTGAGCGGAAGCCCGGGCTGCGCCGGGGCGGGGAGAGAGCAAGGAGCGGGGAGCAAGGATGAAGCCATTGCAGGAGGGACGAGCGGCGCGCTGGTGTTCGCCGCGACCTGAGAAGGACTCAGGGCTGTTCTTCCTCGTCGGATTCCTCGGCTTGTTGTTGGCGGACGCGATCGAGGATTTCGGTCATGTCTTCGGCGGAATCGAGGACGGTGCGCGCGACGAAGATGGGACGCTTTTGCTGAAGCGAGAGGACGATGGAGTCGCTCGGGCGGGCGTCGATTTCGACGATCTTTTTGCCGAGTTCGTTCTCCATGCGGAGGAGGATGCGGGCGAAGAAGGTGCCTTCGCGGGCATCGTTGACGATGATGTGATCGAGCTGCGCACCGAGTCCGAGAAGGATGCTGCCGATGAGATCGTGCGTGAGCGGACGATCTTTTTTGACGCCGTTGAGGGTCATCTGGATGGCATTGCCGACGGAGTGGTCGACGTAGATGACAAACGTTTTCTCGTCGTTTCCGAGGAAGACGGCACAGCCGTTGGCGGTGGGCATCACGCCTTTGACGGAAACCGGGACGGCATCATTCTGCATGAGGAAGAAATGGGCGCGAGGGGCCGAAAGCGCAAGTCGAGGGGCGGACGCCCGCGTGGCTCCGACGAAGCGGCGCGTTTCGCGAAAATTCGTTATTCGAAGCCGAGGAGATGGATGCCCCAGGTTTTGGCTTGGGCGAGGACGGCGGGGCGGTCGAGGACGAGAACGCGATTGGTTTCGAGAGCGGCGGCGGCGAGGCCGGCTTCGCGCATGACCTCGAGAGTGCGCAGGCCGAAGCAAGGGACGTCGAAGCGGTAGTCTTGGTTGGCTTTGACGGTTTTCACGAAAAGCGCGCCGTCGGTTTTGAATGCGCCGGCGCGGCGGAGCATTTCGTCGGTGCCCTCGTAGGCTTCGACGGCGAGGACGGTGCCCTTGCGGACCACGCAGCCCTGGCCGATGTCGAGACGCGCGCACTCGCGGGCGATGTGAATGCCGTGATCGATGTAGTCGCGTTCGATGGGGAACGAACGGCCGGTCATGCCGCCGGATGTGGCGAGCTGGTCGTCGAGGAAAGCGCGCGCGTCGAGCAACGTGATACCGAGCGCTTCGATTTCGGCGGCGATGGCGCCGAAGATGGTTTCGGCGTTGCGGCGTTTCAGCGAGGCGAGGATGCGAATGGCTTTGAGATCGGGGTGAAGGCCTTTGAAGAGACGCCGCGGCGAGATTTGTCCGGCCATGAGCGCGTAGCCGGCGTCGAATTCGCGCAGTGTTTTCAGCATCTTGCCGAGTTGTCCGACGAGCAGCGTGCGGCGGTCGGAGTCGGGAAAGGTGGTGATGAGATCGGGACGCGTTTCTTCGTCGAACGCGATGAGTTTGACGGTGATCCCGGCGCGGCGAGCGGCGGCGGCGACGAGTTGCGGGTAAAGTCCCTGGCCAGCGATGAGGGCGAGAGGGCGGCGCGGGTCGAAGTTCGGCGGGAGAAACGCAGAGAGCGGCACAGACGAAAGGGAGCAGGGAGAAAGGAGCAGGGAGAAGGAAAAAAGCGCGAGGACCTGTAAGATGGACTCCTGCTCCTTGCTCGCTCCCGCCTAGTCCCCCCTTGGGGCGCGCGC
Source organism: Verrucomicrobiota bacterium (assembly GCA_023416735.1). Taxonomy (GTDB): domain Bacteria; phylum Verrucomicrobiota; class Verrucomicrobiia; order Opitutales; family Opitutaceae; genus Opitutus. The sequence continues at coordinate 91,707 of JAEZGX010000038.1, read as the reverse complement.
TAAGACTGCGAGCCGTAGTATTTCTTGTAGCTCCGGTAGTAGCGATAGTTGGAGTAGTATTCGATGCGCCGCGGCGAGAGGCCGTTGAGGACGATGCCGAGGACCTCGTTCTTGCCGTTGCGGAGCGCCTTCATGTAGAGGCGAATGTGTTTGCGGAAGGCGCGGTTGAAGCGGCAGACGTAGATGACCTCATCAGTGCGCTCGGCGATCAGAAGGCTGTCGGTGACGGCGCCGAGCGGGGGCGAGTCGATCATGACGAGATCGTATTCGCGCTTCAGCTTTTCGAGCAGTTGGGCGAAGAGCGGATTTTCGAGGACCTCGGTGGGAGTTTTCGAACGGCCGCCGGAGCAGAGCAGCGAGAGATTGTCGCTGATCTTGATGATGCCCAAGGCGGGATTCGTGGCCAGTTCACTGTCGAGCGGCGCGCCGTTTTCGAACCACGTGATGAGACCGGTGGTGTTTTGCTGTTTGAAATGGCGATGCAGCATCGGGCGGCGGAGATCGCAGTCGATGAGCAGCGTGTTCTTGCCGTGGCGGGCGAAGCTGCCGGCGAGATTGCAGGAGATGAGCGTCTTGCCTTCGCCGGGAATGGTGGAGGTGACGAGGATCGATTTGGGGAAATCGAGTTTGGAGTGGATCTTGACGGAGCTGTAAACGCTGAGGAACGCCTCGACTCCTGGAGCCTGTTTGTTGCCGACGAGGAGCGAGTATTTCTCGTCGTCCTTCATCGCGGAGAGATCGGGAATGATGCCGAGGAGATTGGCGCCGATGAAGGATTCGACGTCCCAGGCGCTTTTGATGCGGTCGTCGATGAAGCTCAGGCCGATCGCGACGCCGAAGAAAACGAGAACGCCGATGCCGACGCAGCTGCGGATGATGCCGCGGATGTTGGGCGAGTAGGGTGCGCCCGGCGGGACCGCGCGATCGAGCAAGTGGAGCGGAATCTTTTCGAGATTCTTGGTGGTGGTCGTCTGGCTGAGGCGGTCGAGGATCTGGAGGTAATTCGACTTGGCGATCTGAGCGTTGCTCTCGAGCGAGCGGTATTCGATGGAGATGTCGCCGAGTTGAAGGGAATCCTGTTCGGCTTTGGCGAACTCGATCTGGAGGGATTTTTCGGATTCGCGGGCCTCGTTGAGCCGGGTGGTGAGATCGGCGATGGCGAGGTCGATCGCTTTGGCTAGTTGCTCGCGGACGATCGCGATCTGGTTGGCGAGATCGACCATCTTGGGGTGGCGCTCGAAGTAACGCTCGGAAAGGACGACCTGGCTTTGGAGGAGGCTCGCGAGCTGTGTATTCAGGGACGGGACGGTGCCGTGGTTGGCGATGTATTGGATCTCGACGAGGTTGCGGCCCTCGCGGCGGTAGGTTTCGACGAGGTTTTGCTGGTTCTCGAAGTTGAGGCGAACGAGTTGGGCGTTGGTCAGCGTGCCGCTGATGGTTTTGAGGCGGTCGCCGACGATGTCCTTGGATTTGTCGAGGGAGACGAGGTTGTGCGCCTTCATGTAGGCGTTGAGGCGCTGTTCGGCCTCCTCGGATTCCTTGCGGAGCTGCTCGGCGCGCGTCTTGAGGAATTCGACGGCGCTCTCGTTCACGCCGCCGATGCGCTCGATGAGAAAATTCATGAACTCGCGCACGTAGCGGTTGGCGATGAGGGCGGCCGCTTCGGGATCGGGATGGCGGGCGGTGATGCCGATGAGAAGGCTGTTGCGCGCGGGCTCGATGGAAACCGAGCCGAGGGCGCCGGCCGCGGTCGGGGGCGGCGTGCCGGGCGGGAGATCCCGAAGGAACGGGCGCTGGAGAATCTTCACCTCGTCGGGGGTGAAAGATTCGATGACGCGGCTGCGGAGGCGGCCGGAGTTAAGGATCTGGATGTTGGTGTTGAGTTCGATTTCGCTGCGAACGGCGGGATCGATGACGGCCTGGGAGGTGACGACGGTTTCGGGCTTCTCGAACTGCATCGTCGCCGTGCTGGCATACATCGGCGTTTCGCGGGCTTTGAAATAGCCCATGGGGACGGCGACGAGGAGCGCGAGCGGGAGCGCGATCCAGAGACGTTCGCGCAGGATGATGTAGTAGTCGCGGATCGTGCGACGTTCCACGACCGAATCTTCGTCGCGGGCGCCGGTGACATGAGGGACCGGCTTCAAAGGAGGATCGGCGATCGGCATGGGATTAGATGATGCGCTCGGGCACGTAGACGATGTCGCCAGGTTCGAGGAGGACGGCGGTGTTGTTGGGATTGCTGCTCTTGCGACCGCGGATGAGAGCGTCGACATCGACGGTGATGGTCGTGCGTTTGCCGTCGGGGGCGGTGCGGGTGATGACGACGGCGCTGCCTTTGGCGATGTCAGTGAGACCGCCGGCTTTGGTAACGAGCTCGACGATCGAGTAGGTGGATTCGACGGGAAGAACGTAGCGGCCGGGGGCTTTCACCTGGCCCTCGATCGCGACATCGCGCAGGGCGTAGTCTTCGATGGTGATCGAAGCCTGGGGATTGCGGAGAAAGCGGCCTTCGCGATAGGCCTGCTCGATGGCGCGCTGGGCTTCGGCGACGGTCATGCCGGCGACGCGGAGTTCGCCGACGAGCTTGAGGTTGATGTTGCCGCGAGCGTCGATGCGAAGGATGTCGGTGAGGTCGTCTTCCTGGAAGATGGAGACGCGAATGCGGTCGGTGATGCTCAGCCGGTAAACGTAATCGGGTTTTTCCTTGTGATCGGAGGAACCGGATTGAGCGAAGGCGGGGAAGCACGTGGCGAGAGTCACGAAAGCGAGCGTGAGCAAACGGACGAAAGAGCGAATCTGCGATTTCATGACAAACGGATCAATAGGTGGCAACGATCGTGAGAGCGAGGCTCTGGCGTTCGAACGCGGCGCTGGAAAGATTGGAGGTGTTGAGCGTGTAGGAGTAGGCGAGGCTCGTGCGGATGTGAGTGGTGATGGCCGCGCCGATGCTGGCGTTGAACTGGAACATGTAATCCCGGCGATTGATGCCGGTGGTGCCGTCGGGGCTCGAGATCTCGCCGGCTTTTCCTAGGTAATCGCTGCGGGTGTAGCTCACGCCGGCATTTGCGATGTATTTGCTACTGAGTGAAAAGGTGGCGTTCAAGCCGGCAGTCGCGCGATTGACGGAGATGTCGGTGGAGGTGGTGGAGAAATCCTGGTTGAAGTCGGCGTTGAAGGTGACTTTGCGCGAGTAGAGCCATTTCAACGTGGTGCCCGACGTGAAGGAATAGAACGATTCATCGCCGCCAGCCCGGGACTCGCTGTCGCGGCGCTGAAGGCCTGCCCGGATGCTGCCGCTGAGTTTCGGAAGGATGCCGCCGCTGGCGCCGAAAGTGAGGCCCTGGTCCCAAGCGGTGGTGTTGCGAGAGGTTTCGCTGAGGGTGACGGTATAGCCGCCGTTCAGGTCGAGCTTCGAGGAGTAAACGTAGTTGATGGCGAAGGCGTCGGAGTAGGTCCAAAGATTACTGAACGCATTGGTGTTGTCGTAAAGGCGAGTGTTGGCCGCGAAGGAATTGGTGAGGTAGTAGCGGTCGTTGACCGGATAACGCAGGCTGAGGTTGGTGCCGGTGTTCCAAGTGCGGGTGCGCTGGCCGGCGTCGGGATCGGGCTGGCTTTCGCGGCCGGCGGTGAGACCAAGGCTGCCGGTGGTGCGACCGTAGCGTTTGCGGAAGGAGAGGGCGAATTTAGGATCGGAGAAGTCCTGCCCGGCGACATCGTCGAAGCGGCCGGCGGAGGCGCTGACGTTGGCGGCGACGCTGATGAGACCGGCGTTGCGCGTGTAGTCGGCGGAAACGGCGAGGGTGTGCGTGGTGGAGCTGTCCGCGGACTGGCGAGTGAAGACGTTGGTGTCCAGCCCGATGCTGTAGGAAGCGGTCACGAAAACAAGGTCCTTGCCTTCATTGAAGTTCAGGAGAGCGCGGGCCTGCGGGATCAATGCGGAGGAGACGAGAATGCACCAGGTGATGCGCGCACGGAGAGTCATCGAGGCATGTCGCTGAGAGTCGCGCGGCTGATTAACCGCTCGAATTGGCACTGCTCGTCGTGTGATGGGAATCCGGCGTGGCGGGCGACGTGGGGCGAGGCTCCACGGTAGGACTGCCGCCGATACCGCCGCTGCTGCTGCCAGGGGGGCCGGAGGAACCCGGATCGGAGGGCACAAAGATGGTGCCGGCTTGGGCGTTTTGAGCGGCCTCCAGGCTGGCGGTGAGATCGGAGACCTCGTTGGGATCGAATTGAGTGATGATGATGGACGTAGAGCTGTTGCCGTCACCGCCGCCCCCGGGACCGGCGACATTGGCGGGGTTAGCGGAATCGTTGCCGGTGCCGGGCGAAGCTGGATTCTGAGCGAAGTTACCCCCGGCGCTGCTGGACGATCCTGCGCCGCCTTGGGCGACGGCGGAGCTTGTGGCGTTTCCTTGTTGGAAGGCGGTGTTGGCGGTTTGGCTGATCTGGCCGACTTGCTGAGCGATTTGCGAGGCGAGGGTGCCGGATTGAAGCGAGGCGGATTGGATGGCTGAGACGGGCTGATTGGTGGCGGAGGCAAGACCCTGATTGATCGCCGAGGCCTGGCCGGGAGCGGCTTGGGAAACGGCGGCAGCGATGAGTCCGGCGGCTTGGGTAGTGGCGGCGGGCGAAGCGTTGGGGGTGGTCTGGATTAACAGTTGCATGACCGCGGTGGCGACTTCCTGCGCTTGGGGCGGGACCACAACGGTCACCGCGGAAGCGAGCGTAGCGGCGGTTTGCGCGACTACTTGCGGGCTCGCCTCCGAGAATGTCTGGGTCTGGGTAAGCGTGCGCATCATCGTGGCGGCGACCGGAACAGCTTGGTCGGGAGCGGCGCGCGTAACAGAGGAGGCGATCGTGGAAGCGATCTGTGCGTTCACGAGCGGAGGTGACAGCGGTGCGGACTGGGCGAGTGCCTGCATCACGGCCGCGGCGACGGGAGCGGCTTGATTCGGAACGGAGGAGGTGACAGCGGCGGCCAAAGCAGACGCGTTTTGAACGGTGGCGGGTGTCACGTTGCCGACCGAGTCGGTTTGAACGAACGTTTGCGTGACCGCGGAAGCGATTTGCGCGGCTTGCGCCGGAGCGGCTTGGGCTGCGGCAGCGGCGACCGCCACGGCTTGAGCGGGCGCGGCGAGTGCGGCGGACGTTGCGATGGCAGCGGCTTGATCGGGAGCGGCAGCGGTGATGGCACCGGTGACGGCGGCCGCGGCAGCGGGAGCAATGGTCGACGTTGCGGAGGAAGGCCAAGTCACGGCGGTGACGACCTGCGAAGCAATCGCGGTGGCTTCGGCGGGAAGCGCGGCGCTGGCGGTGCTGGCGACTTTGGTGATGAGGTCGCTGGCGGAGTTGGGCGGGAGGGCTCCGACGTTGTTTTGGACGACGCTCGTGACGGTGTTGAGCGCGGTGCGGACGACATCGACCAAACGGCTGTTGCTGGCAATCGCGGTGGCGAGCGGAACGGGCGGCTGTGGGGTGCCGCCAGCGGGAGTGATGCTGACGTTGCCAGCGGCGATGGCGTAGGACGTGCCATCGGGAGTGATGAATGTGACGGTATCGGCGGTCGTCGCGACGGCGAAGCCCTCGTCGTCTTCGATCGAAACGGCGAACGAAGTGCCTTTGGCGGAGGCGATGCCCTTGGGCGTGCGGACGCCGTAGTCGTTGATCGCGATTTTGGCGGGATCGATGGTCGAGATGAGCGTGCCGGCTTGGAGGGCGAGGAGACCGGTTTGCTTGGTGACGACATTGCCGTCGCGGGTGATGGAGAGCTTCTCGATGTGAACCGTGGTGCTGGGGCGGAGCGTGGCGATGGTGCCTTCGAACGGCTGGAGGTGGAGTTCGGTGGCGGCGTCGGTGAGCAGAATGCTGCCGACGGGGAGCTTGGTGCCCTCGGTGACGGGAACCTCGGGGCTGCTGGCGGAGCGTTTCATGCGCGCCTCGCCCGTGAGACGGAGCACGGTGGCTTCGGTCTCGGCGGTGATCGGGTTGCCGGTGAGAACGGGAGCGGGAGTGAGGCTTGCGACGGCCACGGCGCTGGCGTGGGCAGCGGGTGCTGCGTCGGTGCCGGACTCAGGTGCGGTTTCGTCGGAGAGCATCAGACCTCCCTCGGTGCCGCCGCCGACGGTGTATTTCACGAAGGCTTCCTGTCCGGTGGTGAGACGTTTGCCGATGGAGACGAACGTGCCGTCGGGATTGCGGACGTTGACGGTGGCGTTGCCCGCGATCATCGCGACGTGCGTCTGTTTATCGTCGGCGTCGATGAGGATTTTTTCGCCGCGGATGCCGACGGCGGCGTGGGTGGTTTTGTAAACCATCGTCGTGCCGCTGAGGAGACGCGGTGTGCTGACGACAACGCGTCCGGTCGAGAGGGCGATGAGGGTGGAGGAGTTGGACGGCTCCACCTTCAGATTGTTGTTAGGAGCGAAGAATTCCTGATCGAACTTTTCGATTTCGAAGCGGGTTTTTTCGTCGGTGTAAACCCCGGTGCCATTGGAGAAAACCAAGGTGACGTTCGCATTTTCCTTGGTCTCGACGACGGTGCCGCGGGCGAGGATGGTGTCGCCCTTCTTGAGGTTGAAGATGCGACCGTCGCTGATGCACATCACCTCGCCTTCGACGCTGCTCACGAAGAACTTACCGAGCAGGTTGTTTTGCCGACCGGTCAGTGCCGCGTGGGCGCCGGATGCGGAAAACAGCACGAAGACCAGCGTGAGGAAAGCGAGCGCAGGCGAGTGCTTCATAAAAGGGCGGGAGCGTTGAGTTGGAGGGAGAGCGGGTTTCTAGGGTGTAATACCTAGAAAGCTGCACTCCGGATGCAACTCAATTCTCCACGACCAAATTGAGGATTTTCCCTGGGACGTAGATCACCCGCTTCAACGGTTTGCCGGTAACGAACGGCGCGACCTTCGGGTGGGCGGAGGCGAGGGCGACCGCATCGGCTTGCGGCAGGCCAGGGGCGACGAGGGCGTCGCCGCGGTGTTTGCCGTTCACTTGAAAAACGAGCTTCACCTCGGTGGATGCGAGCTTGGCGAGATCGAATTTGGGCCAGGGCGCCGTTTGGATCGACGGTGTTTGGCCGAAGCGTTCCCAGAGCTCTTCCGCCATGTGGGGAGCGAAGGGCGCGAGGAGTTGGAGGAACTGCAGGATGGTGCCGCGGTTGACGGTCGGCGCGGCGTGGAGAGCGTTGTTGAACTCCATCATCGCGGAAATCGCGGTGTTGAAGCGCAGGCTCTCGATGTCGTCGCCGACCTTCTGAATCGTTTTGTGCAGGAGTTTGTCGACTTCGGGGGAGTCGGGCGCATCGGAGATCTTGGGATGGAGGCCGCCTTCGGGTCCGATGCAGTTGCGCCAGACTTTTTGGAGGAAGCGGTGGACGCCCTCAATGCCGCGCGGATTCCACGGCTTCATCGCTTCGAGCGGGCCGAGGAACATCAGGTAAAGGCGAAGCGTGTCGGCGCCGTGGGAGGCGATGACGGTGTCGGGGCTCACGACATTGCCGCGGCTCTTCGACATCTTTTCGCCGTCCTCGCCGAGGATGATGCCTTGGTGAAACAGCTTCTTGAACGGCTCGTGTTGCGGCACGACGCCGAGATCGAACAGGACCTTATGCCAGAAACGTGCGTAGAGCAGGTGGAGCACGGCGTGTTCGGCGCCGCCGACGTAGAGGTCGGGCGTGCCCCAGTAATTGAGCGCGTCGGGCGAGGCGAAGGCGGCGTCGTTTTTCGGATCGAGGAAGCGCAGGTAATACCAGCACGAGCCGGCCCATTGCGGCATCGTATTCGTTTCTCTGCGACCGCGAATCCAAGCGTCGCCAGCGGGACGGGGTTGAGAGGCGGGGAGCGACGCGCCGGTTTCGACGTTGAACCAGATTTCTAGCCAGTCGGTGACGTTGGCGAGCGGACTCTCGCCGGTGCCGCTGGGGAGATAGGATTCGACGGTGGGGAGTTCGAGCGGCAGCGCGCTGGGCGGAAGCGGCAGGGCGTAGTGCGTGACGCCTTCGCTGGTGAACGTGACAGGTTGAGGAGGGAGATCGGCGGGACGGGCGGCGAGGGCGCGTTGGTAGTCGGCCTCGTTGACCCAAACGATCGGGAACGGCTCGCCCCAATAACGCTGGCGGGAGAAGAGCCAATCGCGGAGCTTGTAGTTGACGGTCGCGCGACCGAGGTCGCGGGCGGCGAGATCGGCGGTGATGCGTTTCTTCGCTTCGGCCCACTTTAGGCCGTCGTAGCCGGGCGAGTTGATGAGATGGCCGTCGCCGGTGTAGGGGAGTTCTTGTCCGCCGTCGTCGTTCGCGATGACGGGGATGATCGGCAGGTTGTATTGTTGCGCGAATTCGTGGTCGCGCTCGTCGTGCGCCGGCACGGCCATGATGGCGCCGGTGCCGTAGCCCATGAGAACGTAGTCGGCGATCCAGATGGGAACGCGCGCGCCGTTGACGGGATTGACGGCGTAGCTGCCGCTGAAGACGCCGGACTTGTCCTTGGCGAGATCGGTGCGCTCGAGATCGCTCTTGGCAGCGGCCTTTTTCTTGTAGGACTCGACGGCGGTTTTGTGTTCGGGCGTGGTGAGCGACTCGACGAGCGGGTGCTCGGGGGCGAGCACCATGTAGGTGCAGCCGAAGAGCGTGTCGGGGCGCGTCGTGAAAGTCTTCAGCTGGCCGAGGGATTTGTTTTCGAGATCGAAGAGGATTTCGGCGCCCTCGCTGCGGCCGATCCATGCTTCCTGCATGCGCTTGGTGGAGTCGGGCCAATCGACGTCCTTCAAGTCGGCGAGCAGGCGTTCGGCGTAGGCGGTGATGCGGAGGACCCACTGGCGAAGATTGCGGCGCTCGACGGGGAAACCGCCGACCTCGCTCTTGCCGTCGACGACTTCCTCGTTGGCGAGAACGGTGCGAAGCTCGGGGCACCACCAAACGGGGCGCTCATCCACATAGGCGAGGCCGCGTTTAAAGAGCTGCAGGAAAATCCACTGCGTCCACCGGAAGTATTTCGGGTCGGTGGTGTCGATTTCGCGATCCCAGTCGTAGGAGAAGCCGAGAGCCCGGATCTGGCGGCGGAAATTGACGATGTTGTTTTGCGTGTTGGTCGCGGGGTGCGTGCCGGTTTTGACGGCGTGCTGTTCGGCGGGCAGGCCGAAGGCGTCCCAACCGATCGGATGGAGGACGTTGAAGCCCTTGGCGCGTTTGTAGCGCGAAATGATGTCGGTGGCGGTGTAGCCCTCCGGATGGCCGATGTGGAGACCGGCGCCCGACGGGTAAGGGAACATGTCGAGCACGTAATACTTCGGCTTGGACGACACGTTATCCGCTCGGGCGGAGCGGTTTTGCTCCCAGAAATTCTGCCAGTGCGGCTCGATATCTTGGAAGTTGTAATCTTTGCTGGTGGTGGCCATTCGCGTGTGAACTCGCCACTGTGAAATCTTTCGCTGCACGGTCAATCTTCGCGCTGGGCGCGGCCATTTTAACCATCGTCTCACCAGCGCACGCGGCGTTGAGCCGCGGGTTCGAGCAGCTGTTGGATGCGGTGGTGCGAATCGACGTGCGCGAGCATGCCTTCGAGGCGGGTGCGCGGCGGTTTACGTCGGGGATTGGATCGGGCGTGATTTTGTCGAAGGACGGCCTCGTGCTGACCAATGCGCACGTGGCGTCGCCCCGCGCGGTGGAGTTGCAAGTGACGCTCGCGAATCTCGAGCGCGTGAATGCGAGACTCGTGGGCTGGGATCACTGGACGGATCTCGCGGTGCTGCGGCTGGATCTGGACGAAGTGAAGCGACGCGGGTTGAAGTTTCGTCACGCGGAGTTTGGCGACAGCAGCAAACTCGAAGTCGGCGAAACGGTGTATGCGGTGGGCACGCCGTATGGACTGACGCGCACGGCGACGCGCGGGATTATCTCGAATAACAATCGTTACTTTGAAGATCCGCGCGGGGTGAAAGGGTATGAGACGGGAGCGTTCAATACCTGGCTGCAGACGGATGCGGCGATCAATCCGGGCAATTCGGGCGGGCCGCTGGTGACGGCAAACGGGCGCGTGGTGGGGATTAATTCGCGCGGTTATGCGGGGGCGGATAACCTGGGTTTTGCGATTCCGGCGAACATTGCGAAACGCGTGGTGGAGGGATTGGTGCGCGAGGGGGAAATCGAGCGGAGCTACATCGGGATCGTGCCGCGCGACCTGCAGGATTTCGAAGGATTTTATGCGCTGTCGCTGAATACGGGCATGTTGATCAACAACGTGGATCGCGATTCGCCGGCGGCGCGTGCGGGTATCCGCGGTGGCGATATCCTGCTGGCGATCGATGGGGTGAAAGTGGACGGACGGTTTCCGGAACAGTTGCCGGGAATTCAGAACATGATCGCGAGCCGGCCGGTGGGGAGTGAGTTGAGATTGTCGGTGCGGCGCAGCGGAGAGACCAAGGAGTATGTGGTTGTGACGGAGAAATTGGAAAGTCGCGTGGGCGAGGAGTGGGCGTTTGAAAAGTGGGGATTGAGCGTGCGCAAGGTGTCGCGAACGTATGCGCGGGAGAATCAGCTGACGGATGAGACGGGCGTGCTCGTGATTGGCGTGCAGCCGGGATTTCCCGCGAATGTGGCAGGAATTCAGCGCGGAGATATCATTCGAAAAGTGAACCAACAAACGGTGGAGACGCTGGAGGTGTTGAAGGCGGCGCATGCAGCGTATGAGGCGCAGCCGGAACCGGTGTTGGTGGAAGCGATGCGGAATCGGCAGATTTCGCTCTATGTATTCAAACCATGAGGACGCGGATGAAATTTTTGAAATCGCCTGCGAGCAGGCTCCTACAAGGGGTGGTGTTGTGCTGTGCGACGTTCTCGGGCGTGCGCGCGGATATGGCGCAATTGTGGGAGGAGCGGTTGAAGACCGTGGTGGCGGTGGAGCACTACGTGGAGACGGAGACGGAGCGGCGGCCGAGTGTGTCGTATGGCACGGTGATCGATGAGAACGGAACGATCATCCTGCCCTCGATCGCGGTGAATCCGCGGGCGACGCCGAAACAGTTGAAGGAATTCAAAGTATATCGCGCGGGGTCGGCGGAGAGCGTGGCGGGCGAATACTTGGGGCAGGATGCGTTGTCGGGCTGGCATTTCGTGCGGGCCGCCGAGGCGGTCCGCGGAGAACTGACGCCGATCACGAAATTCGTGGGCGACGCGCGGGAGCCGAAGATGGGGGAGGAGTTGTGGGGCATCGGACTGCGCAACAAGGACGAGGATTTCACGCCGTATTGGATGAGCGGGCGGGTGTCATTGGTGCAGGCGCTGCCGCAGCGGACGGCGGTGGCGTTGGACGAAGTGACGGGGCCGGGACTGCCGGCGTTCGACGCGGACGGGAAATTCATGGGCCTCGGGCTGACGGGTTTTGGGGAAAGTTTTCTACAATTCTCGACAAGCGATCGCGGAGGGTTGCCGGTGGTGATGATGAACGTGGAGGAAAGCGCGGCGTTGCTGACCACGCCGGAAGTGCTGCCGCAACTCGGGCGCGTGCCGCAGAATGTGTTTGGGCGTCCGCTGGCGTGGCTGGGGGCGTATGGGCTGGAGCCGGTGGATCCGGAAGTGGCGCGGTTTTTGAAACTCGGGTCGCAGTCGGCGGTGGTGTTCAGCGAAGTGATCGAAGGGAGTCCGGCGGAGCGAGGGGGTCTAAAAGAAGGCGACGTGTTGGTGTCGATCGACGGTCAGGCGTTGCCGCGTTTCAAACCGGATCGCGTGGTGGGAAATTTCGTGGGGCGCGAGATCGTGCGGCGGAAACCGGGCGAGACGGTGAGGTTGACGGTGCTGCGGAATGGGGCGCGTCAGGAGGTGGCGGTGACGCTCGGCGATCAGCCGAAGCTTTTTTCGGAAGCGGAACGCACGTATTTCGATCGGATCGGTTTCACGGCGCGGGAATTTGTGCACGACGACGCGGTGGCTCGCCGGGTGAAGCCGGAAGGAGCGACGGGCGTGGTGGCGCATTTTGTGAAACCGAATGGGCCGGCGGCGACGGCGGGACTGCGAACGGATGATTGGATTCGCGAAATCGACGGCGTGGGCGTGCAGAGCTTCGAGGATGCGGCCAGGCGGCTGGCGGATATCGAAGGCGATGCGACGCGCGCGGAGTGCGTGGTGTTGGTGAGTCGCAGTGGCGAGACGGCGGTGTTGCGGATCCGATTGTGAACCACGGATGGACGCGGATGAACACGGATAAGAGCCAACACGGATTTGAACCACGAATGGACACGAATCGACACGAAGGGGTGTGGGCGTGTGGCGGGAGGAGATAATAATTTATGTTTACGGGGATTGTTGAGGAAACGGGACGGGTGGTGAGCTTTGCGCTGCAAGCGGAGGCTTGGCGGCTGCAGGTTGCGGCGAAGCGGGTGCTGGAAGGGCTGGCCGAAGGCGACAGCATTGCGGTGAACGGATGCTGCCTGACGGCGACGAAGTTCGATTCTGGATACGTGTGGTTCGACGTGTTGGAGGAGACGCGGCGGTTGACGAATTTTTCGGACCTGGGCGCGGGGGGCGCGGTGAACCTGGAGCGGAGCTTGAAGTTCGATGGGAAAGTTGGGGGACATTTCGTGACGGGACACATCGATGGCGTCGGCGTCGTGGAAGTGTTCGAAGCGCGCGGGAAGGATCATTATCTGAAAGTGCGCGTGCCGAAGGGCGGCGGACGTTATCTCGTGCACAAAGGCAGCATCGCGATCGACGGGATCTCGCTGACGATCGCGGAAGTGGACGGCGATGCATTCGCGGTGTGGGTGATCCCGCACACCCTGCAGGTGACGAATCTGGGCGCGCGGAAAGCGGGTGAGAAGGTGAACCTGGAATTCGATTTGTTGGGCAAATACGTGGAGAAACTTTTGCAAACCCGGAGTGAATGATGCGAACGGCACTGAATGTTCTGACGGAGGAGTTGCGGCGGCTGAAAGCGGCGGGCGTGAAGAGCGTATCGGTGTCGGAGGAAAGCGTGGCGGCGTTGAAGAAAGTCGTGGCCGCGAGGAAAGGTGCGCGGGCGGCGGAGAAGGAAGTTGAGACGGCGGTCGGGGAACTGCCGGAGAAAACGGAGCCGAAGCGCGCGGAGGAAAGCGCGCCTCCGCCGGTGGTGATAAAGACCGTGCCAAAGAAGGCGGCGCCGGAAGGGGTGGCGGCGGTGCCGGAGCCGAAGGTGTTTACACTGCCGGACGGCGACAAGGCGACGCGGATGGCGTGGTTGAAGGAGAAAGTGTTGAAGGACGAAGTGTGTTGCGCGCACGTGCGGCCGGGAAAACAGGTGGTGTTGGGGGTGGGGAACCTGGACGCGAAGATCATGTTCGTGGGCGAAGCGCCCGGTGCAGAAGAAGAAGTGCAAGGGGAACCGTTTGTCGGTCCAGCGGGACAATTGCTGACGAAAATGATCGGAGCCATGGGGCTCCGGCGCGAAGACGTTTACATCGGCAATATCATGAACTGGCGACCCGAGATGGCGCTCAATGCGAGCGGCGTGCAGTATGGGAATCGTCCTCCGACCGCGGAGGAGATGGCCTACTGTCTGCCGAACCTGCGCGCGCAGATCGAGATCGTGAATCCGGAGTTGATCGTGGCGCTGGGCGCGACGGCGGCGGCGGGTTTGCTGGGCGCGGGTTCGTTCAAGGCGCTGGGCGAAGTGAGAGGAAAGTGGAAGGAGTTCGCCGGGAAGCCGCTGATGGTGACGTATCACCCGAGCTACATCCTGCGGAATCAGTCGAATCGATCGAAGCGAATGATTTGGGAGGATTTGTTGAAGGTGATGGAACGCGCGGAGCTGCCGATCTCGGAAAAGCAACGCGGGTATTTCTTGGACAAATGAAAACGTGGTTGGCTGGGTGTGCGGCGGCGATGGTCGTCGCGGGAACGGTGGCGTCGGCGGCGGAAACGCGATTCGACTTCGACGTGTTGCGCGAGCGCGCGAAGGCGCTTGCGGCGAAACCGTATGCGGCGCCGCAGAGTCCGGTGCCGGAGTGGTTGAAGCGGCTGACGTATGACGAGCATCGGCTGATTCGCTTCGAGCCGGGGCACACGTGGTGGCGGAAGGAGAAGCGTCCGTTCGAGCTGCAGTTTTTTCATCCCGGTTTCGTGCAGGTAAACACGGTGCAGATTCACGAGGTGGAGAACGGGCGGGCGAAGCTGATTCCGTTTACGAAGGATCTTTTTATTTATGATCGGCTGAAGACGGGCGAGTTGCCGCCGACGATGGGCTTCGCGGGCTTCAAGATTTTGTATCCGCTGAATCGCGCGGGGGATGAACTCGGGGCGTTTCAGGGCGCGAGTTATTTCCGGCTGCTGTGCGAGAACGCGATCTATGGGTTGTCGGCGCGTGGTTTGGCTTTGGATACGGCCGAGCAGACGGGCGAGGAGTTTCCGGTGTTCACGGAGTTTTGGATCGAGCAGCCGGCGAAGAATGCGAAGAGTGTAACGGTGTATGCGCTGCTGGACAGCCCGAGCGTGGCGGGGGCGTATCGCTTTGTGATCGCGCCCGGGGCGGCGACGGTATCGCAGGTAAAGGCGACGCTCTTTTTTAGGAAGCAGGTGAAGACGATCGGGCTGGCGCCGTTGACGAGCATGTATTGGCACGGCGAGAGCACGAATGAGCCGACGAACGATTTTCGACCGGAAGTGCACGATTCGGATGGATTGCTCGTGCGGACGGGCGGCGATGAGTGGATCTGGCGGCCGTTGACGAATCCGCGCGTGGTGCGGACGGCGGCGTTTAGCGATACGAATCCGAAAGGTTTCGGGTTGGTGCAGCGGGATCGGAATTTCGAGAATTATCAGGATCTCGAAGCGGCGTATCATGCGCGGCCGAGTGCGTGGGTGGAACCCGTGGGAGAGTGGGGCAAAGGCTCGGTGCGGCTGGTGGAGATTCCGACGCCGGATGAAACGAACGACAACATCGTGGCGTTTTGGACGCCGGACGTGGCCCCGAAAGTCGGCGAGCCGCTCGAACTGGAATACAAGTTGCACTGGTATCTGGATACGATTCAGCCGCCGGCGGGACGCGTGATGTCGACGCGACATGGGCGGACGAAGACGCATGAGCCGGACCTCGAACGTTTCTTTATCGATTTCACGGGCACTTACCTCAACAAGCAGGGGGCCGAGGCGAAGATCGAGTCGGTCGTGAGCGTCGGCGACGGTGCGAAACTCGAACACTCCATTGTGCAGAAGAACCCGTATAACCAGACGTGGCGCGCGGCGTTCGCGATTCGTCCGGATGGGTCGGGGAAGCCGATCGAGTTGCGGTGTTATTTACGCGAGGGCGACGACGTGCTCACGGAGACCTGGAGTTTTCTGTGGCAGCCGTGAGCTGGGCGAAGTTGAAGGCGGAGCGGCCGAAGCCGCGCACGTGACGGAGCGCGTCGACCCATGAGTGACGCGCATCCGATCGAGCCGTTGGGGACGTTCCGTCCGACGACGGGAACGATGGAGGCATGGAATGCGGCGTATGTGCGCGTGGAGGATTATTTGCGCGCGCATCGTATCCATAATCGACTACACGCGAGCCGGCTGATCTTGCGGATCCTGGCGCGGGCGGCGCAGCGACATGCGGCGGACCCGTCGCTCGATCCGACGGCGCTCGCGGCCGAGGAAGCGGAGCAGATGATGGATCGCTGGTTCGCGGACGTGTTGGATGAACGCGATCTGCCGCATGAGCGGATCGCGGTGGACGGACGCGTGGCGTTGTTGTTGAGCGATGGTCCGCAGAAATGGCCGTATGCGTTTTTGGACGAGTCGAATGTGCCGGAGGATTTCAAAGCGGGGATGCGCGCGAGCGCGCTGACGGCGGGACCGGATTTGACGGTGTCGAGCATGGTGCCGCGGCCGATCGATTTGGGGCCGATTCCGGAGGCGGCGGGAGAGACGTTGGAGCGGTTCGAGCGGATGCCGATGCTGCGGACGCTGTTTTTGTGGCTGTTGTTCGCGGGGGCGCTGGGAGTGATTTTTTATGCGACGCGGTGAGGAGACAACGAATCGCCCGCAAGCGGGCTCCTACAACGGGTGACGATGAGCTTTTCCGAGGTGCATGATCGGATGACGGTGGCGCGGCTGAATCGGCGGCGGTTTTCGTTTTTCTCGTCGATCTTCGTGCTGACGAGTTTGGCCACGTGGTTCATGGCGGACTTGTTGTGGCGAGACGGGCTGACGGGCGTGGAGCTGACGCTGCTGATCCTGTTCGTGATTTTGTTCCTGCAGATCTCGATCGGGTTCTGCACCGCGATCGCGGGATTTTATGTGATCAATCGCGGCGGCGACAGCCGCCGGATCACGATGACGGTGGCGCGGGGGGAGGAGGTGCCGCTGGCGTCGACGGCGATCGTCATGCCGGTCTTCAACGAAGATGTGAGCCGCGTGTTCGAAGGACTGCGCGTGGTGTTTCGATCGGTGGAGGAGACGAAGAAACTCGAGCACTTCGACTTCTTCATCCTGAGCGATTCGAACCAGCCCTCGCAGTGGATCGTGGAGGAGACCGCGTGGGTGGAGCTGTGCAAGCAAGTGAACGGCTTCGGGAAGATTTTTTATCGGAAGCGCGTTAATCAGATTAACAAGAAGGCGGGGAATGTAGCGGATTTTCTGCGACGCTGGGGGAAGAGTTATCGTTACATGGTCGTGCTCGATGCGGATTCGATCATGACGGGCAAGGCGCTCGTGCAGCTGGTGGCGCTGATGGAAAAGAATCCGGGCGCGGGAATCATCCAGACGGCGCCGCGGATCGTGAATGGCGACACCTTGTATGCGCGGGTGCAGTCGTTCGCGAACCGGGTTTACAGCCCGCTGTTTTTGGCGGGGCTGAACTACTGGCAGCAGCATGAGGGAAATTATTGGGGGCATAACGCGATCATTCGCGTGCAACCCTTCATGGAGCATTGCTCGCTGCCGGATTTGCCGGGGAGCGAGCCGTTTGGCGGGAGGATTTTGTCGCACGATTTTGTCGAGGCGGCGCTGATGCGTCGCGCCGGCTGGGCGGTGTGGCTGGCGCACGACATTGAAGGGAGCTGGGAAGAAGGGCCGCCGACGCTGATCGAAAGTGCGAAGCGGGACCGGCGCTGGAGTCAGGGCAACATGCAGCACGCCTGGCTGCTGACGGCGCGCGGGTTTCGGCCGGCGAACCGGTTTCACCTTTTCATGGGGGTGATGGCGTATTTGTCGTCTCCGCTCTGGTTGCTGTTCCTGGTGATAAGCACGATCAATGCGTTCGATCTGGTGAATACGTTTTTCGCCGGGCCGCGACAGGAGGACTATACCTCGATTTTCGGCTACGAAGTGAAAGTGCCGGCGGCGCTATCGCTGTTTGTATTCACGATGCTGTTACTCTTTTTGCCGAAGATCGTGAGCATCGTGGTGATGCTGGGGCGGCGCGAAGAAGTGGAGCGATATGGCGGGCGGGTGCGGTTCGTGTTGAGCGCGTTCAGTGAGATCGCGATTTCGGCGCTGCTGGCGCCGATCAACATGATGTTCAATTCGAAGTTCGTGCTCTTCACGCTGCTTGGACAGGGCGTATTGTGGGTGACGCAGAAGCGTGAGTCGAATGACGACGGCACGGACTGGCGCGAGGCGATCATCACGCATTGGGGGCAGACGGCGTTTGGCGTGATCTGGGGGGCGTCGGCGTTGATTTTGTTTCCGGTCTTTTTCTGGTGGTTGAGCCCGGTGCTGGCGGGGTTGGTGTTTTCGATCCCGATTTCGATTTTGCTGAGCAAGGCGGGGATCGGGCGGCGGGCGCGCGAACTGGGATTATTTTTGATCCCGGAGGAGTCGCAGCCCCCGTATGAGCTGCGGCGATTGCGTCAGAATCTGGCGGAATGTTATCGGCATCTGCCGCCGATCGAGCCGTTGCGGGCGGACTATGGTTTGATGCAGGCGGTGCTCGATCCGTATGTGAACGCGATGCACGTGGCGTTGTTGCGGCAGCGACGTTCGAGTGAGGAGGCGCGGGAGTGGTTTGCGCAGCTGCGGAAGCGGTTGTTGCACGAAGGGCCGCAAGGATTCTCGACGAAGGAGAAGATGGCGCTGCTGCTCGATGCGGAGTCGATGATCTGGCTGCATAGGGAATTGTGGAGCAGCCCGGCGGATGCGCTGGCGGAGTGGTGGCGGCTCGCGATGCGGCAATACAATGTGCTGACGGCGGCGCCGACGACGGCGTTGTATCGGTGAAGAAAAAAGCGCGGTCGGATGGACCGCGCTACGAGCGATGTAACGGCGGGGTCGGGAGACCCCGCCCTACAGGGGCGAGCGGGCGAGGCTAGGGGAGGAGTTTGGCGAATTCGGATTGGGCGCGGGCGAATTCGGTTTTGAGGGCGGCCATCATCGGGGCGACGCCGTCGAGACCTTGTTTGGCGGAATGGTGCTCGAGTTGTTCGGCGATGGCGCGGACGGACGTGGCGCCGACGTTGGAAGAGCTGCCTTTGATGCTGTGCGCGGCGCGGATGAACTTCGGGACGTCGCTGGAGGCGAGGCTTTGCTCGAGCTCGGTCATGCGCTGCGGCGTGTCTTCGAGATAGATCGCGATGATCTCGCGCAGGAATTCGTCGCCGTCGTCGGGATTAAGCGCGCGGAGATTTTCGATGGCTTGCGGGTCGATGACAGGAAGGTCGGCCATGGTGCTGAGGCTCGGGGAAGGTGTTGAAGATCGGAGTCGGACTAGACCGACCATTCAAAAGAAGTGTTTTGCTCGATTTCGTCGATGGTGGTCAGGCCAAGCAGCACTTTTTTCAAGCCATCGTAGCGGAGCGGCTTGTAGCCGACCTTGGCGGCGGCCCGGGTGATGTCCTGCGCGCTTTTGCCCTCGGAGATCAATGTGCGGATTTCCTCGGTGATGAGAACGAGCTCGTGGAAGGCGACGCGACCCTTGTAGCCGGTGTTGCGACAGGCGGGGCAACCGCGGCCGCGATAGAAAGGAACCTCGGTGAGGCCCTCGTCTTCGAAGTAGCGCCGAAGGACCTCGCGAGAAGGGTAGTAGGCTTCCTTGCAGTTGTCGCAGATTTTGGCGGCGAGACGCTGGGCGAGGACGCCGATCACGGATGGCGCGACCATGTAAGGTTCGACGCCGATCTCAATGAGGCGAACGATGGCCTGCGCGGCGGTGTTGGTGTGGAGCGTGGCGAAAACGATGTGGCCGGTGAGGGCGGCTTCCGTGGCGATTTTGGCGGTTTCGAGATCACGGATTTCGCCGATGAGGATGGCGTCGGGATCCTGGCGCATGAGAGCGCGGAGAATGGTGGAGAACTTCAGGTCGATGTGGCTGTTGACCTGAGTCTGGGTGACGCCGGCGAGTTGGATTTCGATGGGGTCTTCGATGGTCGAGATATTGATGCCCGGTGTATTGATCTCGTGGAGGGCGGCGTAGAGCGTGGTGGTTTTGCCGGAACCGGTGGGACCGGTGACGAAGAGGATGCCGTTGGGATTTTGGATGAGGCGTTTGAACGGCTGGAGGATGGTCTGGGAGATCATCATCTTATCCAGCGTGAGCATCGTCTTCTTGCCGGTCATCGCGAGGATGCGGATGACGGCTTTTTCGCCGTAAGCGGACGGGATGGTGGAGACGCGGAAGTTGGCGGTTTGGGAGCCGATGGGCATCGAGAAACGGCCATCCTGGGGAAAGCGCGATTCGGAGATGTTGAGGCTGCAGAGGATTTTCAGACGCGAGATGAGGGCGCGGTGAAGCTTGCGGGAGTAGGTGAGGATCTCGCGAAGATTGCCGTCGATGCGGAAGCGGATGCGGCAGATCGTTTCCTGGGCTTCGATGTGGAGATCGGTGGCGCGCTCGCGGAGACCGAAGTAGATGATCTCGTCGAGGATTTCGGTGAGGGAGTTGTTCTCGGCGAGGGCGGCGAGTTTTTCGCCGGCGGTTTCGGAGCGGTCGAAGAGGCTGGAGTGCTCGAGCTCGCTGAGGGAGTCCTCGATGTTTTTCTCGGTGCAGTAGTGGATCGCAATGGCGTCTTCGACTTCGCGCGGCAGGGCGAAGACGGGGCTGAGGGGAATCTGCGCGATCTGGCTGAGGCGTTTGACGAGGTCGGCGTCGCCAGGACTGGCGAGGGCGACGGTGAGGACGCCGTTAAGAACGTAGAGGCCGATAGCCTTGGTTTTCTTGGCGATCTCGACCGGGATTTTTTCGAGGGCTTCGTCGGTGATGACGGAGGCGAAAGGGTCGACGTAGGCGACCTCGAAGGAATCGGCCCAGAGTTTGCAGGCGTCTTCCTTGGGAAGGATTTTTTCGTCGATGAGGGCTTGAAGCAGCTCGAGCGTGATGCCGTGGCGTTCGACGAGGGTGGCGAGTTCCTGGACGTAATCGAAGTCCGGGCGCTGGCGGATGTTCGCGAGGAACAGGCTACTTTTTGGATTTAACACGGCGACGCGGAGTCTGCGATTTGAAGAGCTTGCCGATCTCGAGTTGGTCGAGCTTTTCCATCGCGAAGGAAGCGGCGGCGCGCTCGACCTCCACTTCCTGGAGCATCTGGGGCAGGGAGTAGCGGACTTCGGCGAGGGCGGGCGGGAGCGTGGTATGCGTGGGGTGGTGCGTGGGGCTCATTCGCTGGAGATCGCGGAAAACGAGGGAGCGTCAGTTCTCGGGCTCGAAGCAGCTCTCGATCGTCTCGGTGAGCGCGCGGGCGATTTCTTCTTTCGGGGTGTCCTTGCGGATGTAGTTGGCGGCGCCGAGGGAGAGGGCTTCGTCGATGCTTTGGCGATTGACGATCGACGTGAGCATGATGACGACGCAGTCGGGATCGAGGGCCTTGAGCTTTCGCAGCGTCGTGAGGCCGTCCATGAGCGGCATGGAGATGTCGAGGAGGACGAGGTCGGGATTTTCGCTTTGGTAAGCGACGAGGGCCTCCTGGCCGTTGGCGGCTTCGATGATGTGGGGGGCGCCGAGCTGCTTGAGGATGAGACCGACGAATTTGCGGATGTGAGGTTCGTCGTCGACGAGCAGGATGGTGCCTTGGAAATTCATGAAGCGAGAGGAAGCGTGACCCGGAATTCGCAACCGCCGGCGGGAAGGTTTTCGGCGACGATGGTGCCGCGGTGAGCCTCGACGATCTTGCGGCAGATGGCGAGGCCCAAGCCCGTGCTCTTTTCGCCGCCGGTGGGTTGGACGGAGAGGCGGCCGAAGTCTTTGAAGAGTTGGTCGCGTTCGTTTTCCGGAATGCCGGGGCCCTGATCTTTCACGCCGAAGCTGCAGGCGTTTTCGCGGGCGTGAAGTTCGACGGCGATCTTCGAGCCGGGCGGGGAATATTTAACGGCGTTGCTGAGGAGATTGTTGATGACCTGCTGAATTTTCGCGGCGTCGATCGGCGCCTCGCATGGGCGCGCAGGCGGAGTGAAAGCGATGTGGGTGTGCTTTTTCGCGGCGTCGATGTTGGCGAGATAGACGGCTTTTTCGATGAGCTCGGCGAGGTTGTGGCGCTCGGTGGTCAGCTTCAGTTCGCCGGCTTCGATGGTCGCCACGTCGAGGAGCTCGTTGACCATGGTGAGCATGGACTGGCTCGCGGTGTGAATGGTGTTGATGAGATCGAGCTGGTCGGGGGTGAGCTCGCCGACGACGCCATCGCGGAGGAATTCGGCGAGGCCGCGGATCGAGGCGAGGGGATTGCGCAGGTCGTGCGCGGCCATGCCGAGGAAGCGGTTCTTGGCGGCATTGGCTTTGCTGAGCTGATCGACGAGCAGCTTTTGCTGTTCGGTGAGGAGCTGGCTGTGCAGGTGGGTGCGGATGCGCGCGACGACCTCGCGGGTTTGGAAAGGTTTGGGGAGATAATCGACGCCCCCGGCGGAGAGGCCTTCGATGACATCGGCGGATTCGTTTTTCGCGGTGATGAAAACGATGGGGGCGCAGTCGTCGCCGTATTGCTGCTTGAGGGCGCGGCAAGTTTCGAACCCGTTGATCCCGGGCATCATCACGTCGAGGAGGACGAGGTTGGGCTTGAACTCGGGGTAGACCTCAAGCGCGCGTTCGCCGGAGTCGGCCTCGGCCAGGACGTAGCCCTGTTTTTTGAGGATGCCGCTGAGGATGCGGATGTTGAGCCGATCGTCGTCGATGATGAGGATCCGGCGGCCGATGAGGTTGGGGCCGGAAGTGTGGGGCTGCTCCATCGGAGATGGGGTCGTCGACACGAGGAAGTGCGCGGAGATTTAGGGGCGATGCAGGGTCACGCAAGGGTGCAATTGACGCGCTCGCGATGCGACGCGCTGGCTGCGGGAGCGCGATCGATCCTTTTGCATCACGAAATAGGAATACGTTGATATTGCACTTGCCTGAGGACGACGGCGTGTGTGTTGTCGCGGCTCCCCTTATGGCGAACTCATTCGTTTTTTCCTCTGAATCCGTGGGCGAAGGCCATCCGGACAAGGTTGCTGACCTGATTTCCGATAGCGTGCTGGATGCCTGTCTCGCGCAGGATCGGTTCAGCCGTGTGGCGTGCGAGACCATGGTGAAATCGAACATGGTGATTCTCGCGGGGGAAATCACGACGCAGGCGAAACTGAATTACGAAGCGATCGTGCGGGCGGCGATTCGCGACATCGGCTACGTGAACAACGACGACGTGTTTCACGCCGATCAGGTGTTCATCAACAACTACCTGACGCGCCAGTCGCCGGACATCGCGCAAGGCGTCGATGCCAAGAAGGCGAAAGGGAAGAAAACGGCGGAGCAAGGGGCGGGCGACCAAGGCATCATGTTTGGATACGCGTGCAACGAGACGCCGGAATTGATGCCGACACCGATCATTTTCGCGCATCGTCTTGGCCGTGAGCTGACGAAGATCCGCAAGAGCGGCGCGGCGAACTGGCTGCGGCCGGACGCGAAGTCGCAGGTCTCGATTCGCTATGAGAACGACAAACCCGTCGAAGTGGTGAACGTCGTGATTTCGACGCAGCACACGGCGGAGGTGGAGCATGCGAAGATCGAGAAGTATCTCATCGAAAAAGTGATCAAGAAGGTGATCCCGGCCTCGATGCTAAACAAGAAGACGGAGTATTTGATCAATCCCACGGGTCGTTTCGTGGTGGGCGGGCCGCAGGGCGATTCGGGCCTGACCGGGCGTAAGATCATTGTGGATACTTACGGCGGCTGGGGGCGTCACGGCGGCGGCGCGTTTTCGGGCAAGGATCCCTCGAAGGTGGACCGTTCGGCGGCTTACATGGGCCGCTGGGTGGCGAAGAACATCGTGGCGGCGGGACTCGCATCGCACGCGGAGATCCAATTCGCCTACGCGATCGGGCACCCGCAACCGGTGTCGGTGCGCGTGGACACCTTTGGCACGGCGAAGACGGGCGTGTCGGACGAGCAGATCACGGCGGCCGTGCAGAAAGTTTTCAGCTTCAAGCCGGCGGACATCGTGGCGCAGCTCAATCTGTTGCGGCCGATTTACCGGCAGACGACGAACTACGGGCATTTCGGCAAGGCCGGGCTGCCGTGGGAAAAGACCAACAAGGCGGCCGAATTGCGCGCCGCGATCAAGTAACGACCAACGTTTCGCAACATCATGTCGAATTCCTCTGCCACCGCCGACAAGGCGCCGAACTATCTCGTCAAAGACATCTCGCTCGCCGAATGGGGGCGCAAAGAGATCGCGATCGCCGAACATGAGATGCCCGGCCTGATGGCCGTGCGCAAAAAGTTCGGTCCCTCGAAGCCGCTTCAAGGCGTGCGCATCACGGGATCGTTGCACATGACGATCCAGACGGCGGTGTTGATCGAGACGCTGACCGAGCTTGGCGCGGACGTGCGCTGGGCGTCGTGCAACATTTTTTCGACGCAGGACCATGCGGCGGCGGCGATCGCGAAAGCGGGCGTGCCGGTGTTCGCGTGGAAGGGCGAAACGCTCGAGGAGTATTGGGATCTGACGTTGCACGCGATCTCGTTTCCGAATGGAAAAGGCCCGCAGCTCGTTGTGGACGACGGCGGCGACGTGACGCTGTTGCTCCACAAAGGCTGCGAGCTCGAGGAAGGTAGCGATTGGGTGAATACGCCGTCGGCGTCGCACGAAGAGCAGGTGATCAAGAACCTCCTCAAGAAAGTGCATGCGCAAGATCCGTTGCGTTGGACGACGCTCGCCAAGGAATGGCGCGGCGTGTCGGAGGAGACGACGACGGGCGTGCACCGGCTTTACCAGATGCTCGAGAAGGGCAAACTGCGCGTGCCGGCGATCAACGTGAACGACTCGGTGACGAAGTCGAAATTCGACAATCTCTATGGCTGTCGCGAGTCGCTCGCCGACGGTTTGAAGCGCGCGACGGATGTCATGATCGCGGGCAAAGTGGCGTGCGTGTGCGGTTATGGCGACGTGGGCAAAGGCTCGGCGCATTCGCTCAAAGGTTTCGGCGCGCGGGTGATTGTGACAGAAGTCGATCCGATCAATGCGTTGCAGGCGGCGATGGAAGGATTCGAGGTCAACACCATCGAAAGCACGCTCGGCGTGGCGGACATTTATGTGACCACGACCGGCAACAAGGACATCATCACGCTCGAGCACATGCGCGGGATGAAAGACCAGGCGATCGTCTGCAACATCGGCCACTTCGACAACGAGATCCAAGTTGACCGGCTGAATGGGTCGGATGCGAAGCGGACGAATGTGAAGCCGCAATACGACATGTATACCTTCCCGAACGGGAAGAGCATTTATCTGCTGGCGGAAGGCCGGTTGGTGAATCTCGGCTGCGCGACGGGGCATCCCTCGTTCGTGATGTCGAACAGCTTCACGAATCAGACCCTGGCGCAGATCGATCTTTGGAAGAACAAGGACACCTACGCGATTGGGGTGTATCGCTTGCCGAAGCACCTCGATGAGGAAGTGGCGCGGCTGCACCTGGAAAAGATTGGCGCGAAGCTGACGACGCTGACGAAGGATCAGGCGGACTATCTCGGCGTGCCGGTCGAGGGACCTTACAAGCCGGATCACTACCGGTATTGAGTTTTGCAAAACGAAAAACCCGCGCCGGAAGCGCGGGTTTTTCATTTAAACTGGCGGAGGGGAGAGGATTCGAACCTCCGGTAGCGGTTTTGCCACTACGGTTCTTTAGCAAAGAACTGCCTTAGACCACTCGGCCACCCCTCCAAAATAGGAGTTCGGCGAGGCAAACGCCGCCTCGCGAAAGTGCAAGGCGGATTTCCGCATCTTCTTAGCTTTCGCCGTCGATGGGACGCTCAAGCTCTTCGCGGCACTCGTGCACGACGCGCAGCCAGATTTCGCGAAGATCGAATAGGCGCGGGAGCGCGCTTTCGCGATAGGCGGCGACGGTGCGGTGCGAGACAGCGGAAGATTCGTTGAGGAGAGCGAGGGTGCCGTTCAAAGCGCTGAGGGCGCGCTTGAAGAGGCTGACGGCCATCGCGTAATCGCCGAAATCAAGCGCGTGGATCGCCTGCACGGCCTGTTCTTCGCCGCGATGCAGCGAGGAGAGAAGGGCGAGCGCGAGTGGCTGGGGGACTTTGGCGTGGTCCCCGGCGGCGAATTCCCACTGGCGCGAGAGGCTGAGATAAAGCGCTTTGGTGGAAACGAAGATGGGATTCTTGTGCAACGTGTAGACATCGCTGCCTTCGGCGAAGTCTTCCGACTCTTCGTCATCATCGTCGTCATCATCGTCGTCGTCGTTCTGGTTGCTAGAGCCCCAGTTCATCAACTCGGCGACATCGTCGATACGATCAGTGCTGTTTTTGCAGGCCTCGTAGAATCCGAGATAGCGATGCACCGCTTCGTCCTGCTCACGGAGATAACGCTCCCAATCGAACTCGTTCCAAGCCAGGTCGCCGCGATCTTCCCACTCGTTTTCCTGACCTCCGTCAGAATCGAAATTGCTCATTCGGTAGGCCAAAACGAAGGCCGGGGGTGGGGAAACGCAAATCAAAACCTGTCCAAGCATCGTCAAAACCCTGAGGGGTGCCGGGCCGAGAGAGATTTGGTTTTTGCAGGTTGAAGCGGTTTAGGAGCGATGCTGAATTTCTAAACATGGCATTGGTGCGGCACGAAACCGTTTACTTCTCGG
Source organism: Verrucomicrobiota bacterium (assembly GCA_023416735.1). Classification (GTDB taxonomy): domain Bacteria; phylum Verrucomicrobiota; class Verrucomicrobiia; order Opitutales; family Opitutaceae; genus Opitutus. The sequence goes on along the minus strand of JAEZGX010000038.1, from coordinate 65,717 downwards.
GGCATGTGCAAGGCGTGGGCTTTCGCTACACGACGATGCAAGTGGCGCGAGAGTTCGAAGTCGCGGGTTATGTAAAGAATCTGTTGGACGGGCGCGTGCAGATCGAAGTGGAAGGGAGGCCGGCAGAGGTGGAGGCGTTTGTGTCGGCCGTGGAGGAGCGGATGCACGGGTATGTGCGGAAAACGGAACGCGGCAGCCAGATGCGCGAGGCGCAGTTCAGTGGATTTGAAATTCGCTGAACGAACAGAAAGACGAAGCTTTTGACAGGGGATCGGCGGCGATCTTCGATGCCGCGCACGCGTGACGATCCACTGGCTTCAATTTCTTCCGGCGTTGCTGTTGTTGTGGTTGCCGCGCCAGGTGTTGCGCTGGGGTCGAGGCCGTGCGAGGTCCGGGCGGTCGGGGCGGCGGCGGATGCGCGAGAATTTGGCGCGAAGTTCGGATCCGACGGACGCGCGGGTGAGCTTGCGCGTGGAGATCCTGAAGCCGCGCAATTACATCGATTTCGTTCGAGCGGCGCTGGGCAGTGCGGTGTTGCTGGGGACGTGGCCGGGCGTGGCGAAGGCGGCGGTGGAGGCCGATCTCATTGAAGCGACGCAACTCGTGGGCCTGGTGCAGGCGGGGGTGCTGCTTGTCGGCGTGATGGTGCAGACGCTGCGCTATGAGCATCGCATCAGTCTGTATGCGCCGATTTTCTATTTGTCCGGGTTGTCGCTCGGGATGTGCGGTGTGTATCCGACGCTGTTTGCGATGGGGCTGGTTTGGTCGATTCATCGCGTGCTGCCGGGGCCGGGAGCGTTGTTGAGCATCCAAGCCTTGCTGGTGCTGACCTTCGGCGTGGTGTTTCACGGCGTGGGCTCGCGTCTGCCGTTTGTGACGGCGGCGTTCATGTTTTTGCCGGTGGCGATGAGTTTGCTGAGCCGGCGGAGGCTGGGGATGTTCACGAAACGCGTGAAGGCGTGATGGCGGCGAACCTGCAGGTGTGGTGGAGTGCGGCGCGGCCGCGGACCTTGCCGGCGGCGATTGCACCGGTGGTCGTGGGCGCGGCGCTGGCGTGGCGGGATGGGATGTTCGATCCGGCAGCGGCGGGGCTTTGTCTGGGATTTGCGCTGCTCGTGCAGATCGGGACAAATTTCGCGAACGACTACTATGATTTTGTGAAAGGCGCGGATACGGCGGCGCGCGTGGGACCGCGACGCGCGGTGGCGGCGGGATTGATCACGCCGACGACGATGAAGGCGGCGATGTGGGGCGTGTTTGCCGCGGCGTTTGTGTGTGGGTGCGGACTTTTGTGGTGGGGCGGGCCGTGGCTGCTGGCGATTGGCGTGGCGAGCATCGTGTGTGGAATCGCTTATACGGGCGGGCCGTTTCCGCTGGCGTATCACGGACTTGGAGACGTGTTCGTATTTTTGTTTTTCGGGCTGGTGGCGGTGGGGGCGACTTACTTCGTGCAGGCGGGAGCGTGGACGGGAGAGGCGGTGCTGGCGGGAACGGCGGTGGGATTGCTCGCGGCGAATATTTTGGTGGTGAACAATTATCGCGACGTGGAGACCGATGCGGCGGCGGGGAAGCGGACGCTCGTGGTGAAACTGGGGCGACGGGCGGCGCGGTGGCAGCATGCGCTTTCGATCGCGGTCGCGCTCGCGGTGCCGGCGGTGTTTGCGCTGCGCGAAGGGAATGCGTGGCGCATGTTGCCGTGGCTGGTGTTGCCGATGGCGTGGGGACAGGTGCGGCGTTTGCGGGAAGCGACGACCGCAGGCGAATTGATCGGGTTGTTGGGAGACACCGGGAAGTTGCTGGCGGTGTATGCGATTTTGTTCGGGGCGGGTGTGATGATCTAAGGACAAAAAAAGCCGCACCGAGGAGGGTGCGGCTGAGAGAATGAAGAAGAGCGACGGCTCAGACGTGGGCGGCGAGTTTGGCCTTGAGGGCTGCCTTCGGCATCATGCCGACGAGTTGTTCGACGACCTGGCCGCCTTTGAAGAGGAGCATGGTCGGGATCGCGCGGATGCCGTATTCGGTGGCGACTTCGCCATGGTCGTCGATGTTGACCTTCGCGATGGTGAGTTTGCCGTCGAGTTCGGTGGCGAGCTCTTCGAGGATGGGAGCGATCGCTTTGCAAGGGCCGCACCACGGCGCCCAGAAATCGACGAGCACGGGCGTCGCGGATGACGAGACGGTGGTTTTGAAGCTATCGGTGGTGAGCTGAGCGATCTTTTCGGACATGGTTTTGATGGTTGAAGACGGAAAGAATCGGTAAACGCGCGGGACGCAAATGCCCTGGGTGAGGATCAACGAGGGGTGGAGCGGTGGATGATTTCGGCGAGTTCCTTGGGCTCGACGTGATGCAGGTGTTTGCCGCGGTGTTTCAACTCCTCGAACGTCTTGACGACGGTTTCGGTCATGCGCTCGTGGGTTTCCGCGGAGCCGCCGACGATGGCGAATTGTTCACCGGTGGTGATGCGCTTGTGACCGTCATCGTTGTCCAGACCAATGCCAAGGAGTCCCGCCGCTGGCTTCGGCGACTTCTTTTTTTTGCTCACGCGGTCACCGTGTCGGGGTTGGGTGGGCTTTCAAGTGGGATTTCTTCCACGACGCTGCAGACGATGTCGGAGAACGCTTCGTCCTGGCGGATGCGCAGGCGCTTGAGGCGGGTGAGTTCGAGGACGGCGAGGAAGGTGGCGACGAGATTACGGAGGGTGATCGGGCCCTCGAAAAGGTTGGAGAAGATGAAGGTCTTCTCGGCCTTTGTGCGCTCGAGGATGTATTCCATGCGGTCCGAGACGGTGATCTGTTCGTCGTGGATTTCGCCGACGACGAGTTTCTCGGCGAGCCGGCGGAGAACGATGTTGAAGGCGTTCCAGAGCTCGATGCGATCGACGTTCTTGAGCGGGCGCTCGGTCTCGGTGGAGGAGAGCGAGGAGACGAAGCGCTCCATGAGGTTCTGGCGCTGGACGGAGAGCTCGTTGAGCTTGGCGGCGGCTTCCTTGAACTTCTTGTATTGAAGAAGCTGATGCACGAGGTCCCAGCGCGGATCGATTTCCTCGTCGTCGGAGTTGGGGTCGACGGCGTGCATGCCCTTGGGGAGGAGCATGCGGCTTTTGATCTCCATCAACGTGGCGGCCATGACGAAGAACTCGCCCGCGACGTCGAGATCGAGCTCCTGCATGGCGCGGAGGGTTTCGACGTATTGCTTGGTGACGGACTCGATCGGGATGTCGTAGATATCGAGTTCGTTTTTCCGGATGAGGAACAGGAGCAGGTCGAGCGGGCCTTCGAAGACGCGAAGTTTGATGCGGAGCTCGGAGTCGGGAATGGTGGCGGCCACGGTAGCGGGCGATGGTTGGGCGGGAGCCGGGTGCGGCAACGGAAAAGTGGCTGGTGCGGAGGAGAGCGTGCGAGCGGCCGCGGCGATTTGTAATATAATGTATGACTAGTTCAAACGTCTCGCTGGAGATGAGCGATGAAGAAGCCGTCGGTGTTGTGGAGGGCGGGGAGGAAGGTGAGGCTGTGAGGGGAGGCGGGGGCGTTGAAGGGGCGGGTGGGGGGACGAAGGGTGAAGTTGGGGTGGGTGGAGAGGAAGGTGGAGATGACGGATTCGTTTTCGACGTGGCTGAGGGAGCAGGTGGCGTAGAGGAGCAGGCCGCCGGGACGGACGTTTTGGGCGAAACGGGTGAGGAGTTGTTGTTGGACCGTGGCGGCGGCGGCGATTTGGGCGGGTGTCGTGGTCCACTTGAGATGCGGGGCGCGGCGCCAGGTGCCGGAGCCGCTGCACGGGGCATCGACGAGGACGCCGTCGTAGAGATCGGTGGCGAGTGGGGCGGTGCGGAGAATGCGGATGTCTTTCAGGTGGGCGCGTTGAGCGCGGGCGGCGAGTTCGGAGAGGGCGGCGGGGCGGATGTCGTGCGCGTGGATTTCGGCGGTGGAGCCGAGGAGATGGGCGAGTTGAAGGGTTTTGCCGCCCGCGCCGGCGCAGGCGTCGAGCCAGCGACCGCCGGATGAGAGCGCGGTGGATTCGAGGAGGAGTTGTGAGCCGAGGTCCTGGATCTCGACGAGGCCGTCGGCGTAGGCGGAGGTTTTGGTGACGTCGACTTCGTCGAGGAGTTGGAGGGCCGTGGGGAGAACAGAGGAGAATTCGTAGCGCCAGTTCAGACGGGTGAATTCGTCGAGGACGACGGCCGTATTCGAAGTTTGGAGACGGAGCCAGAGCGGGGCGCGGGAGAGGAGAACGTCGACGTCGGGGGATTCGAAGGCGGCGGGGCAGTGTTCGCGGAACCAGTCGGGTAGAGGGGGCGGGAGCGGTGGACGAAGGTTAAGTTGTTGAGAGACGAAAGTAGATTTCGCGGCGACGGTGGGCGGTGTCGCGGGCCAGTCGGAGATGAGGGCGGTGCGGAACTTTTCCGTGGCGGGAGAATCGGCGGCGAGCCAGGCGATCAGGCGGGTGGCGAGGTCGGAATCAGAATCGAGGGAAGGTTCGATCCACGGGAGATAGCGGAGCGTAGTGTAGATGAGTTCGCGATAGAGACGGCGGTCGCGGGAGCCGAAGGCGCGGTTCGAGGTGAGGAGTTTTTGGATACGTGCGGGGAGATTGCGGTCCGCGCGCCAATGCGGGCGGAGTTGGGCGAGAAGGGCGAGGAGCGTGCGCTGTTGGTTGGCGACGATGCTCATGGGGCGCGACGGAAGATGGCTCGCGGGGGCGCTGCTGGAAGGAGGAATTCCGGCTGCGATGATCGCTCTGGATTCTTCGCTGCGCTCAGAATGACCAACGGGAGTTTAGAAGCGGAGCGCCTCGACGCGGACGTTGAAGCCGAAGCTGCTTTCGCGGCGTTGTCCGCCGTAGAGGGTGATCACGTATTCGAGGGCCCAGGTGTTACCGATGTTGTGGCGGATACCGTAGGCCTGCTCGTTGAAGCGCTGCGTGCGCGCGTCGTAGCGGAGATGGATCAGGCCTTCGAAGACCTCGTTGAAACGGTGCGTGCTGCGGAAGAGGTAGTCGTTGAGATGGCCGCGGAGGAAGTTGCTGGCGAATTGAACGGTCCAGAAGTCGCCATTGCGCAGGGTGACGCCGGTGTTGAATTCCTGCAGCGTGAAATCCTGCGGCGTGAAACTTTGATAGACGCCGAGCTCGAGCCAGCGCGCGGGCATGATGGCGAGTTCGGTGTGGATGGCGGAGACCTTGCGTTCGCCGGGGACCCGATCGAAGAGGAAGTCGTTGGCGACATTGAGGACAACGAGATCGCGTGAGCCGTAGATGGGGTCGCGGGTTTGGAGGGTATTGTCGAGGCCGAGGCGGATCGTGTTGGTGCCGCGGAGCTCATCGATGTTGCGGATGGCGCCGAGACCAAGCGGCTGGAGGTAAGTGACGAAGTTCCGGCGGTCGATTTGCGGGATGTAGCGCGTGCCTTTTTCGGCTTCGGGGATGTAACGGTAGGAAAGGCGCGGGGTGACGAGGTGGCGGAGGCCGTCGATTTTCCAGCGGGCGTTTTTGTAATCGTAAACGGCGTGGGCGCGCATTTCGGCGTCGAAGCCGAGTTCGCCAAGCGTGCGGGTGTAGTCGTTGCGAGGGCCGTCGAGATTTGAATAGTGCGTGATGCGGCCGCCGGCGACCGGCGTGAACGTGAGCCAGGAGGTGGCGCGGATCGGGTGGGAGAGCGCGTAGTAGGCGTCGAGACGATCGGCACGAAGTTCGGCGCCGGGCGTGGGATTGAGAGGGCCGAACGGGAGCGGGTCTTCGCGGAGGGCGGCGAAGCTGGCGTTGAAGCGCTGCGTGAGACCGGTTTCGCCGATGGGAGTTGGGACGAGATCGAAACGGAGTTCGGGGAGGCGTTGTTGAACGACGAGGAAGGAGTTGGGTTGGAGCCGGGTGAAGAGGGAAACGTAGTAGTTGTCGCCGGCGTAAACGGCTTCGACGAAGTTGTCGGGTTGCTGGACCTCGAAGAACTCGGCGGGGCGGAAATCGCGGAGGACTTCGGAGTCGCGCCAGTAGTTGATCTCGGCGGTGAGGGAGAGTCGGGGGGTGATTTGCTGGACGTGATTCCATTCGGCGAAGCCGCGGCTGCGCGGGACCCGGCGACCGACGACGTCGGCGTAGCGCGTGCCGTAATCGGTGATGAATCCCGAATGGAAATCGCCGCGGTAGAAGGTGTCGGCGTCGTCAGGCGTGTTGCTCGCGTAGGTGCCGGACGGCCCCATCATGACGCCGCGGTTGGTGTAGAGACCGAGATCGCCGCCGAGGAAGAGCGTGGACGTAAGGGGAAGTTGGAGACGCGTCTCGGCGTAGAGGCCGAGGGTGCGACGGTAGCCGCCGTTGATCTGGGCGTTGGGGAGGAGGAAACCGCGGAGATTGGTGGAGAGGGCGGGGAGAGCGAGGGGACGGATGTTGCCGATGCCGGCGGAGGCGCCCTCGGTGCGAATGCGGTTGTCGGAAGTGAACGTGACGCGGTCGGCTTCGGCAGTGGGAACGAAAGAGGCGGGTTCGGGAACGGTGATGCGAGCGTCGTTGACGGTGACGGCGGAGCGATCGCCAGTGGCGCTCGAACCGGAGACGTAGATGGGATGTTCGCCGACGCGAAGATCGCCGACCTCGTAGGTGCCGGAATCTTCGTGGTAGGTGATGGTGTCGGCGAGGAGACGACGGGCGCCCTGGGTGAGAACGGCGTTGCCGCGCGCGGTGACGACGCGGGTTTTGGGGTCGAAGCGAAGTTCGTCGGCGGCGAGGCGGATGTCGCCGTAGTCGATGCGCGGGTTGTCGGTGAAGATGGTTTCGCCGGTGCGCGTGGAGGTTTCGGAACGGCCGGCGACGATCGAGGTGGCGTTGGGCGCGGCAGCGAAAGCGGAGGCGCAGAGGCAGAGGAAGGCGAGCAGGCGTCGGGTCACGTTGGGCGGGAGGAAAGGCGGCGTGGTGCGGGCAAGCAAGCCCGCCGGAGAACCGAGGACCGCTGATCATGTGCAGAAGCTCCAAGATCCAAGCACCAAGCTCCAGGGAATCTCCATATTCCAAGCTCCAACTGGTGTTTGAACATGGGATATTCTCTGGAGTTTGGATCGTGGGGCGTGGAGCTTTTCTCCCAGACGAGCGCTGTGCGGGTGAAGGGCGAGGGGCGTGAACGGGGTGAAGTTCGGTAGCGGGATTCGGGGGGATAATTTCGAGGTTGGAGCTAGACGGACGGTGGGCCTTGGGGCAGGGTGCGAGACTCGTAACTCCTTATGGCCGTGATCATCTCGCAAAAAGATCGGACGGATCTGCTCAACGCCAGCCACACGTCGCCGCACTCGGTGCTCGGGATGCATCCGCACACGAAAGGGAAAACGAAGGGATTGGTCGTGCGGGCGTTGGTGCGGGGCGCGGAGGCGTGCATCGTAGTGGATCCGGCTCCGAACGAGCAATGGCCGATGGAGTTGGTTGCCGAGGAGGGGCTCTTCGAAGTGTTCATTCCGAAGCGCGCGGCGGTTTTTCGGTATCAGCTCCGGGTGAAGACGCCAGCGGGGGAGCTGCGGCAGTTTTACGATCCGTATGCGTTTTTGCCGACCTTGAGTGATCAGGATTTATATCTGTTCAACGAAGGGAACGAGCATCGGGCTTACGATAAATTGGGCGCGCACGTGCGGACGATCGACGGTGTGCCGGGAGTGGCGTTCGCGGTGTGGGCACCGGCGGCGAAGCAGGTTTCGCTGGTGGGGAATTTCAATCACTGGGACGGGCGTTATCACCAGATGCGTCCGCTGGGATCGTCGGGCGTATGGGAGTTGTTCGTGCCGGGATTGGAGCAGGGGGAATTATACAAGTATGCGGTGCGCGATCAGCGGGATCATGTGCGGCTGAAGACGGATCCGTATGGGACGTATTTCGAAGCGCCGCCGGGAAATGCGTCGGTGGTGTATGATGTTTCGAAGTTCACGTGGAACGACGGCGAGTGGATGCAGAAGCGACGCGAAGGGGCGGGATCGATCGACCGGCCGATGTCGATTTACGAAGTGCATCTGAATTCGTGGCGCCGCGATGCGGAGGATGCGAACCGGCGGCTGAGTTATCGCGAGGCGGCGGTGCAGCTGGCGGATTACGTGACGGAGATGGGTTTCACGCACGTGGAGTTCATGCCGTTGGCGGAGCATCCGTTCACGGGCTCGTGGGGCTATCAAGTGACGGGATTTTTTGCGCCGACGCACCGGCATGGATCGCCGGAGGATTTTGCGTGGCTGGTGGATTATCTGCACCAGCGCGGGATTGGCGTGATTCTGGATTGGGTGCCGGCGCATTTTCCGCGCGACAGTTTCGCGCTGGCGGAGTTCGACGGCTCGCATCTTTACGAGCATGCGGATCCGCGGCTCGGCGCGCACATGGATTGGGGCACGCTGATCTTCAATTATGGGCGCAACGAAGTGCGGTGTTTCCTGATCGCGAATGCGCTCGCGTGGATGGAGCGGTATCACATCGACGGGCTGCGCGTGGATGCGGTGGCCTCGATGCTTTATTTGGATTACTCGCGGAAAGAGGGGCAGTGGATTCCGAATCGTTTCGGCGGGCGCGAGAATCTGGAGGCGATCGATTTTCTCAAGCGGGTGAACGATCTCGTGCATCAGTATCATCCCGGCGCGTTGATGATCGCGGAGGAAAGCACGTCATTTCCCGGAGTGACGAAGCCGACGAGCGAGGGCGGGTTGGGCTTCGACTACAAGTGGAACATGGGCTGGATGCACGACACGTTGCGGTATTTCGCGAAGGACCCGATTCACCGGAAGTGGCATCAGAACGATCTGACGTTTGGCATGCTGTATCAGTATGCGGAGAACTTCGTGACGGTGTTTTCGCACGACGAAGTGGTGCACGGGAAAGGTTCGATGCTGCTGAAGATGTCCGCGTGGCATATCCCCGAGAAAGCGGCGCAGCTGCGTTCGCTTTATGGGCACATGTGGGGTTATCCGGGGAAGAAGCTGTTGTTCATGGGCAGCGAGTTCGCGCAGTCGCATGAATGGAATTACGACAGCGCGCTCGAGTGGCATCTTTGCCAATACGTCGACCATGAAGGCGTGCGGCTGCTCGTGCGGGATTTGAACAAGTTGTATGCGAGCGAGCCGGTGCTGAGTCAGAATGATCTGAATCCGCAGGGTTTTCGTTGGATCGCGTGCACGGATGCGGAGGCGAGTGTGATCGCGTATCTGCGAACGGATCGGGAAGAGAAGACCTTATTCGTGGTGGTCGGACACTTTTCCGGAGCAACAAGGGATTATCGCATCGGGGTGCCGCGGCGCGGGCTTTGGCGCGAAGTGATCAATACCAATAGTGAGTTCTACGGCGGGACGGGTTTGGGGAACGACGGGGCGCGTCACACGGAAGACTCGGAGTGCGACGGCTACAGCCAGTCGATCGCGTTGAAGCTTCCGCCGCACAGCACGTTTGTTTTCAAGTGGACGGCGGAGTGAAGTGCCGACGGCGCGAGGAATCGCGGCGGGGGCGTTTCGCGCTACCGCCGGCGGCCGGCTTTTTCGTGGTCGCTGAACGTGACGGACATGTCGGCGTCGAGGGATTTTAGGAAGAAGGCGCGGCCGCGGAGGCGGGTGGTGCTTTTCAGGAGAAGACTCGGACGATCGCCGGCGGGAAGACTGTAAGTGAGGGTGGTTTTGAGCTCGGTGATTTTGACGCCGAGCGTGGGCGCGAACGGTTCGATCGAGGCGATTTCGACAGACTCGATGGTCTGGGTGGGCGTGTGAAAGAGAAGGGTGGCGGCGAGGTGTTCGGCGGTGGCGTCGCCGGTTTCGGAAGGTTTTAAACGGCATCGCCAGGTGGTGCGCTCGTCGGCGTCGGCGACGAGTTCGAGTGTGGAGAGATCGAACTGCTTGGTGAGATGCGGCGCGTTGGTGGCGGAGGAGCGGCGGGTGACTTTTTGGCGGTAGTCGTGGAGTTCGTCGGGAGTCGGCGCGCGGCCGTCGAGTTCGAGGAGCGACCAGCGGGTGAATTCGGGTTGGGCGGGGTCGAAGCGTTCGACGCGGCGTTGGTCGCCGCTTTCGGTCGTTTGCGTGAAGGACCAGCCACGCGGGCCTTCGGTGCGGAAGGTTTCGAGGGCGGCGAGGAGTTGCGGGCGGACTTCGTCGCTGGCGAGCGCGGACGACAGCGGAAGTGCGACGGCGAGAAGGAGGAAGGCGACAGCAACACGCATTGCGCGGTGAAAGCGAAAGAGCGGAGCCGAATCAAATTCTCTGCGTGTGGGATCAAAGAAACGGCGACATGGCCCGTTAAGAAGATGAACGCACAACCTGGAGGACATCATGTTAAATCGATTCACCTGGCCTGTCGTGGTCTCGTCGGCGTTTCACGCCGGACTCATCTGTCTGGATTGGGAGAAAACTCCGCGGGTCGAGCCGACGCCGCCGGCAGTGATTGACGAGATGGTTTTTGTTTTGCCGAAAGAGCCGCCGGAGGACGTGGAGATCTTTGCGACCGAAGTGGCGGCGCCGAAAGGGAATCCCGATGCGGGTCGGCTCACGGCGGACGAGTTTATTGCGACGGAGCGGGCGGTGTTCGAACTGCCGCCGCGCGAAACGCGCTCGCCGGTGAAAATCGATGGTGTGCACATTCCGCGGGAGGAATGGGGCGATCCGATGGGGACGGACGAGTGGCGGGACGTGCCGGTGTTGACGGCGGGAGCATTGGACAAGACCCCGCGGACGAAAGTGCGCGTGGCGCCGATGTATCCCAACGAGGCGCGTGGGACTGGTTTGACGGGCGAAGTGTGGGTGGAGTTTGTCGTTGATGAAGCGGGGCGGGTGTTGCGGCCTCGCGTGGTCCGATCTACGGATGCGAGGTTTGAGGCGGCGACGTTGCGGGCGGTGGAAAAGTGGCGGTTTGAGCCCGGGACGCGGCAGGGCGTGCCGGTGCGGTTTCGGATGGCGGTGCCGGTGGTGTTTAGTTTGGAGACCTGAGCGGTTGGGCGGTGGGATTAAAGCAGGGTTGAAATCCGCGCAGGATCTTTGCGGCCCGGGAGGACGATGGAGTCACCGATGCGTTTGCCGAGGAAGGTGCGGCCGAGCGGCGATTGCGGGGTGAGGACGAGGACGATGTGTCCTTCGAGTTGAAGTTCGAGTCCGCCGGCGCGAGGGCCGAGGAAATACCAGGATTTGGTTTTGCCGGATTCGGCTTCGATGAGGGCGCCGACGGCGATGGCGGAGCCGGGGGTGAAGGTGGGCAGCGAAAGAGACGCGTAGAGTTCGATGCTGGTGGCGATCTCGGCGGCGAGGCGGGCCTGGCCTTCGGCGAGGTAGGCGGCCTCCTGGCTGTGCATGTCGTATTTATTTTCGGGGCGGCTTTCCTCGTCGATGGCTTCGTCGCGCGAGATCTGCGCGGCCCGAATCTGCAATTCATGTTCGGTGCGAAGCTGCTGGAGGATTTGTTGGCGAAGGGATTCTTTGTTCACGACGGGCGAAAAGGGGCAGTTTCACGGGTGGGGGGCGGGCGATGTCAATGGTGCAGGGCGTCGGCGAATCTCTCGTTGACTGCAACGGAGCCGCTCTCGAATCTTTCCGGAAACCTTCGGGCGGGAAGACCGTCCAACACTCGCCTCCTCTTCCTCTATGAATTTCCTGCGTCGCGCATCGTGCGTGTTTCTCGTCTTCAGCGGTGTGGCTTTGGGCCAGCGTATCGAGGATCCGAATATCGACGATTATGTGCCGGTCGTGGAAGACGATCTCGTGGTCTATACGCCGAAGCAGGCGGTGCGGCTCGGGTTCCGCGTGCTGACGGGGGTGGGGACCGAGTTTGGCGGGGGAGGCGTGTTGCAGTCGAGGAGCATGAATCTGGACAAAGATCTCTCGGAGGATCTGGAGCGCGGCTATCACGACGGTTATGTGTTTCGCGATCAGCGGACGATGACGGATCCCTCGGGTGTGCAGGTGCCGATCACGCCGGATGGAAAGACGAACAACTGGAGTTTTCTGAATGATGAGCAGGCGGCGAACGAAGGTTACATCATGATGAACAGCTACAAGGCGACGGTGACGGATACGGGATTTCGCGACAAAGATCCGGGCGCGACGTATGGCATCGAGCTGTCGTTGGATCGCGATATCGGAACGCTGTTCAACTCGCGTTTGAAGTGGGGTGTGGTGGCGGGGATGAGCATCAATCAGATCCTCTCCTCGACGCGCTCGACCGTGACGGCAACGGTGGACCGCACGACGGACTATTACTCGCTCGATGGCCAGGCGGCACCGAAAGCGCCCTATGTGGCGCCGCAGACCACGGGCACGGTGGATACCTCGGTGTTGTTGCGCTACCGGCCGGTGGACCGGCAGACCTCCCAGGCGACGACCTCGGCGGACTTCGAGAATCACTGGCGGTTGCGCGGGGCGTTCATGACTTTCCGTGCAGGCCCGGTGTTGCAGTATCCGATTACCGAGCGGTTTAGCGCGACGCTCAGCGTGGGCGCGGTGATCGTGTATGCCGGTTCGAGCTATGAAGTGACGCAGACTTTCTCGCCGGAAACGGGCGAGGACCTGGCGTTGTTCATCACGGATACGTCGAGTTACATCACGCCGGGCTTCTACGTGGATGCGAACCTGCAGTATTCGTTCACGGATAACGCGGGGCTCTATGTCGGTGCGGTTTATCAGAACAGCGGAGACTACGAGCAGAAAGTCGTGAGCGATGATGGGACCTCGCGGTATGTCTCGCGGGTGGATCTCAGCAAGCTGCAAGGTATCCGCGCGGGCATGACGTTTCGGTTCTGAGTGGGGCGGAAGACTCGGCGGAGGCGCCGGGTTCCACCGATGACGGTGCGCTGACGCGATTGGGGCTTTGCACGGGCGGTGCAGCGGGTTTGCTGGCGGAGCGTGAACGAGAACAAACGCTATTGGCCGGTGGGATCGTTGATCGTGCTGACCGGGCTGAACCTGCTGGATTATCTGGATCGGCAGTTGCTGGCGGCGGTGCTGACGCCGGTGAAGGAGGAGTTGATGCTGTCGGACCGCGATGCGGGCTGGCTGTTGAGCGCGTTCATGTGGGGCTATTTCCTGACGTCTCCGATTTTTGGATATCTCGGGGACAAGCTGGGCCGTCGGTGGTTGATTGGCGGCGGGGTCTTTGTGTGGAGCTTGGGCACGTTGATGTCGGGGCACACGAGCTCGTATTGGGCGCTGATTTTTTTCAGGGTGCTGGTTGGTTTTGGTGAAGCGAGTTTTGGGACGATTAGTCCGAGTTGGATTGCGGATCTGTTTCGCGGGCCGCGACGGAATACGGCGATTTCGATCTTCTATCTCGCGATACCGGTGGGGTCGGCGCTCGGCTACATCATTGGAAGTGCGTTGGCGGCGAGGTATGGATGGCGGGCGGCGTTTTTGTGGGCGGGTTATCCGGGGCTGCTGTTGGCGTTTGTGTTGTTCTGGTTGAAAGAGCCGCCGCGCGAGAAATCGGCGGCGGAGGCGGAAACGCGAGTGGGGTTTGGGCTGCGGGCGTTTCTGCCGCTGCTGGAGTCGAAAGCGTATCGCTGGGTGGTGGCGGGCTACATCGCGCAGACCTTTGCGATGGGCGGCTTCGCGCAGTGGGCGCCGACTTTTCTTTATCGGGAGCACGGAATGGAGCTGGAAGCGGCGGGGCGATTTTTCGGGCTGTCGTTGGTGGTGATGGGCCTGGTGGCGACGCTGGGCGGAGGCTTGGCGGCGAGTGCGTGGCAGCGGCGGAGTGGCGCGGGGTATTCGTCGCTGCTCGCTTTGAGCTCGGTGTGCGCGGTGCCGGTGTCGTTCGCGGCGTTTTTGATTCCCGATCCGGCGGTCGCGCGGATGGCGTTGGCGGGGGCGATGTTGTTTCTATTTTTGCCGACGGGGCCGTTGAATACGTTGATTTTGGAAACGGTGCCGGTGCATCTGCGGGCGAAAGCGATGGCGGGATCGATTTTCGCGATTCACGCGTTTGGGGATTTGTGGTCGCCGGGATTGGTGGGGTGGATTTCGGATCTCACCGGCAGCTTGCGGAAAGCGGTGTTGATTCTGCCGGCGGCGTTGGTGTTGGCGGCGGCGTTTTGGATTTCGCTGGCGATCAGTCAGAGGCGCGAGGCGAGGGCGAGGAAGTGAAACTCTCGTTGGGGTGAACATCCCTTGCATTTGAATTCGCATTGGCTAGACACGCCGATGTGCGCTTCACGCCCGTTCGACGGTGGTCTCCCGCTCTTCCGTCGCTGTTAGGTCTCCTGACGGCGAACGTTTTACGTGCGCACGAGCCGCTCTCGATCGAAGGCGCGGATGCCGAGCCGTGGCTCTGGCTGCTGGGCGGGATGGTGGTGACGGGGATGGGCGCGGCGGTGTTTTGGATGGTGCACCAGCGGGCGTTGGAGCGGGATCGGGCGCAGCTCGAGCAGGCGCGGCAACTGGACTTGGAAAAATTGGCGTCGGCGCAGGCGCGGCAGGCGAAGCAGATCGCGGACGCGGCGAATCGGGCGAAGACGGATTTTTTGGCGACGATGAGTCATGAGATCCGCACGCCCTTGAATGGCGTGATTGGGTCGGCGGAGTTGATGTTGGAGACGCCGCTGAACGCGCAACAACGCGACTACATGACGACCGTGCGGACTTCGGCTGAGGCGCTGTTGGCGATCGTGAACGACATTCTCGACTTCTCGAAAATCGAGGAAGGCAAGGTGCTGCTCGATCACACGATGTTCGATCTGCGGCAGCCGGTGGTGGATGTGTTGAAAATCGCTGCGGCGCGAGTGGGGGAGAAGAAGCTGGAGTTGGTGTTGGATTTTTCGCCGGACGTGGCGCCCGGCGTGCACGGCGATCCCGCCCGATTGCGGCAGGTGTTGCTCAATCTGGTCTCGAATGCGGTGAAGTTCACCGGGCAAGGGCACGTGCTGGTGCGTATCACGCGTGAACTCGATCCGGCGATCGCGCCCCGAGTGTGGGTGCGGTTCAACGTGATCGATACGGGCATGGGGATTCCGGCGGAGACGCGGGTGCGGTTGTTTGAGAAATTCACGCAAGCGGATGCGTCGACGACGCGGCGCTTTGGCGGGACGGGGCTTGGGCTGGCGATCAGCAAGCGGCTGGTGGAGTTGATGGGCGGGCAGATTGGCGTGGAGAGCAAACCGGGGCAGGGCTCGCTTTTCTGGTTCACGCTGCCGATGCAAGTGGACGACGCGCCGGTCGGGGGCGTCGAGGCGCCGGCGGGATCGGTGTTGATTGTCGAGGATCTTCCCGTGGCGGCGACGGCGTTGGAAGGGATGTTGAAAACGCTGCGGATGCAGGCGACGACGGCCGGGAGTGGCGCGGAGGCGTTGGAGAGATTGCGTGGGGCGGCGGGCGAGAAGCCGTTCGATTTCGTGCTGGTGGATCATTCGTGCGCGTTGCCGGGCGCGGACGAGTGGGTGAAGACAGCGCGGGCGATGCCGGAACTTCAGGACGTGAAGTTCATCCTGCTCGCGCCGCCGAATCGACATGCGGATACGGAAACGCTGTTTCCGCCGGAATTTTCGGCGATGGTGGTGAAGCCGGTGCTGCAAAGCGAACAACTCGTGGAAGCGTTTCGCGAGGCGAGAGGTGTTCAGAAGGGCGCCGTGCCGCCGCGGGAGGCGGTGAGGCTTTCGCGGAAGGGGCTGCGGGTGTTGGTCGCGGAGGACAACAGCGTGAACCGTGTGGTGATGGGCGGCATGTTGAAGAAGCTCGGTTGCGAGGTGGAGTTTGCGGAGAATGGCGCGGAGGCGGTGGCGAAGACGCGGTTGAGCAGCCACGACATCATTTTCATGGATTGCCTGATGCCGGAGATGGACGGCTGGAATGCGACGCTGGAGATTCGTCGATTGGACTCGCGCACGCCGATCGTGGCGACGACGGCGAATGCGACGGCGGATGACAAGACCCGCTGTATGAAAGTCGGGATGAACGATTATCTCAGCAAGCCGCTGAGGATGGCGGAGATGGTGCGCGTGATGGAGCGATGGGTGGGGTGACCGCCGCCGCGAGGCGGCGGAAGATCCAAGATCCAGAGAAGCTCCAATCTCCAAAACACCAAAGTGGCATATAGTATTCGGCGGCGGTGGGAGCTTGGGCTTGAACGTTCTCTGGAGCTTGGTCCTTGGAGCTTTGTAACCTTTGGGTTACTGGTGGGTTCTTACCCCGCCCCCCATGAGCACTTCATTCGTTTCGGGTCTGTATTCGGATCTTCGTGACGCGTTCCGGCAGTTGAGAAAGAGCAAAGGTCTGTCGGCGGCCACGCTGGCGACCCTGGCGCTCTGCATTGGAACGACGACGGCGATCTTCTCGATGGTGTATGCGCTGATGTTGAAGCCGCTGCCGTTTTACGAACCGGACCGGATCGTCGAGCTATATTCGTCGGCGGTGAAAGCGGGACTGAACAAGATGCCTGCGAACGTGGTGATGTATCTCGATTACTCGAAGAACGCCACGAGCTATGAAACGCTGGCGCTGTGGTCGCGCTATGATGGGCAACTGGGCGAGGATGGCGCGATCGATCGGATCAGCGGTGCGCGGGCGACGGCGGAGATCTTCGAGCTGTTGCGCGTGCAGCCGGTGCTCGGGGGCTTTTTCACGAAGGAGCAGAATCGTCAGGGCGAAGACAAGGTGGTGGTGCTGACGCGTTCGTTTTGGGAGTCGAAATTTGGCTGGGACCAAAACGTGTTGGAGAAGACGCTGAGGATCGATGGCGAGACGTATCGCATCATCGGCGTGGCGTCGCAGGTGTTGGAAGGGATGGATGCGCGGGTGAAGTTCATCGTGCCGTTGTCGTGGCCACCGCAGGCGGAGAATCCCCAGGGGCGATATGCGCTGAACGTGCAGATGTTCGGGCGATTGAAGCCGGGCGTGACGATGGCGGCGGCGGACGCGGAGGCGAAAGCGATCGAGCGGAGGTATTATGAGTCTTCGCCGCCGCCGACGCGGCAGTTTATCGAACGCTCGGGCGTCACGATGAATGTGGGCAGTGTGCAGACGCAGCGGGTGGAGCCGGTGCGGCCGACGCTGCTGTTACTACAAGGCGGCGTGGCGTTCGTGCTACTGATCGGATGTGTGAACGTTGCGAACCTGCTGCTGGTGCGGGCGAATGCGCGCCAGGGGGAACTGGCGATCCGCGCGGCGCTGGGGGCGAGTCGCGGGGCGATTGCGCGGCAGTTGATGGTCGAGAGCTTGGTGCTGACTGGAATGGGAGCGTTGCTGGGCGTGGGGCTGGCGTGGGCGGCGTTGAAAGGAATGAATCATTATGTGCAGCAGATGCTGCCGCAGGCGCTGCCGGTGACGTTGGATGGGCGAGTGCTTCTGTTCGCCGTCCTGCTGACGGTGGGCGTGGGTGTATTGATTGGGTTGATACCGATCGTGCACGTGTGGCGGACAAATTTGACGCAAGTGATCCAAGGCGGGACGCGCGGGGCGTCGGCCGGGCGCGGCGTGCGCGCGCTGAGCAGCACGCTGGTGGTGACGCAGTTCGCGGTGGCGTTGATGCTGCTGACGGGCGCGGGATTGTTGATTCACAGTTTCCAGCGGGCGTTGAACGTCGATCGAGGCATGGATTTGCGCGGTGTCGTGGGTGCGGCGGTGTCGTTGCCGGCGGTGCATCGGGCCAGTGATGAGGCGGCGAAGTCGCTGCGGGAGCGGATGGTGCGCGGGATGATGGAGATTCCTGGGGTGTCGGCCGCGGCAATCTCGTATTCGACGCCGTTTCGGGGCGGGTTGCCGATCAATGCGCTCACGTTGGAGAACGATCCCTTACCGGAGGGATCGCCGCAGCCGGGTGCGTATCGCGTGGCGGTGACGCCTGGCTATCTCGCGACGATGGGGTTGCGGTTGGTCGAAGGACGTTTCTTCGAGGAAGTGGACATCGAAGCCAAAGTGCCGCGGTTCGTCGTGGATCAGGATTTTGCGCGGAAGTTTTTCCCGGGACGCTCGGCGGTCGGCGGGCGCTTCACGTTTGGCGGAAGGCCGGAGAAGGCGGAGGAATGGCCGGAGATCATCGGTGTGGTGGGCAATGTGCCGCACAACGGCGTGGAGGATAAGACGGGGAATCCGTTTGTTTATCAGATGCTGCAAGGACGGCCCGGAGGATTTGGTTTGTATGTGCGCAGTGAGCGGCCCTTGGCGGATACGACGGCGATGATGCGCGCGAAAGCGCGGGAGATCGACGCGGCGATTTCGCTGATCGAGACAGATACGATGGAGTCGGCGGTGAGCGGGTCGTTCGATAACCGACGCGCGGTGATGCTGCTCCTGGTGGCGTTTGCGGGGATGGCGCTGTTTCTGGCGGCGCTCGGGATTTATGGCGTGCTCGCGTATGATGTTTCGCAGCGGACGCGGGAGATCGGGATTCGCGGAGCGATCGGTGCGACGCGGGAGCAGTTGATCGCGATGGTGCTCAAACAGGGAGTGTGGAAAGCGGGAATCGGGCTCGTGATGGGATTGGTGGGCGCGTGGCTGCTCAGCCGGACGATGGAGAGCCTGCTGTTTCAGGTTAAGCCGACGGACCCGATTGTGTATGCGACGGGCGCTTTATTGCTGGTCGCGGTCGCGGTGGTGGCGAGTTGGTTGCCGGCGCGACGGGCGGCGAAGATCGATCCGCTGGTGGCGCTGCGCGCGGAGTAGAAGGAGAACTTTAACCACAGAGACACAGAGGCACAGAGAGGATCTGAAGGATTTCTCTGTGCGCTCTGTGTCTCTGTGGTTCTTTCCGGATCGGTCAGGAGCGGAGGACTTCGGCGAGTTTGGCGGGGTCTTTGCCGCCGCCCATGGCGAAGTCGGGTTTGCCGCCGCCTTTGCCGCCGATCTTGGCGCTAAGTTCGCCGACGATCTTGCCGGCTTGGTGGCCGGCTTTGATGGCGGCGGGTGAGCAGTAAACGACGAGGCTGGCGCGGTCGCCGAGGACGGCGCCGAGCGTGACGACGCCTTCGCCGAGCTTATGGAGAACCTGCGAGCCGAGGGAGCGGAGCGCTTCCTGATCGGAGACCTCGACGACGGCAGTGACGAATTTGAGGACGTCGCGCGCGGTCGCTTTTTCGGCGAGATCGGAGGCGAGGTGGGCGGCGGCGCGCTGCTCGTGGGCTTTCAGCTTTTTCTCGATCTCCTTTTGATGTGCGAGAAGCGATTCGAGTTTCGAGACGACGTCTTGCGAGCCGGCGTTGAGGTGAGCGCTGACGGCGCGGAGGGCGTTTTCGCGGGCTTCGATGAAATCGAGCGCGGCTTGCCCGGCGACGGCTTCGATGCGGCGGGTGCCGGCGGCGATGGCCATTTCGGCGACGATTTTGATGACGCCGATTTCGCCGGTGGTGGTGACGTGCGTGCCGCCGCAGAGTTCGCGGCTGTAGCCGCCGATGTCGACGACACGGACGATGCGGCCGTATTTGTCGCCGAAGAAGGCGAGGGTGCCTTCAGGCTTTTTGTCGAACTCGGTTTCGTAGGACGAGATCGCCGCGTTATCGATGACGCGCTCGTTGACGAGGTGTTCGACCTCGCGGAGTTGCGCGGCCGTCATGGCCTCGAAGTGCGAGAAGTCGAAACGCATGCGCTCGGGCGTCTTCGACGTGCCGGCCTGGCGGACATGGGTGCCGAGGACCTTGCGCAGCGCCCAATGGATCAAGTGTGCGGCGGAGTGGTGGCGGCTGATCGCTCGGCGGCGGAGGGCGTCGACGGCGAGTTCGGCCGTCGTGCCGACGGTCAGGTTTTGAGTTTTGGGTTCTGAGTTTTGGGTTTCGGCAGCGATGCGGTGCAGGTGGCGGCCGGATTTGTCCTTCACCGTATCCACAATGTGGATAAGCTGGCCGTCGATGAGGGCGGTGCCGGTGTCGCCGGCCTGGCCGCCCATTTCGGCGTAGAAGGGAGTTTGGTCGAAAACGAGGAAGGTATCTTTGTCGGATTTGACGACGTCGAGGAGCGTGGCGGGGCCGGCGGTGGTCGTGCGCGTGAGCGTGTAGCCGAGGAAGGTGGTGGGCTTGAGATCGGCGGCTTCGCCTTCGGTGGCGGCGACGACGATTTCTTTTTTCTGCGCGGCGCGGGCGCGTTCGCGCTGGCCTTCCATCAGGCGCTCGAATTCGGCGGTGTCGACGGTGAGGCCGCGCTCGGTGGCGAGGAGCTGCGTCATGTCGAGGGGGAAGCCGTAGGTGTCGTAGAGTTCGAAGGCGAGGGCGCCGGGAACGGCGCCCGATTTCAGATTTGAGATCTGAGAATTGAAAATGGAGAGACCCTTTTCGAGCGTGCGGCCGAAGGATTCTTCTTCGCTGCGGATGACACGGCGGATGATGTCCTGGCGTTCTTTGAGCTCGGGGAAGACGGGGCCGAGGCTTTCAACAACCGGAGCGACGAGTTGTTCGAAGAAGCCGGTGCTGAGGCCGAGTTTCTTGCCGTAGAGGATGCCGCGACGGAGGATGCGGCGGATGACGTAATTGCGACCCTCATTGCCGGGGAGGATGTTGTCGGCGATGGCGCAGCTGACGCAGCGCGCGTGGTCGGCGAGGACGCGAAAGGCGATGTCGATGTTTTCCTGTTCGCCGAGGCCTTCGCGTTTGGACGGGACGGTGCCGTTGTAGACCTTCTTCGAAAGTTCGGAGATTTTGGCGAAGAGCGGCGCGAAGACGTCGGCGTTGTAGTTGGAAGGTTCGCGGGAGAAGTCCTTGAAACCCTTCGTCGTGGCGTGGATGCCGGCGACGCGTTCGAAACCCATGCCGGTGTCAACGTGCTTGGCGGCGAGCGGAGAGAAGGTGCCGTCGGCGTTGGCGTTGAATTGGATGAAGACGTGATTCCAGATCTCGATGCAGCGGGAGCTGGAGGAGTTCACGAGCTTGCGGCCCTCGGCTTCGTCGTCAGACGGCAGAAGGTTGAAATGGATTTCGGAGCACGGGCCGCACGGGCCGGTGTCGCCCATCATCCAGAAGTTGTCCTTTTTGTTGCCGTTGACGATGTGGACGGCGGGATCGAGGCCTTCCTTTTTGAAGATTTCGGCCCAGATGTCGTAGGCTTCCTGGTCGAAGTCAGAGGGATCGTTCTTCGATTTGTCGGGCGAGTAAACGGTGGCGAAGAGCCGTTTGGCGGGGATGCCCCAGATCTTGGTGATGAGCTCCCAGCCCCAGGTGATGGATTCCTTTTTGAAGTAATCGCCGAAGGACCAGTTCCCCAGCATCTCGAACATCGTGTGGTGATACGTATCGAAGCCGACGTCCTCGAGGTCGTTGTGTTTGCCGCCGGCGCGGATGCATTTCTGGGTATCCGCGGCGCGGGTATCTTTTGACGGGCGGACGCCGGCCCATTTGGAGACGTCGGGCGCACGATCGCCGAGGAAGATCGGCACGAACTGGTTCATGCCGGCGTTGGTGAAAAGCAGTCCGGGCGAGTCGGGCATGAGCGACGCGGACGGGACGATGGTGTGTCCCTGTTTCGCGAAGAAATCGAGGAAGCTCTGGCGGATCTCGGCGGAGGTCATACAGCGATGGATACGCGCGGCGCGGTGTGGCTGGGCGCGGAAAGGGCAGCTAAAAGGAGGTGGTTGGGAGCGGAAAGGATTTTCTGACGCACTATGAAGCGACTTGGAGGGCGTCGGATTTGTAATCGAACCGGCGGGAAGCCAGCGCTGGGAGTTCAGAGGATGCAGGCGAACGCGGCGATCATTTGCATAAAAAATGCGTAGCCGTTTGGCGAGAATGCCAAGAAATGCGAAGCCTCGGACCTTTGATGGGCAGCGTGGAAAAGGGAGTGAAGGTAAGGTTGGGAGCCATTTACTTCCGAATGCGTTCCGCCCCCGCAAACAGCTCGAACTCAACATCAACATCCGAATCTCTCCGGCGCATTTTCCGTCCGCAGGGTGAAGCGGGCGGGAAGCAGCTCGCGAGTCCGGCAGCGGTCGCTCTGCGGGCCGTGCTGGTCTACGCGGTGGCGGCGGCGTTATGGATGGGATTTTCGGATGCCTGGCTGCGCCATTTCGTATCGGAGCGGGCGACGGTCGATCTGGTGGCGCTCAAAGGCGGCGCATTCGTGGTGGTGACATCGGTGGTGTTTTTCGTATTACTGCGGCGCGAACTGCGGCGCAGCCGAGTGGCGATGGAGGCCCGGGTTGAAATGGACGCGGCCTCGCGGTTGTGGGC
This sequence comes from Verrucomicrobiota bacterium, assembly GCA_023416735.1. Taxonomy (GTDB): domain Bacteria; phylum Verrucomicrobiota; class Verrucomicrobiia; order Opitutales; family Opitutaceae; genus Opitutus. The sequence continues at coordinate 43,665 of JAEZGX010000038.1, read as the reverse complement.
GGATGTGTTCGCGAGTTGTTCACATGGGATCGTGGTGAGTGATCCGCGCACAAATGTGACAACCGCGTGCAATCCGGCCTTTGCGCGACTCATGGGGCGAAGGGTGGAGGAATTGATCGGGCAGCCTGTGTTGGAGCGTTACGGACCGGAGTCGTTAGGGGCGGTCAAAGCGGCGCTGGCGGAAGCGGATCGCACGGGCAGCGTGCGATTCGAGCTGACGATTCGTTCGTCGGAGGGCGACAGCCGGGACGTGCAGGTCGATATCGCGATGGTGCGCGACGCATCGGGCCAGTGGTTGCACCGGGTGGGGACGATGCAGGACATAACCGAACGAAAACGCGCGGAGCGGGCGTTGCGGGAGAGTGAGCTCAGCATGACCGAGGCGCAGCACGTGGGAGGCTTCGGCAGCTGGACACTCGAGCTGACGGACGCGGATGTTCTGGAGAATAACCGGGTGACCTGGACGAATCAGTGCTGTCGAATCCTGGGCCGCGAGCCGGGCGAGTTGCCGATGACGATGCAGGTGTTCATGGATCACGTGCATCCGGAAGACCGGCAGCGCGTGAGAGAGGCAGCGATGGCGGCGATCTTCGATTTGCAGAGCTATCGAATGGAGCACCGCATCGTGGCCAAGGATGGGACCGTCCGGCACGTGCTATCGACGGGAGAGGTGTCGGGCGAGATGGAGCCGATGCCGCGGTTTCGCTTCGTGGGAACGATTCACGACGTGACCGAGCGGGTGCGGACGGAAGCGGCGCTGCGGGAAAGCGAGGAACGGTTTCGCGCGGTGGTGGAGAACATCCACGAAGTGTTCTGGATGCGCGAAGTGCCGCACAATCGAGTTTTGTATGTGAGCCCGAACTACGAAGCGGTGTGGGGCCGTCCGGGTGCGGATTTGATGGATAATCCGATGGCGTGGTTCGAGGCGGTCCACGACGAGGATAAATCGCGCGTGGCGGCGAAGGTCGGCGAACTGGAGAGGACGGGCTTTTTCGATGACGAGTATCGTATCGTGCGGCCGGACGGCACCGTGCGGTGGATCTGGGCAAAGGCGTTTCCCGTGGACAATGTGCCGGGCGAGATCGTGCGCGTGGTGGGTGTGGCGGACGACGTGACCGAGCGCAAGACGCTGGAGGCGCAGTTTCTGCGAGCGCAGCGGATGGAGGTGATTGGCACGCTGGCGGGAGGCATCGCGCACGACCTCAACAACATTCTTTCACCGATGCTGATGGCGGCAGCGTTGCTGAAGGAGAGCTCGAGCGATCCGCGGGCGCGGGACATGTTGAGCATGGTGGAAACCAACGCGCGGCGCGGGGCGGACATCATCCGGCAGCTGCTGACTTTCAGTCGTGGTGCGGGAGGCAAGCGGACACCGATCAAGCTGAAGCATCTGGCGAGGGAAATATGTTCGATCATTCGGGAGACCTTTCCGCGCGAAATCGCGTTGGACGCGAATGTGGCGGGAGACGCGTGGCCGGTGGTCGCGGACACCAGGTGCTCGTGAATCTCACCGTGAATGCCCGCGATGCTATGCCGAATGGTGGGCGGCTGACTTTGACAGTGCAGAATGTGACTCTCGGTGAAGCCGACCGGGTGCTGCATGCGAAGGCGAAGCCGGGAAACTATGTCGAAGTGTCGGTGCGAGACACCGGCACGGGGATTCCTGCCGAAATCGTGGATCGGATTTTCGATCCATTTTTTACCACGAAAGATTTGGAGAAGGGAACCGGGTTGGGACTGTCGACGGTGCTCGGGATCGTGCGCGATCACGGAGGATTCGTGACGGTCGACAGCAAGGTGGGCGTGGGAAGCCTGTTCAGGGTTTACCTGCCGGCGGTGTGCAGCGCGGCGACGCAGATACGCCCGGAGAATGCAACGCCGATGCCCGTGGGAGAAGGCGAAGTGGTGCTCGTGGTGGACGATGAAGAGTCGATTCGCGTGGCAACGCGCCAGGTGTTGGAAGGGCACAACTATCGGGTGATCACGGCGAGCGACGGCAAGGAAGCCGTGAGCCGCTTTCTGCGAGACCGCGAACGTGTGCGGCTCGTGTTGACCGACGTGATGATGCCGAAGATGGGCGGCGGTTCGCTCGTGCGGGCGCTGCGGTTGATCGAGCCGAAACTCAGAGTGATCGCAACGAGCGGCTTGGAGTCAGCCGGGGCGGAGCTGGCGGAACTCGGGGTAAAGGTTCTGGCGAAACCGTGCAGTCCATCGAAGCTGCTGGAAGAGGTGCGAGCGGCGTTGACGGAGGCGCGGTAACAAGAAGCGCGACAGGAGTGTCGCGCTTCCAGCAATCGAAGAAATCAGAGATTCGCGATGATGGCGTCGGCCATTTCGCGGGTGCTGACGGAAGGACGTCCGAACGCGATGTCGCCGGTGCGGACGCCGGAGGTGACGGTTTTCTTCACCGCGGTTTCGATCCGGGTAGCGGCCTGGTTGAGGCCGAAGCTGTAGCGCAACATAAGCGCGGCGGAGAGGATTTGCGCGCACGGATTGGCAATGCCCTTGCCGGCGATATCGGGCGCGGTGCCGCCGGCGGGTTCGAAGAGGCCGAACGGAAGCTGGCGGGAGTTGAGGCCGGTGCCGAGCGACGCGGATGAAAGCATGCCGAGCGAACCGCAGATGACGGCCATCTCGTCGGAGAGGATGTCGCCGAACATGTTTTCGGTGACGAAGACGTCGAACTGGTTGGGATTACGCGCGAGCTGCATCGCGGCGTTGTCGACATACATGTGGGACAGCTCGATGTCAGGCGCGTGCTTGGCACAGTAATCGATGACGGTCTTGCGCCAGAGGACGGAGGTTTCGAGGACGTTGGCCTTGTCGATGGAGCAGAGGCGGCGTTTGCGGCCGCGGGCGGTGGCGATGGCGGTGGCGAGGATGCGCTCGATCTCGCTCTTGCGATAGACCATCGTATCGATCGCTTGGATATCGCCGTCGGGAAGCGTGGTCGTTTCCTTCGGTTTGCCGAAATAAACGCCGCCGGTGAGCTCGCGAATGCAGACGATGTCGATGCCGTCGGGAATGCGATCGGATTTCAGCGGCGAGGCATCGGTGAGCTCGCGATAGAGCAGGCCCGGGCGGATGTTGGCGAAAAGGGTGAAGTGCTTGCGCAGCGGGAGGAGGGAAGCGCGCTCGGGCTGTTGGGCGGGGGGCAGCTTTTCCCATTTGGGGCCGCCGACGGAGCCGAAGAGAATGGCGTCGGCCCAGGAGCATTTTTCGAGGGTTTCCTGCGGGAGCGCGGTGCCGTGTTTGTCGATGGCAGCGCCACCGACGTCGCCCTCGACATAATCGAGGCGAAGGCCTTCGCGCTGGGCGACAACCTGGAGGACCCGGAGGGCCTCGGACATGACTTCGGGACCGATGTAGTCACCGGGGAGAACGGCGAACTTGAGCGACGACATAAACGCGGACAGTGGCAAGCGGGGGGGATTGGTGGCAAGAGCGGTTTGCGAAAGGAAGGTGGAGGTTTGCGATTGCGCGGAGGCGGGAAGGGCGTGGATTGGGCCGCGTGAATTTGCATGTGTTGCCCGCGGGGCCGATTCAGACGAACGCGTATTTGCTGACCTCGCCCGAGCGCGGGGAGGCGATTTTGATCGATGCGCCGCAAGGTGTGTGGGCCGAAGTGGAGCCGATCTTGCAGACGGAGAAGTGTCGGTTGGCGGGACTGTGGATCACGCACGGGCACTGGGATCATATTCAGGGCGCGGCGGAAGTGGTGCGGAAGAGCGGGGCTGAGACGATCGCACATGCGGAGGACCGGGCGATGATCGAAACGCCGGAGATCATGGAGCGCTTCATGGGCGAGCGATTGGGGCTCGAGCCGGTGAAGGTGAACCGTTGGGTGAAGCAAGGTGACCGGTTGGAGGCGTTGGGGACGCAGGCGGAGGTGCGGCATGTCCCGGGGCATTGCCCGGGCAACGTGCTCTTTTATTTTGCGGCGGCGAAGGCGGCTTTCGTGGGCGATGCGCTGTTTGCGGGAAGCATTGGGCGAACGGATTTGCCGGGAGGGGATTTCGACACACTGGAGCGGGCGATTCGCGCGCAGATTTATACGCTGCCGGAGGAGACGGTGGTTTACCCGGGACATGGACCGGATACGACCGTGGGGGCGGAGAAATCGACGAATCCGTATGTGAGTGGTTAAAGTCCCGTCATTCGACGCCGATGGCGGAAAGCAAAGTGGACTCAAGGCGACGTTTAACTTTGGATACGTGCTCCCGCTCAACATGAATATGGCGCAGCATGAGGTGTTCATGCGCCGAGCCCTGCAGCAGGCGCGCAGCGTCTGGGGCGCGACGCAGCCCAATCCGATGGTCGGCGCAGTGATCGTCGAGGAAGGGCAGGTGGTCGCCGAAGGCGCGACGGCGCCGGATGGCGGGCCGCATGCGGAGCGGCTGGCGTTGTTGGCGCGAGGGAAGGCGCCGCGCCCGGGCGCGATTCTTTATGTGACGTTGGAGCCCTGTTCGACGCATGGGCGCACGGGCGCGTGCACGGAGGCGATCATCGCGTCGGGCATCAAGCACGTGGTGGTGGGAGCGACGGATCCGAATCCGGCGCATGCGGGGAAAGGATTCGAAGTGTTGCGCGCGGCCGGGATCGAAGTGACGACCGGCGTGCTGGAGCAGGAGTGCGCGGACCTGAATTTGATTTTCAATCACTGGATCACGCGCAACACGCCGCTGATCGCGTCGAAGTCGGCGGTGACGCTCGATGGACGGATGGCGTGCCGCACGGGCGAGTCGAAATGGATCACGGGCGAGATCGCGCGCGCGGATACGCATCGTTGGCGGCGGGTGTTTCCGGCGATCGCGGTGGGGGCGGGCACGGTGTTGAAGGATAATCCGCGGCTGACGGCGCGCGTGCCGGGGGCGGAGGAGTGGTGTCCGGTGCGCTTCGTATTCGACGGACTGTTACGCACGGTGATCGACCGGCATTTGCCGGCGCTTTACACGGACGAGTTTCACGAACGAACGGTGGTGGTGACGACGCAGCACGGCGGGTTGGGCTATGTGCGAAAGCTGCGCGATCTGGGAGTGCAAGTGTGGGTGTTGCCCTCGCCGACGCAGCGCGTGCCGTTTGCGGATTTTCGGAAGAAGTGTGTCGAGGAGCGGATCTCTGGCGTGATGGTGGAAGGTGGCGCGCAGCTGGTGAGTCAGATGATGCAGGACCGGCAGTTGGATTATCTTTTCGTTTATCGCGCGCCGCTGTTGTTGGCGGACGATCGGGCGATGCCGATGTTCAATGGCCTGCGGACCGAACGGCTCTCGAATGCGATCCGGCTGCGCGAATTGAAAGTGGAGCAGCTGGGCGACGATGTGCTGACGCGCGGACGCGTGGAGTATCCCGAAAAACTGTTTATCGATGAGACAAAGTTTCGGCTCGGGTGAGCGACCGGTGACGAGCAGAACCATCGGGATGAGGCGCATCTATTTCGCATCGGGAAACGCACACAAGGCGGCGGAGCTGCAACGGATGGCGCGCGCAGCGGGATTGCCGCTCGAGATTGTGTCGGCGCGCGAAGTGGGCGAAATGCCGGACGTGGTGGAGGATGCGGGAACCTTTGTGGGCAACGCGCGAAAGAAGGCGCGGGCGTTGAAAGCGAAGTTGCCGGTGGACGCGTGGGTGTTGGCGGACGACAGCGGCGTTTGCGTGGATGCGCTCGAAGGAGGACCGGGCGTGGAGTCGGCGTATTACGCGGGCCCGGAGCACGACCCGGCGGCGAATTTGCGCAAGCTCACTCAGGTGATGCGGGACGTGCCGGACGACCGGCGAGGGGCGCATTTTCTCTGTGTGTTGTTGGTGCTGCCGGGAGGTGGAGAAGAGGAAATTTTTGAAGGTGTGTGCGGCGGGCGGTTGCTGCGTGAGCCGAAGGGCGGCGGGGGTTTTGGATACGATCCGCTTTTTGTGCCGGATGGTTTCGAGCAAAGCTACGCGGAGTTGGGCGAGGACGTGAAGAACCGGATCAGTCATCGGGCGCGGGCGTGGGCGCGGTTCGCAGAATGGGCGCGAGGCGCGGAAGAAGCGAAAAGTGAGGAAAGATGATGCGATAGGTTGTTTTACGGGTTTTTTTGCGGACTGATTTTGCGCCTGGAAAAGGTGTGATCTTCTGTGTCGGACGACTTGAACCTCATCGCACACGTATCCCAATTTTGTCTACAGCGAGCGCCTCGCGGAAGCAGAGGTTTGCGCTGGTGGCTGGGTGGGCTGTTGGGCGTGGCGGTGGCGTCCGCTTCGGAGGTTGAGCGGCTGAAGCGATTGAGCGTGGAGGAATTGTTACAAGTGGAGGTGACGTCGGTGTCGCGACTGCCGATGTCGCTCGCGCAGGCGCCGTCGGCGTTGCAGGTGATCACGAATTGGGACATTCGCCGGTCGGCGGCGACGCGGTTGCCGGAGGCGTTGCGGCTGGCGAGCAATCTTCATGTGGCGCAGAAGAACACGCACGACTGGGCGATCAGCGCGCGCGGGTTTAATACCGAACTCGGGAACAAGCTGCTGGTGATGATCGACGGACGGGCGGTTTACACGCCCCTCTGGTCGGGGGTGCGTTGGGATGTCCAAGATTACCTCTTGGAAGACCTCGAACGGATCGAAGTGATCAGCGGTCCGGGTGGTGCGCTGTGGGGAGCGAACGCGGTGAACGGCGTGATAAATGTCACGACAAAGAGCGCGGCGGAAACGCAGGGAATTTATACCGAATGGGGGATGGGCAACCAGCTCGAGGAGCAAGGTGCGATCCGTTTCGGCGGGAAGGTGGCGCCGGAGGTTTTCTTTCGGGTATATGCGAAGCATTTCGAGCGGGACGATGAAGTCTTCTCGAACGGAGCGCGGGCGGGCGATGGTGCGGAGGTTTCGCAGGGCGGGTTTCGGCTCGATGCAGAGTCGACGGATCAGGTGCTCACGTTGCAGGGCGATATTTATCAAGGCTACGAAGGTGTCGTCGGCGCAGGAGAAGGAAAAGTTGCGGGCGGAAATCTCCTGGGACGCTGGTCGCGATTCTTGGCGGATGGGTCGGATTTCCAGCTGCAGCTATATTATGACCGCGCTTTTCTGCGGCTGCCGGTGGCGAAGGGCCCGTTCGGGCCGGCGGGCAAGCTCTTCGACGATCTGGAGACTTACGATTTGGATTTTCAGCACCGATTCGCATCGATGGGTTCGCATACGATCGTGTGGGGATTGGGTTATAGACTTATCGAGGACGAATCGAAGGCGGCGCCGGCACTGGGGTTGGATCCGGCGGATGCGCGGCAAGAGCTGGTGAGCGGATTTTTTCAGGATCAGATCGAACTTGGCGGAGGGCGTGTGCTCACGCTGGGCGCGAAGCTAGAGGACACACATTACACGGGGTTCGAATGGGAGCCCTCGATCCGCATGCAGCAGAGTATCGGCGGACATGGTCTGGTGTGGGGCGCGATCTCGCGGGCGGTGCGAACGCCTTCGCGGATCGATCGCGATGTGCGCCAGCCGAGTGCGGGGCCGGCGTTCGTGGAAGGGAGCGATCGTTTCGGGGCGGAGAAAGTCATTGCGTATGAGGCGGGGTTGCGCGGGCAGGTGGCGCAGCGAGTGGTGGGATCGGTTTCGATTTTTTATAACGAGTATAGCGACGTGCGCAGTGTGGGAACGACGCCGGGCACGATCATGCCTTTTGTGGTGGGGAATGACCTGGAAGGACGAAGCCATGGCCTCGAGCTGGCGTTCGATGCGGATGTGTTGCCCGGCTGGCGGGTGCACGGCGGCTATGCGTATTTGCAGACGGATTTGCGGGTGCGACCCGGTGGGACGGATATCAACAATGCGCTGAGCGAGACGGCCGATCCGCAGCACCAGTGGATCCTGGCGTCGTCTTTCGATCTGCCGAACGACATGGAGTTCGATCTGCATTTCCGGTGGGTCGATACGGTCGAATTGAACAACTCAGGACAGGTGGCGACGGTGCCCAGTTATGCGGAGCTGAATGCGCGGGTAGCGGTGCCGCTTTCGGAGAATCTCGAAATCTCCGTGATCGGACGAAACCTGTTGAACGATCACCACCCGGAGATGGGCTTGCCCGGCCCGACGCGGGTCGAGATTCGTCGCAGCCTCTTCGGGAAAGTAGCATGGCGTTTTTAGGTTCAACTCCGCTTTCGTGGGTGCGGCCGGTGCGTCATGTGCTGGCGGCGCTGGTATTGGGGGCGACGCCGACACTGGCGTCGGGTGCGGCGGCGGCATTGCCGGATGCGCGCGCGCGGGAGGCCGCGGTCAAGGCGGTGTTTCTCTTCAACTTCACGCGCTTTGTGGATTGGCCCGGGGCGTCGCAGCGCGCGGGTTCGCCGCTGGTGATCGGAGTGCTGGGAACGGATCCGTTCGGGCCGGCGCTGGATGCGGCGGTGAAAGGCGAAGGCGTGGCGGGGCGGCGCTTGGTGGTGAAGCGCATCGAACGCGTCGAGGATGCGATCGATTGCGACGAGGTGTTCATTGCGGCTTCGGAAGAGCCGCGCCTTGGGCGGATTCTCGAGTTGCTGGAGGGAAAACCCGTGCTGACGGTGAGCGACATTCCTGGCTTCGCGGCGCGCGGCGGAATGATTGGCCTGGTGCCGAGCGATGGACGGATGAAGATTCAAATCAATCCGGGCGAGGCAAAGGCGGTGGGGTTGCGGATCAGTTCGAAGCTGTTGCGACCCGCGGAAATCGTGTCGACTCGGCGGAGGTCGAATGTGCTGCCGTTCCCCGCGAAAAGTGTCGTCGTGCAGGATTTCCGGCCGAAGCTGGAGCCGTCAGTTTATGTCGACGGCATCAACGCTCAACGTTCCGCGCTCCTTTCGCTGTTTGCTCACGGCGGGGCCGACGCGCGAGCATCTCGATCCCGTGCGTTTCCTGAGCAACGGCTCGAGCGGGAAGATGGGCTATGCGCTCGCGGCGGCGGCGGCGCGACGCGGGTGGAAAGTTGATCTGGTGAGCGGACCGGTGGCGCTCGTGCCGCCGCAAGGCGTGACGGTGCATCGCGTGACGTCGGCCGCGGAAATGCTCGCGGCGTGCGAACCCTTGTTTGCGTTGTGCGATCTTTTCATCGCGGTGGCGGCGGTGGCGGATTATCGGCCGAAAGACGTGTCGGCGCAGAAGCGGAAGAAAACGGCCGGAGCGCAGGTGCTCGAATTGGTGCCGACGGTGGATGTGTTGAAGACACTCGCGGCGAGGAAGCGCGCGGAGCAGATGGTGGTGGGATTCGCGGCGGAGACGCACGAACTTGAAACGTATGCGCGACGGAAACTGGTGGAGAAAAACCTCGACTGGATTGTGGCGAACGATGTGTCGGCTCCCGGTGTGGGGATGGAGGCGGAGGCGAACGCGGTGACGCTGATCGGCGCGGGCGGGCAGCGGACGAATTTCGGGCCGGCGCCGAAGGCGGACGTGGCTGAATTCGTTCTGGGACAGTTGTATCCACACTAGTATTTCCGGCGTCTGTTGCGGGCACACGGGCCGAAGCCCCGAGTTTCCACTAGACTCCGGGCGGAGGCTTGAGCATCACAACCGCGTTCCAGCTCCGCTTCGCTGCCATGCTTCGACTATTGTTTTTGCGCAAGGTTGGCACGACTTCGTGCCGATGACGCCCCGCCGTCCCGAGGTTTTCATCAGTGCAACGAGCGCGGACCTGCGTTCGTGTCGGCAGCTCGTGAAAGAAGCGCTGCTGACGCTGGGCTGCGTGCCGGTGGAGCAGACGAATTTTCCGCCGGATTATCGCAGTGTGCGCGACATGTTGCGGGCGCGGATCGTGGCGTGCGATGCGGTGGTGCATATCGCGGGTAACTACTATGGCGCCGAGCCGCGAGAGCGGGCGGCAGGAGAGCCGCGGCGCAGCTACACGCAGATGGAATATGACGTGGCGCGGGAATTGGGAAAGCCGCTCTACGTTTTCGTGTGCGGCGACGACTTCGCCTACGATCCGCATCAGCCCGAGGAAGATGATAAACGAGCGCTGCAACAGGCCCATCGGGCGGCACTGCGGGCGACGGATCATCTGTTTTATCAGGTCGGGGATCGTGGCGAGCTGTCGCTGAAAGTGCGCGAACTGCAGACGGCGGTGGAGCATCTCACGGGCGAGTTGAAGAAGTCGCGTTCGCATCTCGCTCGCGGAGTGGCCATCGGCCTCGTGGCGATTGGTTTGTTGGGCGGGGGCGTGTGGTGGCTGAGCCAGCGGGCGGACAAAACAGAGGCGACCGTGGCGAAGCTGGAAACGGAGATCGAGAAGCAGCGACGCTACATTCAGGCGGTCGCGGACGCTTACACGCAGCAGCAGGCGGAGCTGGAGCAGTTGAAGCTGAGCGACGAGGAGCAGTTCAACCGAGCGCTGGCGGCGGTGGCGGCGAAGGAAAGTCTGGCGGAAGCGCAGTTGCGGTCGGGGATCAACCTCTTCGTCGCGGCGGTGCGCGCGGATCCGCAGGCGAACTTCATGGATCGCGCGCTGGCGGAGTTTGCGCAGAAGAATTTCACGGCGGCCGCGGCGAATGCGGGGCAGGCGGGCGCGGCGGCACGCGAGCAGCGACGGGCGGCGAACGAGCTGGCGGCGAAAGCGCAGGCCGCGGCTGACGAAGCCGCGGTGAGGGAACGCGAGGCGTTTGGCCTGCAAGGCCAGGCCCTGTATGCACAGAAAAACTACGGCGAGGCGGTGACGGCGTTTGAAAGCGCGCTGGAAGCAACGACGCGCGAACGCGCGCCGAAGGCATGGGGCGATCTGCAACGACGGATGGCGAAGGCGCTCGATTCCTGGGCGGACGTATCCGAAGGCCGGGCGATTGCGGAGCGGCGGGATCGGGCGATCGCGAGTTTTCGCGCGGCGCTGGAGGTGCTGACGCCGCAGGAATCACCGTCCGAGTGGGGTTTTGCGCAGAATCATCTGGGCAACGCGCTGAGCTCGAAAGCGGTGGAGTCGGTCGATGCGGAGCCGCTGTTGGCGGAAGCGGCGACCGCATTTGAAGCGGCGTTGACCGTGCGGACACGCGCGACGTCGCCGCAGGATTGGGCGGCGACGCAGAACAATCTGGCGAATCTCGCGCGCAGTCGCGGGCTGGCGGCGCTGCAGCCGGCGAGAGGGAGATTTTTTGCGGAGGCGGTGCGGCGCTTTCGAGAGGCATTGGAGGTGCGCGATCCAAAGGCGGAGCCGGCGGCGTGGAGCGGATTGCAGAACAATCTCGGGATTGTGCTCGGCGATCAGGCGGATGAAGCGATGGGAGCGGAACGCGCGCGTTTGAGGCGTGAGTCGGTGGAGGCGTTTCAACGCGCGGGTGGGGCGGTGGAGCGGCAGGCGTATCCGGAAGAGTGGGCGAATGCGCAGGCGAATTTGGGGATCGCGTTGTCGAGCCAGGCAAGGGATGCGAACGAGAGGGAGGCGCCGAAATTGCGGGCAGCGGCGATCGCGGCGTATCGAGCGGCGCTGGACGTTTATACGCGGGCGACGCATCCGCAGGACTGGGCGCGCGTGCAGGGCGATTTGGCGGACGCGACGGAGGACGAGGCGGATGAAGCGCCGGTGGAGGAGCGTCGGGCGAGAAGGGCGGAGATCGCGGCGATGCATCGCGCATCGCTGCAGGTCGAAACGCGCGAGACGCTGCCGGTGGGGTGGGCGAATCGGCAGCATGCGCTTGCGGTGGTGTTGCGGAACGCGGCGCGCGATGCGGAGGGCGAGGAGCGACTGGGTTTGTTGCGCGAGGCGGAGACGGCGGCGCGGGCGGTGTTGACGTTGTATGCGCGCGATCGCGCGCCCCAGGAATGGGCGGAGGCGCGACGGCGGCTGGCGGATATTCTGGCGCGTCAAGGTTACGAGCTGATCGGAGAAGCGCGGGCGAAAGTGCGGATCGAGGCGGTGACGCTGCGGCGGGACGTATTGGAGGTGTTGTCGCGCGGAGCGCGGTCGCTCGGCTGGGCGGAGGCGCAGCTCGATCTGGCGGATGCGTTGGACGATCGGGCGAGCGACCTGGTGGATCCGGAACGCATGGCGTTGCGGCAGGAAGCGGTGGCGGCGTGTCGCGCGGCGCTGGACGTGTTTACGCGAGATGGGACGCCGCAGGAGTGGGCGCGCGCGCAGTCGTTGCTGGCCTATATTCTCAACGCGCTCCGGGAAGATTCGGCGGACGCAGGACACGCGGAATTGCAGGCGCAGGTGCTGGCGGCGCGGCGCGCGGTGTTGGAGGTTTACACGCGGGAGGAATTCCCGGAGGCATGGGCGAGCGGACAGCTGGCGCTGTCGAACGCGCTTTGGGTGCAGGCGCGCTATTACACGACGGGCGCGGAACGGTTGACGCTGTTTGCGGAAGCGGCCGAGGCGGCGCGGTCGACGTTCGCGGTGTATCGGGTGGAGATCGATCCGGATGGCTGGGCGGCGGCGCAGGCGAGGTTGGCGGCGGCGTTGAATGCGCTCGCGGCGGAGTCGGGGAGCGAGGACGAGCGGTTGAAATTTCGGCGGACGGAAATCGACGCGCGACGAGCGCAGCTCACGGTGCACACGCGGGCGGGGCAGCCGTTGCGTTGGGCGGGAGCGCAGTTGAGTTTGGCGAATTCCTTGAGCGCGCTGGCGGCGATGTTGGATGACGCAGAAGGCGCGGCGGCGGCGGAAGAGGCGTTCGAAGGTTATCGGGCCGTGATGGAGGTCTATTCGCGGGAGGAGATGCCGCAGGACTGGGCGGCGGCGCAGGCGGATTATGCGATGGCGCTGATGCGCCGGGGATGGGCGATGGACGACAAGACGCGGCGCGTGGAGTTTTTTTCCAGGGCGATCGAGGCGCGCCGGCGGGTGCTGGAAGTGACGACGCGCGATGGGCAGCCGCTCGCGTGGGCGACGCAGGCTGGATTGCTGGCGATGCATTTGATCGACCGCGGCAAGGAGCTGGAAGGAGAAGCGGCGGTGCAGGCGATGGGCGAGGGAATCGCGTTGCATCGGAGCACGCTCGAATTTTGGCGGGACGGTTATCCGTATCAATGGGCGGAAGATCATCGCACGCTGGCGTCGGCGCTAGCGGCGCAAGCGGAACACAGCGCGGGCGAGCAAAAGATTCGGTTGCTGGCGGAGGCGGTCGAGGCGCTGCGGACGGGGCTGACGCAGGCGCACACCGGCGGCGACGGGCTCGTGCTCGGGTTGCGTCGTGATTTGGCGGATACGCTGCAAACGCTGGCGGACGAGGCGACGGGAGCGGAGCGGACGAGATTGTTGAAAGAAACGATCGAGGCGTATCGCGCGGCGATTGAAGCGGGAGATCGGGTTTTGCCGCTGGAGACGGGCGGCCGAAATGCGGCGTTGGGCTGGGGATTGTATCGCGCGCGACTGGCGGGAGCGTTGAATGACTATGCGGCGGAAGTGAGCGGGGCGGAGAGGAGCGCGAGTTATAAGGAAGCGATCGAGCGGGCGCGGGAAGGGCTGCAGGTGAAAGAAGCGAGCGCGATCAATGCGGCGTTGAACGAATTGCAGCTCGCGCGGGCGTTGGTGCGGGAAGCGGATGGGTTTCAAGGCGAGGAGCGATCGACGCGGTTGAAAGAAGCGGGGGAGCGGGCGCGAGCGGCGCGGAAGGAGATCACGCCCGAGCTGTCGAAGGAGCTGGCGGCAGTGGCGGATCGGATCGTCGCGGAAGCGCGGGAAGGCGAAGGCTGAGGCGGCGACGCCTCGCGGGTGATCGCGGCTACCTTTTTATGCACGTGACTACGTTGATGCGGATCTTGTTGGGCGCGGCGGCGGGGATGTTGTTAACCTCGTGCGCGACGAAGCAGCTCGAGCGCGATTTCGCGTCGTTCTCGACCGACTATGCCAGCGACATGAACTGGCAGATGCTGTTGAATCTGGCGCGGCTCGATCACGGGCATCCGGCGTATTTCATGGCGGTGGGAGAGATCCGGCTCGATCGAAGCCAGACCAGCGGGCTGAACATGAGCGGGAACAGCAGTCACACGACGGGGCGGACGGTGGCTGCGGCGGTGTCGAACACAGTGACGAATGTGTTGGGAGGAACGGTGACGCCCAGCGCATCGATCAATGCCAGCCCGAAGTTTGTTTTCATTCCGATCAACAGCGAGGAAGCGGCGCGGCAGTTGCTGGCGCCGATTTCGATCGATGCGTTCAACATGCTTTATCAACAAGGCTGGCCGGTGGACCAGTTGTTGCGCGTGCTGGTGGAACGGATCGAGGTGGAGCTTCGGAATGAAGATGGGACGGCCGAGCACATCGTGCTGACGAATTCGCCGCTGCGAGGAACGGCCGACTCGTTCGCGCGCTTTCTGCGCGTGTGTGAAATCGTGCGGGAATTGCAGCGGGCCGGAGGACTCGGATTGGTGGCGGAGGAAAGATTTACGCCTGTGAGCAATGGCGTGCTGCCGAGTGTGACGTCGAAAGACTTGTTGGATGCGTCGGATAAAGGCCGGGTGTGGCGGCGAGGGGAGGATGGCTGGCAGCTGGGAACGACGCGCACGGCGTATCGGTTTCGCGCGAAGCCGGAGATTGTGGATCAGGTGATCGAGCGATTCGCGCGGAGATCGGATCCGGATTACGCGGCGTCGTTGAAGAATCTGCATGCGGTGTTCGAGGCCACGGTGACGAGCGCGCCGACGGAGAATGAAGGCCGGCGCGGAAGTGGCACGCGATCGATCCTGGTGTTGCGGTCGTTTCGCAGCGTGCTCGAGGCGGTGGCGCAGGAACAGAGGGCGATGGAGGAGTGGGTCGGCGATGCGGCATTTGCGGCGCAGGTGCCGCGGCGGCAACTGAGGCCGGTGTTGCGGACGGTGTGGGAGAAAGGCGGAGAGTTTGCGGCGCCGGCGGCGGAGTTGACGTATGCAGGAATTCAATACCGCGTGACGGATCCGGCGAGCGGCGCGGCGGATCTGGACGGCCGGTGGAATCGCGATGTGTTTCGGCTGCTGGTGCAGCTCTCGTCACAGGTGACGGTGGATATCACGAAATTCCAACGGCAGGTGCTGGAAGTGCAGTAGCGATGACGGACTCGCTTGCCCTGGCTGCCATGATGTTTCTGCGCGCCGCGGCCGCGCGGCGGAGGGCGGTGCGCGATGCGCTGGCGGCGGCGTTTGTGAGCGGGTCGGGGCGGACGGCGGTTTCGGCCTTGTGGGTGTCGGCGCTCGTCGGCGTGACGCTGCTGCAATTCGTGCTGCCGCTGTTGCCGTGGTTTGGGGCGCGGCCGGAGGAGTTGGCGCGGATCTTTCTTTTCGCGATTCAACATCTCGGCGACGTGATGGCGGGCGTGTTGGTGGTGGGACAGGCGGGGTTGGCGGCGACGCTGGAGTTGTGGCGGGCGCGGGAGCGGTATCGTTTCACGAGCGTGGCGGCGGCGGGGATGGATCCGTTGGAGCTGTTCGTGCTGCCGCGGGTGTGGGGATTGGCGCTCGTTTATCTGGTGACGGGGATGATGTTCAAAGTGACTGCGGTCGTGGTCGCGACGTATGTGAACTACGCCATCGACGGGCGCTTTCTGGGGGCGGAGATCGGCGCGATTTTGGAGGAAGGCGGGCGAGGGATTCTGGCGGGTTATGTGTTGAACGCGCTCGTCGGATGCGCGGTGGGCGCGGTGTGTTGTGCGCCGGTGTTGGCGGGTCGGGTGGGAGGGGCGGAGGTGGCGCCGATCGGGCGGGTGTTTCGGGATGCGCTGGTGCTGATCTTTGCGGCGAAGCTTTTGTTTTTTGTGCTCTGATGCTGCGTTTCGAACACTTTGAATTGGCGGACGGCGTGCGATTGGACGCGCGAATCGAGCGCGGGCGCGTGCACGTGCTGCCGCTAGATCCGGAGCACGTGCAGGAAGATTTTATCGCGCGGTATTTGGCGATCGGCGAGACGGCGGGAGCGAAAGGTGAGTTGTGGTTGGAGGAAGTGCGCGATGCGGAGGGGAAGCCGATGGTGGCGCGGGCGCTGCCGGCGGAAAAGTTGCGGGGATTCTTCGCACGGTTTGTGGGGTTTGTGCTGCGCGACGGCGGGTTGGTGGACGAACTGACGGTGCGCGAGAATGTGATGTTGTCGTCGCGCTATCACGACGTGTGGCCGCGGGGCCGTGCGCGGGGTGAGGATGTTGCGGAGTTGCTGCGCGAGTTGGCGGGCGAGGAGATTGGAGGCGTCGCGGCGGCGGAGCTGTTGGAGCGACGACCGGGAGAGATGACGGCGTTTGCGCGGCGGTATTGGGGATGGATGACGACCCTGGTGCGGCGACCGCAGTTGGTGATCGCGTTTGCGCCCTTCGATGGATTGCGCGCGGCGGATCGAGCGACGATCGCGGGGTTGTTACAGCGCTATCGAAAGATTGAGCCGACGAGTGCGCATTTGCTCGTGACGACGGGGGCGGATGAGGAGGCGGCGTTGGCGGGGATCGAAGTGACGGAGCTGCGGGTGGAGCGTTGGTGAACCACGGATGGACACGGATGAACACGGATTTCGGATTTGAACCACGAATGGATACTAAGGGACACGAAGTGCGATTTGGGCGGGCGCGTGGAGAAGCACAACGGGGAGAGATAGCATCATGAAAACCTACGTTCTTGAATCGGCGGCGCCGCGGCGGCATCGGATGGCGGCGGCTTTGGCGCTGCTGGTGGTGGCGGGCGCGTTGTTGACGTTGCTGGGATGGAGTCGCGGCTGGATGCGGACCCGCGCGGATTATGTGACGTATTTGAACGACAATGCGGGTGTGTCGAAGAGCTCGCTGGTCGTGATCAACGGGCTGACGGTCGGGCGTGTGCGCGAGACGCTGTTGGTGGAGCGCGCGGGTGGGTTGCAGGTGGAGGTGCGCTTTTGGGTGGAGGCGGATCATGCGAGCTGGCTGCGGCGCGGGTCGCGTGTGATGGTGCGGAGCGATTTGGTGAATGCGGCGCGGTTGGAGCTGCAGCCGGCGTTGACGACGGCGGAGTTGGTGCCTCCGGGCGGCGAGTTGCCGGGAGCGATTGCGCCGGATTTGATGACGCAGTTGCTAGAGTTGCAGCCGACCATTCGGAAGCTGCTCGATGAAGTCGGTCAGATGATCGCGGGATTGAACGATCGCGCGGAACGATTCGATCCGATTCTGGCGAAAGTGGAGAAGCAGATCGACAGCATCGACGCGCATCTCGGCGCGGTGACGGGCACGATCGAGGAAGCGCGCGGATTGCTGGCTCAGATCAAAGAGGACGAGGCGATGATTGCGGGAGAGTTGAGCGAGTCGCTGCGGCGGTTGAACGGAGAATTGTTGCCTGAGCTGACGGAAGCGGTGCGGACGAACCGGGCGGATATCGCGGTCACGCTCGGGTCGGTGAATCGCACGCTGGGGGAGGTGGAGAAGCAGATGCCGATGTTGCTGCAGTTGTCGCAGGACACGCTGAAGAATTCACGCGATCTGAGTGAGGCGGCGGCGAACACGTGGCCGTTCAGCCGTTATACGAAGAAGAAAGCGGAGCGGGAAAAGAAGGCAGGGGAGCGCGGAGAATGATCACGGGGTAGCGCGAAGGGGCGGCGCGGGTGACTTCTCGGACTTCACCTACAGGCCGAGGTGTTCCGCGCGGACGTGCGCGACGGCGTAGTCGGTGCCGAATTTTTTCAGCTCGGGGATGAGGTCGAGGTTATCGAGGCTGAATTGTTTCTTCGTCGCCTTTTCGAAGGCGTCGGTTTCGTCGGCGGTGAAACGGCGATCGTAGCGGACGTAGGAGAATTTTTTCTCTGCGGGGTCGAGGAGGCCGCTGCTGTGGAGATTGCCGAGTTCCATATCGAGGTCGGCGCCGTGGAGGCAGCGACCGAGAATGCGGCAAATCATGTCCTGTTCGATGGCGACGCTGGAGATCATCGCGGGGGCGATGTAACGGGCGAAGTCGAGCGTGTGGAGTTCGCGGGCCTCGCTTTTGCGGAGTTGGGCGCGGACGTGTCCTGTGCCGACGGATACGACGAGCAGGTCGTCGGGCGTGGCGCGCCAGTTCATGCGATAGGCCGGAAGCGTGGCGGTGAGCGCGGCGATGAGGGCGGGGTTGTTGTAAGGAGTGAGGCCGCCGTCGACGAAGAGGCTGGTGCGGCCGCCGAGAGTGATCTCCTCGGGAGGAAAGAACGTCGGCGCAGCGGAGCTGGCGCGGAGGAGTTTCCAAATGGGAACGTTGAGGTTGCAGCCCGGATCGTCGGCGGCGTTGAAAAGGGCGGCGGGGTTGTTGGAGACGGGCCAGGCGGAGCCGGTGGTGGCGTTGCGCATGACGAGCAGGAGGTATTTCTGCCGGCCTGCGGGAGAGAGCTTTTTGGTGCCCAGAAGGGCGGGAGTGCCGTCGTCTTCGGTGAACTGACTGCGGAAGAAATCGGCAATGACGTCGGCGCGGTATTTGTTGCGGAAGAAACGCTGGTGCCACATGGCGCGAGCGAACATTTCGGAGCCGCGCTCTTCATAGAGCCGGAGAATCTCGTCGGCGCCGAGGCCCCAGGCGAGGCAGGTCGCGATGATGGCGCCCGTGCTAGTGCCGGCGAAGAAGTCGAATTCGTCGCGGAGGACGAGATCGGGACGACCGCGGTGCTGGCGGAAGAGCGATTCGATGTGCTTGAGGATGGCGAGGCTGAAGACGCCGCGGATGCCGCCGCCGTCGAGGGTGAGGATGCGTTTCACTGCTGGAAAAAGACCACGTCGTTCAATGTCCGCCGGAAGCGTATCGCGCGAGCGAATACCATTCCCACACTTCGAAGAGCAGGGTGCGTTCGGTCTCGGTGACGACGCGTTCGAGGGCGGCAGGCGTGCGGGTGTGTTCGAGGCGGACGCGGGCGTTGGCGAGATGGTCCGCGAGTTCGCGGTAGCGGGCGGCGCGGCGAGCGTAGTCGAGTGACAAGGCGGCGCCGAGAAGGGCGGCGGTGGCGAGCGGAAGCGTGAGCGCGACGAGTTTTACGAGCGGGTAGGCGCCGCCCCAATCGGGAACGTGGAACGCGAGGCTGGCGCCGCACGCGATGGCGCCGAGGCTGCAGGCGTAGGCGGCGCGCCGAAAGCGGATGAGGCGTTGGCGGGACTTCGTGGCCTGCGCGGAGAAATAATCGTGTTGGTCGATCACGCGATGCGTGAGGTAGTGAGCGCCCGCGGTTTCGAACGGCTGCGGCGCGGAGTGGTCTTCGAGGCGGAGGAGAAGCAGACGGCGGTGGAGCGATTCGAAGCCGGGGAGGCGGAGGGCGGCGAAGGTAATTTCCGGATGGGGAAGCGGCCAGAGTTGGAGCGCGGCGCGAACGATTTCGGCTTCGAGGCGGGCTCTGACCCAGCCTTGATGAGCGCGGCGGAGAAGAAGCGGCGTGCCGAGCGCGGTGACGAGGATGGCGAGCTTGAACCAGGTGGCAGTGGATTGAACGGCGGCGATGCCGACCCAGACGAGGGCGGCGATGGCGACGGCGGTGGCGAGTTGGTGCGCCAGGATGAGGACAAGGTTAAGGTTCAGCGCGCGTGGGCGGAGGGCGTTGGCGCGACGATCGAACGCGGCGAGCAGGGCTTCGGCGGCGGCGCGGCCGCGGGCGGGGGACGTTGACGGGGACGGTTTGGGAGAGTGGAGACGCGCGGGCAGGCGATCGAGACGTTCGGCCGTGATTTCGCCGGACGGCTCGTGGATCCAGAGAAGCGGTTTTTGTTGGGCGCGGGCGTAAGCGACGACGTCGGCGGTGCCGCCGACGCCGGCGGCGGGGTCACCGTTCCAGAGAGCGATTAGAACATCGGACTCGTCGACCGTGCGATGGCCGCAGGTGAGGTAGGCGTCGTCGCGGCGTTCGGTTTGCGGTTCGACCTGCGTGCTGAGCGCGCGAGGGAGGACGGCTTCGACGCGGGCCCATTCGTCGGGTTCGAAGTCATTGCGAAAGTTGTCCAGCGGGAACGGAAGGAGGAGGAGCCAAGGGGCGTCGCGGCGGGCGAGTTCTTCGGCGAAAAGCGTGTCGGCGCCGCTGGCGATGGAGGAAATGCCGACGAGACGCGCGCCGGTGTGGGTGGCGATATCGTCGAACGCGCGCCGAACGGCGCGCGCCGCCGGCGCGGGGTCGGAGAGCCGGCGGTGTCCGGTGAAGCCAACGAAGACGGGCATGGCGGGCATTCGGGAATCGAGAGAATGCGCGCGGGGGAGGTTGGCGAGGAAAAGCGGGGGGGGGCGGTGGCGTGCTGCGCTCCGTGAGCAGGCTCAGAGGATCAGGTCGGGGGGGACGTTGCTGAGGGCTTCTTCGATGGTGGTGAGCCCCATCTTTACTTTCAGCATCGAATCCTGGTGGAGCGTTTTCATGCCGTTGCGCATGGCGACACGCTTCAACTCGGCGACCTCGGCTTCCTTGTTGATGGCTTCGGTCAGCTCCTCGCTGTTTGTCATCAGTTCGTGAATACCGACGCGGCCCTTGTAGCCGATGCCGCCGCAGGTGGGGCAGCCTTGCGGGTTGGCTTTGAAGATCTGGCCGCTCCAGCCGATCGCTTTTTCGAGGATGTCTTTTTCACGTCCCTGCGGTTCGTAGGGAATCTTGCAGTTCTTGCAGACGCGGCGAAGGAGGCGTTGGGCGCAGACGCAGATGAGGCAAGCGGAGATGTTGAACGGCTCGATGCCCATTTCGCCCAGGCGTGTAACGGTGGACGGGGCGTCGTTGGTGTGGAGCGTGGAAACGAGAAGGTGGCCGGTGAGCGCGGCTTCGACGGCGATGCCAGCGGTTTCCTCGTCGCGGATTTCCCCGACGAGGATGATGTCGGGGTCCATGCGCAGGTAGCAGCGGAGGGCGCGGGCGAAGGTGAGCCCGATCTGCCGGTTCATCTGCATCTGGTTGAGGCCGGGGAGCGTGTATTCGATCGGGTCCTCGGCGGTCTGGATGTTGACGTCGGGCGTGTTTACCTCCGCGAGGGCGGAGTAGAGCGTCATGGACTTGCCGGAGCCGGTGGGGCCGCAGTGCAGGATCATGCCGTAAGGCTGGCGGATGCACTCGCGGTATTTGGCGAGATTTTCCTCGGAGAAGCCGAGGGCGGGGAGCGGGAGCGTGGTCTTTTGTTTATCGAGAATACGCATGACGACCTTCTCGCCATGGTTCATCGGACCGGTGGCGACGCGGAGGTCGATGTCGATGTTCTTCTTCGTGTATTTCTTGAAAACGATGCGTCCGTCCTGGGGCAACCGACGTTCGGAAATGTCGAGGTTGCACATGATCTTCAGGCGCGTGACGAGGGCGTTGATGGCCTGTTTGGGGAGGCGGAGTTTCTCCTGGCAGAGACCGTCGATGCGGTAGCGCACGACGAGGTCTTTTTCCATCGGCTCGATGTGGATGTCGGACGCGCCGGAGACATAGGCGTCCTCGATGATCCGATTGGCGAGTTGGACGATGGGAGCGGATTCCTCGTCTTCGAGATCGGCGGCGCTGGCCTCGGCGACGCCGTCGCCGGTGTAGGCGGTGCTGATTTCCTCGGCGACCGAGGCGACGTCGACGGACGCGGAGCCGGCGGCGGCGGCGTCCTTGAAATGTTTTTTGAGGAGGGACTCGAAAAGCGTGGCGGAGACGACGCTGACATCCTCGATGGCGAGATCCATCGCCTGCGAAAACGCCTCGCGTTTGGCGTAATCGAGCGGGTTGGTCATCAGGACCGCGACGGAATTCGGTGAAAGGCGCTTGTGCGGGAAAACACCCTCGCGGCGGATGAGGGCGTCGCCGACGACCTCGAGAAGCTTCTCGTCGATTTCGATTTCGTCGGGTTTGGTGACGAGGGGAAGATCGGTGAGCTTGGCGACGAAGCGGGCGGTGTCGTCGGCCGAGAGTTGGAACTTCGGATCGACCATCCGCTGGATGAGCGTGGCGGAATATTCGGCGACCTCTTGGAGGAGGACCAGATCCTTGTCGGTGAATTCGCCGCCGGTGCCGGCGGACTGCTCCTTGTTGAGGACCTGGATGGCGCCGATGACGATGTTGGTCTTCAGCGGGACCGTGAGCATGGACCGGACCTCGAAACCGGTCGTTGGGGCGAGCGACGCCATCATGGGCGCCTGCGTCTCGGTGTTGCGGAAGAAGACGGGTTCGCCGGTGGAAATGACTTTGCCGACGACGCCGGTGCCGAGCGGGAGTTTAAGCGCGAGGAGCTTGGCGGCGGTCTCCTGGAGTTTCTTTTCGAGCGCGTTGTCGTGCGCCCAGAGCGTGGGCGAGTAGTAAACGTTTTTGAAAGCGATGTCGTTGCCCTCGACGAGGTAGAACGTCATCGACTGGGCCTGGAGCGCTTCGACGATTTTCGAGGAGGTGAGCTCGATGACGGAGCTGACGTCTTCGCGACTGGGAGCGGGCTTTGAGATGACCTTGATCAGCAGCGAGCGGCGCAGGGTGCTGGACAGGGTGGGGGAAACCATGGTGAGCGAAGCGGGATTCGGGATTGTCAGAACGCGTATCGGACGCCGCAATGACAAAGAGCCGCGCGAGCGGCGGCGTGCGATGTTCCAGTGGTTGCAACGTTTTTTCCGTATCGGGAATTTGGACGCGGGCGCCCGCGGTGAGCGGCGCGCGGCCGAGTGGCTGCAACAGGAAAAAGGATACGCGGTGGTGGCGCGCAACTGGCGTTCGCCGCGCGATCGGCGCGAGGAGATCGATCTGGTGTGCCGGGACGGCGAGGTGCTGGTGTTTGTCGAAGTGAAAGCGCGGACGGCGGGCGCGAGGGTGCCCGGGTATTTCGCGGTGAACGAGCGGAAGAAGCGGGTGCTGCGGCGGGCGATCGATGCGTATTTGAAGCGGCTGGCGCATCGGCCGCGGACGATTCGGTTCGATGTGGTGGAGATTGTGCATGAGGGCGGAGACGCGAAAGGCGGAGAGCGGGTGGAGGTGCTGCATTTCGAGAATGTGGCGTTGTTTTCGAAGGAGTATCGGCGGGGCGGGTGAGGGGCGCGGTCGACGATGTGACACGCGGGGATGAAGTGGCGGCTTGCGTCGCGAGGAGGGGAGCGCGAGTTTCGCCGTTCGCATGGGCGACACACACCGACATCCTTTCCTGCATGGGCTCAGCAAGCATCGTGGCGCGGCGCCGACCGTGGTCGTGATTTTCGGCGCGTCGGGCGATTTGACGGCGCGGAAGCTGATTCCGGCGGTTTACAATCTCGGCGTCGACGGACTTCTACCGGCGGATTTTTATCTCGTGGGTTACGGACGGAAGCCAATTCCGGACGACGAGTTTCGCGGCATGGCGGCGGACGCGATCAAGGAGTTTTCGCGGCGCGAGTTGATGACCGATGTGTGGGATCGAATCGCGGCGCATACGAGCTATGTTGCCGGCGGTTACGATGAGAAGGCGGCCTTCGACCGGCTGGCGGCGCACATTGCGGGCGTGGAGAAGAAACTGGGGCGGCCGGTGCAAACGTTGTTTTATATTTCGACGCCGCCGTCGGTGTTCGCGCCGATCATCCAGAATTTGGGAGCGAGCGGGTTGGCGGCGAAGTATCTCGGCGAGCCGCATCACACGAAGGTGATTGTCGAAAAGCCGTTCGGGAAGGATCTCGCGTCGGCGCGGGCGTTGAATGCGACGATCCGGGCGGTGTTCGAGGAGCATCAAGTGTATCGAATCGATCACTACCTCGGGAAGGAGACGGTGCAGGATTTGTTGGTGCAGCGGTTTGCGAACGCGATTTTCGAGCCGTTGTGGAATCGCAACTTCATCGACAGCGTGCAGATCACGGTGGCGGAGGAAGTCGGCGTGGGCTCGCGCGGCGGATATTACGAGCAGAGCGGGGCGCTGCGGGACATGATTCAGAATCACACGATGCAGCTGCTGGCGTTGACGGCGATGGAAGCGCCGGTGTCGCTGGATGCGGAAGCGATTCGCGACGAAAAGGTGAAGCTGTTGAAGGCGATCCAGCCGTTGCGGCTCGGGCCGGGCGGCGACGTGGCGCGCGCGCAGTATGCGGCGGGGATGATCGGCGGGAAGCAGGTGAAAGGTTACCTGGAGGAGGAAGGGATTGCGGCGAAATCCTCCACGGAGACCTACGCGGCGCTGCGGCTCTCGATCAACAACTGGCGCTGGCAAGGCGTGCCGTTTTATCTGCGATCGGGGAAGCGGATGGCCCGGCGGGTGTCGGAGATCGCGATCAATTTCAAGCGGCCGCCCGGGACCTTGTTTGCGGAAGGCGAGAAGTTCGATTTGGCGGCAAATACGCTCTCGTTTCAGATTCAGCCGGACGAAGGTTTGAGCTTTGTGCTCAATGCGAAAGTGCCGGGGCTCGAGACGCGGACGCAGCCGGTGAAGATGAATTTCCGGTATGCGACGACGTTTGGATCGAACACGCCGGAAGCTTACGAGCGCTTGGTGCTCGATGCGATGGTGGGAGATGGGACGCTCTTCATTCGCGGGGATGAGGCGGAGACCTCGTGGAAGTTGTGCACGCCGATTCTCGAGCATTGGGCGGCGAGCGGACGCGAAGGGCTGGATCAGTATCCGGCGGGATCGTGGGGGCCGGCAAACAGCGACGAGCTGTTGGCGGCGAATGGACATCGGTGGAGGAAACCGTAACCGCGCGGGTGCGCGGCAAGATCCAAGGACCAAGCTCCAAGCGCCAGAGAATGTTCAAACTTCAGTGTTCAATCGTCGAAACCGCAGGGTGCTTTTGTGATTTGGCGGTTTGGCGTTTGGGAATTTAAGGAAAGCGATGCCTGAAATTTTTGAAATGTTGCCGGGGATTGAGGTGCCGGTCGGATCGGTGTCGCGGAGCCTGGCGCACATGTGGGAGCAGACGGCGGCGAGCGGCGGCCCGGCGCCGGCGGTCGACGATGCGAAAGCGACGCAGGCGAATGTGGTGCTGCACCTCGGGTTTGGCACGACGGTGGAGGATGCGCGCGAGCAATTTCAGACGATGCTGCGGTTTTCGCGGCGTTATCCGAGCCGGGTGGTGGTGCTGTGTCCGTTGAAGTCCGACGAAGGCGTGACGGAGATGCGCGCGAAAGTTTACGGCGAGTGTTTTCTCGGGAAGTCGAAAGGCGACAAGCGCTGCGTGGAATTTGTGATGTTGAGTTATCCGCGGGTGGCGCGGGCGCGGTTGGAGGACCAGGTGTCGGTGTGTTTGTCGACGGATCTGCCGCTGTATTACTGGGCGCATCGGTTTTCGGAAGCGTCGCGGCTGGCGGACTACACGTATTTGCTGACGAGCGCGAAGCGGGTGTTGATCGACAGTTCGATCGCGCCGGCGGGATCGCTGATGTATCCGTGGCCGCGACCGAATGCGGTGCGCGACCTGGTGTATTCCCGGTTGCTGCCGGTGCGGCAGACGGTGGGTCAATTTCTGGCGCGGTATGAGCCGGCGCTATTGGTGGAAGGATTGAAGAAGGTGAAGGTGACGCACGCGAACGGGCTGGCGGCGGAGGCGTGTGTGACCACGGGATGGATACGGCGACGGCTGGCGGCGTGCGGTGCGGCCGTGGAGAAAGTGACGTTCGAAGAGGGGGAGTCCGCGGAGAGTCTCGGAATCGAGTTCGGGTATGCGGACGAAAAGAAGTTTTTCCGCTGGTCGGGAACTTTCGAGAAACGGCATGCGAAGCTGGAAGCGAACTTCGGGGACGGGCAGACGGAACTCCCGGCGGGAGCGAGCCTATTGCCGCCGGAGGCGGCGTTGAGTGAGGCGATGTTTTTTTAACGGTGAGAACGGGCGCGGGGTGCGTCACCTCGCGCCGGACAGGACGTCGGGCTCCACCATGCTTGCAATAGGGAGGCGAGTCGCCATGCACTTGCCGCGAATTTTCCTAAACTTTTGATCGGCGGCGGCGTCTCACCGTGCACTTTTTTCCACCCATGTTTATCGCGTTGCTCGAAGTGTTCAAAGGCGCGGGCCTGCTCATTTACCCGCTTGGGATTTGTTCGGTCGCGGCGGTGTTCATCATTTGCGAGCGGGCGTTTGCGCTGCGTCGGGCGGCGGTGATGCCGGACGATTTGATGGACGCGGTGATCAATGGGCGGCCGCTGGTGGGGGGGCGGCACACGGTGCTGGCGCGGATCGTGGGGTTCGCGGAGCAGCACAAGCATGACGAAGATGCGGTGAAGGCGTTCGCGCGGCTCGAGATCAATCGGATGGAACGCGGCGTGCCGTATCTCGACGTGATTTATGCGGCGGCGCCGCTGATCGGGTTGACGGGAACGGTGATCGGTTTGCTGAAAGTGTTTTCGCAGATCTCGCCGGAAACGGGGCTGCCGGATCCGGTGGCGTTTACGTCGGGTGTGGCGCTGGCGTTGTCGGCGACGGTGATCGGCCTGTGCATCGCGGTGCCGGCGCTCGTGGGCAGCGGGTATTTGCAGCGAAAGATCGAGAATTACGCGGCGCAGCTGGACGTGCTGCTGGAGCGGATACTGCAACGGAGCCGCTGATGGCGCTGTATCAAAAACGCCGGAAACGGCCCGAGATGAACCTCGTGCCCTTGATCGACGTGCTGGTCATGTTGATCTTCTTCGCGTTCGTGACGATGCAGTTCAAGTCGGCGGCGACGTTGAACATCACGCTGCCGAAGGTGGAGACGGCGGGGAAAAACGAGTTTCGCGGGAACGTGACCATCTCGATCGACAAGGACGAAGTGGTGACCTTCAACGGCGAGCCGGTGAGCGACGAGCAACTGCTGGCGCTGCTCGCGGAGGTGAAGGCGGTGGATCGCGATATTCCGGTGTTGATCAAGGCGGATGAAACGACGCAGTTGCGGAGACTGGCGTTCGTGATGGATGCGTGCCGGAAGACGGGGTTGAACCGGTTTAGTTTGCAGTCGCGGTAGGTGCTGTAACGCGGGCAACCGCGAAGAACGCGAAGATCCGCGAAGTCCGGAGCAAGCGGGGCAGGTTTGGAGTGGCGGTTAGGGGTGTGGTGGCTAGGTGTTGCGGGATGAAGATTGTGATTACTGGAGTGACGCGTGGATTGGGGCGGGCACTGGTGGAAGAGTTTTTGCGCGGCGGACACACGGTGATCGGGTGCGGGAGGAGCGGGGAGGCGATCTTCGATTTGCGGATGGCGTATCAGGAGCCGCATGACTTTTCGGTCGTCGATGTGGCGCTGGACAACAAGGTGGCGATCTGGGCGGCAAAGGTGCTGGAGAACGACACGCCGCCGGATCTGTTGATCAACAATGCGGGGGTCATGAATACGACGAAGCCGCTGTGGGAGATCGACGATCGGGAATTTACGAAAGTCGTGGACGTGAATCTGCGTGGAACGGCGAACATGATCCGGCATTTTGTGCCGGCGATGGTGGCGCGGAAGAAAGGCGTGATCGTGAATTTCAGTTCGGGCTGGGGGCGAAGCACGTCGCCTGAGGTGGCGCCGTATTGTGCGACCAAATACGCGATCGAAGGACTCACCGCGGCGCTGGCGCAGGAATTGCCGGACGGGATGGCGGCGGTGGCGTTGAATCCCGGCGTGATCGACACGGAGATGTTGCGTTCGTGCTGGGCGGACGGCGCGGCGAATTATCCGAAGGCGGAGGCGTGGGCGAAGGTGGCGGCGCCGTTCATTTTGAAGATTGGACCGAAGGATAATGGGCGGCCGTTGAGCGTGGGGGAGTTTGAGGACTGAGGATTTCCGATGTTGGTGATCACTGACGTGGTCGCGCGGACGCGCAGTGGGTGTCGATAGACGGAGGAGAAGCCGGCGGCGGGAAGGAGGGTTTGTGACGCGGGTGTTTGAAGATGAGGCGCATGCGAAGGCGGCGGTGAGTCTAGCGAAGTTGACGATGTGGGCGGGAGCCGCCCCCGGAGGGGCATTTTGCAGATAAAGAGCGTAAACGTGGGGAAATAGATCGCATGTTGCGACCCTTGCATGAGTGATGCGTCTTACTACGGTCACATCCCCCCATGTCGTTTCCCTTGCCTTTGCGAGTGCTGGCGCTGGCCGCCAGCTGTTTGGTTTTTTCCGCGAGCGTGCGCGCCGCGGAATTGCAACCCGGCGCTGATGAAGGCGTAGGGGTGATCAAGGAGATGGGGACGCGGGTGGCGGAGCCCGAGGTGGCGCCAGCGTCGAACGAAGGCCAGCAGGCGATCGAGCGGATGAAGCTGGCGCCGGGGCTGCGGGCGTCGTTGTGGGCGGCGGAGCCGATGCTGGCGAATCCGGTGGCGTTCAACATCGACGAACGCGGGCGCGTGTTTGTGGCGGAGACGTATCGGTATCGCACGAGCGTGTTGGATATCCGCGATTACCTTTGGATGCTCGAAGACGATCTGGCGGCACGGACGATCGAAGATCGTTCGGCGTTGATCAGGAAGGCGTTTGGCGAAGCGGGGGAAAAGGAGTTGTCGATCGAGTCGGAGTTGTTGCGGCTGGTCGAAGACCGGAATGGCGATGGCAAGGCGGACTTCTCGACGATCTATGCGGATGGATTCAATTCGCCGTTGGATGGCATTGCGTCGGGCGTGATGATCCGCCGCGGGGAAGTGTGGTTTACGAATATTCCGAGCGTGTGGAAATTCACGGGCGCGGAGAAGGCGGAGACACGGACCGAAATCTCGCGCGGGTATGGCGTGCGTTTCAATTACACGGGGCACGACCTGCATGGGCTCACGTTTGGACCGGATGGAAAGATCTATTTCAGCGTGGGCGACCGTGGCGCGAGCGTGCCGACGAAGGAAGGTGGCCGAATCGAGGTAGCGGATACGGGCTCTGTGTTTCGGATGAATCCGGACGGCTCGCAATTGGAGCTGTTTGCGACGGGCATGCGGAATCCGCAGAGCCTTCTGTTTACGGAGAACGGCGATCTGTTCACGGGAGACAACGACTCGGATCAAGGCGACGAGGAGCGACTGGTGCACATCGTGGAAGGCGGGGACAGCGGTTGGACGATCGGTTGGCAATTTGCCCCACTCGGCGATGCGGGACCCTGGAACAGCGAGAAGATGTGGCACCCGCGGAATCCGGAGCAGCCCAGCTACATGCTGGCTCCAATTTGTAACATCGAGGACGGCCCGTCGGGCGTCGCGTATTATCCCGGCACGGGTTTGAACCCTTCATTCAAGGGCGCGATTTTGATCACGCATTTCAAAGGCAGCATCTCGAGCAGCGGCATTTACGATTATCGTCTCAAGCCGAAGGGGGCGTCGTATGAGATCGCGGATGCGAAGCCGTTTTTAACGTCGGCGCTGCCGACGGACGTGCGTTTCGGGCCGGATGGACGCGTGTATTATTCGGATTGGGCGGAAGGCTGGCCGAAGTCGAAGCGTGGGCGGATCTACACGATCGCGGATCCGGAGCGGGTGAACGATCCGCTCGTGCGCGAGACGAAGCAGATCATCGCGTCGGATTTCACGCGGAAATCGGCTGACGAACTGGCGCGGCTGCTGGGTCATGCCGACTGGCGCGTGCGGCTGGAGGCTCAGTTCACCTTGGCGGAACGCGGAGCGGAAAGCATCGCGCGATTTTTGCAGGTGTTGAAGCAGGGCGAGGGCTCGGCGTATGCGCGCTGGCATGCGACGTGGGGCTTGGGTCAGTTGGCGACGAAGCACCGACAGGCGATCGCGGAGATCAAACCGCTCCTCGCGGACCGCGATCCGGAAGTGCGGGCGCAGGCGGCGAAACTGCTGGGCGATCATCAAGTGGCGGAAGCGTTCGAGGATCTCGTGGCGCGGTTGAAGGATGAAAGTGCGCGCGTGCGATTTTTTGCGGCGCAGAGCCTGGGCAAATTGAAGCGGCCGGAAGCGGCGGAGCCGCTGCTTGCGTTGTTGAAGGAGAACAACGACGAAGACGAATACCTGCGGCATGCGGCCGTGATGGGGTTGGCCGGTTCGAATAATTTGGCGGCGCTCGCGGACGCGGCGCGTTCGGATTCGCGGGCGGTGCGGATGGGCGTGTTGCTGGCGCTGCGTCGACTTGGTCGGCCGGAGATCGCGCTCTTCCTTCGCGATGCGGATCGCGGGATTGTGCGCGAAGCGGCGATCGCGATCAACGATGCGCCGATCAACGGAGCGATGGCCGAGCTCGCGTCGGTGCTGGCAAATCCAGTGGCGGACGAGCCGACGATGTTGCGGGTGATCAACGCCAATTTCCGTTTGGGGCAGCCGGAGCAGGCGACGGCGCTGGCGAGCTATGCGGCGCGGAACGGAGGATCGCCGAAGCTGCGGGCGGAAGCGCTGGCGCAGCTCGCGCTTTGGCCCAAGCCGCCGGCGCGCGATCGCGTGGCGGGCGTTTTCCGGCCGCTGGAGACGAATGTGCGCGACGTCGCGGTGGCGCGTCGGGCGATCGAGCAAGCGATGCCGGCATTGTTTGCAGCGGGATCGCCGGAAGAAGTGCAGCTGGCGGCGCTGGCGACGGTGAAGGCGCTGGAAGGTCGTGGCGCGGCGGATACGCTGGTGGCGGTGGTGCGCGATTCGACCCAGACGGGCGAAGCGCGGGCGGCGGCGTTCAATGCGTTGGACGAGTTGAAGGATCCGCGTGTTGCGGATTTGGTGAAGCTCGCCGGGGAATCGGATGCCCCGGCGTTGCGATTGGCGGCGCTGCCGGTGGCGGCGCGGATTTCGCCGGAGACGGCGGCGCCCTTACTCGAGCGGCTGGTGAAGGAAGGGAACGGAGAAGAGCAGAAAGCGGCTTACAAAGCGCTCGCGTCTTCAACCCATCCTTCGACGGACCGATTGTTGAAGGAGCAATTGGCGAAGCTGGAGCAAGGAAAGATTCCGGCTGCGGCGCAGCTTGAACTGCTCGACGTGGCGGCCAAGCGCGAGAATGCGGAGATCAAACGGGCGCTTGAACAACGCGAAGCGGCGCTGGCGAGCAGCACCGATCCGCTGGCGCCTTACCGCGTGGCGTTGGAAGGTGGCAACGCGCGGGCGGGAGCGCGGATTTTCTGGGGGCAGCCGGTGATGGCGTGTGTGCGCTGCCATACGGCTGGCGGTGGCGGCGGTGATGCCGGTCCGCCGCTGGGCTCGGTGGGCAAGCAGATGACGCGCGAGCAATTGTTGGAAGCGGTGGTGAAACCGAATGCGACGATCGCGCCCGGTTACGACAGCATCGTCGTGACGTTGAAATCGGGGGGCGTCGTGGGCGGAACGGTGGCGGAGGAAACGTCCACAAGCGTGCGGTTGCGCGACGCCGATGGGAAAGTCACGGAAGTGAAGAAGGCTGATATCGCTACGCGGGAAAGCGCGCCCTCGTCGATGCCGGAGATCTACGGCGTGGTCCTGACGAAGACCGAGCTGCGGGACTTGATCGAGTTTCTCGCGGAGCTCGATCGTGACGAAAGCGCCGGCCCCGGAGCGAATGTGCCGCGGG
Source organism: Verrucomicrobiota bacterium (assembly GCA_023416735.1). Taxonomy (GTDB): domain Bacteria; phylum Verrucomicrobiota; class Verrucomicrobiia; order Opitutales; family Opitutaceae; genus Opitutus. The sequence continues at coordinate 12,540 of JAEZGX010000038.1, read as the reverse complement.
CCTTGCGGAAATCGCTTTGAGCGGGGCGGAGCGGCGTCAGAGCAAAGTGAATACACTCACCTGCTTTGACGCCGTCGGCGAGTCGGGCCGGAGGCGTGTTTTTGTGAACCCCGAAACGACACGAAGGGGCACGAACGAGCACCGATCTGAGCGCGAGACAGAGAGACTACGGAGTGGTCCGCTGAGATGACCGCCGTTCTGATGCAAACGCTTTAGCGGGCGTAGGCGGCTTTGAGGGCGTCGGCGACGTTGGGAGGGACGAAGTGGGTGACGTCGCCGCCGAACTTGGCCACCTGTTTTACGAGCGAGGAGCTGGTGTAGCTGAACTGCTCGTTGGGCATCACGAAGATCGTTTCGATGCGTGGCTCGAGGTGGCGGTTCATGAGCGCCATGTTGAATTCGAATTCGAAGTCGGAGAATGCGCGAAGGCCGCGGATGACGGCGATGGCGTTTTGCGAGACGGCGAACTCGACGAGCAGATTGGAGAAGGACGTGACGCTGACGTTGGAGAGATGGGCGACGTTGGGCTTGATGAGCTCCATGCGCTCGGCGGCAGAGAAGAGCGGACCTTTGCCGGCGTTTTCGGCGATCGAAACGGTGACGCGATCGAAGAGCTTGGCGGCGCGGGCGAGCACGTCGAGGTGCCCGTAGGTGATGGGGTCGAACGTGCCAGGGTAGAGGCAGTGGCGCATGATGTGCCGGGGAGGAAAGGGAAACGGTCGGGGTGTGGCGATGCGGTTTTTGGGGCGAGGCGTTTTGCGAGCAGGCGGCGATGCAGGTTTTGTGCGGTGCGACGGCGGGGTCGGGAGAGCCCGCCCTACACGAGGCGCGGGGTGTCTGCTATTGCCATCGGCCCGGATTGGCGTGTGGTTGGCGGGTCTTCGCTTCGCATGAACCTACCGAACATCCTGACCTTTTCCCGACTGCCGGCGATGTTCGCCATTGTGGCGTTGATGTATGCCGAATTTCAGTGGGCGGCGACGCTGGCGTTCTGGTTGTTCATCGCGGCAGCGTTGACGGACTGGCTCGATGGGAAACTGGCGCGCGAGAGCGGTCAGGTGTCGAATTTCGGGCGGTTCATGGATGCGGTCATCGACAAGGTGATGGTGCTCGGCGTGATGATCGCGCTGGTGAACGGGAATTACTTCATGGGGCACCAGATCGAGGCGATGGTCGCGCTGTTGTGCATCCTGTGCCGGGAGTTTGTGGTGTCGGGATTGCGAATGGCAGCGGCGGCGAAGGGGATCGTGGTGGAGGCGGATGCGGGTGGGAAAATAAAGACCTTCATCCAACTCAATGCGATCGGCTGGCTGTTGGGCTCACGGATGTTTGGGCGTGATTTTGCGGAGCTGTTTCAGGGGGATCAGGCCTGGTGGGTTGTATCCGTAAACTGGATAGGCATCGGGCTGTATGCGTTTTCGGCGGTGCTGACGATCACCTCGGGGGCGACGTATTTCCGGCGGCACGGTCACGTGGTGATGAGTTGAGACGATGCGTTGGAGGCAGCCGATCTGGCCGAGGTTTTTGCCGACGAAAACGGTCCTGACGTGTGCGACGTTGGGACCGGTGGGGCGAAAGCTGCCGGCGCCCGGAACATGGGGCTCGGTCGCGGGGTTGCTTTATTTCACGGTGTTCTTCCATCCGCTCGGGCCGGTGGCCGCGCTGATCTTTAGCGCGGTCGGCGTGTATCTGGCAGTGGCGTTGTGCGGAGAGGCGGAGTTTCGATTGGGGAAGCGCGATCCGGGTCAGGTGATCCTGGACGAATTCGTGGCGATGCCGCTGTGTTTCCTCGGTTGGCCGGCGCTGATGGGGGTGGTGCCGCAGTGGGCGCTGTTGTTGATCGGACTGGGGCTGTTTCGGGTGTTTGATATCTTGAAGCCGTTTGGAATAAAACGGCTGCAGGATCTGCCGGCGGGATGGGGAGTGGTGATGGACGACGTCGTGGCGGCCTTGGCGGCGTGCGCGACGATGCACCTTGGGAAGATTGTCTGGATGACGTGGGGATAAAGGGAGGGGCGAAGGCGCATCCTTTCAAAAGCGCAGCGAGGCCACCGCGCTCCCTCCGATCGGACGCGGCTACTCGCCGCCGCGGCGGTAACGGATGTCGAAGCGGACGCGAGTGTTGAGTCCGGTTTCGAAACCGTCGGGGCCCCAGACAGCGCGAGTTTCGAATGTGACCGTGGCGCGCGGAGAGCCGTCGGGACGGCGAAGAATGGGGACGCCGATGCTGGGACGAATGCCGAAGACGTTTTCGGATTCGCCGCTAAGAGGTGCGGTGTTGGCGTCGAAAACGCGAATGATGACGTGCATCCGGCGCCATTCGCGCGCGATACCGAGCGTGAGAATGAGATTGTTCGCGCGAAGTTGATTTTCGGCGAGGTATTCGGGGAGGCTCGTGTGATCGATGAAGTCAGCGCCGAGCGTGACGAAGCCGACGAGAGAGTGTTTGGGGGAAAGCGTGCGCGTGTAGGTGACGTAAGGCAGCGTGTGGCGAAGACCGTCGGTGATGTTGAGCGGGGGACGGCTGACGGGCGTGACCCAATCGAGGCCGAAGGACCAGCCCTCGTCGGGAGACGTGGCCAACTCGTATTTGAGGCCGGTGCGGAATTGGTAGAGGCCGTTGCCGGCGTAGTCGCGGAGGCCGTTGGTGACATAAGTGCCAATCTCCGCGCTGCTCTCGAGACGCTCGCTAACCTTCACGCGCGCGCCGACGAGCATGCGGAAATAATCCTCGTCGCGCAGATCGCCGAAGCGGGGACGAAGATAGAGACGGAAATCGCCGGAACGATCGAAGTTCGGCAGGCCGAGGTCGGGGAGTTCGGGAAGATTATCGATGAAGCTGGCGAGGGCGCGGCGCGAGGAGTCGAAGGCTTCGCGCGGCATGGCGAGCACGCGGGCGGCGGGAGAAGGATCAGCGTCGTCGCCGGGTCGGGGCGCCGGCTCTTCCTGCGGGGGCAGGGTCGCAGCGGAAAGCGGCGCGGCTGCGGCGATGCTCAAGAAGAAGAGGACGGTCTGGAGCAAAGGGTGACGAGTAGCGGGCATGAAGCGTGAGAAGGGGTTTAGCGGGGCGCGGGAAACGGCCGGCCGCGGGGTGCGGCGACGCGAGGCGGACGCATAGAGGGAATCTTCGCTACGCTGACAGTGGCAGAATAAATTACGGACTATCTCTAGAACACCACGCTAGGGAAGAGCTTCCAAGCTCTCGGCGGGGACTCGGACAAGGAGGCCTTGGCGGAGCACGTCAACGGACAGCACGATTCCGCGGGGGTTCGATGGATCGTCGACGAAACCCTCGAGGCCATGCAGCGGACCGCCAACGATTTTCACGCGCCGGCCGCGGGAAAGAAGCGGCATGACGGACAGCTCGTAGCCGGAAGCGACGATGAGTTTCACGTCTTCGAGCTGACGGAGGAAGCGCGCTTCGTCGTCGATGGGAATGGCGCGAGCGAGGAGGTCTTGCTGGTAGATGCGGGCTTTGCGGTCGTCGGGCACGCAGGCGAAGACGTAGCCGGCGAAGAGCGGCTTGGTGAAGCGCTTCGTTTGCGACTGGTATTTTCGCACGCTCGAGACGACAGGCAGGTAGTGCGACATGCGCTCGGCACTCATGAGCGCGGCGAATTTTTTTTCGCAGCGCGGTTTGGTGTGGCAGACGATCCAGGCGTGGCCTTCGGGAGCGGGCGCGAACGATGGCCGAACGTCGCGCGGGGACGAATCGACCGACATCACGATTTCAGCAGGAAGCGAACGGCAGCGTGATAGCCTTCGAGACCGAGTCCGGTGATGACGGCGACGCACACGGGCGCGGTGAGGGAAACATGGCGGAATTCCTCGCGCTTGTAGATGTTGGAAATGTGGACCTCGACGCAGCGCAGGCCGGAGCCGGCGAGGGCGTCGCGGAGGGCGACGCTCGTGTGCGTGAAAGCGGCGCCATTAAGGACGAGGCCGTCGAATTTCGCTTCGGCGAGCGCGGCGATTTTGTCGATGAGCGCGCCCTCGTGGTTCGATTGGAAAAACTCGAGCTGGGCGGCGGAGGAGAATTCGGCGCGAAGAGCGTGCTCAAGGTCGGCGAGGGTGGCGCGCCCGTAGATCTCGGGCTCGCGTTTGCCGAGGCGGTCGAGGTTGGGGCCGTTGAGGATGGCGAGACGTTTCATCGAGGGGAGCGGATCACCACGAAACACACGAAATACACGAAAGGGGAAAGAAGGATTTTTGCGTCTGAACCCGCGGTGTCGACGGAGCGGCGTCCGGCAGTTCGCGTCAAAGCGGATTATCGGTGGCGATGAACTCCCACGGAAGGTTGAATTTTTTCGCGAGGTTGGCGGCGAGGGCCTGAACGGCGTGGACCTCGGTCGCGTAGTGGCCGCAGAGGTAGAGGTTGAGTTTATCCTCCTGGGCGCGGTTGAACCACTCTTCGCGAAGTTCGCCGGTAACGAGTGTATCCACGCCGGCATCACGAAGGACGGGAACCGCGCTGTTGCCGCTGCCGCTGCAGAAGGCGATCTCGCGCGGGGTGGGCGAGCCGTATTCGATCGCGATCACGCGAGAGTAGAGTTTTTCGAGTTTAGCGCGGAGGGCGGCGCGGGTGAGACGACCTGCGAGAGCGATGCGTCCGATGTCGCCGCCCGCGTTGGGGAGAAAACCGCGAGTGGCGGTGAGGCCGAGTTGGCGAGCGAGGAGGGCGTTGTTGCCGATGCGAGGATGAGAATCGAGGGGAAGGTGGTTGGAGTAGAGCGCGCAGTTGCCCGTTATGAGCGTGGAGAGGCGATCGTAGGCAGGGCCGGTGATCGGGCGGGGCATGTCCCAGAACATCCCGTGATGAACGATGAGAAAATCGACGCCGGCTTCGACCGCGCGTTGGAAAGGGATGAGACCAGCGTCGACGGCGGCACCGATCTTGGAAACGGTGCCGCGGTTGGCGACCTGGAGGCCGTTGCGCGCGCCAGGGGCGTCTTCGAAAGCGGAGCGGCGCGTGAGGCGATCGGCGTAAGTGACGAGGTCTTGGAGTTTGGGCATGGGACGGAGCGTGCTCGTGATCTTGCTCGTGCTCGTGATCGAACGCGGCAATCGAGCACGAGCACGATTACGAGCACGAGCAAGATTTTAGCCGAGACCGATGCGGCAGCTGTGGGCGCTGAAGCCGGCGCCGAAAGAAACGAGCCAGAAGTCGCCGGAACCATTGGGTGGTTCTTCGCGAAGGGCGTGATCGAGGGCGAAGAGGACGGAAGGACTGCTCATGTTGCCGTAATCGCGGAGGACTTCACGGCTCGCGTGGAGCGAGTGCGGGGCGACCACGGGTGCGATGGCGTCGAGGACATCGCGTCCGCCAGTGTGCGTGATAACGCGCGAGACGGCGCGAGGGCCGCGACGGGACCAGAGTTCGTGGACGGCGGCGGAGGCGAGTTCCGGAACGGAGCGGTGGAGAAGATTGCGGAGTTTGCCGTTGCGCTGTTCGAAGCGAAGTTTGTCGCGCTCGGCGGGCACGTGATGCGTGTCGAAATCGAAGGCGCGGAGTGGGTGGGCGTCGGGGGGAGGTTGGGCGCGCCAGATCGAGGCGGCGGCGCCATCGGCGAAGAGGCAGGCGCTGATGAGGACGCCGGGATCGTCGTCGAGGTAGAAGGCGGCGGAGCAGATTTCGACGGCGACGCAGGCGACGGTGGCGTGGGGATGGGCGGCGAGCACGTGGCTGGCGCTGCGCAGCATCGGAATGGCGGCGCCGCAACCGAGGCCGACGAGATCTTGGAGAAGGGCGTTGGAGCGGAGACCGAGTTGTTCGGCCACGTAGCTCGTGAGTCCGGGGCAGAGATAGCCGGTGCAGGTGCAGATGAGGAGCGCGTCGAGGTCGGTGGGACGCAGCTTAAGTTGATCGAGAGCTGGAGTGAGGGCGCGGCTGGCGAGCGCGGGCGCTTCGAGGCGGAAGCGTGTGTTGAGCTCGTCGGGCGAGAGATCGAAAACGTGTTCGAGATCGGACGTGGCGAAGTGGCGTTTGGCGATGCCGTGGTCGCCTTGAAGGATGGTGCGGAGGATGAACTGAGACTTGCGGCTGAGGCGATCGCGCACGGGAGAAAGCTGGGCAACCGACCAACAATCGGCAGGCGTGAAGGAGTTCGGCGGAACGACCGTGGTGAGGGCGTGGAGAAACATTCAGTGGAGTGCGGCGTAGAGAGGGCGGAGCGGGAGAAGGCGCGCGCGATTGAGGAGGGAAAGACAGCGCTGATGGGACGGGCGCAGAAGGAACGGGTGTAGTGCTCGCGCGGATGCGAGGCGGAGCGAAAACCGGCGGCGCAGCGCGAGGTGGATTTCACGGCGGGTGTCGGGCCAGGAGGATTCGCCGCGGGCATAGGCGAGCAGAGGGTCGAGAGCGAGTTCGGCGCTCTGGAAGGCCATGGCCATGCCGTGGCCGGTGAACGGGGCGATCATGGCGCAGGCATCGCCGAGCCGAACGTCGTTGGTGCGCGAAACATGTCGGTCGAAATCGATGGCGGCGACGGCGCAGAACGACGCGGAATCGAGTGAGGCGCGAGCGAGACGTTCGGCGAGCGAAGAGAGACGGGCGGCGTCGAGATAGGCGAGGAGGAGCGCGGCGCCGGTCGCGCGGAGCGGACGACGGCGGAAAAGGCCGCAGATGTTGACGCGGTGATTTTCGATGCGGGCGAGGCCGACGTAGGCGTGGTCGCCGAGATGAACTTCGAGATCGCGGGTGAGAGGAAGATTGCGGGCGTGGAGCTTGAGGCCGATCCATGGAGTCGCGGAACGGCGGCGGCCGGTGGTGAAGACGCGACCGGGAGCGTCGGCCGATGAGGAAACGCGAGTGCGGGTGAGGAGGTTTCCGCCGGCGGAGACAAAGGCGTCGGCGAGGCGATCATCGAGCGCGTAACGGCTCAGGCCGAATGCGGGCGAAGGGAGTTTTTGGATACGCGAGAAGGAAGAGCGGGAGAACCAGGCGACCTCGCGGTTGAGCGAGGCATCGGCGAGAAAAGAATCGAGTTGAAGGCGGTTGCGGGTGTGCGAGGGAAGACCGGCGATGAATTCGCCGCAGACGCGGTGGCGGGGGTAATTGCCGGCTTCGAAAAGCGTGACCTCGACGCCGGCGCGACGGAGCGCGACGCCGAGACTCAGGCCAGCGAGGCCGCCGCCGACGATTTCGATGGGGCGGCGGGCATTCATGGGCGGCGAACGGCAACAAGGTGATAAGCGCCGATGGCGGCGGGGCCGCAGCGGACTTGCCAGTGGGCGGCGTCGAGGCCGAGGGTGCGGGGAAGTTCGTCACGGCGGAAACCGGCGTCGATGCTGACGTGGGCATCGTGGAGGCTGACGCGGTTGGCGCCGAAAAGCGGAGCGAACGCGCGGTAGAGAAATTGAGAACTGCGGCGACGAGCGGGCTCGCAAGCGACGATGACGCGGGCGGAAGGAGCGAGGGCGGCGCCGAGATGAGCGAGTTCGGAGTCGTTGAATTGATGAAGGATCAAGTTGGCGACGAAGACGGTGTAATCGTTGTAGTCGCGAAATGTGCGGAGGTCGGCCTGATGCCAGCGTCGAGCGGCGTGAAACGTGTGGGGGCGCGGCCAGAGATCGACAGCGTCGACGGCGATGCCGCGCGATTCGAGGAGGGTGGCGAGTTCGCCGGTGCCGGCGCCGAGTTCGAGGACGCGATCGTTGGACTGAAGAAGTGAAGGAAGGGTTTTCGCGATCCAGCGGTGGTTGCCCATCACGCGGTTGGTGAGGCGGAGATCGCGGCGGTTGTGCAGCGCGTCGGGGTGATCCGGCGGAAGCGAGTCGAGCAATTCGGGCTGAATCGTGCGCGGCATGAGGCGGGCGGAGCGGAAACTGCGATTACAGTGTGCCGAACGAGACGAAGGTTGCGCGCGCGGGTGGGGAAGTTCACGGTCGGCGGACTTCGATGAACGAGATTCCCGGTCCGGTGGATTTGATCGCGCAGGCGGCGGAGAAGTTTCCGCATCGTCCCTCGTGGGACGAGTATTTCATGGCGACGGCGGTGTTGTTGTCGACCCGATCGAATTGCGAGCGGTTGCACGTCGGGTGCGTGATTGTGACCGGAGGCGATCGGAAGAACCGGATCGTGGCGGCGGGTTATAATGGGTTTTTGCCTGGGACGCCGCATGTGTCGCGGCTGCGCGACGGCCGCGAGCAGGCGACGGTGCATGCGGAGCAGAATGCGATCGCGGATGCGGCGCGGCGCGGGAGCTCGGTGGAAGGCTGCGTGGCGTATGTGACGCATTATCCGTGCATCAACTGCGTGAAGATCCTGGCGGCGGCGGGGATTGCGGAGATTCGGTATCGGCAGGATTACAACAATGATCCGCTGGTGGCGCCGATGATGGCGGATGCGGGGATAAAGATTTTGCAGCTGTGATTTTGACGGAAGCGTCGCGGGGCAGTAGGGATAGCGGTCCCATCAGCCATGCGCGAACGACGTGATGTCCAGAAGGAGAGTTTGGCGGGTTCGCTGTTGCTGGCGCATCCAGCGCTGAAGGATCCGAATTTTCGGCGCACGGTGATCTTGATGTCGGTGCACAATGGCGACGGGGCAATGGGGGTGGTGTTGAACCGCCCGTTGAAGAAGCGGTTGGGGGAATTAAGCGGGGATTTTGCGCTGGGAGAACTGGCAGGAGTGCCGATCTTTTCGGGCGGACCGGTGCAGACGGAGCAGCTGTTGTTGGTGGCGTGGCAGCCGCAGCCGGATGGATTTCGGCTGCATTTCGGCGTGGAGCCGGATCGAGCGATGCAGCTGGCGACGGAAGACGGGACGCAGCTGCGGGCGTTTTTGGGCTATTCGGGCTGGTCGGGTGGACAGCTGGAAGGCGAACTGCGTCAGAATACGTGGATTGTGACGGATGTGCCCGAGGGGTTGTTGGCGCATGCGCCCGGCGACGCGATGTGGCGGGAGGTGTTGGGAGGAATGGGGCAGGAGTGGCGGCTGCTGGCGGGTGAACCGGAAGATACGAGTTTGAATTGAAGACGGCGGGGGGCGGGAGACCCCGCCCTACATTGAATGCGGAGAAACGGGGGTTGACAGGGGAAGAGGCGGTCTCTGTTTTCACCTCTTTTATGAAAGTCGTTTCCTCCATCAAATCGGCGAAGAAGCGTCACCCGGCCTGCCAGGTGGTGCGCCGCAAGGGCAAGATCTACGTGATCAACAAAGTCGAGCCGCGTTACAAGGCGCGCCAAGGCTAACCTCCCACTGACGAGCCATGAAAGCCGAAGGCCATCCCACTCTCAACAACGTCTGCTTCCTCGATATCGGAACCGGCCGGCGTTTTCTTACCAAGTCCACGATGAAGTCGGCCCGCAAGGAGTCGATCGACGGCGTGGAATATTTCATCGTGGTGCGCGACGTGACGTCGGACTCGCATCCCGCCTACACCGGCGAAAAGCGCCTGGTCGACACCGCGGGACGCGTCGAGAAGTTCACCTCGAAGTTCAAGCGCGGTCGGAAGTAAGCGGCGCCCAGCGAAGAGAAACGACACTCATTTCAAAAGCCCTCCGGAAACGGGGGGCTTTTTCGTGGGCGGAGGCGGGCGCGGCGGGTGGGAAGTTTGCGGATGACGCGGGTTGGGGATTTTTTCCGTGTCTTCCGTGTATTGAGCGGACAATCCTCAACCTCCTTTTTTTCCCATGCGCATTCGTGCTTTCCAAGGTCTTGTTCCCCAACCCGCGCTCGCGCCCGAAGTGGCGTGCGTGCCTTATGACGTCGTCAACACGGCGGAAGCGGCGGCGCTGGCCGAAGGGAAGCCGCACAGCTTGCTGCACGTGGACCGTGCGGAGATCGGGCTGCCGCGCGACACGGACCCGTATTCAGAAATCGTCTACACGACGGCCCGGAAGAATTTCGACAGGTTGCAGGGCGACGGCGTGCTGGTGCGCGAAGCGGGACCGAGCGTGTATGTTTACCAGCAGCAGATGGGGCCGCACGTGCAGCGCGGGCTGGTGGCGTTGTGCAACGTGGAGGATTACGACGCGGAGCTGATCAAAAAGCACGAGAAGACGCGGAAGGACAAAGAGGACGATCGCACGAAGTTGATCGATACGCTGAGTGCGAACACCGGGCCGGTGTTTTTGACCTATCGCGATGAAGCGGGAGTGACGGCCTTGGTGAATCAGAAGGTGCAGGAAGCGCCGGTGCACGATTTCACGGCGCCGGACGGGATTCGTCATACGCTGTGGCGCGTCGCGGAGCCGGCGAAGTGGGTGGAGGCGTTTGGCCGCGTGCCGGCGACGTATATTGCGGACGGGCATCATCGCGCGGCGAGTGCGGCGCGAGTGGCGCGGCTGCGGCGCGAGCGGAATGCGCAGCACACCGGACAGGAGGATTACAACTGGTTCCTTTGCGTGCTGTTTCCTGCGAGCGAGCTGAAGATTTTGCCGTATAATCGAATCGTGTTCGATTTGAACGGACGCACACCCGAGGCCTTTTTGGCCGAAGTGAAGGCTCGTTTTGGGCTCACGGAAAATGCGGCGCCCACGCCGAGTGCGGTCGGTGATGCGAGCATGTATCTCGGCGGGAAGTGGTATGGATTGAAGCTGAAGGCCGAGCCGAATGCGGATCCGGTGTCGCGACTCGATGTGAGTTTGCTGCAGGACAAACTGCTGGCGCCGGTGTTGGGGATCGACGATCCGCGCACGAGCAAGCGGATCGATTTCGTCGGAGGAATTCGTGGCACGGGCGAGTTGGTGAAACGCGTCGACGAGGATGGCGGGGTCGCGTTTTCGATGTATCCGGTGACGATCGAGCAGTTGATGGATATTGCGGATGCCGGACAGATCATGCCGCCGAAGAGCACGTGGTTCGAACCCAAGCTGAGGTCGGGGCTCGTCGTGCATACGTTTTGATCGGCGATCCCGGGGAGGCACCGCGCCTCCACATCGAAAACAGCAGCGGAAATCTGAGCTCGGGCTTGCCAAGCATGGTGGCGAAGTTTGCCTGCCACCATGCGCCTAAGCCGTTCATCGTTTTCACGCTTCGCTATCCTTGGGTGGGTGATTCTTGGGCTGTGGGTCGCGAGTGCGAACGCAGCCGCGGAACTGGACGCTGACGGACCGCCGTTTCCGCGTCCCCTCGAAAGCTATGTCGATGAAAGCGGCGGAGTGCTGGACGTGCTGCGTTCCCGCATCGAAGCGGAGCCGTTCAACCTGGTCGCGTCGTTGATCTTTCTCTGCGCGATCATCCATACGTTTTTGACCGCGAAGTTTCGGCATTGGGCGCATGAGGTGGAAGAGGCGCATGCGAAGAGGTTGAGAGAGCGTGCGGAGCCGCGGGGCGATCGGAATGACGACGACCAGCCGGACGAGGTGAGTTTCAAAGGGCAGATGCTGCACTTTCTCGGTGAAGTGGAGGCAGTGTTCGGCATCTGGGTGGTCGTGTTGATCGGGGCGATCAGCTGGTTCAAAGGCTGGGGCACGGTGGTCGATTACATCGGGCATCGCGTGAATTTCACGGAGCCGATGTTTGTCGTGGTGATCATGGCATTGGCGTCGACCCGACCGGTGCTGTTGTTTGCCGAGCAATGTTTGAAGGCGGTCGCGTCGCTGGGGAAGGGCTCGACGGCGGCGTGGTGGCTCTCGATTTTGATTATCGCGCCGGTGCTGGGCTCTTTCATTACGGAACCCGCGGCGATGACGATCGGGGCGCTATTGTTGGCGCGGCAGTTTTACCGTCTGAAGCCGTCTTCGAAGTTCTGCTACGCGACCCTTGGATTGCTGTTTGTGAACGTGTCGGTGGGTGGGACATTCACGCATTTCGCGGCGCCGCCGGTCTTGATGGTAGCGGCGCCCTGGGGCTGGGACACGCCGTATATGTTCACGCATTTCGGCTGGAAGGCGCTGATAGGAATCGTGGGGGCGACGCTGCTTTACTATGTGATCTTTCGGAAGGAGTTTGCCGCGCTCGACAAGGCACGCGCCGCGTTCGGGGCGGAGGACACGAAAGAACGCGGTCGCGGGCCGGTGCCGGCGTGGATTACGATGGTGCAGATCGGGTTCATGGCGTTGACGGTGTTCGTTGCGCATTTCCCCGCGCTCTTCGTGGGTGGTTTCCTTTTCTTCCTGGCGTTTGCGCAAGCGACGGCGCACCACCAGAGCCGGGTGGATTTGCGAGGACCGTTGCTCGTGGGATTCTTTCTCGCGGGACTCGTGATCCACGGCGGCTTGCAAGCTTGGTGGATCGAGCCGGTGTTGAAGAGCCTGGGCGAAGTGCCGCTCTTCCTGGGGGCGACGGCGCTCACGGCGGTGAACGATAATGCGGCGATCACTTATCTCGCGACGCTTGTCCCCGGATTCACGGAGGAGTTGAAGTATGCAGTGGTCGCGGGCGCCGTGACAGGCGGTGGTTTAACCGTGATCGCGAATGCGCCGAATCCCGCGGGTCAGGCGATCCTGCAGAAGTTCTTCCCAAATGGTGTGTCGCCGGTGGGGCTGTTCCTCGGAGCGTTCACGCCGACGGTGCTGTTGGCGGTGGCGTTCATGATGTTGTGAGCCGAGCGGCAACCCGCGGAACGAGGCGCGGGGGGGGGGGGGGGCGCCCCC
>JAEZGX010000013.1 GCA_023416735.1 Verrucomicrobiota bacterium | reverse complement strand
CCCGGCGTCGCGGCGTGGGACGCGGCGCCGCTCCCACCCCGCAATTTCTCCTTCTTCATCTCCTCTGCGGAGGTGCCTGGCCACTGCCGTGTCCGGACGCCCCGCCCAAGTTCGCAATCCCTCAGTCATGATCAAGAAAACCACCCAACTCCTCGGCGTCGGAGCTCTCGCTCTGGGCGCTTTGCTCGGCTCCGCGCGCGCAGCCGACACCGTCAAGGTCGGCGTTCTTCACTCCCTCAGCGGCACGATGGCGATCAGCGAGAAATCGCTGCGTGACGTGCTGTTGTTCACCTTCGACGAGATCAACGCCAAGGGCGGCGTGCTCGGAAAAAAGATCGAGCCGGTCGTGGTCGACGGCGCGTCGAACTGGCCGCTCTTTGCCGAGAAAGCGAAGCAGCTGCTCGAGCAAGACAAGGTGGCCGTGACGTTCGGCTGCTGGACGTCGGTTTCGCGCAAATCCGTTTTGCCCGTCTATGAAAAGAACAACGGCCTCCTCTTTTATCCCGTGCAATACGAGGGCGAAGAAGAGTCGCAGAACGTGGCCTACACGGCCGAAGCCGTGAATCAGCAGGCAACGCCGGCGGTCGACTACTATCTGGCCGAAGGCAAAAAGAAGTTCTACCTGCTCGGCACGGACTATGTTTATCCGCAGACGACGAATCTCGTGCTGCTCGAGTATCTCCTCAGCAAAGGCGTGCCGCTCGAGAACATCGGCGGCGGCTATCGCAAGGACGATTCCGGCAAGATCATCTCCGCCGGCAAATACACGCCCTTCGGTCACACCGATTATCAGCAGATCGTGGCGGAGATTAAGCAGTTCGCGGCGTCGGGCGACGCGTGCGTGATCTCGACGTTGAACGGCGACACGAACGTTCCCTTCTTCAAGGAATACGCGGCGGCGGGATTGACCGCGGAAGATTGCCCGGTCGTTTCGTTCTCGATCTCGGAAGACGAGTTCCGCGGTCTGCCGGCCGATCAGCTCGTGGGCCAGCTCGGTTGCTGGACCTACTTCCAGTCGTTGGACACGCCGGCGAACAAGCAATTCGTCGCGAACTTCCAGAAATGGCTGAAGGCGACGAACGTCCCCGGCATCGAGAAGGAAGGCCGCGTGACCTGCTCACCGATGGTGTTGAGCTACGTCGGTGTTTACCTCTGGAAAGCCGCGGTGGAAAAGGCCGGCACATTCGACGTCGACGCGGTGCGCGCGGCGTGGAAGAGCGGGATCTCGTTCGATGGTCCTGGCGGCAAGGTCACGACCCAGCCCAACATGCACCTCACGAAGAACGTCTATATCGGCGAGACCCGCGCCGACGGTCAGTTCAAGATCGTGAAGTCGTTCGACAACGTTTACGGCGAGCCCTGGCTCAAGGGTAAGTTCAAGTAAGCAACCTGCTTCGTCATGCGTGCCGTCGCGGGTTCGTCCGTGGCGGCGCGGATGGCGGGAAAGCAGGGCAAAGTTGGCCCGCTGATTGCTATTCACGGGGCGGGTTCTGAAAGGGACCCGCCTCCTTTGTCTTCACGATAGAAATTCAATTTCCCCTACGTGTCTTTCACGGTTCGTCTTTTAATCTTTCTCTCCCTGCTGAGCGCGCCGGCCATGGCCGCGGAAAGCACGGCGCGTCAGACCATCGCGCGCGCGGCGCTCGTGGATGGGACGCAGGAACGTATTCAACTTATCAACACGCTGGTCGGCGAGGGCGATGAGGCGATCGCGCCGGTCTTGGCGGCATGGCGGGAGGACGCGTTGTTTGTTTACACGCCGGCGGACGGCGAACGCATCGTCGTTCAACTTTCCGGTGAAAAGGACGCGGCGGGGGCGCAAGCGGCGGTGCGCGTCGATAACGGCGAACCGCTGGTCGATGCGAACGGGCGGCCGATGCGGCTGGCGGCGGCGACGTTGAAGGCGGTGGAGCACACGTCGGCGTTGAGAAGGGCGTTCAAGGCGGTGCTGGACGTGGCGGATTTGGCGAATCCGGATCTGCAGCGGAGGATTCGCGCGATCCAGACCTTCGGGTTGGGACAGCAGGTGGACAAACTTCCGGCGTTGGAGGCGCGGGCGAAGATTGAGGAAGAGCCGAAGGCGCAGCGCGCATTGCGCGAGGCGATTGCGCTGATCGGGCTCAAGAATTCGGACGATGCGGTAAAACTAGCGGCGCTCCGCGAACTGCGCGAGCTGCACACGATCGCGAGTCTGGATGTGTTGAAGGCGACGCACAAAGCGGCGGTGGCGGAGAAGAAAACGGAACTCGCGGCGGCGGCGGATGCGGCGATTCACGCGGTGAACAGTCACATCAGCACGGTCAATTTCTTCGGCACGCTGTTTCGCGGGATGAGTTTGGGCAGCATCCTGCTGGTCGTGGCGCTGGGGCTGGCGATCACGTTTGGATTGATGGGCGTGATCAACATGGCGCATGGCGAGATGATCGCGGTCGGCGCCTATACGACCTATGTCGTGCAGAATATTTTTGGGCACGGCCTGACGCTGTCGCCCTTTGGCGTTTCGATGAGTTTGCCCGGCCTGAAAGCGACGGGCGCGTGGTATCAGAGCTATTTCATGTTCGCGCTGCCGCTCAGTTTTCTGGCGGCGGCGTGCATGGGAATCCTGCTCGAGCGCAGCGTGATTCGTTTCCTGTATCGGCGTCCGCTCGAAAGCTTGTTGGCGACGTGGGGTGTTTCGATGGTGCTGCAGCAGTTGTTCCGCAGCGTGTTTGGTTCGCAGAACGTGCAGGTGAGCAGCCCGAGCTGGTTGAGTGGAAACTGGATCTACAACGACATCATCTTCGGTTGGAATCGCGTGTTCGTGATCGGGTTTGCGGCGCTGATTGTGTTCGGCGTGTGGCTCGTGCTGACGCGGACCTCGCTCGGTTTGTTGATTCGCGCGGTGATGCAGAATCGCAACATGGCCTCGTGCATGGGCGTGAGGACGGAGCGCGTGAACATGCTCACCTTCGGACTGGGAAGCGGGCTCGCGGGACTCGCGGGGGCGTTTCTTTCGCAGATTGGCAATGTCGGTCCGTCGCTCGGGCAGAGTTACATCGTCGATTGTTTCATGACGGTTGTCGTCGGAGGCGTGGGCAATCTTCCCGGCACTGTGATCGCGGCGCTGGGCATCGGCATGGCGGATCAATCGCTGCAGCAGATCTTGCTGAATCCGGTGCTCGGAAAAATCACGGTGTTGGTGGCGATCATCCTCTTCCTGCAGTGGCGGCCGGCGGGAATTTTTGTGACGCGGAGCCGGAGCCTCGAGGGATGAACGGACGATGAACGCATCCTTGCTTCGCAAAATAGAAATTGGGGCGATCGCGGTGATCGCGTTGTTCCTCGTCGTGGTGCTGCCGTTGCTGAACAGCTACGGAGTCGTGAGCAATTTCACGATCAACCTGTGGGGAAAGTATCTCTGCTATGCGTTGCTCGCGATCTCGGTGGATTTGCTCTGGGGCTACACGGGGCTGTTGAGTTTGGGGCAGGCGCTCTTCTTCAGCCTCGGCGGCTACATGATGGGCATGTATTTGATGCGGATGATCGGCGACCTGGGGCAATACAAGCTGCCGATTCCCGACTTCCTGGTGTTTCTCGGCTGGAGCGAACTGCCGTGGTTCTGGAAGCCGTTCGATAGTTTCGGATTCGCGGCGTTGATGATTTTTCTGCTGCCGGGCGTGGTCGCGTTTGTGTTCGGGTTCCTGGCGTTTCGGTCGCGGATCAAGGGCGTGTATTTCTCGATCCTGACGCAGGCGCTGACGTATGGCGCGTCGCTGATGTTTTTCCGCAACGACATGCTGATGGGCGGAAACAACGGGTTCACGGATTACAAATTCATCCTCGGTCACGATCTGCGCGATCCGGCGACGATGCGCGGATTGTATGTGGTCACGGCGGTGCTGCTCGTGGCGGTGTTTCTCGGCTGCCGCTGGCTGTCGCAGACGAAGCTCGGGCTCGTGCAGCGGGCGATTCGCGATGGCGAGAACCGTGTATTGTTCAGCGGATACGCGGCGGCGCATTTCAAGCTGTTCATCTTTGTGGCGGCGTCGCTGATTGCGGGCGTGGGCGGCGCGCTTTACGTGCCGCAGGTGGGCATCATCAATCCGTCGGAGATGACGCCGGATAAATCGCTCGAAGCGGTGGTGTGGGTGGCGGTGGGCGGACGCGGGACACTGGTCGGCCCGATCATCGGAGCGATCTCGGTGAATGCGTTGAAGAGCTGGGCGACGCGCGCGTATCCGGATGCATGGCTGTTTATCCTGGGTGGGTTGTTTATCGTCGTGGTGCTCTTGTTGCCCGGCGGAATGGTCAGCCTGCCGGGACGCATCTCGGCCTGGTGGAAAGGCCGCTCGCGTCGGCGCGTCGACGAGACCACGGATGCGGCGGCGGCGGCGGAAAAACCCGTGGTGACGACAGGCACGCCATGAACGTCGGTCCGGAAAAAACCAACTTCATCCTCACGGTGGAGGATGTGAACAAGACCTTCGATGGCTTCAAAGCCATCACGAACCTCAATTTTTATCTCAATCGCGGCGAGTTGCGCACGGTGATCGGGCCGAACGGGGCGGGTAAATCGACGTTCTTCGATTTGATCACCGGTCGCACAAAACCGGATACGGGAAAGATCGAGTTCGGTTGGGACACGGACCTCGTGGGGTTGAACGAATACGAGATCAACCGGCTGGGCATCGGTCGGAAGTTTCAGACGCCCTCGGTGTATATCGATCACACCGTATTCGAAAACCTGTTACTTTCGTTGAAGGGCCCGCGCGGGGTGTTTCGGACCTTGTTTCACCGGACGACCTCGGAGCAGCGCGATCGGATCGACGAGTTGTTGAAGTTGATCCGGCTGGACGCAAAGCGGGATTTGCGGGCGGGGCAGTTGGCGCACGGGGAGAAGCAGTGGCTCGAGATCGGGATGTTGCTCGCGCAGGAACCGCAGTTGCTGCTCGTTGACGAGCCGGCGGCGGGCATGACGGACGAAGAGACGAAGCGGACGGGCGAGTTGCTGATCAGTCTCGCGGAGAAGCACAGCATCGTGGTGGTCGAGCATGACATGACCTTCGTGAAGCAGATCGCGCGCGACGGGAAGGTGACGGTGCTGCATCAAGGAACCGTGTTATGCGAAGGAAAGTTCGATGAAGTGCAGGCGAACGAACAAGTGCGGCAGGTTTATCTCGGCCGCGGGAAACATTGAGATGATGATGAAAGGCGAAGTTAACCACAGAGACACAGAGGCACAGAGAAGAGGAGTTTGCGGCGGGTTTTCTCCGTGCCTCTGTGTCTCCGTGGTTCATTCATGAGCGCGCTGCTTCAACTTTCCTCGGTCGAAGCCGACATCGCGGGCTCGCGCATTTTGCGCGGCGTGAACCTCGAAGTGAACGCGGGCGAAGTCGTCGCGTTGATGGGGCGGAACGGCGTGGGCAAGACGACGACGCTGCGCTGCATCACCGGTTTGCTTTCGGTGCGGAATGGCGGGGTGACGTTCGACGGAGAGAACATTGCCAAACTTGCGCCGGATGTGCGTGCGCGGAGGGGAATCGCTTACGTGCCGCAGGGGCGGGACATCTTTCCGCATTTGACCGTCGAGGAGAATCTTCACGTCGGACTGGTGGTGCATGGGCGCGGAAAAGCGTCGGATCGCGAGGGGCTCGAGCGGGTTTTCAGATTGTTTCCCGTGTTGAAGGAAATGTTGTCGCGGAAAGGCGGCGTGCTTTCAGGCGGGCAGCAGCAGCAACTGGCGATTGGGCGGGCGATTTTGACGCGGCCGAAGTTGCTGATCCTCGATGAACCGACGGAGGGGATTCAGCCGTCGATCATCGATCATATCGGCGACACGTTGAAGAAACTGAAAACCGAAGGGCTGCAGGAAAATCCGGTGGAAGAAATCCAGCATGCGGTGAAGGAACTGAAGAAGGACGGGTCGCTCGCGATCCTGCTGGTGGAGCAATATGTGGATTTTTGCCGCGAAGTGGCGGATCGGTTTTACGCGATGGATCGCGGTGCGGTGGTGGCGTCGGGGCCGATCGCGGAGCTCACGGACGAAGTCGTGAAGGAGCATTTGCAGGTTTGATTTTCTTTGACCACGGATGGACTCAGATGGACACGGATTGGGTTTGGTTATCAGTGTCTATCCGTGTTCATCCGTGGTTAACCCAACCTGGTTCCTATGCATTTAACCCCTCGCGAGCGCGAAAAACTGATGATCGTAACGGCGGCGGATTTGGCGCGGAGGCGTCAGGCGCGCGGTTTAAAACTGAATTATCCGGAGGCGGTCGCGATCATCACGTATGAGATCATGGAAGGTGCGCGCGATGGGAGGACGGTCGCGGAGTTGATGAGCTTTGGGACGACGATTTTAAAACTGGGCGACGTGATGGAAGGCGTGGCGGAGATGATTCACGAAGTGCAGGTCGAGGCGACGTTTCCGGACGGGACCAAGCTGGTGACGGTGCATAATCCGATTCGCTGAACTGAGATGAATTTTATGAACCACCGAGGCACAAAGGCACAGAGAGCTTTATGATTCCTGGAGAAATCATCGTTGCGAAGGATGCCGGGCCGCTGGCGGCGAATCTGGATTTAGAGACCAAGGTGCTGAAGGTTGCGAATACGGGGGATCGTCCGATTCAGGTAGGATCGCACTATCACTTCTTCGAAACGAATGAGGCGTTGAGCTTCGATCGGGCGGCGGCGCGAGGGTTTCGGTTGAATATTCCGGCGGGGACGGCGGTGCGTTTCGAGGCGGGGGATACGAAGGAAGTGGAGCTCGTGGCGCTTGCGGGCGCGCGCGAAGTTTACGGCTTCAATGCCAAGGTGAACGGTAGACTGTAAGAACCTTAATCTGGAACTCTGGAACTCAGGAACGAACCTACGGCAGCTCTGCTGTCAGCTGGGCTTTTTCCTGAGTTCCTAGTTCCAGATTCAACCAACTGATTTTCCCATGCCCCTGAAACTTACACGCCGCCAGTATGCGGAAATGTTTGGTCCCACGGTCGGCGATCAGGTCCGGCTCGCGGACACGGATCTGTTCGTCCAAGTCGAGCGCGACCTAATCGCGGAAGGCGGCGGTTATGGGAACGAGATCAAGTTTGGCGGAGGGAAAGTCATTCGCGACGGGATGGGGCAATCGTCGACGGCGACGGATGCGGAGTCGCTCGATTTGGTGATCACGAATGCGCTGATCCTCGATCCGCTGCTCGGTATCATAAAAGCGGATATCGGGGTGAAGCACGGACGGATCGTCGGCATCGGGCATGCGGGGAATCCGGGAATTCAGAGCGGTCTCGGTTCGGTTTATCCGGATCCGGAGACGAAGAAAAAGAATCCGATGATCGTCGGTGCGTGCACGGAAGTGATCGCGGGCGAAGGGTGCATCGTGACGTCAGGCGGGATCGACACGCATATTCATTTTATTTGTCCGCAGCAGATCGATGAGGCGATCAGCTCGGGAGTGACGACGATGCTCGGCGGCGGAACGGGGCCGGCGCATGGAACGCTGGCGACGACGTGCACGCCGGGAGCGTGGAACATCCATCGGATGCTCGAGGCGGCGGAGGGGTTTCCGATGAATCTCGGGTTTCTCGGAAAGGGAAACTGTTCGACGCCGCAACCGCTGCGCGAGCAGGTGCTGGCAGGAGCGATCGGGTTGAAGCTGCACGAGGACTGGGGCACGACGCCGGCGGCGATCGATACCTGTCTCGGGGTGGCGGATGAACTCGACGTGCAGGTGGCGATTCACACGGACACGTTGAACGAGTCGGGCTTTGTGGATGATACGATCCGGGCGTTCAAAGGGCGCGCGATTCACACGTATCACTCGGAAGGTGCGGGCGGCGGGCATGCGCCGGATATCATTCGCGTGTGCGGCGAGTCGAACGTGCTGCCCTCGTCGACGAATCCGACGCGTCCTTTTACGGTGAATACGATCGATGAGCATTTGGACATGCTCATGGTGTGTCATCACCTCGATGCGAAGATTCCGGAGGACGTGGCGTTCGCGGAGTCGCGGATTCGGCCGGAGACGATTGCGGCGGAGGATCGGCTGCATGATCTCGGGGCGATTTCGATGATGTCGTCGGATTCGCAGGCAATGGGACGGATCGGCGAGGTGATTTGCCGGACGTGGCAGACGGCGCACAAGATGAAGACGCAGTTTGGGAAGTTGGCGCCGAAGAACGGGTCGGCGTCCCGCTCCACTTTGGAAGCGGCGGATAATTTTCGGGTGCTGCGCTATCTCGCGAAATACACGATCAACCCCGCGATCACGCATGGCATCTCGCATGCGGTAGGATCGCTCGAGGTGGGGAAATGGGCGGATATCGTGATCTTCAAGCCGTCGCTATTTGGCGTGAAACCCGAGCTGATCTTGAAGGGCGGATTTATCGCATGGGCGAACATGGGCGATCCGAATGCATCGATCCCGACGCCGCAGCCGACGTTTTATCGGCCGCAGTGGGGCGCGGCGGGGAAGGCGATCGGGCGGACATCGCTGACGTTTGTGAGCGAGGCGTCGTTGCGCAGCGGGACGGGGCCCGGGCAGCTGGGATTGTCGCGGACGTTGGAGGCGGTGAAGCGCACGCGGAAGATTGGGAAGCGCGACATGGTGTGGAATGACGCGATGCCGAAGATCGAAGTCGATCCGGAGACTTATATGGTCAAAGCGGACGGCGAGCATCTGACCTGCGAGCCGGCGAAGGTGCTGCCGATGGCGCAGCGGTATTTTTTGTTTTAGGGCTCAGGGAACGCGCGTCTTATCGGCGACGCGTTCGAGCGCGGCGCGAAAACGCACGAGGTCGAGCGGCTTGACCAGATAGTCGTCCATGCCGGCTTGAAAGCAGCGATCGCGGTCGGCCTCCATCGCGTCGGCGGTGAGGGCGATGATCGGCAGACGCGGACGGGTGTGCGTTTTTTCTTCGGACCGGATGTGGGCGGTGGCGGTGAGGCCGTCCATTTCGGGCATCTGCAGATCCATCAGCACGACATCGAAGCGATCGCGCCGGACGTGTTCGACGGCCTCGGCGCCGTCGTGGGCGAAGATCGCTTCGTGGCCGAGTCGTTGGAGAACGGCGGCGGTGAGACGGCGGTTCAAGGCGTTGTCTTCGGCGACGAGCACGCGGAGGCGGCGCGGGAGCGGACCAGGAGCGTCGATCGACTCGGGCGAGCGTTCGTGCAACGCTTCGGGAGACGCGGCGGGCAGCCGGACTCGCGCGATAAACGCGGAGCCGCGCATCGGCTGGCTTTG
This sequence comes from Verrucomicrobiota bacterium, assembly GCA_023416735.1. Classification (GTDB taxonomy): domain Bacteria; phylum Verrucomicrobiota; class Verrucomicrobiia; order Opitutales; family Opitutaceae; genus Opitutus. Next base: position 62,154 of record JAEZGX010000013.1, on the reverse strand, counting down.
CGCTTCGAGCGAGCCGCCCATGAGCTCGCAGAGCCGGCGCGAAATCACGAGACCCAGTCCGGATCCGCCATAACGGCGCGTGATCGATGAATCGGCCTGGCTGAAAGAGCGGAAGAGTCGGGACATTTGCTCCGGCGAGATGCCGATGCCGGTGTCAGTGACGCGCGCCTCGATCATGTTGCTCCCGGCCGGCGCCGAGACGGAAAGCGAGACGGAGCCGGAGTCGGTGAACTTGATCGCGTTGGACACGAGATTGGCGATCACCTGTCCGACGCGCGTGGGATCGCCGATGACGGCCGCCGGAACGGAGTCGTCGATGTGGCACGTGAGCGAAAGCTTCTTCTGGGCGGCGGCAGGTTCGAAGAGGCGCAGGACGTCGTCGACGGTGCGTCGCAGATCGAAAGGACGCTGCTCGAGCTCAAGTGCGTGGGACTCGATTTTCGAGAAATCGAGAAGATCGTTAAGGAGCCGGAGGAGCGTTTCGCCGCTGGTCAGGATGGAATCGACGTAATCGCGTTGAGCGGGGTCGAGATTGGAACTTTCGAGGAGTCGGGCGAAACCGAGCACGCCATTCATAGGCGTGCGGATCTCGTGGCTCATGGCGGCGAGAAATTCGGACTTGGCTTTGTCGGCGGCCTCCGCGGCTTCCTTCGCGGTGGCGAGGGCGCGCGTGCGAGTTTCGACGACGGTCTCGAGTTCGCTGCTATGACGGCGGACCTGTTCAAACGTGATGCCGGCGAACAGTCCCGGGAAACCGAGACAGAAGGCGAACGTGGCCATCGCGAATACGGGCGAAAACGAAAGGGCGCCGGGCAGATCAAACGGCCCGGTGCCGTGCGCGGTGGCGTGGAAGCCGATGGCGCAGACAAGCAGGACGATGGCGGCGACGCCGCGCGGGCCGGAGAGGATGGCGGCGAGCAAGGCGAGCGGGATCGAAAGAAAGATCGCCGCGGGCGCGAAGCGAAGGCTGAACCAGCAGATGGTGGCGGCGAGCGCGAGACTCGCGCAAAGGCCGAAGATGCGGACCACGGCTCCTCGCAGGATGCCGGCGTCCCAGGGCGCGAGCGCGAGCGGAGCGATGAGAAAAACGCCGAGTGCGTTGGAAAGGGTGATGATGCCGGTGCGCATGCAGAACTGCGCCCAGGTGAGATTCGGCAGGTAACCGGCTGCGTAGATGATCGCGATCACCGACCAGGCGGTGAGCACGGCGGGAAGGAGAGCGACGCCAAAGGCGAATTTGAGAAACTGCACGCCGTCGCGAAAAGGATCGGCCTTGAGCCAGCGTTGCCAGATCAGGCATGCGAGGGCGGGGCCGAGGGTGTTGACCGCGCAAAGGAGATAGCTGTAGGGCCGAAAGGCGAAGAACGAGATCGAGTTGGCGATCACCATGATCGTCCAGTTGGCCAGCCAGACGGTGGGAATCGCGGACCAGCCGGGCCGTTTGAGGAAGGCGATCAATGCAATCCCGCCGGGAAGCCAAATCGCGGTGACGTTGGTCGGCGGGGTTGAAATGAGTCGCATCGCGGCGATCGCGGAGCCGACGAGAAGCGCGAACAGAACCAGATGCTGGCCGGCCGCGGCCGCGAAGGATTGCGGCGCCAAGCGGCGAAGCGAAGAAAGGTTCATGGAAAGGTTGTGCGAGGTGGGCGGTGGGCGCGCAATTCGGCAAACACGTTTGTTGGCCGAAGGATTGCAGTTTTAAGCGGCAAGCTTCGTGCTTTTCGGCACGCCTTGTTAAAACTTGTCCACAATCCTCTTCCTGGGAGCGACGCCGGCCGGCGTCAGATCGCGCTGCGAGTCGATCGGATCACGATTGCGAAGCGCGTTTGGCGGGCGGTTGCGGAAGATGGAACGGAGTTCGGTTTCGAGTTGGAGAGGCCGCTTCGGCATGGAGATGTCATCTGGCAAACGGACGAGGCGTGTTACGTGGTTTGGCAGAATGAGGAACGGGTGCTGGAGGTGGCGTTGGAGATCGCGCCTTCGGCGGCGGCGGGGATTGGGTGGGCGGTGGGTAATTTGCATCTGGAGTTGCAGGCGGAGGCGACGCGGTTGCTGGCACCGGATGAGCCGGCGGTGCGGAAACTTTTCGAACGGTTGAATGTGCCCTTTCGGGAGACGACGGCGGTGTTTCGGCCGGGGCGGTTTGTGAGAGGAGAGAAGGCGACGCATGAGCTCGGGCCGAGTCACAAGCACTGAAGGTGAAACACTCACGCCGACGAGTCGGAGCGGGCTGCGCTCCGCGGCGAGGGAAGCGGCGTGGATTTGTGCGCTGTTGCAGGCGGGGGATTCGTTTTATCCGACGGGAAGCTACGCGCACTCGTTTGGGTTGGAAGGGTTGGTGCAGGAAGGCGTGGTGCGGGATCGGGCGACGCTGCGGGAGTTCTTGTTTCAGGCGGTGTTGCCGGCGTTGAAGCGCGTGGAATTGCCGATTGCGGTGCAGGCGTGGGACGCGTTGGGCGCGCGGGATTGGAAGCGCGTGGGCGAGATTTGCGTGTTGGCGTCGGCGTTGAAGACGTCGCGAGAGGCGCGGTTGGCGTCCGAGAACATCGGCCGGCAGCGGGCGGAGCTGGTGGCGACATTGCGCGGGGATGAAGGCGCGAAGGAATTTCTGGCGCGGGCGAAAGCGGGCGCGTGGCCGTTTTCGGCGTCGGTGTCAGCGGCGCTGGAAGCACTCGCGGTCGGCGCGCCGCGCGAGGCGATGCTGAGCGGCATCGTGTATTCGACGGTGGCGGCGATTGTGTCGGCGGCGATGAAGCTTTTGCGGTTGGGGCAGAATGCGAGCCAGTCGCTGTTGACTGAAGTGTTGGCCGAGGCGCCGGGAGTGATCGCGGCGGCGGAGCGGGTGGCGTTCGAGGAGATCGGCTGGTTCAATCCCTGGCTCGACATCGCGGCGGCGCGGCACGAGACGGCAGATGCGCGAATGTTTATTTCGTGAAAAACTATTTCACCACAGACGCACGGAGGACGCGGAGAACGGGACAGGAATTCTCTGTGTTCTTTGGGCCTCTGTGGTTCTCTTCCCTATGAATCGTCCTCCTAGAATTGGTATCGGCGGGCCGGTGGGCTCGGGCAAAACGATGCTTTGTCTCAAGCTTTGTCAGCGGCTGCGCGAGCGCTACTCGATGGCGGTCGTGACGAACGATATCTATTGTTCGGAGGACGCGCAGTTCCTGATCACGCACAGCGCACTGCCGGCGGAGCGTATCAGCGGAGTGGAGACAGGAGGTTGTCCGCACACGGCGATTCGCGACGACACCACGATGAATGAGCAGGCGTGCCGGGCGTTGGAGGAAACGTTTCCCGACCTGCAAGTCGTGCTGGTGGAGAGCGGCGGCGATAATCTCACGGCGACGTTTTCGCCGGAGCTCGTGGATGCGTTTATCTATGTGATCGACGTGGCGGAGGGGGATAAAATCCCGCGCAAAGGAGGGCCGGCGATCCGGTTTAGCGATCTGTTGATCATCAATAAAATCGATCTGGCGCCGTTGGTCGGAGCGGATTTGAGCGTGATGGAGCGTGATGCGAACGCGCAGCGCGGGGCGCGGCCGTTTCTGTTCTGCGACTTGAAACGGGAGCACAATCTGGAGGCGGTGATTGCGTGGATTGAGCGGGAGGTGTTGTTCGGCAGGGAGGCGAAGCAAAGGGCGTAAATTCGTTCTCGTTCTTCGGTCTCTTTCTCCTTCTCGGTTCAAAGAGGCGGAGAGAACGAGAACGATTTCGAGAACGAGAACGATGGATCGATCCGATGGCTGAATTTTCCGGACATCTGCGGTTGCGGGCGGCGCGGAGGGAGCATGGGCGAACGGCGCTGGCGGAGCAGTCGTTTCGCGCGCCCTTTCATCTGAGCAAGCCGTATTGGGATGTGGATACGGGCGTGCTGCTCGTGCAGGTCGTGAATCCGACGGCGGGTATTCTCGAAGGCGACCGGCTGGAGTCGGACATTGCTTGTGAAGGTGGGGCGGCGATGTTGGTGACGACGCCAAGTGCGAGTCGCGTGTTTCGGATGCGAGGCGGCGGGAACGCGGAGTGTCGCCAGCGCTTCGCGGTGAAGAAAGGCGGGTGGCTGGAAGTGCTGCCGGAGCCGCTGGTGCCGCATCGCGGTTCGACGTATCGGCAGGTGACGGCGGTCGAGGTGGAGGACGGCGGCGCGTTGTTTTTTGTGGATCAGCTCATGCCCGGGCGCGTGGCCCACGGAGAAGCGTGGGAGTGGAATCGATTGGACGTGGAACTCGAGGTGAGGGTCGCCGGAGAGTTGGTGTTGCGCGAAAGACTGGATCAGAGCGGTGGAGAGTTGAAGGCGATGGCGCGGTTCACGGGATCGGGCGACGAGGCGTGTTTTGCGAATGCGGTGTTGATGGGGCCGTCCGACGAGCGGGTGGATGTGCGCGAAATCGTGAAAGGCCTGCACGCCGAAGGCGTGTGGGTCGGCGCGAGTGCGCTCCGGCGAGGCGGGTGGAGCGTGAAGGTCGTTGCACGCGACGCGGTGGGGCTGCGGCGGACCCTGAAAGATCTCCGCGCGGGATTGACGCGGGTGTTTCCGCAGCTCGGGTGTGAGTTGCGGAAGTTGTAGGCGCTAAAAGAAGCGCCTGCGACCAGGCTGCTGCAATCGATGCAGAAGCGGCGGCGTGGAGCCGAGCCTGCTTTACTCGTGTTTCGAGCGGCGCGAGCGGGCGGCGCGGACGATCGCGTAAATGGCGGTGCCGAGGACGGCGGCGCAGAAAAGCGTGGCGAAAGGGTGGGCGACGAGGTGAGAAAAATCCCAGGTGAAGTCGTGATCGCCATCGTGGCCCGGATGGGCGAGGAGCGCGGCGGGGGCGGCGAGCGCAAAGAAGAGCGCGAAACGGCGGGGAGCTTTCATGAAGACAAGGTTTAGCAATTTGTGCGCCAAGGAGAGGGTCGCGGGCGATCAGTTTTTCGCGGCGTGGGCGGGGATGAATTCCTCGCGAACCGCCTGGGCGAGGACATCAGGCGGGAGGAGGCCCTGGCCAAGGATGAAGTCGTTGAACGCCTGGCGGTCGAAGTCTGCGCCGAGGGCGATTTCGGTGGTGGCGCGAAGCTCCATCAGGCGCAGGTATCCATAGAAATAGGACGTGGCCTGGCCCGGAGCGCGGAACGTGTAGCGGTCGACTTCCTGCTGCGCCATGGCGCGAGAAAGGCCGACCTCCTGGGTGAGGATTTCGAAGGCGCGCTCCTTGGTGATCTGGCCGAGGTGGAGCATGGGATCGAGGAAGGCGCGGGCGGCGCGAAGGAGGCGGAATTGAAGCGCGATGAGCTGCCCTTCGAGAGGTTCGAAAGGTTTGAGCTCGGCTTCGGCGTAGAGCGCCCAGCCTTCGACGTTGACGCTGTTGAAGGCAAAGATGCTGCGGGCTTGCGAGACACCGCGTTCGACCATGGCGGTGAACTGGAGCTCGTGTCCCGGGCGGCCCTCGTGAGCCGTGAGAGTCCAGGCGGCGGCTTCGAAGGTGAAGTCGTCGTAGGTTTCGCCGGCGGCGGAGTCGTCGGTGGGCGGGTTGCCCGTGGTGAGCACGAACGTGCCGCGTTCGCCCTGGTTATCGACGAGAGGCGGCGGATCCATGTGAGGCGCGGGCGAAGCGGCATTTTCGGCCTCGGAAGCCAGCCGCATGATCATGGGCCGGGAGGGCAGGGCGACGATTTGTTCGCGACGGATGATCTCTTCGATGCGGGTGATGACGTCGCGGTAGAATGGCTCGATCGCCTCGCGGGTGAGCTGGGCTTTTTTCAACTCGCGGATGACGGCGCGATAGTTGGCGTCGGGCAAGTTTCGCTCTTTGGCAACGAGCCCGGCGATGGTCTGCATCTCGTTGCGAATTTCGGCGTAGGCGATCTGAGCCTTTTGGATGAGAGCGGCGGGAGCGATGTCGATGCCGACGTTCTTGAGGTGATCGGTGTAGAGTTCGATGGGCAGCTGAAAGTCGTCGCGAGCGCGCGGCAGGATTTCGGCGCGGATCCACGCGTGGTAGGCGGCGAGCTGTTGTTCGAATGTGTCAAGCGCGGTGGTGGCGCCGTCGAGTTGGGTGAGTTCGTAGCGATCGAAAAGCTGGCGGAGACCCGCGACGTAACGGGGTGCGTTGGCGAGATGTTGTTCGATTTCGGGGCGGTAGGGGGCGAGACGCGAGGAGTCGGTGAGCGCCTCCGTGAGACGCGCGCGAGCGAGATCGGCGATCGGCGGGGTGCCCTCGATCAGGCCGGCGTAGCGGCGGAGACGCTTGATCGCGGCGGGACGGCGGGAGGCGTCGACCTCTTCCTGGAGGAGGTTGAGTTCGCCGCGGAAGACGAGCTCGCCGATATCGATGTAGGGGAGCGTCAGACGCTCCTCGAGCAGGCTGCTTTCGATCGAGTCCTCCGCGGCCTTGAGGAGGATCTCGAGATCCTGGCGGACGAGCGGATGGGTTTCGACGGCGAGGCGTCGGGAAAGCTCGTCGCGAACGGCGGCGGTGGCCGCGCGGGTGCGCGATTGAAAGTCCGGGCCGAGGTCCACGGTGAGTTCGTCGTAACCGGCGAGGCCGAGATCACCGGCGAGTTCGGGGGTGAAGCGGGCGAGGGCCTCGAGATAGAGGCGGGCATTGGCGTTGGAGCGCACGATCCAGGCGGGCTGGTCGGCGGCGAAGAGTGGCAGGACGAGGACGGCGAGGAAAAGGAGCAGGCGCGCTATCATGGTGAGTGGAGCCTGAGATCTCGTCAGGCTGATGGATCGCGACGCAGACGAAACTCGATGAACTATCGGGTTTCGTTTAGAAGAGTTGCTTCGTGAGGAAGGCGGTTTGGAGGGAGGCGATCTCCTTCAGTCCCTTGGTGGAGAGGGCGAGGAGAGACTGGAGTTGGTCGCCGCTGAAAGTGGCTTCCTCGCCGGAGCTTTGGACTTCGACGAACTGGCCCCGGCCGGTCATGACGATGTTGGCGTCGACCTCAGCATCCTTGTCCTCCGCGTAGTTGAGATCGAGATACGGCTGGCCTTGGAAGATTCCGGCGCTGATCGCGGCGACGGAATCGGTGAGGGGATTTTCCGCGATTTTTTTGGCGTCGAGGAGTTTTTGGATGGCGAGGCGGGCGGCGAGCCAGGCGCCCGTGATGGAAGCGGTGCGGGTGCCGCCGTCGGCTTGAAGGACATCGCAATCGATCCAGAGCGTGTTGGGTCCGAGTTTTTGAAGATCGATGACGGCGCGGAGGGCGCGGCCGATGAGACGCTGGATTTCGACGGTGCGACCGTCGATTTTGCCGCGGGAGATATCGCGCTGTTTGCGGTCGTGCGTCGAGTAGGGGAGAAGTGAATACTCGGCGGTGAGCCAGCCGCCGGGGACGCGCTGTTGTTTCATCCACGTCGGCACGTTTTGCTCGATCGTCGCGGCGCAGATGACGCGGGTGGCCCCGAAGGAGACGAGAACGGAGCCCGTGGCGTGCGGAGCGATGTTGGCTTCGAAGGTGATGGGACGCAGTTGATCGGCGGCGCGGCCGTCGATGCGCGCGGGAGCGGAACTCATGGAGAGAGCGCAGCGGCGGGCGGGAGAGCTGGCAAGAGGGGAAAGCTCGAAGTTCGGCGGACGAAGCGCGCGGGACGTTTAAATCCCAAGCATCGCCGAGGGAGCGCGGAGGGCAAACCGTGGCGGGGGCGGACCCGACGGAGACGTCGGGCGGCTGCGCTCAGTTTTCTTTCCGCCGGGCGCGGTCCAGGGGCACGATCTTGGTGGAGGTAAAGTCGTTGCCCTGGGTCATGAACGCGATGAGGCGGTCGTTGAAATCCTTGGCGGGGTCGTGGCCCATTTTTTTCAACGCCTGCGTGAGCGCGGCGACCTCGACGAGGCGGGCCATGTCGCGGCCCGGGCGGACGTAGAGTTCGATATGCGGGACGCGTTGATTGAGGATGGGGTAGAAGTTTTCCTCGAGGCCGGTGCGCTCCTCGACGACGTCGGGCGTCCATTCGTGGAGGGAGACGACGAGATCGATGCGTTTGTCGAGACGGATGGATTTCACGCCGAACATTTCGGCGATGTTGATGATGCCGATGCCGCGGCACTCCATGTAGCCGCGGTTGAGCGGGCGGGAGGACGCGATCAGTTCGCGCTCGTCGAGGAGCTTGATGACGGTGAGGTCGTCGGCGACGAGAGAGTGTCCGCGCTCGATGAGCGCGAGGGCGCATTCGCTTTTGCCGACGCCGGAGGAACCGCGGAGCATCACACCGATGCCGCGAACATCGAGCGTGGTGGCGTGCTCGGTAGCGCCGGGGGCGAATTCGTTGTCGATGCAGAGGGTGGCGAGATTCACGAAATTCATCGTGATCATCGGCGTGCGGATGATGGGAAGTCGCATCTCGCTCGCGACCTGAAGCATCGCGGGGGTGGGGTGGAAATTGCGCGTGAGAACGAGACAGGGGATGTGTTGCTTCACCATGCCTCGGAAGATCTCGATCTGTTTCTCCGGCGGAACGGTCTTGAGGAACGTCATCTCGGCCGCACCCAAAACTTGGATACGTTTGTTCGCGAAATATTTGAAGAAACCGGTGAGCGCGAGCGAAGGCCGGTTGATGCTGCCTTCACGGATGAGGCGGTGGAGGCCGGACTGACCGGTGGCGAGCTCCATCCTCAGCTTGGTGCGGTAGGTTTCGAAAAAGTGCGCGACGGTGATGCCGTGGATGGCTTTTTGCATTCGGGAGTAGCTATAAGCTTTAAGCGGTAGGCTGTAAGCACGGAACGGTGGACAGAAGCTTAAAGCTTACAGCTCATTGCCTAAGGCGTTTCACAGATTGAAATCTTCGCCGAGGTAGAATTTGCGGGCTTGTTCGTCGTTGATGAGGAATTCGCCGGTGCCTTCAGCGAGGACCTGGCCCTTGTGGATGAGGTAGGCGCGGTCTACGACGCGGAGGGTTTCGCGGACATTGTGATCGGTGATGACGACGCCGATGCCGCGGGCTTTCAGTTGCAGGATGATTTTCTGGACGTCGGCGACCGAGATCGGGTCGATCGCGGCGAACGGTTCGTCCATGAGGAGAAACTTCGGACGCGTGACGAGAGCGCGGGCAATTTCGAGACGGCGGCGCTCGCCGCCGGAAAGGGTGTAGGCGCGTTGTTGGGCGAGCGATTGGAGATTGAGCTCGGCGAGGTGGGCGTCGACGCGGGCGTCGCGTTCGCGACGGGGGACCCCGATGGATTCGACGATGGCGAGGATGTTTTCCTCGACGGTGAGTTTGCGGAAAACGGACGCTTCCTGCGGGAGATAACCGATGCCGTGGCGCGCACGCTGGTGCATGCGCATGCGGGTGAGATCGTGGCCGTCGAGGCAGACGCGTCCGCTGGTGGCAGCGACAAGGCCGACGATCATGTAGAACGTGGTTGTTTTCCCGGCGCCGTTGGGACCGAGCAGGCCGACGACTTCGCCGCCGCAGAAGCGGACGTTGACGCCGTCGACGACGCGACGGTTGCCGTAGGCCTTCACGAGGGATTCAGTGCGAATCTCGGGCGGCGAAGCGGGGGCGGAAGCGGCGGCGGCCGCGAGATGGTCGGAGGAGGTGCTCACTTGGCGTTGTCGGCGGCGTTGCGGTCGAAGCCGAGGTCCTTGATGGGCGGGCCGGTGAGGCGAGGTTTCTCGACCTCGACGCGTTCCTGGCCGCGGAGCATGGTGATCTTTTCGCCGGCGCTGACGAAGTCGGTGGCGCGGTCGATCACGACGGGATTTTCAGTGAGAACGACTTTCTCCTCGCGCGGGAGGACTTCGGCGCGGCCGCAAGTGGCGGTGCGGGTGCCTTGCGTGATGGACACGTTACCGGTGGCGAGGAGGTAGCGGAATTTTTCGAGAGTGGGGATCGACTGATTGCGTTCGTCGTCGAGGCGGGAGGCGATGAGTTCGAGACGATCGGCCTCGATGCGCAGATTGGTGCCGGTGACGACGACGTTGCCGGTGCAGATGGCTTTGGTCTCGTCGCCTTCGGACCACATGTCCATGTGGTCGCAGGAAAGGGTGGTCGGCTGGGGCGCGGCGGCGCGAAGAGCGGTGGCGGCGAGAAGCGCCAGCAGGCTGAAAAGGAGGCGGCGGGTCATTGCAGAAGATCGGTGAGCTCGGCTTGGAAAGTGATGCGGACGTCGCCGTTGAGCGAAATCTTTCTCTGGCGGTGATCGTAGGTCCATTCGCGGCCGGAGGCTTCGACCTCATCGCGGATGAAACGAACGTGCTGCGTGCCGAAGGCGCGTTGGTTGTCGGGAAGGAACGTGGCGGCGGGGCTGAGGATGATGGTGTCGACCGTCGAGGAGACGTCGCCGGTGAAGAGCGTGAGATTCAAATCGACGACCTCGAAGCGGTCGTTGGTGAGCGCGCGGGCTTCGCTGCCGCGGGCGGTCATCGAGCGATGGCCTTCCTGGGTGAAGAGGGGAAGGATCCAGTTTTTGGCGGGAGCGGTGACGGCGGCGGCGAAGAGGGCGGCGGGGAAAAGGAGGGCGAGCGTGAGGACGAGCTTCGGCGCTGCGAAGGTGCTAGTGAAAATCTGTTGGTCCAAGATGCCGACGTGAGTCGAAGTGGATTCTTCGATTCGCTCAGAATGACAAGAAGCGGGAGTGGAGAAAGGGGCGCGAAAGATCATGCGCGGGCGGCGAGGATGAGTTCGCAGATTTCGCGGACGGCACCGCGACCCGCGGGGCGTTGCGTGACGTAATCCGCGGCGGCGAGGGCGGCGGGCATGGCGTCTGGGACGGTGGCGCCGATGGCGGCCCATTGCATGGCGGGGGCGTCGATGTCGTCGTCGCCCATGTAAACGCAGTCGGCGGGGGTGAGGTTGAGTTGCGCGGCGAGTTCCTGGAGCGCGGTGAGCTTGTCGGTGCGGCCCTGGACGAGGTGGGGAATTTTTAGTTCGGCGGCGCGGACCGAGGTGGCGCCGGAGCCGCGGCCGCTGATCCAGGCGGTGAGGATGCCGGCTTTCTCGAGGCGTTTGAGGCCCATGCCGTCGAGGATGGAGAAGCCTTTGGATTCGGTGCCGTCGGAATGGATTTGGACGGTGCCGTCGGTGAGGATGCCGTCGACGTCCATGGCGAAGAGACGGATGGCGGACCAGGGGAGAGGGGCGGCGACAGATGACATCGTGCTCGTGATCTTTATCGTGCTCTTGATCGATCAGTGAGTTGGCGGCGAAGGAAAAAGGGGTGGGACGATCACGAGCACGATTACGAGCAAGAGCACGGTCGGTGACTCGAAGGCGCGAATGTAGAGTCTAGTCGATTCACTCCAGCCAGGCGGTCACCTGCTCGATGACTTTTTCGAGGGTGGGGCGGTGGAGTTGTTCGAGTTCGGGGGCGAACGGGACGGGGATGTCGAGTGAGCCGATCCGGAGCGGGGCGGTTTTGAGGGCGGAGAAGTTTTGTTCGGTCAAACGGGCGACGAGTTCGGCGCCGAAACCGTGGGTGCGGCGGCCTTCGTGCAGAACGACGAGGCGGCCGGTGCGGGCGACGGAGGCGTGAATGGCGTCGAGCTTGAGCGGCGAGAGGCAGCGAAGATCGAACAGGTCGAACGTGTGTTCGTATTCGGCGCCGACGTAGTCGCAGACCTCGGCGGCGAGGTGAACCATTTCGCCGTAGCTGACGAAGGTGGCGTAGTCGCCCGTGCGGAGCTGTTTCGGCGTCCAGACGTCGCGGTAGTTGGGATTCCACGACACGGGATGTTTGCCGCGGCGATAGAGTCCCTTGTGTTCGAAGAGGATGACGGGGTTGTTGTCCTCGTAGGCGGCGAGGGTGGCGTCGAAGGCGTCCTGGGGCGTGCTCGGGTAGAGGGCTTTGATGCCGGGGAACGCGAGGAAAACGGATTCGAGTTCCTGCGAGTGAAAGGAACCGAGGGTGATGCCGCCGCCGCACGGGAAGCGGAGGACGAGCGGGCAGGCGACTCCGGAGCGATAATGGAAGGTGGCGGCGTTCTGGGTGATCTGCGTGACGGCTTCGGTGGAGAAGTCGGCGAATTGAAATTCTTCGATCGGGCGGTGGCCGTTGATCGCGAGGCCGATGGCGTAGCCGGTGCAGGCGCTTTCGGCGAGAGGCGTATTGAAAACGCGGTTACGGCCGAATTCGTTGAGGAGATTTTCGGTGACTTTGAACGCGCCGCCGTAGGTGCCGATATCCTGTCCGAGGATGAGGGATTCGGGGCGTTCGGTGAGGATTTTGCGGAGCGCGTGATTGACGGCTTGGGCGAGGGTGAGGACGGCGGGTCCGTCCTCGGTTTTGGGTTCTGAGTTTTGCGTTTTGGGTTCGACGGAAGGCGCCCAAGTCATGGGCGCGGACGCGGGGGCGAAGACGTCGGATTTGAGTTTGTCGGCGTCGGGCGTTGGGCGTGGGACAGCGAGGGCGACCTTGATGCAGGCTTCGATGTAGGCGGAGAGCTCGGCGTCGATGGCGTCGAGTTGCGCGGTGAGGCCGGCGGTTTCGAGTTGCGCGCGGAATTTCGGGAGCGGATCGCGGGCGAGGAAGGCGTCGCCTTCGCCCGGTTTAAGATAATTGCAGGTGTCGTAGGCGGCGTGGCCGCGGAGGCGAAGTGTATGGGCTTCGACGAGGATGGGCCGCGAGGTTTCGCGGGCTTTGTCGATGGCAGCGGCGAGTGTGCGAGCGGTGGTGACGATGTCGGCCGTGGTGTCGAGGGCGAAACCGTGGATGCCGTAGCCGGCGGCGCGGCGCCAGAGCTCGACGTCGGGACCGAATTGTTCGGCGCAGGGCGTGGAGTAGGCGTAGCAGTTGTTTTCGATGACGAAAACGATCGGCAGAGACAGGAGTGCGGCGAGGTTGAGGCACTCGTGGATGTCGCCCGTGCTCGAGCCGCCGTCGCCGAAGATGGCGAAACCGACGGCGGGTTTGCCTTGGCGGCGTTGGGAGTCGGTCGTGCCGAGAACGGGGCCGAGCATGGCGCCGAGATGCGAAATCATCGGCAGCGAGCGATTGGCGGGATCGCCGCGGTGAACATTGCCCTCGCGGGCGTGGGTGGGGCTGAGGGCGTTGGCGAAGTATTGGTTGAAGTGGTCGCAGAGGTGTCCGCCCCAGATCAGGTGCCCGCCGTAGTCGCGATGTGTGAAACTGACGACGTCGATGGATTTGTCGGCGAGGAGCGCGAGCGGGATGATGAGGCCCTCGTTGCCCTGGCCACCGGTGACGGTGCCCTTGATCAGGCCTTGGCGGAAGAGGTCGAGATTGCGGTTATCGCCGGTGCGCGAAAGCTGCATCCACGTGTAGAGGCGGAGGAGCGTGTCGGGCGTTGGGTTCTCGAGGTCCGCGGCGCGGAGGTCGCGCGTTGAAAGGATCGCGGGAGGAGTCGGTAAAGCCATGTCGATGGCTGACGGTGAGACGCGGTGAGGAGCCTCGCAAGCGAGAGATTTGAGTCTCCCAGCCGGAACAATTCAGTTCGGTCGCGAGTGCGCACGAAGGCGAGCCGATCAATGACCGCTTCGGGGAGGTAGCGCCTCTAGGCGTGGACGCCGACGGGCGCGATGGTTTCGCCGGCGATGTATTGCGCTTCGACGAGGATTTTGCGCCGCGGGGCGGTGGGATGTTGGATGCGGTTCACGAGGCGCGCGACGGCGGCGGACCCGATTTGCTCGTGGGGAACGCGCATGGAGGTGACGCGTTTGTGGCCGTGGGCGGGGTCGAGGCCGTCGAAGCCAGTGATCGAGCAGTCTTCGGGCACGCGAAGACCGCGGGCGGGAAGATCTTGGGCGAGTTGGTAGGCTTGGTGATCGGCGGCGCAGACCCAGGCGGTGACGCGTTCGTCGCGCACGAGGCGGGCGACGGTGTCGGCGACCTGAGGGGGTTTTACCGGAGGGAGATTGCGGCGGACGTTGATGACCCAGTTCTCGTTGAATTCCAGGCCGAGGTTAAAGACGGCTTCGACGTAGCCGCTAAAACGGCGGGCGACCCAGTGGCCACCGACGGGATAATCCCAGGAAAGGAAGCCGATGCGGCGATGGCCGGCGGCAGCGAGGCGTTCGACCAGCGAGGCCATGGCGGAGGCGTCGTCGGTGTCGATGATGTCGATGTTCGGCTGGCTGTAGCTCTCGAGGACGGCGACGGTGGAGAGGCGCCGCGAAATCATTTCGACGGCTTTTTCCTCGAACGGGTAGATGAGAATCACGCCGCGCCAGTCGTTTTGGCGCATGTTGCGGAAGATCGGCTGGCGTGTGGATTCGGGGTGGAAATCGGCGGGCGCCTGATAACAGACGTCGATGGTGACGTGGTCGATTTCCGCGCGCTGTTGGATGCCGCGGAGGATGTAAGGGAAGGTGGCCATGACGACCTTCTCGGCGGGGATGCCGATGAGAACGCCAACGGTGAGAGCGCGGGAATTCTTGCCGCGGCGGCCGAGCCGGCCGGGCGATTGCTGGTAGCCGAGCTTGGCGGCCATTTCTTGCACGCGGCGGCGCGTCTCCTCGCTGATCGCGGGGTGATTCGCGAGGCTGCGAGAGACGGTGGCGCGCGAGAGATTCAGGCGCTGCGCGATGAGCTCCTGATTCAGCGGCGGCATGGACCTTTTCGCCGGGGAAGGGCGGGGCATTGCGGAGCGATATGGACGAGCGGGGTCACGGTGTGAAGCAACAAACAGGAGGAAAGTTATGCAACAAGATAAAAAATATCTGGGTAAAACTGGAGGTGTATGTGCTTGAAACCATACGTAAGTAGCTGATAAAAACGGATTAATATCTATAAAGTTCGTGCAACTGCACCGTGCAATGATGTATGCACATAAAAGTTGACATTACCGATCGGCGTCGGCTCTTTCTGCAACAGGCCCGCCCAAGGGCGTGGTGATCCTTCCCAATTCACTTTGTCCGTATCGTGGTGCGACCTGCGGGGCAGGCGCTTCACGAGTTCCCGCGGACAGGAGCCTTCAACACCTAACACCCCATGAACCCCCGACCCCATTCGGCGTTTTACGCCGGATTCGTGATGAGCACGCTCGCGTTGGCTGCGAGCTTACCGAGCGCCCGCGCGCAGCAGACTGCCGCGTCGCCGACTGCAACGGAGGAAGGCGCATCGGACGAAGTCGTCCGTTTGTCGCCTTTCGTTGTCAGCACCGAAAAGGACAAAGGTTATCGCGCCACCAATTCGATTTCGGGCACGCGCCTGGACACGCCGATCAAGGAGCTGCCGATGCCCATCGAAGTCATCACGGAGCAGTTTCTCCGCGACACCGGGTCGACGGATCTGCGGCAGAGTTTGCGTTATAGCGCGGGCATCATCCTGCAGTCGCAAAACGACCAGGGCTCCAATGCGTTTTACGGCGCGGGAGGCGTGCACAATCCCGAAGGCGCGACGGCCAACAAGACGCAGTCGACGTATAAGATTCGTGGTTACATTTCCGACATCGTGCTGCGCGACGGTTATCGGCGTCAGAGCGCGACCGATTCGATCAACATCGGCCGCATCGAGGTGATCCGCGGGCCGGCGGCGCTGCTTTATGGCATCGGGAATTTTGGCGGTATCGTGAATTATCTCCCGAAGGCGCCCGAGGCGGAGCGGCATTCGGCGGTGGGCGTGAATTACGGGAGCCATGATTTCATGCGCGCGTGGTTCGACACGACCGGGCCGTTGAACGAAGCAGGCACGTTTGCGTATCGGTTGACGGGCGCGGTGCAGGACACGGGCAATCACACGGAGCTCTACAACGAGAAACACTGGTTCATTTCGCCGAGCTTCAGCTTCCGTCCGTGGGAGAAGACGCACATCGTAGTCGACTTCGAAGCGGGGCAGCAGGAGGAGGACGCGTTGGGATTCCAAAGCGTGCGGGCGCGCTCCGACATCGATGGGATCGGTCAGGCGGACCGCTTGCAGAGCTCCGGCTTCGTTCAATTTGCGGGGAAGGACAATCGCACCTTCCGCTGGTCGGGCCCGGATACGTTTCGAAATTCCAATCAGAACAATATTCGGGCGCAGCTCACGCAGGAGTTGCTTCCCGGGCTCAACTTCCTGGCCGGCTTCAATCGCTCGCGGGTGACCTTCGATGCGCGCGACGTGAATGGCTCGATGCGCCAGAATGTGGGGCCGGTCGAGCTGCGCGATACGATTACGGTGATCCCGATCGACGTCGCGAATGGATCGAGCGAGTTTCAGCAGGCGGAGACACCGAACACGATTTTCGAGTATCAATGGGCTGATACAGCCGAGCGAAACATCCGCGATCAGGCGCGCTTCGAGCTCAACTATGCCTTTCAACTCTTCGAAGACCGCAAGTGGCTGAAGATGGACAACAGCATCCTGCTCGGCCGTTCGGTGGAGGAGGCGGATCGCACAACGCGGTTGAAGCGCACGACGAACAACACGTTCAATTACAAGCGTCCGACCGATACGTCTTACATTCGCTTCGGCACGCAGGGCGATGGCTCGGCGGATGTGCCGATGGTCGATATCAACCACATCGCCAGCAAGGCGAAGAACACCGGCGACTACATCGTTTATCAGGGCAAGTTTCTCGATGAGCGCGTGGTGGTGGTGGCCGGGCGTCGGCGCGATAAAAACGAAAACGCGGTGGACTCGCGGATCTTTCATCCCGATCCGAGCGAGAGCAAAGTGTCGCGTCCCTCGCAGAGCGACAACACCGAGCAGTATGGCGTGACGGTGAAGCTGACGGATTACCTGAGCGTTTACGGACTCGAGGCGGCGGGCATTCAGCCGAATTTCGAAGGCTTGCGCGATGCGGCGGGGAATCCGCTCGGACCGGTGACGGCGAAGAGCAAGGAAATCGGCGTGAAGGTCGATTTCCTCGACGGCCGGATTTCGGGCACGATCAGCAAATTCAAGATCAAGCGTTCCGGCGTGCCGTTTGGCCAGTGGTGGATGCCGACGTTGAAAGGCACGTTCGATACGACGCGTCCGATCATTTATAACGTCGGCAACTTCAGTCCGAGCACCGTGCCCGGCGGCAGCAACGGCGGCAACGGCGCGGCGGATGCGGCCTTGTCGGAATGGAATGCGGGCGTGGCGGCGGGCGCGATTTACCAGTTGAACGATCAGTGGTATGTGAACGCGTCGCAGT
Organism: Verrucomicrobiota bacterium; assembly: GCA_023416735.1. GTDB lineage: Bacteria > Verrucomicrobiota > Verrucomicrobiia > Opitutales > Opitutaceae > Opitutus. The sequence goes on along the minus strand of JAEZGX010000013.1, from coordinate 45,156 downwards.
CGACGGGCGCCGCGTATCTGGATCGCGTTTTCGATCTGACGAAGACGACGAATCCGGGTTGGCCGGGCTGGTTGTTCACGGCCGACGATCACACGAACAACGGCTGGGAGGATCGCGGTGACGGCAATGGCTACCAGTCCTACGTGCAGCAGCAGGATGAGTCGGATGGCTGGGACGCGCAGCTGATGTTCACGCCGAACGACAACCTGCAGTTCATCGTGACGTATGCCCACACGAAGCGCGTGATCACGAATCCCGGAAAGTTCATCAAGTATCCGCATCCGGAGAATCGCTGGGCGATCTGGTATTTCCCGGACAGTAACTGGGGTTTGACCGGCTACGATCTCGAAGAGGTTTATACCGATCCAAGCGACACCTCGACGTGGACGGGTATCGGCTGGGGCGCAGGCCAGAGTCGAGACGACACGCCGAAACACGCCGTCAGCGCGTGGGCGAGTTATCGTTTCACGGATGGTCCGTTGAACGGGCTCGTGTTCGGTGTTGGCGGCCAGTGGGAATCGGAGCGCGAATATTTCTCGGGCGTCACGGTCGCCGGTCAGAAACAAACGAACGGCCAGGGCGAGCTGACGATCTTGAAGCACGATCCGCGGCTGAACCTCGACCTGATGGTGCGTTATCCGTTCAAGCTCCGCGAGCACGACGCATGGGTTCAGCTCAACGTTTACAATGTCGCGGGCGACAAAGACCTTTATGGTTTGATCTATGCGCCCGGACGGAGTGCGCGGTTGGAGTTCGGGTATGCGTTCTAGGCGGTGAAACCCGACGTGTGGTCGGGTTTGATCGTGGTTAATCGAACAGCCCGGCGGGAACGCTGGGCTCCACCATGAGTGCTGAAGTTCAATCTCGGGATGGTCAGGCGGCGGCGGGTGTGGAAGAACGTCGGCGCGTTCTTAACCCCTCCACGCGCGTGACTGCTATCCCCGAACGACTCTCCTTCCGCGAAAAGCTGGCTTACGGGCTCGGCGACACCGCGTCGAATTTCTACTTCCAGGCGTTCAACCTGTTCCTCGCGTATTACTACACGGATATCTTCGGGCTGAATCCTGCCGCGGTGGGGACGCTGATGTTCGTCGTGCCGATCGCGGTGGCGGCGTTGAATCCGGTTGTCGGCATGCTCGCCGATCGCACGGAGACGCGCTGGGGGAAGTTTCGTCCGTGGATCCTGTGGGGCGCGCTGCCGTATGGGGTTTTAGGATACGTGATGTTCGCGAACCCGGCGTTCGGTCCCGCGGGAAAATTGATCTTCGCCTACGTGACCTACACGGCGGTGCTCATCGCGTATCTGGCGATCAACACGCCTTACGGGGCGTTGATGGGCGTGATCTCGACCTCGTCGGAGGAGCGGACGTCGGTGTCGTCGTATCGCTTCGCGTGCGCGTTTCTCGGAGCGTTGTTGATCGGTTGGCTCGTGCCGACGTTGAAGGACGTGCTGGTGCCGGAAGGTGGAAATGCGGCGCAAGGATTCCGAAACACGATGGCGATCTTCGCGGTGATTTCGGTCGGGATGTTCGTTTACACGTTTGCGAACACGCGCGAGCGCGTGGTCTCGCCGACGCCGACGAAAGGATCGTTGAAGCTCGACCTGGTCGATCTCACGCGGAACGGACCGTGGCTGGTGTTGTTTTTCGTGGCGTTTCTCAACCTCACGAACACCGGCATGCGAAATGGCGCGGGGATTTACTATTTCAAATATGTCGTGGGGCAGGAGTCGCTGATCGGGACCTTCAATCTCGTGGGGTTTCTCTGCTTCATCGCGGGGGCGCTTTCGACGAAGCTGTTCACGAAGTTTTTCTCGCGTCGATCGCTGATGATCTGGCTCACGATCGTGAACGCGCTCGGCATCGCGGCGTGCTATTTCGTGAACCCGCAGAACGTGCCGCTGCTGTATGTGTGCAACATCGTCGCGAGTTTCGCGGCGGGGCCGACACCGGCGATCGTGTGGTCGCTTTATGCGGACACGGCGGATTACGGCGAATGGAAGTTTGGGCGTCGGGCGACGGGGCTGATTTTTTCGGTCACGGTTTTCGTGCAGAAGGTCGGGCTCGCGATCGGCGCGGCGACGATTGGATGGCTGCTGGGTTATCTCGGGTTTGAAGCGAATGCGTCGCAGGCGCCCGCGGTCGTTCACGGCATCACGCTGTTGTTCAGTTTGATTCCCGGCGTCTTCGCGCTCCTCGCGGGGCTCGCGATCTTCTTTTACCGGCTCGACGAGCCGCAGGTGAAACAAATCGAGCGCGAGCTTGCCGCGCGCAAATCCACCGCCGCATCGGCCTGAGCCATGAAAACGCTGCGGACTCTCAACCTCCTTCTCTTTCTCATGACTCCTTGCGTTGCCTCGACTCCTGTCTGGCAGGACGAATTCAACCAGCCGCCGGGATCCGGACCTGATGCCTCAAAGTGGGTGCATGACCTGGGCGACAATGGCTGGGGTAATCAGGAGCTTCAGCTCTACACGGACTCGCGCGAAAATTCGTTTGTGGTCGAAGATCCGGAAGCGACGGACGGACGGGCGCTGGTGATCAAGGCGGTGCGCGGGGCGGACGGACGCTACACGTCGGCGCGGATCAAAACGCACGGAAACTACGCGGTGACGCACGGGCGCATCGAAGCGCGATTGAAGCTGCCGAAAGGCCAGGGGATCTGGCCGGCGTTTTGGATGTTGGGCGACAACATCAAACAAGTGCCGTGGCCGGCGTGCGGCGAAATCGATGTGATGGAAATGGTGGGCCATACGCCGGGAACGTTGCATGGGACCTTGCATGGGCCGGGCTACTCCGGGGCGGACGGTATCACGAAATCCACGACACTGGCGGACGGAGCGATCTTCGCGGACGCGTATCACGTGTTCGCGGTCGAGTGGCGGCGTGGGCGCATCGACTGGCTGCTCGACGGAAAGATTTATCAGACGCTGACGCCGAAGGATCTGCCGGCGGGCGCGAAGTGGGTTTTCGATGATGCGCCGTTCTTCCTGTTGTTGAATCTCGCGGTCGGTGGGTTGTGGCCGAAGTATCCGGACGAGACGACGGAGTTTCCGCAGGAGTATCGGATCGATTACGTGCGGGTGTATTCGCTGGAGTAACGGAAGAGGGGTGGCTTTTCGTTTTCGGGGAAACGCTCACCGCCGACGTGGGGAGGCAGGCGTGTTTCGCTACAGCTCGAGCGTTTCGCGGGGATTCATCACGCGCACGGCGTGGCCGGCGTGCGCGGCTGCGGTGGCGAAGGCGTGCGGGTCGACGAAGATTTTTTCGTTGCTGTTGTAATGCATCGGCACAGCGAGGCGCGGGCGGAGAAAGTCGAGGGCGTGAAGGGCGTCGCGCGGGCCCATCGTGTAGAAATCGCCGATGGGAATAAGGGCGACGTCGAGGCCGTGGCGGCCGATGAGCTGCATGTCGCTGAAGAGTGCGGTGTCGCCGGCGTGGTAGAGGGATTTGTCGGCGGTGCGGAGGACGAAGCCGCTCGCGACGCCCATGGATTTGTTGTCGCCGTTTGGAAGTTCGAGCGCGGAGCTGTGGAGCGCGGGAGTCATTTCGATCCGGCCGAAAGGAAGATTCACGCCGCCGCCGGGCATGAGATCGATGACGCGTGCGCCCTGGGCTTCGAAGTGGAGCGCGAGTTCGTAGGGCGCGACGATTTGTGCGCGGTGCGTGTGCGCGAGTTCGAGCGCGTCGGCGATGTGATCATCGTGCGCGTGCGAGCAGAGCACGTAATCGCAGGCGAGCGTGGCGGGATCGACGGAGCCGTGAGGATTTTGGCGGAGCCAGGGATCGAACACGAGACGGGTGCCGGATACTTCGACAAGAAAAGCGGAGTGGCCGAAATAAGTGAGACGCATGAGGAGAACGGGACAGCGGGGTCCGGCGACCCCGCCTTACAAGACCGGGGAGGTAAGCCAGGATTGGGCGGCGGCGATGTCGTTGCGGGTGAGCGTGTGACTGGCGGGAAACGTCTCGAGGTTTACCTCGGCCCCGCCGGCGCGGAGATGCGCGGCGAGTCGGCGCGGGTGATCCAGCGGGACGAGCGGATCCTGGTCGCCGCTCAGCAGCAGGACGCGTTTGCCGGTGAGAGAGTTGGGCGCGGCGGGGCGATCGATGACGACCATGGGTCGAATGAGCACGGCGCCGCCGAGCACGATCGGGCGAATCAAAAGGAGGGTGGCGGCGATGTTGGCGCCGTTGGAGAAACCGACGGCGAGCAGGCGAGAGACGTCGATTTGATGGCGCTCGGCGGCGGCGGTGATGAAGTCGGCGAGTTCGTCGGTGCGTTGCGCGACCTCGGTGGAATCGAAGACGCCCTCAGCAAGGCGCGCAAAGAAACGTGCGGCGCCGCGCTCGTTGACTTTGCCGCGCGGAGAAAGCAACGCGGAGCCGGGAGACAGCGTGCGGCCGAGGGGAAGGAGATCGTGTTCGTTGCCGCCGGTGCCGTGGAGAAGGAGAAGCGGCGGGGCGGAGGCGACGGTGCCGGGTTCGAAGGCGTATTCGAAGGAAAGGAGTGCGGACGGCATGCCGGAATATTTCGGCCTCCACGGCGGGCGCAAGCGAGGTGACGTCCGCCGCCGTGGTCGGTGAGAGACGCACGTCTGACGTGTAATATAATGTATGACTAATCCGCAGGGGCGGCGCAGGCGAATTGTAATACAATGTATTACTAAATGTCTGAGGTTAGCGGGAGTTGGGTTCGGCGAGGGTGATCTGGTGCACGGCGAGCGTGCGGCCGATTTCGCGGTCGTAGGCGGCGTGGGCGCGGCGCTGGTCGGCGAGGGCGCGGAAGAGGCTGTTTTCGGCGCCGATGAGTTCGCCTTGAAGATTGAGAACGAAGAACGTGTTGCTCGTGCCGGCGCGGAGTTTCTTGAGTTCGTCGTCGAGCGCCTGGCGGGCGAGATCGTAGGCGGCGCGATTCGCTTCGACGCGGAGACGTGTGGTTTCGATTTGGCCGGCGGCGCTGGCGATCGCGAGCGCGATGTCTTGTTCGAGGCGAACGATGTCGGCTTCGGCTTGGCGAAGGCGGAGTTTGGCGGAACGGGCGCGGCCGCGTCCCTCGGCGAAGGTGAGCGGAATGCTGACGACGACGCCGGCGGAGTAGGAGCGATGGTCGTTGTCGGCGACCATGCGACGGCTCACGCCGAAATCGCGATCGAGACCGCTGTAGCCGTAGCTGCCGACGAAATCGACCTGCGGAAGGATTTGCATGCGCTCGGAAGCGTAGGTGGCCTCGCGTTTATAGACGCCGAGTTTCGCGGCTTGGAAATCGGGACGGTCGGTGAGCGCGCGTTGGAGGTCGGCGAGGGGATCGATGGACACTTCGGGAACGGCGGGCGGTTCGACGACGAGCGTGCCGGGATCGATGGGGAATTCGCTTTCGCCGATGAGCTGCCGCAGGCGATTGGTGGCGTCGCGGAGATTTTGTTGCGCGAAGAGGATGGATTCGTCGCGCGTGGCGGTGCGGGCGCGGGCTTGGGTGACGTCGCTCTCGGACATGCTGCCGACGCTGAAGCGGCGTTCGTTTTCGGCGAGCAGGCCGGCGGCGAGTTCGCGGGAGCGAATGGAGATGCGGAGGAGCTGTTGAGCGTAGGAAACTTCGCTGTAGGCGATGACGGTCGCAGTGACGGTATCGATGACGGTCTGGCGGAAGATCCAATCGGCGATACCGCGATCGGCTTTGGCAATGCGCACGCCGACGAGATTGGGGCCGAAGCCGAAGCCGCGAAGGAGCGGCTGGGTGACGGTGATGCCGCCGAACGTGGCGAAGTGATCGTCGTAGCCGTCGAGCGGACCGCGCTGATTTCGGGCGCTGCCGCCGATGCTGTAGTTCATGCCCCACGGAGTGGTGCCTTCGAGGGCGAGGCTGTAGTCGTCGGTTTGGATCAGTTGCGAGACGATTGGATTGGAAGAGATCGGGCTGTCGTCTTCGGCGTAGCTGCGGCGGAACGTAAGCGCGGGATCAAAGCGGCCGAGGGCAGTGAGGTAGTCGGCGCGGGCGATGGAGCGGCCGTAGGATTCGACCTCGATTTGCGGGTTCTTCTCGAGAGCGAGGCGAACGGCGTCCTCGAGCGTAAGGGTTTGGGCCGGCAGCAAGACGGGAAGAATCGCGGCGGCGAGAAGGAGGGCGGGGCGGAAAAAGGCGCGGATTGGCACGAGCGTAAAAGAGTGAGATGACTGCGAGACGGACGGCATTCGCAGGCGCCGTGCCAGCCTCGCAATGGACGTGCAAACCACGACACGACAGTCGGTTAAAAATGAGCGATGCTTTTGGTGGAACGGCCGTTGTCCGGCTGCGGAATCGATTTTTCCCGGAATTGGGAAACAGGGGCGAGCATCTCCGCGGGTGTCGTGACCGGGCGCGGAAACGGAAGGCGGGATCCCTGTTTACGAAAAAGCGCGGTGTGGGCACCGCGCCTCCATGTAGTGGAAATCTGACTACGACGGTTACGAGACCATCATGCCGTCGGCGAGACGGACGACGCGGGTGCCGTAGGATGCGTTCTCTTCGGAGTGAGTCACCTGGACGATGGTGACGCCGTCCTCGCGATTCAGCTTCTTGAAAAGCTGCATGATTTCGCGGCCTTGGTCGGAGTGGAGGTTTCCGGTCGGTTCGTCGGCGAGAATGATGGCGGGTTTTGCGACGAGAGCGCGGGCGATGCCGACGAGCTGTTGTTGTCCGCCGGAGAGTTGAGACGGATAAAGGTCTTTCTTGCCGACGATGTGGAAGCGATCGAGGGCATCGCACACGATGCTATCGCGGTCCTTCTTGGGCGTATCGCGGTAGGAAAGCGGGATCTCGAGGTTTTCGTAAACGGTGAGATCGTCGAGCAAGTGGTAGCTTTGGAAGACGAAGCCGAGGTGTTTTTTCTGGAGGTCGAAACGCTTTTTCTTGTCGAGCGCGTGGACGGGTTCGCCGGCGAGGAAATATTCGCCGCTCCAGGCGCTGTCGTGAAGGCCGAGGATGTGGAGAAGCGTCGATTTGCCTGAGCCCGAGGGGCCCATGATCGAGAGGAAGTCGCCTTGTTCGATATCGAGATTGATGTTGCGGAGGGCGTAGAACGGGCCGCCCTTGAGCGGATAGACGCGGTCGACTTGGCGCAGGGTGATGAGGGACATGGAAGCGGGTTGGCTGGCGGTGGCGGACGAAAGGGTCGTTAGGCGATCATCAACATGTGATACGGAATGCGCCGCGGCGTTGCGGGCGGGCGGGTGCGGGTGTCGTTTTTTGCGGGAGTGCTGCCGGTGTCCTCGGTGGCCTTGGCTGCTTTCGAGGCATCGTTCGAAGCGGAAGCGGATGAATCGTCGTTTTTGGCGACATCCGAAGCACCGACGGAGCCGGCGAGCGAAAGAAAGAGGACGAGTGCGGCGAATTTCATAGCGGGGAAGGGCGGCGCGTAGCCTGACGGTTGGAAGGTAAGTTGCCAGCGGATTGAGGCGAGGCGGCCATGATCGACGAGGCGTTTGCAGACGCTGTGCCGGGCGCGGTTCCGATCGTGCGAGTAGCTGAGCGGAAGCGGTTTAAAAATAAACGCATCCGGACGATGGCGTGGGGAGGTGTTCGCTCGCGGAACCCAAAAATCCCAGACGTGGGAAAACGTATCCAAATCACGGGTTCATCCCGGATGGGGTGAAAACCGGGTAAAAGGCATGATGAGCCAAAGGTGGAGCTGGCTACCATCGGACGACGGCGCGTATTCCAAGACCTATCCAGCAAAACCCTAACGAATACTTGGTAGATTCCCTGATACTTTAGTCCGATGAATTACATGTTACGGCTTGGCCGTGGTTGGTTGCTGGCGGGATTGCTGGTGGGTGCGGCGTGGGCCGCCGACGATGATTCCCGAGTGGTGGCGCTTTCGTCACGCGGTGTGGTGCGCTCCGGCGCGGACACGTTGATCGCGGGCTTCGTCGTGGATGGAAGTGCGCCGAAAGACGTGCTGATTCGCGGCGTGGGCCCGACCCTGGCGCAAGCGGGGGTGGGCGGGGCGTTGAACGAAGTGCGGTTGCAGGTCTTCAACGGCGCGGGGAAGGAAATCGCGACCAACGAGAATTGGTCCTCGTCGTTGTCGGACGCTTTCAAGCTGGTAGGCGCGTCGCCTCTCGCGGCGGGCAGCCGGGATACGGCGTTGCGGTTGACGCTGTCGCCGGGTGTTTACACGGCGCACGTGTCGGCGGCTAACAATGCGAACGGCGTGGCGTTGGCCGAAGTGTATGAGATGGATGGGGCGAGCCGGCTGATGGCGTTGTCGACGCGCGCGCGAGTGGAAGGGGGCGAAGGAATTTTGATCTCCGGACTAGTGGTGACGCAGGGCAGCCGGCGGGTGTTGATCCGCGCCGTGGGCCCGGGATTGGAGTCGCGCGGGGTGACGGGAGTGCTGTCGGACCCCACGGTTTCGGTGATCAATCGTCACGGTGTGGCGGTGGCGTCGAACGACAATTGGGACGACAACGGCGTCGGCAGCATGATGAGTGCGCTCGGGGCGAGTGCGGGAGCGTTTCCGCTCGAGGCGGGGAGCAAGGATGCAGCGGTCATCACCGAACTCGGTGCGGGCCCTTACTCGATCCACGTGAAAAGCGCGAACGGCTCGAGCGGGGTGGCGTTGCTGGAAGTTTATGATTTGACGGGAAAGGCAGCGGCGTCGGACGCGGTCTCGGGTTATGGAGCGTATTCGGCGTCGGCGATGAGCTGGTCGCGTGAAGCGGTGAACGCGCGGCTTGGTCCGACCTTCGAGCAGCTGAACCCCGGTGCGCCGGACGATCGTCCGACGCTGTTCAAGCGCGAGTCAAAGACGCCGCCAGCGAAGTATTATGTGCGCATCAAGCCGTATGAGCTGGGTGGCGAGCCGGCGAGCGACGGCGATTATTGGAGCGAGTCGGGTCAGGTGGGTTATGTGCCGGACGATCCGGCCAACGATCCCGGACTCGATCGCGTGCAGATCTATGCGTATTACAACAAGGTGTTCGCGATCAGCCCGCGGCACGACTGGGCGAGCGGAACGCCGCATCCGGATCCGCAGACCCGCGATTCGAATTACATCAAGTTGAACGGCGGCACGAAGCCGATGCAGCCGGTCGCGATGGTGCGCAGCTATGGCATGCAGCAGAACGAGCAGGTGATGGTGTATCGCGACGGTCTTTTCGCGGTGGCGGGCATGCAGACGAGCCGCGCGGGGTCGGAGCGGCCGTATCCAGGATTCAAATTCCCGAGTCACAAGAAACCGCGCGCGATCGCGGTGACCACAAGCAACGAATTCGCGCTCGTGGTGGTGTGGGATACGCAACGCAACATCGGGCAGCTCGCGGTCGTGGCGATGGAAGGAAAGTTCCTGCCCTTCCACACCTGGCCTTACATGGGCATGCCGAATCAAGGCAGCTTCTCGGATTTCAAATTGCTGGGTTATGTGGACCTGCCGATGAAGTCGCCTGACGCGATCAGCGCGGCCAGCAACGGCCTCTGGCAGGGCCCGTCGTCGACGGCCAACAAGGTGCTCAGCCAGATCGATCTCAAACTCGATAGCGCGCGAAAGAACATCTATGACGGCGCGTGGAAGTCGGTCGTGGCGAACGCCGGTTATGCGATCGTGTCGTCCAACGAGGACAACAAGGCCGTGATCGTGGACCTGACGCCGCTCTTCGCCTACATGCGCGAAAGCTACCTGAGCTCGGGCGAAAGCTTGAATGCGACGCTGACCGCGCGCGGCGCGGCGCCCGAGCAATTTCCGCAAACCTTCGACGTGAAGCCTTCGACCAAGCCGACGGTGGTCTGGCAGGGGACGTTCAACCGGCCGACGACGGTGCTGGCCGGCTTCGAGGTCGATCGCTGGTCGAAGGATCGCTACAAAGGCTATGTCGCGACCCGCGACGGCACGATCCACATTTTGGATACATCGCCCATCATGGCGCGCAATTCCTGGGAAGTGCGCGGCAAGCTGGAGCAGATCGGCTCGGTGAAAGTCGGCCGCAACCCGGTGAGCATGGTGTTCGCACGACGCAAGGAGAGCGGGCTGCCGCTGCTGCCGAACGCGGACAATGGCGAGCAGCGGGCGCCGGATCCGTATAACAACCTGTTCTACGTCGCCTGCCGCGGCGAGCGGTCGGTCGACAAAGTGGTGACCTGGCACGGTCAGGGCGCGATGTATCAGCGGATCAAGGATTCGCGGATGGGCGATCCGGTGGCGGTGAGCACGGCCGTTCGAGGCAACATCCTCACGGTGGCGGATTTCAACGGGAAGAAGATCCTGAGCTTCCGCATGGGCACGTTGAAGGATCTCCGCAACAACGTGTCGTATCCGCCGGGCGATCCGAATTATGGATACGAGTTCGCGGGCGAGCTGCCGTTGAAGGGGACACCGTTCCTGGTGAATTCGGCGAATGTGAACTGAGGACGGGGAAAACCGTTTCGGAAAAATCGAGCCCGACGGAGACGTCGGGCTTTTTTCTTTCGAGCCGGGCGCGGGGAGGGAGTCCGCGTCAGCCGGCGAGTTTTTCGCGGAGGTGGGTCAGGCGCTGTTTCGATTCGCTGTTGCGGACGGCCATCGCGTAGGCCGCGGGTTCGCCCACGATGAAGACCTTTTTTCGTCCGCGCGTGATGGCGGTGTAGATGAGGTTTCGCTGCAACATCATGAAGTGGCCCTTGAGCAGCGGGATGATGACGACGGGGTATTCGCTGCCCTGCGATTTGTGGATGCTGATGGTGTAGGCGAGCGCGAGATCGTTGAATTCCGCGCGTTCGAACGTGTGGCGGTCGCCGTCGAAGTCGGCCTCGAGCGTGGCGTTCTCCGTATCCACATTTTGGATCGTGCCGATGTCGCCGTTGAACAGGTTTTTGTCGTAGTTATTGCGCAGCTGAATGACCTTGTCGCCCGGGCGGAATTCGCCGCCCGGAGCGCGGAGGCCGCGGGCATTTCCGTTCAAGGCGGCTTGGAGCTGGAGGTTGAGATTGGCGACGCCCGCGATGCCCTTGTGCATGGGCGCGAGGATTTGGACGTCGTTGACGGGATGCGGCCATTTCAACTTCTGGGGGATGAATTCGGCGCAGAGCTGGATGACCTTGCGAAGACAGTCGTCGGCGTCGGTGGCGGTGACGAAGGTGAGATCGCTCCACACCTGGATCTGATCGAGATCGGTGACGGCAGGCGGGAGCGTGGGGTCGCCGGAGTTGATGGCGTGAGCGGTGGTGACGATCGCGCTCTGGTTTTGCTGGCGGAAGATGACGTTCAGGCGAGTCACCGGCAGGGCTAGTGACTCCGAGCTCGATTGTATCAGATCTTTGAGGACGTTGCCGGCGCCGACGCTCGGGAGCTGGTCGGTGTCGCCGACGAGGAGAACGTGGGCGCGTGAAGGAACGGCCTGGAGGAGCGCGGAGGCGAGGCGGGTGTCGAGCATCGAGGCCTCGTCGACGATGAGGAAGTCGGTGCCGAGCGGGGCGGATTCGTTGGCGACGAAACCGCCGGCGGCGGGATCGTATTTGAGGAGCCGGTGAATCGTAGACGCGAAACCGCCGGTGGTTTCGGCGAGACGTTGGGCGGCGCGGCCGGTGGGGGCGGCGAGGTGGACGCGGACCTTTTTGGCGCGGAGGATTTCGACCAGAGCGCGAAGGATGGTGGTTTTGCCCGTGCCGGGGCCGCCGGTGAGGATGGAAAGTTTGTGTGTGAGCGCGTGGGCGATCGCGGTGCGTTGGAGCGAGGCGAAGGCGAAGCCGGCTTTTTTTTCGGCCCAGTCGATCGCGGCTTCGGTTTTGATGGGGGGCAGGCCGCTGGCGACGCGGGCGAGTCGGTGGACGACGTCGGCGATCTTGCGTTCGAAGCGGTCGTTGTGGGGCAACTGCACGAGCGCTCTGCGGTCGTGCAGTTCAGTTTCGGGTTCTGAGTTTTGGGTTTTGGGTTGGAGAGCGGATGTTGGGAGTTTTGGGGCGTGGCGGATGAGAGACTTTTGTTCGACGAGGGCGTCGAGGCGGGCGGTGATGAAGCGGGATTCGGTTTCGAGCTGGGTGGCGGCGTGGGTGACGAGTTCGGATTCGGGGAAGGCGGTGTGGCCCTCGTCTTGGAGTGTTTCGAGGGCGAAGAGGATGCCGGCGTCGAGGCGGGGGGCGGCGTCGTTGGCGAAGCCGAGATTGATGGCGATGCGGTCGGCGGTTTTGAAACCGATGCCGTCGATCTCGCGGGCGAGGCGGTAGGGTTCGGTGGTGAGGATTTGTTTCGCGGAAGGGCCGAAGTGTTTGGCGATCTTCACGCACTGGCTCGGGGTGATGCCGTAAGTTTGGAGGAAGATGTAGAGCTCGCGCTCGGTGCGTTTGGAGTCCCACGCGGCTTTGATGGCGGTGGCGCGTTTGCGACCGATGCCTTCGACGTCGCGAAGTTTGCCGGATTCCTCGCTGAGGATGCGAAACGTGTCGGTGCCGAACGCATCGACGATTTTGTTGGCGTAAACCTTGCCAATGCCGGGAACGAGGCCGCTGCCGAGGTATTTGCGAATCCCATACACGCTGGAGGGGAGTTCGCTCTTGAAGGAGACGACCTTGAACTGGGAGCCGTGCGTGGCGTGGCGGGTCCACTCGCCGGCGAGGTGGAGTGTCTCGCCGCATTCGACGCCGGGCAGGGCGCCGACGATGGTGACCGGAGCGGGGCGCTCGTGGTCCTTGGGGGCGCCGCGCGGGATTTCCGGGCGGAGCTCGGCGATGGTGTAGTGGTTTTCCTCGTTGAGGAAAATGATTCGCTCGATGACGCCGGTGAGGGTGCTGGAGGCGGCGGGCGGCACGCGTGCGAAGAAAGTGGATTGGGCCGGTGGGGGCAATCCGTGGGCGCGCCCGCCGGCGATCAGCGGTCGATCTTGGCGATGCGCGCGGCGTGGCGGCCGCCTTCGAATTCGGTGGCGAGCCAGACCTTCACGATGTGGAGCGCTTCGGCTTCGGTGACGGTGCGCTGCCCGAGGGAGAGGCAGTTGCCGTCGTTGTGGGAGCGGTTCCACATCGCAACCTGTTCGTTCCAGCAGAGACCGCAGCGAACGCCGCGGACGCGGTTGGCGACGATCGCTTCGCCGTTACCCGAACCGCCGAGAACGATGCCGCGTTCGAATTCGCCGCGGGCAACGGCTTCGGCGACGGGACGGATGAAGTCGGGGTAGTCGCACGCCGCATCGCTGTGAGTGCCGAAGTCGCGGACCGTGTGCCCCTCCTGGAGGAGCATGGTTTTGATGGCTTCCTTGTAGGCGAAGCCTGCGTGGTCGGAGCCGATGGCGATGGTGAATTTCTTCATACTGAAAGGATCAGGCGGAGAGATGAACCGGGGGGATCAGGCGGTGTCGATGGAACGAACAGGCAGTGGAAACCACGAATGCACACGAATGAACACTAATTTTTTGAAGACGATGGTGGTGGCGGGGGTTGTCGGCCTGGTGGCGGGTTGTTCGACGGTCGATTCGCGCGTGAAGCAGCACGAGGCGGCGTTCAATACCTGGCCCGCCGAGGTGCAGCAAAAGGTGCGCGACAAGCAGGTGGACGTGGGGTTTACGCCGGAAATGGTGTTGGTGGCGCTGGGGGAGCCGGCGCGGAAAGTGACGCGCACGACGGCGCAGGGACAGGGAGAAGTATGGCTTTACGAGGACAAGAGTCCGAAGTTTTCGATCGGATTGGGCGTCGGTAGCATGCGTGGAAACACCGGCGTCGGTGGCGGCGTGACGGTCGGCGACAATATGTGGCGCGGCGACGAGTCGATGCGCGTGATTTTCGAAGGCGGACAGGTGACGGCGGTGGAGCGGAGGCGCTAGCGCGCGAGGCGCGCTAGCGAAGCGCCAAGGATCTTCCGCCGATTCAGGCGGCGGGCGGATGGTCACCGGGTCAACGTTTCGAGCACCGCGGCGGTGTCTTCGAGGTTTGGATATAACGCGGTTGGGGTGTGGGCGCGAAGCTCGTCGAGGCTGTAGCGGCCGGTGGCGACGGCGAGGGTGCTGGCGCCGATGGCTTTGCCGCATTCGATGTCGTGGGGAGTATCGCCCACGACCCAGACGCGATCGGCGGAGAACTCGACCGAGTGGTGAGAGCAGGCGCGCGTGACGGCGTGGGGGCCGAGGTCGTTACGGAGTTCGCTGTCGTCGGCGAAAGCGCCGAAAGCGAAAGGCGTCCAAAGATCGTGGTAGCGGAGTTTGAGTTCGGCGCCGGCGCGAAGGTTGCCGGTGAGAAGGCCTTGGGCGACGTCGCCGCGGGCGGCGAGTGCGGCGACGATGTCGCGAACGCCGGGGAGGACGTGAGAGTGGGGGTTGTTAAGTTCCTCGGGAAGCGCACGCAGGTAGCCGGCCAGGAAACGGCTGACGTTTTCCGCGGTGACGGGAAGCCGGTATTTGGCGAGGATGTGGCGGACGATCCAGCGATCGGTGCGGCCGGCGATTTCGATGTCGTCGAGGTTGCCCTCGAGATTGAATTCCGTGCGCAACGCGACCACCAGAGCGCGTTCACCGGCGCCGCCGGACAAAATGAGAGTGCCATCGATATCCCAGAGAACGAGCGTCTTCATTGGTGAAACCGGTGATGAACGCGTGCCGTCATGGGAGGGGCAAGACTGTTCCGGTTTGCGGAACACCGCGGCGCAAATTCACTGGCAGCAGCAGACAATTTCTTTCCATGAAAACGATTCTTTCGATGGTGGCATTGATGGTGGGGATGGTGATCTTGAGCGGTTGCTCGACGCCGGAGACGCGGATCGCGAAACAACCGGAGTTGTTCAATGCGTTGACGCCGGAAGAGCAGCAATTGATTCGCGAAGGCCGGGTGGGAATGGGATTCACGCCCGACATGGTGAAGCTGGCGTTGGGCGATCCGGATCGCGTGCGGGAGCGGGTGGATCAGAGCGGACGCAGTGAAGTGTGGTCGTATATTTCTTACGAAGGACCGGACGGAATGCTGCTGTATCGCGGTTGGTATCACCGCGGTTGGGGCAGCCCGTATTATCCCTATTACATGACGATTCCGGGCCGGCGGGAACGGTCGCGGGATGAAGTGGTGTTTCGCGACGGCCGGGTGATTTCGGTCGAGCAGGAGAGGTGAGCGAAGATGGCGCGTCGATGGAGACGCGCCTCAACCGATCTCGCGCACGGCAACGTCGACGCGGAGCTCTCGAGTCGGGGCGCCGCGGTAGGTGCCGCTGACGGGCCGGATGTCGGAGTAATCGCGGCCGGCGGCGACTTTGACGTAGCGCTCGTCCGCCGGGCGGTCGTGAGTCGGGTCGTAGGCGGCCCAGCCGTAGCCGGGAAGATGGACTTCGATCCAGGCGTGGGAGGCTTCGAGCTCGTCGGGGCGGCGGTCGGGGTTGAAGAAGTAGCCGCTGACGTAGCGGGTGGGATGGCCGGCGAGCCGGCAAAGACCGATTAGCACGTGGGCGAAATCCTGGCAGACGCCAGTGCGGAGCCGGAGGGCTTCGACGGCGGTCGTATTCACGCCGGTGGTGCGAGGTTTGTAGCTGAAAGTTTGATACACGTGGCGGCCGAGACGGCAGACCTGAGTCCAGGAGTCGGTCGGCTCCTGCGTGGCGAGGAACTGTTGTAATTCGTAGCGGAGTTCGACGCCGAAGGGGACGTAAGGAGAGTCGACGAGGTATTCGGCGACCAGTTCGTCGTCGGCGGAGATGCCCTGATGCCGCGGCAGAGGAACGACGGGGATTGGACGACGCTGAGCGGACGGGGTGGTTTCGACCTCGGATTGGGCTTCGATGACGAGATGGTCGTGAGCGCTGGCGAGATCGAAATAGTGAACGCGATTGCCGTAGTAATCGATGTAGTCGCGCAAGTCGGGGGTGGCCGGACTTAGATTCAGCGCGAAGCGGCGGGTGGTTTGATCGCCGTCATCGACGGGGCGGAGTCGGACCTCGTTGGAGCTGTCGCGGACAGGGCCGGCGTAGATGAACGTGGTGCGGTGAAGGACGTGGAGCAGCATGGGAGCGGCGAGCCGCCGGCAGAAAAAGCAGGGAGCCGGAGGGCGGGAGCGAAGGCAAGCGCCAGGCGCGGTCAGGCGGAAAACGCGGACGTTTGCTGCTGCTGCTGTTGTTGTTGTTGCTGCTGCTGGTCGTCAGCGAGGGCTTCTGCGGGATAAAACATGGTCGTTTGGACAACCTCGTCGCCGATGCGATCGAGGCATTTTTGGAGATCGAGAAGGAATTCGTGCAGGCCTTTCTCGAGGACATCGCCGATGGTGAGCGATTGGAGATCGGCAAGGAGGCGGCGGGACGTGCGGGCGGCGGTGGTGCGGATGCGCGGGCCGTTGTCGCCGAGGATGCGGCGGAGAAGTTCGTCGAGTTGGGAAACGCAGTAAGTGAGTGACCGAGGGAAGGCGTCGGAGAAGATGAGGAACTCGGCGACCTTCCACGGCAGGATCTCGTGAACGTAGAAACGGCGATAGGCTTCGAGGGCGCTGGCCGAGCGGAGGACGGCGTGCCATTGCGCGGTGTCGATGGCGCCGCCGACGTCTTTCGCGCTCGGGAGAAGGATGTGATATTTCACATCGAGGATGCGCGTGGTCATGTCGGCGCGTTCGAGAAACTTGCCGAACTCGATGAACTCCCAGCCCTCGTTGCGCGGGTAAGTGGAGCTGGTGAGACCTTGGAAAAGGTGGGAGTGGCGCTTGATCTGGTCGAAGAAGTTTTGCGGGCCGTCTTCCCAGACGTCGGTGGAGTCGCGATTTTTGAGGAAGAGGTAGAGCTCGTTGATGGTTTCCCACATCTCGAGCGAGATCTGGTCGCGGATCATGCGCGCGTTTTCGCGGGCGGCGTAGATGCACGCGAGGATGGAGCTCGGATTGCGAAGATCGAAAGCGAAGAACGAAGTGACGGCCTGGTTATTGGCGCTGGAGTAGAGGGAGGAGAAGAGTTCCTCGCTGCCCGAACTGGCGATGATTGGTCCCCAGTGATCCTTGAGCGCGCCGTCCTGGATGTCCTGGAAATCGAGGAGGAATTGCAGATTCACCTCGAGCAGACGCGTGATGTTTTCGGCGCGCTCGATGTAGCGGGACATCCAATACAAGGAATGCGCGACGCGGGAGAGCATCACGGTGGCTTGCGGGCGGATGATGGGGACGGAAGGCACGGAGGATCTTCGAATTGGGATTTTCGATTTCGTTTTCGACGGCAGGCGGGACGCGGGTGGGAGGTTTACTCGTTCTTTTGGAGGACCCAGGTGTCCTTGGAGCCGCCGCCTTGGGAGGAGTTGACGACGAGGGAGCCCTTGCGCAGGGCGACGCGGGTGAGGCCGCCGGGCGTGACGGTGATTTTTTCGCCGTAGAGGATGTAAGGGCGCAGGTCGATGTGGCGGCCCTCGAGACGGCCGTCGCACCAAGTCGGTGAACGGGAGAGGCTGATCGGATCCTGGGCGATGAAATCTCGCGGGTGGGCGGCGACCTTGCGGCGGAAGTCGTCGCATTCGGCTTTGGTGGCGGCGGGCCCGATGAGCATGCCGTAGCCGCCGGCTTCGTTGGCGGCTTTGACGACGAGGTTGGGAATGTTTTCGAGGATGAACTTCCGATCGGCAGGTTCGGACGGGAGGTAGGTGTTTACGTTTGGCAGGATCGGATCCTGATCGAGGTAGTATTTGATGAGCTTCGGGACGTAGGCGTAGATGACCTTGTCGTCGGCGACGCCGGTGCCGATGGCGTTGGCGAGGGCGACGTGGCCGGACCGGTAGGCGTTAACGAGGCCGGGAACGCCGAGAATGGAATCCGAACGGAAAACGGTGGGATCGAGAAAGTCGTCGTCGATGCGCCGGTAAATGACATCAACCGGAACGAGCCCCGCGGTGGTGCGCATGAAGACGCGCGAATCGCGCACCAGAAGATCGCGGCCCTCGACGATGGGAATGCCCATTTGCCGGGCGAGGAACGTGTGTTCGAAGTAGGCGCTGTTGTAGACGCCCGGGGTGAGGAGGACGACGTTGGGCCGTTCGCGGCGGGTGGGCGCGACGTGCAGGAGCGATTTGAGCAGGGCGTCGGGATACGTTTCGACGGGGCGGACACGGTAGCTGTTGAACAGCTGGGGAAACGCGCGGCGCATGGCGGCGCGATTTTCGATCATGTAGGACGCGCCGGATGGACAGCGGAGATTGTCTTCCAGCACGAGGTAGCGGCCGTCCTTGTCGCGGATCAGATCGGTGCCGCAGATATGGATGTAGATGCCGCCGGGAACGTCGAAGTTCATGAACTCGCGACGGAAGTGTTTCGCACCGAGAACGAGGGCGGCGGGCACGATGCGGTCGCGCAGGATCTTTTGTTCGTGGTAAAGATCGTGGAGGAAGAGGTTGAGCGCGGTGATGCGCTGGGCGAGACCGGCCTCGAGCTTCGTCCACTCGGCGGCGGGAATGATGCGCGGGATCAGGTCGAACGGGAAAATGCGTTCGGTGCCCTCGCCGTCGCCGTAAACAGTGAAGGTGACGCCGCGGCTGAGGAAGGCGAGATCGACCGCGGCGCGGCGCTGGTTGAAATCGGTTTCCGGCAGCGTGCTCAGCCGCTCGGTGAGGCGACGGTAGTGCGGCCGGACATCGCCGCCGGGGGCGAGCATTTCATCGAAAAAATTTCCGGCGTCGTAAGTAGAGCTGAAGATGGACACGAGTGGCGGTCGCTGGTGGGTGAACAACGAGGTTTAGCAGGAGTCTTGCCAGCGAGGAGGCGGTCAGGGAAACGCGCCCAGGGACGCGATGGAGCGTCATGCGTTTTATGACGCCACGAGGAGCCGGAGCCGTATCCGTTGGGCCCTTACGCGCGGCGGCGACGGCGGTATGCCCGCGGTGGTTACCAAGGCAGTGCGAGCATGAGCCGCATGGTGAGCGGCTTTTTGGCGAGCGGGCGGCGGGCGAGGCGGTGAAAGAGACGCGGCATGGGCGGGAGCGCGGCTTGCCAGGCGCCGCGTTCGCGCCAGGCATCGGCGCGGGAGTAGCCGGTGTGGCGCGGATGTTGCACCTCGATGCGATCGTCGATCACGGTGGACCAGCGGTGATGACGCGCGATGTAGCCCAGTTGGACTTCGAGTCCCCAGCCGCGGCGGTTTAGCCGGGTGTCGATGGGGCAGAGCTGGTGAAGGATGCTGCTGCGAACGGCGAAACAGAAACCGTCGACGAACGTGACGCGGCGAACGGTGCCGGTGTTGCGATTACGCATCTGGGGTTGGTCGGAGTGCGACGCGGAAGGCGCGTAGATGCCGATCCATGGCCGGGTGAAGGCGCGGCGGGCGAGTTCGATCATCCGGCTGTGATCGTCGCACGTGACGTCGGAGCACCAAATGAAGATGGGGTCGTCGGGCGCGAAATGTTCGGTGCGCTCGGCGACGGCGTTCAGCAGCCCGGAATAGTAAACGTTGGGCAACGCGAGATCGAAGCCGCTGCGCTCGAGCGGCGTGAGCGTGGAGCCGCTGTCGATCGCGATCGTGCGGGCGTGCGGAAGGAAGGCGCGCTTGAGCTCGAGCGCTTGGGCAACATGGCCGTGATTGAGAATCGCGACGAACATGCCGAGTTGGAGGAGGACGGCAGGCCAGACCGGGCGGGAGGGGGGAAGTTCATTTTCGGGTGCGCGCTCGGGGAAAACTGCACGAAAAAAGCGTGCATTTCTGCACGCTTGATTTGGGCAAAGCTCGAACGAGCAAGGCTTAGTTGCGCCAGCCTTCGTTGGCGGCGGCGACGGCTTGAAAATACACGGCGACGAGAAGATCGCCGGAGGCGGAAGCGGTGGAGGTTTTCAGGCAATCGGCCATGGTGGCGGGCGCGGAAGATGCGGACGGCGAGAGCGCGGCGAGCTGGCGGGCGAGCGTGAGTCCGTCGGCCGGGCTGGCCGTGCGAAGGGAGGAAGGGAGGTTTTTGTTCATATTAAAGGAAGTAAAAGTCGGGAAACGCGCGGTCCGGATTTCACCCGAACCGCGCGAGTGAGAGGTCACGCGCCGGCGAGCAGCCACAACGGTGCGGCGATGAGAAGCTCGTCGCTCGTGAGCGCGGGTGACGGCGCGAACGAGCTCATGGGCGAGCCGCCGGCGCATGAGCGCCGAGTTGCGCGGAGAATGCGCTCAGGTCGAGGCCGAGGGCGCGGGCGACGCCGAGGCCATATTCCGGATCGGCCCGGAAGAAATGGCAGATCTGCCGAAGCTGGATTTCCTGCGGCACGCCCGCCATGTGGCGCGCGATATTGCCGAAGAGACGCTCGCGCTGGGCGGCGTCGAAGAGACGGAAGAGATTGCCCGGTTGCGTGTAGTCGTCATTGCCGGCGCGGTGATTGTAGCGGTCGGCGTCGCCCTCGAGCTTGAGTGCGGGCTCGTTGAAGGCCGGGCATTCCTTCGGACCATTGAAGGAGTTGGGCTCGTAGTTGGGCGAGACGTCCTTCGAAAAGTCGAAGCGCATGGCGCCGTCGCGTTGGTAGTTGAACACCGGGCAGCGCGGAGCGTTGACGGGCAACTGCTGGTAGTTTCCGCCGATGCGATAGCGCTGCGCGTCGGCGTAGGAGAAGATGCGCGCCTGGAGCATCTTGTCGGGCGAGAAGCTGACGCCGGGAACGATGTTCGACGGCGCGAGCGCGGCCTGCTCGACCTCGGCGTGGTAGTTCTGCGGATTACGATTGAGCTCGAGGATGCCAACCTCGATCAGCGGGAACTCGCCGTGCGGCCAAACCTTGGTGAGATCGAAAGGATTGTATTTCCACGTGCGGGCCTGCTCCTCGGTCATCACCTGGATGCAGAAGCGCCACTTCGGGAAGTTGCGGTCGGCGATCGCGTGGAAGAGATCGGCCTGCGAGGACTCGCGGTTCTGGCCGACGACCTCGGCGGCCTCGGCATCGGTGTAGTTGGCGATGCCCTGCATGGATTTGAAGTGGAACTTCACCCAGTGGCGTTCGCCGATCGCGTTGATGAAGGAATACGTGTGCGAGCCGAAACCGTGCATCTGGCGCAGATTGCGCGGGATGCCGCGATCGCTCATGAGAATCGTGACCTGATGCAACGACTCGGGCGACAGGGACCAGAAGTCCCACGCGGCGATGTTGCTGCGGAGATTCGTCTGCGGGTCGCGCTTCTGCGTGTGGATGAAGTCGGGGAATTTCAGCGGATCGCGGAGGAAGAACACGGGCGTGTTGTTGCCCACGATGTCCCAGTTGCCCTGCTCGGTATAGAAGCGGAGGGCGAAACCGCGAACATCGCGCTCGGCATCGGCCGCGCCGCGCTCGCCCGCGACCGTGGAAAAGCGGAGGAAGGTTTCGCAGGTGTTGCCGACCTTGGAGAAGAGTTTCGCCGACGTGTATTTGGTGATGTCCTGCGTGACGGTGAAAGTGCCATAGGCGGCGGAACCCTTCGCGTGCACGACGCGTTCCGGGATGCGCTCGCGGTTGAAGTGGGCGAGCTTCTCGAGCAGGTGGAAATCCTGAAGAAGAACGGGCCCGCGCGCACCGGCGGTGAGCGAGTTTTGGTTATCGCCAACCGGGATGCCGGAGGCGGTGGTGAGTTGAGGTGCTGTTGACATGAAGTAACGACTGTTCGTCCGCGGGCGCGTGCGGCGCGCGGGCAGAAAACGGAGATTATCAACTGGCCGGAGAATCGAGAAAGACTAAGTTCCGCTTTCAGTAATAGGAAACGCCTATGGAGCTGCATCAACTACGTTACTTCGTCGCGGTGGCGCGCACGCGAAACTTCAGTCGGGCGGCGGAGCGCTGTCGGGTGGCGCAACCGTCGCTAAGCCAGCAGATCATCAAACTCGAGGAAGAGCTCGGGGAGAAGTTGTTCGAGCGAACGAAGCGGACGGTGGCGCTCACGCCGGCGGGCGAGATCTTTCGGGTGCATGCCGAACGCGTGCTCGACCAAGTGGAGCTCGCGGGAGAAAGCGTGCGGGAGGTGAGCGGGATGATGCGAGGCCGGGTGGTGCTTGGCGCGCTGCCGACGGTGGCGCCGTATTATTTACCAGGAAGACTGCGGGCGTTTTCGAAGGCGTATCCGGGAATCGAAGTCGTCGTGCACGAAGATACGACGGAGGCGCTGGCGCGAGCGGCCTTGGGCAAGGAAATCGATCTGGCGCTGGTGAGTCTGCCCGTCGAACGGGCGGGACTGGTGGCGCAGGAGTTTTTCGACGAACCGCTGCTTGTGGCGATGCCGGCGGGTCATCGCTTGGCGGCGCGTCGGGCGCTGACCCTCGGTGACCTGGCGGAGGAGCCCTTCATTTTGATGAAGGAAGGACATTGTCTGGCGGGGCAGGCGTTGCAGTTCTGCCGGTTGAACGGTTTTGCGCCGCGGGTGAGTTTTCGCAGTGCGCAGATCGAGACGGTGCTGGCGTTCGTGGCTGAAGGATGGGGAGTGTCGATCGTGCCGGCGATGGCGCGGAAACCGGACGTGAAAGGCGTGCGCTATCGGGCGCTGAGCGGAATGACGCGCGCGATTGGCGTCGTGCATCGGGAAGCGCGGCCCTTGAGTCTCGCGGCGCGGACGCTGGTCGAGTTTCTGCACGGGCGCGACAAGTAGAACTGGCGCGGATCCTCCTCGGCGCGCACGCGGCACGAACGGATCGGAACGTGCAATCGAGGTGGGGATGTGTAAGGTCGATCCTGCGCGACGCGCTGCGCTGAGGCGGCGGACGCGCGAGATTTTATGGCTACTGCAATCGTGTTATTGAAGATCGATCATCGGAAGGTGACGGGGACGGCGGAGAAGCTCTTGGAAATCCGCGATATCACCGATGTTTACTCGGTGTCCGGGCGCTGGGATCTGCTGGTGGTCATCAAGTGCGATTCGATCGACAAGATCGAATACGTGATCACGGACGAACTGTTGCGCACGGAGGGGATCGTCGAAAGCGAGACGATGTTCGCGTTTCGAAGTCTGGAGAAACGCGAGGCGGGCGGAGCGGTGGACGTGGATTGAGCGATCGTAGCGGGGCCGCGGGCAACAACCGTAGTTGGCAGCGGCTGCGCCGGGTGTATCGAGTATTAGGATACGAGAATTTCCCGCGGAGAAAAACTGAAGTCTGTTCTGGCGGTGCGGGCGAAAGTTGTTTCGCATGACGAAATGCGATTGCGAGAACTTCACGCCTTCAGCAGCGCGTGTGAAGCGCTCTATGCGCCCGGGCTGCGTTTGGAAAATTTCGTGACGCGGGGCTTCGCGATGTTGCGGGCGATGATCCCGTGCGAGTTTATTGCCTGCGGCGTTTTGGAGAAAAGTTCGCGCCGGTTGTCGATCGGGTTCGACGCGGATCATCCGGATTTCGCGACGACAATGCCGGCGTTTGGGCGGTTGATGGATCGCTACGCGCTGTATGATTTCAACCCGGCGACCAACGGGGGGCGTCCGTATTGCCGTCGGCATTTCTTCACGGAGCGGCAGTTCCGCGACAGCGCGATGTATGCGGAAGTGTATCGTCCGCTGGGGGTATCGAATCACTGCGCGGTGCACGTGCCGTCGGTGCGGGGCGAGGTGCTGTATTATGGGATCGAGCGGTCGGGCGGACCGGACTTCAGCGACGAGGAGCTGCGAGTGGTTGCGCTCGTTCAGACGCAATTGACGAATGCGCATGCGATGGCGCGAGCGCAGGCCACGGCGTTGGACGAGATTGTTGAGCCGGAGTTGCTGGTGTGTGCGGGGCTGACGCCGCGCGAGGCGGACACGCTCTTCTGGATGACGCATGGGAAGAGCAATGCGGAGATCGCGACGATTCTCGGGCTGACGCTCGCAACGGTGAAAAAATACGTTGCGACGCTGTTCGACAAGACCGGCACGGATAACCGGCACGCGGCGATCGTGTGGGCGCAGCGCACGTGTTTGCAGTTGCGTCATGCGGGCGCGGCTCCGCGAGGTTTCGTGGAGGTGCCGGCGCCGCCGCATCGGCCTACGCCGGTGAACTGACGCCGCGGGCGGTGGAGGATTTTTTCCTCGGGGAGTGAGGACATGTCCTCCCTCCTAAAGTAGAGTGTCGGGGTTCCCACCAGACGAATAGACTGGGAGAATGCGGTCCACGCTTCGGTTTTCTGTTTTTGCGCGCGCGCTTGCGCGTGCGGTGATGTTTTCGGCTGCCGTTGCGGCGACCTCTAAAGCGAACCCCACCGGCGGCGCCGTGGTGGCGGGGGCGGCGGAGATCTCGGGTGGCGCGGGCACGCTGACGATTCAGCAAGCGACGGCGCGGGCGATCTTGCACTGGGACGATTTCTCGATCGGAGCGGGGGAGCTGGTGCGGTTTGTCCAACCGGATGCCGCGAGTGCGACCTTGAATCGCGTGCTCGGAGGGAATGCCTCGTCGCTGCTCGGGAGCCTCGAAGCGAATGGTCAGGTGTTTTTGATCAATCCCAACGGTGTGCTGATCGGGCGCGAGGCGCGGGTCGATGCGGCGGGCTTTCTGGCCTCGACGTTGAATGTCGCGAACGAGCAGTTCCTTGCGGGCGGTGAGATGGTGTTTGCCGGCGACTCGACGGCCGCTGTGCAGAATCTGGGAGCCATCGACGTGCAGGGCGGGGATATCTTTCTCATCGCGCGGAAAGTGGAGAATCGCGGCACGCTGTCAGCGGAGAGCGGAACGGTGGGTCTGGCCGCGGGCTCGGAAGTGTTGATCACGACGGGCGGCGATCAACGCGTGTTTGTGCGCGCCGGCACGCTGCCGGGCGACGTGGTGAATACGGGTGAAATGGCCGCTGCGACGGCGGAGTTGAAGGCAGCGGGAGGAAATCCGTATGCGCTGGCGATCAACAATACGGGCGTGGTGCGTGCGAACGGCACGGCGACGCGCGACGGCCAAATCTGGCTGGTGGCGGGAACGACAGATGGATTGGCGGGACGCGCCAGCAATACGGGGGAACTTGCGGCCAGCGACGCGGGCGGCGGTGGCGGGTTTATCGAAACGAGTGGAGAAACGGTGGAGTTGGCAGGCGCGATTCGCACGGGCGAAGGCGGGCGATGGTTGATCGATCCCACGGACGTGACCATCGACGCAGCGGCGGCGACGACGATCGTGACGAGCGTGAATGCCGGCACCGATGTGACCGTGGAGGCTGACAACAACATCACCGTGGCGGCGAATGTCGCGGCGAACGGGACCGGCGATCTAAGCCTGAAGGCCGACATCGACCGGTCCGGTGCAGGCACGGTGCTGTTCGATCCCGGTATCAAGGTGACGAATACGGGCGGGGGCGACGTGAAGATTTTTTATAATCCGACGAATTACGCCGGGCCCACGAACTATGCTTCGAATGTGACGGTGTCCGGTGGCGGCAAGTTCACCGCTTACATGTGGGTGCATGACGTGGATGACCTGCAGGCGATCGCCACGAACCTGCGCGGGAATTACGCGCTCAGTGGAAATATCGATGCGAGTGAGACCTCGGAGTGGGGCGACGGAGAAGGCTTTGCGCCGTTGGGCAGCGATCCGCTGACCTCGAGCCGGCGTTTCGAAGGCGTGTTCGATGGACAGGGGCACGCGATCAGCGGATTAACCATCAATCGGCCCACCACCAATTATGCAGGCTTGTTCGGTGCGGTAGGGCCGTCTGGGCAGATCAGCGACGTGACCCTGGCCGGGGGCAGCGTGACAGGCAAAAGCTCGGTGGGCATGCTGGCGGGCCGGAATTCCGGAATGGTCGAGCGGAGTCACGCGAGCGGCAGTGTGTTTGGAGAAAGTAACGTCGGAGGTTTGGTGGGATTTGTCCAAGAAGGCTCGGTCAGCGAAAGCTCTGCGACGGGCGTCGTGACGGGCGGGTCGTATGCCGGTGGCTTGGTGGGATTCAGCAACGTCAGTGCGATCCGCGAGAGTTTTGCGACGGGCGCGGTGAGCGGCACGAGGGCGATCGGTGGACTCGTGGGCGATAATGCGGGGACGAGCACGGTCGAGAACAGTTATGCGACCGGGGTGGTGACGGCCACGGAGACTTATGCGGGCGGTCTCGTAGGCGACAACAGCGGCACGATTCGTGGCAGCCATGCCGAGGGTAATGTGAGTGGTAAGAGTTACTTCGTCGGCGGTTTGGCTGGACAGAGTTCGGGCCGGATCAGCCAGAGTCACGCGACCGGGAACGTCGAAGGTGAGAATGGCTATATCGGCGGTTTGGTGGGAAATAATATCGGTCGCATCAGCCAGAGTTATGCGAGCGGCGACGTCTCTGGTAGCGGGGATCGAATGGGCGGTTTGGTCGGTGCCAATTCCAGTCGGATCGGCCAGAGCTACGCGACGGGCGACGTCTCTGGCAGCGGGAGTATGATTGGCGGATTGGTGGGTTTTAGCGGCGAACTCGGCGGCGTGGACCAATCCTATGCGACGGGCGTGATGACGGGAGGGACCTCGGTCGGCGGTCTGGTGGGGCGGGCGAACACGGGATTCACCGTGACCCGGAGCTATTGGGATGCGGACAAAACGGCGGAGGGCGGCGCGGTGGGATCGGGAGCGATTGGGCTGACCACGGCGGATTTTCAGAACGGCACGTTGCCGGCGGAGTTCGATGAACGGTTTTGGGAGGCGTCGGCGGGGCGATATCCGGTGTTCAAGGCGATCCTGCCGGTGGAGCCGGACAACACGTTGTCGGGCGCGTTGGCGGACGCGGGGGCGGGGGTGGCATTGGATTTGGTGATCGGCGGCACGAAGGTCGCTTCGACGACGACGGACGCGGACGGAGCGTTTCGTTTCGAATACGAGGGGAACTTTGCTCAGGGAGCGACGGCGCTGGTGTTTGTGTCGGAGGGAGGGGCGTCCGGGGCGAATCGTTTGGTGCCGCTGCATTCGTCGCTGATGGGCGGGATCGAGTTGGAGAAAGGATGGATGTGGGTAACGAGCGGAGCCTCGACGCTGACCGCGCTGCTGACCGATTGGGGCAACACGTTGGGCAGTCTGACGAACGACGGGATTCTTTTCTCGTTGGAGGGCGGATCGCTCGGGTTGAGCGAGGGGATCGGTTTGCGACTAGACCTGTCGGCGACAAACTTCGATTTCAACACGGCGCTGGATCTAACCGGGCGCACGATGCGATTAAGCACGACGACCGGGTTCGGCGTGTTCACCGCGACCGGCGAGATGAACTTTGGCACCTTTATCTTCGAGCGGGGCCAATGGACGCAGAATGCAGCGACACTGCCGGCGTTTGCGGCGGAAGATTTCCGTTTGGAAGGCGGGCGCTTTCTGCGGGTGACCGGTGGCGATGGATCGGAGGCTTCGCCGTATTTGCTGGCGGATATCTACGGTTTGCAGGGCATCACCTCGGTGGGACTTACCTCGCATTACGCGTTGGCGGCGGACATCGATGCGAGCGGCACGGCAGGTTGGAACGACGGGGCGGGGTTTGCGCCGATCGGCGGCGCGTTGTCTTTCAGCGGGAACTTTGACGGCGGCGGTCACCGGATCGCAGGGCTGACCATCGAGCAGCCGGGGACGAGTAATATCGGTTTGTTCAAATCGCTCACGGGGACGGTGCGGGATCTGGGATTGGTGGACGTGTCGGTGCGAGGCGGGAGCAGCACGGGCGGCCTGATCGGTTGGAATGACAAGGGCACGGTCGAAGGGAGCTACGTGCATGGCTCGGTGACAGGCGATGGTGCGGACGTGGGCGGTGTCGCAGGCTATAACTCAGGAGACATTGTTGGCAGTCATTCGACGGGCACCGTGACTGGCGCGGACGCTCGCGTGGGCGGATTGGTGGGGGACAACCGCGGTGTGATCGACGACAGTTATTCCGTGGCTGTCGTGGCGGGGAGGGTTTATGCGGGCGGTTTGGTGGGATGGCAGGCGAATTCAGGCACAATCACCTCGAGTTATGCCGGAGGGGATGTGACCGGAGATTCCGTGGGCGGATTGGTGGGATGGAATTACGGCGAGATCGAGGACAGTTTCGCGCGTGGCAGCGTAATCGCCGTGGGCGATTACGCGGGGGGGCTGGTTGCGGCGAACTACGGAAGCATTCGCCGGAGCGAGGCGAGCGGCACGGTGCAAGGAGAGGAGCGGCTGGGTGGGTTGGTCGGCTACAACGTGGGCGAGATTGTCGAGAGTCATGCCAGCGGCGCGGTGAGCGGCGTCGGAATCGCCGGCGGGTTGGTCGGCTGGAACACGGACGATGCCGCGATTCGTCAGAGCTACGCGACGGGCGACGTGAGCGTTACAGCGGATTCGGCCGGAGGTATCGCGGGAATGAATACGGGAGCGATCCGGCAAAGCTATGCGAGAGGCGATGTCAGCGCGGAGGGGACTAATGTGGGAGGCCTGGTCGGTTATCATTCCGGAGCGATCAGCGAGAGCTACGCGACGGGAGCGGTCACAGGGACCGGCGTCTGGGTTGGAGGTTTGGTGGGCTACAGCCTCCCCTCGGTCGGGACGACGGATCAGAGTTATTGGGATAAGGAAACCACGGGTCGCGAAACGAGCGCCGCCGGCACGGGTTTGACGACGGCGGAACTGCAGAGCGGAGCACTGCCGACCGGTTTCGATCCCGAAGTGTGGGACGTGACGGCGGGGGTGTATCCGATCTTGAAAGGCGGTGCGCCGGCGGGAGCGGCGAATCTGGTGACCGGCACGTATGCCGGCGTCGGAGAAGGCGTGGAACTCACGCTCGCGATTGACGGGCAGATTGTGGCGACGACCACGACGGGTGCAGGCGGGGTTTTCAGTTTTGGCTTCGAGGGAACCGTGACGGAGAACGCGCCGGCGCTGGTGTATGTGACGGACGGAGGAAGCCACGGGGCGAACCGGGTGGTGCCGCTGCAAGGCTGGCTGACGACGAATGTGGGATTGCTGGCGGATTGGGTCTGGGTAACGAGCCGGGCGACGACGCTCAGTGCATTGCTCGAAGAAATGCAGACCGCGATCGGGGGGCTGATCGGCGATGGACTGTTGTATTCGTTTGATGGAGACAAGCCGGTGCTCGCGGACGGCATCGGACTGCGACTGGAAACGACCGCTTTCTATGTGACCTTCGACACGGAATTGGATCTGGCGGGGCATGCATTGCACCTGACGGGCTGGACGGAGTATGCCGCCGATTCGGCGCTGAAGGCGGGGACGTTCATCTTGGACGGTGGCGGCCGGTGGGTGCAGAACAAGGTGGAGCTGCCGGAGTTCGCGGTGGAAGATTTTCAAATCGCGCGAGGAAATTTCCTTCGCGTGGCGGGTGGCGACGGATCCGAGGGCTCGCCGTGGAAGCTGGTCGATGTTTACGGCCTGCAGGGAGTCGCGGCCGGTTCTTCGAATGCGAAGCACTACGTTCTCGGCAATGACATCGATGCGAGCAGCGCGGCGAATTGGAATGACGGTGCGGGATTCAATCCTATCGGCGATCGGGTCGGCAATGTGCCTTTCCAAGGCCGCTTCGATGGAGCGGGGCATACCCTTTCGAATCTGACGATCGATACGGATAAGTCGGACGTGGGTTTGTTTAGCTTTATCGGAGATGAAGGTCGGGTGGAGGATCTGATTCTCACCGACGTGGACGTGCGTGGTGCGAGTTCGGTGGGAGCACTGGCGGGATTTAATCGAGGCACGATCGAGCGGGTGGAGGTGCGCAACGGCCAGGTGAGGAGTCTCGGCAGCGCGGGCGGATTGGTCGCCGGCAACTGGGGCGAGATCGTGGAGAGTGTGGCTTCCGTTTCGGTGACAGGCGCGTCGTATGTCGGCGGGTTGACCGGAGAAAATGGGCAGGATGGATCGATCGTGCGCAGTGAGGCCAACGGTGATGTGGTGGCCACGGGCTACGGTTACGCGGGCGGTCTCGCTGGATACAACCGCCTCGGCGGGGCGATCGAGGAGAGTCGTGCGACTGGCGATGTCGAAGGTGTGAACAGCATCGGTGGCTTGGTCGGAGAAAATGCTTGGGGAACGATTCGCCGCAGCATCGCGGAAGGATCGGTCACCGCGACAGGTGACGACGTGGGCGGTTTGGTAGGCTACAATAGTGAAACCAGCATCCTCTCGCACAGCTACGCGATGGGTGCCGTGAAAGGTGTGAGTCGGGTCGGCGGACTGGTGGGTTCGAATTACGGAACGATTGAGCAGATCTACGCGACCGGAGCGGTGACCGGGACGAGCGAGTTGGGTGGATTGGTCGGTCGCAACGCGACAGGTGGAACGATATCGAACAGCTACTGGGATCGGGAAACGACCGGGCGGACGACGAGCGCTGGCAGCGATGCGGCGAATGGGTTGACGACGGCGGAGTTTCGCAGTGGCAGATTGCCGGATGGTTTCGACGCGTCGATATGGTCCGTGCGTGCTGGCGAGTATCCGCCGCTGCGCTGGACCTTGCCGCCGAGTCTGGGCAACACGGTGACGGGCACGCTGGCCGGTGCGGGTGCAGGTTTGGATCTGACCTTGGTGATCGACGGTGTGGCGGTGGCGACGAC
Organism: Verrucomicrobiota bacterium; assembly: GCA_023416735.1. Taxonomy (GTDB): domain Bacteria; phylum Verrucomicrobiota; class Verrucomicrobiia; order Opitutales; family Opitutaceae; genus Opitutus. The sequence continues at coordinate 14,873 of JAEZGX010000013.1, read as the reverse complement.
GCAGACGGGTGCAAGCGGAGGATTTATCTTCGACTACGCGGGAGACTATGTGGCCGGAACGACCGCATTGATTTACGTGAACGGTGGCGGAGAGTTTGCGGCTAACCGACTGTTGTCACTCGAAGGGACAGTGACGGGCGGCTTTGTGGTGGACCCGGGCTGGGTGAGGGCGGTCAGCGGCGCGATTACGTTGAGCGAACTGATCGAGGAACTCCGCGCGGCGCGTGGCGCGCTGACGGCGGATGGGCTCCTTTATTCGGTGAACGATGGAGCGCTCGAACTGACGTCGGGGATCGGGCTGCGCCTCGACCTGACGGCAGATCATTTCAATTTCGACGCGGCGATCGATTTGACCGACCGGACCTTGCGGGTGGCGTCCACGGGCACGTTGACGGCGACGGCTTCGTTGCACACGGGCGCTTTCATTCTGGCGGGCGGCGATTGGACGCAGAATGCGGCGACGCTGCCGGAGTTCACGACGGGAGATTTCCGCCTCGAGGGCGGTCGGTTTCTGCGCGTGCAAGGTGGCGATGGAACCGAGGAGGCACCTTGGCAGCTCGTGGATATTTACGGCGTGCAGGGCGTCATGACGCAGGCCATGACCGCGGATTATGCGCTGGTGGCAGACATCGACGCCAGCGGGACGGAGAACTGGAACGACGGCGCGGGCTTCGTTCCCTTATGGGATGCCGAGAACTATCTTGGATTCTCCGGTGTGTTCGACGGACGCGGCCACGTGATTTCGGGTTTGGTCATCAACCAGCCCGATTCAATGTGGGATGTAGGATTGTTTAGCATGGTCGAGGGAGAGCCCTTCGACGGCAACGGTCACGAAGGACGCATTCTCGACGTTGGCCTGACCGGTGGGAGGATCACGGGTGGAGAGTTCGCAGGGGCGGGTGGTTTGGCCGGCTCCAGCTTTGGCACGATCCGAGATAGCTACGTGACGGGAATGACGATCGATGGCTCAATGAGTGTCGGCGGATTGGTAGGCGGTAATCGCGGGACAATCGAACGGAGCTACGTGGACGCGGAGGTCACGGGCCGGGACTATGGGATGAACGTCGGCGGGCTCACGGGATTCAATATGGGCACGATTCGCTTCTCCTACGCCAGCGGCGTGGTCACGGGGATTAGCGACGTCGGCGGCCTGGTCGGCTTCAATGCCCGCTTGATCGAGAGCAGCTACGCCACGGCGAGCGTGACGGGGACCGGCGCAAACACAGGTGGTCTGGTCGGAACCAGTTTCGGTGATATCACACACACCTACGCTACCGGACTCGTGACGGGGGCTGACTCTGCGAGCACGGGCGGTCTGATCGGGTCGGGCTTCGAAGACCTCGGCTCGGTCACGGACAGTTACTGGAACAAGGAAACCACAGGACAGACCGCCAGTTTCGGCAGCCCCGAAGATGCCGGTTTGACCACGGCACAAATGCTGAGCGCGGCGAGTTTTGCCGGCTGGGACATCGATTCCGTGGGCGGAAGCGAGGACACCTGGCGAATCTACGAAGGCGCAACGGCGCCCTTGCTGAAGACTTTTCTCACTCCGCTCACCGTGACGGGGAAAACCGTGACGGTCACCTACGATGGCACGGCCACGCACGCGCTCGACACAGGCGATTACCTTTTCTCCGACGCACCGAAAGTCGGAGGCGTGCTTGGCACGGGCGTTTACATCGCCCAGGGAGCGAATGCGGGCGGTTACAGCATGGACACGGACACGCTGTCGTTGAGTGGACTCTATTCGCACCAGCAAGGTTACGATCTGGTGTTCGCAGGCGGCAGCCTGACGATCGCCCCCAAAGTGCTGACGGCGAAGCTCAGCGGCGAGCTGAGCAAAATTTACGATGGCACGGTGGCGGCCTTGCTGAAGCCCGGCGATTACGAATTGGAAGGTTTAGTAGGAAGCGAAAGCTTCGTGGTCACACAAGCCGCTGGCTCCTATGATAGCGCCAATGTGGCGGACGCGAGCGTGGTGACCGCGATGCTTAGCGAGGATGATTTCGCCGCAGGCGAGGGGACTTTGGCGTCGAATTATGTGTTGCCGACCCAGGCGAGCGGTGCGGCGACGATCACGCCGCGGACGGTTTCGGTCACCGCGAAAGACGGCACGTCCACGTATGGAGACACTCCCGCCGATTTCGGCTTCACCGCAGAAGGATTGGTGGATGGGGAGACGACCGCGGTGCTGACCGGACTTTCGATGGATACCTCGATCACCGGAACGACAAACGCCGGCGATTATACGCTCTCGGTGGTCGGGACGCTGACGAATGGAAACTACAATGTGACCGCGCGTAATGATGGCACATGGGTGGTTTCGCCGAAGGACATCACGGTGACGGCAACCGGCGGTGCTTCGGTTTACGGCGACGCAGAACTCACGAATCCAGGTCTCACCGCGGAGGGTTTGGTCAATGGGGAAACGGTGGCGGTGCTGACCGGGCTGGAAAGTAGCTTCGGCATCACGAACACGACAAATGCCGGCAGCCACACGCTTTCGGTGAACGGCACGCTAACGAACGGAAACTATAACGTGACGGTCCGAAACGATGGCACGTGGGTGGTGTCGCCCAAGGACATCATCGTGACGGCGAACGGCGGTGCGTCGGTTTATGGTGATGCGGATCTGACGAATCCCGGCTTCGCGGCGGATGGACTCGTGAATGACGAAACGGTCGCGGTGCTGACGGGCTTGGAGAACAGCTTCGGCATCACGAACACGACGAACGCGGGAAGCCACACGCTCTCGGTGAACGGCACGCTCACGAACGGAAACTACAACGTCACGGCGCGTCATGATGGGACGTGGGTGGTGTCGCCAAAAAACATCACGGTGACGGCGACCGGTGGCGCGTCGGTTTACGGCGATGCGGATCTGACGAATCCCGGCTTCGCGGCGGATGGACTTGTGAATGGCGAAACGGTCGCGGTGCTGACCGGGCTGGAGAATAGCTTCGGAATCACAAATACGACGAAAGCCGGCAGCCATACGCTTTCGGTGAGCGGCACGCTCACGAACGGAAACTATCACGTGACGGCGCGTAATGATGGCACGTGGGTGGTGTCGCCTAAGGATATCACGGTGACGGCGAATGGTGGTGGGTCGGTTTACGGCGATGCGGATCTGACGAATCCTGGCTTCGCGGCGGATGGACTTGTGAATGGCGAAACGGTCGCAGTGCTGACCGGCCTGGAGAACAGCTTCGGCATCACGAACACGACGAATGCCGGCAACTACGCGCTTTCGGTGAGCGGCACGCTCACGAATGGAAACTACAATATCACCGTCCGAAACGATGGGATGTGGGTCGTGTCACCGAAGGACATCACGGTGACGGCGAACGGCGGCGCGTCGGTTTATGGCGATGCAGATCTGACGAATCCTGGCTTCACGGCGGATGGACTTGTGAATGGCGAAACGGTCGCGGTGCTGACCGGGCTGGAGAATAGCTTCGGAATCACGAACACGACGAATGCCGGCAACTACACGCTTTCGGTGAACGGCACGCTGACGAACGGAAACTACAACGTGACCGTCCGAAACGATGGGACGTGGGTCGTGTCACCGAAGGACATCACGGTGACGGCGAACGGCGGCGCGTCGGTTTATGGCGATGCGGATGTGACGAATCCCGGCTTCGCGGCGGATGGACTCGTGAATGACGAAACGGTCGCGGTGCTGACGGGCTTGGAGAACAGCTTCGGCATCACGAACACGACGAATGCCGGCAACCACACGCTCTCGGTGAACGGCACGCTGACGAATGGAAACTACAACGTCACGGCGCGTCATGATGGGACGTGGGTGGTGTCGCCAAAAGACATCACGGTGACGGCGACCGGTGGCGCGTCGGTTTACGGCGATGCGGATCTGACGAATCCTGGCTTCGCGGCGGATGGACTTGTGAATGGCGAAACGGTCGCAGTGCTGACCGGCCTGGAGAATAGCTTCGGCATCACGAACACGACGAATGCCGGCAACTACACGCTTTCGGTGAACGGCACGTTGACGAACGGAAACTACAATGTGACCGTTCGAAACGATGGAGCTTGGGTGGTGTCGCCGAAGGACATCATTGTGACGGCGAACGGCGGTGCGTCAGTTTACGGCGATGCGGATCTGACGAATCCCGGCTTCACGGCGGATGGACTTGTGAATGGGGAAACGGTCGCGGTGCTGACCGGGCTGGAGAATAGCTTCGGAATCACAAATACGACGAACGCCGGCAGCCACACGCTTGCGGTGAGCGGCACGCTGACGAACGGAAACTATACGGTGACGGCGCGTAATGATGGCACGTGGGTGGTGTCGCCGAAAGACATCATCGTGACAGCGAACGGCGGTGCATCGGTTTACGGCGATGCGGACCTGACGAATCCCGGCTTCGCGGCGGATGGACTTGTGAATGGCGAGACGGTCGCGGTGCTGACGGGGTTGGAGAACAGCTTCGGAATCACGAATACGACGAATGCTGGCAGCCATACGCTTTCGGTGAACGGCACGCTGACGAACGGAAACTATAACGTGACGACGCGTAATGATGGCACGTGGGTGGTGTCGCCGAAAGACATCATCGTGACGGCGAGCGGCGGTGCATCGGTTTATGGGGATGCGGATCTGACGAATCCCGGCTTCGTGGCGGATGGACTCGTGAACGGCGAAACGGTCGCGGTGCTGACGGGATTGGAAAACAGCTTCGGAATCACGAACACGACGAATGCCGGCAGCCACACGCTTTCGGTGAGCGGCACGCTCACGAACGGAAACTATAACGTGACGGTCCGAAACGATGGCACGTGGGTGGTGTCGCCGAAGGATATTACGGTGACCGCAAATGGTGGCGCGTCGGTTTATGGCGATGCGGATGTGGCGAATCCCGGATTCACGGCGGATGGACTCGTGAACGGCGAAACGGTGGCGGTGCTGGCCGGGTTGGAGAACAGCTTCGGCATCACGAATACGACGAATGCTGGCAGCCATACGCTTTCGGTGAGCGGCACGTTGACGAATGGGAATTACAACGTGACGGCGCGGAATGATGGCACGTGGGTCGTGTCGCCCAAGGATATCACGGTCACCGCCGGTGCGGGGAGTTCGGTTTATGGCGAGGCTCCGGCGGGGGTGGGCTTGACGGCTGACGGGTTGGTGAATGGCGAAACGACGGCGGTGCTCACCGGCCTTTCAACGGATACGCCAATCACCGCCACGACCAACGCTGGAAGTTATACGCTGTCCGTGGTCGGCACGCTGACGAACGGAAATTACAATGTGACGGCGCGGCATGATGGCACGTGGGTGGTGTCGCCGAAGGAAATCACCGTCGCGGCGAAGGGCGGTGCGTCGGTTTACGGGGATTCGGGAATGTCGAATCCCGGTTTCACGGCGGACGGCTTGGTGAATGGAGAAACGGTCGCGGTGCTGACGGGGCTGGAGAACAGCTTCGGGATCACGAACACCACAAATGCGGGCAGCCATACGCTGTCGGTGACGGGCACGCTGACGAACGGTAATTACAAAATCACTACACGGCAGGACGGGACGTGGGTGGTGTCACCGAAGGATATCACCGTCACGGCGAACGGTGGCGCCTCCGTTTATGGCGACTCAGCGCTCACCAATCCCGGGTTCACAGCCGATGGTTTGGTGAATGGCGAAACCGTCGCGGTGCTCACCGGCCTGGAGAACAGCTTTGGCATCACGAATACAACGAATGCGGGCAACCATACACTCGCGGTGACGGGCACGCTGACGAATGGGAACTACAACGTAGTCGTCCGAAACGATGGCACGTGGGTGGTGTCGCCGAGGGATATCACGGTGACCGCGAACGGCGGCACGTCCGTTTATGGTGACGTGGGAGTGGCGAATCCTGGTTTTACCGCGGACGGTTTGGTGAATGGTGAAACGGTCGCGGTGCTGACGGGATTGGAGAACAGCTTCGGCATCACGAACACGACGAACGCGGGCAGTTACACGCTTTCGGTGAACGGCACGCTGACGAACGGTAATTACAAAATCACTACGCGACAGGATGGGACGTGGGTGGTGTCACCGAAGGATTTGATCGTGACGGTGGATGACGTTGAGCGTGGCTACAATCAGCCGAACCCGGAATTTACCGCCCGGTTCGATGGACTGGTGAACGACGATTCCGCCGACGTTGTTGAAGGCTTGGTGTTTTCGACGCCGGCCACGATTGAGTCTCCCGTGGGCGAGTATGTGGTGGCGGCCTCGGGTGGTTCGGCCCGGAACTACACGCTGCATTATGTGGATGGTCAGCTGACGATCACGCGGTCCGGGATTGAAGTGGACGGAACGATCGCGCCGGTGGTCGACGTCGATGGAGCGCCGGCGGTGAGTGATAATCATGCCGTGGTCGAGCGTGGCGGGCGGCGAACGCTGGTTCCGCTGATCTCGGAAAACGAAGGTGAAGGCCGGTCGGTTGAAGATGCCGTGACGGCGGAGCTGTCGCGGCCGCCGGTTCCAGTCTTCGAACCACCGGAGCCGTCTTCTGCGCCGAGCGAGGAGGGCGTGTTCAGATCCGACGAGGAGTTTGTCGGCGAGGACGGCGTGCTGGCGCAGACGACCTACAGCGAGTTCCTCGATCAGGAGGCGGCGCGATGAAGGATTACATGAACGAATCAAAGCGGGCGACGAAGGGTGCTGGGTTGCAGCGGCGGACCGGAGCAGGATGGTCCGTGCTGGCGATCGCGCTGTTGGCGGGAGCGGTGTCGCTGCCGGCGCAGACGTTTGAACAAGTGGCGCCGCGTGAGATGCCGCAAGCGAGCGATCAAACGACGGCGTTGCCCGCGGCAGAGCGAGCGAACGAACCGGGTAGTGTAGTCGATGAAGAGCACGTGCTCGTGTCGGCTTTGCGCGGCCTTGTTTTCGTAGAGGACGTGACGGCCGTGCGGGCCGAAGGACGAAGCGACGCCGGCGTGATTACACAGGAAGTGCCCTTGCTCGATACGGTGGAGTTTCGGGAGAAACTTGCGCCGCGCCTCGGCCAGCCGCTGACGCTTGGAACGTTGAAGTCCATCACGCGCGAAACGGTCGCGTATCTGCGTCGAAACGACCGGCCGGTGGTGGATGCCGTGGTGCCGGAGCAGAATATCGCAACAGGCACGGTGCAGGTGGTGGTGAGGGAAGGTCGATTGGGCGCGGTGAAAGCCGAAGGCAACCAGTGGTTCGCGACGGACCGGATCGTCTCGGCGGTGCGCGTGGCTCCCGGAGAGTCGATTTCGGGGCGCGGGCTGCTCGCGGACTTGGCTTGGTTGAACCAGAATCCGTTTCGCCGCGTCGATCTGGTGTTCGCGGCGGGAGAGCGGTCGGGCGAAACTGATGTAATTCTCAAGGTCGATGACCGACGCCCGCTGCGACTTTACGCGGGCTTCGACGATTCGGGCACGACGCTGACCGATCGCGAGCGGGTGTTTGCCGGAATCAATTGGGGCAATGCTTTCAAACGGGAGCACCAGTTGAGTTATCAGTTCACCGCGAGCCCCGATTTTGAAAAGATGACGGCGCATTCGGTGAGCTACGTGGTGCCGTTGCCGGAGCGGCGGCACACGCTGACGTTTTTCGGCAGCCACGGGCGGAGTCGGCCGGATCTGCCGTTTTTCACGCTCGACGGCCAGTCCTGGCAGATGGGGCTGCGTTACCGGATGCCCTTGCCGGCGTGGCGCGGCGTGGAGCAGTCGCTCTCGGGCGGCGTGGATTTCAAGCGCAGCAACAACGACCTCGCGTTTGGCGGTTCGTCGGTGTTTGCGCAGGCGACCGATGTCGCGCAATTGGTGCTCGAGTATGCGGCCAGCCGGGCGGACCGCCGCGGCGTGACGTCGGGCGGATTAACGCTGGCACTGAGTCCGAGCGGGATAGGCGGGCGCAACAGCGATTCGGATTTTCGCGCATCTCGATCGTTTGCCGAAGCGCGGTATGGCTATGCGCGACTCGCGCTGGAGCGCACCACGCGGATTCGCGGGGATTGGTTGTGGATGGTGCGCGCGCAGGGTCAGGTCGCATCCACGAATTTGCTCGGCAGCGAACAACTCGGTCTGGGCGGGGCGTCCTTGCTTCGTGGATACGAAGAACGCGAAGCCAACGGCGACAACGGCGTCGCTTTGATCAACGAGGTGAGGGCGGGCGCGGTGCGGCTCGCGGGCGGTCGGCTTGTGCCGCTGGCGTTTGTCGATGCAGGGTGGACGGCAGTGCATACGCCGCTCGTCGGGGAAACCCGCGCGAGGAATCTGGCGAGTGCCGGATTGGGACTGCGTTACACGCTTGGCGCCACGGTGGTGGCGCGGGCGGACTATGGCTGGCAGTTGCGCGAAAGCGGCGTGTCGCCCACGGGCGACGATCGTCGCGGACACGTGAGCGTGACCGTGGGCTGGTAGGAGACGTCAGAGCGCGTGAATCGCGCTTTTGGATACGGCGAGGCCGGCTTCTTTCACGGCCTCGCTCATCGTGGGATGCGCGTGGATCGTGCGGCCGAGGTCTTCGGCGCTGCCGCCGTATTCCATGTGGGTGACGACTTCGCTGATCAGTTCGCCGGCGTTGTGGCCGAGGATTTGTGCGCCGAGAATTTTGTCGGTCTTTGCGTCCGCGATGATTTTCACGAAACCATCGGTGGCGCTGGCAGCGATGGCGCGACCGTTGGCGGCGAGGTTGAATTTGCCGACCTTGATCGCGAGGCCCTTCGCTTTGGCGGCGTCTTCGCCGACGCCGACGGACGCGACTTCGGGCGAGGTGTAAACGATCGCGGGCATGAGGTCCCAGTTGATGTGACCGGCCTTGCCGGCGATCCATTCGGCGACGGCGACGCCGTCCTCCTCGGCTTTATGGGCGAGCATGGGACCGGCGATCACATCGCCGATGGCCCAAATCCCGGAGACGTTGGTGCGGAGGTGCACATCGACCTTCACGCGCTTTTTCTCGTCGAGCTCGACGCCGGCTTTTTCGAGGGCGAGGCCGTCGGTGAACGGACGGCGTCCGACGGCGACGAGAACTTTGTCGGCTGTGAATTCGAGTTTTTTTCCTTCGCGCTCGGCGGTGAGAATGCCTTTCGCGAAGCCGGTGACTTTGGCGCCGGTTTCGATTTTGAGGCCCTGCTTGGTGAGGATGCGGGTGAAATTGCGGACGATGTCGTCGTCGTAAGTCGCGGCGATCTTCGGCAGGAATTCGACCACGGTGACGTCCGCGCCGAGGCGCGACCAGACAGAGCCGAGTTCGAGGCCGATGGCGCCGCCGCCGACGACCACGAGCTTTTTGGGAATGGAAGAAAACGCGATCGCGTCGTCGGAGGAGACGATCGTTTGGCCGTCGAATTTGAGAAAAGGAAGTTCGACGGGCGCGGAGCCGGTGGCGACGACGATGTTCACGGCCGAGTATTCGGCCGCGGCTTTGGGTTCTGAGTTTTGGGTTTTGGGTTCGGAGGGAGTAACCCGGATGGTTTTCGGGCCGGTGAATTCAGCGGCGCCGGTGAGGACGGTGATCTTGCGGGCTTTGGCGAGTTGGGCGACGCCGCCGGTGAGTTTGGCGACGACCTCATCTTTGCGTTTCAGGAATTGCGGGAGGTCGATGTCGACGCTGCCTAGCTTGATGCCGTGTTCGGCGGCGTGCTGTTTGGCCCAAACGAGATGCTCGCTGGAGTGGAGCAGGGCTTTGGACGGGATGCAGCCGACGTTAAGGCAGGTGCCGCCGAGGGCAGGGCGTTTGTCGACGAGCGCGACCTTGAGGCCGAGCTGGGCGGCGCGGAAGGCGCAGACGTAGCCGCCGGGACCGGCGCCGATGACGATGAGGTCGAAGGAAGAGGAGGACATGAATTCGTGCTCTTGATCGTTATCGTGCTCGTGATCGCCTGCTCGGGTTTTCGATCACGAGCACGATTACGATCAAGAGCACGAGGGATTAGATGCCGAGGACGAGGCGGGTGGGGTCCTCGAGGGCTTGTTTCACTTTGACGAGGAAGGTGACGGCTTGTTTGCCGTCGACCAGGCGGTGGTCGTAGCTGAGCGCGAGATACATCATCGGGCGGATTACGACCTGGCCGTTCATGGCGACCGGGCGCTCGTTGATGGCGTGCATGCCGAGAATACCGCTTTGCGGCGGGTTGATGATCGGCGTGGAAAGCATCGAGCCGAAGATGCCGCCATTGGTGATCGTGAAGACGCCGCCCTCGAGATCGGCGAGAGTGATTTTGCCTTCGCGGGCTTTGGTGGCGATGGCGGCGAGTTGTTTCTCGATCTCGGCCATGCCGAGCGAGTCGCAATTCTTGATCACGGGGACGAGCAGTCCCTTGTCGGTCGAGACCGCGACGCCGATGTCGTAGTAGTGATTCTCGATGATGTGATCGCCGTCGATCTGGGCGTTGATCGCGGGGACCTCCTTAAGTGCGTGGACGACGGCTTTGATGAAGAAACTCATGAAGCCGAGCTTCACGCCGTGTTTTTTGACGAAGTCGTCCTGGTATTTTTTACGGAGATCCATGACGCCGGACATGTCGACCTCGTTGAAGGTCGTGAGCATGGCGGCCTCGTGTTGGGCGGCGACGAGACGCTGCGCGATTTTCTGGCGCAGCGGGGACATTTTCTTGCGGGTCTGGCGGTTCGCCGCCGCCGGTGCCGCTGCAGGCGGCGCTACTTGAGATTTCGAATCCGAAACTTGAGGTGGCGGCGTCGCGGGCGTGGCAGCGGCGAGCATGTCGCCTTTGGTGACGCGACCGGCTTTGCCCGTGCCGGCGACTTTGGCGGGATCGATGCCGGTTTCCTCGGCGAGGCGGCGCACGGCGGGAGAAACGGCGGCGGATTTCGCTTTCGTTTCGCCGGCGCCGGCGGCGGAGGCGGCTTGTTCGGATTGGGGTGGCGCGTAGGGGTTGGGGAGCGGCGAGGTGGGGGTGGCGTCCTTGCCGGTGGCCACGTTGGGCTCGGCGGAGGCGTCGGTGTCGATGGTCGCAACGATCTGGCCGATTTTCACTTCGGCGCCTTCTTCGACGGAGAACGTGATCTTGCCGGCGGATTCAGCGGTGCCCTCGGACGTGATCTTGTCGGTTTCGAGCTCGAAGAGCGGCTGGTCTTTTTTGACGACGTCGCCGTTTTTGACGTGCCACTTGGAAAGGATGCCGGAGCTGATGGATTCGCCCATCGGCGGGATTTTAACTTCGAGTTGGGGCATGAGAGGAAGAGTTGCCGGCTAAACACGCGAAAGATCCGTGTTGGGCGGGCGGTGGTTTAGATGTTGAAGGCGTCTTGAAGGAAGGCGGCTAATTCGAACTTGTGGAGGGCGAGGGCACCGACCGCCGGGGAGGCGGCGGCGTCGCGACCGGCGTAGAGCGGGGTGAAGCCGAAGATTTTTTGGAGGTGCGGGGCGATGAAGGACCAGGCACCCATGTTTTGGGGCTCTTCCTGGCACCACACGATGCGAGCGCCCTTGTAGTCGTCGGCGATCTGAAAAAGGCGGTCGGCGTGGAGCGGATAAAGCTGCTCCAGGCGAACGATCGCCGTATTCGCGATCTTGTTACGGTCGCGGAAATCGCAGAGGTCGTAGTAAACCTTGCCCGAGCAGAGAACGACGCGGTCGGTTTTTTCGGGGCGTTGCGGGTCGTCGAGGATTTCCTGGAAGTTGCCGGAGTGAAACTCTTCGAGTTTCGACGTGGCAGCGGGGTGGCGCAGGAGCGATTTCGGCGACATGACGACGAGCGGCTTGCGGAAGTCGCGCTTCATCTGGCGGCGGAGGCAGTGGAAGAAGTTGGCCGGCGAGGTGATGTTGACGACCTGGATGTTGTCCTCGGCGCAGAGCTGGAGGAAGCGCTCGAGACGGGCGGAGGAATGCTCGGGGCCCTGGCCTTCGTAGCCGTGCGGAAGAAGGAGCACGATGCCGGAGGCGCGCTGCCATTTGGATTCGCTGGAGGCGATGAACTGGTCGATGACGACCTGGGCGCCGTTGGCGAAGTCGCCGAATTGGGCTTCCCAGATGCAGAGCATCTGGGGGTAGTCGAGCGAGTAGCCGTAATCGAAGCCGAGAACCGCGGCCTCGGAGAGAAGCGAGTTATAAACGCAGAACGTGGCTTGATCGTCGGCGAGGTTTTTAAGCGGAACGTATTTCTCGCGGGTTTCGTAATCGTAGAGGACGGCGTGGCGGTGGCTGAAGGTGCCGCGTTCGCAGTCCTGGCCGCTGATGCGGACGGGTGTGCCGTCGAGAAGAAGCGTGCCGTAAGCGAGCGCTTCGGCGAAACCCCAGTCGATGGGGCCGCCCTCCTTGTGGGCTTGGACGCGGTTCTCGAGGAAACGTTTGATCTTGTTGTTGAGTTTGAAGTTTGCGGGGACTCGCGTGAGGCCGGCGACGACGCGGTCGAGAAGTTCGGGGCTGACGCCGGTGTCGATGTTGGAGTGGCGGTAGGCGGGCTGAATATAGCCGGTGGAGCCCTCGTATTTCTTGGCTTCGATGGCCTTCGATTCGACGACGCTGCGCGCGGTGAGTTTTTCCTGTTCGCGGGCTTTTGCCTTTTGGAAGTTCGCTTCGAGCGCGGCGGAATACTCGGCTTTGATCGCCTCGGCGTCTTCCGGCGTGATGTTGCCCTCGCCGATGAGCTTCTCGGTGTAGATCGCTGAAGCCAGCGGGTGAGCGGCGATCTTGCGATACATCGTCGGCTGGGTGAACGCGGGCTCGTCGCTCTCGTTGTGGCCGTGACGGCGGTAGCAGACCATGTCGATGACGACGTCGCGCTTGAAGCGGACGCGGAATTCGAGCGCGAGCTGGGCGACCATGCACACGGCCTCGGCGTCGTCGCCGTTCACATGGAAGATCGGCGCCTCGATCATCTTGGCGACGTCGGTGCAATAGCGGGTCGAGCGGGCTTCGGCGGGGAGCGTGGTGAAGCCGATCTGGTTGTTGATGACGAGGTGAACGGTGCCGCCCGTGCTGTAACCGGGGAGTTGGGAGAAGTTGAGCGTCTCGGCGACGATGCCCTGACCGGCGAATGCGGCGTCGCCGTGAATGAGGAAAGGAAGGACGTTGCGGCGCTCGGCGGTATCGCCGCGGACGCGCTGACGGGCGCGGGATTTGCCCTCGACGACGGGGTTGACGATTTCGAGGTGGGACGGGTTGGCGGCGAGGCGGATCTCGACCTGTTTGCCGGAGGACGTGCTGAGGATCGCCTCGTAGCCGAGGTGGTATTTCACGTCGCCGTCGCCGGCGACGGACTCGGGGATGTAGTTTTCGGAGAATTGTTCGAAAAGGACCTCGAACGGCTTGCGGAGGATGGAAACGAGGACGTTGAGCCGGCCGCGGTGGGCCATGCCCATGACGATTTCTTCGACGCCGACCTCGGGGCATTTTTCGATCATCGCGTCCATCGCGGCGATGAAGGTTTCGGCGCCTTCGCCGGAAAAACGTTTCTGGCCGACGTATTTGGTGTGGAGGAATTTTTCGAAAAGCTCGGCCTTGTGGAGGCGGCGGAGGATGCGGCGTTTTTGTTTCTTGGTGAACGACGGCTGGTTGTTGGTTTCCTCCATGCGGGCCTGAAGCCATTCGCGGGCCTCGTGGTCCTGGCAGTGCATGTATTCGACGCCGATGTGACCACTGTAAGTCTGCTGGAGCGCGGCGAGGATATCGCGGAGCCGGTGATGGCCGCCGCCTTTGAAATTCGTGAGGGTGAAAGATTCGTCGAGGTCAGCCTCCTCGAGGCCGAAGTGGGAAAGGGCGAGGCGCGGGTGAGCGGAGGGCGGTTCGCCGAGGGGATCGAGGTGGGCTTGGAGGTGGCCGTGGGCGCGGTAGGCGTTGATGAGGCGGGCGACCTGACCCTGTTTAACGCTGTCGAGAATCCGGACGTTGGCGGGCTGGCTGCCGCCGAAGGATCCGCCGCTGGTGCCGAGGGTGAAGCCTTGGAAGAAGGCGCGCCACGTCGGATCGACGGAGTCGGGATTCTGCTGCCACGCCTCGTAGGCCGCTTCGATGAGAGCGGCGTTGGCGGAGGCGGAGAGGTTAAGCGAATTCATGAGAAGGAATGCGCGGGCCGCGCGGCGAAAAAAGGGGGAGTTGCGCTGGACGAGTCACTAGAAGAGGGTCTGACAAAACAACATGGCGGCGACTATGACACAAGTGTGCGGTGGACGCAGGCGCGGTTTGCAATCGGACTTAAGGCGGGTAGCTGCCGGATAAGATTTCTCACATACGACCATGGAAAATGAGATTAGATCGTCGGTGAAAGCGCTGTTGGACGCAATCAAGTGCTCGGATGGGCAGGCGGTTGCACTGGAAATGGAGCGGCTGGATGCGCTGTTGGAACGCGGACAAGGGACGCTGCATCCGCAACTCGCGCATTTCTTGCAGAATCGGAGTTATGCCAAGGCGCTGATGTTTCTTGGCGGGGAAAGCGATATTCCGGTCGGGGTGTGCGGCGGGCGGGCGGGGAGAAGCGGGGGTGCGCGATGAGCAAGAACCAGAGTCGGATTTCCACCGATGGCGGGAGCGGGCTGGGGCAGAATCCGTTTGGGGCCTTGAGTGGTGCGGGTTTGCCGACGGCGCCGAAGGTTGTGTTGGAACAGGCGGCGGCGACGGTCGGAGCGGGAAAGACGCTCGTGGGTAAGGGGGCGAAGAACCGCGGGCGCGTGGATGTGCGACGCGAAACGGGCGGACGCGGGGGGAAGACCGTGACGGTGGTCGATGGATTTGTGGGCATCGGGCTGCCGGAGAAGGAGCAGCTGGCGAAGAAGATGCGGGCGGCGTGCGGTTGCGGCGGAACCGTGAAGGACGGGGCGATCGAAATTCAGGGCGATCAGCGGGAGAAGATCGCGGCGATTTTGGCGGACGCGGGATTCCGGCCGGTGTTCGCGGGCGGATAGCGGCGGCGAAGCTGCCCGCGGTTCAGAGT
>JAEZGX010000023.1 GCA_023416735.1 Verrucomicrobiota bacterium | reverse complement strand
CCGCGACCATCACGCTCGGCGCGCTCGCCGCCGGCGGCCCCATTTACCTCGATCCCGCCGACGTTCGTCGCATCGCCGGCCGCAGCGACGAACACTACCGCCAAAAAATGCTCGGGCTCTAGCTCGTCGCGACGTTGAAGGATCGCGCCGAATCCCACCGCGATCTCGCCAGGCAGCTTAAAGCCACCTCATCGCGCCCTTTTTCCGACCAGGCGGTTACGATCCTTGGTCCAGCTTCCTGTCGTGGCGTCTTTCCTTTCGACGATCAGCTCATCGCCGGAAAACGTCATCTCGTAGGTCGAAATGAACGGCGTTTGATAGCGGCATAGCACCACCGTGTAGTTGTTGGCGCTGCTCCACGCTCCGCTTACCGCGATGGGTATCTCCCGATCGGCGTCCGTCGCGATTACGCCCATGGGCACTAAGCTGCCGGCTTGCGCACCGAGTGCTGCCTTTCTCCACGCGCCGTCGCCTCCGATCACACGTTGTGCCTTTCCAGCAATGCGCACCACGAAAGCACCACCGACTCCCACTTGTTCGGGCTCGAATTCGATCGATTCGATGCGCTGCGGATTGTCGGGAAAAACATAGCGCCTGCCCAAAATCTCCGTGGACGGCGAGGCCGACGCGATCCCTTGCGGCGCCTTTAACACGAGGCTCTCCAATTTCTGCGCGAGCTTCCTCGCCGACGCGGAATTCGCCGGAAGCGGAGCCTCTTTGAAGGCCGGGACGATCCGGCTCCAGACCAGGTTAAGAGCCGATTGCATGTCGTGGTAAGTTCCCGTGATCACCAACACGGCATCGAACTCAGGCATGACGACACAGAACTGTCCCCACGCGCCATCGGCGCGATAAGCTCCAAATCGGCAACGCCAGAATTGGTATCCATATCCCTGATCCCAATCGCTGTCGGGATTGCTGCCACTCGCTGTCTGCAACGCAGTCGCTTCCTCGACGTAAGCCGCCGGAATAATCTGTCGGCCGCGCCATTGTCCCTTCTGCAAATAGAGCTGGCCGAATCGGGCGATTTCCTCGGTGCGAAGGCTGAGCCCGAACCCGCCAAAAGTGACCCCTTGCGCGCTCGCTTCCCATTGCGGATCGATGATGCCCAACGGCTCGAAAAGTCGGGGTTTCAAGTAGTCCAACACAGTCTCTCCCGTCGCTTTCTGAATGATGGCCGAAAGAACATAGGTCGCCGCACTATTATAGACGAAATGCGTTCCTGGTTTACGATCTACGGGGATCTCTAGAAATAACTTCACCAGACTTTCCCTGGAGCGGAAGGGGAACCCGAAATTCAGTTGATGTTCGCTGGCCGCCTGTCCCGTCGACATCCGCAACAGGTCGCGGATGCGCATCGCGAGCAGCCTTTTGCTCGGTTCCGCCGGCGCCTCGTCGGGAAAGAATTTGATAACCGGATCGTCAATACTCAGCCGGCCTTCCGCCGCTGCGATCCCAAACGCGGTCGAGGTGAAACTCTTGCTCAACGACTGCAAGGTGTGCGGTTCTTCCGCCCCATACGGCGACCACCACCCCTCGGCCACGACCCGGCCATGGCGCACCAACATGAAACTGTGCAGCGAATCGATCTTCTGGTCCGCCTCCTCGACAAACGAAAGGATCGCCTCCGAGGAAATCCCCTGCTCTTCGGGCGTGCTGCGCGGGAGCTTGGAAGCCGCGTCGCCCCGCGCATGAGCGGTGACAACAACGATTATTGCCGCGAGCGTGACATGCAGGATGCGTTGCAGAGTCATGAAAGAGAATAAATCAGCCCGTCACGTTAGGGATTCCTCGGCGAGGGACCCGACTCAGGCGCAAGCGGCTCAAAAACAAACCGGAGACCGCGAACATATGCTTCCATCTGGCCCCCCGAATGACGCTCGCCGTCAATGATGCGAAACTCGTAATTCAATTCCGGATACTTTCTAGAAATCACGCGTTGGTTATATCGAAGCACACTGGCAATATATTCCGCGCCTTCGTTTCCTCCGACCGTCACATAGAGCCGTCCTTTGAGCAGGTGACCGGCTTCAAAGAATTTTTTCTCGTAGTCGAGCACCCAATCGTCCGACGCAAAAAACGATGCCGGCGTCGCCGCCAGCCAGGCGTTGAATAACGCCGGCTTGGTATGCATCGCATAAAGCGTGAACAAGCCTCCGGCTGACGCTCCTGCCAGCACCCGATACGAGGTATCCGCCCGATACTCGCGTTCCACGAATGGAATCACGTGCTCTTCGATGGTCTGCAAAAACTTGCCCGCGTGCCCCGTCTCCTCAGAGCCGCCAACCTGCACCGGAAACAAATCGTGCAGGCGCAAGCGGTGATAATTCAGCCCCTGTCCCGCATACCCAAGCCCAACGATAATAAACTCAGGAACCACCTTGTCCGTGATCAAAACCGCGCGGATCGCGGCCATCTTCTGAAAGTCCCAGTATCCGTCCGTCACATACACGACCGGAAATTTCCGGTCCGGCTGCCGGGCGTAGCTCGGAGGCAATCCGATATGGAGTTGATAGGTGCGATCCGGCTCCGATTTGGGCAGCACTCGCAACTGTGAATGGGGTATCGTGTGCGGCGGATAGTCATAGTCGGCCTGAATCGCAGGCGACTCGGACGCAAAAGTGACGACAGCGGACAGCAGAAGAGCCAGTGCGATGGTTCTGATCACGGGGTGTGCATCTCGTCACTATCGTTCTAGAGGCGCGACGTCAGCGACTGCTCGGTCGCGGAGTCGAAGAAATGGAGCGCATCGACCGGCACCTGGACCGTGAGACGCTCGCCGACCGAGGCGTGCCGCCCCGAATCGACTCGAATCACGAGAGGATGATTCGGCGTTTCCAGATGCCAGTAGGATTCGGAGCCCATTTGCTCGACGAGATTCAACGTCGCCGGAATCGAGATGGTTTTTTCGCCCGGCGCCGGCTCGCCGATAGTCGCACGCTCGGGCCGAAATCCCATGACGACGACTTGATCGCGCTGTGCCGAGGCAAGCTGAGGCAGTGCAACATCGACCGACAGTCGTCCCGACGAAGGATTCGTGCCGAGTTCGACGAACTCGAAACGATCCCCTGCGCCGTGGAGTTTTCCTTTGATGAAATTCATCGGCGGATTGCCCAGGAACCCGGCGACGAAAAGATTTTGAGGACGCTCATAAAGCTCGAGGGGCGTCGCGAGCTGCATGATCCGTCCCTCCTTCATCACACAAATCCGGTCGCCCATCGTCATCGCCTCCACCTGGTCGTGCGTGACATAGATCATCGTCGCGCCCAACCGCCGATGCAGACGCGTGATTTCCGTCCGGGTCCCGGCGCGCATCTTCGCATCGAGGTTAGACAGCGGCTCGTCGAAGAGAAACACCTTGGGCTTGCGCACGATGGCGCGGCCGACGGCGACGCGTTGTCGTTGCCCGCCCGACAGGGCCTTGGGCTTGCGTTGCAGGTATTTGTCCAGCCCGAGCATCGCTGACGCCTCGCGCACGCGCCGATCGATTTCGGATTTCGGCAACTTTCGCATCTTCAGCCCGAACGCCATGTTGTCGTAAACGGTCATGTGTGGATAGAGCGCGTAGTTTTGAAACACCATCGCGATATCCCGATCCTTTGGCAGAACGTCGTTCACGACTCGCCCGTCGATGGAGATCGTCCCGCCGGATATGTCCTCCAAGCCTGCGATCATGCGCAGCGTGGTCGACTTCCCACAGCCCGATGGGCCGACGAACACCATGAACTCACCGTCGCGCACCTCGAGGTCGATGCCGTGAACGACCTGCGTTCCCGGACCTCCGCGCTCGGCGTAAACCTTGACCAATTGCTCAATCTTGACGGTCGCCATAGTTCGATGGGTCAGCCTTTGACTGCTCCCGCGGATAGCCCGCGAACAAACAGCCGCATGCAGAAGAGAAAGATCACGATCAGCGGAATCGCCGCGATGAAGTAGGCCGCCATGATCTGGCCCCACTGTTTCACGTATTCGCCATCGAGGTAGATCAAGCCCACCCCGAGCGTGAACAGTTCCTTGTCGCGCAACACGACGAGCGGCAGGAGAAACTCATTCCACTTCCCGAGGAACGCGAGGATCGACAGTGTCCCGATGATCGGACCCGACATTGGAATGACCACGTGCACGATTTGCTGCAGATGGCTCGCGCCATCCATCTCCGCCGCCTCGAACAGATCCTTCGGCAAATCCTCGATGAAGCTGCGCAGAACCAGCAAATTGAACGCCTGCCCGCTCGCGACTCCGACTACGATGAGAGCCACCAGCGTGTTGAGGAGGGAGAGCTCCTTGAGCAGCATGAAGAGCGGCACCAGGTTCACCACGCTCGGTAGCAGCATTAAAATGAGAAACGCCGGCCAGAGCACTCCGCTCAACGGCATGCGATAGCGGGCAAAAAAATAGGCTCCCAGAATCGCCAGGCCGACCGTGACCAGAGTGCCCGAAAGGGCCACGAATACCGAGTTCGCGACGAACGGGACGATGAGTTTCGCGCCGAAGCGCCAATTCGCGAATTGGTAAACCGACAGGTCGAATTTCTTTTCAACCACCACCGCGGTCGGAGCGGAGGGCTCCGCACCCGCAAAAACCTCCGACCAGGTGGCCACGCGGCTCTTCAGTTCCGACGCTGCCTCGACTTCGCCCGCCGCGGGCGCGAAACGTTCGGTCACGCTAAAAGGAGCCGACGGCAGCCATGGATTCTGCAGGAACGCGGCGTTATCCTTGAACGAAATCTGCAGCATCATGTAGAGCGGAAAGAGCTCCACGATGATCAGCGCCCAGATCACGATATGGTTCGGCCACGCACGGCGCCGGCGCGAAGAAAGAGCGGTGCCGGAACGACTCATTTTTCGACGCGCACGTAGCGCTGGTTCAAATACGTCAGGGCGAGAATGAAAACGAACAGGATCATGCCGATGGCGCACGCATAGCCGAACTCTCCCGCGATAAAGGCGCGATTATACATCCACAGTCCGGGCACCATGCCCCGCCCGCTCGGTCCCCCGGACTCCCCCAGCAACAGCAGGAGGAAGCCGTAACCCTGCAGCGTGCTGACCACGAGCAGGATCAAGGACAACCTAACCTGCGTGAGGATCAATGGCAGTTCTATATATATAAACTTGCCGAAAGGCCCCACCCCATCGAGGTCAGCGGCTTCATATACTTCCTGCCCAATGGACTGCAGGCCCGCGAGGTAGATCAACACTCCCACCGCGCCGATCCAGGGGAATCCCCAGATGAAGAGCGCCGGCATGATCAGCTCCGGTTGCGAAAGCCACGCGATCGGCACGTCGGAAAAAAACACGCCCCAGCCAAAAAACCCGTCCAAGCTCACCAGGAGATTTTTCACTCCGGTGGCCTCAAGCACGCGATTCAGCACCCCCAGGTTGGGATCGAAGAAAAATTTCCAGACGAACAACGTGACCAGCGAGGGCACAATCATCGGCACCACGAGCAGCACCCGATAGAAATACTGCCAGCGATCGCTCTTCAGCCGGTGAATGAGCACCGCCATGACGATCGAAGGCATCATCTTGGCGAGGTTGAAGAGCATCAGGATCGAAACGGTCTTGAACGAGTCCCACAGAACCGTGTCGTTCCAAGCGCGGCGGAAATTCTCCAGCCCGATGAACTGCTTCGTTTCCCCGCCCGCCCAAGCGAAGAAACTGTGATAGACCGCGCTCGCCGCCGGAAAATAGGAGAACGTCGCGACAAACAACAGCGATGGAAGCACGAAGAAATACAGCTTCCATTCGCGGAGGGATTTCTGACGGGAAATGGGAAGAGCCATGAAAAAATCGCCACTACTTCAGGGCGCGGAGGTCAGCTCGAAGCGCGCGTCCATCCGAGATGCGCGGGCAGGCTCGCTGCCGCGCGGGCCATCGCCTCCCGCGCGCGCTCCTGTGCCTGGGCCGCGGTGGCGAGCGCCGCCGGATAATTGTCATGAATCCAGAGCACGTGCTCCGCGACGGATTCGCCGCTCGTATTTTCGATCTGCAGCGCCCATTCTCCGAGTCCAATATCTGGATACATCTGGCTCTTCCATGTATCCTGGGGCTGATGAAGGTAAATGGCGGGCCGGCCTACGGCATTCGCCAGAATCGGCGAGTGGCATTCAATACTCAGGACCAGGCGAGCGCGGGCAAACACGGCCGCAGCTTCGTCCGGCAACCAGTAGCGATCCAGCGCGGCGACATGCGATCTCACGTCCGCCGGAAGCGCCGAGAGAATGTGCGGCTCGAACAGGTCGGTTTGATAAGACATTTCCGGGCAAACCAACACGCGCAGGCCCGTGGTGCGCACCCACGCGACGACGGCCGCCCGCAACTTGGCCATATCGCTTTCGACGTGTTCTGCATTGAAGCGGTCCTTGGCCACGATCTCGGCTTCGGGATAAGCGCGTTCCGGGTGCATGCGCCAATAGGGCGTCAGGCGGAGACGCGGCACAACGCACAGGAAACCGTCGTTCGCCAGATTGTGTCGTTCGAGCAACTGGTCTGCGCGCGGGGTGTGACGGAAATCCTCGAGCGCAAACGTCGCGTCAGGCATGAACCCGAGCGGCGCCCGGACTCCCGCCTCGCGCGCGGCGGCGAGGGACTTGGTCTCACGCGTGAAAACGAAGGCCGCGGTATCGAGCAACTCGCGCAACGCCGGCGGAAACTCCGGCCGCGGATCGATGTTTCCCACCGGACTGCCCAAGGTCACGCCCAGCACTCCCCAAGGTTTGCCGGTCTCATTCCTCCAACGCGCGACGTCGCGATGCGCGACCAGCGACGGTCCCGGCCCGTGTAATAATACCTGCGCCTCCGCGAACGCCGTCGCCAAGGTCACGTCGCCGGGTTGCGGCGTCGCCGGTTGCCACTGGGGCGCATCACAGACGAGGCGCACCGATGGAAATTTTCCGCGGATCAGACTCTCCACGCCGCGATCGAAATTCCCCGGCCACAGGATCAACTGCACCTCGGGGAGATGGCGCTCCAACACGCGCAGGATACCCGGCGTATGCGCGATGTCGCCGATGTTGGCGGTTTGCCAACCGCAACGCACAAGGGCAACGGGACGACTGCCGGAAAAAGGTTTTGTGGTCATAGAAAAGAAGCGTCGATGTGGCCGCGAGCTCGCGCGGTCTTCTGCGAAGCGGTCATGGGGCCGATGCGGCCGATTCGTTCGGCGGAGAGGGTGAACGTGCGACCCATTCGGCTTGCGCCGCCGCGAGTTCACGCAGGGTTTGAGTTTCGAGCAGAAGATCGAGACGGCGGGACGCCGCCGCGTCTGTCGTTTTCGGCCCCGCCCAATCTGCGATCAGCAAGGCATCGTCGACGCGGCTTGTTTCCCGCGCGGTGGTGTTGAAGCGGCGGAGATCGGCTTTGATCGCCGCCGCGAAGCTTTGCTCGATCGCGGTCGTGAAATCCTCGACCGAGCCACCGTGGCTGACCAGCCGGTGAAGCAGGGAACGATAAACCCGCTCCGCTTCAGTGCCCTCCGGAATAAGACCGGGATGAAAGCCCAGGGGAAATCCGTGCATGCGAGGTGCGAACCCCGCGATCGATTCCGGCGGCGGCACACCCAACACCGAAGAAAGGCGGTTCGACGCGTGCATCACTTCGCGCGAAACCGGCAGGCTCGTGAGGTAGCGAAGAAAATCCACCGCCACTTCCGGATTCCGCGAAGACCGCGCGACGCCGACCGCGTTGCCGGGCGTCTCCGAAAGGTCCGAGATCGGCCCCAACGTGAACGATCCCCGCACGCCGTCGCTCGCATCGGGCAAAGGAACCGGCACGATCGCCAACGGAAACGATATGGCGGCGAGCACTGTGTCGGCATCCCAACTTCCCGTCGGCAGGAACAGCGCACGACCTTGCGCGAATTGGAAGAGACTGTCGTCCCGCTGCAGTTGCAGAAACCCCGTCGTCGTGTAACCCGCGACCTCGCGCATCATCGTGAGGCCGGACTCGACGGCGGGCGTCCGCCAATTCCAATTCCCCCGCAGGTAAGCCATGTAATTCTCCGGCACCGTTGGCGCGAGCGTGCGATGCACGTCCACCGTCGGTCCATGCACCAGTCGCTGAGTCTGGCTGCCGAACAAGCGGTTCAGATAATGGTGCGTATGATTAAGGGAGCCGGCGAAGGGCAGGATGGTCCGGCCCGTGCGCGCGGAGAACTCCTCGATCGTCCGGCACAACTCGATCAACTCCGCATAATTCTCCGGCGGTTTGGTCGAGCCGGTGATCTCGCGCAGAAGGCCGACGTTCGCGAACAATCGCACGGTCTGGATGGTAAAGGGGATCCCATAGACTTGTTGCAGGTTCACCCGATAAGCCCGGCCGCTGCGCAGGTCGTTGATGAACGTTTCCCGCCAGCGTCGGCCCTCCAGTTCCGTGCCGGCGTTGTAGGGATTCGGTTGTTCAACCCACGCGTCCAGCGGCAAAAAATAACGCGCGAGAAATTCGTCGGGTTGTCCGCGGTCCATGTCCGCAAGGTCCGGTGCATTTCCTCCGACCATCTGCGTGCGCAACCAGGCCGACCACATCCGGATGGGCACCGGCATCTGCACGACGCGCACCCCTGGGTTGAGTTTTTCGAACCCGCGAATGGCTTCGTCGTAGGCGCGAATGATGCCGGGATGAATCGTGACGTGCGCGAAACGGATCACCACCGGCGCCTTGTCCATTTCCGGCGTTCGATCTTCCGCGCGCGGACGCACCAGAATCCAGATTCCGGAAGCAACGAAGCTCACCGCGACGAGGGCCAGGCCGATGCGATTGCGCCATCCGCTCATGGGCGAGCCTCCTCCGGCAATGCCGCGAGCCGCTGGCGGATCAAATCCACCCGCGGATCGCGTGGAAAGGTCGTGACGAACTCGCCCCAGGTCCGGCGGGAGATCGACGGCTCGTTGAGCTCCAAAGCCAGTTCACCGATCTGCGCCAGCACATCGGCCCGCACCGTCGGTGCCACGATTCCCGCCGCCATCGCACTCTGCAGGTGCTCG
Source organism: Verrucomicrobiota bacterium (assembly GCA_023416735.1). Lineage (GTDB taxonomy): Bacteria > Verrucomicrobiota > Verrucomicrobiia > Opitutales > Opitutaceae > Opitutus. The sequence goes on along the minus strand of JAEZGX010000023.1, from coordinate 23,220 downwards.
AGCGCGCGTTGGCGTTCTCCGCCAAAGAAAAGATAACTGCGTCCCAGCACCAAATGAAAGTCACGCCGGGCGCCTGCGTCGGTGAGTTGCCGCGCCAAGGGTTCGAGTTCCGCCAGCGTGTCCAACGGATCGCCCCCAAGTCGATAGAGCCGCAGAGTCGCCAGCCGCGAAGCCCCGGTCTGCGCCGCCGGATGCTGCGGATGGGCGGCCAACAAAGCCGCATACCGCTCCGCCGCCCGCGCCGGATCGGGCGCGAACGCATGCACCTCGGCGATGCGAGCCAACAAGTAGCTCGCGGTCGCAACCAGGTCCGGACTCACCGAAGCATCGTCCGCCAGCGCGCTCAGTTCCCGCTCGGCGCGCGCCAACCGGTCCGCCGTTCGCGGCTGCAGATTCAAAAGCGCGACGGCGAGACCCAGCCGGCTCGCGGGCTCATCCCCCGCTTCCTCGAACGAACGCGCGGCTTCGGTGAAGCTCCATTCCTGCAGATCCTCCCAAGCCGACTTCGGGGCGGTCTCCGCATCCAGGCGCGTCAGCGCACCCGCCGCCAAACCCAGCCCACACGCCCAGCGGCGAGCCGTCCTACACCTGACAACAATCGCGGAAAGAGGAGAGCGCACGACCATCAGTGGTCCATCGGTTTCCCTGCTTCTTCGAAACCAAGGTTCCCCGTTTCAGCGGTGGCTCGCGGAATGGCGACGCGCGCGACAAGCCGCCGACCAAATGGCCAAGCATCGCGATCGCGCCCATCGACGCCGGCCGGAGTCATCACTTGGCCTCGCAAAGAGCGGTGGGAAATCCCGAGGCCGAAAAGCCGACGCGACGCCAGAAACGAATATTACAAAATCGAGGGGTAATCATGACGGAGGTGCGACTGGCACCGCTCGGCACCGGTCATGGGGTGACACGAAATCAACTCACGAACACGCGCAAAACCGCCGGCGATCTTATTGATGACTTCATTGGGGTTTACGGTCCTTCGCGGCAAAAACTCCATCGGGATCGACCCAACCGCTCTCGACGAGAAGATGCTGGGCCTGCGTGGGCACGCCTTTCTCGTTGCGATGGATCATGCCCACGATCTGGTCGACGCACGCGGCTCCCACGCGCCGGCGATCCAGCAGCACTCCCGGCATTCCGTCGGGCGCGTCCGGATTCGTGATGTTCAACTGCACGAAACGAAGTTTCCGCGCGTGCGCCGGACCGCTATCTCGCGCCCACTTCCGAGCCGCTCCCAGGATCACGTTCAAACCCAGGACGACCTGCGGACGACGCCGCGCATACCACGCCGCGAAGGCCGCCTCGTTCCAGCCCCGCATCAGCAGCGGCTCGATCTCGGCGGCGTCTTCGTTCAGCCGTTGTTCCATTAGATAGGCCGACAACCACAGGTGGTCGGACTTTCGATCCGTGTTCTCGTCGAGCACCAAACCGACGCGCTGATAACCGGCGGCACGGCATCGACGCAGCGCCTCGAGCATGCCGTGATAGAAATCTGGATACACGCGGTGAACCTGCGGTTCCTTCATGGAATACCCGTAGGCCACGACCGAAAAACGGTCCCAGTCCACGTCCAGGGTCATGCTCTGAATCGTGAGAGGAGCCACCAACAGCCCGTGGATGTAGCGCGTCGAGGTGATCTGGTTGAAGCGCTGGCGCGTCAACCGCGGGTCACCGAGCCAGAAATGCTCCAAGCCGTAACCGAGCTCCTCAGCGCGCTCGCGCGCTCCTTCGTAGAGGTCGGAGTAGGTTTTGACGGCATGCAGGCCGCCGTGCTGCGGCGCGTCCGCCGTGATGTAGCCGAGCACCGCTTGCCGCGCCTGGCCGCGACGATTCCGCCACGCGACAAAGGCCGACACGAAGGGATTGGCGCGATAACCCATCTGCCGCGCCGTTTCCTGAATCCGTAACCGCGTGGCTTTCGGGATCCGCGGGTGGTCGCGCAAAGCGAGCGAGACCGTGGTTTGGTGGACGCCTGCTTTTTTCGCGACATCGCTCATCGTTACCCGGCGCGGCATGCGGAAGTGCTAGAGGGGTCGAAGTCGACCGCAAGCGCGCAGTGCCGTCGCGTCCTTGCGCGGTCTGACGACGCGCGCTCGATCAGGTGGAAGCGTCCGCCGACCGCGCGCGCCGCCGCCAGTGTTGCGGACTCAAACCGCAAATCCGTTTGAACTGACGCGAGAAATAGAACGCATCGTCGTAGCCGAGAGCGTTGGAGATCTCGGCGACGTTCAGCCTGCTCGTCTGCAATAGCATCTGAGCCCGCTCGATCCGTCTCGCCACGAGATAGTCGCGCGGGCTGCACCCCACCCTTTCCACAAACATTCGACGGAGGTGCGCCGGCGAGGCCTTCATAAACGCGACCATTTGTTCCACCCGGCCAAAGCGGTGCGGTTCGGCGTCAATCGCTTCGAGCAACGACTCCAGCCGCGCCGCCTTCGGACGCTGCCGCTGGTGGTGAAGACGCCAGAGCTGCGCCAGCACCAGGAAGACCATCGCCTGCACTTCGCGCGCCGCGAGAGCGTCGGTCCACCGCGCCCGCGCCGCGATGTCGCGCAGCCGAATATCCAAGCCCGCGTCGCGAGGGACTTCGATGCCAAGGAAGACGCGTTCGGCCGGCAGCCGCCTCTTGTTGAAAGTGAAATGAGCGGCGAAATTCACCATGGTGCCTTCGCCAATTTGGCGCGCTTTCAACCGGGTTCCGGGCGGAAACAGGAATGCCCGTCCAGGAGCGATTTGGTAAGATGCTCCGTTTAAATCCACCGTTCCTTCGCCCGCGAGACCGACCCAGAGATTGTAGTAGTCGCCGATTTCCGCCTCCCAGTGCCAGGGATTCAAATTCGTCCACAGCGTAGGACGATGAACCAGCCGGATGTCGGGCAAATTCAGCACCTCTTCCGCCGTGAGCGAAGCGTCCATGTAAAACTCTTCTACCGTCCATTCTCCGAGTCAGGCCAATTTGGTAAGTTCGTGGCTCAATTTTATGGAAGCGCTCAAACTCAAGATCGGCGTCGTCGGCATGGGCACAATGGGCTCCGATCACGCCCGGCGCATTCTCGCTGGCGAGATCCCGGACATGGAACTCGCAGGCGTCTGCGATGCCGATGAGCCAAGGCTCGCAAGCTGGAAGTCGCGCGGTGTGCCGACCTTCACCTCCTACCCGTCGCTCCTCTCGTCGGGGATTCAGGCCGTCCTCATCGCGACGCCTCACTTCAGCCACGTCCCTTTCGGCGTCAGCGCGCTCGAAGCCGGCTTGCATGTTCTCGTCGAAAAACCGATCGCGGTGCAGAAAGCTGACGCCGAACGACTCGTCGCCGCCCACACCCAGCCGCGCCAGGTTTTCGCGGCGATGTTCAACCAGCGCACCGATCCGCTCTATATCAAGATCAAGCAACTGCTGGACGCCGACGAGCTGGGCAAAATCCAGCGGATCGCGTGGACCATCACCGACTGGTATCGTCCCCAAGCCTATTACAACTCGAGCGGCTGGCGCGCGTCGTGGGCCGGCGAGGGCGGCGGCGTCCTGATCAACCAATGTCCACATCAGCTCGATCTTTACCAGTGGCTGTTCGGGCTGCCCGCCCGCGTGCGCGCCTTCTGTCATTTCGGTCGCTATCACGATATCGAAGTAGAGGACTCGGTCACCGCTTACTTCGAACACGCCAACGGCGCCAGCGCTGTGTTCACCACCACCACCGGTGAAGCGCCCGGCACCAACCGGCTCGAGATCGCCGGCGAACGCGGCAAGCTCGTCGCCGAGGGCGGCAAGCTGCATTTCTCCCGCAACGAAATTCCCACCGGCGAACATTTGCGGACCGCCACGGGAATGTTTTCCCGGCCCGAGGTCTGGGAAATCGACATCCCGATTTCCGGTCGCGGCGAGCAGCACGTCGGAATCCTCAAGAACTTCGCGAACGCCTGCCTGCGAAATGCGCCGCTCATCGCACCGGCAGCCGAAGGAATCCGCTCCGTCGAACTCGCCAACGCCATGCTGTTGTCCTCGGCGCAGGAGAAGACGCTCACCCTGCCGCTGCAAAGCGGCGAATACGCCGACTGGCTCGCCCGGAAAGTCGCCGGCTCACGTTACCAAGCCGCCAAGATCTAACTCCTCAGCCGCCTCACTTTTCCATCCCATGCGACTCGAACAAATTTCCGTCAACCTCTACAGCCTTCGCGATCACCTGAAGACGCGCGAAGACTTCACCGCCTCGATGAAGCGGCTATCCGTGATCGGATTCCGATCCGTGCAACTCAGCGGCGTGGCCCCCGGGCTGATGTCCGAAGCCGATTTCGTCGGCATCTGCGCGGATTGCGGAATCAAGATCACTGCGACGCACGAGGCGTCGGTGCAATTGCTCGCCGAGCCGCATCTCTCGGTCGAGCGGCTCAAGCAACTCGGCGTCTCGCTCACGGCTTATCCATTCCCGGCTGGGATCGATTTTGCTGACGAGACCGGTGTTTCAAAATGGCTCCGGCAATTGGACGAAGCCGCCGCCGTGCTTCGCGCCGCGGGAATCACGCTGTGTTATCACAACCACCATCAAGAGTTCACCAAGGTCGGCGGACGCTTGTTGCTGGAGCGAATCTACGCCGAAACGTCCCTCGCCGGCGAACCCGACACGTATTGGGTTCAAGCCGGCGGCGGCAGCCCGCTGCAGTGGACGCAAAAACTCGCCGCGGAAAACCGCCTCCCGCTGATCCACCTGAAAGACTTCCGCGTAACCGCCAAAGGCGAGGTGCAGTTCGCCGAGTTGGGCGCGGGCAATCTCGACTTCGATCCCATTCTCGCCGCCGCCACCGCGGGAGGCTGCCAATCGTTCATCATCGAACAGGACCTGACTTATGGTCGCGACCCGTTCGAGAGTCTCGGCGAGAGTTTTAAGTTCCTCCAGTCGCGCGTCAGTCCGACCTAAAACGTGGAAGCCGTCAGGCCGCTCGGCGGTTACTAGCAATTCCATGCCGTTCTCCTCTTTCCCAAGCGTCACTCACTTCGAGGCAACGGTCCCGGTGGTGCGCCTTGCTTCCGGCCGGATCATTCACCGTTTCTTCGACACGAGCCCCATCAGCCCATCGGGCCGATACGTGGCGCTTTTCCGCTTACCGAATGAAATCCGGCCACCGCAGCCGGCGGAGGCGGGAGAGGTTGTCGTGGTCGATCTGGTCACCGGACAAGAACGCGTGGTGGCCATCTCGCGCGGCTGGGAAACCCAGGTGGGGGCCAACGTTCAATGGGGAAACGCCGACACCGATCTCTTTTTCAACGATGTCGACGTCGACTCCTGGACTCCTCACGCGGTTCAACTCGACATTTTCTCGGGCTCGGAGCGTCGGCTGGAAGGAACCGTGTTCACAGTTTCACCCAACGGCCGCCAGTTGGCGTCCTACAATCTCGCCGCTTCTCGTCGCATCCAAGTCGGCTACGGCGTCGTCCTACCCGAGACCCACACGCCGCGTAATCGGGGTGCGGTCTCGACGGATGGCGTGTTTGTTACCGACGTGGCCAGCGGCAAAGCTCGGATGATTGCATCGATTCGCGACATCGTCGCGCGCGCCATGCCATCGCTATCGATCGCTCACCCGGAGCGGCTGGAGTTCTACTGCTTTCAGATCCGCTGGAATCCTGCGGGAACGCGCCTGATGACGTTTTTGCGATGGTTCGATCCGACCGATTCCGCACCCGGCGCCAAACGGCTGGCCTTGATCACTCTTAAGCCAGACGGGACCGATATCCGCGTCGCTGTGTCTGCCGCCCAGTATGCGCGCGGCGGACATCACCCCATGTGGTGTGCGGATGGCGAGCATCTTACGCTGAACCTCAATATTCGCGACGAAACGTCCGAGTTGGATCTGGTGCAGGTCCGCTTCGACGGTGCCGATCTTCGCTCGCTTCATCCGCGAGGTTCGGGTCATCCGTCGATGCACCCGACGTTGCCTTTTATCCTGACGGACGCTTACCCGCGCGAACCCGTCACCCGACAAGACGGCACGGCTCCGCTTCGGCTCATCGACCTGCGAACGAAAGCTGAAACCATCCTCGCGCATGTGCCACTGAGTCGCAGCGATGCTTCGCGGCTCACGTCGGAGCATCGAATCGATGCGCATCCGGCCTGGGACCGGACCGGGAGATACATCGTGTTCAACGGGGTTCATGATGACACCCGAGCGGTCTTCGCCGCCGATATGACCGCATGGCTTCTCAGCGGTCCTTCGGCGTAAGCAGCCAGAGGACTTGGACGTCGGGCGATTGGGTCGCGAAGATCCGTGCTTCCGCGTGTTCCGCTTGGGGAGCCAAATCCGGCCACTGGCGGCTCGCCTCGCATAGAATACCCAGAGCATGGCTCAAGATCGGTTTCCCCGCATCGCGATCCATGTCCGGAAAAGGCCAGGGTTTCTCATTCGCGAGATAGGGCGTAATCCAGGCGAGCCCGCGTCGGAGGCTGCGGCCTTGAGGAGATTCCCAGCGCCAAAGATCATGAGCGGGATCGCCACTTCGTTCGCCGCAGCGGGCCAACGACACATAGGCCGCCAGCATGTAGATCGAATAATGCAGCGATTGGCGGCGGCCGAGTTCCACCGGAAACCCGCCTGCTTCATTCTGGTTGTTCTCCAACACACGTCGCCCGATCTCAATCATCGCGCCGATCGGGCCGTGGTCTCCGGTGAAGAGCGCGAACGTGGCCACTTGGGCGGCATACCACACCGCATGATTGGACGTGGCCCTCGCCTCCGTCTGTCCAAATTCGCTGTCGAGCAGCCACGCGGTGTATTCGGAAAACCAACGCTTGAGCGCCGCCTCATCGGCCGGAGTCAGGCTGGCGCAGCCCGCGAGCAGTTGCAGGTCATCGATGAAATCGATGAGCACAACGCCTTCAATAATGCCAATGGGCATGCCGTCGTGCACGCCCGGCAGAGCGGACGCGTATTTGAAATTTGGATTCATACGCGTGGCTGGATCGAGAAACCACGCGCGAATGAGAGAGACGGCTTTGGCCGCGTGGCGTTCGTCGCGGGTGTGATGCCAGGCCAGAGCAAGCACATGGATGCGGTCCAGCGTCGTGTTGTAGTGGGCCTTGTCGTAATCGGAGCTGAACGCGGCAGGGTTGTGCGCTCCATCGCGCCTCACCCACGGCAAACCGTCGGGAGTGGTCGGGTTGGCCCAAGCCAGTTTGCCGATGGCGAAGAAGTCGTGTTTGTCGCCCGAGGCGCCTACGAGCTTTTTGTCCATCACGCTCAAAGGACGGAGCGCATGCAACGCCTCGGCTTCTCGCAGCAGAGCGGCCAGTGCCTCGGCTTTCGACGACGAGAGGAGTTCGGCTTCGGCGGAAAAACCCGTGGCGACAACGAAACCGAGAAGGAGCGCGAAAAACTTCATCGAAAGAGGTCGTCAGCGGATGGAAATGAACCCAGCCGACGCATCCGACATCGGCTGGGCTGAGGCAGATCCTAGAACGAGAACCTGGACGAAAGCGTCAGCGTCCGCGGCTGCGCGATGCGAACAGCGGCGATCATTCCATTAGGGTGAACGAGAGCCGGGATCGCATCGTCGTCACCGAATAGATTGCGGATGTTGAGCTGAAGCACCCAGTTCACGCGCCCCTTGAAGATCGGTCGTTCGTAGGAAACCCAACCGTCATAGAACCATTCGTCCGGACCATAGATCGGGCGGCTGCTATCATAAGTGCGGATGTCGGTTGGCTCCGCGATGCCGTCGCTCGGAGAGCCGTCGATTTCGATCGTGGTGAGCGGGAAGCCGATCGACGCCTGGTCTTCCCAACGAACTGCGCCGCCCACCCCAAAGCCTTTCAGTTTTCCCTCTTGGAAGCGGTAGTTCACCACGGAGGTGACACGCCATTCGCGCAGTTCCGATGCCGGTCCGCCATCCGCGGCGGCCTGCGAGGTAAACTGCGAGAGCACTTGCTGCTCGAACGCTTGGCGCACGTTATTTTCGCCCTGCGAGAACGTCCACACCGTCTCCGACGCGGCGCTGCGCCATTCCTCGATCAGCGGACGACCGGTGGCGGTCGGCGTTTCATAGATGAACTCGCGCAAGCGCGCTCCGCTGTTGGAACGGACCGACTCCTGCCGGGCCACATTCAACGCCGCCGTGAGGCCGCGCGTGGGGCGGAGGCTGAGTTCGATCTCGTCGCCGCGGGCAACGTAATCCGAGGTCTCCCGGACTCCGGGATTCGTGCTGCTGATCGTGCCGTTGTTGATCTGAACCTTGTAGAGATCGAGCATCGCCTGCGGCGGCGGCACATAGTTGTCGGGCCAGCCATCGCCGTTCGCGTCGACGTAGTCGCTGCGCGTCTTGGCGATGTTATAAACGGTCAGGTGCGTGTTGACGATCGCGCCGATCGCGTTGGTCAACGTGGCATTCAACACCGAGGACTGGGTCGTCTTGTAGCGATTCCAGCGGAGCGATACCCGGTTTTCGAACAGATCGACGCCGACACCGTAGTCCGTGGTTTTACCCATCGGCGGGGCGACCGGCCGGCCGAACACGTCGACGCTGACGGAATCCGGCGGATCGAAATTATCCGATTGGCCATAACTGAAACGCAGGCCGGAGATGAAAGGCGTGTGGCGCAGCCAGGGTTGCGGCACCTTGGCCACCGCGCTCCACGATTTCAGCGTGTGCTCGTAAAGCTGGTGCGGATTGCCCGGAGCATCCAGATCGAAGCTGGGATCGTTGACGAGGCGATAAGCTTCGCCGGTGGTGACGACGGGGGCGGACACCCGCGTCGTATCCGACTTTTCCTTACGCCAGCCGATCATGCCGACCAGATGCCCGTCGAGAAACCGGCTTTGGACGGCGAAGGCTTGGGAATCGAGTTCGCGCCGGCTTTTATCCGCCGTGAAAGCGGCACCCGCCAATCCTTCGCCCGCCTGCACGATGTTGGCCTCGCGGTATTGAATCCCGTATTCCGGGAGCGCCGGCGATGCCGTGGTCGGCGCCTGCACGCGGGTCAGAAACACGCCGTTGCGTGCGATGCTCGCCACCTGGCTCATGATGTCCGCTTTGATGTTGCCGATACCCGCGCCGCGCGGATCCGTGACTGAATAGAGATTGGGCCCGAGATAAACCAGCGAAGTCGGGTTCTTCCCCGCATCACCGAAGCGGGCCTGGCTGTTGCCGCCGATCCAGTTTCCTTCCACGAAGAAAGGCACGCCCACGCGATTGTCGTCGGCGAAAGTCTCGCTCTGCCAGAGGGCCGAAAACACGTGGTTGCCCAGGAAGCGGCCCCAGCCTTTTCGAAACCGGTCGGCGAGATCGAGTTCGTAGAAAAGTTTCGCCCGCGTTGTTTCCACCTCCTCGGTGCGGTCGGTGGCGCTGCCCTGACCTCCGGCCATCGGGCGGCCAAAGTTCGGATTCACTTCGCCGCTCCACATATGGGTGTTCACGTCGATCGCGATCCACGGGGCCTGCGTCAGCAGGATGCGCTGCTTTTCGTAGGCGTGCTGGCGGTCGTAGGCGAGTTCCACTCCCAGCTTGCGATCGAAGAACAGTTGTTCGACGGCGACATTGATGCCGCGGAAGCGCATATGTTCACCTTTGTTCGGGCCATCGATCAGGTGGTTGTTGAAGTCGAACAACGCCGGATCGGTGATCTGTTGCGCGTAGTAAAGATTCATATCCGCGACTCCCGCGCGGTTCAGAATGTCGCGGTAGTAACCTGTCGCGACCTGTCCCGCCGTCCCGATGCTGCCGTTGGGGAAAAGGTAACGGTTCGAAACGAACGAACGTCCGATCACGGTCTGCCCGTTCACGGTTCCGGCTGCGTCCAGCGCCGTCGCGGAAGACGCATCGGGGAACACCATGACGGGCGCACGGTTGATGTTCTGCGCCGCAGTCAAACCGTTCCCCTGCACGAAGCCGCCCGCATTCGCGTTGGCGATCGCTTTGGGCGTAATCCCGGCCGCGAGATACTCGGGGAAAATCGTGTCCTCAAACCACCCGGAGAAGCGATCCTGGGGCGTGAGATTGCGCGGATTATTCGCCTTCACCCATCCCCATTCGCCGTTGGCGCGGATGGTCGTGCCACTGAGGATGCCGCGCTCCAGCGGTTTGATCCGCCACGTCAACGCGCCATAGATCCGCTGGTCGTGGTTGAACGCCGGATCCTGCTTGTAGCGTTCGTCGTCGTTCAACGTCGCCACGCGCACGGCCAGCTGCTCAGGGACGATCACCTGATTCAATTTCAACATTTGCCGATGCGAGCCGAAGCTGCCCATCGCCAGTTGCACCTCACCTGTCGTCTTGTTGACCTGGGCTTCCTCGGTCGAGGTATTGATGATGCCCGCCGGGCTGCCGACACCGAACAATAGCGCGTTGGCGCCGCGGTTGATGTCGATGCGGTCGACGTTGTAGGAATCGGTCGGAAAGACGGAGCGGAAGAAGTTCCTCGCCAGAGTGGCGGCGGCGAGACCGCGGACGCGGGTCACCGTGTTGTTGCTCTGCGGCGCTTCTGCGAACCAGCCAAAGCCCAGCGACGTATTGCCGTTCGAGAAATTGCCGCCCGGGCCGGTCACTTCCATCCCCGCTTGATAAACGAGGGCGTCCCGCAGATCCGTCGAACCCGTGTCCTCGAGAAAGCGCGGCGTGATGACCGACACCGCCGCCGCGACGTCCGTCAGTGGCACGCGCAAGCCTGCACCCGACAGCACGCTCGACGCATCGTAGCCTACATCGCTTTCGCCGGTGACGGTGAACGGCGACAGGATCACCATGTCCTCTTGATCGGCATTCACCGACGAATTCCTCGCCGTTTGCCCTGCATCCGCCGCCTGCACCGCAGAAGCGGCAAGAATGAAACCAAAGCCCACGAGCGAGGCACGGCGCCGAAACAAAGCGTGAAGCCGACCAGGCTCACGCGCGGCAGCAGGATGCAGGGTAACTTTCATAAAGCAGGGATTACGGAGTTGGGGGTTGGCAGTGGCGCAGTCTTTCACGCCTTCGGTCGCGACCAACACGACCGCACTCCCAATTCCGCGCAACGCGTCCGCTAGTCTTATCCATGACTATCCTCTGAAGTCGCCTCGGTCCTTTCGTGAATCGTCGGTGCCCCTGCATCATGAATAAGACCGCGCGACGTGTTGCCCATGCACGCGACCGCCAGGATCGTAACCGCGGGGCACACACCCGTCCGCCCTGACAATTCCCCAAACCACGATGCGCACCGACAAGTTCTTTCGGCCCCATTCTCATTCAGCATGCGCTGTCCTCGTCTCATCCTGACAATCGCGTTTTCGTCACTCTCGCTCCTCGTTACCGCAGCGACCATGCCGCCGGCCGACAATTTTGACGAAGCCAAGGTCCCGCCCTACTCGGTTCCCGATCCGCTGGTCTTCGCGGACGGATCGTCCGTTCGGAGCGTCGCCGATTGGCGCGAACGCCGTCGACCCGAACTCCTGAATCTCTTTGCCGAACTCGTCTACGGTCGCACGCCCACCGGGGCTCCGACCGATATGCATTGGGCCGTCACCTCCCTCGACGAGCAGGCCTTGAACGGGACGGCCGTGCGGAAGGAAGTAACCATTTGGTTCACCGCCGGCCAGCGCGGCCCGGCGATGCATCTGCTCATCTATCAACCCGCGCAGCCTCCACCGCCGGGCGGATGGCCGACGTTTCTCGGCCTGAATTTCTTTGGTAACCATTCGGTGAATACGGACCCCGGCATCACGCTCTCTCGCGCCTGGATGCGGGCGAGCGCGGCGCATCATATCGTCGATCACCGGGCAACCGAAACATCCCGCGGTTCGCAGGCCGCGCGTTGGCAAATCGAAACCGTGCTCGCTCGCGGCTTCGCCACCGCGACCGCCTACTACGGCGATCTTTGCCCGGACCGCCCGGATGGGATCACGGAAGCGGTTGGCGCGCTTTTCAACACAGCTCCGGCCGAGCAGCGCCGTGACCATGAATGGGGCGCGATCGGCATCTGGGCTTGGGGACTGAGTCGCGCGATGGACTACCTCACGACCGATCCGCACCTCGATCCGCAACGCGTAGCGGTGCACGGCCACTCCCGTCTCGGCAAGACTGCCTTGTGGGCCGGAGCTCAGGACGAACGCTTCGCCCTCGTGATTTCCAACAATTCCGGAAGCGCCGGCGCAAAACTCATGCGCCGACGCTTCGGTTCTTCCATCGCCTATGCCACCTCTGCGTTTCCATTCTGGTGGTGCCGCAACTATGCGACCTTCGGCGGACGCGAAGACGAGCTGCCGGTCGACCAGCACCAACTCATCGCATTGATCGCGCCGCGCGCCGTGCACGTTGGGAGCGCCAGCGAGGATCTACGCGCGGATCCACGCGGCGAATTCCTGAGCGTGCTGCATGCGGATTCCGTTTACCGCATGCATGGCCGGGCTGGACTTGGAGTAAACGTGATGCCTGAAAACGGCGTCCCCGCTCTCGGCGATGGTCTTGCGTATCACGTGCGAAGCGGGCCGCACGACATCACGGCAGAGGACTGGCAACACTACCTCACGTTTGCCGAGAGGGAGCTGAGAAGCCACCGCTCCCTCCCCCGATAAGGCCGACCGGAACCGAGCCCCCTTGCTGGTTGTATTCTGTGCGGTCGTTCTGCCAGCCGGCCTCGTCAAAAGCGATGTTCCACGCCGGTCCGATCGCCGCGGGAAAGTTGTCCAGGATAGCGCGAACGTGCTCTTCCTGCAATGCACGGTCCGCAGCGGTCTGGACAAATTGGCCGTCAACCATCGCTCCGTAATTATATTCTTCCCCTGCGTAAAGTGGATTTCCGGTCAGCCCCGCTTCATAACGTTTGGCATGAACCCAGGCAGAGGTCTCTATATTTCCCAGCACAAACATGTTCGCGAGATTGTAGGAAGTCCCCTGAACCACGCTCTTATAGCGGTTGATCTTGAGCACAGCGCGGTTGTTGAAGGCGGAAACGGCCACCCCGACGTCCGTGGTCCGCCCCATAGGCGCATCGAGCGGATTTGCAAGCACGTCGACCCGGTTTGCCGCCGGCTCGAAGTTGTCCGAACGATTATAGAAAATGCTGAAATTCAAATCGGCCGGCAGGCGGTCGGCGATGAACTTGGGCGTATGCATTACTACGCTGTAGGTTTTGGTCGTCCCTGAAACGATATTGTTGGGCGAATCCGAGAGGACGAAGGCGGGATCGTCCAAATCGACAACGCCTTCGGCGTTGCGCACACCCGTGACGTTATACGCGCGCGCCGTGTCATTGCGGTAGCCGAACATCGGCACCACCAACCCGTCCCAAAGATAGCCCTGCCAGACGAAGACCTCGGATTTGATCCGGTCGCGCGACTTCCCGGCATTGTTCGTCAATTGGGCGCGATCGCCATCCGTCGCACTCAAGAAAGTGGTCGGCAGTTCCCTCCACCCGACATAGTTCTCCGGATTTTCCGACTGGGTCAGGTTCTGGTTGTTGAACGGATTCACCCATCGCGCAGCAGGATTTACATAGCCTGCGGCCGTTGGATTTGTCGGGCGATCCCATTTCGAGTCGAAGAAAACAAGATCGGACTGCCCCGGATTGATCGCGTGCGGGATGCCGGGCAGGCCGAGTCCGGCCGCGGAGCTGCGTCCGCTCATCTCCGGTCCAAGATACTGCACGATATAGACCTCTCTTTGAATGCCGAGAACCGGATCGAGGTAGGCGGAGGACGGGTTACTGATGCCATAACTCGCCCAAGTCTGATTGGAGTTCTCATAGCTGCTCCGGTTCAGCACGCCGGTGAACACGTGCCGGCCCAGCAATTTTGTCAGCCATGAGCGCTCAAGAAAATCGTGGGCGCGCAGCTCGGCGAAAGCCGTCACACGCCGATCTTCGCGTTCAGTCTGGTTCCCGCGGCTCGGAAACAGCGACCGCGTCGTGACCATAGGCCGCCCGACGTTCGGATTAGGCGTCAGGTCCGCATAAACCTTGGCGATGTCGACCGTGATTCCATCGTTGCCGAGGAGTGCGTCGACGCTGTCCTCGTAGCTTTGGCGGTCGTAAACCGCCTCGATCCCGAGCCGGTTGTTCAAAAACGTTTGGCTCAAAGTCACATTGAACGCGTCGAACTCGCGCCGTTCCAAACGCGTCGGGCCGTCAATCAGGTGATGATAAAAGTCAAAGATCGACGGGTCCGTCAGGGTTTTGTTTTTATAATCGAAAGCAAACGGCAGTCCCATGGCTCGCGCAATCTGACTGGTCGTTCCTATGATACCCTCGCGGAGGGTGCCAAACAGGCCGTTGATCGTTGCTTCGACCCCTCCTTGAGGATTCAACCCAAAGTCCTCGGTCCAGCCCCGCGTGATCGGCACGTAGTAGTTTCCGATCGCTGCTCCCGAGGGATCGTTATCGAAATACGCGCGAATACCTCCGACGAGGTCGACGATGGACGGCTGATAATTCGCACTGGTCCGAGACCGAAACCCGGAATCGGGCACGTTGGCGAAGAACGCGTTGCTATAGCGATGATCGAAGGTTTTTTTGTTCAGGTTGTTGAATACCGTTCCGTTGACCGTCGTTGTGCCGGTTTCAAACCACGGCGTGATCTGATCCACCGGCGGCAGGCTGCGCGGGTTGTTCGAAAGAATCCGTCCGTGTTCGTAATGCGCGCGCAGGGTCGTCCAGGCAGAGCCTTTGCGCAGGAACTTCGGCTCGTAACGGAGCGCTCCGAATAGCCGGCGTTGATCCGTGTAGGCGGGTTCTTGCCGATAATTTTTCTGCTCCTCCAAGCCGTCCACCCGCACGGCGAGCTCTTTGTCCAGCAATACACGATTCAAATGCAACGATGCGCGCGCACTCCCGAACCCGTCCAGGCGGGTGCTGACCGAATTCTCGTTTTTATATTTCGGCTGTTTCAGGTTGGCATTGATCAGGCCCGCCGGTTTACCCAAACCGAAAAGGATGGAGTTGGGGCCGCGCTGGAGGTCCACCCGATCCACGTTGTAGGAATCCCACGGGATGTCGGTCAGCGAAAAGTCTCGCGCATTATCGGCGCTGCCCAAGCCGCGCACGCGCGTGTTGGTGTTGGGCGTCAACAAGAAGCTGGTCTCGTTCACGACGACGTCGCTTCCGAATCCACCGAAGTTGCCGTTCTGGCCACCCACCTCCGTATTGGTGGTGTAAACGAGCAGATCCTGGGTGTTGGTCGCACCGGTATCGATCAGGAACTGCTCCGTTACCACGGAGAGTGCAGCGCCGAGATCCCGTAGATCCGTTTTCAGTCGCGTGCCAGCCAACGTGTTGCTCGCCCGATAGCCATCGTCCTGCGAGTCGTTCA
Source organism: Verrucomicrobiota bacterium (assembly GCA_023416735.1). Lineage (GTDB taxonomy): Bacteria > Verrucomicrobiota > Verrucomicrobiia > Opitutales > Opitutaceae > Opitutus. Next base: position 7,962 of record JAEZGX010000023.1, on the reverse strand, counting down.
CCGTGAAGGGCGATAGCATCACGATCTCGTTCTCAGTCTCGGCCTCATCTTGGGCTTGAGCCATGGGCACAGCACAAATCAGAAGGACCAGTAACCAGGATTTTTCTCTTTTCAGTTTCATTGTGAAAGGCGATCGAAGTCGCCGGTGTTTGGTGCGCAGGTGATGTTGACGAGAAGAACGGTTCGACGACCACGCTTCATCTTGCCTGCGGCCATCGATTCAAAACTTGCTGAAAGCAGCATACCTTCTGTCGGGCCTTCGAGCTACGCTCGAAGACTCAAAGAGTGAGACGAACGGCTCACGCGATCTGCGGTGCCCGGCACGCGGATCCCGCAAAGTTCTTTCGCTTGGCCTACTCGCGGTAAATAGTCGAACAGACGGATTTCGACATCCACCTCGACCGGCGCCGTGGTGGCATTCGACGTCGACATTTCGATTTCGACTCTTTCGCCCGCCGTGAAGACGTTGCCATACTGCGCAGTTTCAAACCCCAGTTCCACCGCTTCCCGCTGCTCGAAGAAAGTCGCCGCCTCTCCTTCTTCCAGCTGCACGGCATCCGCCCAGAACGTAACCACCGAATCCGGCCGGTCGCTAACATCGGGGCCTACCGCGACAAAGACACTGTCCTTCGGTGCGACGATCGTAAAGGAGTAGCGACGCCACTCCTCGGTCAACGTCACCTCCGTATTTACATCCTGAATACCATCCTTCGGATCGTCGGAGAAACTGAGCTGCAACACCGCCTTAACTCCGGGCTGATCGACCCGCAAGTGCGCCGAGAGCGTATAGGCTTTTCCTGCTTTGACGCCAACCCAGCCGCGATTGGCGATCAGCAACCGATGTTGCACCAGATGTCGCGGGGGCCAGCAGCCTGCCGCCAATTCTGGGGTCAGTCCCGGTCCAAGCGTCAGTTGAAAGGAACGCGTCCCCACTTGGGCATCGCGAGAGTCGATGCGGCCCATAGAGCCCCGCCAGATTGCCGCCGCAGATGCGTTCCCCCAACGAAAGCCAGCCATCTTTGCTCGTCTCGAATGAGCCGTTGGGAATCAAGTTTTTCCCCGGAGCTGCCGTTAGGCGAGGCTGGAACCGCGGCGTCGTTTCCGACTGCTCATAAACCGCTTTGCTGCCGAGGAGCGACACGTCGTCGAGCCACAGCGTGCCGCCGGACGCATGAGTGAACCGCATTCGAGAATTTGCCGCTGCCACATCGCGCTCGCGAAGAATTCGAAACGGAACTCCCGCCATTCCCTCGTCGGCGTGACCCGCACGGATAACGCCGGCGAAACCGGCTGCCCGGAATCGTAAATCCCCACGCCTAGACCATCCTCTCCTACGTCCTGCCCCTTGGCGGAAAACGCCAATACGTATCGCTGACTGGCTACTAATTCGATTCCACTCTGGATAACACCTGCAGGAGAGAAGGCGTCTGTCTGCCTCGAATCCGGACGATCTATTCTCAACGCGTTCGAATTGTCGCGACCCGAATCGACCGACCATTCCGCAACCTGCTCGGTCCGTTCCCAAGCAAAAGGAGAATCATGCACCACCTCTTCAAAAGAACCGTTGTGCACTAAGTTTTGTTCTCGGCTCCAGAGCGGATCGGTCGCCAAGACAACGCTCAACCCCACCCATGCAGCTATTCGCCAGTCGGCCGACATTTCTCCAGCGGTGTTTGTCGTCCTATCGATTGCTCCTCCTCTCGCCCGGCCGACTTCTCAGCAACTCGCGAGTCATCTGGATGTCGGGGGAAGATTGTGTGCGCCCGCTCTTGTGCCTTTTCTCTACCGCCTGCAGCGGCAAAGGCGGCGCGGGATGATCAGATCAAAAGCTCAGCCCGAGGAGCGTTCACGCGGCGGACATTTTCGTCCAACTCGACCGCGTGTTCGCACTCTTCACAACGGCCTCGATGAAGGCCATGCCTTCAATGCCATCGTCGATGGTGGGAAAGTCCAAATCCTTGGGAAACGACTTTCGTTCCAGCCCGGCGGCGATCGCGCGAAAGACTTCGCGGTAGATGTTACCGAAAGCTTCGAGATAGCCTTCCGGATGGCCTCCGGGAATGCGCGTGAACTTCTGCGCGGAGGCGCCGTTGTAGCCGTTTCCGCGCCGCCAGATTTGTTTCGGCTGATCGGGGTATTTCACGTGCAGCTCGTTCGGGTGCTCCTGATACCACTCGAGCGCGGCCTTCTCTCCGTAGACGCGGATATTGAGATTATTTTCGTCGCCGACGCTGATCTGCGATGAATGGAGGATGCCTTTGGCGCCGCCCTCGAATCGCAAGAGGATGTTGCCGTCGTCGTCGAGCTTCCGGCCTTTCACAAACGTCGTTAGGTCGGCGCAGAGCTCCTTGATGCGAAGACCGGTGATGTAGCGGGCGAGGTTTTCGGCGTGTGTCCCAATATCTCCGATACAGCCTGCGGCACCGCTGCGTTTGGGATCGGTGCGCCAGCCGGCTTGTTTCTGTCCGGAAACTTCCAAGCGGGTGGAGAGCCAGCCTTGCGGGTATTCGACGACGACCTTCCGGATCGCGCCGAGGGTGCCGTTGCGCACGAGCTCGCGGGCCTGCTTCACCATGGCATTGCCGGTGTAGTTGTGGGTGAGTGCGAAAACCTTTTTGGATTTCGCGACGATCTTCTTGAGGGCTTTCGCCTCGGCGAGATTGAACGTCACGGGTTTGTCGCAAACGACGTTGAAGCCGTTTTCGAGAAAGAGCTTCGCGGGCGGGAAGTGCTGGTGGTTCGGCGTGACGATGACGACGAAGTCGAGGCGGTCACGGGTGCGCGCAGCTTCTGCTTTGGCCATCTCGCGATAGCTGCCGTAAACGCGAGCGGGATCGAGAAAGAGGTCAGCGCCCGAAGCCTTGGAACGTCCGGCGTCGGAAGAGAAGGCTCCAGCGACGAGTTCCGCCTGGCCGTCCATTTGCGCGGCGATGCGGTGCACGCCGCCGATGAACGCGCCGCGCCCGCCGCCAATCATTCCGTAACGAAGTTTTCGATCTAGTGCCATAAGGAGGGATTGGGTTCTCCCGCGGATGGCGCGAACCAACGCGAACTCCGGAGGAGATTCGCGACCTTTCGCGCCACTTGCAGGAGGAGGGGTTTATCAATTCTTTTTTTCGAAAGCGGCGTCGAAGGCGACGGTGCTGCGAGCGAAATCGAGTTTGCGGAGGAATGCCGCCGACTCGGTCGCGCCGTGGACCCGGTCCATGCGGACGTCCTCCCATTCGACAGAGAGCGGGCCTTGATAGCCGACGTCGTTGAGCGCGACGATGATCTCCTCGAAATTGATGTCGCCGCGGCCGACGGAGCGGAAATCCCAATAGCGGCGCGCGTCGCCGAAATCGGTATGGCCGCCGAACACGCCGGCCTCGCCATTGCCGTGGCCCCACCAGACGTCCTTCATGTGCGCGTGGAAGATGCGGTCGCCGAATGCGCGGATGAACTTCACGTAACCAACTCCTTGATACGCCAGGTGCGAGGGATCGTAGTTGAAGCCGAAACGCGGGTGGCTTTTTACCGCTTCGAGAGCGCGTTGCGCGCTGGCAATATCGAAGGCGATCTCGGTAGGGTGCACCTCGAGGCCGAAGTTGACGTTGTGGCTGTCGAAGGTGTCGAGGATCGGTCCGAACCGTCTGGCGAAATCGGCGTAACCAGCATCCCAATACGCTTGGGACGTGGGCGGGAAAGCGTAGATCGAGTGCCAGATGGAGGAGCCGGTGAAGCCGTTGACGATCGCCGCGGCTCCGGGCTTCGCGCCGGGTTTGGCATCGAAGAACGCTCGAGCCACTTTGGCCGTGAGGGCGAGTTGTTTGGCGGCGCGTTTGCGGACTCCTTCAGGATCGCCGTCGCCCCAAATGTCGGGGGTAAGGATGGCCTTGTGGCGATCGTCGATATTGTCGCAGATCGCCTGGCCGGCGAGGTGATTGGAAAGGGCGAAACAGGTTAGACCGTGGTCGAAAAGGAGCTCCCATTTTTCGACGAGATATCTCTTCGACGAGGCGGCCGCATCCACGTCGAAATGATCGCCCCAGCAGGCGAGTTCCAGCCCGTCGTAACCCATCTTTTTGGCGAGAGGCGCGAGTTTATCGAGCGGAAGATCGGCCCATTGGCCCGTGAAGAGCGTAACATTTCGGAGCATAGCAGTGTGAATGAAAGCGAGGGGGTTGAAGACGCCGGCAACCGACGCCTGCGCGTCAATCGTCCATCCTACAACGCCGCGTTCCCCGCTGCTATGTTGCGAAGCTCAATGGTTCGCACAGTTGTCTCAAAAACGGCTATTTTTTCCGCGGCGCCGAGACGGTTTGACAGGAGTGTCTGTCTCCGTGAGTCGCGTTACGACGCACGAGAGCTGCGCGGCTGTCGGTGGCCTCTTGCAGTCCGGTTCGCCTCTTTCGGCTGCCTTCCTCGCCATGTCTTCCTCTCAATCTCTTTCCCGCCGACCGACTGTCCCCACCTTCGCACTCGAAGCGCTCGCCGCCGATTTGGAAGGCGAGCTTCATTGGGATCACGCCCTGCGGCGTCTTTACGCTACCGACGCGTCCGAGTATCAGGAGTTGCCCGCAGCCGTCGCGCTGCCGAAATCCGAGGCCGACTTGCGCACGCTGCTCGCGTTTGCCGCCCAACACCGGATCGGGCTGATCCCGCGCGGCGCCGGCACCTCGCTCGCCGGACAGGTCGTTGGCAACGGCATCGTCGTGGACGTTGGCCGGCATTTGAATCGCATCATAGCGGTGGAGGCGAAACACCGCCGCGTCCGTGTGCAGCCCGGAGTCGTTCGGAACGAACTTAACCGCGTTCTCGCGCCGCACGGCCTGCTCTTCGGGCCCGAAACTTCCACCGCGAACCGCGCGATGATCGGAGGCATGGTGGGCAACAATTCCTGCGGTTCCAACTCCATCGTCTACGGATCGACCCGCGAACACCTCATCTCCGCGCGTGGATTCTTGAGCGATGGTTCAGAAGTCATCTTCGGTCCGCTCACAGCCGCGGAGTTCCACGCCAAATGCACCGGTCCAGAAATCCTCGAAACCCGAATTTATCGCTTCGTTCGCGACCTGCTCAGCGATGGGAACAATCGCGAGCTCATCCGGGAAAACTTTCCCAAGCCGACCGTCACCCGCCGCAACACCGGCTACGCACTCGATGCGTTGATGGATTGCGCGGTGTTCGAGCCATCGTCTGACCGACCGTTCAATCTCTGCCGACTCATCGCCGGTTCGGAGGGGACTTTGTTCCTCGGTGTGGAGTTCGAGTTGAACTGCGAACCCTTGCCGCCACCGGGCGCGTTGATGTGCGCCCATTTCAGTTCCGTCGACGAATCGCTGAAAGCCACACTCCTGGCGATGCGGCGGCGGCCGTTTGGGTGCGAGCTTATCGATCGCCACATCCTCGAGTGCACCAAGGCTAATCTCGAGCACGCGCGAAACCGCTTTTTCGTGAACGGCGACCCGGGTGCCGTGCTGGTGATCGAGTTCCGGCATGCCAATCGCGTCCTTCTCGAGGAGGAGATGATCGCACTCGAAGCCGACCTCCGCGCCGCCGGACTTGGTTACGCGTTCCCCGTCGTGTGGGGCGAGGATTGCCATCGCGTCTGGGAATTGCGGCGTGCTGGACAAGGCCTCGTGCAAAACGTGCCCGGCGACGCGAAACCGCGCGAGGTTGTCGAGGACACCGCGGTAGCTGTAGAGGATCTCCCCGCTTACATCGCGGAGTTCGATGCTCTTCTGCGCAACAAGTTCGGCGTAGGAAGTATTTATTACGCGCACGCCGGCGCCGGCGAACTGCACACGCGGCCGCTCTTCGATCTCAAAACCGCCGAGGGGCTGCGCATGTTTCGAACCATCGCCACCGATGTTGCAGCTCTCGTAAAAAAATACCGCGGTTCACTCTCCGGCGAGCACGGCGACGGCCGACTGCGCGGCGAGTTCATTCCTTTCATGGTTGGTCCGGATTGCTACGCCATGATGCGTCGCGTCAAGGAAACCTTCGACCCAGACGGGTTGCTCAATCCGGGCAAGATCATCGATACGCCACCGATGGACACATCGCTGCGGCATGGTCCCGACGAACCGATGCCGGAGTATGCGACGTTCTTCGACTTCAGTGCCACTCGCGGCGTGCTCCGCGCGGCGGAGAAATGCAATGGCGTGGGCGAGTGTCGCAAAACCCACCTGATGGGCGGGACCATGTGCCCGAGCTACATGGCCACACGGAACGAACAGGATACCACGCGAGCGCGCGCCAACCTGCTCCGTCAGGTTCTAACCCATCCACGCGATGTCTCGAATCCGTGGGACAGCGAAGAGATCAAGGGCGTGATGGAGCTCTGTCTCTCCTGCAAGGGCTGCAAGGCCGAGTGTCCGTCAAATGTCGACGTCGCCCGTCTCAAAGCCGAGTGGCAGCAGCACTATTACGACGCGCATGGTGTGCCGCTCCGCTCGCGGCTCGTCGCTGGATTCGCGCGCTCCATGCGAATCGCTGCGTGCGTTCCCTCTTTCTACAACTGGCTCGTCAACGCACCAACGACCTCACGCTGGATCAAACGCTTTTCTGGCTTCGCGACCCAACGCAGCCTGCCGAAGCTGCATGCGACTACTCTCAACGCCTGGCACCGTCGGCACGCGAATCCCGTCCACCACACGTATCCTAACGGCCGGGTTTATCTTTTCTGCGACGAGTTCACCAACTACAACGATACCGATGTCGGCATCAAAGCTGTCGAACTGCTCAACCGGCTGGGTTACGAAGTCGCCATTCCGCGACACATGGAAAGCGGCCGCGCCCATCTGTCGAAAGGATTGGTCCGCGAAGCACGCCGTCTCGCGATCCGCAACGTCGAACTGTTGAGCAACATCATCACTAGCGCCGAGCCGCTGATCGGCTTGGAGCCTTCCGCCGTCCTCGGCTTCCGCGATGAGTATCCCGACCTGGTCACCTCCCAGTTAAAAAGCACCGCCCGCTTGCTCGCCGGTCGCGCACTCACCTTCGAGGAGTTTATCGCGCGCGAGAGTGACGCCGGCCGCATCCGTGCCGAATCGTTTCGCGCAGAAAAGAAGCTGATCCGCCTCCACGGTCACTGTCATCAGAAGGCTTTGTCGTCGCTCAATCCGGTTGTTCGCGCTCTTGAGCTGCCATCCGGCCATGAGGTGCGCCTTATCCCCAGCGGCTGTTGCGGGATGGCCGGATCGTTCGGCTACGAAGCCGAACATTTCGCTGTTTCGCAGCAAATCGGCGAACTTATCCTTTTTCCCGCAGTGCGGGCTGCGGAGCCCGACACGCTCATCTGTGCACCCGGCACCAGTTGCCGCCACCAGATCAAAGACGCCACCGGACGCATCGCCTTACACCCGGCGGAGATTCTCCACGCTGCTCTCCGTTAAGCGAGCTGCCGTGGCATCTTCGACGGCTCAACGGAGGGAATGGACCACCTGCCGGTGGCGCTCCGCCATGTCGTCAATCGCAGGCCCTACATCAGTCCGTCGGTTCTCCCTTTTTCGAAGGAGCGTAAGAGAACCACGCTGGAGGATCTGACGGAACGCGAGCAGGTGGTTCTCTCCGTGATCGGAGACGGCTCCGACAACAAACAGGCGAGCGAACGACTTGGCATTTCGCGTTACGCGGTGTTGACGCACCGCGAGTCGATCAGGCGCAAGCTCGATCTGCATCATTCAAGGGAGCTGATGCAATACGCGCTGGTGCATGGCTACGTGGTGATCACGGCCAAGGGAGTTTATCGGCCTGGCTTTCAACGGCGGCTCGGTTTCAAGGAGCGTGGGCGCGCGCGTGAATCGGATTCAAAATCAGCAAGTCGGTCGGGCGCCAGCGATCGCGCAGCGCCAGCGGTGTTCGATCAATAGCTGGCTTTGCGAGTCGGGTGGCGTGCGCCAACGCAACAGTTAAAAGCTGAAGGCATCGCATTCCAGACGTTCTTTCACGATTTGCTCGATCTTTTCGATCTTCAGC
>JAEZGX010000020.1 GCA_023416735.1 Verrucomicrobiota bacterium | reverse complement strand
CCGCGACCATCACGCTCGGCGCGCTCGCCGCCGGCGGCCCCATTTACCTCGATCCCGCCGACGTTCGTCGCATCGCCGGCCGCAGCGACGAACACTACCGCCAAAAAATGCTCGGGCTCTAGCTCGTTGCGACACGTCCTCTTTCGATTTCCCGCTCTCACACGACCCATGAATCTCGCCCCCGCCTCGTCGGACACCACTGCCGCTTCTTCCGCGAACGTTCGACAAAGAATCTTTCGCACGCCCGATGGACAAAATGTCGGACTGACGTTCGTCCTCATTTCATCGCTCTTCCTCCTTTGGGGGTTCTGCAACGGAATGATCGACGTGATGGACAAGCACTTTCAGCAGGAGCTTGGCCTCACGCTGCGTCAGTCGGCGTGGGTTCAGTTCGCGCACTACCTCGGCTATTTTCTGATGGCGCTCCCCGCCGGCTGGCTCGCCACGCGGCTCGGTTACAAGGGCGGCATCATCACGGGCCTCCTGATGGTCGCCGTCGGCGGACTCTGGTTTCTCCCCGCTTCCCACATCGCGCAATTCTGGGCCTTCCTCCTTGGCGTATGCATCATTGCCGCAGGCCTGACGTTTCTCGAAACCATCGCGAATCCCTACACGACCGTCCTCGGCGCTCCCGATCTCGCGGCAACCCGCATCAACCTCGCCCAATCCTGCAATGGCATCGGCTGGATTTTCGGACCGATTGCCGGAGGCATTTTCTTCTACGGAAAGGATGAAACCGGTGCGAGCACGGGGAGCGAAATGCTCTGGATCCCTTACGCCGCGGTGGCCGTCGTCGTGATCCTGCTCGCGGTCGTTTTCTACTTCGCCCCGATGCCCGACTTGAAAGCGCCCGACGCCTACGGCGAAGAGAACACCCGTTCAGCCGCGAAGCCTTCCCGCTCGATCTGGGCGCACGGGCATTTCTCTTTCGCCGTGGTCGCGCAATTTTTCTACGTCGCTGCGCAAGCCGGGATCTTCGCATTTTTCATCAATTACATGACGACGGAAACACCCGCGATTCCGGAGTCGTGGCGCACCGGCGCGTTCGCCACGTGGTTTGAAGACGGAGCCTCTTCAGGCGCGCTCGCGCTGAGCGACAAGGGCGCGGCCTACCTCGCGTCGCTTGGCTTCATCTGCTTTCTTGTTGGTCGTTTCACCGGCTCGATTCTCCTCGGAATTTTTTCCGCCCACCGCGTGCTTTCCCTGTTTGGCGTGTTCAACGTCGCCGCCTGTCTGCTGGTGGTGCTGAAACTCGGATGGCTCTCCGTCGCGGCCGTGTTCCTCAGCTACTTTTTCATGTCGATCATGTTCCCGACGATCTTCGCGCTCGGTATCCACGGACTGGGTGCACGCGCGAAAAAAGCTTCGAGCTTCATCGTCATGGCGATCATGGGCGGCGCCATCCTCCCCAAACTCATGGGCGCGATCGGCGACCACTACGGTGTTTCGCGCAGCTTCCTGATGCCGTTGGTCTGTTTCGCCGTCGTGGCCGCTTACGGTTTCTCGTGGCAACGCCTCAGCGGTCAACCCGCCCTGACTGCACCCGCTTCCGGCCGCTCGCATTAACCCGTTGCGATAGGCACCATCCCACACCGACGACGAAGAAACCGATCCCTTCGTGCGCAAGCTCGGCCAGTTCTACGCCGGCCGCACGCTCCTGACGTATGCCGGCCTCTAAACTCCACTGCGTCGCCGTCGACCTCGGCGCCACCAGCGGCCGCGTGATCGTCGGCACCTGGGCCAAAAACAAACTCACCCTCACCGAGGTCCACCGTTTCCCTAACGCCTTTCACTCCGTCGCCGGCCACGATTATTGGAACCTCCCCGGACTCTGGTCCGAAATCCAAACCGGTCTCCGTCAGGCTGCCACGCAGTTCAAATCCCTCGCCTCCGTCGGCGTCGACACCTGGGGCGTCGATCACGTGCTGCTCGATTCCGACGGCCGCCTAGTCTTCCCCGCGCACGCCTACCGCGATGCTCGCACCCAGTTCGGTTTGGACCGCCTCGCGTCCAACCCGCGCGCACTCCAACGCATCTATGCCGCGACGGGCATTCCCAATATTTTCTACAACACGAGCCTTCAACTCGCGGAAACGATGGCGGCTTATCCGGCTCTGCGCACTATCGTGAGCCGCTGTCTCTTTCTGCTGGACTACTTCAACTTTCTTCTCTCCGGCCGCATGGTGAACGAGACCTCCATCGCGAGCACGAGCCAGCTCCTCGATGTTCGCCGTCTCGATTGGTCGCACGCTACGCTATCGCACTTCGGCATTCCCGCGCGCTGGTTCGACAAGCCCACGCTCGCCAACAAAATTCTCGGTCCTGTCACCGGCCTCCCCGGCTGGGAACATGTGCAATCTGTCGTCGTGCCCGGCCACGACACCGCCGCCGCCTACGCCGCGATGCCGGCGCATTCCGGCGGACGAGACCTTTACCTCAGCTCCGGCACGTGGTCGTTGATGGGCTTCGAAAGCAGCGAGCCGCTGCTCGGACCGGAAGCGCTGCGCGCGCGTATTTCGAACGAGCGCATGGGCGACGGCCGCTTTCGTCCTCTGACCAACGTGATCGGACTGTGGTTGCTAGAACAAACGCTCAAAGACTTCAGCAGGCGTCCGCGCAACCCGCGCGAATGGACCAATCTCCTCCGAGCCGCCACGGGCGCGTCCGCTCCCGCTCAGCTGCTCGATCTCAACGATCCCAATTTCGTCAACCCGCCCTCCATGCGCGCCGCGATCGACGAACAGCTTTCGCAACGCGGCCAACCGCTTCCCCAAACGGTCGCCGCGTATGTGCGCCTGATCTGCGTCTCGCTCGGCGCCGGCCACGCCGCCGCCGCACGAAGCTTCGAACAGCTCTCCGGCCGACGTTTCAAACGCATCCTCATGGTTGGCGGCGGCGCGCGTAATCCGCTCCTTTGCCAGGCAACCGCCGACGCCTCCGGTCTGCCGGTCCAGGCGTTTTCCTTGGAAGGCAGCGCCGTCGGCAACATCGCTTCACAACTGATCGCATTGGGAGTCGTGAAGGACCTCGCCGAGTTCCGCCGCCATCTCGCCAAGCAGCTTAAAGCCACGACGTATCAACCGCGCGCCTGATGCCTCCCGCCCGTCCCTCCCCTTTTGCTCCCGGAGAAAAGCCGCGCGTGCAACTCATGGCGACCTGCCTGTGCGACGCTTTCTACGACGACGTCGCGCGCGCCACCGTTGAGGTGCTCGACCATCTCGGGGTCGAAATCGACTTTCCCGAGGGCCAAACCTGCTGCGGCCAACCCGCGTTCAACGGCGGCGATTGGCCCGCGTCGCGCAAAGTCGTGCGCCACACGTTGAGAACATTCGCCAGCACCGCGCCCGTGTTGCTGCCGTCAGGCTCGTGCGCCGCGATGCTGCGTCACGGCTCGCTGCTCGAGTTCGAAAACGAAAACGATCTACCCGACGTGCGCGCCCTCGCCGAGCGCACATGGGAATTCGCGGACTTTCTGGTCAACGCTCTCTCGATCACCCGCTGGCCCGGTCGCTACGACGCCACCATCGCCTTCCACCGCAACTGCCATAATCGCGGCACGCCCAGCGAGGCCGCCTCGCTCACGCTGCTCAGCTCGATCGCCGGCGTTAAAGTCGTGCCGTTCGGCGAAGCGGAACAATGCTGCGGCTTCGGCGGCACGTTCGCCGTTTCGTTTCCGCATCTCTCGTCGCGCATGGGCCAGTTGAAACTCGACCATATCCGCGCCGAGCAACCCGACGCGCTCGTTTCCGGCGACATGAGTTGTCTCATGCATTTGAGCGGCCTCGCGCGAAAAGAAGGCCGACCGATTAAAATCCAGCACCTCGCCCAAGTGCTGCGCGACGCATTGAAATCAGCCAGCAGCCCATCGCTCAGAGCCTAGAGCCCAGAGCTAAGCAATCGATCCTCCTGCGCTGGGTTCTCAGCTCTGCGTTTCCCCATGAAACAACCCATCGACCAGTTCGCCGCCACGCTGCAGCCCGCGACACGTCAGTCGGTTTACCACAGCACGAAGGGCACGCACGAGAAGCGCACTCACCTGCTGTTCGATCACTTCGAGGATCCCGATCGCCTCCGTCGAGTCGCCGGCGAGATCAAGCAACACGTCATCGAAAATCTCGACACGCTGCTCCCGGCGGTCGAAGCGAAGCTGAAAGCGAACGGCGCTCACGTGCACTGGGCCGCGACCGCCGAATCGGCGTGCGCCGCCGTCCTTCGCATCATGCAAGCCCGCGGCGCGACGAAGATGGTGAAGGCGAAAACGATGGTCTCCGAGGAAATCGAACTCGCCCACTACCTCGCCCGGCACGGCATCGAGGCGCTCGAGACCGACCTCGGCGAGTTCATCGTCCAGATGGACCAGGACCATCCGAGTCCCATCGTCCGACCGATCATCCACAAGAGCCGCCAGGAAATCGCGCGGAGTTTCGAGCGCGAAGGCCTCGGCAGCTACAACGACGATCCAAAAACCATCACCCGCCGCGCCCGAAGTTTCCTCCGTCACAAGTATCTCAACGCTCACGTGGGCCTCACCGGTGCGAATTTCGTCTCCGTCGAAAGCGGCCGACTCGTCCTCGTGACCAACGAAGGAAACTCCCGCTTCAGCCTCGCCGCACCGAAAGTTCACATCGCGCTCGTCGGCATTGAAAAACTCGTCCCTCGCGATCGCGACCTCGGCCTGTTGCTCAATCTGCTTGCGCGCTCCGCCACCGCACAACAGCTCACCGTTTACACCGAGTTCATCTCCGGTCCGAAAGCGCCTACGCAATCCGACGGCCCCGAAGAGATGCATGTCATCTTCGTCGATAACGGCCGCACTGAGGTTCTCGCCTCCGAATGCCGCGAGATCCTACGCTGCATCCGTTGCGGCGCTTGCCTGAACGTCTGCCCGATTTACCGCCAGGCCAGCGGACACGCGTATCGCAGCGTATATCCCGGCCCGATCGGCGCCGTGCTCTCACCACTCCTCGCCGGAAAAAAATTTCCCGAGCTCGCCGACCTGCCGAAGGCTTCCTCGCTCTGCGGCGCGTGCAACGAGGTTTGTCCCGTCAACATCCCGATACCCGACTTGCTGCTCCGCCTGCGCGAAAAAGGAAAACGCGAAAGCGCTCCGCTCGCATCGGCCGGCACACCGCCGATGGGCGCGTGGGCCTTGCTCGCGTCGCAACCCACCGCCTGGAAAGCCGCTCTGTGGGGAGGCAGGGCCATCAACTATCTGCCGACAAAACTGATCCCCGTGCCCGCACTCCGCGCCTGGGAACAAGAGCGCGCCCTTCCTGCATGGCGCGGCGGCGAATTCAGAAAATGGCTCAAAAACCGCCGCCCCACTTCGTCGCCGCAGAGTTTTCCCGCTCAACCTCATGACTGACGAACGCGAACAAATCCTCGCCCGCGTGCAAAGCGCCCTTGCTCCATTGCCGCAAAGAGCCGCGCTGCCTGACTGGGACTGCGAACTTTTGCAGTTGCCGCAACATCTTCGACCCGAGAGCGCGGCCTGGAATCAATTCGCCCGTCGCTTTCAAGCCGTCAACGGCATCGCGTTCACCGAGATTTCTCATCTCGTGCTCTTCCTCGATAAAAACGGCTGGCGCCGCGGCTACTGCGATCCCGAGCTCTGGTCCGGACTGAAAGACGCATTCCCGCCCACGTTCCACGTTGAAACGACTTACGAACGCGCACGCATTGACGACTACGACTTCGGCGTCACGCGCGCCACTGCAGCGATTGCCGAAACCGGCACGCTGATCCTCACCGACCGCGACACGCCCCGCCGCCTCGCCGCGCTGGCGCCGTGGGTTCACATCGCCGCCGTCAGCGAAGATCAAATTCTCCCGGACATCCCCGACGCGCTCGCCGCGATGCCCCCCGACCCGAATATCGTTTGGGTCACCGGTCCGTCCAAAACCGCCGACGTCGAAGGCATCCTGATCGAAGGCGTCCACGGCCCCGGCGCGCAAATCGCCTTACGCCTCAACTCCCGGCAGGACGAACCGTCCCGGTGAGCCGCATCTCGGCGAGACGCGGTGAAACGCCCTAACGCCCCCCGCGACGATCGCCTGCGATCCCATCACCACTTTCCCTTCCCCCCCTTCGCGTCCCTTCGCGGTTCCCTCTCTTCGTCCCCTCCGTTACCGTCTGTTCAACCTCACCAACCGAACGCCTCGCAGTCGCGTGTCACTCCACCCCTTCTCCGAGCGCAGTTCCAACGCGTGTTCTCCTGCGGCAACATCAACTTCGGCCAAGGTGACGAACGCGAATTCTCCCTCCTCGCCCATCTGACCCGCCGCCGACAGGTGCGTCTCATCCTTCTGGTCTCCCACCCTCAGCGACAATGTCCCGCCGCCGCCCGAAGCGACTTCGGCTTCGACGACAAAGCGCGCCGCTTCATCCGTGCGGAACTCCCAATTCAGCGTCGTGCCCTCGCGATCCCACCCACCGATGAACGCTTCCGCTCCAGCTCCGATGACGCGCGCGTTGCCGTCGTAAGCATTGACGATCGCGGCGACCGTCGCCGGCAAATGCACCACGCCCTTCGCATCCGGCGCGGGCAATGGTTGATCCACCTGAGGCGACGAATCGAATTCGAGTTTCACCACAGACGCGACCGGATCCGGTGCACGAGCGGGAACGTTCAGCCACACGCCGTCCGCCCTCAAGTCCGCCCGCAGCGCATCCGCCTGACCGAGCACCTGCGCGCGACGCACCGGCGTTTTCAATCCAGGCACCAACAGCCGGCCGTCGCTCGGCCAATCGAAGACGTGGAGATAAATGATGCTGCCTTTCGTCGTGCTGCGCCCCCACGGCAGACGGCGGAAGAGACTCGCGGTCGTGCCGTAGATCGATTCGCCATGCGCCTGTATCCAACGTCCGGATTCACGCAGGCGCTCCACGCTCGGCGCCGGAATCTCACCGTGTGCGTCGGGGCCGACATTGAGGAGAAAATTCCCGCCCTTGCTCGCGATATCGATCAGCTTCCGCGTGATATCCTCGGCCGGTTTCCAGTTCTGATCGTGCGCCTTGTAGCCCCACGTGTCGTTCATCGTCATGCACACTTCGAAGAGGCGATCCTTGAAGCCGGTCGCAGGGATGAACTGCTCGGGAGTTTCCGTATCGCCGGAAAACGCGTTTCGCTCGCGCGGATTCAGCAGCCGGTTGTTCGTCAGCAAGTGCGGTTGCAACTCGACCAGCTTCGCCAGCCGCGCGGCGCGCTCCGGAGTCATGCCGACCGGCGTATCCCACCACAGGATCGAGATGTGCCCGTAGCGCGTGAGCAGTTCGCGCAGCTGCGGCGCGGCGAGTTCATCGAGATACTTGTCGAAGTCGCCCGCTTGCGCCGCATCCCAGCGTCCGCCCGCCGGATCGCCGCCCGCCATCGGAACGCCTTCGGTTCGCACCGCGCCGCCCGGATGGTGCCAATCCTGGGCCTGCGAATAATAAAGCCCGAGTCGCAGGCCGTGACGCTCACACGCTTCCGCGAGTTCCTTCAGCGGATCCCGATCGAAGGGCGTCGCGTCGACGATATTGAAGCCCGAAACACGGCTGTGAAACATCGCGAAGCCTTCATGATGCTTCGTCGTGAACACGATGTATTTCATGCCAGCATTCTTCGCGAGTCGCACCCATGCATCGGCATCAAACTTCACCGGATTGAACTGCTTTGCGTAGTCCGCGTAATCCGCGACCGGGATCTTCGCGTTGAACATGATCCACTCGCCCAGCCCGTTGCCATGCGTGCCGCGATCGATCCGTTCGCCGCGATACGAGCCCGCCAGCACCGACGAGAGTCCCCAATGCACAAACATCCCATAACGCGCATCGCTGAACCACGCGGCGCGTTCGTCCATCTCGGCGTCGGGCGTCGCAGCCAACGATCGGCTGGCTGACAGAACGAACATAACGACAGCAAGGATGCGATAAGTCATGGCGGGGCGAAGATCGGAAGTTTGTGCGGAGAGTGCAGCCGTCACAACTGCACTTCACATGGGCGGCGTCCCGTCGAATCGACGAGAGCGCATAAGAACGAGAATCGAAAGCAAGAGGGCTGCATCCTATGACGACGCAGCCCTCGGCGAATCCTGGGCAAACACGCCCGCGGGCGCGGCGCTTAGAATTCGATGCCCGTCGACAGCATCAACTGACGACGGTCGCCGTAGCCGGCGAAGTTCACGTCAGTCGCGACGATGTAGGACTTGTCGAAGGCGTTGCGAAGGTTCGCGCGCAGCACGACGCGCGTTTTGCGGCCGGGCTTGAAGTTGTAGCCCGCGAGGAAGTCGAAGGTCGCGTAGCTTGGAAACGTTTCCTGCCGTTCGGCGATGTTGTCGTTGTCGGTATCGATGTAGCCGGCGTAGTTCTGGCCGCGGTAGTTGAAGCCCGCGCCAAGGAAGAGGCCTTTCACCGGCCCGGTCGTGAAGGTGTAACGCGTGAAGAACGAGCCCGTGTATTTCGTCACGCCCGGCATGCTCTTGCCCGCCGGATAGCCGAACTGGGGAAGGTTGGTCGTGATCGTCGGATCCGCATAGCCAAAGCCGGCACGCATCGTCCACTCGGGCGTGGGATTCGCCACGAATTCCAACTCGTAGCCTTTGACCTCCATCGAGCCGGCGACGGCGCGGGCCGGCGTGGCCGTGCCGAACTCCGCGATCAGCAACGGCGCCGGCACGGTCAACGCGGCGTTCTTTTGCGACAGATCGAAATAGGTCAACGACGCCGAGAAGCGGTTATCTTCCGTCAGCGCCTTGAAGCCGAACTCGAAGCTCTCGCCGGTCGTCGCCGGCATGATATTCAGATCGAGATCGAAGCGATTGACGTTCGGCCAGAGCGACGTGCCGTAGTTCGCGGTCGCGTTGAGCCATGGCGTGATGGCGTAAACGGCACCAAAGGACTTCGACCAGATCTTCACATGATCGAAACTGTAGGCGCCGTAGCCCCGGACGTCGTTGTTGTCGAAGGTGAGGCCGAGGTTGTCGTTGAACATGTCGTCATAACGCAGACCAAGCAGCGTCTTGAGGCGGCCCGTCTTGCCCCAATCCGACGACAACATTGCGAAGCCGGCTTTCACTTCCTTGCCGATGATGAAGCCGCCCGTGGGACGTTCATAGAGGCCGTTGCCGATAAGCTCATGCGGAAAGCGCAGGCCGCCGTCCGTGATCACCGTATAGGGCAGACGGTCGTTCACGCCCTGGCCAAAAATCGCGCCGCGCGCGGCGCCAGTCGGATTGCGGTAGAGCCACGAGGTCGTCTGTTCGATCGGATAGTCGTTCGGCTCGTAGCTGCCGCCAAAGGTGAGCAGATGCTTCCCGTTGACGTCCGGCAACTGCAACGCCGCTTGCAGGCGGTAGAAGCGGAAGCGTTCGTCCAAGCCGACGAACTGCCAGTTTTGCATGAACACCGGCGTGCCCGTCGTGTAGCCCGGCGTGATCTGATAACCGTTGATCGAGCTCGCGGCGACGTTCGACGTCGCGAGGTTGGCGCCTTTCATCTGCGGGCCCCAACGCTGATTCCGGTTACGCATCGATTCGCTGACGGTGAAGTTAACGTTCAGGCGATTGTCGAAGAGCGCTTTGGTGAACGCTGCGGTGTAGAAGAAGTAGTCGAGATTGCTGATCGCATCCGGCCCTTGCACGCTTTGCGCATAATCCTGCGGCAGGAGACCGATGGCCGCTGCGGTCGATTGCGCACTCGCGTTGGCTTGAAGCGTCAGGACCCCCGTGAACGGCGTGCGATGATCATTGCCATGCTCGCCGGAAAAACGGAACGACGTCGTCGGATTGATCTGCCAGAGATAATCAGCGTAGAGGCCGCGGCGCTCGAGGTCCGCGTAGGCGCGTGAGTTGTCCTGTTCGTGATAAAGGCCTGCGACGCGCAGGGCGTGCTTTTCTCCTAACGCAACGTTCGTGTCGAACGTGCCGCGCTTCATGTCCTCGCTGCCGCCCGTGAATTCAACGTAGGTGCGATTCTGCCCCAGGCGCGCGATCTTGGTGATCGTATTGACCACGCCGCCCGTGTCCTGCTGGCCATAGATCACGCTCGCCGGGCCGCGCACGACCTCGATGCGCTCCGTCATGTAACTGTCCGTCGGCGTGACGCGCGTGAGGAAGTTCACGAAGAACGAACGCGAGGTCAGGCCGCGAATCGTGAAATTCGTGTCCGCGTTCGCGATCTGGAAATTGATGTTCGTCGAATACTGGACGGCTTGCGCGAAATCCAACGCGCCGACATCCCGCATCAACTCCTCGTTGATGATACCGATGCTCTGCGGAAGATCCTTGAGCGGGCGGTTGATATAGCCGACCGAGGTCGTGTTCGTGGCTTGGTAGCCAACATCGCGTGAACTATCGACCACGAAGGCCGGCAATTCGTAGATTGGCTCGTTGGAAGCAGGCGCCGATTGCCCGAGCACAAAAGGCGCGACGTTTGCGAACAACGCAGCAGCGAGGAACGGAGTAGGGCGAAAACGACGCAAGGCCGGATGGAGGGGGAAGGGATTCATGAGCGCGGGGATGTTAGGGGGTCGCAATGGCGCGAAACACTGCGCCGCCGAACATCCATGCCTCCCGACACCACTCAACGGTTTGTTAACTAAAACTGTTAAGTAAATTCACGCGCATCTGGTTTGCGCTGCGCCTCCCACCGCGAACAAGCCACGTCCTCTGCCCGTAAAGACCTTTGCCGCCCGACGGCGAAGCACCCTCGCGTTCAGGCGATGAGCCGCGCCCTCCCGGCGTCGGGTGACCTGCCCTTAACTGTTTCACTCCTTCGCCCATTGACGCCCTTGCCGTCCATCCTTTCTTGCGATCTGCCTCCTAGCCCCACCCCACTTTCGATGAATCTATTCTCCCGGTCACTCAGCTTGGTTCTGCTTGTCAGCCCATTCTCCTTCGCCTCCTCGCCCGCCGCTCACGCGAGCGTCATTACCGCGAGCGCTGCGGATCAGACCGAGCGCGTGCAATGGTTTCGCGACGCGAAGTTCGGCCTGTTCATTCATTGGGGACTCTACGCGATCCCTGCCGGTTACTGGAACGGTCAACCCGTCGGGAGCATCGGCGAATGGATCATGAAGCGCGCGACCATCCCCGTGGCCGACTACGAGAAACTCGCCCCGCAATTCAATCCCGTGCAATTCGACGCCGACGCGTGGGCGCAACTCGCCGTGGACGCCGGCATGAAATACGTCGTTCTCACCGCAAAACATCACGACGGCTTCGCGCTGTTTCACACCAACGCGAGCGATTTCGACATCATCGACGCCACGCCGTTTCGTCGCGACATCGTCCTCGAACTCGCCGAAGCCTGCGCGCGCCGCGGTCTCCGCTTCGGCCTCTACTATTCGCAGGCACAGGATTGGCACGAACCCGGCGGCGCGGGCAACGACTGGGATTTCCCCCCCGACACTGAGAAGGATCGCGACGGCAGTTTCGATCGCTACCTGCAGACCAAAGCGGAGCCGCAAGTGCGCGAACTTCTCACCCGTTACGGGCCCATCGCGCTGATCTGGTTCGATACGGCGTTGATGATGGACCGAGGCGATCGCGCCGATCGGTTCATGCAACTCGTGCGAGAGCTTCAGCCGGATTGCCTCATCAATGGCCGTCTCGGCAAACCCGGCGACTACGTCAGCACCGCCGACAATCGCATCCCCGATCGAAACCTCGAGAAGCCGTGGGAAGTTCCCGCGACGCTGAATCACACGTGGGGCTACCGCAAAGATGACCACAACTGGAAATCCGCCAGCGACCTCGTCTTCAAACTCGTCGACATCGTTTCCAAGGGCGGCAACTACCTCCTCAACGTCGGCCCCACCGCGGAAGGCATCATTCCGGAACCCAGCCAGATCAGTCTCCGCGCCGTCGGCGATTGGCTGCGACGCAACGGCGAGTCGATCTACGGCGCGCAACCGTCTCCGTTTGGCGAAGAATTCGGCGAACCCGCGCAAACTTTGCGAAACTTCCAAGGCGAACCGGTTTTCCTTTCGCACCGCGCCTGGCGCTGCACGACGAAGCCCGGCAAGCTCTACATCACGATCTTCGAACTCGAACGCGCCCGCGGTTACGCGAATTTCGCGCTTCCCGATTTCAAGAACGAGATTCGCTCCATCCGGCTTCTGGCCGAACCCGAGCACGCTCCCTTTCCTCTCGTGACCACCGCCGATGGTCGTCGCGGCTTTCATCCGCGCACGCTCAAAGCCGATCGCCACGGCGACACTTACGTCATCGAATTCGAAGGCGACACCATCGAACGCTAACCTGCCCTTCCCTCCACTCGCCCGCTAACGATTCCACTCCTCTTCGCTTTCGATGACCGCAACGCCTTCCCGCCTACTCCCCGGCCTCATCGCTTCGCTTGCCTTGATAACGCCGACATTGAACGCCGCGGCTCAACTTCCGGAACAACGTCCCAACATCATCTACATTCTCGCCGATGACATGGGACTGGGCGACGTCTCCGCCTACAACCCGCAATCCGCGTGGCGCACGCCACACCTCGATCAACTCGCGCGCGAGGGCGTGAAGTTCACCGATGCGCACAGCAGCTCCGCCGTGTGCACCCCGTCGCGCTACAGTTTGCTGACGGGTCGCTACGCGTGGCGCAGTCGCTTGAAGTCGCGCGTGCTTTTCGGCTACTCCCCGCCGTTAATCGAGCCAGGCCGCCTCACCGTGCCCGCGCTGCTGCGCCAACACGGCTATCGCACCGCGATGATCGGCAAATGGCACCTCGGAATCGATTGGGCGCGCCAACCCGCCGACACGCCGCCAGCCGACTACGAAGCTCCCGTCGGGCCCGGCCCGCGCGCACCGGAAAACGATCCGCAGCTCGCGCGCCACATGGACTACGGTTCCCCCTTCCGCAACGGCCCGCTCTCGATCGGTTTCGATTCCTTTTTTGGCATCAGCGCATCGCTCGACATGGATCCCTACGTCTGGCTCCGCGACGACCGCGTCGAAGCCCCGCCCATGCGCCGTGTTGAAGCCAGCAAACCACCCGCCATGTGGCGCGCCGGCCCGATCGCCGAAAATTTCGCCCACGGCGACGTGCAAACGCGGCTCACCACCGAAGCCGTCGCATTCCTTCGCGAGCAGGAAAGCGACAAACCGTTCTTCCTCTATCTCGCTTACGCTTCGCCGCACACGCCGATCCTCCCTTCGAAAGATTTCGCCGGACGCACCGGTTCGCCTTACGGCGACTTTTGCCTGCAGCTCGATCACGATGTCGGCGAAATCATGCGCGCACTCGAATCGCGCGGCCTGAGCGACAACACGCTGATTATTTTCACCGCCGACAACGGCTGCAGCCCCATGGCCAACTTCGCCCAGCTGAAAACCCTCGGCCACAATCCGAACTTCGGTCTTCGCGGCGCGAAAGCCGACATCTTCGAGGGCGGACATCGCGTGCCGTTCATCGCCCGCTGGCCGCGCGAAATTCCGGCGGGAACAACCAGCCACGCCCTCGTCGCCCAACAGGACCTGCTCGCCACGTGCGCCGAATTGCTTTCGGCGGAACTCCCGTCCGACGCCGGCGAAGACAGCGTCAGCCATCTCGCACTCCTGCGCGATCCCGCCGACCACCGCTTGGGTCGCGCCTCGCTCGTCAATCATTCCGTTCTCGGCGCTTTCGCTCTCCGACGCGGACCATGGAAACTGTGCGCGACGCCGGATTCCGGCGGCTGGAGCGATCCGAAACCCGGCCAAGCCTCCCCCGACGCGCCGCCCTTCCAACTCTTCAACCTCGAGGTCGATCGCGCCGAAACGACCAATCTTTACTCCGCCGAACCCGCGTTGGTGAACGAACTCGCGCTCGAGCTCCGCGAGCAAATCCTGCGCGGCCGCAGCACACCCGGAGCAAACCAGTCCAACACCGGCGGCGACGAATGGCCCGAGTTGAGCTGGATGAAACACCTGCCCCAGCCTGCCGCGTCGAGTAGCGTCGAATGAAAATCGCGGGCGTTCCCGTCAGGATTCCGGGCCCCACACGGCCGGCGTTCTAAAATCGGCCGGCGGCGGCGCCTGCTTCGAAGGCACCGCTTCACGCGTGTAATCATCGAGGCGTCGCTGCAGCTTCTGCACGATCTCCGGCCGCGCGTCCGCGAGGTTGGTTTTTTCGGACGGGTCGTCGTTTAGGTTAAACAGTTCAACAACCGGCGACGCGAGTGCCTGCCTCTTCAGCTGCTCACGTTCGGCATTGATCGGTCCGCCTTCCATGCCGTCGCGCACGTGGCCGTTCACGACGAGTTTCCAAGGCCCGACACGAATCGCCGCTCCCACCACGCCGATGTTGATCAACACGTCCTCGCGTGCCGTCGCCTCACCTTCCGCCAGCGTCGGCCAAAGATCCACTCCGTCGATCGGCGCTTGTTGCTCCCGCGTCGCTCCGGCCAGCCGCAACAACGTCGGAAACCAATCCACGATATGCGCCAGCGATTCATTGCTCGTGCCCGCCGCCAGTTTGCCATCCCACACCGCAATCGCCGGCACGCGCACGCCGCCTTCGTAATACGTGCCTTTCTCGGCCCGCAGCGAACCGTTGTCCGCCATCTCACCCGGCCGCGGTCCGCCGTTGTCGGAACAGAAAACAATGAGCGTATTTTCTCGCATGCCGCTCTGCTCGAGCGCCGTGACGATCCGTCCGATTCCGTCGTCCATCGCCGTCACCATTCCCGCATAAAGTCGCCGGCGCTCCGGCCAGTGAGCGTAAAGCGCGCTGTAGTTTTCCGGCACCTGCAAGGGCGTGTGCGGCGCATTGAACGCCACGTAAAGGAAAAGCGGATACGCCCGATCGTGTTCCGCAATCAACCGCGCCGCCTCGTCCGCCAAAAGATCCGTCGCATAACCTTCTTCTTCGATCGCCTGCTCATTGCGATGCCAGTCGAGCCCGCCGTCGCGGCGATGCGTGAAGTAGTCGAAGTTTCCCGTGTAGAGTCCGTAATGATGTTCAAATCCTTGGCTCGTCGGCAGGTCCTCTCGCCGCGAATGGCCCAAATGCCACTTGCCTACCATCGCCGTGCGATAACCCGCCTCGCGCAGCGCCTCCGGCAAGGTGCGTTCCTCGGCTGGAATCCCATAACGCGCATGCGGCCGCACCACCCCAACCTGCAAGCCGTAACGAATCGGATAACGTCCCGTCAGCAGCGCCGCGCGCGTGGGCGAACAGAGCGGCTGCGTATAAAACTGCTCGAGCCGCACGCCTGCGGCCGCGAGTCGATCGATGTGCGGCGTCTTGATCTCGTTTCCACGATAGCCGACGTCGCCCCAACCCTGATCATCCGACATGATAAAAACGATGTGCGGCCGGCTGTCTTCGGTCGACAGCGACGTCGCGCTCATCGCTCCAGGCACCAGCAGCGCGGCCGCGGTGAGGGACATCACTCGGAAAAAAGGAGGCATGCGCATGGGACTAATCAATCCGACGAATTTCGACGAAGAAGGCTCCGCGGGTCTCCTCGGGTTTTGACGAATCCGCGAGCCAAGTTTGCAGCCGTGCAATCCCGGTCGGCAACTCCAGCCGCAACGCGACTTCTGTAGATGACGGAACGACCTTCACCTCCGCTGCCCGATCGCCCACCGCGACCTTCGCCTGCGTCGCCTCCAACCGCCGCGGCGCTTCGCTCGGCTGATGCCTCAGGATAAACTCATACTCGCCCGCCCGCGCCACCTCGACGACCCAATAGCCATTCGCCGCCGGCAACTCGGCAACTTGCCGCTGGTGCCACGGGATCTGCCGGATGTTTTCATTGTGCCAGTCCATCGCGTTGAGCCTGGTCGGATTCGCCTCCGACGCTCCGATCACCAGCGGCGTATCGCGGCGCAAGGCCGGCGCGAGGGACGTCCACCACGTTTCATAATCCTCGCGCAAACGCTCCACCACGGACGGGTGGCTCGCAGCCACATCGCTCGTTTGCCCCGGATCGCGCGCGATGTCGTAAAGCTCCCGCCCGTTCACCAGTCGCCAACGTTCGGTCATCACCGCGCTGTCCACCCACTTCGGCGGAATCTCGCGCCGCTGACGGTGCACGAACAGCGTTCGCGGCTCACTGTCGCTCTCCCCGCGAATCAGCCGCGCAAGACTTCGGCCGTCCCACGCCAGTTCGCGCCGCGGCAGGTCGCACCATTCACTCAAGGTCGGCAGCAAATCGAAATGCGCGGTCAGCGCATCAACGTCGCGACCGCCTTCAATCCCGCCCGCCGGCCAGCGAATAAAACAAGGCACACGATGTCCGCCTTCGTAAACCGATCCTTTCTTTCCGCGCATCCCCGCGGCGAATCCACGCCAGCTCCCGTCCGTGCTATTCTCCTTCTCATTTTCGTCCGTTACGACGCCGGCCGCCGTTCCGTTGTCGGTCGCCCAGATGACGATCGTGTTTTCCGCCAGACCAAGTTCCTCGAGCCGCGCCAGCAGACGGCCGAGATTTTCGTCCATGTTTTCGATCATCCCATAAAAACTATCCATCGGCTCGGGCACGCCCTGCGCGGCGTAGGGAGCACGATATCTTTCATCCACGGTGAACGGCGAATGCGGGACATTCGTGGCAAGATAGAGGAAGAACGGACGCGAACGCGTTTGCGCAATGAAGCTCTCGGCCTCGGCAAAAAACACATCCGTGCAGTAACCTCGCGTCTGCACGGGCTCGCCGTTGCGGAGAAAAATCGCGTCGTGATACGTGTTGCCCCAACGATCCGGCGTCTGACCGATTCCGCCGCCGCCGTGATGAAAGGTTTCATCGAAACCACGATCCTGCGGGCGATACGGATAATTATCCCCCAAGTGCCATTTCCCAATCATCGCCGTGCGATAACCGGCCTCCCGAAAAACATCCGCCATCGTCACCTCGTCGCGGTGCAGCAACGACCGTCCCATCACCGTGTGCCACACGCCCGTGCGAGTCGAGTAGCGGCCCGTTAGCAACGCCGCCCGGGTCGGCGAACACGTCGGATCCACGTGAAAGTTCGTCAATCGCACGCTCTCGTTCCGCAACCGATCCAAGTGAGGCGTGCGAATGATCCAATTTCCATGCGCCCGCAAATCGCCGTAACCCTGATCGTCCGTCACGACGAGAATCACACTAGGCCGCGCGTCCGGCTCCGAAGCGGCGATCGTCATCGGGAACGACGCGAGAAAAACAACGAGCGATAGAGTCGGCTTCATGGGGGCGCGAAAGCTAAATGGACTAGACGCGGAGGAACGGTCTCCACAACGAGCACTCCGCTTTATCAATTAAGTCCTCGGGCAGCCCCTCGGATCTGGCTCCGGTTCTTAACTGTTCTAGCGACCGAGTCATTGCGGCCGGCGTGAGATGCCGCCACTTGCCTCCCTCGTTTACCCACGCGCGCCTGAACGCACCACGCTGTGCGCGCAACCCCGCCCCACCACCATGAAGAATCTCACCTCGACCGTTCTTCGCGCCTGCATCTGCTCCGTGCTTCTGCTCGTCGCTGCGACCTCACAAGCCGCCATCCAAGCTTCGTTCTACGTCGATCCGATCAACGGCAACGACGCCAGCAACGGCACCTCCACCGGCACCGCCTTTGCCACCTTAAGTCGCGCCCGCGCCGCCGTCGACGCGATCAACGGCAACATGACCGGAGACATCGTCGTCCTGCTCATGCCCGGTGATCATGTTGTCACTTCGACGATCAATCTCACCGAGGGCGACGCGGGCACGAACGGACACGAAGTCATTTGGACCAGTTATGGCCGCCGCGGCAGCGCGCGCATTATCGGCGGCGTCAAACTGCCCCTTCCCGGCCAGAGTTGGACGCTCGACTCCGGCATTATCTACAAAACGCCGCTCCCGGCAGGTTCCCACCGCTTACAGTCGATTTTTGAAAACGGCGTTCGGGGCCGACTCGCACGCCATCCGAACAATGACTATCCCACCAACGGCGGCCCGCAGGGCGGCTATTGGAGCATCGCCGCGAAAGATTCTTCCCAACCTAAGAAGCGCTTCCAGTGGAACAGCGGCAACACGATGCCCAACGTGAGCAAGCCCGCCGAACTGCAGGTCTACGTCTGGCCCGGCAATCACGACTGGTCGACCGAGATCCACAATGTCTCCTCGATCAATTACAGCACGCGCTGGATCACCCTCGCCTCCAATCTCCAGCTCACCTACCTCGGCGATCTCGCCGCCGGCTCGCGCTACTTCGTTCAAGGCGCGAAGGAGCTCCTCAATCAGGCCGGCGAGTTCTACCACGACGAAAGCGCCGGAATGCTCTATTACCTGCCACGCAACACTCCGATCTCCAGCCAGGAGATCATTGCGCCGGTCGTGACAACGATCTTCTCCGGCACGCCGACCTTCGGCGTCCAACAATTGCGCGCGCACTGGCAGTTCAACGAAGACACCTCCGACGCCACCGGCAACAATCACGAGGGCGCGACCGTGAATGATCCGGTCTATGCTATCAGCACTTCCGGCCTCGGCCAGGCCATCACCCTCGATGGTTCGACCCAATACGTCACGGTCGCCGACGATCCCACGCTCGGCTTCGGCGCTTCCACCGCGCCATTCTCGATCTCCGCTTGGATCAAAACCTCGGGTTCCGGCCTGCAGCCAATCATCTCCAAGGCGCGTCCGTCCGGCGGCGCGATCAACATGGATTACCGCTTCCAACTCGACGCCAACGGCAAGCTGCAACTCGTCCGCTGGAACGTCGCCAATAGCACTTCCATGGCCGTCACCGACGCCGACGGCACGTCCCTCAACGATGGCGACTGGCACCACGTTGCCTTCGTCAACGAGGGTAACGCCGCGCACAAGCTTTACGTCGACGGCGCCCTCGTCGAATCCAGCTCCACGACGTGGAGTTACGGTGCCGGCAACGATCAACCGGTCGAAATCGGCCGTTTTCACGACGCGCACAATAACATCACCGCTTACTTCTCCGGCGCGATCGACGACGCCCGCATTTACCAATCCGCACTCAGCAGCACCGAAGTCTCCGCGCTTTATCAGAAACTGGCGCCGAGCGACGGCCCGCTGGAAAACATCACGTTCAGCAACCTGACGTTCTTCGCGACCAACTTCGACTTCGCCAACCCGACCGGAGCCGGCCAGGGCATGATCGTCTTCAAGAACGCGAGCCGCCTCACCGTTGAGAATTGCGAGTTCGCCGGCGGCTCCGCCGGGGCGCGCATCTCCGGCCCCGGCAGCGCGATTCACATCGCGGGCAACACGATCTCCGACATGGCGCTAGCGGGCGTTTTCGTCGACAACGTCTCCGCGAGCGTAATCACCAACAACCGCATCCGAAACACCGCCCTCGTGTTCGCCGACCCGGGCGCAAACATTCGCATCGACGGGTCTAGCAGCTCGACGATTTCGCACAACAACCTCGGCACCTCGCGGCGGCATGGCATCCGTATGCGAACGTCGAGCAACATCACGATCGCCTACAACGAAGTGACCGGCATGAACACCGACTCGCAGGACACCGGCGCGATCTACTGGGGCTACGCCGACGACAACACCGTCGATCACAACCGCGTCCACCACAGCGGCGACTCCTTCGGTCAACAGCACGCGTTCTACATCGAGGACGGCTCGGATCGCACCCTCGTCACGAACAACATCGCCTACCTCATCGGTAATGCGCCTTCGAATACGCTCACGGCCCCGCTCAATCTCAAGGGCGTCGGGAATCACGTTCAGAACAACATCTTCGATTTCACCCGCAGCAACTCCGGCATGCGCACCTTCGAGATTCTCGCCAACGCCCCCGCCAACAACAACAAGCTCCTGAACAATATCTTCTATTCCGAAGGCCCGACGGCGATTTTCTACCGATTCCAGAGCTGGTCGAATAACCGGATCAGCCAGTCGAACTACAACACGTTCTACAAAACCGCCTCCGGCTCGAATATCTTCCATAACATCCCGGGCGCCGACACGCTCGCGAATTGGAAATCGATCCTAAGCAATAAATACGACCAGAACTCCACGACCGCGAATCCCGCGTTCGTCAACGCCTCCACCCACGACTACCGCTTCATCGGCACGCCTCCCGCGGGCTTCAATCCGATCGACACCTCACGCATCGGGCTATTGCCGGAGTTCGTTTTCACCGACACCGCCGCCCAATGGATCTTCTCCGGCAACACCGTCGATGTCGCCCAGCACGGTCACAACGGGACCAATAACGGAGCCACGTTCACAACGGACCGCTACGGCACCGCGAGCGCTGCGCTCAGCTTCGACGGGACGAATGATTTTGTCGGCATTGCTCACCACTCCGCCTTGGAATTCGGCCACCCCGGCCAGCCGTTCACGATTGTCGCCTGGGTGAAAACCTCCGCGACGACCCCAGGCGGCATCGTCGCCAAGGCGCGTGACACCGGCACCCTCAACATGGACTACCGGCTCCAGCTCCTCGCCTCAGGCATCGTGCAGCTCTCGCGTTGGAACCAGTCTGCCGGCGTCACTGAAAGCGTCGCCGCCCCGACACCGATCAACGACGGCCAATGGCACCACATCGCGTTCGTGAACGAAAGCGCCTCGAGCCACAAACTCTACATCGACGGCGTGCTCGTCACTCACTCGACGACGCTGTGGACGCATAACAACGCCAACACTCAACCCGTGCGCATCGGCCGTGACCGCAACGCCACTTCCTCCGACGCCTACTTCAATGGATTGATCGACGACGTCGCGATTATCCAGCGTGCGCTGACGCTCGAAGAGCTGCAGGATCTCAACCACATCCCGCATCCGTAAGGCGCGTCACACGTCTTCATCGCCGAAAGCAGGCCGGGAGCTTCTTCTCTCCCGGCCTTCATCTGTTCTACCGTCTCCCCGTGCCACGCCCGTTCATGCACGCTGCATCACTCCTCTTCGCCTTCAGCTTTGCGTCGCTCGCGTTCACCGCCCTCTCCGACGCGCCCGATGTCTCTCTCGGCGAAACGCACATCTACAAACACGCCGACGGCCAACCGCTGCACCTGCACACGATCAAACCGCCGCAGTGGTCCGCGAGCGACGAGCGCGTTGCGATCGTTTTCTTCCACGGTGGCGGTTGGGTCGGCGGCAAGGTCGCGCAGCTCGAAGATCAAGCGCGGCATTTCGCCGCCCGCGGCGCCGTTTGCTTCCTCGTGCAATACCGTTTCGCGCCGCAGGACAACGTCACTCCGCCCATCGTCTGCATTCAGGACGCACGCTCCGCCCTCCGCTGGGTGCGCCAACACGTCAAACAGTTCGGCGTCGACGCCGAACGCATCGTCGCGGCCGGCGCTTCA
Organism: Verrucomicrobiota bacterium; assembly: GCA_023416735.1. Classification (GTDB taxonomy): domain Bacteria; phylum Verrucomicrobiota; class Verrucomicrobiia; order Opitutales; family Opitutaceae; genus Opitutus. Next base: position 287,445 of record JAEZGX010000020.1, on the reverse strand, counting down.
GCCGGCGGTCACCTCGCCGCCCACGCCGCACTCGTGCCCGCGATCGATGATCCCGCTGACGATCTTTCCGTTTCCCCGCGGCCGGACGCGCTGATCCTTTTCAATCCCGTGCTCGACAACGGCCCGGGAGAATTCGGCACCCGCCGCATCGGCGACCGCGTCGCCGAGTTTTCGCCCGCACACCACGTCGCTCCCGGCGCTCCGCCGACGATTCTTTTCCTCGGCACGAAGGACCAACTCATCCCCGTCGCCACCTTGGAACGCTTCCGCGACACAATGCGCGCCGCCGGCGCCCGCTGTGAACTTCACCTCTACGAGGATCAGGAACACGGCTTTTTCAACGCCTGGAAATCGCCCGAACACTACGCTCTTACCGTGCAAGCCGCCGATCAGTTTCTCCAATCGCTCGGCTGGCTCCCCGCGCTCGTTTCCGAGACGCGATAAGAGGAGCCCACGATCAGCCGCGATCTGCGCTCGCCACCGCCTTCTGCAAATCGAGCTTCTGCTGCGTGCGCCGCAAGCGCTCGACCATCGGCTCGCGCTTCAGTCCCACTTCCCGCGTATCCACCGATTCGATTCCGAGCTTCCGCGCCGGCGAATCCGGCGCCAGACGAAAATCTCCGGCCGCCGGCGCGACGAGCTTTGGATCGGCAATGATGCTTTTAAAATCGTTACCCCACTGCGTCTGCATCTCCGCCACGAATGCCTCCGCCGCCGCGCGATCCGAAGTGAAGAAGACATTGTGATCCGTCTTCGGCGGCACGATCGGTTGGTGGTTCGGATTGTAGTTATTGAGCATCGTATCGTTCTTCGCGTTGCCGAAATAGCTGTTCACCACGTCGACTTCGTAAAACGCCGCGCGCCCAAGATACGAAACATACACGTTGCGCTCGACGCGCGAATCCGGCCGGTCCGACGTGATGCGAAGTCCCCCGTTCACCATGATGTTGTTCCAGGTGGCGTTGAAATCCTTCACCACAATGCCGATCCCAAACGTCACGTTCTCCGTGATCGTGCAGTAGGACTGGTCGTCGTCGGTCCGAATCGCGGCCGCCCTGCCCATGTTGTAGATGACGTTGCGCTGAATGACATTTCCTTTGCCCGCACTCGAAAGGTAGATCGCATTCCCATCGCGCAGCACGAGCATCGCGTCGTGGATTTCGTTGTCGCGAATCACGTTTTCCCGCGTGTGCGCAAACGGCAGAATCTCCTCCGGCGTCCGCGGATTTCCGACCTCGCGCCAGCGGATCAGGCGCAGGTCTTCGCGCATGTTCGCCGGAAATTGCGGATGCTGAATCTTGGGCGTGGAGATGCCAAAATGCCGGGGCCTCACGCCGCTCAACACGATGCCGTTGTAAGGCAGATCATGAATGTAGTTGTTCGCGACGAGATTGCCGCCGCTCTGCCAAAGGAACACCGCCGGCGAGTGCCACCACAACGTGCCAAGATCATGAAACTCGTTGTCCACGATTTCATGCCCGCCGTTCACGTCCTTGGTCCCGGGACCATAACCGCATAACAACACCCCGCTCGCTCCGAGCTGCCGGAAGGTATTTCCGCTCACGCGGATGTTCCGGGCGTAAAGATCCGCCCGCACCCCGTGCCCCGCCGCCGCCTCGAAGGTGCAATCGCGCACCTCGCAGTTTTCCGCCACCCGGAAACGCACGCACGCATCGTCCTTGTCGAACATCGCCCAATCGTGCTGCAAGCCCGCGTCCGCCGGCGTCCATACATCGCGATCCGTATGCGCAAACGTCAGATTCTCGAAACGCACGCCACCCGCAGGCTTGTCGGCATCGCCCCAATAGTCTTCGCGCCCCTCCACGCGAACCAGCGTCGTCACCGCAGGCGCCACGATATTGTCCCCCGGCGTATCTCCGCGCGGCCAAAGATAAATGCGACGCGTCGCACTCTTCACCACCCACTCGCCGGGTTCATCGAGCGCTTCCATGACGTTCTCCACCCAAAACTGCCCTGTCGGCGTATAGGTCGCCGGCACGGTCGTGCGCGCCGTGAGCGTCGTTTCGTCCACCGACTCCAACGCCAGGTAGTTCACCAGCCAGTGATGATTCGGCCGGCTCAACACCTCGATGTCTTCCAAATTGCTCCACGCCTTCAACGCCCCCGCAGGAAACTCGATCACGTCGCGCTGCTCCAACCGCGTCAATAAACCGCGATGCTGGCTGCGCGCCACATACACCGACGATCGCGCGCGCGGCAGCGCCTGGAGTCCGTCGTAGAGCGCATGAAATCTCGATCCGAGCACCTCCGGAAAAGGCGCCACCCACAACCGTCCGCGGGCTGACCCAGGCGTGCCTTCCGGCTCTTCGCCCGCTGGCACTCGCTGCCAATCGCGAATCGGCGCCCCGCCGCTCACGATCGCCCGCTCGCCTTTTCGACCAACAAAGCTCAACGATCCGCCCGTCGCCGGCGTATCCGCCAATCCGAGCACCAGCGTCTCGGTCAAACGATGCACGCCTCCGTGCAGCACGACGACAATTTCTTCCGCCGGCGTATCCGCTCGCATTTGCCGCGAGATCTCCACCGCGCGCCTCAGCGAGGCCACCGGCGCCGCGACCGTCCCGGTTGCCTGATCGCTGCCTTGCGGCGCCACATGAATCTCGGTGGGCGCCGCGGCCACCGTCACGCCACCCGCCAGCAGCATCAATCCGATGAGAGAGCGGCAACGGGAAGAAAAGGACGACAGGGGAAAAGCGAACGACATGGGGAAAACGAAGAAGAATTCACTGCAACTGTTCCGAACCCGGAGGCAGGGCTCGCAATTTGATGCTCCCGAACCGAAAACCCAAGCCGCTCGGGATTCTCGTGAGAGCTACGGCACGGGCAGCGCGCCGCAACGACGAGCTTACTAAATCAGTTAATACTTCCAGCGTCACCGCCCGCGCGTCCGCTTTGCGCTTCGCGTCTCGGTTTTGAGCGGCCGAACGGTGCCCCCTTCCTGCCACGTTCCGTCGACGTGCGTCCCATGGGCGACGGCGTTGAACCCGCGCTGATTGCTCTGCAGCAAACTGTTTAGGATCTCGACCGCGAATTCCCCCATCTCGGCCCGATGCTGTTGGATCCCGCTGGCGTTGGGCACATCGTCCACGACATTCAAGCTCGCATAGCCGATGTCATGCGGAATGCGCAGACCTTCCGCGCGCACCGCCTCGAAAAATCCCTCGGAGCGGCTGATCACCACCTCGGGCCGCTCACGCCGCAGCCAACTCCGGATCTGGCCCACGGGATCGTCTGGCTGTAGCACGAGCGCCGATACGCGATCCGCCTCCAGCGTGCGCGACTGCAAATACGCATACCCGGCCTCCCATTGGTGCAGCGCGCGCTCCGACAAGTCCGTGCGCACGATGATGCCGATGCGGTTGTAGCCGCGCTCCCTCAGTTGCTCCCAAGCCAGAAGAATGCCGGCGAAGTGATTCGGCACGACATGGTGAAACAGCGGATATCTCACCGGCCGCTCGATCGCCACCGCCGCGAAATCGTCCCAATCCAGGTCGAGGCGATCGTTGGGATCTTCGAACGGCGCCAGGATGATCCCGCGAATACCGCGATTGCGCAGCACCGCACTGAATCGCCGCGGCGAGTATCCCTGCTCGCGTGCCCAAAAGACCTGCAACGAATAACCCAGCGAACGCGCGCGCAACGTCGCCCCTTCCACCACCTGCTTCGCGCTCGCGCGTTTCGTCCACGCATCCTTCGTGCTCCAGTTCGTGACGAGCGCGATCACCGCGAAATCGCGATGCACCCGCAACCGGCTGCGATGCGCCGCCAGCGCCGACAACCCCGGATCCGGCGTGTAGTTGAGTTCCTTCGCCACCTTCTTCACCCGCTCGGTGGTCGCCGCGGAGATCGACGGGTGATTGCGCAACGCGAGCGACACAGCCGCAATGCTGACGCCCACTCGCTCGGCGATATCCTTCAAATTGGTGCGCTTCTGCCAGCTCACTTAATTGATTTAGTGGAGCGCGACTTTCCGGCCGGCGAGGGGCAAGTCAACGTAATTTACTCTCGTGGCAGACTCCTCTTCCTCTCCGTTGCCGGCTCGCGGCCGCCGTTCTCCGAATGTCGTTTTTGTCATCGCCGACGATCACCGTCACGACGCCCTCGGAGCTTGCGGGCACGCTGCCGTGCAGACTCCGCACCTCGATGCGCTCGCCGCGCGCGGGACCCAGTTCACCCGCGCTTATCATATGGGCGGACTCATCGCGGCCGTCTGCTCGCCGGCGCGCGCTTCCCTCCTGACCGGGCGGAATGTCGTTGCTGCCGACGCCGCCCAAGTCGCCTCGAGCAGTCCGTCCTGCACCGTTTCGCTGCCCGAGCATCTGCCCACCCTGCCGGAGCTCTTTCGGCGCGCCGGTTACGAAACCTTCATCACCGGCAAATGGCACAACGACACCGCCGCGCTTCAGCGCTCGTTCTCCAGCGGTCGCCGCATCTTTCTCGGCGGCATGTCGGAACACACGCGCGTTCCGTTGCGCGATCATGCCGCGAACGGCGACTACTCCGGCACACCCTATTTCGAAACCGGATTCTCCACCGAGCTCTTCTGCGACGCCGCCGTCGACTTTCTCGACCGCCGACAACCTCCGGAGCCTTTCTTCCTTTATCTGTCCCTCACCTCGCCGCACGATCCGCGCACACCGCCGGGAAAGTTTGCGAAGATGTATTCGCCCGCGGATACACCGCTTCCCACCAACTTCCAGCCCGATCATCCTTTCGATAATGGAGAGATTTCGATTCGCGACGAAGAACTCGCCCGCAAACCGCTCAATCCCGATGTGCTGCGTTCCCACCTTGCCGCCTATTACGGCATGATCAGCCATCACGACGCTCAACTCGGCCGTGTATTCGACGCCCTGCGCCGCAACGGCCTGGAGCAAGACACGCTCGTCGTTTACGTTTCCGATCACGGCCTGGCGCTCGGCAGCCACGGGCTTCTCGGAAAACAAAATCTCTACGAACACAGCGTGCGCGTGCCGTTGTTGCTCGCCGGCCCCGGCGTCGCACCGGGCCGCCGCGAGAGCTCCATGGTTTACTCGATGGATTTGTTCGCGACGCTCCTCGAGCTCGCCGGTCTGCGCGGCGTTCCTGCTTCCGAAAGTATGCCGCTGCCCATCAATCCCAATGCCGACCACCGCAACGAGATCTTCTCCTTGTATAAAGATTGTCAGCGCATGGTGAGCGATGGCCGCTGGAAACTGATTCGCTACCGTGTCAATGGTGAGGAACGTCTCCAGCTTTTCGACCTCGCGGAAGATCCCGACGAATTGACCGATCTCGCGTCATTCGCGGAGCACCGGTCCATCATCGATCGACTGCTCGGTCGCCTCGAAAAGTGGCAAGTGCGGGTCGGCGATCGCTGGATGCCTCACCTCGGCGGACTCTCCGCGACCGCCTCCGTGCAATGAACCTGCCGCGATGATCGAAGCTCGGATCAGCTCGCTCGACCTGGGCATCGTGCTCGGATATTTCGTTTTCACCGTCGCACTGGGCGCGTGGCTTTCACGACGCAAAGTCGAAACCGGCGAGGGCTTTTTTCTCGCCGGCCGCAGCGCCAGTTGGCCCGTGGTCGGCGCGTCCTTGTTTTCCGCCAACATCTCGAGCCAGCAGTTCGTCGGCCAGGCGGGCCTTGCCTACTCGCTCGGCTTGGTCGCCGGCGCGTTTCAACTCGTCGGCGCCGGTTGCTTCGTGCTGCTCGCGGTGTTCTTCATCGATGTTTACCTCGGCCTGAAACTCACGACGGCGCCCGAATTTTTCGAACGTCGTTACGGCAGCGCCACGCGGCTGTTTGTCGCAGGGATCAATGTCGTGATGATCCTCGCCGCCAATCTCACCGCGGCGCTCTACGCCGGAGCCACCGTGCTCACCACGCTGCTCGGCTGGACCAGCACGGCAGAATTTTTCCTCGCCATCGGCGTCATCACGATCGGCGCCGCGATCTGCGCAGTCTTCGGCGGTCTGCGTTCGGTGATGTGGATCGATGTCTTTCAAGTCACGGTGCTCCTGCTCGGCGGCACCGTGACCCTGTTCGCCGCGCTGCACCACGCGGGCGGTCTCGCGGCGTTGCTCCCCATGCGCACCGCATCCGGCGAAAGCATGTGGTCGGTCGTGCAACCATGGACGCACGCCTTCGGCTGGCTTCCACTGTTAACCGGCGCCGTGATCCTCGGCGTGCACGGGCACTGCACCGATCACGACTACGTTCAGCGCACCCTCGCCGCGCGCAACGTCTACCAGTCCAAAATGGGCGCCGTCTTCGCCGCACTCCTGAAGATCGTCGCGCTTTTCATCATCGCCGCACCGGGCGTGATCGCCGCGAAATTGCTGCCTAACCTCGCGCATCCCGACCAAGCCTACGCAGAGATGGTCACCCGCTTCGTGCCCACCGGGCTCGTGGGTCTCGTGCTCGCGGGTTTGCTCGCCGCCATCCTTGGCACGATGGCAGCCGGTCTCGCCGCCTCGTCGTCGATGCTCACCTACGACTTCGCGCTGAAGATGATTCCGCGCCTAAGCGAGCGCGGGCAAGTCCGCCTCGGTCGCGTGCTGATGGTCATCATTTTGATTTCATGCGCCGCCGCCGCGCCTCTGATCGCGCGTTACGCGGGTCTCTTCGCTTATCTGGTCAAACTCTGGTCGCTCCTCGCACCACCGGTTTTTGTCTGCGTCGTGTTCGGCATCTTTTCGCAACGTGCCGACAACCGCGGCGCCATCGCGACTCTCGCCGTCGGCACCGCGCTGGGCCTCGCAGCCTTCCTCACGCTCGACTCGCCCGCCGTCGTCGCGCAGCTCCCCGCCTACTTCCGCAATGCGCTCAACATCGGCTTCGTCATCACCCTCGTGTGCACCGCGGTGATGTTGCTCGTGAGTCGCGGTTCGGCGAGCGCCGCCACATCGAATGTCGTCGCACGCTGCGAGCAGCCGACGATGACGCCCGCCGAACAACGCCGCTATCGCTTCTTTCTCGGCGCCGTCGCGTTGACCTGGCTCGCCCTCGTTTTCGCCTTTTCACCCTGGGGTCTCGCCTCGCGCTGAAGTGACAAAATCACCGTCGCCGGAACCGCCGATCGAACGCGCGTCCGTTCGCAGCTTCTGACGCCGTCGTGCCGATCCAAGCCTTCGCACCGTGCGGCGCGCTCCCCGCATCTTTCCGATGATTTCCAAACTCGAGTCCGGCTTGAAGAAACTCCATTCGGGGGTCCGCCAACATTCGCCGCAGGAACTCAACGACCTCACCGAGCTTGCCGAGCGACGCTTCCACGGCGCCCGCGAACGCATTTGGGGCAATCTGATCCCGCCGCTGCTCCGAAGCCTACGTCATTATCAGCGAGGCTGGCTGCGCGGCGACATCCTCGCCGCGCTCACCGTTGCCGCGATCAGCATCCCGCAGGCGATCGCCTTCTCTCTGCTCATCGGCATCCCCGTGCCCGCCGTGATCGCATCCACGGTCGTCGGCACCGTGATCTGCTCCCTCTATTGTTCCTCACGCCATCTCGTATTCGGGCCAACCAACACCATCAGCCTCATTCTCGCCGGCGCTCTCGCCCTCTCGACCACCGCGCCGCTCGAGCCGCTGCAAAAAGTGCTGCTGATCGGTTTCATCATGGGCGTCACGCAAATCGTCGCGAGTCTCGCGGATCTCGGAAAGCTCACCCAATTCGTCTCACGTGCCGTCATCGTCGGTTACACCACCGCTGCGGGTATTCTCATCGCGTCGGGACAGCTCGGAAATCTTTTCGGCATCGCCCGAGCAAACGACGTCAGCCTGCCCGGCACCGTGAAGCACCTGCTCACGAGCGTAGCCACGTTTCATTTCAATCCGGTGACGGCCTTGGTCGGCTTCGGCTCGTTGCTGGCAATTCTGTGGCTGCGGCGCACGTGTCCGCATTGGCCGGACGGCTTGCCGGTCCTTGTGCTCGGCGCCATCGCCGCGTATATTTTTCAACTCGATGTGCACGGCGTCAGACTCGTGCGCGATCTCGGCGCAATCTCGGGCGGCATGCCGTTCTTCGCTGGATTTCCTCTCAACGCCGAGGGTTTGGCGCTCCTTCCTCAAATCACGAGCATCGCCGTGGCCGCAGCGATTCTCGGTATCCTCGAATCTGTTACGATCGCCAAATCGCTCGCCACCCGCTCGGGCCAGCACATCGATCCCAACCAGGAACTGCTCGGCATGGGCCTCGGTAATTTGATCGGCGCCGGCTGCGGCGCCATGCCGGGATCGGCCTCGTTTCTCCGCAGCTCCGCCGCGCAACAATCCGGCGGACACACCCAACTCGCCGTCATTCTCGGCAGCACGCTGGTGCTCGCGCTGGTGCTCGTTCTGTCCCCGTTGATCGGCTACGTTCCGATCGCCGCTATCGCCGCTTATCTGGTCGTCATCGCCGCGCGCCTCATCCAACCCGCGCAGATCCACGTCATGCGGCGCGCCACGCCGGCGGATGCGGTGGTCTTTTGGACGACGCTCATCGCGGCGCTTTTCCTGCAACTCGACACCGCCATCTTCACCGGCATCGGCCTGTCGCTGGTTCTCTTCCTCAAGAAAGCCAGCACGCCATCCCTCACCGAGACCGCGTTCACGCCCGACGGTCAACTCGCGCACATCGACAAGGCCACCGGGCGCAACCATCCGCAAATCTCCATCATCCACGTCGAAGGCGATCTCTTCTTCGGCGCCAGCGATCTGTTTCAGGACACCGTCCGCAAACTCGCCGAGGATCCCGACATTCGCGTGTTCATCCTGCGCTTGAAAAACGCCCGCCATCTCGACGCCACCACCGTTTTGGCGATCGGACAATTACACGACTACCTGCGCTCCCAAGGGCGACACTTGCTCGTTTCCGGAGTCCAGCCCGATGTCCGCGGAGTCCTCGAACGCAGCGGGCTCTTGCAACAGCTTGGACCCGACAGCGTTTTCCCCGCTGAAACCAATCCCACGCTCGCCACCAAACGCGCGTTGCAACGAGCCCGAGCCCTCATCGGCGCACCCGCCACCTTGCGCATCCTGCATCCGGCGACCGACGAAGCCTCGACGGCACTCTCGCGTTCCGTCTGACTTTCGCTGACCTCTGCCCCGCCTTTCTCCACCGTGACGACCGCCCGCGCACCGTTTCACCTCATGACCAAACCCATGGGGTCGAAGTGCAACCTCGACTGCACTTACTGCTTTTATCTCGAGAAGGAGCACCTCTACGCGGGCGAAAGCAGCTTCCGCATGAAGCCGGAAGTCCTCGAGGCCTACATCCGCGACTACATCGCCGCGCAACCGAGTTCCGTCGTTCATTTCGCGTGGCAAGGCGGCGAACCGACGATCGCGGGCGTGGACTTTTTCCGTCGCGTGATCGAGCTGCAACAACGCTACGCCGCCGGCCGCACGATCGAAAACGCGCTTCAAACCAACGGCACGCTCCTCGACGATGAATGGGGCCAGTTTCTCGCCCGACACAAATTTCTCGTTGGTCTCAGCATCGACGGCCCCGCGCATCTGCACGACGCCTATCGCGTCGACAAAGGCAAGAAGCCCACCTTCGACAAAGTCATGGCCGGGCTCGCGGTGCTGAAAAAGCATGGCGTCGAATTCAACACACTTACCACGGTTCACCGGAAGAACTCCACGCAACCGCTCGAGGTTTACCGCTTCCTCCGCTCCGTCGGTTCCGGCTACCTGCAGTTCATCCCGATCGTCGAGCGCAACGCTTCCGCTCAAGCCGCCGAGGCAAACGGACTCTGGCTCGCGCCGCCGCCCGACCACGAGGACTCCGCCGCGCTCGACGCCCAGGTGACCGACTGGAGCGTGCGCCCGGCGGACTTCGGCAAATTCCTCACGACGATTTTCGACGAGTGGGTGCAGCGCGACGTCGGGAAGGTTTTCGTCCAGCAATTCGACGCCGCCCTCGCGAACTGGGTGGGCGAACCCGCCGGCGTCTGCGTCTTCTCGGAAAACTGCGGTCGCGCGCTCGCGGTCGAGCACAACGGCGACGTGTATAGCTGCGACCACTACGTGTATCCGCGTTACCAACTCGGCAATCTGCTCAACACCTCGCTCGCGAACATGGTCGATTCGCCGCAGCAGCAAGCCTTCGGCGGGTCCAAATCATCCACCCTGCCGCGCTACTGCCGCGAATGTCCGGTGAAGTTCGCCTGCCACGGCGAATGCCCAAAACATCGTTTCCTTCACACGCCCGAGGGAGAGCCGGGACTTAATTATCTGTGCGCCGGATACAGGAGATTCTTTACGCACATCGATTCCCCCATGCGCACGATGGGCGCGCTTCTCGGGATGGGTCGTGCTCCGGCCGAGATCATGGGGCTACCGCGCGCCCGCTGGCTACCCTCCACCCTCCGTATCCGCCCTTAGCAGGATAGCCACTCGCAGCTCCGTGTCTGTAGTTCTGAGCGCGATTCAGCCCGCATCTGCCGACTAGGCCGACGCTGCGCCTTCCGGTCTGCTTCCCCTCAGAAGTAAGGCAAAATCGACCAATTTGCGGGACACGACACTGTTGTGCTTAGACAAGTTCGTCGCCTATCCCGTTCTCGTCTGTGTCTTCCTCGGACCGAGGATGGTGCTCAGGAAGGGACTCGAAACCGTGCAGGCCTTTCCGCAACGATCGGCCATAATCCGCAACCATCTGAAAGATGTGAAACTTAAAAACGCGCTTCCGCCGGGCCAACTCCGTCCGCGCAATCCAAAGCATTCCTTTTAAATGCCACAACGGGGGAAGTTGGGGGATCAATTTTGGGCGCTTTTCACCGCAAAGACGTTACGCGGCATCACGCAAAACAGCGTGAATCCATGAGAGGCGAGCCGACTTGCCGGCTGGTATACTCGGCGCGATGGAAACGCACATTTTGAAAATCGAACTTTCGACGCGCGCTCACAAGGCGCTTGAACCCATCGCCGCACGCGTCGGGATGACGCGGGAGGAGTATGTTTCGATGTTCTGTGAGGAGGTCGGTTACGTTCAACCTGAGCAAGCGGCGGCGGATCAGCCCGGCGGCGGAAGTGGGAACGGCAGAACGTCAGCGGCACGGATAAGCGCGGTGCCTTCGGCACACCTCGAAGGGGGGCTTTAGCGCCCCGCCAAGCGCCCGCGTCGTTCTAAATTGCATGCTGACGATTTCGAGTGTGTAACACCTCGTCCCTCCTTCCAGCTTATGAATCAACTTCGGGCGCAGCGTCGATTGAATCCGCATGTCTGTTGGACCATAGGACTACTTCTAGCGATCATCGTAGTCCTTATCGTTGTTCGATGGAGTGTTTATCCCAATTTCGTGGAGCGAGTGAATTTCGCTGCTTCGCTAGCTTCCCTAATTTTGGCGGTTCTAGCTATCGTATATGCATTCGTTTCGAATCAAGATGTAGCCGGCGCGGCCGCGCGATTGGAAGTGTCGGCGAATGCGATCACCGAAAACAACACTCGGTTGGCTGCGTCGCTTGAACTCGTCAGGAACATGTCAGGCAGGATCGAGGCCGTAGATGATAAGCTCTCAAAGATCGCCTCCTCACCGCCGCCCGGGGCTCCGACACCACCTCTCCCTACGACGCCAACCATCGAGCCGGGAAAACTTGTGCGCGATATTCTCGCGGCGGGCTCTTGGAACGGGCTCAAAGTCATCAAGGCGTGCCAGCTGGCAAGTTTTCACAGCAAGCTCCTTGATCTTCGCGCGCTCTGCGCAACCGACCCTTACACCAGCTATGATTACGCTTACGGATACCTTGTTGCTACCGCAGCTGTCGGTATGCTGGGGCAGCAGAGCAACCCCACTGACGGCAAAATTAAAGTGACGCACTTTTTCGAAATCACCCGCATTTCGCTCGATAGTGAAATTCACGCACGCATCGCCCGCAGCGGGAAGGAGGCCGAGTGGAAAGCCGAGATAGCCGCTATCGAAAACTTCGTCAGCGTCGCGCCATCGCTTCCAAGTCCTCCTACTGAATCTCCGCCTGGGGGGCAGAAGCAGGTATAGGACGGCATCGAGCAAGGCTCATTCGAATGCGCGTCGCCTCCGAACGCTGCGCACGCGCTTTGATGCCGAAGCGGAACTCCGTGGCATAACGCGAAAGGATCGAGTCGCTGCACCCACAACGCGGCGAGAGTTGAAGAAGGGAACGCGTTGCCGAGCGCATCTGGTGCAACCACCCACACCGCGGCGAGAGTGCGCAAGCCAACCGTCTTCGGATCGCTGTCACCAGCGACGAAATAGAAGCTCTCTTTGAGAGCCGTTCCCATCGCAGCGAAAAGATCGTCTTCGGAAAGTTCGCCGTCGTCGGGATACTCAAATGGCGTGATTGCTCGTTCCTTCATGCTTGGTCGAAGAAGAGCCTGCCACGGCCAAGGTCCGACTTTTCGCCGTGGCAGATGCGATCACGCGTGTTGTTGCCCGCCGTGGCGCTCGCCGTAGCCGACGCGCAAGCATGCTCCCGAAGGTTGAGCGGTCTGCGCTGCGTCAAATCGCTCGCGGCAGCGCCGGCACCACTCGCGCCCGTGAGCACGAGGGAGGCGAGGCCCGACACGTCCGCGAAGCTCGCCTCGTCGGCGCTGTCCTGAATATTCACCGTGACGGTTTGCCCGTCGGCGAGACTCGGCAGAGCCGTGACTGAAAGGCGAAGCTGCACCGATTCGGGAAGCGGCACGTTCCCGAGTTCGAGAGACGGCGACACGGTAGACGTGTTCTGAGCAGGGAGGTTGGTTTTGACGCATAAGTCAGCGTCGAGAATGGATCGAATACCTTTAAGCATGTGAGTGAGTCTCGCGATTAATTGCTCTCCCTATTCGTGATGCTGCCCGTCACGCGGATCGGAATGCCGCGAGTTCCGACGGCACACCCGGATTCGGCGTCTCCGGCGTTTTTCTGCTTTCGCGCAATTGTTGAAGGCTCCGCTTGGACATGAAGGCGAAGTCAGGAAGACGCTCCGCGGGGAACTTCATCAAAGCCGCGAATCTCATGTCGTCATCCAGCGGCTTCGCGGCGGTGAGATTGGCGATGCGCGCGACGCTGTAACGCGAGAGCTGTTGAAGGCCGATCCATGCAGTGAGGTCGGCGACAAGGCCCGGGAACTTTTTGCCGTCGGCGTCGGACAAGCTTTCCTCTCTGAACTCCGAGAGCGCCAGCGGCAGGTCACCGCCGAGCAGAAAGCAAACATCGCGTTCGCCAGTCTTCACGAACCAAACGGAGGAACGCTCGTCGCCGGTGCCCTCTGCATCGATGGTCATTTCGTCAGCATCGTAGAGGTGGACGAGGCCCGGAAATTCGAGTCCGCTTTTCTCGCCGTAGTAGAACGTTTCCCCAAGTTCACGGAACGCCGCTTCCAAAGTCCCGATAGTTTCGAGCGCCATCAGATTGCCGCGCCAACCGACACGTGAGTCGGCCACCGCTTTGTCGATTTCAACACGCCCATCCAAAATCTTGGTTTGAAACAAACGTTCATCGAACTTGGATTTCCACGGCGTCACGGCATTGACCGCAAGACGTGCAAGCGGCCCGTCATGGTGTTGCTCTACGGCGGCTCGTCCGCCAAGCATGGGCTCCCGCCCGCGGACAAGGCGGAGACGTTCAAGCGAATCCTGTTCCTCGCCGATACGGTGTGGAAGGCCATCGCCGACATCGTTTGCCGTCCGCGTGAGTGCATGGCGTGGCTTCAGCAGCTCGCGTCACTCTGCAACGAAGCCAACATCCCGATCCGTTGGATTACGCCCCTCGGCTTCCCCGTTGAGCAGGCGTATAAGGCAGAAGACATGGTGCGTATCAAAACCACCCTCGGCGATACCTGCCGTCCGGTTAGCCGCGATCCTGACACCCTCCTCGGCTCCCCCGCTTACGAGTTCACGGACCCAGAGACGAGTGAAGGTTCGGGGCGGTGTTTCGTGTGTCACGGCTTCAACGCCGAAGAATGCTCCCTCCTGCAAATGGCGGGAGCCAATGTTCGCATGGGCGGGCCAGATAGTCCGGTCTACGGCGAGCAGGTAAACGACTGAAGTCCTATCGAGCCCTAGCTTCACCGCTAGGGGCTCCATTATGTCTTTGGTAATTGCCACTGATTGCGGCCCTCGGTTGCCTCTTGGCAATCAGACGGCGATCAACCGGCTGGTGTTGGAGTGGGGCTTTGGCCCCTTTGTTCGTATCTTCCTCGGACCGAGGATGGTGCTCAGGAAGGGACTCGAACCCTTACGCCTTTCGGCACACGCCCCTCAAACGTGTGTGTCTACCAATTCCACCACCTGAGCATTTCCAGAGAGGAAGGCGGACTAAGAGACATCGCCGGAATCTTGTCCAGCCCCGAAATCGCATTCAATCGATCTCGCGATCTCTCGCCGCTTTGACGGCTTACGGGCCTCGCAAAACCGTGGGTCCGGCAGGTTGCTGCACGGCCGCATCGCGGGGTTCGCGCGTGATCAGAATCTCCGCCGGCGCCACCCCTTCCGTCATTTGATACTGCACGCTGCCCGACCCCCCGTAAAACGCCGCGGGCACCTCGCCCACCCGCTGATACTCCGCCCGATCCGCCGCACGCACCCACAGTTGGAGCGACTCCTCGCGCGCAATCCTGGGTAGGTTGTAGAGGTTGAGATAACCCCGCTGCTCCTTGTCGTCGAAAACCGCCCACGCATACGGCGCCAGCGCGGCCGTCTGCGGATCCGTTCCGGACGCGCCCGGAGGCTCCACCCCCGGCGTGATCACACCGTCCGTCGCTGCCACGATCACTCCAGGTTCGGTTAAAATCCCACGCGCCACCTCCACCAAGCCCTTGCGATTGCCACGCGCATAACTCTCCGCATCGACCAGCTCCATCGCCGCCAGCCGGCCCACGGATTGGTCGAACGCCACCCGCGAGGCCCACTGCCGCACCACCGCATCGTAGTCGACGCGCAAGGCCGTCGTCGTCCGCTGCAGCTTCGCGTAGTCGTCCCGCAACTTCGCCAGTTCCCGCGAGGTCTTCGCCAGATCGGAAGCAAACTTCGCCGCCATCTGTCGTTCCGCCTCGGCGCCGCCGGTCGGGCCTCGCGACACTGCGCCTTCGCCGACTCCGTCAACATCCTCCGCTGGAATTTCCGCTTCGCGTCCATTCGCCGCCATCTCTAGGCCGCGGCCGTTCTCACCTGCCACTGTGGTCCCCTTGTCCGCGGCCAACGTATTCGCGCGCGTCGGCACCGGACGCCGAAAATCGATCAGGTTCAACGTCAACAACACCGCCGCCGCCATCGGCCACACGACTTTGTTCCACGGTATCACCTTTCCGGTTACAACGGGCGCCGCTTCCTCCGCCGGCGCGGAACGCGCGCCCGCCAGAATTGCGTTCAATGCGGCCAGCTGGTCCGGCGCGCTCATCGGCTCCGCCGGCGCTTGCTCGCACGCGAATTGCGCCATCGCGTCTGCGCACGACTTCAACGCCACGCGCGCAGCCGGATCCCGTTCGAGGCGCGCCTCGAAGGCGGCCCGATCTCCTGCGTCCATTTCGTTCAGCAGGTAGCGGAGCGCTTCGGTTTCGAAGGTATCGTTCATTTCGCTGCAAAAGCATGCCGGAGCTGCACCCACGGCCGCATCAAACGTTCACTGAGCGACCGCCGCACCGCCTCGATCAGCAAGCCGATCTGCACCTGCACCGTGTCGCCGAAAAACGGAACCTCGACCGCCTGGCGGCGCAATGCCGCCAGCGATTCGCCGCAATCTGCCACCGCCGCCCGTGCCGCGGGAAAACGCGTGAGCGTTTCTTCGAAGGCCGCTCGTTGCCCCGCATCCATTTCGCCGAGCATGTAGCGCAGCGCTTGGTTCTCAAATTCCTTAATCATGACGCATCACGAGTTGCCGCAGCTTTTGCAGGCCGCGGCGCAGATGGTTTTTCACGTTGCCGATCGGTGTGCCCATCGCCGACGCGATCTGCGCCTGCGTGCAACCGCCAAAAAAAGCCAGCTCCAGCGCCTGCCGTTGCGCCGCCGAAAGTTCCGCCAGATGCCGCGACAAAATTTCGTCCCGATCCGCCCAGTCGTAACGGGTTTCGTTTCCGGCCACCGGCTCGCGTTGAAACGCTTCGTGCAGCAAGCGCCGACGCGCGCCTTTGCGCAATTGATCGATGGCCGCGTTGCGCGCGATGAAGACCAGCCACGCGACGACTTCGCCGCGTTCCGGCCGATACGCCGCCGCCTGTCGCCAGGCTTTGATGAAGGCGTCCTGCACCGCTTCGCGCGCATCTTCCGGATCTTCAAGGATGCGTCGCACGATCCCATGCACCTGGGCATGGAACTGGAGATACAGCAGCTGGAGCGCTTCCGCGTCCCCTTCCGCCATTCGGGCCACCAAAGCCCGGTGATGGGCGAGCGCCTCGGCTTCGAATCCTGCCACAGCGCGGGTGGATCTATTTGCCTGCACCACGGAAATCAACTCCAGCGACGTTCTCCACGAGGATGTTCCGCGAACCGCTTAGAACGCCCACCTCACTCCGCCCGACAACACATGCGCCTGCCGGTCGAAGCTCGGATCGAGATCCGTGTAGTGATAAGTCAAGGACACGCTGGTCCGCTCCGCGAGCGCATACGAGATTCCCACCGCGCCGCCCAGCGTGAAGCCATTCTCGCTGTGTCGGCGCGGGGGAATCGCCGCGATCGTGGGATCTTCCATCGTATACGTCGCCCGCCCGCGGCTCGAAACCCAGTTCACTTCCGGCGCCACGGTGAAGGTCAGCTTGCCTCGCGGCCAACTGAACTCCGGCGCCAGCGTCACGAGATGCACCTCATCTTCGTAGCGGCCCCAAACCACCACCGGCGTGTTCACCGGTTCGTCCGGGTCCGGCGGCGAAGCAAATTTCGCCGAAGCTTCGATGTCTCCGATGGCGTGATACGAAAGCCGCACGCTCAATCCATCGTCGACGCGGTATCCGGCCGTGATGAAGGGCGCTGTTCTCGCCTTCCCTCCGCGCGTCTCCAACGCTTCCGGCGAGCGTTCGAAACGTTCCCCGTGCAAACTCAAATAGCTCGCGCCGATTTCCGCATAGAAACCGGCCTGCTGCGCGACCGCCGTGGCGGCAACCATTCCGCCGAGTAAAGCAAGTTTAAGGCATTGCATGATGTTCCTCATCGTTGAACACCTTCCTTTACGGCGGAGGTCCGCGCACGGAGTCACCTCCGGGCAGAAATTTATCACCCGCCTACCCGCGCTGCCGGTCCGCCAGCCCTCGCGCCAATTCCGCGGCCAGAAAAGGCCCTTCGAAAATCATTCCCGTGTAGATCTGCACGAGCGTCGCGCCCGCATCGAGTTTCTCCGCCGCGCTGGCGATGTCGTCGATCCCGCCCACGCCGATAATTGGCAACCGGCCGCCGGTCGCTCGCGCGATATAATTCACGATCTCGCGCGATCGCACCCGCAACAGCCGCCCGCTCAACCCGCCTGCCTGGTTCACGTCCGCAAACCAGCCCGGTCGCGCCAGCGTTGTATTCGTCGCGATAATACCATCCAACCCGAACTCCGCGATCGTCTCCAGCACCGCATCGATTTGCGGAAAACTAAGATCCGGCGCGATCTTCAACAACACCGGCACCCGCCGCGTCCGCTCGCGATTCGCCGACGTAATCGCCCCAAGCAATTCGCGCAGCCGGCTTTCGTCCTGCAGCTGACGCAAATTCGGCGTATTCGGACTGCTCACATTCAACACCACGTAGTCCGCGTAATCCGCCAGCTTCGCAAAACTCGTCAGATAATCCTCCGTGGCCCGGTCGATTTCCGTCACCTTCGACTTGCCCAAATTCACCCCAAGCGGAATGCGCCGCTGCCCGCGGGGGGCCTGGGACGCCAGTCGCTTCGCTAGTTCCTCCGCCCCATGATTGTTAAAGCCCATCCGGTTGATCACCGCCCGCTGCTCCGGGAAGCGAAACACCCGCGGACGATCGTTCCCCGGCTGAGCCAGCGCCGTAACCGTTCCAATTTCAACATGTCCAAAGCCCAGCGCCGCCGCCGCCGGCCAGGCCTTGCCATGCTTGTCAAAGCCCGCCGCCAACCCGACCGCATTCGGAAACTTCAACCCAAACGCCTCGATCGGCCGCGCACAGCCCGACGGCAATCGATGCTTCCACTCGAGCAACCGGCACACCGGTCCCAGTTTTCCCAATACCGTCATCGCCTCCACCGCCCGTTCATGCGCCTGCTCCGGATCCATCCGGAATAAAACTCGCCGCGCCAACGCGTGATAGACTCGTCCCATGGCCGGCGACACTGAAAAGCGTCCTTCAAAATGCAAGGCGGCGAACTCCCTAACCCCGCTTCCGGCGAGCGATTTCACGCCTTGTTTTGCGCCCCCTTTTCAGACGCAAAAACACCGCCCTTTTGTGCTTGTTTTTTAAAACACCCCTCGCACGCTGCGCCAAAATTCAGTCCTCCCCCTTTCACTCTCATGGCAAAAGCTACTTCAACCCTCGACTGGTGCGTTGTTCGACTCGGCGAGGATCATAACTGGTGGGTCGCCGAGACCAGCGATCCCGTCCGTTGGGACGTCGATGGCCTCAGCATCATCGACCCGCGCCAGTTGGCTCACTTGATCGATCTGGTCGATCCGCTCCGCGACTACGGATTCGATCAGGACAACATGGAGCGCGCCTTCATCCTGTTCCGCATCGAGAAAGACCTCGGCAACGGCAAGGTCCGCCTCAAGCGCACCAAGGAGTCGCTTTTCGAGTCCGACGAAAAGCTCTTCGCTCTCCCCGACATCCTCGACGAGGAGAACGGCCCGTATGCCGACCTCATGGATCACATCACGCGCTGCCGCGTGAAGATGCTCAACGATCTCTTCGAGTTCGAATCCAAGCTCACGGTCGACGAGGTCGAAGACGAACTCCGCGAGGACCAAAACAGTCACTTCATCGAGGGCAAAGCTCTCCACTCCTTCGAGGAACTCACCTCGATCCTCGACTTCATGCCCGCGGGCTATGAGTCCGACGACGACACTCCTTCCAAGAGCCTCGACGAAGAGACCGACGACGCCGATCTCCCCGAACTCGACGAAGAAGAAGAGGAGAAACTCAAGAACGACGAATCTCTGAAATGGGACGACGACGAGGAGGACTCGGACGACGATGACGACGACGAGAAAGACTCGGACGACGACGAGGACGAAGACGACGAAGAAGAGGAATCCGACGACGAGGACGAAAAACCTCAGCGCAAGTCCCGCGGCAAACGCTGACACTTCTCCCTCTTTGCTTTTCCAAGCGGCGGTCAATGACCGCCGCTTTTTTGTATCCACTCAACCGGACGTCCCCGCGTCTCCCCAGCTCTCCGCACTCGCAACCCACCATTGCCATCCCCGTCACCCTCCCCCTTTCTCGCCGCCATGCATTTCCGCCGCGCGTCGTTCTCCGCTCTCGCCGCCGCTTTTAGTCTCTTCCTCGCCGCGTGCGTCACCACCGACCCGACCGGAAACGTCGCCAACACCGCGATCCCCACGGCCACTTCGAGCGCTCAGCTCCGCGCGGGCGACAGCCTCACGATCTCACTCCAAGGCGTGCCCGATCCTTCCATCAACGCCGTCCAAATCGACGACCAGGGTTCGATCACCCTCCCTTTCATCGGCCCCGTTTCCGCCGCCGGCCTCAACACCGGCGAGCTCGCTCAACACATTCGCGAAACCTACCTCGCGCGCAAAATCTACAATCACGTCGATGTCTCCGTCAGCGTCACCGAACGCTACGTTTACGTCGGGGGCGAGGTCATGCGCCCCGGCCGCATCGTCTGGACGCCCGACCTCACGGTCGCCAAAGCCATTCAGGCCGCCGGCGGCTTCTCCCTCTACGCTCGCGAAAATCGCGTCAGCCTGGTCCGCGATCAGCAAACCTATCCGGTCGACGTAAAACTCGCTCAACGCAGCCCCACGCAGGATCCTCGCCTCGTCCCCGGCGACTCGATCCAAGTTCCCCGCTCGCCGTTCTGAAGCGTTTCAAATTCAGGGTTCCACGTCCGAGTTGGGCGGGGCGCAAGCACATCTCCAACCCGGAACACCGAACCCGAAACCCGGAACCGCCGCGTCAGCGGCCGAGCACCGCCGCCATTTCCTTCGCGAAATAGGTCAGAATCATATCCGCACCCGCCCGCTTGATCGCCAACAGCGACTCATGCCGCGTCTTCGCGAGATCGAGCCAGCCCATCTTCGCCGCCGCGTGCAGCTGCGCGTATTCTCCAGAAACCTGATACGCCGCCACCGGCTTGTTCGTGCGCTCGCGCACGTCGCGAATCACATCGAGATACGGCCCCGCCGGTTTCACCATCACGATGTCCGCGCCTTCCTGCTCATCGAGCGCCAGCTCCGTAAACGCCGCCCGCCGGTTCGCCGGATCGAGTTGATACGTCGCTTTGCTGAGCAAATGCGTTCCCGCAGCTTGCGCACTTCCCACCGCATCGCGAAACGGCCCGTAATACGCCGACGCAAATTTCACCGAGTAAGCCATGATCCCGGTCCCCGTGAAACCCGCCCCGTCCAACGCCCGCCGGATCGCCCCCACTCGCCCATCCATCATGTCGCTGGGCGCCACCAAATCGACGCCCGCGCGGGCGTGCAGCACCGCCATTTTCGTGAGAATTTCCACCGTGCGATCGTTCTCCACGTCATCCCGCGCCGCATTCAACACACCGTCGTGCCCGTGGGTCGTATAAGGATCCAGCGCGATATCCGTCATCACCGCGATCTGCGGCACCGCTTTTTTCACCGCGCGCACCGCTCGCAACACCAAGGCGTCCTCGTGCAGCGCCGCGGTGCCTTCTTCATCCTTCAGACGCGTGTCCAATTTCGGAAACAACGCCACCGCCGGCACGCCGAGCTTCGCCAGCGCCCGGCATTCCCTCACCAGATCGTTCACGTTGAAACGCGCCACCCCCGGCATCGATGCGATCGGTTCCGGCTCGGCTTTCCCGTCGATCACAAACACCGGCGCGATGAAATCCGCCGGCCTCAACACGGTTTCCTGCACGAGCGAGCGCAGGCTCGCGCTTCGACGCAGCCGGCGCGGACGTTGAGTGAGATCGAGTTTGTAAACATCAGCCATGGCGAAAGCGCCGACTCTAACCGTCGTCCGCCCCCGCGCCATCCTCTTTTTCCCGTCAGCTATCCACGAGCGCGCGAGTCCCTTTTCCACGGCAGCGCGAACACTCCTTCGTCACATTCAACTTTCCGCCTTCGCAGGTCGCGCAATCAACCCGCCCACCCGCACACCCCGCACAGGGCTTCCGCACCACGGTTGCCTTCCCTTTTCCGGTCCCCGTGCAGGTCGCGCACACCACCGCGCGGCCATCCTGCACCAACCCACCCGCTCCCGCGCAAGTCGTGCACGCCGGCACGTCCGGCACCAGCGCGTATCCACGTCCTGAACACATGCCGCACGCGATCGTCCCCTTCCCTGCGCACACCGGGCAATCCGGCGTCGTTCGCACTTTCCCCGCTCCCGCACACTCCTCACAGGGGTGCGCCGCCGTGAGCTCCGCCAGTCGTTGACGCGCCGCCGCATCATTTCCGCCCAAGCTCCCGTAAACCTTCGCCGCTTGCGCAAACATCCCTTTCCGATCGAAGAAGCGCGCCACCAGCACCTTCAACTCCCGCACGCCCGACGGCTCCACGCGCATCTCCGTATAACCGCCCGCCGTCGCCACGGATTCCCGTTCGAACAACGATTGCACCGGCGCCGCCACGCGCTCCGGCGAGCGTTTCATCAACTCCAACAGCAGCGGCACCGATCGCTCCCGTTCTCCCGCCTCAAACGCCTTCGCCGCCCACACCGCCGCCGGCCCCGGTTCCGCCGCCACGCCTTCGCCTCTCGCATAACGTTCCGCCACCTCGATCCACGCCGGCTCATGTCCGGCCCGTGCCGCTCGTAGATAACACGCGAATGCCTTCGCCTCTTCCGGCCCCAACGCCGGATCTTCGTAGTTCCTCGCCAGCAACATCCACGCTTCAGCCGGAGCGTCCGCGTCCGCCACGATCCGATTCAACACGCCCGCTCCTTCATCCCGTCGCGCGGCACATCCGCGCGCCTCATCGCATAGATCTTCAACAACGGCTCGACCGCCTCGCGCTCTCCGTCCTCCACGCGCGCTTCCAGCCAGCTCAGCGCCGACGCATATCGCTCCGCCGCGAAATCCCGCTCCGCGACCCAGATCCGCGCCTCCCGATCGCCCTCGCGAGCCGCTTCCTGGAAAAATGGATACGCCTCCGCCACCGCGTCTGGAGTGTTCTTCAAGATCGCACGGCCATACGCCGCACGAAACGCCTGCCGCGTCCGGACTTTGGTTCGATCGATTGCCTGCATCTCCGCCACCGCCGTCGCCCAATCTTCCTTGCGCACCGCAGCCTGCGCCCGCCGCCACCGCGCGATGGTCTGCTCATCCGGCGCTTCGAAAAAATCCGCCGCCGTCGTCAGGGTCTCCCAATCCGCCAGCAGCGGATCGTCCGCCGGCGCCACCGCCGTGAACAAATCGAATCCCAGCATCGCTTGCGGTGTCACCGCCGTGACGCCGAGCTTTTCCAAAGCCGCCCGCAACGAGGCGAAATCCTTCGCCGCGATTTCCGGCTCGTTCTCTTTCAACAGCCGGTAATACGCCGGATTCTGCCGGCTGAACTGCGTCAACGGTCGCGCATACACCGCTTCACGCAGCGCCTGAAACGCCTCGCCCGAGGGAAATCTCAACTCGGGCACCCGGCGGAGCCGCTCCCTCGCTGCCGCCACCAACTGCTTTCCACACAAGGCCTCCACTTCCGCACATCCGTTGAGAAAGGTTCCTTCATCCACCCGCGCCTCGACCTCCCTCACCAAGGCCTCAAAAAGCCGCGCCTGCTCCCGGCGCCACGATCCTTCCGGCTCGGCCGTCGTCGCAATCGCCTGCGCCCGCACTTTCGCCGCGTGCCAGCGGAACTCTTCAATCTTCGCGCGAAACTCCCCCACGCCCGACTGCAATAGCCTCAGCTCCGCGCGAATCGCCTGCACTTCCGCTCCCACGCGTGCCTCATCGCTCCGCTTCGTCGTCACTCCCGTCGTGATCGCCGCGCCCAACCCGATCACGCCGATCAACACGGGCACATGCGGCAACGCCTTGCGCCAACCGCCGCTCGGCTTCGCCGTTGTCGGGGTTGCCGGAGTTTCAGGCGGTTCGGTCTCGGATTCCATTTCGCGCGCCGAAGTTATCGGCTCAATCCGCGCTCGGCTTCAGTGACATCCGCATCCTGTTCATGCCCGTTCGCGTCAGGAAAATCGTATTCCGCTCTGGCGGAATTGCCCCCACAGTTCACCTTTCCTCCCGTTTTCATGCCCATCAAGCTCTTCGACTCGCTCACGCGAGAGATCCGCGAACTCCGCCCCAGCCAGCCCGACGGCACCTACCGCTTCTACAACTGCGGCCCCACCGTTTACGCCCCGGCCCACATCGGCAATTTCCGCACGTTCGTCGTCAACGACGTCATTCGCCGCCTGCTCGAACTCGAGTTCGGCCCCGAAAAGGTGAAACACGTTCGCAATCTCACCGACGTCGACGACAAGACCATCAAGCGCGCCCGCGACGAAAACCGCCCGCTCGCCGAGGTCACCAAGCAGTGGACCGATAAATTCCACGCCGACTGTGCCGCGCTCAACTGTCTCGCGCCCCACGTCGAACCGACCGCCACCGGCCATATCCGCGAGCAGGTGGACATGATCGACTGCCTCATGCGGCACGGCAACGCCTACCGCGCCGCCGACGGCTCCGTCTATTTCAAGGTGTCCTCGTTCTCCGGATACGGACGCCTCTCGCGCGTGAAGGATCGCGAGCTCCAACTCGGCTCCGCCCTCGCCGGCAAATCCCAAGCCGCCGACGCGGACGAAAAGGAAGACGGCAGCGATTTCGCCCTCTGGAAAGCCCACAAACCCGATGACGGCGACAACGCCTGGGACAGCCCCTGGGGCCGCGGCCGTCCCGGCTGGCACATCGAGTGCAGCGCGATGAGCAAAAAGCATCTCGGCGACACCATCGATCTCCACACCGGAGGGGTCGATCTGCTCTTCCCGCATCACGAAAACGAAATCGCCCAGTCCGAGTGCTGCAACGGCACGCAATTCGCGCACCACTGGTATCACAGCGAGCACCTGCTCGTGGACGGCAAGAAGATGTCCAAGTCGCTCGGCAATCTCTACACGCTCGATGACCTCAAAGCCAAAGGCGTCAGCCCCATGGCGCTTCGCTACGCCCTCCTGGCCGGCCACCCGCGCAAACAGCTCAATTTCACCCTCGATTCACTCCACGCCGCCGAGAAAGCCCTCGCCACTTTGCGTCACTACCGCGCTTCACTCGCCCCGGCCGCGGCCGCGCACGACGCCTTCGATCACGTCATCCAAGCGCTCCACGACGACCTCAACACCCCCGCCGCCCTCGGCGCCTTGTTCACGGTTGTGAACAAAAAGGAAATCCAAGCCGACGTCGCCTCCTTCGACCGTGCGATGTTCGCCCTTGGCCTCGATCTCACCGCCGCTGCCGCTGCGCCGAAAGCCGAAGCGCCCGCCGAAATCACCGCCCTCGCCGAAAAACGCTGGGCCGCGAAACAAGCCAAAGACTGGCCCGCCGCCGACGCCCTGCGCAAAGAAATCGCCGCCGCCGGCTGGACCATGCTCGACCGCAAAGACGGCTACTCCCTCGAGCCCGCCAAAAAGTGACGACAAGAATCAGTTTCGCCACAGAGAGCGTGGGAGCACACGCCGAAGTTCGTGATTTCCGTGCTTCGTCGAGAAAGGAAGTAGAATCAGAGCTCAGTGCCCTCCGCGCCTCCTCCGTGCCCTCTGTGTTCCCAATCGCCTCGTCCACGCCTCATCCCTCGCGTTGACACCCGCGGCATTTCCCGGCCCCCTCTCCCTTCCGCCCTGCAATCGTAGGCAGGACGGCTTTTCACCATGGCCATGACTCCGCTCGAAGAACTTCGTCACTCGTGCTCGCACGTGCTGGCGACCGCGATCCTTCGCCTCTACCCCGAGGCCAAACTCGACATCGGACCGCCCACCGACACGGGCTTTTATTACGACGTCGATCTCGATCACAAACTCAGCGCCGAGGACCTCACGAAGCTCGAAGCGGAGATGAAAAAGATCGCCGACGAAAATCAGCCGTTCCTCCGCAAGGAGGTCTCTCGCGACGAAGCCATCGAGATCATCAAATCCCGCGGCCAGGAACGCTACAAACTCGGACGCCTCGCCGACATCCCCGAGGGCGAACAAATCTCCTTCTATCAAAACGGCGAATTCATCGACCTCTGCGCCGGCACGCACGTGCGCTACACGTCGAAACTCAAAGCGTTCAAGCTCCTCTCCATCGCCGGCTCGTATCATCGCGGCGACGAGAAGAACAAACAGCTCCAACGCATCTACGGCACGGCGTTCGCCACCAAGGACGAGCTCGCCAACTACCTCACGCAGCTCGAGCAGGCCAAGCTCCGCGATCACCGCAAACTCGGCCGCGACCTCAAACTTTTCCACATCGACGAGGACGTGGGCCAGGGCCTCATCCTCTGGACGCCCAACGGTTCCATCCTCCGCCAGGAACTCCAAAACTTCATCGCCGACGAGCTCCGCAAACAGGGCTACTCGCAGGTTTTCACGCCGCACATCGGCAAGCTCACGCTCTACAAAACCTCCGGCCACTTCCCTTACTACAAGGAATCGCAGTTCACCGCCTTCGCCGAACCCGACGCGATGCAGCAACTCGCGTCCGAGGGTTGCTCGTGCGCCGAACTCACCGCGCGCCTCGAGGGCGTCTCGCAGCATTTCGCCGACGAGATCAACCGCCGCGCCGGCAAGGAAGTGATTGCGAACGACCGCGTGATGGATCCGACGCAGCTCCTCGATGGCTTCATGCTGAAGCCGATGAACTGCCCGCATCACATCAAGATCTTCGCGTCGCAGCCGCACTCCTACCGCGACCTTCCCATCCGCCTCGCCGAATTCGGCACCGTTTATCGTTGGGAACAATCCGGCGAACTCAACGGCATGACGCGCGTCCGGGGCTTCACCCAGGACGACGCCCACCTCTTCTGCACCGAAGAACAGGTCGCTCAGGAAATCCTCGGCTGTCTCTCGCTCGTTAAAACCGTGCTCACCACGCTCGGCATGCAGGACTATCGCGTGCGCGTCGGCCTGCGCGATCCCGACAGCAGCAAGTTCACCGGCGATCCCGCCAAGTGGGACGCCGCCGAAGACGCCTGCCGCAAGGCCGCCGCCACCCTCGGCGTGCCGTTCACCGAAGAGCCCGGCGAAGCCGCCTTCTACGGTCCGAAAATCGATTTCGTCATCAAGGACGTCATCGGCCGCGAATGGCAGCTCGGCACCGTGCAGGTCGATTACGTTCTCCCCGTCCGCTTCGACCTCTCCTACATCGGCGCCGACAATCAACCGCACCGCCCCGTAATGATCCATCGGGCGCCATTCGGATCGATGGAGCGTTTCTGCGGCGTGCTCATCGAACACTTCGCCGGCGACTTCCCCGCGTGGCTCGCCCCCGAGCAGGTTCGTCTCGTGCCGATCAGCGACAAGACGATCGATTACGCGCGCAACCTCCTCTCGCGTTTCCGCGCCGAGGGTCTTCGCGCCACGCTCGACGAGCACAGCGACAAGCTCGGCGCCAAGATCCGCCGCGCCGAATTGGACAAAGTGCCCTACACGCTCGTCATCGGCCAAAAGGAAGCCGAGGCCAACAGCGTCTCCGTCCGCTCTCGCGCCCGCGGCGACGAAGGCGTGATGACCGCCGACGCCTACATCGCGAAGCTGAAGGAAGAAATCGCCACGCGAGCCCTGCCCGCGAAGAAATCCTGATCTGCGCGACGCCGGAGCACGGCCATTTTCTCAAGGCGGGTTGATCACCCGCCTTTTTTATTTCGCCCACGCCAACGGTTCCGGCGCCGGGAACGTGCTCGTCAGCTCAATCGCGCGACCTTCCCGCACCGCGCGATGAATCGACTCCATCACATCGACTACATGCGCCGCATGCGCGCCCGTCGTCGGATGCGGTTTTCCCGAGCGCAAGCCGCGCCAAAGCTCGAGCAAACCCGCCGCCCAGTCACAATACCACTCCCCTTCTCCCGCCGGCTCCCGCACCGGAAAAACCTTCCGATAACGGCCGCCAAAATCCCCCGCTCTTACTTCCGCCGTCGCCGCAAACCACGCCGTCGCGATCGATCCTTTGTCACCGTGAATCTCGAGCCCCGCCTGCTTCTCGGCCGGATCCCCCACGTAAAAATTCGCCGTCAACCGCGTCCGAAATCCGTTCGCAAACTCCAGCGCCGCCACGATCCAATCCTCCGTTTTCGTCGTGAAAGGCTTGCCCTCCTTCGTGACCCGATCCGGCAGCAGAATTCCTCCGTCGGCCGTCACTTTTTTCACCGGACCAAACCACGCCGTAAGCAACGATAGCGGATAAACGCCGACGTCGAACACCGGCCCCACCGCGTAGAACGGCGCCGGATTCGGATGCCAAGTCTCGATCCGCCCCCAGTCCACCGTCGCATATGCCACACGCGGCGTGCCGATCGTGCCTTCACGCACCCGCTTCCACGCCGTTTGTTGCGCCTCGCCCAACCAAGTCACCGGCGCGCAACTCAGCCGCAATCCGCGCGCTTCCGCGAGCTCCACCAACTGCCTCGCCTCGCGATACGTGGACGCGAGCGGCTTTTCCGAATGCACATGCTTTCCCGCCTCCAGGCAGCGCGTGACGACTTCAACATGCGCCTGCTGGATCGTTAAATTCACCACCGCCTCGACCGACGGATCGGCCAACACGTCTCCTAAATCCGAATACACCCTTCCGCCATTTTTGCTCACCCACGCCTCGGCCGCCGCGCGGTTGAGATCGGTCGCTCCCGCAATTTCGATCTGCGAGTAAGCGCGCATTGATTCGCCATAGGCGCCCGCAATGTTGCCGCAACCGACGACCGCGACCCGCAGCGGCCGCGCGCTTTCCCGCACCTCGACCATCTGCCACCCGCGTTCAACCCGCTCTCGTCCTCCACGCACGTCCTCGCGTGGATCGAAAGTTTCCGGCTCATGCTCGATCGCGATCGGCCCGCGAAAATCGATCGCCCGCAATGCCCGCAACACCGCGTCCACCGGCACCACGCCGCCTCCGGGCCGACACGTCTCGTGCCCCATGTCGACGAACGGCAGCCCCGTTTTCTCCTCCCGCCGCGCTTTGACGTCCTTCAAATGCACCGCAAACAACCGCGGCCCGAGTTCGTTCACCGCCGAAACCGGATCCCAGCCCTGCGTCGCGCACCACCCTGTATCGAGCGCGATGCCCGCGACGTCCTCATCGCCTTCGCCTAATCGCGCGAGCATCTCGCCGGCATTCTTCTCCGGATGATTTTCCGCCGCGTAGCGCACCCCATGCGCCCGCAGGATCGCAACCGCCTCTGCCCGTTGGCTGTTCCAAGCGGCGATATTTCCCGCAATGATCGGCAACCCGAGTTCGACACACAACCGGCACGCCGCCTGCAAATCTCCCACTCCGTCCGGCACCCACGCTGCGTAGGATCGAACCGTGAGCTCATGCTGCGCGAGCAATCGCTTCGCGTCCTCGATATGTCCGAGCGTCGCCCACCGCCAATGCAGATGCGCCGCCCAAAGATCGATCGCATTAAACCCGAGCGCCTTGATCTCGAGCAGCATCTCCTCAAAGCGCACCCCGAAGGTTTCCCGCGGCGAGAACCACGCATGCGTCGCATCCTCTCCCTGCATCCAACCTTCCGTCATGCGATAGCCAAGCTGCCGGGCGACGAAGTTCGCGGTCATGAAGGAGAGTTTGGGGTTCATCCAGACGACGCTACAGCTTGCGGCCCCGAAGTCCGGAAAAATCGCCGCAACCGCGACGGCATTCCATTCACGACTTCGTTGTTCTCCAGCCCTTAACCGCCGAGCGGAGACAATGTCTTCATAGTCGTGCGGTCCGGCCCGGCCGCGATTCCTCCAGTCCATCTCGCCCGCGCGGATCGCCGCGCTTGTTCAAGGGACTTCCTCTTCCGGCACTCCCCACAACGCGCTTAACCTCTCGGCCCACTCCCACGCCAACGTCCCAGCGATCACCACGCGCGTGCCGTTTGCCAACTCCAATTGAGGCGACAATCGCACCAAGCCGCGCCGGGCGGTTTTGTGCGTCGAGATGCGCACGATCTCCCCGCGCTCAAACGTCCGATAATAAAATCCGTGCTGTCTCACCGTCGCTTCCCGTGCGTTCACCGACAAGCGATACGTCATCCGTTCCCAACTCAGAAATCCACTCACGAGCACCACGAACAAGCAGCCGAAGAAATACGCACCGTTCAGCGCCAACCGCCCCGACCAAGCCCGCACCAAACCTACCAACGCCGCGATCATCAATGTCCCCGGCCACATCAAGCCCTCCACTGTTTTCACCACGATCACACTCGGAGGCGCTCCCGAACGGGACTCCCACAACACCGCGGTCGGCACCCAGTCGCGGCTCAAAAAGCAAGCCAGCCCCACCATCAACGGCCAGATCCAGAACCGAACATCCTTCGCCAACTGCACGGTCCTCGACCAATCGATTCGTTGCTCTTGCACCGGATCGACGCCCGACTCTGCAGACGGTTTTTCTTCGGGACGCATCAGCGTGGCCCTCCCGACAACACCGTGGGTGAGCCGCTCAGCAACTCACACGACTTCACCCTCTTTTCTTTCGCGCCTTCTTCGCCCAACGCCCGCAAACCCGCATCCGCACCCTGTTCGAGGGTTTCGTTTTCCGTCGCCGTCACCACCCGCGTGTGTCGCAACGCCCGCGACCAATCCGCCTTCCCCATCGCACCCACTCTCGCGAGATCAAAGCAGTTCTCCGACACTTTGCGCACCACGGACACCGGTCCGCCGCCTTCCGGCCACCACGGGAAAGTCGCACCAAGTTTCTTGACCGTAAACGCCACACTTACCGCCGGTCGGCCGTTCCGCTCCGGACTGTGTCGCACCACCGCCGCGCCCCCACGATGTTCGATCCGCACCGTGGTGATCGGGTTCGCCACGACATCATCAAATCCTTCCACCGGCGCAGGCGTCACCGTCCACTCACCGGCAAACCATGCGACTTCATCAGCAGTTGCATCCGCCGGCTGAGCCACAGCCAACGGCGGCAGGCCCAGCAGAAAGACCGCACCGAGAATTCGAACAATGAAACGAATCACTTGGTTCATAATGTCAGATTGCTTTCGGTCGCGCTGAGACGGACGGGTTTACTCACGACGGTCTGGCGGAGATTCACGCCCCGACATTGCTCTGGGCACAAAAGCCGCGAAGAGAACTCCCGCAGCCAACCCGCCCGCCGTGCCCGCCAAAACCATCGCGGTATCCAGCGCGCCAGTGCCCGCGCCCACCTCGTTTACCATCCGCTCCACGATCACCGCCGCACCCGCCAGCGGACCGATAACCAACAGCGCCACGCGACGAAAGCGCCGCGGGACAACCACCCACACCGCGGGCAACACGACTAACGTCACCGGCCACGCCAGCACCGGCCCGAAAATGACGCCATAAAAGAGAAAAGGCGGAATGGAGCGCCACGCCGACCAGCCCTCCACCGCGGCGCCGAACAACGCCAACAGGACGGCACCTGCCGCCGCTCCCGCGAATGTAGCCATTAACCCGATACCGAGGGCCCGAAGCAGCCGCCGCCAAAAGGGCGCCTCGCTTTCGCACGCGACTGAACTGACCGCGCAAGCGCTCACCGGCGTTTCCCCTGCTTCTTCCGTCTCGGTTCTGACGCAACGAGCCCATCTCCCTCCCAATCACGAAACAACGCGCGCAATTGCCACACGGCCACCGCCAGAAAGGCCGCTCCCAAGCTTGCAAAAATCGCGGCCTTCGGCGGCACCCCGCGCACGAGCACCGAGCGTGTCGCGTCGCTCCGATCAACATACACCGTGACCTTTGCCCCCGGCGCATAACGCGTGCGCAATTCTTCTTCGACGAATTCGCGATCCAAAGTTGACGAACCGGCAGCATCTACTCGCGTGCCGCGCTGCTCCTCACCATTCACGATGAATCCGTAGATCACCTCCGGCCGATACGAGAAATTCGTCGTGCGCACCAACTGCGTTTCCACGAGCCGACTTTCCAACACCGTGCCTTCCACCTCGGTCCAGTTCGTCGAGCGCCAGCCCAGCCACAGCGCATGACTATACATCACGAGCAACGTCACGCCGATCCAACCGAGGCCCGCAAAAATCAGCATCCCCGACGTCGACGCCTGATTCGCCCAGCGCGAACCACGGCGTGTCAACCCGCTCCACATCTGGGCAGGGATCATGAATGCCAGCACACCACCGTGCAGCAGTATAGCACCAAAAAGAATCACCAGCATCGTCAGTGTCATCGCTTCAGTCCCTTCAGGGTTTCGGCGCGATCGCATCCACCGCCGCGATCAGCTCTAAGGCTCCCCTCGACACCACCTCCCTCGGCGCATTCTTGGTGCCCGCAGCCGGACGCACGATGATCGAAAACTTCTCCGCGCTGAGCGCATCAATCAGGCGCCGCTCAGTCTCATCGATTTGACCATCTTCGAAAATGACCGCGGAGAGCTTCTCCGCCGCTTGCTGGTTGGTCATGTTCAGATGCTTCATCATCGCGACCATGCGATGGACTTTCACTCCCAGCCCCTCGATCACGACCGGTTCAACCGAGGCCGATCCGCCCGTGGCGAAAAGACGGGCGCTGCAGAGGGACAAACCGACGATCAGGATACCTATTGTCTTCATGGCAAATGTTGAGAAATCGGCGGCAGCGCGCTCAGCGGCACGCGCACCACGCGACCCGTGTAGCCCGCGAGCACGAGCGCATCGCGCGCGAAACCGATCTGCACCAGCGGCGCTCCCAGCAGTTTCAAACTGGCGGCGAGGTTCTGCCAATTGCGCCCGTCTGCCGAACGCCACAATCCATCGCGCTCACCCTGCACCCAGAAGCAGCTGTGTTCAAAATACACCGCCGGCCGCTCGTCGTCCGGTCCAACCGACACGAACACCGGCCGCACCGGTTCGCGTGGATCAAACACGCGCACGCCTCCCACCTCCGAAACCAAGATCACGCCGGATCCCGCCGCCAAGGAACCGGGTTGGACGCTAAGAAACTCCGCGGCCTGCGTCCACGTTTGCAGATCCACCGAGCGACTAAGCACAAACTTGTTCGCATCCGCCGACGCCGGATTGGTGATTGCCCACCATTCGGCACCGAGACGATCAATGGCCGCGCCGTGCTGTGCTTCCTGAACCGGCCCGTGCCACGTCTCGCCATCGCGGCTCCACATCAGACCCGATTCGTCATCGACGAAATAAACTCCGTGCCGCTGCGACACCACGCCAACGCGCTTCGTCTCGAGCGAGCGCACAGGGCGCACCTCGCGCGTGATCGCATCGAGTTCCACCACCTGCGCATCCTGCAGCCACCACAGCCGGTTCTCCGGTCCGGTGATCGGCCACGCCGCCCGCTTTGCCGGACCGATGCGCTTCACCTTACCCTCCGCATTCAAACGCCACAGACCAGCGGTCGACGCGACGAAAACATTCTCCCCCGCCACGGCGACCTCATGAGGGAACACCTGACGCGGCAACTGCCACCTTTCCGCCGCGCCCAGCGACGCACTCAACAGCAACGCCACCCACACCGCGCGTCCGATCACAGCTTCCCCTCCGATTTTTTCTCCTCCGAGCGCAGCTCGCGCACCAATCTCCGCGCGAAATACCAAATCCCGCCCGTGACCGGCACAAAGAGAAACAGCAACAGCAAGCCCACCGCATAACGCGTCCGCGCCTCCGCATAGTTGCCGACTTCGAAAAAGAAATGCGCCACCGCCGCACCGAGCAGGCCCGCCATCATCACCGGCGCGAGGCCGCATGCCGCGCGTCCTCCCACTAGGGCCAGCCGCCGCTTCGCCGGTGACAACTTATCCGGATTGGGAAAAACCAAATTCACCACTTCGCTCGGCTCACTTTCCCGCGGCCGGTTTTAAGTCAGAGTAGAGGAAGTCCGGCACAGCGTCCTTGACCATCCGGTCCAGCGCCACACAGGCCTCGTGCAGCAGTGCGAGAGCCAGCGCGTGTTCTCCGCCTTTCAATCTCGCCGAACTGTTTCGGTAGCGATCGAGCGCGGTCCGTAGCGCTTGGAATTCATTGTTGGCCGAACTCTGTTCCCAAGCGCCCGCGAGCGAACGCCTCAGCAGCGTGACGATCTCTTGCTGTTGCGTGCTGCCTTGCTGCGCGTAGGCCACGACCTTGGTCCAGCCCACGTTCCCGCTTTCCAGCCACAACGCCCGTTGCGCCTCGCCCTTCAACGGAGCGAAATCGCCAAACGCCTGGCGCGCCGGGCTCGTGAAACTGCCCGCGAGCACGAGGTCCTCCGGATTGAAAACCGGCGACTTCGCCGCGACCAAGCGCACGTGGAAGACCGGTTTCTGGAACTCAGCCAACAACGCGCGCTCCTGCTCGTCGTAAACGTCGTCGCCGAGAATCGCCGGACGCAACTGCTCCATCTGCGCAAGCCCCCACGGGAAGCTGGGCTTTTGATTATGCAGACTCTTGATCGCGCGAAACAGCTCCATCGGCACATCACGCAACACCGTTTCGGGCACTGCGGCGGGGTCCCCGTATTTTTCCTGCATGACTTGCTGCAATAGTTTGCCGGCCTCGGGATCGCCCGCGAGCTGCGCCTTTTCGAGCCAGTATTCCACTTTCTCGGGCGCGCCCCACTCGCCCGCATGCGCCGCCTGGGCGAGGATGCGCATCGACGGCACGTCGCCTGACTCGGCGGCCTTTTCCAGGTCCAGCATCGCGAGGCCGAGGTTCCGCTCGAACCCAGCCTGACCGTTCAACTTCCAGCCCGCGCGCACCCGCAAGGCCTCGCCGTTGCCGAGGTTCGCGGCCGCGCTCACCCAACGAATGATCTCGTTTTCGACCACCGTGCGCTGCGACGCGTCGAGCTTGAGATGCTGCAAACTCGCATTGGCGATGCGCACCGCGCCCAACATCGCCGGCACGTAATCGGCCTCCGCCGCTCGCACGTAGTGGATGCGCGCCTCTTGGATCCGTTCTTCGACAGTCGCGCCGCGCTTCCCCTGCTCATACTCAAGCCCGATAGCGTAGTCCGCCTCCGGCGTGTTGGCCTGAGCCTTGGCATCGGGCCCGGTTTGCGTTCCTGTCGAAGGCTGGGCAAAGGCCTGCATGAAGAGATCGGCTATCGCGTCCGCCTCTTCATCCTCGTCCGCCCCGATGCGCGACGCTTGCTGCGAGCGCAGCTTGGCCGTCACTCGCTGCACCGCCGCATCCTGCGCGTTGATCGTTTGCGCCACCGCGAGCTTGCCCGCGGCTTTGTCGATCTCGCCATCTTCGAGGTGAAGATCCGCCCGCATCGCCCACACGTCGGCGAGCGTCGGCACTTCCTTTAGCACGGCGTCCAAAATTTCCACGCGGCGCTCACGACTCACTTTGTTGTCAATCACGCCGACCAACGCGGAGAGCGATAGTTTGTTCGACAGATGCTCCGGAATTTTTCCGAACAAATCGCCAAACGATGTCTTCGCCGCCTTGAGCAAGTCTGCGCGCGACGCATCCGCCGCATCCGCGGCGCGTGCGAGTTGGATCGCGAGATCGCGATAACGAATCTTCTCCGCCCACTGCGCCTCATGCTCGGCCAACGCTTTGGCGCGCTCAGCGGCGCCCGGAATCGCTTCCAGGGCGGCGCGTTGCTGTGAGCGGGAGCGTTCCTCCTCCGCCGTGAGCACGCCGCCGTCTGCCGCCTCCCGCTTCTGCGCGTCCGCGAGCAACTCCGCGCGCTTGGCCATGAGTTGTCTCAACGCATCGTTCGAAGCCGCCATCTTGTCGTTGTGGGCTTTCATCGCGGCCACCGTGTTTTTCTCGGCGTCCGTGACCGCTGCAAGTGCGGCCGCCATATCTTCCGCGTAACTCCGATAACGCGACGCGGCGATCCCACGCTCCACCGCCAGATCACGATACGACGCAAACTCGTCCGTCCGTCCCGCCTTGCGCGCATCCAGCGCGAGTGAATCCAAGGCAAAGATCGAACCCGCGTTCGCCTTCTCCTTCATCGAGCGCGCGAACAACTCCTGGTTATCGCGCGGAGCGGCTCCGGGCCACAGGGTCCGCGCCGCTACCAACCACAGGTGACGCAAGGCCGGCGTCGCTCGAATTCCCAGCGCGTTCGTGTGCTGGATGTCGCGATCCAGCGCCGCGCCCCCCCAGCCCTTGCGCAGATTTTCGCGGACCGGATCGCCCTCATACGGCGCCTTGTCGGCGCCCTGCAGCGCCACCGACATGCGCCCCGCGTCCGGATCGAAGGTCGGGTAGTTTTGCGGAATCTTCGGATACGAGACGCGACTCAAGTAGCTGTTATCGGTGTAGCTCATCAGCAGCTCCTTCACGATATCCACCTCGAACTCGTTCGTCGTGTTGTAGCCTTTCGACTTCTGAATGTCCCAATACACCCTCGAATAACTCTTCCCGTAGAGCGCCTGCACCCGCCGCTTAAACTCCGGCATGTGATGCACCAGATACGCCGTCGTGCGAATATCATTCGGCTGCAGATTGATCACCGTGATCGCGAGCGTCTCCGCCACGTCGGCCAGCGCGGCCGGGCGATGTTCTTTCACTACTTTATAAACC
Source organism: Verrucomicrobiota bacterium (assembly GCA_023416735.1). Classification (GTDB taxonomy): domain Bacteria; phylum Verrucomicrobiota; class Verrucomicrobiia; order Opitutales; family Opitutaceae; genus Opitutus. The sequence goes on along the minus strand of JAEZGX010000020.1, from coordinate 251,786 downwards.
TTCACCGCTTCCTGCGCCAGTTTGCGCCGGGACTCGCCGCGCACGTAGAGTTCTTCAAACGCGAGGAACGCCTCCGCCATCTCCTGCGCCCCGCGCACGGTCGCCGGGATCGCCTCGGCGGCGGCCTTGGCCAGCGCTTCCTGCCTCTTGCGTTCCGCCACTGCGGCGGGACCGGCTGCCTGCCAGGAGGTCGCCACGGCGAGCGACCGGGCGACCCGCGTAGCCGCCGGCTCGGCAAAGGTCAGGGCGCCGGCGGCCCGCGCCATCAGCCCCTCCCCCGTGGCGGCGACCAGCCGGTCGTTGGAAATCTCAAAGAACGAATCGGGCTCGACGGGCACGCGGCTCCAGTTCTGCGCGTCGTCGCCTTCGCTCACCCAAAGTTCGCGCGTAAACACCAGCACGTGCCGCCGTCCGTCGTGCAAGGCGCCACGGAAGTAACTGTCGCGGCTCGTGACGATACCCTTGATCTCCTGCCAGGCCACGCCGTCGGTGGAGACCGCGAGCTCCACGGGCGTCGCGTCCTTGTCTCGCGAGCCGAAGTGCTGCACCGCGAGCAGGCGGTGGCCCGTGTTGAACAGCCGTCCGAACCGCGTGTTGCCACCCTTCATGGGCGCATAGGTCCAGTTCTTAAAATCCGCCGTGCGATACAAACCGGCCTCCCGCACGGGCGAGACCAGGAAATGGCCGTCGTGGTGGGTTATGCTGAACACGCCGAAATTCGGATCGTCGCTGGGCAGCGTGATCAGCTGCCAGCGGCCGTCGGCGCCGAGTTCGATCAGTTGCCCGGCCGAGCCGATGCCGAAGAAACGGCCGTTCACCGCATGCACCGTGCTGAAGGAGTTCACCGGCGGCGGCTCCACCGGCAGGGTCCGCCCGGCCGCGGCATCCCAGAGCAGAACACCGCTGTAGCCCACAATGGCGAGCACCCGGTCATCGAGGCTGGCGATGGAATTCAGCTCCTGCCCGAAGGCGGCGACATTGCGCCACGGGCCGCCCGGTTCGGCCGCCCAGAGACCATTCTTGGCCCAGGTGTTGGCCAGGTATTTTCCACCCGCGGTCACGATCTGCTTTGTCTTCGGCGGAAGCGCCGCGGCCAACAGCCCGGCGGGCGCAGCCGGCGGCGCAAAGGCTAGCCCGCCGGCGGCCAGCCGAGTTTGATCGTGCTCATCCAATAGCACGACCTGCCCGCGCTCACTCCCGATCGCGACCTCCCGCCCCAATGCAGCCAGCGCGCTCGGTGCGCTCGACAACGCCCGGCTCGTTTCGTCGTGATTCATCCACGTCCACTGCTCTGGATCGTTTTCTCCAGAAACCAGGACTCCTCCTCCCGTAATCGCCCACAGCCGGTCTCCCACGACCGCGGCGCTCGCGATCATCTCCGATGCGTCGGCCCAGGTGACTTCATGCTCCGGATCGAGCGGGATGATACCAACCCCGGCCTCGCCGATTTCGAGCAGCTTCCCACCAAAAGAGAACAATCCGACGCTGATCAACGACAGTTCCGCATCCCGAACTTTCTTCCAATTTTTCAGGTCCGTCGACCGACGGACTTCGTAAGTGAATGTCGCAGCGCCCAGCATCCCTCCGCTCAGCTCGGGATAGTAATCCATCTCTTCGTCCCACTCTTCCTCATCGCCCGTTTCCGTTTCATTCGCCATCGGCGGCGGCGTCGCCAGCGCCCACCACGCGCCCTCATGCCACGCGAGATGTTTCGCCTCCGTTCCTCCTTCCGGAAAAAGCGCGTCCCACTTTTTCAGATCGCGACTCTGCCGAACCCCTCGATCGGTCTGCACCACCCAGCGATCCCCCACACGTCGCGGCAACGCCCACACTTCCGCGCCCACCGACACCGCCTTGAACTCCAGCACCGGCGCCACCGGTGACTCCAGGAGCTCGTTGTTCACCACCAGAAAAATCTTTCCGCCCTCCACCAGCGGACCGCTGCTGACGACACCTTTCGCCGCCGCCCGCCACGCCACCGCGAACTTCTTTTCCGACTCTTTCCGTCGCCAAAGTCCGTTCTCCGTCGCAACGAAGACGCCCCCTTCGTGTTGGCTGACACCGAGCACCCGCGTTTCTTCGCCCACCCACTCCACCACCGCGGCGTGCATGTCACATGTGCCTGCAACGAAGAAAAACGTCCCGACTCCAACCGAGGAAAAGATTTGCAACACACGAGCAATAAACATCATCTATAAAATCCTGCTTGCCACTTTCCTTCTGTCAAAATCAACGGCGGACCTCACGTAAGGTTACGCAGCCAGCATAAATCCAATCTCCTGCAAGGAGCGTCGCGATGACAGGCATTCGATCACCGACCGACCATCGCGCGGACGAACTTGCATCCGCACACGCAGGGCTTCCCCGCGTCCTCGCTCCAGGCGGACGCCAACAAAACGATCCACCCATCTCGCACGGAACTCCTTTCCTCTCGGCCCACCTCGCTTCAACTTCGCCCCGTGAAAACGTTACTCCTACCCTTTCTCGCCTTGATCGGACTCGCCGTCTCTGCCGTGGGCGCCACCACGGATTCGCCCGCGGAACTCACCGCCGAAGATCTCGTCGGCGCCTGGCAAATCGAAGGCGAGCCCAAGCATGTGCTCACCGTCACGGCGAACTATTGGTCCATCGCCACCTTCAGCCCCGGCAAATTCGAGCGCACGAGAGGCGGAACCTACGTGATCAACCCAGACTCCACCGCCCGCAGCACGATTCAATTCGACTCCGCGGAGCCGCAGGAGGTCGGCCAGGATCTCCATCTCCAACTCCGACTGGAAAACGACACGCTGCATATCACTCCTCCCGGCGAATCCACGCAAATCTGGACCCGCCTCGATCGCGCTGAAAACCCCCTCGCCGGCGTCTGGCGCATCAACGGCCGCAACGTCAACGGCACGTTCCAAGAGATGCCGCTGCGCGCTCGTCGCACGCTGAAAATTCTCTCCGGCACGCGCTTCCAATGGGTCGCCATCAACATCGAAACCGGTGAATTCTCCGGCACGGGCGGCGGCACATTCACGTTCGAAAACGGGCGCTACGTTGAAAAAATCGACTTCTTCTCCCGCGATAATTCCCGTGTCGGCGCCGAGCTTTCTTTCGGTGGGGAAGTCAGCGGCGACACCTGGCGGCATCATGGGCTCAGCTCGCGGGGCGATCCGATCGACGAGCGCTGGATTCGTTTCCAGCCCTGAAGCAGTCTCGCCGCCACGCGACCAGCTCCGCGATCGCGTAACCCAACAAAAAGCCGATCTCCTGCAAGAGATCGGCTCGTGACAAAATCCAGAGAAATTCGCGGCTAGACCGCGCCTTCACCGCGTTCGTCGGTGCGGATGCGGATCACATCTTCGACCGGCAACACGAACACCTTGCCGTCGCCGATCTTCCCGGTCTTCGCCGTGCGGACGATCGTTTCGACGACTTTCGGCGCGATCGCATCCGAGGTCGCGATCTCGACTTTCACCTTCGGCAGGAAATCCACCGTGTATTCGCTTCCCCGATAAATCTCCGTGTGTCCTTTCTGGCGCCCAAAGCCTTTCACTTCCGTCACGGTCATTCCTTCGACACCGATGCCCGAAAGGGCGGCTTTCACTTCCTCGAGTTTGAACGGTTTGATGACGGCGATGATCAGTTTCATGGGTCAAAATTGAATTACGCCCGTGAAGCTCATCTGCTTCTCCCCCCTCCGCAAGTGCGATCCGGCTCAGCCGCAAAAAGAAAGGCCGGCCCGTTCCAGGCCGGCCGTCCGATTAAAACCTCCAAGTCGTCGATCAAAGCGCGGCGTCGCCGCGCTCGTCCGTGCGGATGCGGATCACGTCCTCGACTGGCGTCACGAAGATCTTTCCGTCGCCGATCTTCCCCGTTTTCGCCGACTTGATGATCGCATCGATCGCTTTGCCAACCAGTGCGTCGGTCGTCGCGATCTCGATCTTCACCTTCGGCAGGAAATCCACTGTGTATTCGCTGCCGCGGTAGATCTCGGTATGACCCTTCTGCCGGCCGAAGCCTTTCACTTCGGTGACAGTCATACCCTCGATTCCGACTTCGGAGAGGGCAGCTTTCACTTCCTCGAGTTTGAACGGCTTGATGATGGCAGTAACAAGTTTCATGGCGTCAGGATTTAAGGGTTAACCGATATAGCCTTCTTCGCCGTGCTCGCTGATATCAAGCCCAGCCGATTCGACCTCGGGCGAAGCGCGCAGTCCGACCGTCGCCTTCACGATGAACGCGATGATCGTCGTCGCTACGACGCTCCACACGATCGTTAACAAAACCGCCTTCACCTGTTCCAGCACGAGGCCGTCCTTGAGGCCGTCGACGACCGAGTTGACCTTCTCGTCCGCAAAGATGCCCGTGAGGATCGCGCCCAAGGTGCCGCCGACGCCGTGCACGCCGAACGTGTCCAGCGCGTCATCGTAACCGAGCATCTTCTTCAGATGCGCCACCGCGAGGTAAGGAACAATACCGGCGATGATGCCCATGATCACCGCCGAGCTCACCGAAACGAATCCGGCCGCCGGCGTGATCACCACCAACCCCGCCACGATGCCGGAGCAGAATCCGAGCACGCTCGGGTGACCGCGCACAATCCATTCGGTTAGCGCCCACACAAAACCCGCCGTCGCCGCCGCCAGCGTCGTGGTCGCAAACGCATTCGACGCGATCGCGTCCGCGCCGAGCGCCGAGCCCGCATTAAAACCATACCAGCCCACCCACAGCATCCCCGTGCCGATCATGCACAGCACCATCGAGTGCGGGGGCATCGCTTCTTTTCCGAAGCCGCGACGCTTGCCGAGAATGATGCACAACACGAGCGCGCTCCACCCCGAGGTCATGTGCACCACCGTGCCACCTGCGAAGTCGATCGCCTTGATGCCCGCGTTCGGGTTCAGCGGACCGCACATCAAACCCGTGCCCGACCACACCATGTGCGCGAAGGGAAAATAAACCGCGAACATCCACAGTCCGACGAACACCAGCACCGCGAGAAACTTCATGCGCTCGGCAATCGCACCGACGATCAGAGCCGGCGTGATGATGGCGAAGCTCAGCTGAAACATCGCCCACATCATGTCGCTGATCCACACATACCCGGCGCCCGTGGACGTCGGCTCGACGCCATTCAGAAACGCATTCGCCGTGTCGCCGATGAAGCTGTTGCCCCCCGAAAATGCCAGGCTGTAGCCGATCGCCCACCACAGGATCGCAACCAAACCCGCGATGCCGAGGCACTGCGCCAGCACCGAAAGCACATTCTTTTTGCGCACCAAGCCGCCGTAAAACAGCGCCAGGCCGGGCAACGTCATGAAGATCACAAGCGCCGTGCTCACCATCTGCCAAGCGTTGTGACCAGGACCCGGCCCGGGAATCTTCGAGGCGACACCTTCGGTGCGCGCCGTGTTGTTTACATACGCTTCGAGGTCGGCGATCCGCTGCTCGATGGTAGGTTCAGCCGGCGGTGCCGCCGGCTCCTCCTGCGCAAAAGCCACGAGGCTGGTAAACCAGCACAACCCGGCTGCAATGATGGGGCGAACTAGATGAAGCAAACTTCTCATAATCGGCCCTTCGTTGAGCAAAATTGATACCAGGTCCGCCAAGCGGTCGTGTCATGGAACAAAAAAACCGGCCCCGTTCATCACGGAGCCGGTTGCAAAGAACTTACGGACTACAGGCGCTTAGATCGCCGCTTCGCCCCGCTCGTCGGTGCGAATGCGGATCACATCCTCGACGGGCAGCACAAACACTTTGCCGTCGCCGATTTTTCCGGTCTTCGCCGATTTCACGATCGCATCGACTGCTTTGCCGACCATCGCGTCCGCGGTGGCGACTTCGATCTTCACCTTCGGAAGGAAGTCCACCGTGTATTCGCTGCCACGATAGATTTCCGTGTGCCCCTTCTGCCGGCCGAAGCCTTTGACTTCGGTCACGGTCATGCCCTCGACGTTGATCTCGGCCAACGCGGCCTTCACTTCTTCGAGTTTGAACGGCTTGATGATGGCGATGATGAGTTTCATGCAGGATAAGTTGTAAGAGTGAGTGGTTGGTTAGCTGCCGGGGCGACCACGAGCAAGGTCATGGCCGCTCCACCGGCAGCCGGTGGATCACTTATGAGCGGCGGTGAAGTCAGGATAAGCTTCGTTGCCGTGCTCGCCGATATCGAGACCTTCGGTCTCCTCTTCCGGCGACACCCGAATGCCCATGATGGCCTTCAGCGCGATGGAGATGATGTAGGACGCGACGAACGCCGTCACGATCACCGTCACGCAACCGATGAGCTGCGTCACGAAGCTGTGATCCGCGTTGGTCGAGAAGATGCCCACCGCGAGCGTGCCCCAGATGCCGCACACGCCGTGCACCGAGATCGCGCCGACCGGATCGTCGATCTTGACCCGATCGAAGAAGAGAATGGAGAAGAACACGATCACGCCCGCGATCAGACCGATGATGATCGACGATGCCATCCCGACGGTGTCCGCGCCGGCCGTGATGCCGACCAACCCCGCGAGCACGCCGTTCAGACCCATCGAAAAGTCCGGCTTCTTCAACACGACCCACGAGGTCAGGCTGGCCGCCAGCGCACCCGCCGCCGCCGCGAGCGTCGTCGTCACGAACACATACGATACACCGCGCGGATCCGCGCTCAGCACCGAGCCGCCGTTGAAACCATACCAGCCGAGCCACAGGAGCAGCACGCCGATCATCGCAAGGGGCATCGAGTGGCCCAGGATCGGACGAATCTTGCCGTCGACATACTTGCCGCGGCGAGGCCCGAGCACCATCACCGCTGCGAGCGCCGCAAAGCCACCGAAGCCGTGCACGAGCGTCGAGCCCGCGAAATCATAGAAGCCCATGCCATCGAGCCAGCCGCCGCCCCACTTCCAGGAACCGGTCATCGGATAGACAAAGGTCACCAGCAGGACCGTATAGACGAGGAACGTGCCGAACTTCACCCGCTCCGCGACCGCACCCGAAACGATCGTCGCCGCCGTCGCCGCGAACATCGCCTGGAAGATGAAGTCCGTCCACCACGTATAAGCCGCGTAGGAATCGGTCATCATGCTCACGTCCGCGTTGTCGACCGCGAACCACTTGCCGAACGCGAAGTAGCCGTTGAAGTCGCCCGGATACATCGCGTTGAAGCCATAAAGCGCATACGTGATCAGGCCGATGCACACGACGAGCAGGTTCTTGAAGAGAACGTTGACCGTGTTTTTCGACTGCGTGAGTCCCGACTCCAGCGAGGCGAATCCAAGATGCATCAGAAAGACGAACATCGCGGAGATCAGAATCCAGAGGTTGTTCACCGTGAACGCGGTGAACCCCGCGGTCTCGGCGAACGCCTCGTAACTCGCATACGCAGGCGCGTCGGCCGCCGCCTCCTGTCCGAACGCGCTGGGTAACGCGAGCAATGCAAGAAGGCCTGCCATCTTCAGGCCGCCGGTTAAGTGCTGGGACCGTAGCTTCATAATTTGAGGTCGAATCGTGGTTGGTTGAGCAGCACGATCTGTCCGATCGCGCTAACCCGCCAAAAGCAGAGGCTGTGCCAGCATCGCTCGTCCCCAAAAAAGTAGGGCGGGTCTTCGACCCGCCCTCGTCCGATCGCTCTATTTCCCCGCTCGCTCGCGGGCTCTGACGCCGACACTTACTCCGGCATCACGGTCGCTATATGCAGCTCTTTCAGCTGCCGCGCCGTCACCGGAGTCGGGCTCTGCGCCATGAGATCCTGCCCTTTTTGCGTCTTCGGAAACGCGATCACGTCGCGAATGCTCGTCGTGCCACACAACAGCGCGACCATGCGATCGAGCCCGAACGCAATGCCACCATGCGGCGGCGCGCCATACGTGAACGCTTTCAACATATAGCCGAAACGGCTCTCCACGACGTCCTGCGGAATCTTCAATACATCCTCGAAAACTTTCTTCTGCAGCGCCGGCTGGTGAATACGAATCGATCCGCCGCCGAGCTCCATGCCGTTCAATACAACGTCATAGTGCTGCCCGCGCACTTTCTTCGGATCGCTGTCGAGCAACGCCGCGTCTTCGGCCACCGGCGCCGTGAACGGATGGTGCGTCGCCACGTAGCGGTTCTCCGCCTCGTCGTAACTCATCAGCGGAAAATCGACGACCCACAGGAATCTCCAGTCGTCGTGACGAATCGTCATCTTGCCGCGCTTCACGAGCAGTTGCGCCGATTCCAACCGCAAACGCCCCAGGATCGCACACGCCTTCTCCCACGGCGCCGCCGCGAAGAACACGATGTCGCCTTCCTCCATGTTCAACTTCTGCGTCAGCTCCGCCTTCTCCGCGTCCGTGAAGAATTTCACGATCGGCGATTTCCATTCGCCGCCTTCCACCTTGATGAACGCCAGTCCTTTCGCTCCGAGCGATTTCGCAACGTCTTCGAGGTTCTTCAGCTCGCCTTGCGTGATGTCGGACAGCCCTTTCGCGTTGAGCGCCTTGATCACCCCACCGCTGGCCACCGTGGACTGAAACACTTTGAAGGCCGAGTTGCGGAACGTCTCCGACAGCTCCACGAGCTCCAACCCAAAACGCAGGTCCGGTTTGTCCACGCCATAGCGGTTCATCGCTTCGACAAACGGCATCCGCAGGAAGGGCGTCGGAATGTCCACATCGAGAACTTCCTTCCACACTTTCTTCAACATGCCTTCGAAGAGCGCATAAACATCCTCGCGCGTGATGAACGACGCCTCGACGTCCACCTGCGTGAATTCCATCTGCCGATCGGCGCGCAGATCCTCGTCGCGAAAACACCGCGCGATCTGGAAATACCGCTCCACGCCCGCCACCATCAGGATCTGCTTGAACTGCTGCGGCGACTGCGAGAGCGCATAAAACTGCCCCGCATGAATGCGTGAGGGAACCAAATACTCGCGGGCGCCTTCCGGCGTGCTTTTGAACAAAGCCGGCGTCTCCACCTCGATGAACTCCTGCGAATCGAAATAGTCCCGGATCGCCTTCGTCGCCTTGTGCCGCACGAAAAGATTCTTCCGCATCTTCGGCCGGCGCAGATCGAGATAACGATACGTGAGCCGCAGGTCTTCGTTCACCTTGTCGCCCCCGGCGTCGTCGAGCGGGAACGGGGGCGTATCCGAAATATTGTGAATCTCCAGCGCGCTCGCCTCGACTTCGATTTCCCCCGTCGGCAGGTTCTTGTTCTCCGTGCCCGCCGGCCGACGCACGACCTTGCCGGACACTTCGATCACCGACTCCGGCTTCAAATGCTTCAATTGCTCCGCGAGCTTCGCATTGTCGTGCGCCTCGAGCTTGATCTGCGTCACGCCTTTACGATCGCGCAGGTCGACGAAGATGATGCCGCCTTGATCGCGGATCGTATCCACCCAGCCGATCAACGAAGCGGTCTTTTCGAGGTCAGCGGAAGTGAGTTGGGCGCAGTGATGTGTGCGGTGCATTGCTGGTAAAAACGAGTTGTCGAGCAAGCCACCCACCTCCCCCCGGAGCAAGCCACAACTCCGGCCGCCCAAATACCCCGGCAGGGCGGCCCTTCGACCCCCGCCGGTCAACGCCGGGTCGTCGCACCCGCCCCACCCTCCCGCAGCGTTGTCGGTATTTTTCTGATACAAGTTTAGGCCGTTGCCGCCATTGAAAACGTCGCCTCCTGCAAACCGGTCGCATACATCCTCGGCGCTGCCCCACGGGTTCCCCTCCCGTTTGTCACCCCGTTTTTCCCTTCGAAAACCCCTGCTTCGCATGGACAAAACCTCCGCCCTGTGGACGGGCCTCGGCTGTGCTTTCGCCGCGCTCGTCGTAACCGCCGGTTGCAATCGACCCGGCTCCCTCAAGGACGACGCCGGTGGTCGCACCGCCGCCGACTTTCCCGAACTCGCTGTCGATGTATTCGCCGCAATGGACGGCGGCATTCAGCTCACCGAAGACGAAATCAAAGGCCGCAACACCTGGAATCTCTGGTGCGGCGGCGACGAACAGTTCTGGGATCGCATGTCCCGCGAAAGCTTCGGCCTCATCGATCTCCTGCTCACCATCGATTCCCGCAAACGCCCCGAGCGCTTCCGCGAGATGGGCCTCATCAACCAGCCCGGCTTCCGCACCGCGTCCAAGCCCGACGAATACGGCGTCTGGATCGACGAAGCCGTCGAACCCGAACACGCCGCCATCGATCCCAATGTCTATGGCCGCCCCACCGGTATCATGGGCTTCCGTCTCTTCCCGAATCCCGACTTCGACGAGAAAGCCCGCAAGAAATGGGACGGCGCGCGTTACTACTCCGATCCCGATTACGCGTCCGATCCCCAACTCGTTCGCCCCTACCGCGTGGGCATCTCGTGCGGCTCCTGCCACATCGCCTTCAATCCCCTCTCGCCGCCCGACGATCCCGCCAACCCGAAATGGGAAAACCTCTCCTCCGCCATCGGCAACCAATACATCCGCGAGGGCCGCACGTTCGCCCACAAGGTCAAGGAAGGCGGGCTCTTTTGGGAAATGCTGAAGAATCAGCCGCCCGGGACCTCCGACACTTCGCGCATCGCCACCGACAATATCAATAATCCGAATACAATTAACCCGATCTTCCTGCTCGGCGAACGCCTCGCCGCCGGCCACGACGAGGTCATTTCCAGCGAGGAAACGCGCCTCATGCCCGGCGTCGCGCCCGACGCCAATTCCGGCGCCATGAAGGTTCCCATGGTCCTCAAAGACGGCGCCGATTCCGTCGGCGTCCCCGGTGCCACGCTCCGCGTTTACGTCAACATCGGCATGTATTCGCAGCACTGGCTGCAGCAGCACAACGCCCTCGTCGGGCTCACCAGCCAAAAGCCGTTCGAAATCTCCACCGCGCAGGAACACTCCGTTTACTGGCTCGCGACCCAGGACAAGTTCAACAACATCGCCAAGTTCTTCATGCGGCTGCAGCCGTTGCGGCTCGCTGACGCTCCCGGCGGACAAAAACACCTCACCGACGATCCCGCCATCCTCCGCCGCGGCGCCATCGCGTTCGGTCAGAATTGCGCGTCGTGCCACTCGAGCAAACGCCCGCCACCCGGCGCCAACGAGAAAGCCTGGTTCGCCCAAGCCGTTCTCGAACCCGATTTCCTCGAGGGCAACTTCCTCGCCGACGAGCGCCGCTACTCCGTCACCGAAATCGGCACCAATGCCGGTCGCGCCTTCGGCACCAATGCCAAGGCCGGACACATCTGGGCCAACTTTTCCTCCGAGACCTACAAGAACCTCCCACCCGTCGCGCCGATCGATGTGTATAATCCCTACACCGACCGGATGGAGGAGTTTAAATCTCCCTCTGGAGGCCCCGGCTATTATCGCCCCGCCTCGCTCATCAGCCTGTGGACGTCCGCTCCGTTCTTCCACAACAACGCCCTCGGCAAGTTCACCGGCGATCCGTCGGTCGACGGCCGCATGGAAGCGTTCAACGACGCCGTCGAAAAACTTCTCTGGCCCGAGCGCCGCCTCGATCGCGACTCCATCTGGCGCACGACGCGCGAATGCGAAATCCAGATTCAGGCCGCCGCGCTGCCGACCGCTCTGCGCGTGATTCTCAAACCTCACCTCGATCCCGACGGCTATTTCCGCATCGGTCCGATCCCCGAGGGCACGCCCGTGAATCTCCTCGCCAACCTCGATCCCGACACCGACCCGAAAGAACTCGCGCGGCTCTTCCTCAAAATCAAAACGGTTCTCGCTCGCATCAAACTGCAGAGCCTCGATTCCGCCGCCGCGAAAGCGCTCATGAAGGACGAGATCGCTCCGCTCCTTTTCGCCGCAAGCAAGTGCCCCGACTTCATCACCGATCGCGGCCACTACTACGGCACCGATCTGCCCGACCCCGATAAACGCGCTCTCATCGAATACCTCAAAACCCTCTGACAATGAAATCCGCCCAACACTCCACACCGGTAGGGCGAACCGTCGCCGCCGCTCCATCCCCTTCTCCTTCCACGTCGGCTCCTCTCACGTTCGACCAACTCAAACACCTCTCCCAGTCCGAACTTGACAACCTTTTCCGTCGCAGTCCCGCCGGCCCGATTCCTGAAGGCGACGCCCAAGGCGAGGCGATCGTTTGCCCCGGCACGTTCTGGGCGCGCCTCATCGCTCGCTTCGTTCACGCGCTGGCTTGGCAGGGAAAAGTTTTCACCAAAGACCCCGACGGCCAGGGCGCCACGCTCGTCAACAAGATCACCATCGCCGGCGCCCACGCGATCGTCGCACGCGTTTACCACACGCCGAGCTGGATCGACGGCGGCGACTGCATCGTCCTCGACTACTCCAAGACGTCCCTCTTCGCCCGCAAGATCCGCGACGAAATCCGTCTCATCGACGAACCCAACCGCATCTACCTCGGCAAGGTCTGGTGGGGCAAAACCCGCCTCGTCGACTTCGCTCTGAAGTTCCCGCGCTAACGAGTCGTGGCTGCGCGCAATGTCTCTCACCGCCCGCCAGCTCCTCAAACGAAACGCGAGCGAACTCGATACCTTGTTCGCCGCCAGCCCCGCCGGCCCGATTCCCGAAGGCGAAGCCACCGGCGCCGCCATTGCTTGCTCCGGCACGTGGTTCGCCCGTCTGATCGCATGGTTCGCCCGCTGGTTTCTCTGGCAGGGAAAAGTCTTCGATCCTACACAACGCTGCCTTCGCAATCGCATCACTCCGTTCGGCTTCACCGCGATCAAAGCCGACGTTTACCCCGGCGAAAGCTGGTTCGATGGACGCGACTGCATTGTCATCGACTATTCGAAAACCTCTCTCGTCGCCCGTTTCATCCGCGACGAAATTCGCCTCGTCGCTCCCGGTCTCTACCTCGGCCAGGTTTACCTCGGCCAACGCCGCCGACCGATCCTCAAGTTTTCGCTCAGCTATCAATACGAGCCCGCCCGCAACACCGCCCGTCGTCTTTGGGCCACGGCCGCCGCTCTCGCTCTCCTGCTCGCACTCTATTTCGCCGTCCGGCTGAACCGCGACGAACCCGTTACCTTCGCCAGCCTCGAAGATCATTTCAAATACGGCTCCACCGGCGGCGAACGCGACGCCGGCATCCCTTACGCACTCTGGAAAGTGCTGCCCGCGATGTTCCCCGAACTCCTTCCCGAACCATCCCGGGGCCTCGCTTCGCTCGGCTTCGTCTTCGATCCGTCGCGTCCCACCGACGCCGATCTCCCCGTCGGGGTTTCGAAACGCAACGTCCAAGGCATCGACCGCGTATTCCTGAACTGCGCGTCCTGCCACGTCGGCACGGTGCGCGACACGCCTCAAAGCCCGCCGCGCATCATCACGGGGATGCCGGCCAACACGCTCGATCTTCAAGCCTTCGAACGCTTCCTCTTCAACGCTGCCACGAGCGAAAAGTTCACCCCCGAACGCATCATGGCCGAGATGGAGCGCTTCGGCATTCGCGACGATTTCATCAACCGCCAAATCCTCCGTCACCTCGCCATCGACATCGGCCGCCGCCGGCTCCTCTTCCTCCGCGACCGCTTCAAATTCATGGATCGCGAACCCGACGCCGGTCCCGGCCGCGTGGATACGTTCAACCCGCCCAAGGTCCTGTTGAACTTTCCGATGGAAAAACTCCCCGAGCGCGAGTGGGTCGGAAACTGCGACCTTCCCTCCGTCTGGAATCAAGGTCCGCGCGAGGGCATGGCGCTCCATTGGGATGGCAACAACACGTCCGTCGAGGAACGCAATCGCAGCGCCGCCTTCGGCACCGGCGCCCTCCCGCCCACGCTCGACCGCGCGTCGATGAAGAAAATGGAAACATGGCTCCACGACGCTAAACCGCCCGCCTACCCCTACCCGATCGACGCATCGCTCGCCCAGCGCGGCGCGACGATCTACGCGCAACGTTGCGCCGGCTGTCACGGCCGCAGCGGAACTGATTTCTCCGGCGAGTTCGTCGGCCGCGTCACCCCGATCGAAGAGATCCGCACCGACCGCCATCGGCTCGACTCCTACACGCCCGAACTCGCCGCCAACCAAAACCTCCTCTACGCCGCCTACCCCGAGGAGCGCTTCAGCCACTTTCGCAAAACCAACGGCTACGCCAACCAGCCGCTCGACGGGCTCTGGCTCCGCGCTCCTTATCTCCACAACGGCTCCGTTCCCACGCTCCGCGATCTCCTCAACCCTGCCCGCGAGCGTCCCGCGTCGTTCTATCGTGGATACGATGTCTACGACCCGCAAAACGTCGGTTTCATCAGCGACGTTTCGCACGAGGGCACCCGCCGCTACTTCCATTTCGACACCGCCCTTCCTGGCAACGGCAACTTCGGCCACGAGGGCGCCGCTTACGGCACCGACCTCTCCGCCGCCGACAAAGAGGCCCTCATCGAACACCTGAAAACATTTTAGCCACGGATGAACACCGATGAACGCGGATACTTCTCAAACACCCCCTGATCCGTGTCCCTCCGTCTCCATCCGTGGTTAAAGATGCCATGCCCCTCTCCCCCCGCACCAAACGAAAGCTCCTCATCGCCGCCGCCGTGCTGGTCGCGTTCGGCGTCTTCGTCGCGTGGTTCAGCTGGCGCTATTTTCTCCGCGAAGAGCCCGAACCTCAATGGGCCGACCAAAGCGAGCGTTTTAAATACGGCAGTATCGGCGCCGAGAATACGCGTGGCATTCCTTACTACGTCTGGCTCGTCCTGCCACGCGTGTTTCCCGAACACCTGCCCGGCCCCGGCGGCTACAAATCCTTCGGCCTCGTCTGGGAAGAGGGTCGCGAACTCCCTTCGGGTTTCACCAAACGCGTCATCGGCTTCCCTCGCGTCGCCAATAACTGCGCCATCTGCCACACCGGCACTTGGCGCCACGCCGAAGACGAAACGCCGCAGATCGTCGTCGGCGCGCCGTCGCACACCACGGATGTGCAGGCGCTGCTCCGCTTCCTCATCGCCTGTGGCGAAGACCCGCGCTTCAACGCTTCCACCTTGCTGGCCGAAATCGATCGCGAGGTGAAACTTTCGTTCGTCGAGCGTCAGCTCTACCGCTTCGCCATCATCCCGCTCACCCGCCGCGCGCTGCAGCGCCAAAAGGATCAACTCGCGTGGATGAACCGGCCGGGTTGGCCCGACTGGGGCCGCGGTCGCGACGACCCGATGAATCTCACGAAGTATTTCATGACGAGCATGGCCGTCGACAACACCACCGGCCAGGCCGACTTCCCCTCCGTTTGGAATCTCAAAATCCGTAAGGGAGACGGCCTCTATCTCAACTGGTCCTGCGACACTCCCGCCGTCCGTTCCGTCCTCATCGACTCCGCCCTCGGCCTCGGCGCCGCGCCCGACGCCACCGTTCCACTCGACGAACTCAACTGGTCGCTCAAGCGCCGCGATTGGTTCGTCCAGCGCATGGCCGAACTCGACGACTTCCTCAGCGAACTCCCGCCGCCCGCGTATCCATTTTCCATCGACACCGCACTCGCCGAGCGCGGCCGTCCGCTCTACGCGCAGCATTGCGCCTCCTGCCACGAGGTCGGCGGCCAATTCACCAACAAGCCGGTCGACCCCGATGAAATCGGCACCGACCGCGAACGACTCGACACGTGGACCCAGGCCGCCGCCGACGAAGCCAATCGCCGCGTGAAGGAAATGGGCATCGATCGCCCCAACATGGTGCGCATCGTCGGCTATCAATCGCCGCCTCTCGACGGCCTCTGGCTCCGCGCCCCGTATCTCCACAACGGTTCCGTCCCCACGCTCCGCGACCTCCTCAATCCCGCGGAGGAACGCCCGACGTCATTCCACCGCGGATACGATGTCTATGATCCCGTCAACGTCGGCTTCGTTACCAGCAGCTTCGACACCGCGCGTCACGGCTGGAAACACGACACCGCCGAACGCGGCAACGGCAACCAGGGCCACACCTACGGCACCACACTCCGTTCCGATGAAAAAAACGCCCTCCTCGAATACCTGAAAACCCTCTGACACGACGCAGCCGTCCTCCGGCGCCCGCCGCGCGTTCCGGCTCCGCTTTCCGCCATGCACACCCCGATCATCTTTGCCGCCGACGCCAAATATCCCAACGACCTCAAAAACGCCGAATCGGCGGAGATCGCCGCGCGTCGCACGGTCAACCAAATCGATCCCAACGCCCCTCGCGTGGGCGTCGCCCTTTCCGGCGGCGGCATTCGCAGCGCCACCTTCTGTCTCGGCATCTTCCAGGCGCTCGCTCGCCAGAAGCTCGTTCGCCGCATCGACTACCTTTCAAGCGTATCGGGCGGCGGATACTTCGGCGCCTTCCTGGGCGCTGCGTTTTCCCGCGACGACGCCAGCCCCGATAAAGTCGAATCCGAACTCGCCAACAATCATTCGTGGTCCGTCAACTGGCTCCGCGAAAACGGCCGCTTCCTCTCCCCCAACGGCGCCGGTGACACCTGGCAGGCTGCCGCCGTCGCGCTCCGCAACTGGATCACGTTGCACGTCGTCCTGCTCACCTTCGGTTTCCTGATGCTCGGCCTCGCCGCGCTCTTCCGCGCCGACTTGTCCAATTGGAGCCCCACCGCCGCAGAGTGGATTTCCCTCGAACGTTTTTTCTGGCAACGCCGCATCGGCGATTTCTGGCCCAGCCCGTGGTTCATTCTTCCCGCCATTTCCTTCGCCTTGCTCATGGTGCCCAGCGGCACCGTTTACTGGCTCACGCAAGCCACGCCTTTGATGTCCCTTGTGCGCCGCTTCCGTGGACTTTTCCAAACGCGGTTTCGCGCCATGACCGACAACGAATTCATCGGGCGCTCCCAAGGCTTCCTCTCTCGCAGCTTCATGGTCGGCCTGGTCACGACGGTCGTTCTCTTCCTTTTCGCACTCGTCGATTCGCTGGGCCAATCCGCCTATCTCGTCTGGTCGCGCGATTTCTCCTTCCCCGCGTTATGGGCCATGCTCACGTCGGGCGGCGCACTGCTCTTCGGCTTCGGCTCCAAGATCGCCGTCTATCTCGAGCGTCTGCCCGGCAAGTTTCGCTTCTCCGTTCCTCTCGGCGCCGTCGCTCTCCTGCTCGCAACCACCTGGCTGCTGCTGATCGTGTTCGCGCTTTCCGTGATCAGCTGCGGCTTCGGCTGGGAGTGGCTCAACGCCTCCGACGACGAGAAATTCCACCCCATGACCGGCGTTTGGAATCTCTTCCTCATCGTCGTGATCGCCTTCACCGCCTCGTGGATTTTCAGCCGCAGCTTCGGCTTCGTGAATCTCTCTTCGATGCAGCAGATCTACACGGCGCGGCTCTCACGCGCCTACCTCGGCGCCAGCAATCCCCACCGCCGACGTCACAAGAATTTCGATATGACCGATCTGCTGCCGGGCGACGACATCACGCTCGACGACTACGCCCCGCACCGGCGCGGCGGTCCGCTTCATTTCATCAACGTCACCGTCAACGAAACTGTCTCCGGCAAAACCCAGATCGAGCGCCGCGACCGCAAGGGCCTCGCCATGGCCGTCGGCCCTTGCGGACTGTCGGTCGGACACGATTCGCACGCCCTCTGGACCACCGAGTCCGCCGGCGCCGCTCCGCGTCCCCGCTTGCAAGCGCTTTGGGATTCCCACCGCCGCGCCATCACTCCGGTGGACTGCGGCACCAAACGCTTTCACGCGCTTTGCGAAAACCTCCCCGACTCAAATAAATCCCCCGTCCAACACGTCGAAGCGCTCGCACTGGGGCGCTGGGTCGCCGTCTCCGGCGCCGCCTTCACCACCGGCACCGGCGCCACCACGTCGTTCGGTTTAAGCTTCCTGCTCGGCCTCGCCAACGTCCGCCTCGGCTATTGGTGGGATAGCGGCATCGACCCCGACGGCCGCATCACCACGACGCCCAACTTCCTCGAGATCGGCAGCCGCCTCCTGAGTCGCTTTCTGCCCGTCCAAACGTGCCTGATGAACGAGTGCTTCGCCCGCTTCCACGGTCCCGCCCGTCGCCATTGGTATCTCTCCGATGGCGGCCACTTCGAAAACACCGCGTGCTACGAACTCATCCGGCGCCGCGTCCCGTTCATCATCTGCGTCGATGCCGGCCAGGATACCGGCTATCAATTCGGCGACTTCGCCAATCTCGTTCGCAAGGCGCGCACCGATTTCCGCGCGGAAATCCAAATCATCCGGCGCGCCTCCGACGCCGCCACCGACGATCCCGGCGTTCGCTTTCCCATGCCGAAGCTCGAAGAACTCGTGCACCCTTCCCTGCTCGACGTGATCGGCGTCCCCGAAGACTTCACTTCGCTCGAAGACGATTTCCCCGGAGACAACGATCCAAGGCCCGACCGCCGCATGCGCTGTTCGCGCCGCCACGCCTTGCTCGCGCGTATCCATTATACGGACACCGACGACTTTTCCTGGCTGCTCCTGGTCAAACCCAGCCTCATGGGCGACGAAACCGCCGACGTGGTCCAATACCATCGCACGCACCCGCTCTTCCCGCAGGAACCAACGACCGACCAGTATTTCGACGAGGCCCAGTGGGAAAGCTACCGGAAACTTGGCGAGCACATCGGCACTGAGCTTTTCACGCCGCCCGCCGTGACGAACAAAACCGATCGCGCCACCTGGAGCCCGTCGCAAATGACTCCGCCCCGCGTCCCGCGCGCCGCTCCCGCCGACTTCGCCATGGCCGGCTAAACCTCGATCATTCCTCGCGCGAAAGACCGCGAAGTTCGCCGGGGAACAACCCCTTCTTTGCGACCTTCGCGTTCTTTGCGCGAGCCCGGGTTGTCAGGCGACCACCAAACTCTCGCCCGTCATCTCCACCGGCTTCGGCAGCCCCATCAACGCCAGCACCGTCGGCGCGACGTCGGCCAGTCGCCCGCCGCTGCGCATCTTCGTCTTCCCCGCCGCAAAGCCTTCGCCGACCACGAACACTTCCACGAGGTTGAGCGTGTGCGATGTATGCGGGCTGTTCGTCGAGGCGTCCCACATTTGTTCGCAGTTGCCGTGGTCCGCACACACCACCGCGCGACCGCCCACCGACTCCAGCGCCGCGAGCAATTCGCCTACGCCGCGATCCGTCGCCTCGACCGCCTTGACCGCTGCGGGAATCGATCCCGTGTGGCCGACCATGTCGGGATTCGCATAGTTCACGACGACCAGGCCATACTTGCCCGACAGAATCGCCGCTTTCGCCATCGCCGTCACTTCGCTCGCCGACATTTCCGGTTGCAAATCATACGTCGCCACCTTGGGGCTCGCCGGACACGCCCGCTCCTCGCCCGGAAACGGATCTTTGCGATAGTTGTTAAAGAAGAAGGTCACGTGCGGATTCTTTTCCGTCTCCGCACAACGGAACTGCGCGATCCCCGCATTCGCCACGACTTCGCCGAGGATGTTTTTCAACTTTTCCGGCTTCGGCGAAATCACGTTCACCGGCAGCCCGCTCTCATACTCCGTCATCGTCGCATAGTAGAGGTCGAGCTTCGCCCCGCGATCGAAGCCGTTGAATCCGTCGATCACGAACGCCTTCGTGATCTCGCGGGGACGATCCCCGCGATAGTTGTAGAACAACACCGCGTCGCCATTCCCGATCGTCGCCACCGGCTGGCCCGCCGCGTCCACGATCCACGTCGCGGGCACGAACTCGTCGCCGTTCTGCGTCGGGCTCAGCGGGGCATTGTAGTAGCTTTGCACCCCGACTTCAGCATTGGGCGCCGTCGCGACCGCCTTGCGGCCCGTCAACATGTCATAGGCCTGCTGCACGCGCTCCCAGCGATTGTCGCGATCCATCGCCCAGAACCGGCCGCACACCGTAGCGATTTTTCCGATACCAATCTCCCGACACTGCGCCTCCACCTGCTGCACATAGCCGAGCCCGCTCATGGGCGGCGTATCGCGTCCGTCGGTGAACGCATGCACGAACACCTGGTCCGCGCGCAGCCCATCCTCCTTCGCTTGTCGCAAAATCCCATAAAGATGCTCCAGCATCCCGTGCACCCCCGCATCGCTCACGATGCCCATCAGGTGCAGCTTCGAATTACGCGTTTTCACGCGTTCCACCGCCGCGCGCCACACCGGATTCGTCGCAAGGCGTTTCTCCGAAAACAACTTGTTCAGGCGCACGAGCTCTTGATCGACGATCCGGCCCGCGCCGATGTTCTCATGCCCCACTTCGCTGTTGCCCATCACGCCATCCGGCAAACCGACATCCAACCCGCTCGCCGCAATCAGCGTGTGCGGAAACTGCGCGTGCAGGCGATCGTCGCACGGCTTCTGCGCGAGTTGCACCGCGTTGGTGCTGTTTTGCTGCGGATTGGGGTTCTTGCCCCAACCATCACGAATCACGAGGAGGACCGGCTTACGGGTGTTGCTCATGGGAGAATCAGTTCAACACGCACGAGGCCTTCCCGTCGAGACAAGGCAAATATCGTCGCACCGCTTGGCCGGATCCCGGTCAATTTTTGCATGAACGCGCCGAAATTGGCAGCAACGCTGCTAAAAGGGGGCCCTCGATGACGGTTATCATCCGAGATCAACTGGTAAACCCGCCCACGTGGTTCAGCTCCTTCCGCGACTTCACCCTCTACTGTCACATTTTCCTCCGTCACGACGTCGTCATCGAATCGGACGATCCCGATCCCTATTTCCGCTGGATGCGCCCTCGGGGCGGTCTGGACTTTGTCGAGGATTTCGTCCGCCCCGGTTCCGAGGACGGCGTTCACGTGGACCTCGAGCACAACTACCCGCGCTCCGTCGTCACCGACCGCATCGCTCCCGAAAACGTCCACCGTCTCATCGCTCAGCTCAAGTTCTGCCGTGGCCTCTAGGCCGCACCCGCTTCTCCTCAAATCCCGCTCGCCGCATCCTCGCGCGCGCTTTCAGCCAACGCTTCGCGCAACACCCGCGCCAAATCCGCGACTTCATAGGGTTTCGCCGCCACGCCGCAAAAACCGTGCTCGCGATAATTCGCCAGCACCGGATCGCTCGAATAGCCGCTCGATACGATCGCCCGCACGTGCGGATCGATCGCGCGCAACCGGCCCAACGCTTCCTTGCCGCCCATTCCACCGGGCACCGTGAGATCCATGATCACCAGCACGAAACCATGGCCATCTTCGTGCGCGTCACGATAAGCCGCCACCGCTTCTTCGCCGTCCGCCACGCAGGTCACCTCGAACCCGAAACGGCGCAAAAGAAAACTCGCCATGTGCCGGATCGGCTCTTCGTCGTCCATGAACAACACGCGGCCTTTCATCGACACCGCCTGCATCGGCAGGCCTTGACGCTCTGCCGTATCCGCCGGCCGGGGCGACGCCGGCAGCCAGATCCGAAAGGTCGTGCCCACGCCCAGCTGTGACTTCACGTCCACCGTCCCGCGGTGCTTGTTCACGATCGAATACACCGCCGCCAGGCCCAACCCGCTGCCCATCTGCTTCGTCGTGAAATACGGATCGAAAATCCGCGAAAGGTGCTCGGGCTTGATGCCCACGCCTGTATCCGAGATTTCGATGCGCACGTAGTCTCCCGGCCCCAGCGCCAGTCGCGACAATCCGTCGATCCGCTCATTCGCCAGCGCGATTCTCACCGTCCCGCCTTCCGGCATCGCCTGCACGGCGTTGAGGACCAGGTTCTGCACCACGCGACCGATCTGACCTTTGTCCGCATCCGCCGGCCACAAATCCGCCGCGAACGCATACTCCGCTTTCACCCGGGAGCCGTGGAGCGTGAAGGTCGCCATTTCCTTCACGATCCCGTCCAACTGCACCGCCGTCCGCACCGGCTCACCGCCTTTGGCAAAGGTCAGCAGCTGCTGCGTCAAATCTCGCGCGCGCAAGGTCGCTTTTTCCGCCTCGCGCAAACTCCGTCCCGTTTCCGATGCCGGATCCACATCCAACGCCGCCAGCGCCACGTTCCCCATCACCGCCGTCAGGATGTTGTTGAAATCATGCGCGATCCCGCCGGCGAGAATGCCCACGGACTCGAGCTTCGTCGCTCGCACCAATTCCTGCTCCAGCCGGTCGTGCTCCGTCACGTCGCGAAACACCAGCACCGTCCCGATCACCGCGCTGTTGGCCGAGTGAATCGGCGCACAACATCCTTCCACCAACCGGCTCGCTCCATCCGCCGCCGCCAATCTCGTCCGGCTCGGCAACTCCAGCACGACGTCGCCTTGCGCCACGCGCCGCACAGGCACTTCCACCGGCTCTCCCGTCCGGTCGTTTTCCAAAAGACAAATCTCCGCCACCGGCCGCCCGATCGCCGCCTCGCTCCGGTGCCGCGTGAATGCCACCGCCGCGGGATTCATGAACTGCACGCGGCCTTCCACGTCCGTCGTGATCACCCCTTCCGCCATCGCGCGCAGCGTCACCGCCAGTCGCTCTTTCTCCGCCGCCAGCGCCGCCTCCGCCTGCTTCAACTCCGTCAAATCCACGAACACCATCACCGACTGCTGCAAATCCAGCCCCGTGTCCGTGCGCTCCATCCACCAGCGCAGATGCATCTGATGCACGTGTCCGTCGAAGTCCTTCATCTCCATCTCCGACTCCAGCGTGTTCCGTCCTTCCCACAGGCTCACCATCGCCGCACGAATCACTTCGAGCGACGAAGGCGTCGCCAGCATCCAGCGTTTCCGCCGAAAATCGCTCTTCGATTTCGCCCGCAGCATCGTCATCGCGCTGTCGTTGCAGTCGACCACGCGGACCCGTTTGGCCGCTTCCAACACCTGCCGCGGTTCCGCGCCCAACTTGGCCCGCAGATCGGTCACACCTTCCTCGCGCAGCGTCTGCATCCAGCGCCCGACTTCCGAGAAATCCGCCTCCACGATCGCCACCGGGGTGTGCTGATAAAGCGTGCGATAACGCAACTCCGACGCCCGCACCGCCTGCTCCGCCGCGCGCCGTTCGCTCAAGTCCGTAATGACGCCCACCAATTGCCACTCGCCCGGCGCCACCTCGGAAATCGTCACCTGCTCGTGCAGCCAGAAAGCCCGCTCGCCCCGCTGCGCTCGAAACTCCTGCTCGTATCCGTTTTCCCCCGACAAGATTGCTGCCCGTGCCCGTTCGTCGATCTCTTCGCAAGTCGCCGCATCCACCAGGTTCGGCCACGCCAACGTCGCAGGGTTGTCGGGATCCCGTCCGAACAACTCCCGATACAACCGCGACCTCGGCACGAACATCACCCAGCGCAACCGCCGGTCCGCCATCTCGAACACCCGCACCTGCCACAACAAACAATCTACGCTCGCCAACATCTGCTCGAGCTGCGCCTGGCTCGCGCGTTGCGCTTCCTGCGCCTCGCGCTGCGCCGTGATGTCGGTGATCACCCCAACCAGACGCCACTGCCCCGATTCTCGCGGCGAAACCGTCACGACTTCTCGCAGCCACACCACGCGCTCATGCAGCAGCACGCGAAACTCCTGCTCATACCCCGGCGCTTTTCCGCGGATCGCCCGCGCCGCGCGTTCGTGCATCTCCGATCGCTCCGGCACATTGAGCTTGTTCCAGCTGAGTTTCGCCGGTCCTTGGCCGTCTCCGAACAATCGTCGATGCAACACCGAGCGCGTCGTGTAGAACGCCCACGCCAGCTGGCCGTCGTCGCCTTCCGACACCGTTGCCTCCCACACCATGCACTCGGCGAGCTCCAGAATCTGACGCAGCTGCGCCTCCGTCGCGCGCCGCGCTTCCTCGGCATCCCGCCGGGCCGTGATATCCACGATCACGCCGACCACATCCCACTCCCCCGGTCCTCTCGGCGTAATGGACGCCTGCTCCGCCACCCAAATATCCCCTTCCGGTTTGGGAATATGAAACACCTGCTCGTAGCCCGGAGCCCCGCTGTTAAAAGCCGTTCGCGCCGTCCGCACCATCTGCGGCCACTCGGGAATTCCCATCTCGCTCCACCGAAAACTGTGCGCATCCGGATCACATCCGAAAATCCTCCGATGCAAACGCGACCGGGGCACATACAAGCTCCACACGAATTCCCCGTCTTCGCGGCGCCGGACGTGCCCCTGCCAGATCGAGCAGTCCGCCCGTCGCAACAATTCCTCCAACCGCGCTTCGCTCCGCCGCTGCGCTTCCTGCGCCTCGTGCCGCTCGGTGACATCCGTCACCACTCCGACCAGTTGCCATTCCTGCTCGCCGACGACCGACACCGTCACGCGTTCATGCAGCCACAGGTTTCGCATCGTCCCTTCCGCCTGAAACTCCTGCTCGTAACTGCTCGCCCCCCGCGAAATTGCGTCCGCACTCCGCTGATTCATCTCCTGCATTTGCGGCACTTTCTCCAGGTCCCAGAGATGATCGCGCCCGTCTTCGGACCGCACCCCGAACAATTCCTCGCTCAACCGCGAATTCGGCAGCTCGAAATCCTCCCAGACCAATCGTCCGGCTTCATCCTTCCGCACCGTCGCCCGCCACAACAAACAATCCGCTCGCTCCAAAATCTCCCGCAACGCCCGCTCACTCGCCTGACGCGCGCCTTCCGCGATGCGCCGCTGCGTCACGTCCGTCACGATTCCCACCAGTTGCCATTCTCCGGGCACCACCTTCCGAATCGTCGCTTGCTCGTGCAGCCAGCAACGCTGCCCACCCATTCTTCCAATCAGCTCCTGCTCATAGCCTGTGGCCCCTTCCAATATCGCCGCCTGCGCCCGCGCATCCATCTCGTCGGCCGCCGGACTCTCCAGGAGCTCACGCCACGGCAGCACCACCGGATCCTCCGGATCCCGTCCGAACAACTTCCGATACAGCGCGGAACTCGGCACGTTCATCACCCAGTGCAGCCTCCCTTCTGGCATTTGAAACACTCGCGCGTGCCACAACAAAAAATCCGCCGTCTCCACCACCTGCTGCAATTGCGCCTCGCTTGCCCGTTTCGATTCCTCCGCTTCGCGTTGTGCGGTGTTGTCGATCACCACGCCTTCCAACATCCACCGGCGCTCTCCTTCTTTTCGCACCGTCACTTGTTCGTGCAACCAGAGCACCGTTCGCCCTAGCACCACGCGAAATGCCTGCTCGTAACCTGCCAATCCCTGCAGCATCGCCTCGCGGCTCCGCGCCTCGATCTCCGCATACTCCGGCACCCGCGTCCGGTCCCACGGTATTCTCGTGGGCTCCGCATTTTCCCCGGCAATCCTGCGAAACAACTCCGATCGCGGCACAAACCACTCCCAACGAAAATTCCCCGCCTCATCCTGCTCCACCGTCGCCTGCCACAACATGCAGTCGGCCCGCGCCAGCAATTGCTGCAGCCGCTCCTCCGACGCCTTGCGTGCCATTTCCGCTTCCCGTTGGGCGGTGATGTCCGTCGCCAGTCCCACGAGCCAGAACTCGTTCGGCCCCGTTCGCGTGATCGACACGCTTTCGCGCAACCAAACCGTTTTTCCTCCCGCCATCCGGATCCGAAACTGCTGCTCGTAGCCGGTCTCGCTTCTCTCCAGCGCCGCCCGACACCGTTCATCCATCGCCTTCCGCTCCGGCACGTCGAACTGTCTCCATAAACCTGCTACATCCGGCGCGCTGCGGCCTTCGAACAACCGCCGCGATAACCCCGTCGGCTGCAACGTGAACTCGCTCCAGTGCCACCCGGCTTCCGTCACCCGCACCTTCGCCTGCCACAGCAGGCAGTCGGCAAACTCCAACACTTCTTTCAACTGCTTCGTCTTACTTTCGCTCAGCCAGCGGCGCACCCGCCGGCGCGCGGCGACCAAAGCCCCCGCTCCGATCACCAGCGCCCCGGCCGCCCACCACACGTTGTCATTTCCCGGCGTTCGCGTCTCCTCCGCCGCACAAACCGCC
This sequence comes from Verrucomicrobiota bacterium, assembly GCA_023416735.1. Lineage (GTDB taxonomy): Bacteria > Verrucomicrobiota > Verrucomicrobiia > Opitutales > Opitutaceae > Opitutus. Next base: position 226,076 of record JAEZGX010000020.1, on the reverse strand, counting down.
ACCGGTATCCCTCCACAGCTCAACAACACCACGCGCCCCGCCCAATGAGGCAGACAGCGGCGCAGCCTCGCAAGAGGAGCGTGAATACGACCTGGCATTACAACGTGAGAGGAAGGGGGACCGGCACGCCGGAGAACTCTTCGGCGCGGCGGCACCCTACCTTAAGCCGAAACCTTGCCAAGCCTTTGCACCGCCCTTTTCACACCGAACGGTCCGCCACGTCTCTTCCGCCCTCGTTTGACATCCCGCCGCTTCCCCCGACCAATCTCTCCCGCATGTCCAAACGCGCGGTCCTCCTCGTCAATCTCGGCTCCCCCGATTCGACGTCCATCCCCGACGTCACCCGCTACCTTCGCGAATTCCTCGGCGATGAACGCGTCATCGACAAACCCGCCGAGCCTTTCCGCACTTTTCTCGTCAACCAGATCATCATCCGCAAGCGCGTCGCCAACTCCGCGCATGCGTATCAACAAATTTGGACGGACCGCGGCTCCCCGCTCATCCTCGTCTCCCAAAGCGTTCGCGAAAAACTCGCCGCCGCGCTCGGCCCCGACACCCCCGTGTATCTGGCAATGCGATACGGCCAGCCGTCCATCGCCTCCGTCGTCGCCCAGATCGCCGCCGACGGCATCGAGGAACTGCTCCTCTTCCCCCAATACCCTCACTACGCGATGTCGTCGTGGGAGACCGTTGTCGTAAAGGTTTACGAGGAAGCTGCCCGCCTCGCGCCCCAGCTCCGCGTCGATTGCATCCAGCCTTTTTTCCAGGACGCCGATTATATCGAAGCGCTCCACACCGTCTCCGCTCCCTACTTTCAACAGCCGCACGACTTCGTCCTTTTCAGCTACCACGGCATCCCCGAGCGCCATCTCCGCAAGGCCGACTCCTCTCACGCGCACTGCACAATCGTAAAAGACTGCTGCACCACCTGCTCGCCGGTTCACGCGACCTGCTACCGCGCCCAAGTTCTCGCCACCACCCGCGCCTTGGTCGCACGCGCCGGCATTCCCGCCGACAAACACACCGTCACCTTCCAATCCCGTCTCGTCGGCGAACCTTGGCTCTCGCCGTTCACCGACGAAACCCTCGCCCAACTCCCGAAACAGGGAAAGAAGCGCATCCTCGTCCTCTGCCCCGCCTTCGTCGCCGACTGTCTCGAAACGCTCGAAGAAATCCGCGGCGAGGGTCGCGACACGTTCATGGAAGCCGGCGGCGAATCCTTCGAACAAATCCCCTGCCTCAACGACCAGCCGCCCTACATCGATTTCCTCGCAAACCGCGTCCGCACGTGGCTATCTGCTTCGCTGTCGCCCTAACGCCGGTTTTTCCTTCGTGTCGATTCATGTGCCATCGTGGTTCAATCGAATCCGCTGATCTCGCCCACCCGTGAACGACCCGCGTCCACCTTCCGCCACTCCGTTCGCGTCCCGTCCGACCGTCTCCGATTTCGCCGCCGTCCTCCTCCTCGACGCCTCCGGCCGGATCACGTGCGCCACGCAGGCCGCGCGCACTCTCTGGCAAACCGCCGAGACCGAGCTCAACGGCGAACCGTTCTCCTCCCTCTTCGCGTTCGAAGTGACCTCCGACGAGCCCGATTGGCTCGAGGCCCAATGGGAGGTCATCCTCGGCGCCACGCTCGATAACACGACCACGCTCCTCGCCCAACCGCGTGAGGGCGCTCCCCGCGAGGTCCGCGTTCGCCTCGAAAAATCCTCCGCCAACACCTACGTCGCCACCGTCCAGCCCCCCGCCATCGCGCCCACGCCGTCCGTCGACGGCTCCGATCGCTATGCCGGTTTCGCCCTGCTGGCCGACAAAGGCGCTGCCGGTTTCTTCGATCTCAATCTCCGCTCCGGCCGCGTCACCTACTCGCCGTCATGGAAAAAAATCCTCGGCTACGTCGACCCCGAACTTCCCGACACGCTCGAAACCTGGCGCGAACTCATCCACCCCGACGACTCCTCCGCCGCCCCCGACCAGCTCGGCCGCAAGCTCACCGTCGGCGCCCGCCCCTTCTCCGTCGAGTTCCGCATGAAGCACCGTCTCGGCCACTGGGTTTGGATCCAGTGTGTCGGCGTGCAAATCCTCACGTCCACCGGCGAACTCGAACGCGTCATCGGCCTCCACCTCGACATCACCGAACGCAAGGAGCTCGAGGAAACCTCCCTCGCCAACGACGAACGGCTCGAACTCCTCGGCGGCGCCGGCCCGCTCGGCGCCTTCGACCTCGATTTCACCAACAAATCGTTCTGGTTCTCCCCCGCTTGGAAAAAAACGCTCGGCTACCGCGACGACGAACTCCCCAACGAACTCTCCTCGTTTTCCGTCGCCCTCCCGCCCGACGAACTCTCCGGCGGCGTCGACACTTGGTTTCTCCTGCGCGCTCCCGGACAATCGAACTTCGTCGAACCCGTCCTCCTCCACCGCAAGGACGGCTCTCAACTTCCCGTTCTCCTCGGCGCTCATCGCACCCTCACGCGCAAACGCGATCTCGCCCGCGTCATCGGCTTCATCACTCCCGCCCCCGCCGCCCTCGCCGCCGCCTTGGCCGGCGATAAACTCTCCGTCCCGCTCGCCGAGGACGCCCTCGCCACCCTCGCCGAAGCCGTGCTCGTCACCGACGCCGTTGGCAAAATCCTTCACGCCAATCCCGCCGCTCTTCGTCTCCTCGGGCTCTCGTCCGAACAACTCGCCCATCAACCATTGGGCGATGTGTTCCGGCTCGTTCGCCGCGAGTCGGGCCGACCCGCCGACGATCCTTGCGATCGCGCACTCTCCGCCGACAGCCCGCTTCCGCTCTTCAACGACGACGCGCTGCTCCCGCCCGGGGCGTCCGCCTCCGATGTTTCCGCCAACCAAGCACGTCCCATCCTCTGGACCGCCCGCGCTTCCTACGATCCCACCGGCAAACCTCGCGGCGTCGTCGTCGTTTTCCGCGACCCCGCCGAGATGTCCCTCACCCCCGAGGAACTCGTCAAAGCCAACCGCTTCGAATCCCTCGGTCTCCTCGCCGGCGGTATCGCCCACGACTTCAACAATCTTCTCACCACCATCCTGGGCGGCATCTCCCTCGCGAAGGACAACCGCGACTACACCGCGCTCGACGACGCCGAAAAATCCTGTCTCACCGCGAAGGGCCTGACGAAGCAGCTGCTCATGTTCGCCAAGGGCGGCGCCGGCACTCAAAGCGTCATCGCGCCCAAGGACATTCTCGCCGACGCCATCAAGATCGCCGCCGCCGGTTCCGACGCCGAAATCGCTCTCGAGGTCGCCGAAACCATCGAGCCCGTCCGTGTCGATCGCGCCCAAATCCTTCAGGTCTTCCAAAACCTCATCGTCAACGCGCTCCAGGCAATGCCCGGCCCGCCGCACCGCGCCAAACTCCAACTTCGCGCCGCCAACACTCATCTCGCCGCCGACCAGATTCCGCCTCTCGCCGCCGGCGACTACGTGGAATTCGAGGTCCGCGACAATGGCAGCGGCATCCCGCCGGAAAACCTCGAGAAGATTTTCGATCCGTTCTTCACCACCAAGAAACACGGCACCGGCCTCGGTCTCGCCACCGTTCTCTCGATCGTCCGCAAACACGGCGGTCAACTCGGCGTCGACTCGGTCGTGGGCAGCGGCACCGCCTTCACCATCTTCCTCCCGCGTGCCGACGCACCGGTCGAAATCCAGCCGCGCCGCGCCCCATCCCTTCGCTTCGGCACCGGCCGTATCTTGTTCATGGACGACGACCCCAAGATCTCGTCGCTCACCGCGAACATGCTCCAGAGCCTCGACTACAAATACGACCTCGCGAAGACCGGCGAGGAAGCGATCACCCTCTACAAACGCTACCTCAACATCGGCCGCCCCTACGACGCCGTCATTCTCGACATCACCGTAGTCGGCGGCATGGGCGGCGAGGAATGTTTCAAAGCCCTTCGCGATCTCGATCCCGACGTCCGCGCCATCGTCTGCACTGGCTACGACAACGAAGACATGCATCGCCGCTACATCGACATGGGCTTCTGCAATTACCTCACCAAGCCTTACCGCGTCGCGGAACTTGGAAAAGCCATCAAAGCCGTCCTGAGCTAGCTGCCACAGGACGCTGTCAGGTTTGTTTGGATACACCGGTCGAGCAGTCGAGCGACTCTCCCGGCCGCTTCAGCGCCTCGCGATCCACTCCCGCGCCCGCTCCACCGCCGTCGGTAGATCCGCCACCACATTCTCCCGCCCCACCGCGTCGAGGAACCCCGCCTTTTCCATCGTGAAATAGGGCTGCGTATGCGCTCCGCACAAAATCAGCTGCTTCCCGTGCCGTCGAAGTTTCGCATGCAGATCTTCCAGCCGGTTCAACGCCGTCGAGTCCATCGCCGTCACCGCCGCCAGATGCAACACCACGACCCGCGTCTCGCCGCCTGCCCGTCGCAACACCGTCTCGAGCTTGTCCGCCGCGCCAAATAACAGCGCTCCCAACACACGATACACCACCGCCTCGCGCGGCAGCCGTTTCACCGCTTCGCGCTCGATCGGATCCTGTGACGCGTCCACCCCCACGCCGACCATCGCCTCCACCGCCGTCGTGTCCGCCACGCGCTTCACGAACAATCCCGCAGCCAGAATCATCCCGACGCCCACCGCGATCGTCAGGTCGAACAATACCGTCAGCCCAAACGTCGTCAGGAAAACCAAGCCATCCTCCTTCGGTCGCCGCGTCAGCCACAGAAACTCATCCCACTCTCCCATCCGCAACGCCACCACGACCAGCACCGCCGCCAGCACGACCAGCGGCACGTGCGACGCCAGCGGCGCCGCCACCAGCAACACCACGAGCAAAAATCCCGCATGCACAATCCCTGCCACCGGCGACGTCGCGCCATTGCGAATATTCGTCGCCGTTCGCGCGATCACGCCCGTCACCGGAATCCCGCCAAAGATCGGCACCACAAAATTCGCCAACCCTTGCGCCATCAGCTCCTGATTCGAGTCATGACGGTCGTCAATCAACCCGTCAGCCACCACCGCCGATAACAACGACTCGATCGATCCTAGCATCGCGATCGTGAACGCCGGCGCGATCAAGTGCTCCAGCGCTTCCCACTCGAATTCCGGCCACGCCAGCGTCGGCAGTCCGCGCGGAATTCCGCCAAACGCACTCCCGATCGTCTCCACGTTCATCCCGCCGAAATAAACCGCCAGCGTTGCAGCCACGACCGCCACAATCGACCCCGGCACGCGCTGGCTCCATTTCGCCGGCCATTTCGCGACGATCAACAACGACACCACCCCGAGTCCCAGCGTCTGCCAGTTCACCGTCGGCAACGCCCGATACAACGCGATCATCCGCGGCAAAAATTCCGTCGGCTCGTTCTCCAATTGCAGCCCGCCCAGCGCCCGCAGTTGCGTCGCGATGATCGTGATCGCGATGCCACACGTGAACCCCATCGTCACCGGCTGCGGCACAAACCGGATCAAAGACCCCAGCCGCAGCGCCCCCATTGCGAACATCATCGCGCCCGCCATCATCGTGCAGATGAGCAAATTCGAGAGTCCATACTGCGCCGCGATCAACGCCACCAATCCGACAAACGCCCCCGCCGGCCCGCCGATCTGCACGCGCGACCCTCCCAGCGCCGACACGATAAACCCGCCGACGATTCCCGTATAAAGTCCCGCCGCTGGTGTCACCCCCGACGCAATCCCCAACCCGATGCACAACGACAACGCCACGATCCCCACCGTCAGTCCCGCCATCGCATCCGTCGCGAATCGCTGCCGGTCGTAGCCGCGCAACGACTCCAACAACTTCGGCCGAAACGAAAAATACCCGGGCTTCGCTTTCATCGAGGTCGCCCATTCTGCTCCTTTCTTGCGCTTCTCTCAACCAACTCCAGTTGCTATTTCCGACGTATTTCTTGTCCCAACCCTACCCTCACCGTCCTCTTTCAACGTCCCGCTACTGCTCCCCCCGCCACGTAAACGCATGGCACAGCGCCACGCCCGCCGCATCCGCCTCATCCGGCGCCAACGGTCTCCCGTGCCCCAACAGCGCCATCACGGTCCGCGCCATCTGCTCCTTGCTCGCGCGCCCCGCCCCCACCACCGCCTGCTTCACCCGCAGCGGCGGATACTCGAATACTTCCCGACCACACAGCGCCGCCACCGCGATCGCCGCTCCGCGCGCCGCCCCCAAGATCTGGGCCGTCTGGAAGTTCTGCACGTAAATCGTCTGCTCCAACGCCACGTGCCGCACGTCCGCGCCCTCCAACATCGTCAATACAGCGCGGTGAATCTCCGCCAGCGCCACCGCCATCGTCTGTCGCGACGGCACTCGCACCGTTGCACACCGCAGCAACACCGGCTGCCGTCCCGGCACAAACTCGATCAGCGCCAACCCCGTCCCGCGCAACGACGGATCGATTCCCAACACCCGCCCATTGAACGCCGTCCGCGGCCGCAATCCGATCGCTTCCGCCGCCGTTTCCGCCGCGCCGACCACGCGCACCGCCGCGGGAATCGCCTTCCCCGCGAGCTTCGCCGCCCACATCTGCCGGACATTCAAACGCGCCATACCCATCCTCTAGCCAGAGTGCGGCTCGAGATCACAGCCATTTTCGCGACCTTTCGCGTATTTCGCGGGTAGCTCCTCACCCCCACAACAACTTCACCCCCGCCACCGCGCTCAATCCCAGCGCCAGATTCTCGAACAACCGCTGGTTGATCTTCACCAGAATCTTCCGTCCCACCCACGCCCCCAAAAACACCGCCGGCGCCAGCCACAAATTCAGCGTGAAACTCTCCGCATTGATCAACCCGAGGTTCATCATGAAGGGCACTTTGAAGAGGTTGATCAGCATGAAAAACACCGCGCCCGTCCCCACGAATTCCATCTTCGGCAGCCGCATCGCCAGCAGATAAATCGCCATCAACGGCCCCGCGGCATTCGCCACCATCGTCGTGAATCCCGCCAAAACCCCGATCGTCGGCGCGAAAAGCACGCCATGCTCCCCTTCGCCGACGTGCTTCTTCCTTCGCGCTAAATGCAGCCCCAGCAGCGCCAGCACGATCACCCCGATCATCACCTGCGCCTCGCGATTCCCGATCCGCCCCAGCGCGAAATAACCCGCCAGCACCCCCGCCGCCGTCCAGGGAAACAACCGCCACAAAAACTTCCATTGCGTGTGCCGCCGATACAGCGCCACCGCGATCAAATCTCCGAAACACAACAGCGGCAGCACCACTCCCGTCGCCTCCTTCGCCGGCAGCACCTGCGCAAACAGCACCACAAACAACATCCCGAGCCCCGCTATCCCCGTTTTGGATACGCCCACGAAGAACGCCCCGCCCACCAGCACCGCCCACTCCCAAGTTTCAAAACTCATTGCCTCACCTTTTCATGCCTTCCATGGGCCATCTCAGCTTTCGTGATTTTCGTGTCTTTCGTGGTTCCTCTCCGTGAAGTCTCCGTCCTTCACTTCAAACACCTGCCACTCCCCCAGCTCCGCATCCGGTAAACTCGTCCCCGTCGCAATCACCTGAGACTCCGCATCGACAGCCGCCCAAAACCGCCGCCGCCGCTCCGGATCCAGTTCCCCCAGCACGTCGTCGCACAACAACACCGGCCGCACCCCACTCTTCTCGTGAAACCACGACGCCTGCGCGAGTCGCAGCGCCAGCACGAGCGACCGCTGCTGCCCTTCCGACGCAAACTCCTTCGCCGCCGTTCCTTTCACCGAAAACGAAAAATCATCCCGGTGCGGCCCCGTCAGTGTCGTGCGAAACTGCGCATCCCGCGCCCGTCCCGCTTCCAGCTTCGCCAACAGCATCTCCGCCGACGCCCCTTCGAAATTCGGCAGATACTTCAGCCCGCCGCGCTCGCCTTCGGCGTCACATAATTTCGAATACGACTCCTTCACCTTCGCCGCCAGCTGCCCCATCGCGGTCGTCCTCATCTCGATCAACGCCGCCGCCGCCGGCGCCAGGATCTGCTCGAATGCCCCCAATTCCGCGTCCCCCGCCCCGCCGCGTTTCAACAGCGCATTCCGCTCCGCCAGCGCCTTCGAATAAATCTGCAGCGCGCGCAGATAGCCCGCATCGATCGACGATAGCGTCAGATCCAGCCACCGCCGCCGCAGCGCCGGCGCGCCGCGCACCAGCAGCATGTCCTGCGATGAAAACACCACCGTCGGAAATCGCCCGATATACTCACCGAGTTTCGTGATCCGCGTCTGATCGCACCAGAGCTCCTTCCCTTCCCGCCGCAGCTTGATCGTCACCTTGCTCTCGCCGAGCCGCTCATGCTCGAACTCCGCCGCGATCGCCGCCACCTGCTGCCCGTGCCCCACCAGCACTTTGTTGTCCGTCGTCCGAAACGACCGCAGCGCCGTCAAGAATCCCGCCGCCTCCAACAAATTCGTTTTCCCCTGCCCATTCGCCCCCACGAAAAACTGCTGCCGCCCCGAAAACTCGAGCGCCGAGAACCCCACATTCCGAAAATGTCGAAGTGTCAGTTTGTGCAGCCGCATCGAGCTCCAAGCTCCAAGCTCCAAGCCCCAAGCTCCAGAGAATTTTCAAACAACATCCTTCAATCAGTCGGGTTGGAGCTTGGTCCTTCTCTGGAGCTTGAATCTTGGTCCTTGGATCTTCCGCGCGCGGCGCGTTTTACCGTCGCCCTTTTTGCGCCTTGCGCCGCCGCGCGCGGCCGCATTCCTTGCCCCACTCTATGAGCACCTCCGCCACCCAAGAAAACGCCGTCATCCACACCACTTACGGCGACATGACTCTTTCCTTCTGGCCCGATGTCGCGCCGAAGACCGTCGAAAACTTCAAGAAGCTCGCCCGTGAAAAATTCTACGACGGCACTGCGTTCCACCGCATCATCAAGGGCTTCATGATCCAGGGCGGCTGCCCCAACACCCGCAAGGGCGAGTCCGGCATGCCCGGCACCGGCGGCCCCGGCTACAAGATCAAGGCCGAGTTCAACCCCAAGTCGCACGTTCGCGGCGTCATCTCCATGGCCCGTTCCGCGCACCCCGACTCCGCCGGCAGCCAGTTCTTCATCTGCCACGGCGACGCCAAATTCCTCGACCGCCAATACACCGCTTTCGGCGAACTCGTCGCCGGTGACGACGTCCTCGAGCGCATCGCCACCGTTCCGACGCAATCCGGCGGCGGCGGCGAAAAAAGCACGCCGATCGATCGCATCGAAATCACGAGCGTCGAAATCGTCCCCGCCTGATTTCAGTCCAGGTAGGGCGGAGTCTCCCGACCCCGCCGCCTCCCCCATCTTCCTCCAGCCCGCGCTCCCGCGCGGGCTTTTTCATTTCGCCTTTTTCGCTTATCCGCTCTCCCGCTCCATCCGCGCGATATACTCCGTCAAACGTTCCACCTCCGCCCGCATCTGCGGCGGCACGCCTTCCTTCTCCATCTGCTCCACGATCCGTCGCGCCGTCGCCAGATCTTTCACCCGCCCCCGCACCAACGCCAGCGCCAGCAGGGTCCGCGGGCGCTCCTTCACTTTCGCCAGATTCGCCTGCACCATATTGATGTTCTTTGGCGACGGTTTCTCCGCCGTCGCCTCGACCCACGCGAGAATCTCATACGCCTGTGCCTGACCCGGCACGCGCTCGATCGAGCGTTGTAACAAGTTCCGCAGCTCCGCCGCCCGTTCGTTCGGCAGCCGAAAATATGGATCGAGCCAGTTGAACCAGCGCCGCGCCTCCATCGCCGCCACTTCGTGATAGATCGCGTGATTATCCGTTCCCGCCGCGATCGCCTGCATCCAGCGCTCGCGCGCCTCGTGCTCCTCTCCGTCCGACCACGCCTCCGTGCCCAGAATCTCCAGCGCTCGCACATCCGCCGGATTCCGGCTCAGCCCCTCCAGCAACGCGAGTTTCGACACCGCCGAGCGATTCACCCGCAAATCGAGATTCGCCAGATGCAGCGCCATCTCCGCCCGCCCCACCTCGCGCATCGCATACCCGCTCGCTGGTTCAACCTTCGGGATCGGAATCTTGAACATCGAATAACGCCCGCTCTCCACATACCGGCTCAGCTCCCGCTGCATCTGCAGATAATCCATTCCCAGCGTCTGCTTGAACAATTCCTCCGGATCCCGCCGCTCGCCTTCGGGATTCTGCGCGTAGCGAAAAAACTCATCGCGCCCCTTCTCGTTCCCCGCCGCCCGCTTCGATCGACCGCAATACCAGTAATGCACCAGCGCCCACGACTGCGCATAAAACAACCCGATGCGCCGGCTCTCGTTGTAACTCGGCGAACCATGACTCACCGCGAACAACTCCTGCATCGGCATCAACGCCTTCCCCCGCAGCGCCGACACGTGCTCCATGATCGGCTGCCCCATCATCAAGTGGTCCTTCCGCTCCTCGATCGTCGATAGGAACTCCGCCACGCCTTCGCCATACCACGGACCCGGTCGATCCCCCGTGACCGACATCAGATAATGCACGAACTCATGCATGATCAGCCGCCGCGCATGCTCCGAGGTCCACGCCGGCGACAACACGATCACCGACCGATCCGGCCGCTCCAAATAGTAGCCCGCCGTCCGCTCCGCCGACCTCAATGGCGCCGACACATACGGCAGAAACTCCCGCTCGTTTTTGAAGTAATAAATCGTCAGCGGATTCGGCCGCTGCTCCTTCGCCTCGATCAGCTCGGAAAACGTCGCCCTCAGCAGTTCCAGCGTCCGCAGCAACTCCCGCGACTCTCGTTCCGACACATGGCTGAACAACTCGAAGTTCGGTGACTCGTAACGCTTCCACTTCTCATCCAGCCCCGGCATTTCCGCCGCCCGCGCCATCCCCACCCACAACAACAAAACCACCCACACCGAAGCCGGAAACTTCATCATCCCGCCGTTATGCCGCCCCGCCCTCAACCCTCAAGCCGATTGCATTCCGCTCTTCGGCCCCCGCCTCTCCCGCCTCCATCCCATTCGTGTGCATTCGTGATTTTCATCACGCGGTCGCAATCTCCGACTGCCTCCCAATCCGTGCTCATCCGCGTCCATCCGTGGTGAAAAACCACATCCACGCTCCTCCTCCCGCCTCCGCCACTCTATCTATCGTTCCGTGTATTCCGTGTGTTCCGTGGGCCCCTCCCCGCGCTCGCTGCATTCGCGTCTTGGCCCTCCCGCTTTCCTCCTTGCGCACCCGCGCGCCGCGTTCACAAACGCGGCCTTTTTCATGCCGAACCTCCAAGATCTCCCTCTCGACTCCATCAACGTTTACGGCGGCACCCAAGCGCGCGTCGCCACCAACGACGACGCCATCGCCAGCTACGCCGACGAAATGTCCCAAGGCGCCATCTTCCCGCCCATCGTTGTTTATTTCGACGGCGCCACTCACTGGCTCGCCGACGGCTTCCATCGCTACCTCGCCGCCAAACGCATCGAGCGCCCCACCATCTCCGCCGAGGTTCACGCCGGCGGCCGCACCGACGCCCTTCGCCACGCCCTCGGCGCCAACGCCACCAACGGCGTGTATCGCAACAACGCCGACAAACGCAACGCGACCGAGATCGCGCTCGAGGAATGGCCCGACCTCGCCAACCCCGTCATCGCCGAGATCTGCAAGGTCTCCGTCGAGCTCGTCCGCCGCACCCGCTCCCAACTTACCCAGTCCGGTCGCATTCAAACCGCGGATACCGTCACCGGCCGTGACGGAAAATCCTATCCGTCCCAAATCGAACGCCAGCCGCGCGGCAAAACCGAAGCCTCGTCCTCCGATCGTGGTGGCGGTGGCGGCGGCGGCGGTTTCTCCCGTGGCAAAGGCGGCGGCGGCGCTTTCGGCGGCACCTCCACCGAACTCGAACAGGAAGCCCGCATGATGATCCGCAAGGGCGAGATCAATCCCTTCGAACTTCCCTCAATCCTCACCGCGACCGCCGACGACTACGCCGACACCGTGATCAATCTTCTCGGCACGATGAAGCCCGACGCGCCCAAACGCACCGACGCCCTCCTCCGCCTCCGCCACTGGATCGACCAGGCCCTCGCCGGCGAAAAGTCCGCCTGACGGTGTTTCGCGGCAATCTCTTCCCTTCTTCACCAACTCACATTTGCGCTCACATGCCCATGCCCGTCGTTGCGTGAGCCCGGCAGCCTCTTCCACTGCCAGCCATACGCCGCGCGCAGCGTGAAATTCCGTTTCCACGTGTAGTTCACGCCCACGCCCGCGCTGCTCAGTTCGAACGTATCATCATCCACCCGCAGCCGCAGCGACGCCGCATCGACGAATACGAACGTATCCAGATTATCACTCCCGGCCTTGAACGCATATCCCGGCAGGTGCAGTTCGTTGTTCCACACCACGCCTTCGTCGCCAAATGCCGTGCTCTCGCGAAACCCGCGCACCGCATACGCTCCACCTCCGTTCAACTGCTCGCTGCCCAGCAACGCCCCGCTCGCCACCTGTAGCGTGCCGCTCGTCGTCCACGAAAATCCGCTCGCGAGCGGATGCTGGTGCGAAAACGTCAGCGTGCCGTAAACATAGTCGGCCTTCGCCCCCGGCCGCGTCCCCGCAAAAGCCCGGTCGCCATTGCGATCCGTCAGCCCGCCGGGGCTCGCGTAAAGGTTCGCCGTCGCAAAATTCCGGCCGCCCAACCCGGCAAATTCCACGCCGTAGCTCACGCCGGCCTGCGCGATGTGCGTCGCGTTGTTCACCACCGGGATCGTCGCGAACTCAAGGTTGTTGTCGCTGTATTTGAAATCGGCGAGCAGGCTCAGGTTCTGCGACCAGCCGTTGCGCAGCGGTTGCAGCGGCACTTCGTAGCGGGCGCCGATCTGCCACGAACGGCCCACCTGCGTAAACGGCGGCGTCACCAGCGAATCGATTTTCGAATGCGTGCCGAAAAACGTCAGCACGTGCCGCCATGGCAGGAACGCCGTGTAGCTGACCGAGTGACTGCGCGAGCGCTCCAGATTTGGATCCGCCGTGAAACGATACGTGAGGAGATCACCGCGCCCGAGCGCATTGCCCCACGTGATGTTCGCCGAAAGCCGGTCCTCGTCCGTCGCCGCCGTGCCCGTGTTGTCGTAGCCCGCCGCGATCGACCACGGCAGCCGCTCCTGGGCGCGCAGCGTCAGGCGCGTCGTTCCCGGTGTTGCGCCCGGCTCCGCGCCCGCCACGACGCGGCGAAAGGGATTGCGGTTCAACCACGCCAGATCGGCCGCCATTTGCGCTTCGTCGATCGAGCCGTCCGTGGGCTGGCGGATCGCCGCGAGATAACTCTTCTCCGAGAAATGCCGCGCGCCGATCACGCGCGGAGCGCCGTCCGCGCGCGCTTCGCTCACCACAATCTGCACGAAACCGTCCGTGATGTCCTGCGGCGGCAGATACACCGAAACGAAACTCTGCCCCTGCACGCGCAAAAACATCCTCGCCGCCGACGCGAGTCGATCGAGCGACTCCCGTGACACCGGTTGGTCCAGAAACGCCTCGGTAATTTCCGCGAAGCCGCCTTCCTGCAGCCCCGGCACGCGACTGACATCGATTCCTCCCGCCGGAAACCCGGGCTCGCTCAACTCCGCGGGCGAAGTCACGAACCGCACACCGACGAGCCGCTCGAGCACAACGGTTTCGCCCGGTCGAGCGGCGAACAGCGGAATCTGCTCCACGGCAGTTTCCTCGGGCGACTCCAGCAGCGGCACGATCGGCACCGCCTGCACCTTGTCCAGATCCTGTCCGCACACGGCAGACACGATCAGCGAGATCGACAGCAGCCAATACGCGGCTGCGGAACGTCGAACGGAAAAAAAAGAGAAGCGGGAATACATGGATTTAAAGACTCTGGACTCTAGGCTCTGGGCTCTCAGCTCTGGACTGCGTCGTCGCGACGCTTCAGCCCCCGAACATCTTCATCAGCCCGAGCATCATCTGCGCGCGGCCGATGTCGGTCTGCACCATCGCGTGGGGATCGACCGGAGCGGAGACGGTGTTGAGGAGCGCGTTGAAGTTGGCTTGTTGCTTTTCCTCTTCGCCGGCCCGCATGCCCTGCGTGATCGCGGCTTCGATCGCGAACGAGATGATCATCGCCGGTCCGGCGGCGGTTTTGCTCAGCGTTTTGACCGAGGCGACTGCCTTCTCGCCTCTTTGGATTGCGCGGACGGTCTTATCCGTGAGCTTGGCCGCCGATTCGATGGCCCTCGCGGCCGTGCTGATGTCCTTACCCAAATATGGCATGATCTTGATCGCATTGGTTATTGCCACCGTCCCCACGAGAGTTCCGATGGCAGCGCCGCCGGCACCGCCGGCAGTGAGGCCGATGTAACCGGCCATCTCCTGCTCGGTCATGCCGGCGGTCTTGGCCTTGAGCTTCTCGTCAATGCCCGCGAACGCCTTCGCGACGGTTTCCTCGACGGCGGCACCGACGAATTTTTCATAAGGCGTCACCTGCAGCCCGTAGAGACCACCGATGCCGCCCGCCATGCCGCCGGCCGACACGTCGGCATTCACGGTTTGCCAGTCAGCCTGGGCCGCCTTTGCCGAGTCGATAAACTCCTTCCGCCCTTCGGCGATGAACGGCTTCATCTTCTCCATCAGCTTTGCCTGCGGCGCCGTCCATTTCGCCGGATCCTGGTAGGCCATTGTCATCGCGTAATTCAGCATGATCGGCATCAACAGCGCCTGCTTCGCGGGGTTGGAGTGAAAATCCCCCAGCCACATGATCATGTCCTCACCCGTGATCTCTTCGCTCTTCTCGGCTCCGGCCTTGATGAGGTTGACGATCGAGTCCGGCCCCAGGTTGCCGCTCTTGAAATCCTGATCGATGGCCAGCCCCAACGCCTCGAAGATGAGGATGTTCATGTCCCTCGTGAAACCGTAGGCGTAGTCCTGGTGGACGAAAAAACCGTCCACGGTCCGGCCAAAAAAGTTGGCCTCCGCCTCATCGCGCTTCCGCCTGGCTTCCTCCGCCGTCAACGTCGCGTTCACAACCACCGGGTCGGCCTTCATCGTGAGCACGCCATTCGTGATCTTCGTCACCGCGTAGTTCTTGTTTCCATACGCGCGCGGCAGGATGAACGACTTCGTATCCGCGAAGCGCTCTCTCTTCTTCTCCTCCGGCTGCGGATTGATCACCGGCAGCGTGCCGATGACGATGACGTCAGGAATGATAATGATCGGCGCTGCATCCGGCACAACCGGTTCGGGCAGCACTCCCGGCGTGAAGAATACCGTTTCGACGCCGACATTCCCGACCGGCGATCCGGGCGTAACCGGATCCGTGGGCGTCGTCGCTGGCGGCACGAATTGCGCGAGAAACTCCTCCGGCGTGAGCGCCATCGTGATCGCGCTCGGGTCGTTGTTGTTCGAGGGCTCGAAATAAAGATTCGGCGCGATGTCGCTGAACGTCACACCTTCGGGCAGGTTCGTCACCTTCACGGTGTGGCCGGTGGTGCCGGGGAAGGTGTAGCGCACGAGATCCAGGCCCGTGTCGCCCACCGAAAAACCGTCGGGAATGTTGTTGTTACCGAAAACGATGCCGTTGTTCACCGTGAGCTCGATCGGCCGCGGTAGGATCGCCATGTATCCGGGTTTCCACGACACGAGATAGTTCGGATTCGTTTTGAAAATAGGATCCACGCGGTAAATGCCCACGTCCGTCCTCGCATCCGTCGCCACCGCCGTCTGGAAACCACTTACGACCGCGTTCAGCGAATCGAAGGACGCCAGCCCGTCGCCGCCGAACGTGGCGCCGAATGCCGGATTGGCATCGCCGTAATAACGCGCCGCCAGATCCACCGCCGCCGTCAGCAGCCGCGGATTGATCTGAAACTGGCCGGAGCGGTTCTCGGCAATCGTGTAGTTGGGCGTCTCGCCCTTGAGCGCGACATCGTAGTCATAACGTCCAACGGAGGTTGTCGGCGCGGTCGGATTGGAAATCGCCAGCACGTCCTCCGCCTTCTCGCCGAACGCGAGGCCCAGCACCTGCACGTCGAGAGCAGGATTGGAGTCGCCGTAAAGCCGGCCGTTTCCGCCGACGATCACCGTGAGCGGCGCCGGCGTGATCGAAAGCTGGCTGGCGAGTGGGGCGTTGTAAAACGGCGTGCTTAGGTCGGAGTCGAAAAGCTCATAGTTGGGATTCGTGATCCGGTAACCGACGTCATACGTCCCGACATCCCGCGCCGCCAGGATCGCCGGATCGACCTGCAAACCAAGGCCCGTCAGCGTGTCAGCCGGCGCGAGGCCCCGCGCGTAGCTCGGCGTGAAATCGGGATTCGCCCGGCCGTAAACTTTGGTGAAATCGCTCACCGAGAAATACAGCGGTCGCGGCGTGATCGTCAGTGAGCCGAACTCGTAGCTGATCGCGTAATTCGGATTGAGACCGGACGACACCAGAATACCAAACGTGCTCACGCCCGAACTGAGCGTCGCCTCTGTCGTGAGTTTTACGTTCGGAATCGACGCCATCGTGTCGAACGGCGCCAGTCCGGTGAACGTCGCCGCGTAGTGCGGATCCGCTTTCATCGCGTCGTCGGCGAGCTCAGGCGAGCTGAGCGGATCGACGTTGTAGTATTCGCGCGAAAACGACGGCGCGGTGATCGTCAACGGCCTCGGCGTGATCGTCAGCGTGCCGAGCACGCGATCCACCGTGTAATTCGGCGACCACGCAAAGACGTTCGCGAAGATGCCGTAATCGCCGATTCCGGCATTGGCGGTCGCGAGACTTTCGAGGCTCGTGACTTCGATCAGGCTCTCCGGATCGGAATTTTTCAGTCCGTTGATGGTGTAGGTGAAGATCGGATCCGCGTCGCCATAACGGCGGGTCTTGTCGTCGATTTTCACCGTCACGACAGCTGGGTTCACCGTGAGCGTCGCACCGCCTGCGATCGTGATGTCGTAGTTGTCCGCCAGGCCGCCGGAAAGCGTGAACGCGTAGTTGCCGACGTTCGACGCCTGCGTCGCGCTCGTGTTCATCGAGAGCCCGCTGACCACCGCAGACGTGTCGCCATTGACCAACCCGGACGTGTTAAAAGCGATTTCGGGATTTGGGTCGCCGTAAGTGCGCGAAAGGTTCAGCGGAATGATCGTTAACGGGGCCCGGTCGATCGTCAGTGTGCCAGGCACGAATTCGACCTGATATCCCGTGGCCGACGCGCCATACGGCGAAATCGTGTAAGTCCCCGCCCCGCTCGATTGCGTTGCCGTGGTGCTGAAAAGAAGACCGCTGACGATCGAGTCATCATCGCCATCTTCGAAACCCGTGATCGTGGCGCTGAACGCCGGATTCGCTTCGCCGTAGAGTTTCCGCGCGTCGTTCGCCGCGATGGTCAGCGTGGAAAAACCAGCGATCGTCAATGTGCCCGGCTGGAACGTCAGCGCATAATTCGCCGCCGTGCCGCCAGAGACCGTGATCGGATACGACCCCTCGGGTGAACTGGTGAGCGCCGTCGTGGAAAACATCAGGCCAGTCACGACCGATTCGTCGTCGCCATTGACCAATCCGGCGAAGTTCGCGGTGAAGACGGGATCCGGACGGTTCAGCCGACGCGAGGCGTCGTTCGCCGTAACCGTAAGCGGCGCGGCCGTGATGACCAGCGAGCCGCTGGAGAACGCGAAATCGTAGTGCGACGACGCAAGCGTGCCCCGCTCGATATCGATGGTATAGGTGCCGACTCCGCTCGATTGCGTTGCCGTGGTGCTGAACGCGGGCACACCCGTCACGTCATCCGGCACGCCGTCCAGAAACCCTGTCACCGTCGCCGTGAACAGCGGATCAGATCCGCCATAGGTTCGAGTTTTTGAATCCGCAGCGTAGTTGAGAAACGGCAAGCCCGAGGGCAAGCGATAGAGAAAACGCGACGACGTATCGCCCGAAAAGTCGTCGGTCTCGTCGTAGGCATGCGAATACACGTCGATGCCCGCCAGCCCGTCTTTTTGCGTCGCCGGTCCGGTGCTCGAATAAATCAAAAAGCGACCGTTCGCCCCGATCGCACCCGCGCCGGCTTCATTGACAAAACGGTTCTCGGTCGAAGCCAGGATGACGTCAGTCGCATGCGCAAAGCTCAGGCTCGTGCCCGACTGCAGCGTCAGTTCGCCGGGAGTTGTGATGCGAACTTGCGGCGCGGTGGCGTTAGCCGACGCGAGTTGCACGTCGAGATCGCCGTCATTATCGATGACACGCAGGAAGTTGAGATCGCCCGTGCCGGTTGTGCGCAACGTGCCGATGGCATTGTCGCTGCCATACGTGGCCACGCCGGCGCCGCCGCCGCTGAGATCGATTTCCAACGTCCCGACGTTGAGGTTGCCGTAAAAAGAAGCCCCACCCATCCCCATTCCGTTAAGAGTATATCCCGCCGGAGCGGCGTTCGGGTTGCTGCCGTAAACCAGCGTGTCGGTCGTGATCGTCGCGGCCGCATCGAGGCTCACGCTGGGAGAAATCGGCGGTGGACCCTGCGTGTCCGGACTGGCGGGTTTGCCAGGCCGCAGAACGATGCTGCTGCCGGTGCCACCGGTAAGGTCCGCGTTGATCAGAATGCTTCCGCCGGCCTTCGCCGTGAGCGCGTTGCTCGTAGCCCAAGTGACGGCGTCGCTGAACACGATGTCACCGGCGGAGAGCGATGTATCGAGGATGACGTTCGAGGCCGCGAGCTGGGCCTGCAGCGTCGTCACGCTCAACGTCGCCGGCTCCGTGTTTGCGCCGAACGTAAACGGATCACCCGCACTCGTGCTCGTGCCGCTGTCAGCGCTGTTGCTGATGATCAACGCCTCGGGATCGAGGAGCAGCGTGCCGCCGCGGCCGAGCTCGATGGTCGCCGACGGACGAAAATCGAGAACGCGTTTGCCCGAAACTTCCGCAAAACCACCGCCACTTCCCGCCGCGTCGATTCGGCCGAGAAAACGAGTCGCATCGTCCGCCCACACGATCACCTTTCCACCGCCTTTTCCTTCGGTGGTCGCGTTCGCTTCCAGTTTCGCGGTCGCGGTGACCACGGTGCGCGTCGCATTCGGAATGTCCTGGTTGCCGCCACGGTAGTCGCCGCCCACGAGAATCTCGCCGCCGCTGCCGTCGGCATTGTGCGCCACCACGCTGCCGGTCACACCCACCGTGCCGCCTTCGGCCGTGAGGAGCACGCGGCCGTTCCTGGTTTCAACGCCGCTTGCGCGAATCACGCCGCTTTGGTTGATCGCCATCTCGTAGATGCTGCCGCCCGCGGCCTTGAGTTCCGCTTGCGCGGCATCGATGACCCCGGAGTTTTCCACGCCCGTTTTCTCCGTGGTGGCCGGCACATTCACCTTGATGACGAACGATGGATCGTCGCCCGCGGCCACAAACACTTCCGAACCTGCGCCGAGCGCCGCTTTGCCTTTGGGTGCGGAAATCTCGCCCGCGTTCTTCACCGTGTGCGCGAACAACATCACGTTGCCTTCGCTCGCCGTGATCTTTCCGAGATTCACGATGCCCGCATCGCTGTCGCCTTTGAAGGTCATCGCCCCGCCCGCGAGAAACTCCGCATCGCTCACGTCCAGCGTCGAAGCCATGAAACCCGCCGTGTCGATCGTCGCACCTTCACCAACGAGGATGCCGCGTTGATTGATCAGAAACAATTTTCCATCAGCCTTCAGCGAGCCGAGCAGTTGCGAAGGATCGTTGCCGACGACGCGCGCCAGCATCGCCGCATTCGCACCGCCCTGATTGATCTGCACGCTGTTCCCTGCGCCGATGTTGAACGACTGCCAGTTCACGATCGCATTGCGCGACGCCTGCTGCATGTTCATCGCTCCAGCGGCCTGCGTGATGGCCACATTGCCATGCACCACGTGAGCTCCGCTCGGAAGGCTCGCGTAAACGTGCGGTGGCAGCACGGCAATCGGCGCAAGCGCCAACGAGGACAAAACGAGCGCAAGCCGGGACGAACCCGGGCCGACGCTTCCGGAAGCTGGACGGAAACGCATTGGTAGAATGGGACCGCAGCACTGTAGCATGCTGCAAACCGCTATCGGAATACGCCCATTGGCGTATGCGGCCTCCCCTCACCACGCTGCGCTCGTCGCAACGTGTCCGTGACCGGCTTCGCTCAGCCCGCGCCCCAGTGACGCCTGAAAAGGAAATGAGCCCATCAGAACGCGTCGAAACGGTTCTCGAAATACGTCCATCGACGTAGTCTCGCACCTGCGAGGTTGTCGCAGGGCATTTTCTCTGCGATAAAGCCGCGTCCCGCATGCTTCGCGTTTCCGTCGCCCTCCTTGCGTTGTTGTTCGTGTCGGGGGCATCGCGCGCTCAAAATCCGGAACGCGAAATCGGTCGCCTTTATACCGAGACATTCACCAGCGAGGATTTCGGCGAAACGAATCGCTCGTCCGGGATCGCGCAGGATCGGGCCGGTGTGCTTTACGCCGGAAATCAAAACGTCGTGCTCGCGTTCGACGGTCAAACCTGGCGTTCGATCCCAACCGACACCGGGCTGAACATCGTGCTGGCCCGCGATGCGCAAGATCGCCTCTGGGTCGGAGGCCTCGCCGGATTCGGTCGGCTCGACGATGATGGCCGCGGCGGCCGCGTGTTCACGTCTCTGCGCGATGCCATTCCGGCGTCGGAGCGATCCTTCGGCCAGTTCTTCGGCATCGCGACGGCGTCGCACGGCGCGTATTTCTTCGCAGACCGCGATGTCGTGCGCGCCCATGACACCGGCGTCGTCGTCCTGAAAGGCTACCGGGGCGTGGGCGTGGCCAACGATACTCTCCTCGCCATCAATCGCGATGGCGCACTCGATGCATTCGACGGCCAAAGCTGGCACGAGCTGATCGACGCTCCCGAGTTGCGCCGCAACCACATCACCCGCGTGCACGCCACCGCAGACGGCACGCTGCTGCTCTGCACGCGAAACGACGGCTTGTGGCGACTCGGCGACGGAAACCTCACCCGCCTCGTCACCGACATCGATCCGCTCCTGCGCGAACCCGGCCATCACGAACTCGCGCTGCTGCGCGACGGCACGATCGTCGTGACGCTCTGGTCCGGCCCGATCGCTTTTCTTCGACCCGACGGGCGCTTGCTGCATCTGCTCTCCCGCGATTCCGTCGGGCGCCCTCTGCCTCGCGCCCGCGGAATTTTGCAGGACCGCGCCGGCGATGTCTGGATGGCGCACGCCAACGGCATCACGCGCATCCCCTGGCCCGCGCACGTGACACTCTTCGATTTCGCCGGAGGTTTGCCGCGCGCTGTCATCAAGGCACTGCACCGTTTCGGCGGCCGTCTTTACGCCGGCACGAGCGAAGGCCTCTACGTCCTCGAACCCGCATCGCTCGACGCCGGTTTTAAACCAGCCCGCTTCGCCCTCGTTCCCGGATGCGAGGAGCAAGTGTGGAGTTTCTCACCCATCGGAAATGCGTTCGTGCTCACCGGCCCCAGCGTGCGCATCGTCAGGCCCGGCGAACCTCCCGTGCGTTTGGTGGCATCCAATTTCACGCTCAGCGTGGCTGTCCCCCCCGGCCGCGAAGACGTAGCAGTGCTCGGGCTTTCGAACGGCCTGCAACTCCTGCGCCGCGCAGGCAGCACTTGGAAACTGGAACCCGTTCCAGGAAGCCCAGGCGCGTCGATGGACAGCTTGCACCTCGATGCGAACGACGCGCTTTGGATCGGCTCGACGAACAACGGTTATTTTCGCCTTCCGAGCTTCTCGGCCGTCATCGCCGGCACCGCGCCCGCAACCGTCGAACACTATCCCGGCGGACACGGCCTCGCATCCGCCGCGCTGAGCAGTTATCCCCGCTTCGGCCTTGCCAACGGCGTAGCGTATTTCTCCGACGGCGACTCGATCTACGATTTCGATCCAATCGCACGAAGCTTCCGCCGGCGTTTCCAACTCCCTTCGCTGCCCGGAGCGCCCGCACCCGAAATTCTGCAATTTGGAACCACCGGCGGAACCATCTGGATGCAGGCCCGCCTGCCCGCGCCACACGAGGGGCATTGGACCCGTCATCAGATCTGGCATCCCGCGAGCCACGACTTCTTCCCGCTGCCGCGGACCGTGTTCAACCTCACCGGCTCAGCCCAAGCGTTTCTCGAAGAGAAAACCGCCGACGGCTCGATCGCTTGGATCGGCGGCGACGAAGGCCTCGCGCGCATCGAGCTTCCCGCCGCCGCGGTGACAACGAGAGAGTTCAAAGTCGTTGTGCGCCGCATGCTCGACGGGGACGGCCTCACCCAACCGCTTCCGCTCGGACAACCCGTGCAGTTCGCCGACGACAGCGTTCTGACCGTCGAGTTCTCCACCGACCGGCTCGACGATCGCGCGACACGCTTCCAGACCCGACTCCAGGGTCGCGATCGCGATTGGTCGCCACCGAGCCGCAACGCCACGTTCAACGCCGCCGGCCTCCGTCCGGGAGACTATCGCCTGCAAATCCGCGCCAGCGACGCTGACGGCCGGATGAGCGAACCCGCGGAGATTGCATGGATCATCCTCCCGCCCTGGTGGCAAACGTGGTGGGCGTTCGCCGGCTACGCCGCCGTCGGACTCGGACTCGTCGCAGGCGGCGTTCGCTGGCGCTTGTGCAACGTGCAGCGGCGCAACCAGGAGTTGGAACAACTCGTCGCCACTCGCACCCACCAGTTGCGCGACGCCAAGTCCGCCGCCGAATCCGCGAACCACGCCAAGAGCGCGTTTCTCGCCAACATGAGCCACGAGCTGCGCACGCCGTTGAATGCAATTCTTGGATACGCCCAAATTCTTCGCCGTGAAACCGGTCTCTCCGACAAGGGCCGGCACCAGCTCGGCATCGTCGGTCGCAATGGCGAGCATCTGCTACAGATGATCAACGAGGTTCTCGATCTCGCGAAAATCGAAGCCGGCAAGATGACCCTTCACACCGCGCCCTTTCCGCTCATGCGCGTCGTAAAAACCGCTGCGGATCTTTTCGAGCAACGCGCCGCCGACAAAGGCCTCGCTTTCCGCCTCGAAATTGGCGCCGGCCTGCCGAAGACCGTTTCCTCCGACGAACAGAAGCTCCGCCAGATCGTTTTCAATCTCCTCGGCAACGCGGTGAAATTCACCGATCGCGGCGAAATCGTCTTTTCTGTCACTCACATCGCGGCGCACGTGCGTTTCGAGATCAGTGACACCGGTCCCGGCATCGCCGCGGATCAACTCGACGCGATCTTTCAACCGTTCCACCAAGCCACGCCCGCCGCGCAATCCCACGGCACCGGCCTCGGTCTCGCCATCAGCCAGCGTCTCGCCGAACTGCTCGGCGGACGCATTCACGTCGCGAGCGAAGGCGGCCGCGGCTCCCGCTTCTGGCTCGATCTCACGCTCCCCGAAGTCGTCGAACCGCACGGTCACCACGCCGTGATCCGCACCATCACCGGTTACTCGGGCGCGCGTCGCCGCATCCTCGTGGCCGACGATGAACCAACCAACCGCGCCGTGTTGCGCGATCTGCTGGAACCTCTCGGCTTCACTATCGACGATGTCCCCGATGGCGCCGCCTGCCTGGCCGCGGTGGAGCAAAACCGCTACGACTGCCTGCTGCTTGATCTGCGCATGCCGGTGCTCGGCGGACTCGACGCCGTTCCGCGCCTCCGCGCTCTGCCTCATGGCCGGTTACTTCCCATCGTCGCCGTCTCCGCCAGCGTTCTCGGCTTCGATCAAAACGAAGCGATCGCCGCTGGCTGCAACGCCTTCCTCCCTAAACCGGTTCAAGAATCCCAACTTCTCGAAACACTCGGGCGCCTCCTCCGGCTCGAATGGACCGCCCGCGAAAGCACCGCTCCATTCGACTCGCTCCTTGCCAGTTCCGCCACCACGGGGCTGCCGTCAGCCGCCATGCTCGAAGCCCTTCTCCAACTCGCCCGTCGGGGCGACGTGGATGCACTTCGCGAACAAATCGCAGTCGCACTCAGCCAAGGCGAACCCGGCGCCGCTTTCCTGAGCGAACTCGATCAGCTCGCCGTCGCTTTTCGCACCGCCGAAATTCGCCAGCGTCTCGCCGACGCGCTCAAACGCACCTCACCTTCTTCCCCTTGAGCTCCACGCCCCGCCGCATCCTCGTCGTCGACGATGTCCCCGACAACGTCGCTATTCTTTTCGATTTTCTCCGCGGACACGGCTTCAAGATCCTTGTCAGCGAAAGCGGCACGCACGCCCTCGCCGAACTTTCCAGCATCGCGCCCGACCTGATCCTGCTCGATGTGATGATGCCTGGTATCGACGGCTTCGAAACCTGCCGCCGCATCAAGTCGGATCCAAAGTTCGCCGACATTCCCATCTTCTTCATGACCGCGCTGGGCGAATCCGTGGATAAAGTCCGCGGTCTCCAGCTCGGCGCCGCCGATTACATCACGAAACCCATCTTCCCCGAAGAAGTGCTCGCACGGATACGCGTTCATCTCGAACTGCGCGACCGCAACCGTGAACTTTCCGATCGAAACGAACAACTCGACGCCGCAGTCCAGCAACGCATCGCCGCCGAACGAGCGCTGTGGGCGTCCCTCGA
Source organism: Verrucomicrobiota bacterium (assembly GCA_023416735.1). Taxonomy (GTDB): domain Bacteria; phylum Verrucomicrobiota; class Verrucomicrobiia; order Opitutales; family Opitutaceae; genus Opitutus. The sequence goes on along the minus strand of JAEZGX010000020.1, from coordinate 201,627 downwards.
TCGCGCCGTCCTCGTCGTCGATTCCACGCGCCGGCTTCAATTCCTTTCCGACGCCGCGGCAAAGCAGCTTGGTCGCTTTTTTCCCGCTCATTCAGGGCCTTCGCTGCCGCCGGCGGTCGCGAAACAACTCGCCAGCTCACCCCAAGGCTTCACCGTCTCGAACGGGAGCCGCGATCTCGTTTTCACGCCTGCGCCCCAAGCGGACGCGGAGAGCAGCACGTTGATTTACCTCGACGAAAAAGCTCCGGCGCCTTCTCCCGAAATGCTCCACGTGCTCGGCCTGACCCCGCGCGAAGCCGAAATCCTCTTCTGGGTCGCCCAAGGCAAAACGAGTCCGGAAATTGCCATCATCGTCGGTAACGCTCCCGCGACCGTGAAGAAGCACGTCGAAAACATCACCGCCAAGCTGGGCGTGGAAACCCGCCTCGCCGCTGCCCTCAAAGCCATGGAAATCCTCGGCGCGGGTTAGCGGCGGGCCTGCCTGCCGGTCAATCGAAGTTTGGATCCTGGCGCCCGGAGCTTCCTATGTGTCGGTCACCAGCTCACGTTAGCGGCGATGTGCCCGCGGTCGCGCCCGTTCGTCCCACCGGCGAACGACTTGATCTGCCAGCCATACGCAAAGCGAACCGAGAGCCAGCGATTTACGCCGACATTCGTTCCGAAGCCCGCACTGCTCAATTCAACGTTATCGTCGTCGACGTTCAGATGCAGCGAAGCGGCGTCGAGAAACACGAACGCGTCGATCTGCGTCCTCGCCGCCGCCCACGTGACCGGCGGAAGATGCAGTTCGTTGTTCACCACCACACCGTCGTCGCCAAATGCGCTGTTCTCGCGGTATCCGCGAACCGCATACGTGCCCGCGCCGCTCAATTGCTCGCTGCCGAGCAACGCGCCGCTCGCCACCTGGAAGTCCGCGACCGTGCTCCATGAGAATCCAAGCGGCATCGCACGCTGATGCGTCAGCGTGAGCTTGCCGTATGCGTAATCAGCCCGCGCGCCCCGGCGCGAGCCACTGAAGGCGCGACTCCCATTGTAGCGCGTCAGGCCGCCGGGGCTCGCATAACCGGAAATCGTCGCCGAGCCGCGTCCGCCGAAAGCGGGAAATGTCACGCCATACGTCGCGCCGACTTGCGCGATGTGGGTCACGTTGTTGGTCACCGGAATCGCCGCAAACTCGAGCGTGTTGTCGGAGTATTTGAAATCTCCCCCGAAGCTTAGGCTCTGCGTCCAGCCATTGCGCGGCGGCGCAAGCGGCATCTCGTAACGCCCCGCCACCTGCCACGACGTTCCGCCCTGCGTGAAAGGCGCCGGCATCGTCGAATCGATTTCCGAATGAGCCGTCTGCAACGTCAGCACATGACGCCACGGCAGGAAGGTCGTGTAGCTCAACGAATGGCTGCGCATGTGATCGAAGCTCGGGTCGCCCGAAAGACGATAGCTCATCAGATCGCCGCGCCCCAACGCGTTGCCCCATTGCACCGACGCCGACACGCGATCCTCGTCCGTGTTGCGCGTGCCCGTGTTGTCGTAGCCCGCACTGAAGGTGAAGGGGAAACGTTCTTCGGCGCGGAGTGTCACCCGCGTTGTTCCCGGCTCTTCGCCGGCTTCGATGACCGGCGTGACGCGACTGAAGGGATTGCGATTGAGCCACGAAAGGTCGGCGTTGAACGCAGCAGCGTCGAACGCTTCGCCGGAACGCGCACGCAACACCCCGGCATAGCGCTCGCGCGCAAACCACTTGTTCCCGTCGAGCCGCACGTCGCCTTCCAGCGTCGCTAACTGAACGACGACGCGCACGGTTCCGTCCGTGATATCCTGCGGAGGAGCGTAGACGCGGGCAAAAGGCCTCCCTATAAACTGCAAGTGCAGGCGCACCACGCTTTGCAGGCGATCGAGCGATCCGAGTGACACCGGACGATTGATGAACGGCGCCATTTCGTCCGCGAATGCTGGCGTTTGCAACCAGGGCACCCGGCTGAGATCCAATCCCTCCTCGGCCGCAGTCGTGTCGGACGCCAACGCATCGGCCATGAACACGAGCGATTTCAACGCCGGAAGAATCACCTCTTCGTCCGGTTGCGGGAGCAGTAACTCCGCCGGAGCTTCCGCCGGGCCGGGGAAAGCGGTTTCATCCGCCGCAAGAGGCAGCGCGAGCGCGCCGAAAAGAAGGAGTGCGGCAGGTTTCATTGGCCGGATTTGAACAGGTCGGACGTGAGTGCGAGGGTCGAAATCTTCATGTCGTTATCCATGGCGGAGCTCTTGAGCTCCGAGATCGAGGTGATCTCCTGGCCCACCGACCAGCTCGCCATGAAGGCGTTGAAAGCCTCCTCGTTCTTCATGCTTTCGCTGATTTGCGTCGCGCGCACCGCGAGCACGATCACCGCGGTCACGACCACCGCCGGGCCGCCCACCGATGCGCCGACGGTGCTCACGCTGGCGCTCTTGAGCGCCGCCGCCTTTGCGATGGTCGGAAAAATCGCCTTCAACACGACCTTCGTGGTCAGCGCGGCTATCGCTGCCGCGCCCGATCCCGCCGCCGCGCCGGCGGAAACACCGATTTGCATGCCGAGCGCTTCCTGCGCCGCGCTATCTACGATCTCCTTGAAATCTCCGGGCCCAAGAAACAGCGCGGTCATCCCCGCGGAACTCGTCGAGCGCTCCTCCGCGGCCTTCATCATCGCATCGTATTTCTGCTGCACGGCCTGGAGCGTCGCCGTGCGACGCTGCTCCGTGAGATCTGCGAGGCGGCCCAACACCTGTCGGTCGAGCGGAGTCATGTCCTCCACCGCTTTGGCGCGGGTTTGGTTTACCAGCGTAGGCAGCATGAAACTAAATGCGGCGAGGGCGGCGGTGTCGCCGGCGGCCACGCGGGTGCGCAGCGCCTCGTCGGAGAGATCTCCGCTCATCCAGTCCGCCAGCAACGCACGGGCGGCCGGATCCATTTCTTCGTAAGCGCTGTCGGCGACACCTTTCTCCGCCAGAAATTCCGCATACGAACCGGCGAGCGCTGATTTAACCTTGTCCGAACTCTGCGCAAAACTGCCGAAATAGGCCGCGAACTCGGCCTGCGTCAGCGGCTTGGTGCTGTAGTCGACATACGGATTTGCCGCGAGCGTGAGCGTGTCGCCTTTGTCCACCTCGATCGTCTCGTCGCTTGGGGTGAAATCACGGAAGATCGTGTTGTTCTTGTTGTCCTCGTCGGTGAGCGAGGGATCGACCTGCTTCGTGATGTCGATACTATCGTCGAGCACGATCGAAACCGCCCCGGGCTGAAGGTCGAAGTCGAAGTAATGGTCGAGTTCTTCACGCGTCACACCGGCACCGGGCACGATTTCCGGGACCAGGGTGCGACCAGAGGAAGTGACCTGGATGTTGCCCACCACGGTAAACGCGGGCGCTCCCGCGGGCACGTCAGGTGTCGGCAGCGCCACTTCACTCGGGACCGAAGAACCGAAAGAAAACGACCGGTTCGGCGCTGTGATCGTCAACGGCCGCGGAGTGATCGTCAGCGTGCCGCTCGCAAAAGTGATGTCGTAGTTTTTGCGCAACGCCGCCGACACCAGGACATCCATCTCGGACACCGAAATCGCGTGCGCGCCGGGGGCGCTGACTTGTTCGTCGTCGAAGAACAGCTGCCAGTTACCACGGGCCAGCGCTTCGTCCGCGGCAAGAAACCCCGCATACGTCGCCGAAAACGGATTGCCGCCCGCGAAATGATCGCCGAACGCGCGAGTCGCCGAATTGACGGCGATCGAAGCGCTCGCGCGAGTAATCGTAAGCCGGCCAGTCTCCACCCTCACCGCGTAGTTCTGCGCATGACCTGCGCCAAAAATTGAATAGAATCCGGTGTCGGACGTAGTCGTAGCAGGCGTGGTGAACGTCAGCTCCACCACGTCGAGCGTATCGCCGTTCTTGAGTCCCTGTGCCCCACTGGCGTGAAAGCTCGGATTGGCCACACCATAAACGCGAGTCGCATCGGCGATCGTCACGGTCAGCGGAGCCGGCGTGATCGTGAGCGTGCCGTTGATCGCGCTCGTGATGTAGTTCCGCGTGGTGGTTTGCGCCGAAGGGCGAATTGCATAGCTGCCAACGCCACTAGATCGATCGGCGACGGTTGTGAAGGCGTGATTGATGATGATATCGAGCGCACTGTCCCCCTCGAGGAAACCAGTGATGTCGCCGAAGAAGAACGGATTCCAATCGCCGTAAACTTTCGTGCGATCCGCAGCCGTCAGTGTGAGCACGCGCGGCGAGATGACGAACGCGCCACCCGTGAAAGAATCGATCACGTAATTCATGTTTTTCAGCACCGGCCCCACCGCATAGATGCCGACATCCGTGCGCGCCTCGGTCGGATTCGCGACCCCGATGACCGAGTCGGCCGCGTGGTCGAATGCGAGCCCGGTTACGATTAGATCGTAGCTCGCCGGGTTCGCGTCGCCATAGATACGCCCACTCGATCCGATCGCGACGGTGAGCGGCGCGGGATCGATACGGAACTCCGCCGTGGGCGCGACAAAGGAATAATTGGGATTGTTGCTCGTAACCGAATACGTGTAGCGGCCCACATCGGCCGTCGCGGCGGGCACTTCGGAAAACTGCAGGCCGAGGTTCGTAACGGTGTCGTCGTTCTTGAGTCCGCCGACCGCCGGAAACAGCAACGAGGGATTCGCGCGACCGTAGAGGCGCGATACATCCAGCAAAGCGTCGAACGTCAGCGGCGCGGGTGTGATCGTGAGCGTCCCGAACTCCCGCGTGATCGTATAGTTCTGGTTCGCCACCGTTCCAAAGGTGATGCCCCAAGCGCCGACGCCGGACGTCGGCGTCGCTTGCGTCGTAAGGCCGATGTCGCCGAACAGCGCGGGCGTGTCGAACGAGGCCAGACCCTCATACGAAGCGGTGAACATCGGATTCGCATCGCCATATATGCGCGACGTGTTGTCGGCCCGGATCGTCAGCGGCCGCGGCGCGATCGTGAGCGTGCCGGACACCTGCGTCGCGACCGAGTAGTTCGACGAAGAAACAAACGGAAACCCAACGATACCGTAATCGCCGATGCCGGCGGTGGCGGACGCGAGCGATGCGAGATCGTTGACCGTCACCAGGCTTTCGCTGTCTCCGTTCTTCAGGCCCGTGACGGTATGGGTGAAGACCGGATCCGGATCGCCGTAGCGGCGGGTCGCAGGATCGATGCTCACCGCGAGCGGCGCGGGCATGACCGTAAGCGTTCCGGAAGAGTAGCTGATGCTGTAATTGTCCGCCGTGGCGCCGAACGCTTCGATCGCATAGCTGCCGACGTTCGACGTTTTTGTCGCCGCCGATGAGACACTCAGGCCGGAAACAACCGCTGATGTTTCGCCATTCACCAGTCCGTTGAAGTTGATCGTGAAGTCGTTCTCGTCACCGTAAGAGCGGCTTTGGTTCGGAATGGAAACCGTGAGCGGCGCGCGCTCGATCGTCAGCGTGCCCGTCGCATAGCTGATTTCATAGCCGTCCGCCGAGGCCCCAAAGGGCGTAATCGTGTAGCTGCCGATGCCCGAGGACTGCGTCGCTGTAGTTGAAAACTGGAGACCGGTGACGACCGACTCCGTATCTCCGCCGGCGAAGCCGCTGTAGCTGGCCGTGAACGTCGGATTCGCCGCACCATAGTTGCGCCAGGCATTGTTCGCGGAAATCAGCAGCGTCACCGTCTCCGTCAGCGTAAGCGTGCCGGGGAAGAAGGTGATCTCATAGTTAGCCGATGTGAGTCCCGCAGGAACGATCGCGTAAGTCCCCGCGGGTGACGCGCTCGTCACGGGTGTCGCGAACGTCAGCGTGCCGCCGAGCACCGACTCATCCTCGTCGAGCACGAATCCCGCGAAGGTCGCGTCGAAATCGGGATTCGCGAGATTGACGCGACGCGCCTTGTCGTTGGCCGTTACGGTCAACGGCGCACGTTCGATCGTCAGCGTGCCGTTCTCGAACTCGAAATCGTAGTTCGACGATGCCAGCGTGCCCAAACCGATACTGATCGTATACTCCCCAACGCCTGAACTCTGCGTCGCGCTCGAGGAGAGCGTCGGCGTGCCGGTGACATCGTCGATCACACTCTCGATCAAACCTGCCCGTGTGAACGTAAAGGCGGGGTTTCCTGCTCCGTAAGCGCGGGAAAGATCGTCCGCCGTGTAGGTCAGGATCGGTGCGCCCGACAGTGCCGTGAAGAGGAACCGGGATTCGTTGTCATCAAACCATTCCAACTTGTCGTAAGCATGGTTGAAGGTGTCGGCAACCGTGCCAACGAGACCGCCCTTCTTGGTCGCGCTCGTGGTGTTGCTGTAAATGATAAAGCGCGTGGCCCCGCCAAAAACGTCGGCGCCCGCTTCGTTCACAACCGCACCGCCCGTGGACGCAAGCACCACCGTGCCCTTATAGTTGGGATCGTCTTCTCGCTCGTCGAATGTCAGCAAGCTCCCGCTCGTAAGCGTTAACGTTCCTGGCGTGACAAATTGAACTGAACTCCCCCTCGAACGCGCCTCGTCGAGCGTCACATCGAGATCGCCATTGTGATTCGCAACATAGGCGGAGAGCGAATGACCGCCCGTCGCGCGAAAGGCGCGAATCGTGTTGTTGATGCCGTTGGTTACGATGCCTGCATCTCCCCCGGAGAGATCCATCCTCAGCGTGTTTACGTTGATGTTGCCATCGGCAAAGAAGACGCCCGTCGAAGGAGTATCTCCATCAGGAGTGTATATCTCCGCAGGATACTCCGCGAACTCATTGGCTCCATAGACCAAGGCGCCGACCCTGATGGTCGCATCTTCCGCGAGCCACGCCTCGCCCTGGATGGGAGGAAACCCAAGTTCGCCTATACCCCAGGCCTTTATTCCGGTGTAGAACTCGAGCGTGCTGTCTGCGCCGCCGGTGATGTCGGCATTAATATGAATACTGTTCCCCGACCTGACCGTCAGCGTATTGTTGTTACTCCACGTAACGGGCACATTGAAGCTGACGTCGCCAAAAGCGGTGGAGGTGTCGAGGATGACATTGGAGAGGGCAAGCTGGTCCTGCAGAATCGTAACGTTGAGAATCGAGGGCGGAGGAACTTCGAAGTCGAATATGTCGCCAACCTCCCACGACACACCGAACGTGAAGGGATCCGGGCCGCTCGTGCTCGTCCCGCTGTTCGTCCCGTCGGAGATAATCAGCGCGTCCGGATCGAGAAGCAGCGTGCCGTTGCGACCAAGCTGAATGGTGGATGCAGGGTTGAAATCGAGCCACCGCTTCCCCGAAACTTCGGCAAAACCGCCACCCGCACCGGTGGCTTTGAGCGAACCGAAAAATCGCGTGGCTCCGTCCGCCCACACGATCACGCGACCAGCCGGCGCGGCATCGTTCGCCGCGCTCGCGTCGAGTTTCGCGGTCTGCGTCACGACGGTGCGCGCGGCATTAGCAACGTCGGCGTTTTGACCGCGAAAGTCACCGCCGACCAGAATCTCACCACCGGAGCCGTTCTCGTTTTGCGCGGACACTTCACCGCTCACGCCCACCGTGCCGCCTCCGGCAGTGAGCAACACACGGCCATTGCGCACCTCCGAACCGGTCGCGCGCACGACACCGCTCTGATTCACCGCCAGCTCGTAAATACTGCCGCCCGCCGCTTCGAGTTGGGCTTGGGCCGCGGCAATCACACCAGAGTTATCCACGCCCGTCTTCTCCGCCGTCGTCCCCAGATTGGTTTTGATGACGAAGCCGCTCGCATTCGACGCCGCGAGCAGCACCTCCGTGCCCGCGCCAAGGCCGACCGTTCCCTTGTCCGCCACGATTTCGCCGGCGTTTTTTACGCTGTGCGCGAACAGCATCACATTGCCCTCGCGGGCGGTGATCGTCCCCAGATTCAGGATACCGGCGTCGCTGTTGCCTTTGAACGTCATCGCGCCGCCCGCCAGGAACTCCGCGTCGGTCACGTCCAGCGTGGACCCCAGAAATCCCGCCGCATCGATCACCGCGCCTTCGCCGATGATCACGCCGCGTTGATTGATCAGGAAAAGTTTCCCGTCGGCCTTCAGTGACCCGAGCAGTTGCGACGCATCGCCGCCCACGACACGCGCGAGCATGGCCGCATCCGCCCCAGCCTGCTCGAGCCGCACGCTGTTCCCGACGCCGATGTTGAATGACTGCCAGTTCACGATGGCGTTGCGCGACGCCTGTTGAATGCTCATCGCGCCCCCCGCTTGCGTGATGGCAACATTCCCGTGCACGACCTGCGCGCCGGTCGGCAAATTCGCCCGGGCGAACGGAGCAAACGACGCATTCAATAACGCGGCAGCGGCGATGCCGCCGACGGCGGACCGAAACGGGGACGACTGAAGCATGGAACCGCCAGCGGATGGCGCCGCCACGCCATTATCAACCGCTCATGAGCGAGCGGCATGATTTTACTCACGAATGGTCGGTTAAAGGCGAAGTGCCGCCAGCCTCGCCCGCAACGCCGGCAACTCCCGCCGGCTCGCCTCCACCCGCACCGTTCCGCCGTGAAGCTCCACCTCGCCATCAGCCGTCACTCGATCCACCCGCTCGAGATTAACCACCGCGTTGCGATGAACGCGCACAAAACTGTCCGCGCTCAATAGTTCCCCCCATGCTTTCAACGCCCGCAATATCAGCAGTCGCGTGCCATCCGTGAGATGCACGCGTGTATACGCCCCGCACGCCTCGATCGCTAGGATCTCCCTGGCCCGCACAAACCGCTGCTCTCCATCCGCCCGCAACAGCACCCGGTCTCCTCCACCCAGCCGCTCCTCCGCTCGACTGTCGCTCCCCGGTGCTTCTGCCCCGAGCACTCGCCGCACCGCTTCCGCCAGGGCCCCCGGATCCACCGGCTTCAGGAGATAGTCGAGCGCATTGACCCGAAACGCGCGCACCGCCGCACGATCGTCCGCCGTGACAAACACCACCCGTGTCGTCGCCGGCACGTGCGGGACAAGATCGAAACCGTTTTCACCTAGCAGGTGAATGTCCAGAAACACGACTTTCGGTTGGAGCGTCCGCAACGCGAACTCCGCCTGCGCCAACTTTCCCACCTGCGCCACCACCTCGATTTCCGGGTGCGAACGCAACAAAAACGCCAGCTCGCGCCGCGCGGGTGCCTCATCGTCAACAATCAAAGCCGGGATCGCCATATCACGCACCTGACATCGCTCCGCGCGGTCGTGCCCGCGATTCCGTTTTGCCCGGGTGCATCGCCTCCCGCCCGATGTGCACCGTCACCACCACCCATCCGTTTTCCTCGATTATGTCGAGGCTCGCTCGGTTCCCATACAACGTCGCGAGCCGCGCCCGCACGTTTTCAAGCCCGACGCCTGCCGAATCCTCCCGCGGCGCATGCGCCGCCGGAATCCATCGACCGAGATTGGCGACCGACAACACGAGCGCGTCCCCGGCCACACGCGCCGACAGCTTGATCCGCAAATCTCGCGGCGTCGTCTGCTGCCCGTATTTCACCGCGTTCTCCACGAGCGGCTGCAGCAGCATCGGCGGCACCAATAAATCTTCGGCACGCGGCTCGAGTTCGCTCTCGAGCGCCAGCAAGTCCTCCCAACGCGCCTGCTCCAGCGCGAGGAAGTCGTGCAGCGCCGCCCATTCCTCACGCAATGCCACCAGCGGTGCGTCGCCCGGCATCAATGTTCGCCGGCAAAAGGCCGACAAACGCGACACCAACTCGCGCGCCTTCGCCGGATCGGTCAATGCGAGCGATCGGATGGAATTCAGGGTGTTGAACAAAAGGTGCGGATTGAGCTGATAGCGCAGCATGCTGAGCTGCGCCTTCTCGGCGCGAAGCATCGCCGCGCTCGCCGCCTGGCGTTTGTAACGATACGCGACAAACGCCAGCACCGACGTCACCGCCGCAGCGGCGCCGATCGTGAGGAAAAAATTTCGCATCCACTCCGCCCGCGAGCGTCCGGCTGCCTCCAGTTCGCCCTGCTTCGTCAGCGTCGCGATCCGCTGCTCCCGCTGCGCTGCCTCGAAACGCGCCGCGAGCATCGCCGCTTTTTGCGCGCGCACTTCATCCAGCTCGCGCTGCGAGGCGTCGTGAAACTTCTGGTAGAAATCATACGCCGTCTTCCATTCCCCGCGTTCCGCCGCCACTTTTGCGGCTTCGCGATACACCGCCGTCAACATGCGTGCCGAGTCCACGCGTTCCGCCAGCGGCACAGCGCGCGCAAGCAACTCGTCCGCTTCGAGCGCGTCGCCCGTTTTCCGCACCACCGCACTCAACTCCACCAGAGAGTTCGCGAGGTAATAGGGATCGCCCATCCGCTCACGCAGCTCCACCGCTTCGCGCAGATTGCGGACCGCCTCTTCCTCCTCGCCGAGTTGCAAGCGCGCCAACGCCAGTCCGTGCAACATCTCGCTGATCGCCCGCAATCCGCCGTGCATCCGCGCCTGCACGAGGGCCTCCGCGTAGCCGGCTTTCGCCTCCACGTAATTGCCGCGTTGATACTCTGCAAACGCGAGTCCCGCCAGCGGCGCGTAGCTGTCGCTGGCTCCGATCCGCCGTTTCCGTGCCAATGATTTTTCATGCCAGTCTCGGGATTCGTCCCACTCCCGCAGCCGTCCGTGAATATTCCCCAGCATGAACTCCACCGTCGCCAGCGGATCTTCATCCGAGAGCGCTTCCGCCCGCGGCAAGGCATCGTGCAGGGCCGCCAGCGCCGCCGGATAATCCGTCAGCTGCCCGTGGGCCCGTGCCTCATCCACCAGCGAAAAAATCGCTGCGCGCTCGTCGCCTTTCGCTTTCGTCGCCGCCGTTTGCTCCTGCGCGAGTGTCAACGCCTCCGTAAAACGCCCGGCCCGTAGCGCAGTCGCCGAGGGGCCTGACGCAGGCGCCTGTGCGAAGGCCCCCGTCGCAAGCACTAGCATGAGCAGGAGAAGCCGGCCGGAAAACACCGCCGCATCCAATAAACCTCGTCGGCGCAATACGACGCGAAATCGACCAAAGGCTCAAAATCGCGAACGGGCGGCGCCCTGCCTAGACTTGGCCCCCCAGCGCTTTAGCCACTGCGCCGTAAACGATGCGGCCCCCGCGCGTGTTCACTCCCCGCGAGATTCCCTCATGCTCCGCCAGCGCCCGCTCGACACCTTTCTGCACCAGCATCGCCACATAGGGCTCCGTCGCCTGCGTCAGCGCCAGCGTCGACGTCCTTCCGACCAGCGCCGGCATGTTCGGCACGGCGTAGTGAATGACTCCAGTTTCCCGATACACCGGTTCCTCGTGTGAAGTGGGCCGCACCGTTTCGATGCAGCCGCCCTGGTCGATCGCGATGTCCACGATCACGCTCCCCGGCCGCATCCGAGCCACCATCTTTCTCGTCACCACCGTCGGCGCCTTCGCCGCGGGTATCAGCACCGCACCGATCAACAGATCTGCATCCTCCACCGCATGCTCGATGTTACCGGGATTCGACATCAACGTGATCACCCGTCCGCGATACTCCATATCGAGCGCTTCCAGTTTGCGCGTATCCAGATCGAGAGCCGTCACCCGCGCCCCCATTCCCACCGCCATCTGCACGGCATGCGCACCGGAGTTTCCCGCGCCCACCACCACCACATGCCCCGGCATCGTCCCCGGTATCCCGCCCAGCAATACGCCCGATCCGCCGTGCTGCGTCTGCAGAAAATACGCGCCGATCTGAATCGAGAGCCGCCCCGCAATCTGCGACATCGGCTTCAACAACGGAAACTGCCCGTCGCCACCTTCCACCGTTTCATACGCAATTCCCAGGATTCGCTTCTTCATCAACACCCGCGCCAGCTCCGCCCCCGCCGCCAAATGCAGATACGTGAACAACGTCTGGCCCTCGCCCATGCGCTCGTATTCCTCCGGCAGCGGCTCCTTCACCTTCAAAATCAGGTCCGACGCGCTCCATACTCTCTCCGCCGACGCCGCAATTGTAGCGCCTGCCGCACGATACTCAGCATCCGAGAATCCCGCACTCCCTCCGGCTCCCCGCTCCACCACCACCCGCGCTCCCAACTGCACACATCGCCGACACAAGCTCGGCGTCATCGAAACCCGCGTCTCTCCGATTTTGATCTCTCTCGGCACGCCGATCCGCATCCCCCAACACATTCCACCCCCTCTCCCTCGCAAGCGTCTCTCACACATCCCTCACCCCATTGTAATACAATATATTACAACTCAGCCTCCTCTCCTCTCATTATCCTCATACCCAAACCGATCCATTGTAATATATTGTGTTACATTGGTCGCGACGCGGGCCATCGCAATCGTCCCGTTTTCAACCGTCCTCCCGACTTCACCTGCTCCTCATCCAAGATGAGCAACGCCACCTCGTATCCGGTTTTTGATACTCGCCCCGTATCCGTTCACCATCGCGCACGCGCCGGTCCTCAGTCCGCCGCACCACTCCATTGTCGCACCTCGGAAACCAACAACCGCAGCGCTTTTTCCCCTCGAATCGGCCGGCTCGAATCTTCCCTCCCCCGCATCCGCACCCGGGCGGGAACCCACCCCCTTCCCACGGGGACTATCCTCGGGTTCGCCGCGGCATGAATCTGTTCGAGCCACAACTCCAGGAGCAGCATCTGCAGTTGCGCCCTGTGCGCTTCCGCGTCGCGCTTCGCAAAGTCTCTCGTCCCGCTCGCTCCCATAAGGACGGCTTCCTCGCCGCCTTTTCATCCACTCGAAACTAGCGGTTTTCCTCACCGCGTCTTACGTTTCAGAAACACACTCGCTCCACGCCCGCCGCTTCATCGCCCCCAATGAATCGCCGCCCCTCGCCGCAGCCGGTCGTGCTGCTTTTCGTTAAAGCCCCTCGCGCCGGTCTCGCGCAGACGCCGCTCGCCTCCGAGCTGGGGGAAGAACGAGCGGCTGACATCTACCGGGCCATGATCGAACGCCACCTCCGCGAGATTCCGCCTTCATGGCAGGTGGAAATACATTTCACGCCCGCGGAAGCTGAAACAGAAATCCGCACCTGGCTCGGCAACTCGCGTCACTATCATCCGCAATCCGACGGCGATCTCGGCCGTCGTTTGCGCAAAGCGTCCGGTGCCGCCTTCGCCCGCGGAGCCACCACGGTCATCGCCATCGCCGGCGAGTGCCCCGAACTCGATCGCGCCACCTTTCAGGAAGCCGCCGCCCGCCTCGGCCGCGCCGATCTCGTGCTCGGCCCGTGCAGCGACGGAGGTTACTACCTCCTCGCGCTCCGCCGGCAGGCGCCCGAGCTCTTCGACAACATTCCGTGGGACTCCAATCAGATCGTCGCCACCACCCTCGCGCGCGCGAAGCTCCTCGGCCTCTCCCGCGAACTGCTCACGCCCAAGGACGGCATCCGCAACACCAAAGCTTACCGCGCCTACCTTTCGCGCGTGTCGCGCAATTCCTCCACCGACTCGCTCACCGTCATCATCCCGACGTTCAACGAGGCCGAACACCTCCGCGCCACCCTTCACGCCGCGCAACAAAGCCTCCCCGGCGCCCATCTCATCGTCGTCGACGCCCAAAGCACCGACCGCACTCGCGAAATCGCCGCCCAGCACGGGGCGCACGTCATCGTGACTCGCCGTGGGCGCGGCCGCCAATGCCGCGCCGGCGCCGCCATTGCCGATTCCGACTGGCTGCTCTTCCTCCACGCCGACACGCAACTTCCCCCCGAAGCCGGCACGCTCTTCTCGCACTTCACCGTCGAAACCGACGCCCAAATCGCCACGTTCCGGCTGCGCTACGACTCTCCGTCTTTCTTCCTTCGCGCGTGCGGCTGGTTCACGCGTTTCGACTCGGTGTTCACGCGCTTCGGCGAACAAGGCATTCTGATCCGTCGCGAATTCTACGACGCCCTCGGCGGCTTTCCGGATTGGCCTTTGTTCGACGACGTCGCACTCCTCCAGCGCGCCCGCTCCGCCACCCGCGTTCACTCCCTTCCCGCGCCCGTTACGACGTCCGCCCGCCGCTACACTCAACGCGGCGCTGTCGCCCAGCAGTGGCTCAACGCCCGCCTGCTCATCCGCTACCTTCTCGGCACCTCACCCGCCGAACTCGCCGCGCAAACACCTCCGCCTGCGAAGCGCGCGACCTCCGCACGCCTCGCTCGCACACCTGAATCGGTTCGCTGAAGCGCCGCTTCAACGCTCCAGCAACTCAGCCCGCCCGGCCCGCGCTAGCCGTTCGCTGAGCACCCGTCGTGTCTCCGGCGTGTCGTCTAACTCGATTATTTTCGCCGCGAGTTCCCGCGCCTCGTTCAAATTGCCCGCCCCGGCGAGCGCTTCGACATTCTTTGCCGCCGCTTCGGCCAAGTGGCGATGATAGTCCGCTCGTTCAGCTAAGGTCATGTTCGCGTTCCCCGCCGCCTTCCTAAATTCGAATCGTTGATTCATTTCTGCCCCCGACTGCTCCGCCACAATCTCGCCGTAGCGGCGCGTCTCCAGCAGTTCATCGAACCCGCCATAGTTCATCAGCGTCCCACGCCGGTTGTCGCCTTTCGGCAGTTTGCTCATGGCATCGACGATGCGGTGCCGCTCATCGAGCCTTGTGCTCAACACCGCAAATTCCGTGACGCGGTCCATCTCCTTCGCGTCCGCCAAAAAATCCCGCTCCGCCCGTTCGCGCCGGTCCACCATCGCGTCGCGCATCGGTGGATACCTCTTCGCCAGCTCGCCCATCGCTTCCATCAGCTCTCCGCGCAGCACCATGAAACTGAAGCCATAGCCCATCCCTTCATCGAAACACCACAGCAACTCCTCCGTCGCCGCCGCATCATCCTGGGCACTCTTCGCCAACTCCCGCGCGCGTCGGAACCGCTCCTCCACCTCCGCCCGACTCACCCGCCCGCCGCTCAACTTCGGCATCTCCGCTTGCCGCCCCGTCGCCTGACTCGTCTCGATCGCACGTAACAACCGCGCAACATCCTCATCCGCCGCCTGCGCTTTCTCTCGCATCTCCTCGATCTCGCCGCGCATCGCCGCCGTTTCCATTCGCGTCTGCTCGAGCTCTGCTGCCTGCGCACCCATCGAGCGACGCCACTCGCGCGCGCGAAAGCTCTGCCACACCGCGACGCCCACCGCCAGCAACGCAACCACCCACATCAGTCGGTTGTTTTTCATTAGTTAACGTCCGCCTTCGTGTCTGTTCGTGTCCTTCGTGGTTCACACCTTTTCCGCTTTCGCGTCCTTGAGCGTGTTTCGCGGGCAGCAAAAGAAAGCGCTCACTCAAACAACGGCAAAATCTCCATCCCCGGCACCGTCACCAACCCCTTGTCCGTGATCCGAATCTCCGGAATCACCGACAACGGAATCAAGTTGAAGCCCATGTAGGGCAGCGTGCAGCCCGCCGCCGTCCACGCCTTCTTCAACGCCGTCGTCTCCTTCGCCACCACCGTCGCGCGCTGATCCGAAATCAACCCCGCCACCGGCAGCGCCACACTCGCGATCACCTTTCCTCCGCGCACCACGCAAACGCCGCCGCGCAGTCTCTTGATCGTGGCCAACACCACTTGCATGTCCGCTTCGTTCGTCCCCGCCACGATGATGTTGTGCGCATCGTGCCCGACCGAGCTGCCGACCGCGCCGTCCTTCAGTCCGAAATCCTTCAACAAACCGTGCGCCACCGCTCCCGACTTCCCATGACGCTCCACCACGCTCACAAAACACAATCCGTGCTTCGCGAATAGATCCGTCCACGTCTCCCCCGCCGCCGGCTCCAGCCGCACTTTTTCGTGCAACAAAATGATTCCCGGCAGTGCCGCCTTGATCACATTCGCCGTCACCGGCCTCGTCGGCAGTTCCGGCGTCAGCTTCACTTTCCGCGGCAGCTTCACCGTCTGATACGCCGCCCGCGGATACCGGTAGCGCTTGCTCAACGCCGCATCCAACACCGGCGTGATTTTCCGATTTTTCACCACGAGTTCGCCGCCAAACCACGTGTTCTGCACCTCGAGCGCGTCGTTCAACAACACGAGGTCCGCCCGCCGCGCGTGCCCAAGCCCGCCGATGTCTCCATCTTTTGCATACCGCGTCGCCGGATGCAGCGAGCCCATGCTCCACGCCGTCACCGGCTCCATTCCCGCCTTCACCGCTTCCCGCACGACCCAATCCATTCCAAATAAAAACAGATCGTCCGCATCCCGGTCATCCGTGCACACGCACACGCGCTTCGGATTCGCGCCCAACTCCGTCACGGTCTTGATCGCCTGCGGCAGCGAATGCCACGGCGTCGTCGGCGGCCCGCCGCGCAAGAACACCCAGATTCCGGACTCCAGAAAATCGTCCGCGATGTCCCGGTCGATCGCTTCGTGCGTATCCGTAATTCCACTCGCCGCCCCCGCCGCCACAAACTCGCGTCCGTAAATATGCCCGCACACCGGCCGCCCTCGCCGGATCGCTTCGGCCAGGATCGCGTGACTCCGCTCATCGCCCATCGCCACTTGCACGAAGTCCATCTTCTCCCCCAGCGCGACCGCCTCCGGCCACCGGTCGAACAGCTTTCCGATCTTCCTCGGCGTCAAATCCCCGCCGGCCGTTTCGAACTTCGGCGTCGTTGCCGGCACCGTGCTCGGCACCGTCAGAAAAATCGACAGCGGCGCCTGCCGCGCATCTTCCAACATCCACTCCACGCCGGCCACATCGCACACGTTGCCGATCTCGTGGCTGTCGCAGAAGATCGTCGTCGTTCCATTCAGCAACGCCCCTTCCGCATACGCGCACGCCGTCATCATCGCGCTTTCGATGTGAATATGCGGATCGACCAATCCCGGCGCCAGAATCCCTCCGGCCACATCAAAAACCTTCGTCTTCTTCCCCGCCCCTTTCACCGCCTTGAACGTCCCCGCCGCCTTAACCGCCGCGATCCGCCCTCCCTTGATCCAGATCTCTCGGCCGTCGTGAATCCGCTCCGTATAAGTCGACAACACGCGCCCGCCCGTGATCACCAAATCCGGCGCCTCGCGCCCCATCGCCACCGCGGCCAGCGTTCGAGTCATCGTGTGAAGCGGAGCAACCGAAAATCGCGTGAGCATGCCGCAGTCAACAGCACCGACCGCTTCCGCGAAAGCCGTTTTTCTTACCGCGTTCCTAACCCGCCTCTTGCCACCATCCCCGCCAGTCGCGCCCGCCGCCTCGCCCTTAACCCATGCTTCGGCGCCCACACCAGCGCCGCCACGAAGAGTGCCGCCTGCAGCAACACGATGCACGCGCCGGTCGACGCATTCACAAAGAAACTCACATACACACCTCCGAAACTCGACGCCACCGCGCTCACCACCGCGATTCCCATCATGCGTCCGAACCGGTCCGTCATCAAATATCCGATACATCCCGGCGTCACCAGCATCGCGATCACGAGAATAATTCCCACCGCCTTCAGCGACACCACGATCGTCAACGCGAGCAGCGACAACAGCCCGTAGTTCAATACTCCCGTCCGCAATCCCACCGTGCGCGCCTGCGCCGGATCGAAACAGAAGAGCAGCAGATCCTTCCTCCAGATCATCACCGCTCCCAGCGTGATCGCTCCGGTGATCAGCGTGTCGCGCAGATCTCCTTCCGCCAGCCCGAGGATGTTTCCAAACAGGATGTGATCCAGGTGCAGATCCGTTTCCACTTTCGTGAAGATCACCAATCCCAGCGCGAACAATCCCGTGAACACCACGCCCATCGCCGTATCCTCCTTCACGCGGCTGTTCGCCTTCACGTAACCGGTCAGCAACGCGCACGCCAATCCCGACCCAAACGCGCCCAAGGCCAGCGGCACTCCCGCCGCATACGCCAGCACGATTCCGGGCAGCACCGCGTGCGAAATCGCGTCACCCATCAACGACCATCCTTTCAACACCAAATAACACGACAACACCGCGCACACCGCTCCCACCACGATGCCCGCGATCATCGCGTCCACCATGAACGGATACTGAAACGGCTCGAGTAATCTCGTCACGACTCACCTCCGCGCCCTCTTCCCAATTCGCCCCCGCTCGCGTCCATTTCCGTTTCACTCGCCGCCATCCGCCCGCGCCTCCGCGCCGCGCGAATCCCATGCTTCGGCGCCCAAATCAGCGCCACCACGAACAACGCGCTCTGCAGTGTCACGATGCACCCACCCGTCGAGCCATCGAAAAAGTAGCTCGCATACGCGCCCACCAGCGACGTCACCACTCCGAGCGTCACCGCTATTGCGATCATCTTCCCAAAACGATCCGTCAACAAATACGCCGTCGCTCCCGGCGTCACTAGCATCGCGACCACCAACACCGCGCCGACCGTCTGCAGCGCCGCCACCGCCGTCGCCGACAACAACGTCAGCAACAGCCCATGCAAAAACGTCGTATTCAACCCCAACGTCCGCGCCTGGTTCGGATCGAAACAATAAAGCAAAAGATCCCGCCACTTCACCCCCAACACCAGGACGGTCGCCGCTGAGATGATCAGCATCTGCACGATATCGCGATTCGAGATGCCGAGGATGTTGCCAAAAATAATCGACCGCAGATCGATCTCGCTCGGATACAGCGAAATCAACAGCAGCCCGAACGCGAAGAACGCCGTGAACACCACCCCGATCACCGCATCCTCCCGCAAGCGCGTTTTCGTCTTCACAAACCCCATCCCTGCCGCCGCCAGCACACCCGTCAGAAACGCCCCAGCCGCAAAGGGCCAGCCGATGTAATACGCGATCGCCACGCCTGGCACCACCGCATGCGACAACGCATCGCCCATCAGCGACCACCCGCGCAAGGTCACGAAACACGACAGAAACGCACACACCCCTCCGATTACGCCACTCACCAGAATGGCCTTCAGCATATACTCATACTGGAAGGGCGTCAGCAGCGTCTCGATCATAGGCTCACCCTCTCGTGTAGGAGCCTGCTTGCAGGCGATTCACCCCGTCGCTCACAAATCCTCCTCCCCTTCCGCCCGCCCTTTCAAAACATCTTCCCGCCCCAACCGTTCGCGATACTCCACGTGTCCATCTTTTCCGAATACAAGCGGCCGCTCATCGTCCGTTAGCAGCGTCACCGCCCGGCCGTCATGCCTCTGCACCGTCGATTCACCAAACCGGAAATGCCGCAACACGCCGCCGAAAGCCCGCAACAGATTCTCCTCCGTAAACACGTCCGACGTCGGCCCCGCCGCCAGCACCGTCCGTTTGATCAACACCACCTGGTCGCAATACTCCGGCACCGACCCGAGGTTGTGCGTCGACACCAGCATGATCTTTCCTTCCGCGCGCAGCTCTCGCAGCAACGCGATAATCGCGAGCTCGGTATTCACATCCACGCCCGTAAACGGCTCGTCGAGCAGGATCACCCGCCCTTGCTGCGCCAACGCCCGCGCCAAGAACACCCGCTTCCGCTGCCCGCCCGACAACTCCCCGATCTGCCTCTCGCGAAATTCCAGCATCCCCACGCGCGTCAAGCTCTCCTCCACCACGCGCTTATCTTCCGCCCGCGGGATCCGCATGAAATTCATGTAGCCGTAGCGTCCCATCATCACCACGTCCCACACGCTCACGGGAAAACTCCAGTCCACTTCCTCCGCCTGCGGCACATACGCGACCAGGTTTCGTTTCAACGCCGCCCTCACCGCCGCACCGCCGATTCGCACCGCGCCCGCCGCCGGACGCACCAGTCCCATGATGGCCTTGAACAGCGTCGATTTCCCGCTGCCGTTCACTCCGACCAGCGCGCAGATCGTCCCGCCCGCCAACCGGAAACTCGCCTCGCGCAGCGCCACATGGCCGTTCGGATAGCTCACCGTCACAGCATCCACTACGAGATCGAGTTCTGCCGGTTCGTGCGTCATCGATTACAACCGTTTCACGTCATTCCCCGCGAAACCCTTTCACGATCGTCCGGGCGTTATACGCCATCAAATCGAGATACGTCGGCGCCGGCCCGCTCTTCGCGGTCAACGAATCCACATACAACACGCCGCCATAACGCGCGCCGGTTTCCCGCGCCACTTGACGCGCCGGCTTGTCGCTCACCGTGCTCTCGCTGAACACCACCGGTATCCGGTTTTTACGCACACCATCGATCACCTTCTGCACCTGCTGCGGTGTGCCTTGCTGATCCGCATTCACCGCCCAGAGAAACAATTCCGTCATTCCAAAATTCCGCGCCAAATACGGAAACGCCCCTTCGCTCGTCACCAGCCAGCGCTGCTCCGCCGGAATCTTCTCGAGTTCCGTTCGCACCGTCTGCTCCAGCTCCTCGAACTTCGCCGCATACGCTTTCGCATTCGCCGTGTAGATCGGTTCGTTCTCCGGATCGATTCTCACCAGCGCCTTGCGAATATTTTCCACATAAACGCGCGCATTCGCCGGCGACATCCACGCGTGCGGATTCGGTTTCCCCGAATACGGACCTTCATCGATCCCAATCGGCTCCACCCCCTCGCTTAGCACCGCGCTGGGCACATTCCTCAAGTTCCGGAAAAACCGCTCGAACCACCGTTCGAGGTTCAACCCATTCCACAACACCAGATCCGCCCGCTGCGCCTTCACGATGTCCTGCGGGGTCGGCTCGTAGCCGTGAATTTCCGCGCCGGGTTTCGTGATCGATTCCACGATCGCTGCATCGCCCGCGACATTCTGTGCCATGTCCTGGATGATCGTGAACGTGGTCACAACCCGCTTCTTCGCCCACGCGCTCGAAGGACACATCGCCAGTCCGACCGCACCAACCAAGAGCACTACTTTATGCCAACATGTAGTCATAAATTCACCACCTCCGCGCCAGGCCCACAAAGACCAGCATGTCCGTCGCGGCGTCCGTCAGCCCAAGGTTAACACCCGCGTCGTATTGCAGGTTCTCATGCACGCGAAACGTGAACCCAACATTCCCCGTCGCGACATGCGCCCCATCTCCCGTCGATGAGGTCAGCTCGACAAACATCCCGAGCCTTTCCGCAATCGCCCGCCCCGCGGTGATCGTGTTGCTCCACACCGCGCGATGCTCCCCGGCGTCACTATAAACAATCTCCACTCCGGTCATCGCCGCGCCTTCCCACCCGCCGCCGATCTCAAACGCCACCGGCAACATCACTGCGCCTTCCCATTCGCGATTGCTCACCTCCCGATCTCCCACCGGCAGCTTCACATCCGCGATAAGACCGAGCGCAACGTCTCCTTCGTCGTTGCCGAAGAAGTTCCACTTCGCCTGCAACACCGGATCGCCCCACCCTTCGCTTCTCACGCGTTGGCCCGTCGCCGGCTCCTCCGTCACACTGCGAAACGGCACCACGAAAAACCCGAGCTCGAAATTATCATTCACTCCAAATCGCAGGTTGAACGACGCCGCCTCCCACTCTTCCACCACGTCCCCGTGCTCCCGGTCGCGCCCGAAGTTCGCGAGGTCCATCTCCAGTTGCACGCGGCCGGGATTCACCGTGAAGGGACTCTCCGTCGCATCCGGCCGGTCGGTCGTCATCTCGCGCAACCGCTCCGCTGCTTGACCCGGGACACCCGCGAGCGCCGCCAGGGACATGCCCGCTCCCCACATCACCGCGCGCCACTTCCGGCGCGCACCAATATCGTGCTGATCCATATGGGCCCGAAGAGAACAATCCATTTTGATTAGTCAAAATAAATCCTTAGTTGCTTCAAATCAGGGAACCGCTACCTCTCGTTTTAATGGCTTCGATCACGGTTGAAAACTACCTCAAGCACATCCTCCTGCTTTCCGAGGAAACGGGTGAACTCGTCTCCATGGGTGCGCTCGCGACTTCCCTCGAGGTCGTGCCCGGCACCGTCACCACCATGGTGAAAGCCCTCGCCGCCGAAAAGCTGGTCGAACACCAGCCGAGACTCGGAGTGCGCCTGACCGACTCCGGCCGCCGTATGGCCCTCGGTGTCATTCGCCGCCACCGCCTGGTCGAAACTTTTCTCGTCAACGTCCTCAAAATGGACTGGGCCAGCGTCCACACCGAGGCCGAACAACTCGAACACGCGATCTCCGACGACGTCCTCGACCGCCTCGACGCCCTCCTCGGTCACCCGACCAGCGACCCTCACGGGGATCCGATTCCGAGCGCCCAGGGCAAACTTAACTCCCAGGTCTACGCCACGCTCGCGACCTGCCTGGTCGCCACGCCGCTTCGCATCGTCCGCGTCACCGACCAATCCACCGAGTTTCTCCAGTTCGCCGAACAAAACGGCCTCCTTCCCGGCGCCGTCGTCCGCGTCGCCGATCGCAATCTCGCCGCCGGACTGATCACGTTGAAAAAATCTCGCAACCAATCCTCTCCGCTGAGCCTTGCCGCCGCCGGCAAGATCCTCGTCGAGCCCACCCGCTAACCGCCGCGGGGGCGTCGTTCTGCCGACGCCATCTCCACGCATCCGGGCGCACCTCCACCTTCCGCCTTGCGGCATCGCCCGCGCGCCTCACCCTCGCCCGGCATGTCGCAATCCTTCGCGCGCACGATCTTCGTCGTCACCGCGTTGTTCTTCGCCGCCTTTTTCCTTTGGCCGATCCTGCAAATCTTGAAGGGCGGGTTCATCGACGCTGACGGCAACATCACCTTCGCCTATCTGCGCGCCCTCCTCGCCGATCCGCTTTATCTCACCGCGCTGCGTAATTCCACCCTCCTCGCCTGCGCCACCACCACGCTCGCGCTGCTGATCGCCCTTCCCCTCGCTTTCGTCAGCGATCGCTTTCTTTTTCCCGCCAAAAACCTCCTCAGCTCGCTCATCCTCGTTCCAATGATCCTGCCGCCATTTGTTGGCGCGATCGGGATCAAACAAATCTTCGGCCAATACGGCGCCTTCAACTCCCTGCTCATCACCTTGGGCTTTCGCCCCGACGGGTGGGCCTTTGACTGGTTCGCCGCGAGTCAGTTCTGGGGCGTCGCCGTTGTGCAAGCCCTCTCCCTCTACCCCATCATCTACCTCAACGCCGTCGCCGCCCTCGCCAACATCGATCCGGCCATGGAGGAAGCCGCCCAAAACCTCGGCTGCACCGGGCTTCGCCGTTTTCGCAAAATCACTCTCCCGCTCATCAAGCCCGGCCTCTTCGCCGGCGGCACCATCGTTTTCATCTGGTCGTTCACCGAACTCGGCACGCCACTGATTTTCGACTACGCGCAGATCGCCAGCGTGCAGATCTACTACGGACTCCGCGACATCGGCGGGAATCCTTTCCCTTACGCACTCGTCGCCGTGATGCTCGCCGCCTCGGTCGCATTCTATGCGCTCGGCAAAGGCCTCTTCGGCCAAAGCGGTCACGCGATGATGGCGAAAGCCACCAGCACCGGCGGTCCGCGTGCTTTGTCCTGCGGTCGCTCGCTCCTCTGCACCGCGTTCTTCGCCGGCGTCACGTTCATCGCCGTGCTTCCCCACCTCGGCGTGATCCTCGTTGCATTCTCGCGCGAATGGTATGCGACCGTTCTTCCCGACGACTACACGCTCGAAAACTTCCGTCTCGCGCTCGGTCACGACCTCACCGTCAGCTCCATCGCCAACAGCCTGAAGTTCGCCAGCATTTCGACCATCCTCGACCTCGTTTTCGGCGTCGCCATCGCCTACGTCGTCGTCCGCAGCAAGATCCCCGGTCGCCAGGTGCTCGATTTTCTCGCGATGCTCCCGCTCGCCGTCCCCGGCCTCGTGCTGGCTTTCGGCTATCTCGCGATGTCTCAGGAGGGTCGTTTCTTCTCCTTCCTCAATCCCGTTCGCGATCCAACCATCCTTCTCATCGTCGCCTACTCCGTTCGCCGCCTTCCTTACGTTGTCCGCTCCGCCGCCGCCGGCTTCCAACAAACCAGCGAAACGCTCGAGGAAGCCGCCCAAAACCTCGGCTGCCCGCCGCTCAAGTCGGTCATCAAAATCACGCTCCCGCTCATCTCGGCCAATCTCATCGCCGGCGGGCTCCTCGCCTTCGCCTTCGCCATGCTCGAGGTCAGCGACTCCCTGGTCCTCGCTCAAAAGCAAGCGTTCTATCCGATCACGAAAGCCATCATGGAGCTCTTCCAGCTTCTCGGCGACGGCAAGTTCATCGCCAGCGCCCTCGGTGTCTGGGCCATGGCATTTCTCGGCGTCACCATCGTGGGCCTCAGCCTGCTCCTCGGCAAAAAACTCGGCGCCATCTTCCGCGTCTAAGTTTTATTCTCGCTTCACTCACTTGCCGCGCGAGGGCCTCCCGCCGCACGCACTCACGCCGCCTGGGGCCGGATTCCCCATCCGACCACCAACACGCCAAGACCCAACGCCACCGAAAACAGAAAATAATTCCCGCCTTCGTGCAGCCCGAGCGCCGTGATCAACACCGGCGCAAACCCCGCCAGAATCCGCCCGAGATTATACGCCGATCCCGAAAGCATTGTTCGATAGCGCGCGAACACTTCGTTGAAATACGCGCCCATCAGCCCGAACGGAATTCCGTTCAACAGCGGCAGCACCAGCGCAAACGCCAGCTTCCGTCCTTCCCACGCGCTCGCCCACGCAAACGCGGATAGCGCCACCAGCGCCACCGCATAACCGATCAACGCCCGGCGCACGCCCACCCCGCGCACAATCCACGCGCCCAACAACATCCCCGGCGCCACATTCGCCCAAAATAAAATCGTATAGATCGGCGATTGCGGCAGCTCCTTCGCGAAAAACACGTTCACCGTCCCGCTCGCGATCGTCAGACTCGCCAGCGCCAGACAGCGCACAAACGCGCCCGTCCACCGCGCCGACACTCCGGTTTCCACACTTTGAGTCTCAACCGCCGGGCTCTCCGCGCTTGCCAGCCAGCGCCACCGCATCGCCGACAACAGCGCGACCGGCACAATCGACGCCGCAAACAGCCAGCGCCAGCCCACCAGCGGCAACGCATACCGCGCCGCCATCGCCGCCAATAGACCGCCCAAAATCGAAAACTGCAGCAGCGCGGCAAAGCGATACCGCCGCTCCGATCCCACGTGCTCGCTCATGAACGTATGACTGATCCCCCACTCCGCCCCGAGCGCCAGCGACGCCACCAGCCGAAACGCCAGCAAGCTCCCAAAATCCCACGCCAGCGCGATCCCTGCGATCCCCGCCACATAAACGCCGAAAACCGCCAGCATCATCCGCCCGCGTCCGTATCGATCCGCCAAATACCCAAACCCCAGCGCCCCCAGCCCCACGCCCGCCAATCCCGTGAACTGGAGCGCGTCGCTCTCCGCAACGCTCAGCCCGAAATGCGCCGCGAGCACCTTCTCGAGATACACGAAAAGATACAGGTCATAATAATCGAAGAACAGTCCCACAAACGCCGTCCAATAAACGCGTCGCGCTGACATTCGCTCCATCGCCCGACTCTCGCGACACCGTCCTCTCCGCCAACAAAAATCCGGCGCCGCTACCGCCTGTCGCGCGCAAGACGGATCACGTGCCTTTCTCTCCTTACACCCGTTTTACCAACATTCCGTAAAACGCCGCACCCCACCCGTTTCCCCCTCGCCGCTCCCGTCCTTCCGCGGCATTCATCGCCGCGTCCCGCATCAACCGGCAGCATCCGCATGCCTCGCAAAATTTCCTTCCTCAACTACAAGGGCGGCGTCGGCAAAACGTCCCTCATCGTCAACACCGCCGCCTGCCTCGCGCAACGCGGCCACCGTGTCCTCCTTTTCGATTTCGACACGCAGTCCAACGCGAGCATCTGGCTCCTGAAACTCGATCGCTGGAACCAAATCAATGCCGAGGGCGCCGGCGCCATCTTCTCCCTTTTTCAACCAGGCACCACGCACCTTCGAGATCTCATCGTGCGCGACGTCCTACGCGGGCGCGATGGCGAAAAAATTCTCCCGGGCCTCGATCTGGTTCCGACCACCTTCAATCTGGTCGACCTCGAAAGCGAA
Organism: Verrucomicrobiota bacterium; assembly: GCA_023416735.1. GTDB lineage: Bacteria > Verrucomicrobiota > Verrucomicrobiia > Opitutales > Opitutaceae > Opitutus. The sequence goes on along the minus strand of JAEZGX010000020.1, from coordinate 175,809 downwards.
TACCGCGGCGATCCCGGCCGACCGCCCTACCTCATCTTTCAGGAACAGCTCGCGACCGTCGAAAGGGATTACGATTTCATCCTTTTCGACTGCCCGCCCAATATCCTCCGCGCCTCGCAATGTGGCGTATTCGCGTCGAACGAGATCTACGTTCCCGCCAATCCCGACGCTCTCAGCCTCATCGGCTTCACCCTTCTCGTCGAAAAGCTCCAGAAGTTCCACGCGCTCTCCGCCAGCTTCCGCAAGGCATCCATGGGCTCCGCCGCCCAGGTTCAGGGCATCGTCATGAACGCCATCAAGACGGGCTCCGACATCGAGGTCCCGCGGATGCGCATGCAGCTTCGTCTCAATCAGTTCAAATCCGCCCGTCGCGTCGCCTCGTCCGCGCGGATCTTCGACGCCCAAATCCGCGACGCCATGGTCGTCCGCCGCGCGGTCACGCTCGGCCTCCCCGTCAATCTCGTCGCCCAGGACTCTCAACTCCTCAACGACTCCGACACCGTCATCGCCGATTACCGTCGACTCGCCGACGAGCTCATCCGCCACGCCGAGACCATCGCCGCCGCGGAAGCGAGTCCGCTTTCCACCCCCGATCTGACGCGCTCGCCCGTTCCTTCTCGCGCGACCGCTCCGATCCTTTCCCGCCCTTCCGTTATCGCGAACTGACCCAATTCATCATGATCACCAGCTCTTCCAGCTCTCCCACGCTCGCTCGCGAATGGGACTATCTCCGCGCTTCGTTCGCGTCCTCGATTCTCGTCGACACGTCGCTCACGAGCCTCGCCCAAAATCTCGACGGCCTCACCTGGCCGATCCCCGGCGCCGGTGAAACGCCCGCCGCGTATATCGATTTCAACTACGGCGAGCTCCAACTCGAGCTCTCCGCTCGCGGCCACCCGCAAGCCGCCGATCTTCTCATTCAGATCCTCCGTGAGACGCTCGCCTTCGATCAGCCTTTCGGCGAAATGGTCCGCCAGGCCGAAGCCGCCACCACGCGCGACAATCCCTTTCTCAATGCCCTCGATCGTCTCGGCATTCCGGAAAATTTCCCCGTCTCGCTCTGCTCTCTCGATGTCCCGGCGCGCGATCTCTGCCAGCTCGAACAAATCGAAACCCTCGGCCAGCTCGCGCTCTTCGCCCAGCGCCTTTCCCAGGGCATCATCGTGGGCGGCGACTTGAAACGTCTTCTCAACGCCCTCGCTCACACGGACGAACGCGCGCTCGCCGACCTCATTCCTTTCCGCACCGGCTCGAGCGGACTCCACCTCGCCGAAGCCCTCGCTCACGCCGCCGCCAGCGCCCGGCCCGCCGAAAACACCGCCACCGCGCTCGCGTGGTTCGAAGCCGAATTCACCGACTGGCGCCGCGAAGCCGCCGCTGACCGCACATTCCTTTCCCGCCAACTCGCCGTGCTCGACGACAAGGCGTTCGAAGAAACCATCACCCGCCTGCTTCGCCCTTACCTCGGCGAAATCACGCCGCCGAAACGCTCGTTCTGGTCCGCGCTCACCCGCTGGTTCCGCTGACCTTTCGTCGCGGAGCGCCGCCATGTCCGCCGAATCCTCGCGCACGTTTCCGCCGTTCCCGACCCGCTTCCCGGTGCCGCAGCCGCTTCAGCTGCCGCGGCGTCCGCGTCCTGTTTCTTCGGATACATCCGCGCCGTCCGCTGCCGACGCCGATCGCCTCCTTCGTCTGATGGAACAGGGCTTGGCCGAACGTGAGCGCGCGCTCGTCGAAGCCGAAGCGCGCCTCGCCGAACGCGCCCGCGATCTCGACGAAGCCGAAGCCCTCCTTCGCGCTCGCGAGTCGCTCCTCGCCTCGCGTCAGGCTCACCACCCCGGCAATCGCGCCGTCGTCACCCTTCGCGAGGCCGAGGCCCTCCATCAATTAAAGGAAGAGCTCGACCGCCAGGAAGCATCCCTGCGCGAGACACGACAAGCGTTGCGCGAGCGCGAAAAATTTCTCGAAGAAAGCGAAACCCGCCTTTTCTCCAAGGTGCAGGAGCAGCAGGAAAAAGAAACCGAGCTCGAACAACGCGAAGAAAACCTCCGCGCCCGCGAAGCCGCCCTCGCTGCGCCAAAGCCTTTCGACGAATTCCGCGAGTAGCCCGCAATCTGCCTGGCCGTGGCGGCGCGGCGCCCGCGCGCCAGTTCGCGCCTACTCTCCCTTCGCCTCCGCAATCGAGGCGCGCCGCATCAAATCCAGCGCCGCCGCGTTCACCGGCTGCTTCGCCAGCACCGCATCCGCCGACTGCAACGCCTCCGTCGGCCGCCCGTTCGCCAGCCACGCTCTTCCCAACATCATCAGGTTTTCCCCGTCTTCCGGCTTCAATTCGCGCACCGCCGCAAACGCCCACACCGCCGTCTCCATTCGGCCCAGCTCCATCGCCGCTGCCCCAAACAACATCAGCGCAGCCACACTCGTCGGATCGCTCGCCAGCCAACGTTCGGCCACTCTCCACCTTTCTTCCGGCAAATCATTCTGCGCGCAAATTCTCCCCCGCAACGCCGCCACGCAGCCAATCCCCTTCGTCGCCCATCGGCCCTTGCCGCGAAATCGCTTCAGCTGAGCGATCCGCTGCAGTCGCCTCACCGCCACGCAATCGGGCGCTTTAGCCAAAACCTCCGCACACGCTTCGATCGCGTAATCCAGATTTCCTCGCTCCAACGCCGTCCGCGCATTCTCGGCCAGCTTCTGGCACTTTGCATCGAGCCCCGAGTCCGCGAGTTCCGCCATATTTCTGCAACAACATCGCACGCCTCGCCGCCGTCAACGCCAGAGTAATGCAATGCCTCAACTCGCCCTGCCCGGTTCGCTATTCTGCGCCGAACTCCGCCCGCACCGCCTTCAAGATCCGCTCCATTCCGGCCCGAACCACGTCCTCGGTTGGGCCTTCCACCAACAGCCGCAATTTCGACTCCGTCCCCGAATACCGCACCAGCACGCGTCCGCGATCGCCGAGCTCCTTCTCCAGTCCGCGAATCGCTTCCATCACCCGCGGCAATGTTTCGATCGGCTTTTTCTCTTTCACTTTCACCGCCTCGGTCATCTGCGGAAATTTCTTCAACACCCGCCGCAGCTCCGACAACGGCCGCCCCGTCGCCAGCATCACTTCAATCACTTTCAGCGCCGCAACCAACCCGTCGCCGGTCGACGAAATTTCGCGGCAAACAATATGCCCGCTCGACTCGCCGCCAAGCATCGCACCATCCGCGCGCATCCGCTCGATGACGTAACGATCGCCCACCGCCGTTCGAGCCACGCGTCCGCCCGCCGCCGCGACCGCCGCATCCACGCCGAGATTGCTCTGCACGGTCGCCACGAGTTCACCCGCCGGCAGCGTGCCTTTCGCCAGCGCATGCGTCGCCAAAATCGTCAGGATTTCATCCCCGTCCAGCACCGCCCCGCGTTCGTCGCACAACACACACCGGTCTCCGTCGCCATCGTGCGCCACGCCGATCCGCGCGCCTTTTTCCACCACCATCCGCGCGAGCTGCTCCGGATGTTCGCTGCCCACACCCGCATTGATGTTTGCTCCGTCGGGCGCATCGCCCAAGCCAATCACTTCTGCTCCGAGCGCCCGCAGCACCGCCGGACTCGTCCCGCAGGTCGCTCCGTTTGCCGTATCCAAAATAATCCTCCATCCCTTCAATGCATCCGGCGCCAGCAATCGCTTGCATGCTGCCACGTAAACATCCGCCGCGCCATTCGTCGCCCGCACTTCGACTTCCACCTCCGTTAGCGGCCCCGCCGGATTCAACTTCGACTCGATCGCGATTTCCTCCTCATCCGTCAGCTTCACTCCACCGGGGCCGAAGAATTTGATCCCGTTATCGCGCGCCGGATTATGCGACGCCGTGATCACCACGCCGAGCGCCGCGCCTTGCTCGCCCACCGCCTTTGCAACCGCTGGCGTGGGCAGCACGCCCAGTGAGACCGGTTCCGCTCCCGCAGATCGAAGGCCTCGCGAAACCGCTTTCTCCAACGAAACGCCCGAGGCCCGCGTGTCGCGTCCGATCAACACCCGGCCTTTTCCGCCCAGCCATTCGGCCGCCGCCCGCCCCAGCCGTTCGGCAAAACCTTCATTGATCACCGGCCCGCCATACACGCCGCGCACGCCGTCCGTGCCGAAGTAAGTTCTCTTCATCGAAATCGGTCCAACGATTCGTCGTTACGACGCGTAAAACTCCCGCGTTGCCTCGATCTTCTTCTCCACTGCCCCACCCAACAGCAACTCGCGCGCCGCTGCCACGCCGTCACGCACGTTCGTCGTTTTCCCCACAATCCACATCGCCACCGCCGCGTTCAAGGCGATCGTATCCGCCAGCCCGCGCGGGCCGCGACCAGCAAGCAGCGCCTTGGTGATTTCCAAATTTGTCGCCACATCGCCGCCCTGCAACTCGGCAAACGGCGACCGCTCCAACCCGAAATCCGCCGCATTCCATTCGGCATCCACGTCGCGCAGTCGGCCAAATCCTCGCACGCGATTCGTCGTCGCGGTCGTGAGCTCGTCGATTCCCCGCTCCGCGTCGATCACACCGTGCGCTGCAATCCCCGCCTGGACGCCGAGCGCATCCAGCGCCTGCGCCAGCTTCGGCACCCAACCCTGCGCAAACACGCCGAGCAACACATGCGCCGGCCGCCCGGGATTGATCAGCGGTCCGAGAATATTGAACACCGTCCGCTGCCCGCGCGCGGCCAGGGTCTTTCTCACCGGCACGATGTGCTTGAACGCCGGATGATATCCGGGCGCGAAAAAGAAAACGAAACCAAGCTCGTCCAACGCCCGCCGTAATTTGTCCGGCGGCGCATCGAGTTTCACGCCCAACGCCGACAACAAATCCGCGCTGCCGCACTTCGACGTCACTCCGCGATTGCCATGCTTCATCACCGGCACCCCCGCACACGCCAGCACCAGCACAACCAAACTCGAAATATTGAAACCGCCCGCATGATCGCCCCCCGTGCCGACGATATCGATCGCGCGTCCGGCCCATTTCTCCACGCCGGGATTCACCGCCATCTCCCGAAACGCCCGCGCAAACGCCGCCACTTCCTCTGCCGTTTCCCCCTTCTTTGCCAGCGCTGACAAAAACGCGGCTTTCTGCTCCTCGCTTTCCTCCGTCGCCGCCAGCGCACTTGCAGCCGCCGACACGTTCGCTCCCGACAACGCGTGCCCCGCTTCAAGTTGCAACGTCAGTTCGGCGAGTCTGGACATGGGGCGGACCAGTGATACGACCGGCCCGTTGCCGGCAAATAAATTTGCTCCGTCACCCGAAAGTTGAAACCAACCCCGCGTGCGTTTCCTCGCCTTCATCGTCTCCTCACTGCTGGCGCCATTCGCCTTCGCGCAAACGGCCCTTGAGCCCAAAACTTCACCCGAAGCCCCTGCGGCCGAACTTTCCGCCGTCGACGCCGTCGCGCTCGGTGCCATCGAGGGCGTCACCGAATACCTCCCGATTTCGTCCACCGGGCACCTCATCATCGCGACGCGGGCATTGAAGCTCGACTCCGACGAACCGCTCCGCCGCCCCGACGGCCGTGCACGTTGGTTCGTCCCTCCTTCCGACGAAAACCCGACCGGCACGCCGCTCACCGTTCGTCTCGCGGCCGACACCTACACGATCGTGATCCAATTCGGCGCGATCGCCGCCGTCGCACTGCTGTATTGGCGCCCCGTGCTATCGATGCTCCGCGGTCTCATCGGCCGCGATCCCGCCGGCTTTCGCCTCCTGCGTAATCTGATCCTCGCCTTCCTTCCCGCCGCCATCCTCGGCCTCCTGCTCCACGACTGGATCGACGAACACCTCTTCTCCGTCAAAACCGTCATCATCGCCCAGGTTGCCGGCGCCTTTCTCATTTTCTGGGCCGAACGCTATCGTCGCGCCCGGGCCGCCGCCGCTCCGACCTCCGACGCAGGCATCGAACTCACCGCGCGCCAAGCGATCAAAATCGGTCTCCTGCAATGCGTCGCCATGTGGCCCGGAACCAGCCGATCGATGATGACGATCATCGGCGGGTATCTCTCCGGCCTCGATCCGCGTCGTTCCGCCGAATTCAGCTTCCTGCTCGGCCTCGTCACGCTCAGCGCCGCCAGCGTCTATAAAGGTTATAAGAGCGGCACCGCCATGATCGACGTGTTCGGCTGGCCCGACATCATTCTCGGCTGCGTCGTCGCCGCCGTCACCGCCGCGCTCGCCGTGAAATTCCTCGTCGGCTGGCTCTCCCGGCACGGCATGGGGCTTTTCGCTTGGTATCGTCTTGGCCTCGCCGCCATTCTCATCGTTCTCGTCGCATTCGGCTGGATCGAATAACACTCCAAGCGCCCGACTCGCGCTCGCGTCCATTATGACGCTTGACGAGGAAATTCGCGGCTCTTTACTCGCCCTCTTCACTCTAAAAAACCGGCGTTTCGACGAGAGCGCCACGTTCCAAAGAACTTTCCTCCCATGGCCAATCCGAAACGCAAGCAGTCGAAACGTCGCAGCGCCAATCGCCGCGCAGCCAACGCTTTCAAGGCTCCTGAATTTGCCAAAGATCCGACGGACGGCAGCACCTTCCGTCCTCACCGCGTGAACCCGAAGAACGGGATGTATCGCGGCCGCCAGGTTCTCAACGTCGAGGTCTGAGCTCCCGCCAGAGCCCCACGGTTCGCCGTTCACGCGAATGGTCACCTCTTCGGGCGCAACAGGGCGGATCGCAGTAGATGCGATGGGTGGCGACCTCGGCCCAGACGAGGTCGTCGAAGCGGTGCGTTTGGCCCTCCGCCAGCACACCTCGCTGAATCCCATCACGCTCGTCGGCGACGAAGCCGTCCTGAAACCGCTGCTGCACCGCGCCGGTCTCGCGCAGCGCCACGATCTCGCGATCCATCACGCCTCCGAGGTCGTCACGATGGACGACAAGCCCATCATGGCGTTGAAGCGGAAACGCGACTCGTCGATGGTCCGCGCCATCGAGCTCGTGAAAGACGGCCAGGCCAGCGTCGTCGTCAGCTGCGGCAACACCGGCGCGCTCATGGCCGCCGGCACGCTCCGGCTTCGCACGATGGAAGGCATCGCGCGTCCCGCCCTTGCCGCCGTCGTTCCGCGCGAAAACGGTCACTTCATCCTCATCGATGCCGGTGCCAACCCCGAAGCGAAGGCAGAACATCTGGTGCACAACGCCATTCTCGGCAGCCACTACTGCCGCGTCATGCTCGGGATCGCGCAACCGCGCGTCGGGCTCATGACCATCGGCACCGAGGAGGGCAAGGGTAACACCTTGATCACCGAGACCAGCGAACTCCTCCGCCGCACGAACGGCCTGCTCAACTACGCCGGCCCGATCGAGGGTTTCCACGTTTTCGCCGAGCACGTCGACGTCGTCGTCTGCGACGGTTTCGTCGGCAACATCATGCTCAAGAGTTGGGAGTCTCTCGTTAAATTTTTCTCGGGCATGCTGCGCGAGGAGCTTCAAGCCAACCCCGTCCGCGCCACCGGCGCGCTTCTCTCCAAAGGTGCTTTCAGCGCCCTCAAGGAACGCATCAATCCCGAACGCTACGGCGGCGCTCCCCTGCTCGGCCTCAAGGGCAACATTCTCAAAGCCCACGGCTCGTCTAACCGCCACGCCATCAAAAGCGCCATTCTCGCCGCCAGCCAGATCATCCGCGCCGATATGAACCAGCGCATCGAGGCCGACATCGCTCGCGCCAACGATCTGCTCGCCGTGCCCGTCGCCTGACGCGCCCGTGTCCCTGCGCGCCGCCTCGCTGCGACCATTCTCATGGCCCACGCCTCCACTGTGATTCTCGGCACCGGTTCCTACGCCCCGGAACGAGTTCTGACCAACGACGCCATTTCCCAAACGGTCGACACCTCCGACGAGTGGATCTACACGCGCACCGGCATCCGCGAACGCCGTATCGCCGCACCCGGTGAGCAAACGTCTGACATGGGCGTGAAAGCCGCCCAAAATGCGCTCGCCGACGCCAAGCTTGCTCCCGCCGACATCGACCTGCTCGTCGTCGCCACGGTCACGCCCGACGTGCTGATGCCGTCCGCCGCGTGCATCATCCAGCAGAAACTCGGACTTCGCACCAACGTCGCCTGCTTCGATCTCAACGCCGCCTGCTCGGGCTTCGTTTACGCCCTCGACACCGCGTGCGCGATGCTCACATCCGGCCGCTATCAAAAAGCCCTCGTGATCGGCGTGGAAAAACTCTCCGCCGTGGTCGACTGGCAGGACCGCACCACGTGCGTCCTCTTCGGTGATGGCGCCGGCGCTGCGATCATCGGGCTCGATTCGCGCCCGCAGATCGGTCTCCTCGGCACCAAACTCGGCGCCCTCGGCGAAAGCGTCGAACTCCTCTGGATCCCGGGCGGCGGCAGCGCCAGTCCCGCGACGCCCGACTCCATCGCCAACCGCCAGCATTGCATCAAGATGAAGGGCAAGGAGGTCTTCAAACTGGCCGTCCGCGCCATGGACGAAGCCGCCCGCGATATCTTGGAACAACACCAAGTCACCGCCGATCAGATCGCGCTGGTGATTCCCCACCAGGCCAACAATCGCATCATCGAGGCGATTTCCGACTACCTCGAGCTCCCGATGGAGCGCTTCTTCGTCAACGTCGACCGCTACGGCAACACGTCCGCCGCTTCGATTCCAATCGCACTCGACGAAGCTCGTCGCTCCGGCCGCATCAAGTCCGGAGACCTCACCTTGCTCGTCGCTTTTGGGGCGGGCTTGACCTACGCAAGTGCGCTGATTCGCTGGTAACCTTTTTAGCATGCCCTTCATGTCCGTCCGCGCGCCCGCAGCACTCACTTTTCTAATTTGTCTTTTCTGTCTCGCTGCTGGTGCCGCTCGGGCCGATCTCGTTTGGCATCCCGACACGGGATGGCAGGTCGAGGGCGGAGCACTCGCCGGCATCAGCGGGCGCGAAGGCCGCAGTGCCCTTGAACTCATGAACCGCGCCCGCGAGGCCGAGGAACGCGGCTCCAGCGGTTCCGCCCTGCGCGCCTATCGCAAGGTCGCCAAGCGCTACCCGTCTTCCGTTTACGCCTCCGAAGCTCTCTACCGCGCCGCCAAGCTCTATCTGCAGCGCAAGCAATACTTCAAGGCGTTCGAGAACTTCCTCGCCGTCTCCACGCAGTATCCGAATACAAAATACTTCGACGAGATCATCGGCGAACAATACCGCATCGCCGCCCTCCTAGCCGACGGCGCCCGCAACCGCTACTGGGGCCTCATCCCCGGCTTCAAGAATCGCACCCGTTCCATCGGCTACTTCGAGATCATCGTCCAGACCGCTCCCTACAGCGACTACGCCCCGCTCGCGCTCATGAACAGCGCTCGCGGCCACATGCGCGAACGCAATCACGAATACGCGATCGATGCGCTCGATCGCATGATCAACAATTACCAGACCAGCCTTCTCGCCCCCAACGCCTACCTTCGCCTCGCGCAAACACACGCGCGGCTGGTCGACGGCCCCAACTACGACCAGGGCTCCACCGAGGAAGCGATCACCTACTTCGAGGACTTCCTGATCCTCTTCCCCAACGACGACAACGTCCCCTCCGCCGCCGAGGGTCTCGATTCCATGAAGGTCGTCCTCTCCGAGAGCAAAATCGTCTTGGGCGACTTCTATTTCCACAAGCGCAACAACTACGCCGCCGCCCGCGTTTTCTATAACGAGGCGATCACCGCGTATCCAGATTCCGAAGTCGCCGAGAAGGCCCGCCGCAAGCTCGCCGAAGTCGACGCTCGCGCCAACAATCTTCCGCCCCCTGCCGGTTCCGAACCCGCCCGCAAGAAGCGCTTTTTCTTCTTCTGAGCGCAGCGCTCGCGCCGTGGAGCATCCCTCGGCAAAGCTCGCTTCGTCCGTCACGGCATCGCTCGCCTGCTGGTCACTCCAAGCGACGCGAAGAATCCGGTTGGGCATTCGTCTGTAAGCATCCAGGTTTCATCTCTGGTGCACCCGTTCGCCCAACACTCCTCGGAATCCGTCGCCTCGCTGGGTGAGGAAAAATTGATCCTCGCCCTCCGCCGCTGGCTCGGCTCCGCGTCCCCTCGCACTCCGTTCGGTATTGGCGACGACTGCGCCGTGCTTCCCGCCTCACGCGGTCGTCAGTTGATCACGGTCGACCCTGTCATCTACGGTCGTCACTTCGACGATTCAGTGCCGCCGCGCGCGGTGGGCGCGAAGCTCCTCAAGCGTAATCTCAGCGACCTCGCCGCGATGGGCGGCCGGCCCACCGCTGCCGTCCTCGCGCTCACCCTCGATGCCCGCACGCACCTGCACTGGCTCGAATCGTTCTACCGCGGGCTCGCCGCGTCCGCCCGCGACTACAAAGTCTCCGTCGTCGGCGGCGACGTCGCCCAAGCCGACGGCATCATCGCCGCCAGCCTCACGTTGCTCGGCGAAGCCACCGGCCCGCGCATCCTCACTCGCACCGGCGCCCGCCAAGGCGATGCCATCTACGTTACCGGACATCTAGGAGGCAGCCTCTCGACCGGGCATCATCACACATTTAAACCTCGTCTCGCGGAAGGCGCCTGGCTGGCTCGCCGCGCCGGAATCACCGCGATGATGGATGTCAGCGACGGCTTGGCGAAAGATCTCCGTTCGATCACTCCCCTCCGCTCGGCCCCCGCTATCGACCCCGCCTCTATTCCGCTGCGTCGCGGAGCCGATCTTCGCGCCGCGCTCACCGACGGCGAAGATTACGAGTTGGTTTTCACCTTGGCATCGCACGTCAATTCCACCGCCTTCGAACGCGCATGGTCTCACGCGTTTCCGCGCACGCGACTTTCCCGCATCGGGTGTTTCGTCTCCGCTCGACGCCTCCCCTCCGAGGCTCTCGACCTCTCCAATCTCCACGGCTACGAACATCTCCGGTGACGCTCCCGCTACCCCGCGCATGACGATTCTCGATCAACTTCGCGCCGGAATTTCCACCGGTTCCGCCGAGGAATCGCGCACCGCCGCGGAATCGCTCGCCCGGGAACTTCCACCCGACACGACGCTGGCACTTCACGGCGACCTCGGCGTGGGTAAAACGACCTTCGTCCAAGGCCTCGCCCGGGGCTTCGGTATCCACGAAACCATCACAAGCCCGACGTTTACCATCTACAACGTCCACCGCGGTCCCGAGCGCACGCTCGTGCATCTCGACGCCTATCGGCTCGAGAACCCGCGCCAGATCGAGGATCTGCTGCTCGAAGATTTTCTCGTCAGCCCGTGGTGTCTCGCCGTCGAGTGGCCGGAAAAAATCGCCGAAGCCCTCGCCACCAGCGCGCTCCACCTCGATCTCGGAATCGACGCTCAGCAACGCCACACCATCCGCCTTCGCGGAATGTAGGGCGGAGGCTCCCGACCCCGCCGTTAAAACCCTGCGCTTCCGGACGCCGCCAGCGATTCCTCGCCGAAACGACGTCCGTAAAGCCGCAGCGCCTCAATCAAGCCCCCGACGACGGCGTCGCCGGTGCGTTCTCGTCCTTTTTCGCCTGCTCCGCCCCAACGGTATCTTCCGGCGTGCTCGTGTTCTCCGGCGCAGCCAGAACCACGGGCTCCGCCACAGGCACGACTTCAGCCGGCAGACTTACCGTCGGCTCCCCAGGCGCGGGCACCGTTGTTTCAGGAATCTCCGCCGTCGGTTGCGCCTCCGAAGTGCGGGGCGCTTCCTCAGGAGCCGGAGCCGGCTCGCTCGTTTCAGCCGGCACTGCGGGTTCCGCGGGTGCGGCTGCACTCGGCGCCACGGCCGGAGCTTCCGGGAAGTTCTCCGGATCGTGCTCTTCCGATTCCACTTCTTTCCGACGCGCTTCGACCATTGGAGGCGGCGCGAACAGACGTCCGTCGATAAACTCCGTGACGTAACCTTCGGTCACGAGCCAGCGCAGATCGCCCTGCATCCGGCTGATCTTCGCGCGCTGATCGATCGTCAACGTCGGCTCGCTCGGCGCGGGCGCGGGCGCTGCAGTCGCAGCTTCCGTTTCCGCCGGAGCCGTCGGCTGCGCGTCGACCGGGGCAACATTCTCCGCCGCGGGCGCTGCCGCCGCAGGTGCAGGCGTCGCGCTCGTTACCGGCGCAGCACTCGGCGTCGCCGGAATTTCGATCCCGAGGAATTTCGACGGCAGTTCGCTCGCCTTCACCATCGGGTTGCCCTCGATGAAGGTGATCAATGCACTGATCGTCTCCGCAAACGTCTGACCCGGCACGCGGAATTTCCGCTTCACCGCGCAGACGTAGCTGATGCCTTTCGAGCCTTTCTTGAAGATCGTGAAATGCTCGCGCCGCAAACGGCCGCGCAACGCATTCGCCGTATCCAGCGGGAAGCGCCGCTGACGCTCGAGCGCGCCTTCCACCGCGCGGCGAATTTCGCCCTGCGGCATCGTTTCCACGAGTTTGCCGTGAAACCGCGCGCTTTCGACAGTCCGCAGGACCTTCTCCCGGGCCTGCGTCAAAAGATAGCTGCGCGCATCTTCGAACGCGTCGAAGGTGATCGTCGGCGCTGACTCCGGCGTCGTGCTGCCTTCCTGCACGGCAATTTCCGCCGCCGCCGCTTCCGCCGTCGCATCGCCTTCCGTCGCCACCGTGGCTTCGGGCCGTGGCGCCGCTGGCGCTGCCGCCTTCGACGCGAGTTTCCACGTGTAGCGCGTGGTCTTCTTCATCTTCTCCAGCCACTGGGCCACCGCTTCCGGATCACGCACAGTCTCGATCCGATTCCGGAACACTTCGAACGGCATCCGTGAGATCTTCGTATTAAAGTGCTGCTGCACGATCTGCGAATACCGGTGATAATTCGGCGGTCCGAGCAGTTCGCCCGTCACACCACATTTATTGATCACCTGGAAGTTGCCCTTCGGCGGGTCAACTTCCACTTCGGCCATGTCGAAGAACCGGCCCAAGTGACTCGTCAACACGTGCGAAACCACCGCCGCTTCGCTCTCGAACGGAATCCCGTCCGGCACCGAAATGTAGATCGGCTGCTTCGCTTCCGCAGTTCCTGCCGCGCCTTCCGCACTTCCGCCACGCGTCGGCGTCCCCGCCTGTTTGCGCGTGAGCACGACGACGAAACGATCGTTCTTTCCCACCACGGTGCGCGCGATCTCGAACAATTCGATCGTGCGGCACGAGGTGCGAATCGTCTTCGCCAGCGCGCTGAAACTCGAATCTTCCGGATAGAACGCGACGTTGAAATACGGGCTTTCATACGGCCCGCGTTGTTCATGCTGTTCGCGGCCGCCATAGCCGTGGCCGCCGTGCCGCGGCCCGCCGTAACCTTCGCGCCTGGGTCCGCCTTGAAACTCGCGACGCGGCCCGCGTTCACCGGAAAACTCACGCCGTTGCGGCGCCTCGCCTTCCGGATGCGGCACCGGACCGCCTGCCGAACCTGAACCGCCACGGAAATCGCCACCGGACGGCTTGCGAAACCCGCGCCGGTCGCGGCGCTCTGGCCCGGTTCCTTCTCTCCGATCACCTCCTTCGCGTCGTGGTCGATCGGAACGGTCGCGCGATTCGCCGGGCGACGCTTTGTCCTGGGTCCATTGGGTGCCGAAGCTGAACCCCTGGAGTTGGCTCAGGTCGAGTTTGTTGAACTCCTTTTCGGGAGTTTCCTTGGCGGGCGTGTCGTCCATGTAGTCGGATGCGAGCGGGCACTTGCCCGCGAGGTTTGCTGGGCCGTTGGGGCCGGTGATAGGTCGGAGCGAGTGTTCACGGGCACTAGGGTGAGGCAAGCGATTTCCCGGAGCTGCAAAGTGGGGTTCCGGACGCCTGCCAGCCGGTTCGCGCCCTTAGGCTAGAGAGCGGAAAATCGTTTACAGGTTCCCTTCATCCTCGCACCGCCCGCGCTCGGAGCACTTTTTCCGCGACAGCGCGCATCTCCCCGACCGTGTCAACGTCCTGCTGGCCGCTCACCTCGCCACTGGGCGGACGCACTCCGCCCGCGCGATCACCGCTTCCCATGAAATCCCCGCTCATCTTCTTCCTGCTTCGCCCATGCTGGCTGGTCGCGTTCCTCGCCTCACTTGCTTTGTCTCCGCTTTGGGCCAGCAACCCCGCGCCTCCGCGCGAGATCGTATTCCTTGCCGGCCCGAAAGATCACGGCATGCCGGGACGCCACGAACACGAAAAAGACCTCCGCTTCCTCGCGCACTGTCTCGAATCCTCCTCCAATCTCCCGGGTCTCACCACCAAGGTCCACGTCGGATCCGCCCCCCGCGATCTCGCCTTCTTCGAAAACGCCGCGGTCATCGTCATCGAAAGCAGCTCCGACCGCCTCGCCCGCGAAGTTCACCCGCTCTTTCCGCCGGAACCGGATAACCCAAACCATCGCTACGACGAGGCCACCACCGCCTGGCTCAAGGAGCTCGACGCCCTCATAAAAAAGAACCGCATCGGCGTCGTCGTTTTTCACTACGCCAACTGGGTCGAGCATTGGATCGCTCGCGGATATTACATGCAATGGCTGGGCGGCCTGTGGGTGCAGATGGCCTCTCGCAATCCCGTTGACGAGTGGACGATGACGCCCCGCGCGCCCTCTCACCCGATCCTCCGCGGCGTCAAACCGTGGACCTATCACGACGAGGTCTTCTGCCGTTTTTTCCTTCCCGACAACGATCCCAAACGCACCGACCTGCTCATCGGCACGCCCGCCAAATCTCCGGTCGGCCCTCAAGTCGTTTCGTGGGCCTACCAACGCGACGATGGCGGCCGCGGTTTCGTGATGGGCGGCGTCGATTTTCACGTGAACCTCCAACAGCACGACGATTACCGTCGTTTTCTTCTCAATGGCATCGTCTGGGCCGCCGGTATCGAGGTCCCCGCCGAAGGCGTCAAATCCACTCCGCCTGCCCAATGACGCCTGCCGTTGGAGCCCGACGTCCCCGTCGGACTCGCTCAATGCCCCGCTTCTCTCGCGCCCTCGCCTTCGCTCTCGCCACGACCGTCGCCAGCGCGTTCGCCGGCCACTCCCCACACCCGCACCGCTCCTGGCGCGACTACGGCGGCGGTCCCGACATGTCGAAGTTCGTCCTCACCGACGAAATCACCCCCGCCAACGTCGCCCAGCTCGAGGTCGCCTGGACCTACCGCACCGACGACGCCATTGCCTACCAGTTCAACCCGATTGTCGTCGATGACGTGATGTTCGTCCTCGCAAAGGACCACTCGCTCGTCGCCCTCGACGCCACCAACGGCTCAGAAATCTGGATACACGCCAACCTCCGCGGCCTCACGCGTCGCGGCATCAACTACTGGCAATCCGCCGACGGCTCCGATCGCCGTCTGCTGTTCTGCATCGACAACACCCTTCAGGCCATCGACGCGCGCACCGGCCAATCAATCTTCACCTTCGGCGACAACGGCGTCGTCGACCTCCGCGTCGGCCTCGGCCGCGACATTTCCACCATCGGTCGCGTGCAATCCAGCACCCCCGGTCGCGTTTTCGAAAACCTCCTCATCCTCGGATCTTCCCCCGGCGAGGGCTACGTCTCGCCGCCTGGCCACGTGCGCGCCTACGACGTTCGCACCGGCAAACTCGTCTGGACCTTCCACACGATCCCGCAACCCGGCGAATTCGGCTACGACACGTGGCCGCGCGACGCCTACAAATACGCCGGCGGCGCCAACGCCTGGGGCGAACTCACCGTCGATGCCGATCGCGGCATCGTTTACCTCCCGCTCGGTTCGCCCACCTACGATTTCTACGGCGCCGACCGTCTCGGCTCGAATCTCTTCGGCAGCAGCCTCGTCGCTCTCGACGCCCGCACCGGTGAGCGGCTCTGGCACTTCCAATTCGTTCACCACGATCTCTGGGACTACGATCCCACCGCCGCGCCTCAACTGATCACCATCGAACGCGACGGCCGCAAAATCGACGCCGTCGCCCAGGCCACCAAGCACGGTTTCATGTTCGTCTTCGATCGCGTCACCGGCGAACCGCTCTTTCCCATCGAAGAACGCCCCGTCCCCCCCAGCGATGTCCCCGGCGAACAAGCCTGGCCCACCCAGCCGTTCTCCACCCTTCCGCCTTTCTCGCGCCAAACGTTCACGTCCGACGATCTCACGCCTCTTTTCCTCACCGCCGAAGAACGTGCCAATTGGATCCAGCGTATCGACGCCGCCGGCAAGGGCCTCTTCCTCCCTCCTTCCCTCGAACGCGAAACCATCGGCGTCCCGGGCGCCGTCGGCGGCGCCAATTGGGGCAACACCGCCGCCGATCCGCAGCGCGGCCTCGTCTTCGTCCTCAACCAGGATTTCCCTTCCTTCTACAAACTCGAGGAAGCCAAGAGCACGCCGTCGCGCGACAGCATCGCTCCCGCCAACACCTCCGAACGCGATCAACAAAACTACGCAACCAACTGCGCCGCCTGCCACGGTCCGGATCGCGGCGGTTCCCTCGGCCCACCGCTCCTGAACCTCGGCGAACGTCTCGACTACGCGACTTTCCGTCATGTCGTCTCCGCCGGCCGCGGCCAGATGCCCGGCTTCGCGCATATCGACGAGAACTCTCTCCGCAGCCTCTATCTGTTTCTCGGCGGATCGCTCACCGCCTCGACCACCGCCAGCCTCACGCCCGCTGCGCCGGTGCTTCCTTCCGGGCCCGTTGTCGCATCCGGCGGCGCCCTCGGCGACCAAGCCGATCCCGCCGCCACTCCCACTTTTCGCGGCTGGGCCGCGCGGCCGTATCCAGAAAACGTCGACGCGCCGCCCATCCGCTACACCACCGGATACGGACTCGGATTTCCTTACATCATGAGTCCGCCGTGGTCGTATCTCGTCGCCTACGACCTCAACGCCGGCGTCATCAAATGGAAAGTTCCCGTCGGCCAGGATCTTCACGCGACCCGCGAGGGCGCCAAAAACACCGGCGTTCCCCGCGGTGCTCAACGCAATGGCATGATCGTCACCTCCTCCGGCATCGTCTTCTCCACCGCGAAGGACGGACACCTCTACGCTTTCGATGTCGAAACGGGCCGCACGCTCTGGTCCGCCGATCTCGGCTGCGGCACCGAAGGCCTCCCCGCCATGTATGAATCCGGAGGTCGCACTTATCTGGTCGTCAACGCCACCACGCCGCTCACCTGGGGACGACGCTCGCGCGAAAGCGGCATCGGCGCCACCCGCACCAAAGATGAGGGGGGCTACATCGTTTTTGCCCTCCCTCGCAATTAGTGCCAAGTCCTCGACGCCACTCCGCCGCTGTTTCTTTTTCCCCGCCATGCACCTCACTCGCCGCACCTTCCTCCTCCGCACCTCCGGCCTCGTCCTCACCGCGTGGCTGTCCCCTTCCCTCCTCCGCGCCGACCGCGTATCCAATTCGTCGATGCAACGCATCGGCATGGGCACGGTTCTCTTCCGCACTCGCTTCGCTCAAACCGCTCCCAAAGACGCGCCGACCCGTCCAGACCTCACCTTGCTCGACGTTCCGCGCTACTACCGCGAACGCTTCAATGTCTCCCAAGTCGAATTCTGGAGCTATCACTTCGATTCCCTCGATCGCGATTATCTCGAGGAACTCCGCGCCCGGCTGGACGCCGCCGGCTCCACGCTCGTCAACATCCAGGTGGACACCAACTACAACCTGGCCGACGCCAACGACGACAAGCGCCGCACCAGCATCGACGAAGCGAAACGCTGGATCGACGCCGCCGCCTTTCTTCGTTCTTCCGCCATCCGCATCAATCCCGGCAATGGTCCCATCGAGCACAGCATCGCTTCGCTGCGTGAGGTAAACGCTCATGCGAAATCGCGCGGTCTCCCACTCCTCACCGAAAATCATTTCGGCATCGAAATGAATCCCGACGTCCACCTTCGCCTTCGCGCCGAAGCCGGACCCGAGAACTTCTACACGCTCCCCGATTTCGGAAACTACTCCGACGCCGCCCGCTACCCGGCGCTCGAAAAAATCCTCCCTTACGCCTACCTGATCTCCGCCAAGGCCGCAGAGTTCAAGGTCCACGCCGACGGTTCGCTCGAGCACATCTCCTTCGATTTCGATCGCTGCATGCAAATGGCCGAGCGCGCCGGCTTCAAAGGCATCTACTCCGTCGAGCAATGGACGCGCCAGCCGCCCGCCGTCGACTTCGAGCAGGTCGCCGACTGGCTTATCGAACGCGTCGCCGCCAACCTCCGCGCCTGATCCCCACCCACGCCTGCCACTTACTCGACTACCGCGCCCTCGTCGTCCGCCCCGCCGCGGCCACTTTTCGCGCTTCTCGCTTCGGCAGCGTCTCCCCCTGGATCCAGACCGACGGCACATGCACCGTCAGTGGACGATCCGGAATCCCCAGCTGGTTCGTTCGCAATAAAATGTCCAACTGTCCCAGCGCCGTCTTTCCGATGAATCCATAATCTGGATTCATCCCTGAAATCAGCGTTCCATCGTCTTTCCGCTCCGCCTCCGTATCGAGGCTCACGAACGCAATCTCTTCCGGCACCCGCGCGCCCGCCTCCCGCAGCCACCAATGCACCGTGTCGTTGAAACCGAGCACCGCATCCGGCCGCGCTTCCTGTAACCACGCCCGAAACTCCGTTCGGTCCTCCAACGGAAAATGCTGCACCGGGATCGCCTCGAGCTCCGGATACAAGCGCTTCTGGCAAAAGAGCGCCGCCGAAACCTTGTCGAAGAGATCCACCGCTTGCAGCTCGCGCAGCAACGCCACGCCAATCCTCCGATAACCCGCATCCACCGCTTCGCGCCAGGCCCGCATGATCGCGTGATGGAAATCGGAAACCACCACGTTCACGGGAGGCTGATAGTAACCAAGGCTGCTTCCAACGCCGACGAAGTCGCCCCACGGAAACCGCTCCGCCATATCCTCCCGAAAGATCGGCCCCGTCATCACACCGCGGATTCCGCGATGAAATAATACGCGCGCGAGCTGTTCCGGCCCGGGAAAGTTGTCCAAACGGAAGTGCTCCACGCGATACCCGAGCCGCTCGCCTTGCTCCGTTGCCCCCGCGCGCAACACCTTCAGCGGCTCCTTTTGGGTCCACGGATGATCCGTGCTCACAAACGCCACCGTCACATCCGAAGGATGCTCTCGCGTCCGCCAGCGATGCGCTGCGATTCGCGCCAGCGCCGGATCCGGCCGGTATTTCAACTCCTCCGCAACGGCGCGCACGCGTTCCCGCGTCGCAGCCGAAATTTTCGGGTCGTTGCGCAAGGCGAGCGAAACCGTCGCCTTGCCGACCCCGGCGCGCGTGGCGATATCCTGTAACGTGGGGCGGGCGTCCATCGGATTGTGAATTAAGTCCAAAATACCGCTTTCGCGTTCCGTGTAAACGGGATCACATCTCCTGGGTTTGCCGCCGCGGTTGCATTGGGCGCTTTTGATCTGCGAAATTCGATCAATGTCCGCGCCGCTTCAACTTCTCGACCACGCCCCCACTTGGCGCGCTCACTACGCTTGGACGCCCGAACGAGGCGGGCCCGACTTGAGCGTCCGGCTCTTCCGCCGCGTCTTCAACGTGCCCGCAAACCTCGCCTCGCTGCGGGTGCATGTCAGCGCCGACAGCCGCTATCGGCTCTGGTTGAATGGACAACATGTCGGCTTCGGCCCCGCGAAGGGTTCGCTCGCGCGGTATCATTTCGAAACCTACGATCTCGCTCCGCTGCTTCGCCCCGGTCGCAACGTCCTCGCCGCCGAGGTCCGCTGGTTCGGCGAACACTCGCCCGCCAGCGAAGTTCACGCGCCCATTCCCGGCTTTCTCTTTCAAAGCCACGACACGCCCGATCTGGACACACCGAAGGGCTGGCGCGCTTGGGTGAGCGACGCGCTTACTCCCGACACTACGCCGTATATTTCGAACGCGCATCAATTTCTCGGATACTGGGATCATCTCGATACCCGCCGCGAGCCTGCCAACTGGCAGGGGCTCGATTTCAACGACTCGGACTGGACCGACGCGATCTCGATCGGGCCTGCCGCCGCGACCGGCGCGACGTGGGGCGTCGCGCCTCTCCGCACTCTCGTTCCACGCGATATCCCCGCGATGCTCGAAGCTCCCGCCCGCTTCGCTCGCGCGATCGAAAACCGTCGCCTGGTAAATCAGCCTTTCGGCGCGTCTCCTCAAGGCTGGTCGCTCGCCGCCGGACAAGGCGGCACGATTCTGCTCGAAACCGAGCGTTACGCCACCGGCTTCCCCGAAATCGATTTCTCCGGCGGCGCAGGTCGCGAGGTTCGCGTGATGTATGCGGAAGCGCTCGGCGAATGGGTCGACCGTCGAGGTCGACGCGAGTGGCAGAAGGGCGCGATCCGCGACGACTTTACCCGTTACGAGCCTCACGGCTATCGCGACACGATCATCCTTCGCGGCGGCGACTATGCATGGGAGCCTTTTTACTGGCGCGCGTTTCGCTTCCTGCAGATCGAAATCCTGCCCGGCTCCGAACCGGTCACCGTCCGCGACGCCCGTTACCGTCTCTGCGTCCATCCTCAGGAGTTCGCCGCCGAGTTCGTGTCGAGCGACCCGGACTCGCGCCGCATCTTTGACATTAGCCTGCACACCTACCGCGTCGGCGCGCACGAGATCTACGACGACAGCCCCTACTACGAACAATTGAGTTACATCGCCGACACCCGCATCGAAGCGCTCTCGAGTTTTCATCTCTGCAACGAAACTCTCCTGCCGAAACGCAATCTCCGGCTCTTCCTCGACACGATCCGCTCCGACGGTCTTCTCGATTCCCGCGTGCCCTGCCAATACGCACGCCAAACCATCCCGTATTTCTGCCTCCACTGGATCCTCATGCTCGAGGATTATTGGCGCTGGGTCGGCACCAAAGATCTCGCGTTCGTCCGCGAAGCGCTCGTCGCCGTCGATTGCATTCTCCATTTCTTCCGTTCGCGTCTTCGTTCCGACGGTTTTGTCGGCGTCACCGGCGGCTGGAACATGGTCGACGATGTCCCCGGCTGGCCGCACGGCGAACCGCCCTCCGTCAAGCAAGGCGGATCCACTTACCTCACGTGCCTCTTCGTCGAAGCTCTCGACTCCGCCGCGCGCATTCACGGCCAGGCGGGGTTTCCGGAAGACGCCCTGCGTTGGATGGAATTGAGCCGCCGCCTCGCCGGCATCGTCCGCCGCGAAGCCTGGGACGCCTCCGCCGGTCTTTTCCGCGAAGACCAGGAAAATCTCGACTCCCGCTTTTCCCAACACGTCCAAGCCGCTGCCATCAACGCCGGCATCGCCACCGATGCCCAGATCGCGCGCATCGCCCCGCGCCTCGCCGCCGACGACTCCCTCCTTCAAGCGCGCTCGATGCAGGCTTTCTACATCACGCGCGCGCTCGATCGCGTGCAGCGCTTCGGCGATTGGCACACTCACATCCTCCGTCCGTGGCGTCATTATCTCACGCAACACGTCACCACGTGGCCCGAATATCCGGATCCCGCCCGTAGCGATTCGCACGCCTGGTCCGCGTGGCCCGCCATCGATTACATCACCACGGTCCTCGGCATCCGCCCGCTCGCTCCCGGCTGGGCCGGCGCGCGCCTGTCGCCTCAAACCGACGGTCTTAATTGGGCCCGCGGCTCCGCTCCGACGCCCGCCGGCCCGATCACCGTCGAGTGGCGCAGACACGGCAACACGATCGATTATCGCGCGGAAGTCCCCGTCGGTCTGCCCACCGAAATAATTATCCACGGTCGCGACCCGCTGCGTTTCCCGCAAGGCGGCTCCATCTCCGCGCAGATCTAGCCGCTACGACTCGAGGCGAAGCACCGGCTTTCACACGGCTGCGTCCGCCTCCACGCGCCCCAGCGGACGCACTCGTCCGCCCTTCTCTTCGCGTTCGAAAAAATACGTCATCCACAGCGCCAACGCCGTGAAGCCCGCCTGCATCAGATAGAGGCTCGAATAGTCGTAGTCACCGCGGCCCGCTGTCCCAAACAGCCCCGTGAAACCGGTGACCCAAAGTCCCGCCAGATTCGTCAACACAAACGGCACCAACCCGCTTACAAAAACCAGCCCCGCGCTCACCGTCCCGAAGCGATTGCGCGGGATGTAGTCGAACACCAGAGCGCCCCACACCAAATACGCGCACGTCTTCAACGCACTCCCGGCCAATCCATACGCGATCCACGTGCTCAGCGGTATCGAATAATCCGCGACAAATCGCAGATGCAGGAAAAGCGCGAGTTCCACCACCGTCGGACCCACAATGCCGATGCGCAGGAGGCGCATGCGTGACATGTGATCCGTCAGATAACCCGCAAGCGGCGCGAACAAGAGCACCATCACAATCATCCCCAGCGACACCGCGAACCCCATCTGCGCTTTCGAAAACCCCAGCTGCTCTGTCTGCATCAACACCGTAAAACTTCCGCCGCTCACCCCGGCCACCAGCGGCGTCGAATACAACAGATACACCATCCACCACTGCCGCCGGCCAAACACGTCGCGCAAAAACGTTCGCACGCCTAACTCCTTTCCCGATTCGCTCACCGCCGGCCGATTTTCCTTCACGCCCAACGCGAGAAACACCGCCATCCCCAGCGTCAATAGCCCGCCCGCCCAAAACACCGCCGTCTCGCCACTCAACCGCCACACCTGCCCGAACAGCGACAGTTCGTGCACCGCATCGAACTGCGCCATCATCACCCCGAAGAAAAAAAGCCCCATCAGCTGCTGACCGATGTTGCGCATCGTTCCCGCTCGGCCGCGCTGCGACGGCGGCACCACTTCGTTGTAAAGCGGCTCCAACGGCTTCGCCACGTCCACGAAAAACTGCATCGCCAGCACCACCGCGATGAGCGCCCACACGTTCGGCGCCAGCGGCACGAAAAACATCATCATCGCCGCGCCGATCCAACCCACGATGAGAAACGGCCGCCGCCGTCCCCACGGCGTCCAGATCCGATCGCTCATGTAACTCGCCGCCGCGCCCACCGTGAAGTTGAACGCTACATTCACGCTCGCCAGCAGCCCGATCAGCATCGGGCTGTCGACAAACTTTCGAATCGTGAACGTCAACGGCCCGCCATCGCTGAGATTATCGATATAAAAAAGCGCCAGCCACGGCCCCGTCATCCACGCCGCCCAACTCCACGGCACACGCGGACGATCGGTTTCGATTCTCTTCATCAGCGGCGGGAGCTAAGCGCCACCAACCGCCACGCGCAAACTTAAGACAGGAGAGTTGCACTCCACCCATCCGTCCCGGCGCTCGCCGCGCGTGCGTCGGGCTCGTTGAAATCCACGTCCGGCGGATTTTCCAAACGTCGAACGCCATCGTGATCAGCATACCGTCTCCCCCCGCCTCGGCACTCTGCCAAAGTGCTCTAGCCTCAGAATGTCGTCCGTCGCCGCCCGCGTGGCCCGAGAGCGTGTATCCGATCTATCCGCACATCCGTCGCCATCGTTTCCTCACTTTCGCTGGCGAGCTTGCCGCTCCTGCCAATGCTGTCTTTTTCGCAGCATGCACGGACACGAACTGCTCGAAACATTGCGCGCACTCCCGGCCGCCGTCCCCGCCGCCGTCATTCTGCGACACGCCGCGCGTTTCCCGATCACGAACCAGGCGGAGCCTCACCTCGCCGAGCTCACGCCACAAGGCATCGCCGACGCCGAAGCCTTTGGCACCCGCATCCAAGGTTTCGATTGCATCCGTCTCTTTCACAGCCCCGTGAAACGCTGCCAGCAAACCGCCGAAGCCATCCTGCGCGGCGCCACAAAGATCGGACTTTCCGGCGAGGTCGTCGGCCCTGAAGACACCCTCGGCGCGAGCTACATCCTCGACTTCGCCGAAGCGGGCCGGCTCACGCTCGAGCATCGCGATCATTTCGTGCGTCTTTGGCTGGGCCGACAGATTCAGCCGGGCGTGATTCGCGAGGCTGTCGATCTCGCGACCGAAAAACTCAACTATCTCCTCCAACGCTTGCGCGAACCGTGCCCGCGCGGTCGCCGTCTCGATCTCCACGTTTCGCACGACTGGAACATCCTCATCCTGCGCGAACTTCTCTGCACGCTGCGTCACGAAGACGTCGGTTGGCTCGATTTCCTCGATGGTATCGCGTTCGCACCGTCGGACGACAAACTCATGGTCGCTTATCGCGATCGCGTAATCACCGGCGCGTTGCCGTGGCAGTTCTCCGCCCCCGCCGCCTGACCGCGCACCGCGATCTTTGACGAACGTTTGCCTTCCTCATCCACGTCGAGGGATGTCCGAAACGACGCTCACCGTTCGTCACAAGAGTGAACAACATTCCTCTCACTCCCACCATGAGCACCACCGTTCCTGCCGCCTCCGCCGAAAAACCCGCCCCATCCGCGTTCGTCCGCTACCTGCCTACGATCGGGCGAATCCTGCTCGGACTCCCTCTGGTCGTTTTCGGACTCAACGGGTTTCTCAACTTCATCCCGCCGCCGCCAACTCCCCTGCCCGCCGGCGCCACGGCGTTCATCACCGCGCTCGTTGACACCGGCTACATGATGCCGCTGATCGGCGTGACTCATCTCGTCGTCGGCACGCTGCTTCTGCTCAACCGATTCGTCCCGCTCGCTCTCATCCTGTTTGCGCCGTTCCTGGTGCACAGCGTCGCATTCCACGCCGCCCTCGAACGCTCCGGCCTGCCCATGTCGCTTGTCTTCGTCGCGCTCACGCTCGCCTTGGCGTGGCATCACCGTCGCGCCTACACTCCTCTCTTCACCGCCCGCTCTTCCTAGGCCCGCCGGCCCGACGGGCTCAACGGCATCCGTTCAACGTGAACAGCGGATGCCCGTCGAAACCGATCCGCCTCAACAACTCAATCGCGGTCCGCCTCGCGATACGCACGGATGAGCGCCCGCTCCCCTTCGGCCCCGGGCAAAGACTTGCCGTGCTCCATTCCGACGACGCCGGCGAATCCCTTCTTTTTCAAATGACCGAACACGTTTCGGTAATTGATCTCCCCCGTGCCCGGTTCTTTCCGCCCGGGATTGTCTCCAGATTGGAAATACGCGATCTCGTCCCAGCAACGATCGATGTTCGGGATCAGATTTCCCTCTGAAATCTGCTGGTGGTAAATATCGAACAGGATCTTGCACGCGGGACTGTTGACCGCCTTGCACAGCGCGTAGGCTTGATCCGACTTCTGCAAAAAAGTCCCGCCGTGGTTCGCATACCAGTTCAACGGCTCTAACACCATCACCAGCCCGTGCGGCTCGAGAATCTCCGCACAACGCCGCAGCAACCCAATCGCATTCGCCGTCTGAAATCCCTCCGCCAGCCGCGGACCACCGTAGCGATTCCACTCTCCGTATTCCTTCGTCTGCTGATGCACCGATCCCGGAACGACCGTCATCCACTTCGCTCCGCAGCGTTTCGCCACGTCGACCGAATTCCGGATCTGCCGCAAAATCTCCTCCTGTCCCGCCGCGTCCGTCGTCACGAAGGTCGGATCCGTGAAATTCGCATACGCCACAAACACGCCCATCTGCATCTTCCGCGCCGCGAGCGTGCGCCCAATTTCCTCCTGCTCCGCCGGAGAACGCCCCGCCATGCCGTTATCTTCCCACGCCGTGAAGCCTTGGTCCGACGCAAACTTGATCTGATCGATCACGTTCTCTCCGCCCAGCTCCTTGAGCATGTTGGGATGCGGCGCATACCCGAGTTTAAACTTGCCTGCCGTTTCGTCCGCCGCGCTCTGCGTTTGCGCCGTCAGCCGATGGTTCGCCAGTAGCGTTGCTGCGCTCGCCGCGAGCGACGATTTCAAAAAGGTGCGTCGGTTCATGAGGTTTTGGGGTGGAAGATTTCGCCACGCTAAGAACAGCCGACGCTTTGCCAAGCGCCAGCGTCCGGATCGATGAGGCAATTCAAGGTTTCATCGTAAAATGCAGCTTCGGTCCGGTCTCGCCGCTTTCTGACGCATAAATCGACGCCGCCATCGCGCCCAGCGGTCGGATCACCAGACCTTTCGTCCTGCCATCGATCAACCGCTGCATCACCGGCCGCGGCAGCGTGAGATAGGTTCTCTCGCCGCGCTTCGACGCCACATCGAGATCGATCGTCGTCTGGCTGTTGAACACGTCGGCCGGATTCTGTCCGTCCAACAAATTCCGATACGTGACCGTCTCCTGCTCCCACGTCGCATTTCCCGCCAGGATTTCGAACACGCGAATTTTTCCAAACTCCACGCCGAGATCCTCGCCATACGCCTGCACATAATTCCCGCCACGCGGCGCCGCCCAGGTCGTCAACTCCAACACCCCCGCTCCGTCCGCCTTGATCCCGCGAAACGCCGTGAAATCCCACCGCAACACCGCCGCCTGCGTTCCGCCGATCGCGAGAATGCGCGCCGCTCCCATTCGATCCTCCACCTGCCAGTCGTTGAAATTCACATCGGGGAAATCCGAGTCGATCACGCTGTCATGCGCCGGCGCCAGATGGTGCGTGAACCGCGCCACATCGCCCACGTCCGGATGATAGATGAGCGGTTCACCCACGTCGGGTTTCGCTTCATCGCGCCGCACGACCTCCGCGCGATAATAATCCACATCGACGTGATACTTGCCCGGCCCCCAATCCGTCGCAGCCAGTTGCACGAACAAGCTATCGCCGGGCCGCGCATCGAGATCTCGCGTCGTCATGCTGATCGTGTGCCATCCGTCCGCATCCGGAATGTCGTATTCGCGCAGGTGCTGGTGAAAATCCGTCGTGCGCTGAGTGTTCACCATGAAGTTTACCCGTCGCGGCGCATGACTCACGCGGATCCTCGCTTCCACGCGCAACTCATGCGCCGGATCTTGCAGCTGTTCCAAATCCACGAAGCTCGTCACGTCCCGCTTGATGAGTGTCCACCACACATTGTGCCGATCAGCCGTCCCATCGATCTGCATGCGCGCAAATCCATCGCGCGGCACCAACTCGATCTTCGCCACCCCATCGCCGGTCATCGTGAACCAGCCGTCGATTTTCGCTCCGTCGAAGGGATCGAAAAACTGCGCCTCCGCCGCCGCCGCCATCCACAACGCAATCGAAGAAACCAGGACCTTTCGTGAGCAATTCATGAGGTTTGAGGATGGCTCAACATGCGCCGCACTCCGCCCGGCGCAACGCCCGCTTCACCCTCCCGCTACCACACCCGCGCCGGCACGCCGCGCTCCACTTCCGCTTCGGTGACATCGTCGAGGTCCGGCAGGAAATCCAACTGCGTGCGCCGCTCGATCTCGTCGATCGACGCCAGATAGCGGTCCGCCGACATCTCCGACGAAGTATCCTGCGGCACGATAAACGAGAGCGTTCGCAACTTCCCCTCATGCTCGTCGATCACGATCAGGAAAAACGCCTCCGGGACCTGCACCACGCCGCGCAGCTCCCGCGGCCGCTCGCCAAAGATCGGACCCGCGATCGCCCACACTTCTTCGTAGCGCGCCGGATAGCTCGTAGCGATTTTCATCTCCAACTGCTTCCACACCCCCGCATTCAACGCATGCCGCTGCGGTGTGATGTTCGACATCAAAAACGTCTCCTGCTGTGCCTCTCGCCCATGTCGAGTGGCAATCGCGTAGTTCGGCGCCAGATGCCCGCGGTCATATCCGCTTCCCGTGTAAACATCCGGATCCACCCGGGTCGCCGTTCGACGATCCACCGAAAACCGCTCCGGCCGCGGCGGCGTCGAGGGCATCTCCGCCAAATCGCGCACGCGATACGCCGCCCAGGCGGGATTACCCCGCGTTTCGTTGTAACCGACCACATAACCGCGATTCACCAACACGCGCAGAAATCCCGCTTCCGCACCCGACGAGGTCCGCGGCGTTCCGCCATAAAGATGTGTCTTGTCCCCCGCCGCAATCCGTCCGCTCGCCGGATTCGCATAATAAAGCTGCCAGATATCCCACGCGACATCGACCGGCGACACGCCTTTATCCCGCGCCCATGTCGTGCTCACCAGCCGGCGCACTTCGGTCTGCCGCTCCGCCGGCTGGAGAAAATACCAGCCGCCCACGAGAACCGCTAACGCGACGTTCAAATACAACAGCCAGCGCGCCGGCAGCGGCAGGCGGGTTCTACGCGAGCGGGAGGAAGTGCGACGTCGGCGCGCCATGATCGACGCGATTAGCGTCTCCCTCGATGCCTTCCTCAAGCTCGGGCTGCTGTTTCTCACGTTTGCCACGCAGAGCTTGCCGCCTCATCGCCATCCGCTTGCCATCTCTCGCATGGATGCCCCGGAGATCGCGATCATCGCGGACGTGCATGGAAATGCCCGCGCGCTCGAAGTCGTGCTCGCCGATATCGCGCGTCTCGGCGCAAAAACCATCGTCAACCTCGGCGACAACGCCAACGGCCCGCTCGAGCCCGCGCGTTGCGTTCAGTTGCTCCGCGCGAGCGGCGCCATTCACGTGCGCGGCAATGGCGATCGGATGACTGGCGAAGGCGGAGTCCACGTTCGCGGCTCCGCGGCATTCGCTCGGGAACGACTCGACGAAAACGCCCTCCGCTGGTTGCGCGAGTTGCCCATGCTCGTCGAGGGCGACGGCTGGGCCGCTTTTCACGCCAGGCCGCACAGCGACGAAGATTACCTGCTCGAAACCGTCGTCGCCGGACGGACCACGATCGCTTCCGCCGACGAGATTTCGACGCGTCTCGGCCCGCTCGACGCGTCGCTCGTGCTTTGCGGCCACACGCATCTGCAGCGGCTCGTCCGCCTGCCGGATGGCCGCACCATCGTGAATCCGGGCAGCGTGGGCCTTCCCGCCTACGACGATCAAACACCCGCTCCGCACGTGATCGAAGCGGGCAGCCCGCATGCGCGCTACGCCACCGCTCACCGCCACGCCGGCGAATGGCGCGTCTGTTTCCACTGTCTCGCTTACGATTGGCGCGCCGCCGCAGCGGCCGCCCGCGCCGTCGGTTGGACCACGTGGGCCGCGCAACTCGAAACCGGCCGCAGCTAATTCGCTCGACGCGCAACGGCTTTCGGCCGCCCGTCATCCGCGCTCGAACGATGCGCCACTCCCGCATCGATCCGGCGCACATCGATCCAGCGCTGAATCGCCGAGCTTCGCCGCCATAGTCGGTTTCCAAACGCCGCAAACTTGTTTTCAATCTGCTCGGTGCACACTCGCGCCAACCCCAACGCGCAGAGTCCGCTCACGATCGCATACGCGCACCATCCAAGCACCGTGCTGAAATCTCCGCCCGCCCACTGCCACGCTCGCATCACCAATTGCTGCACCGGAATGTGCAGCAGATAGAGCGAGTAGCTGACCGCCCCGATCGGCGCCACACGCCGCTCCACTTCGAGCCGAGGCAGGCGCGAAAGCAACATCGCCTCGAACGCCGCTCCCATCAGCACGCGAATCGCAAGCCACTCGACGAACGGCACCCCTTGCGCCCGTGCCGCCACCAGCGCCACCGCCGCAGCAAACATCGTCCAGCCGGGCCGCGGGAAAAGCCGCACGCCCGCGAGATGCCGGTCCGCGAGATAAACGCCCAGCGACCACTCCGCCCACCAACGCAAGGGAAAGTAGCGGAGATACGCCGCATCCGTGAACTGCGGCACCACAAACATGAACGTCATCGACACCACCCAGGCCACCGCCACCGCAAAACCCGCCGACCGCCGCGCCACCATGAAGAGAAAAAGTGGATACAAGAGATCCAGCTGCCACTGCACCGCGACATACCAATGCGCGTGGTTGATCGAAAAGAAATAACCCGGCCACAGCGTTTTCAGCAGCGATGCATTCACCGCCAGCTTCCGCAGGCCGTCCCAGCTGAACGGATCGCTGAAGCTCACGAAATACGAAAACAACAGCGCCACCCAAAACACCGGCACCAACCGCCAAAACCGTCGCCAAAGGAAAAACTTCACAAAGGTCCGTCGCGATCGACGGCTCTCCGTCAGCCGCGAACGTTGATACGCCCGATAGCCGAAATATCCGGCTACCATGAAAAAGATGATCACGAACTGCTCCACCCGCGGCAGCGCCGCCAACAGCGCGCTCATCAGGCTTTCGTCCAACCACGCCGCTTCCGCCGCATTCCGTCCCCCAAAGGGGACCGTGAACGCATGGAAAAAAACGACTCCAATAATCGCCAGCGCCCGCACCGTGATCGCGCGATCCAGGCGGATACGTAGCGGACTTTTGGCCGGCGAAGCGTTGGAGCGAAGCGTGGACACGGAAGCTCGGATTGTTCCGAGACTGTCACCGCCGCACCGAGTGTCCCGTGCATTCGCGGATTTTACCCGCGACACACGTTTCCCCTACCTTCCGCAATCGAAAGGGACTCCGCCTAAATGCCATTCCCGCTCCGGCGTCGCCGCACAAGCACCACTGCCAACGTCAGCGCCACCCCGCCGAGCGCATACGTCGACGGCTCCGGCACCGGCACGAAACTCGCCGTGATTCCCAGGATCTCGCCGCCGCCATAAGCTTCCCTCACATCCGCCACCGGGAAAAATGTGCGCCCGCCCTGAATATAAAAGCGTGACTCCGAAAACTGCGTCCGCCCCAGCTCCGGGAATGGTGGCAGCGGCAGCGGTCCTTCGGTCACGATCGGCTCACTAAAGAGAAGCTCGATCTCCATCTCCTCGGATGAGTTCTCCTCTCGGCTCGACACGAAACGCAGGCTTTGCTCACCGTGGAAGATCGACTCGATCGAACGCGTTAGAAAGAAACTGTGCCCCTGCCAAGGCACATCAATCTGCATCTGCCAGAAGTTTTTCGAAGGATCCAAACCGAAGCCGGGTTCTGGACTCTTGTAGTAAAGATCGAGCTTCGTGATACGCCCGATCTCCCGGTCCCATGGACTGCCGGCATTGGACGTGCGAAAGAGCACCGACGCATCGTCATCGATCTCGAACGAGAGATGAACAAGTTGGGCACGAGCCGGCGTAAGCAATCCAACCGCGAGCAACACGATCACAAGAAAGCAGCGAAAGGGGTTCATCCCTCACCCTACCACCGGCGACGGGCTTCGCACATCGGATGCTTCACTGGCGCCATTATAGCCATTTCGCTGACGATCCTTGTCCTCTCGGGCTCCACCGTGCGCGCTCCAGCGTATTCTCGAACGGTTTTTTAGAATAAAACGCCCCATCGCTCCCACCGCTCCTGACACAACGCTGTCACCCCAACGCACTACCGTCGCTCCATGTCCCGCCTTCGAATCCGTCCCTCGCCTTTCACGTCCCAACTCGAAACCGTCGCGCCCGCACAGCTTCGCTTTCCTGCCATCACCGCCTCGATGGACAAAGGCGGTTCCCTTACGTCGCTGCTTGACGACGCTGCCATTCGCTGCCTCACCCACAATCTCGCCCTGGCATGGCCCAAGTTCGACGCCGCCAAATTCCGCCGCACCGCCCGCAAAGACCTCGAATCGTTATCGATCATGCAGCGAGGCCTCCATCTCGCCCGCGCTCTGCGTCAACATCTCCCTCCGCGCTACCAGGACGCCGTCGCGGTCCTGTTGCGCTCACTCCCGCCGCCTGACCCTGCGACCGCGGACCGCGGCCTCGGCGTGTTTTTCTTCCTGCCCCACGTATCCTTCATCGCGCTCTACGGCCTCGACCCGGAACACAACGCCGGCGTCGATCCTTTCGAGGTTTCCATGCACGCGCATCACGAGCTCACCCGGCGCTTCACCGGTGAGTTTTCGATCCGGCCTTTCCTGATCCGCTGGCCCGAACGCACGCTCGCTCAGCTTCTGGAGTGGACGCGAGATCCCGATCCGCATGTGCGCCGCCTTTGCTCCGAGGGTTCGCGTCCGCGTCTGCCTTGGGCCCAGCGGATTCCCGCCTTCGTCCAAGATCCGCGGCCAACCTTTCCCATCTTGGAAGCGTTGAAGGACGATCCGTCGCTCTATGTTCGTCGCAGCGTCGCGAATCACGTCGGCGACATTGCAAAAGATCACCCGTCCCTCGCCTTCGAACTTTGTGAACGCTGGCTCCACGGTGCGTCGCCCGACCGAAAATGGCTCATCCGCCATGCCGTGCGCCATCCCGCCAAACACAACAACCCCGCTGCCCTCCGACTCCGCCGCCTGGCGGCGTAAATGAAGTCCGCCGCCCCTGCAGATTGGCTCGCCTCGAAATTCTTGGTCGTCCGCGGTAACTTTTTTCAACCCGCCGGGTTTTGTCGGAAGCCCTCCCTTTCATGCTCTCCGACCTCCGCCTGGCCTTGCGCGCGCTCGCAGGATCCCGCCCGTTCGCCGTCGTAGCCATTCTGACGCTCGCCGTCGGCATCGGATCGACCACCGCGATGTTTGGCGTCCTGCGAGCGTTGGTCCTTTCTCCGTTCCACTATCCCGAGTCGGACCGGCTCGTGCACGTTTGGTCCGGCGACCGCTGGTCACTGTCGCCGGCCGACTTCCTCGATCTTCGCGAGCAGTCCACGAGTTTCAGCTCGTTCGGTGTGTATCAGCCTCAGTCCGTCAACGTCGGTGCTGAAAACGCGCAATCCGTCATGGCCGTCACGGGCACCGCCGACGTGCTGCGCGCGTTTGGCGTTCAACCGATCCTCGGACGGCTCTTCGAACCCGCGGACGATCTGCCCGGCGCGCCACCCGTCGTGATCCTCAGTGAAACGCTTTGGCAGCAACTGCTCGGCGGTGATCGCGCCGCCGTCGGCCGAACCGTGCGGCTGAACGGCGTCGACACCACAGTGGTGGGCATCATGCCGCGAACCTTCGAATTCGCGTCGCCTTGGCTGCGCGGAGTCGACTGCCAGCTTTGGAAACCGCTTTCGTTCAGCGACGAGGCGCGCGCTCGCCGAGACACCCACTATCTGCTCGGCATTGCCCGCCTCCGTGAGGGCGTGAGCGTCGCCTCCGCCGATGGCGAGATCAAGGCCCTCGGTCGCCGTCTGACCACGTTGTATCCAGATTCGAATACGAGAAAAACCTTCCTCGTCCGCCCGCTTCGTGACGAGATGATTAAGGATCTCGGCGCGCAGGTTTGGACGCTTTTCGCCGCCGTGGGCCTGGTCCTCTTGGTCGCCTGCGGCAATGTCGCCAGCATGCTGCTCGCGCGCAGCTCCCGTCGGCAGGGCGAGTTCGGCGTCCGCTTGGCTCTCGGTGCCTCTGCTGCGCATCTGGTCCGGCTCACGCTGACCGAAAGCCTTGTGCTCGCCTTGGCGGGCGCCGCACTCGGCATCGGCTTCGCTTATGGTGGAGTTGAAATTCTACGCGCTATCGCTCCGGTCACCGACGCCCGAAAAGCCGCCATCGCCGTCGATCTCACCGCGATAGGTTTTGCACTGGGCGCGACCGGACTGACCGCGCTGCTCGCCGGCTTGCCGCCCGCGTTGGCGGCCATGCGCACGTCTATCGCTGGTGTGCTGCGGGCCGACGCGCGCGGCGCCGTCGGATCCCGTGCATGTCATCGAATGTTGCGCGCACTGATCGTCGTGCAGGTCGCGCTGGCATTTCTGCTGGTCAACGGAGCCGTGCTCTTCTCGCGGAGCTATCTGCGGCTCCTCGAAGAAAACCATCTGCTCGCAACCGATGCCGTTGTTTCCGCGCAAATCGCGCTGCGCGGGCCGCGCTACGACAAAAACGAAGACCGCGTGCGCCTCTGGTATGCGCTCGAAGAACGCCTGCAAGCGATCCCCGGCGTCTCGCATGCAGCGCTCACGTCGAAGCTCCCGCTCGAGGGCGGCAGCAACACGAACGCCCTGGTGAATGACGAAACCTACGATCCCACGCAGCGCCGCATGCAGGTCGAACGCTCGTCTGTCACCGAGGGCTATTTCAGCGCGATGGGCTTGCGCCTGCACAAGGGTCGCGGCTTGAAGCCGGAAGATCGAGAGGGCGACATTCGGGGCGTGGTCGTGAATCAAAAACTCGCCGACAGCGCGTGGCCCGACAAGGACCCAATCGGCGAAATCCTTCGCGGCAACAATCCCGGCAAGCCGTGGTATACCGTCCGCGTCGTGGGCGTCGTCGACAACGTGAAACAATGGGGCGCCGAATCGGAAGTTCAGCCCGAGATGTATACCACGCCCGAAGGGCATTGGAGCAATCATGCGTATCTCGTCCTGCGCACGACGCTGCCTCCGAGTCAGCTCGCACCCACGTTGCGTCGTGAACTGGCCGCTCTCGATCGCGATCTCGCTCTCCGGGATGTGCGCACGATGCGCGAGGTCGTCGGCGATGCCACCCAAAGCCAGCGAGCCGTCGCCGGACTCGTGAACTTCTTCATGGCAACGGCCCTTGGCCTCGTCGGGGTCGGCCTCTACGGCACGCTCTCTTATCACGTGCAACAGCGCACCCGCGAAATCGGTGTGCGTGTTGCGATCGGCGCCTCAAAGGGAAACATCGTCCAACTTGTCTTCGCCCAAGGCGGTCGGTGGGTCGCAACGGGGCTCGTGCTGGGCCTCGTCGGATGCTTCGCTCTTTCGTCCGCTTTGAAATTTTTGATTTACGACCTGAACGGCATCGCCCTGCTTCCGCTCATTTTCGCCGTCGTCGTTGTTGGAATCGCAGCGATCGTCGCTTGCTGGTTGCCCGCCCGCCGTGCAGCTCGACTCGATCCGGTCGACGCACTGCGCGCTGGTTAGTCATCCGCCCATTCGCTTCGATCGGTCCAGCCGACCCACTTGCGCCTGCGCGTAAATGCAATCGACCCCAGCCCACCTTCGCAGATAGTTCGCCGCGCATGGCCGCACCGGAGCCGTCTCCGTCCCGTTCTTCAACGACACCGTCCCGCGCTCACCCTGCCATCTGGCTCGTGCCGCTGATCGCCGCGATCGCGCTCGTGATGTGGGACGCCATTCGTCAGGCGCACCATTTCCGCCATCTCAGCGCAGACTACAAGGTGGCGGTGCATGCCCCGTTGCCTGACGCCGTTTCGCCAACGGGGTTCGCCGACGGCCGGCGGCACATCGCCTATCCTTCGCGCTGGATCGATGGACAACACTGGATTGTCCAGACGCGGCAAATGCTCTCCGAGGACGGGCTTCGCATTCGAACGGTGGAACACGACAACGCGCCTCACGGACGCTCGGTGCACTGGGGTTCACCTTTTCGCTGGTGGCTCGCGACCTGCGCTTGGATCGAACACGCCATCACCGGCCGGCCGTTGGCGAGCGCGGTCGAGACCGCGGCCTTCTTCGCCAATCCGATCCTCGTCTGCGCGCTGTTGTTGACGCTGGTCCCATGGATCGCGCGACGTTTCAGCGCCGCCGGCGCCGCTTTACTCGCACTCGGCCTCGCCGGCTCACCAGCACTCCGCGTGCTCTTCGCCCCGGACAATCCTGATCATCACGGCGCCATCCAGCTTTGCGCGATGGCGACGCTTTTCTTCCTATTCGGCGGAGCCGCCGGTTGGGTGCGGCGCGAGAAATCCGCGGTCGCCCCAGAACTTCATTGGCTGCCATCGATCGCATCGGCCCGTCGCGCCTTTACGTGCTCGGCCGTGGCCGGGGGAATCGGGCTCTGGATTAGCGCAGTGAGTATGATCCCCGTTTTTCTTGGCATCGCGATCGGCGCAATCGCGTGCGCATGGATTGGGCGGCGCAACGACTCGCAAACGATCACCTTCGAGCCGGGACTGTGGCGCCGTTGGGGCGCGATCGGAAGCGTCACCGCTTTTTGCGCATATTTGATTGAATACTTTCCGTCGCATCTCGGCTGGCGACTCGAGGTCAACCATCCGCTTTATGCACTCGCCTGGCTGGGCGGCGGCGAAGTGCTCGCACGTGCCACCGCCTGGATCTCCAACCGCTCGTCACCCAAAATCGATTGGTCCCTCGGGCTCGCCGTCGCTGCATCGATTGCACCGGCGGCCGTCATCGCCGCCGCGGGCTCGCGCGTCTTTGCCGTTTCGGATCCTTTTCTCTGGTCGCTCAGTCACGACTACACGCCGGAGTTTCAAAGCCTGCCCGCCGCCTTGCGTCAGTCCGGATGGAACGCCGCCACGTTCGCCTCCTGCCTGCCCATGCTGCTGGTGCCGCTCGGCGTGATGGGACTCGTCTTTGGCCCACGCCAACATCCTCGCCTCGGCACCGCGCTCGTCGCACTGCCATTGACCGCCACCGCGTTGTTCTGGGCGATGGCGTTCAAGGAACTGCGCTGGTGGACGGTCGGCCACGGTTTTCTCCTCGGCGCGATCGCGCTCGCTCCGACGCTTCTCGCCGCAAACATTGCGAGCCGCCGGCAACGCGCAACCTGGCTGGTCATCATCGCAGCGGCGTTTGTCCCGGGGCTGATCCTGGTTCAATCCACCGCTCATCGTCCGTCGATCGACCGCGACGACGTTCTCAGTCTCGCCGAACGCGACCTCGCTCACTCCTTGAGACAGCGCGTCGGCAGCGGTCCTCTGATCGTTCTGAGCGGTCCAGCAACCACGTCGCGCATGATCTACTTTGCGAGCGCGCACGGACTTGGAACTCCGTATTGGGAAAACTTGGACGGCTTGAAGCGTGCAGCCGAGATCTTCGCCGCCAAGACGCCCGAAGAAGCGCACCGGCTCGTTCAAGCCGCAGGCATCACCCACTTGGTCTTCGTGACGTGGGATGATTTTGTGGAGCCCTACATCCGACTCGCGCGCGGGCTCTCGCCGCAAGAGCCGCTCCAGGACTCCGCCTTCGGCCTCGACCTGCTCCGAAACTCCCACGTGCCGCCGTGGCTGGAACGTCTCCCCGCTCATCTCTCATCGTCGCCGGCACTCGCCGGAGAAAACGTGCTCATCTTCGAAGTCACGGCTCGCACCGCTCCGGAACACGTGCTCGTCCGCTCCGTGCGATCCCTGCTTTATCATGGGCGACTCAGCGAAGCTCGCGAGGCACTTCCCGAACTCCGACGCTTCCCTCGAAATCTCGCCATCGCCATCGCGCTCGCACGCGTGGAATTCGCCGCGCAAAACCTGCCCGGCCTCGAAGCCGCGCTCGCCGAGGTAAACCAACTCCTGCACCAACGCACCACCCTCGACCCGGAGGACCGCATGGACCTCATCGGCCTGCTCGCGCTCGTGGGACAAACCGCCGCGG
Source organism: Verrucomicrobiota bacterium (assembly GCA_023416735.1). GTDB lineage: Bacteria > Verrucomicrobiota > Verrucomicrobiia > Opitutales > Opitutaceae > Opitutus. The sequence goes on along the minus strand of JAEZGX010000020.1, from coordinate 138,911 downwards.
CGCGTTCGTTGCTGGAGGAGGCTCTTCCCGCCTGCGACGCCGCAGTTCTTCGCCGGCTCACGCCGGGTTCGCTCACGATGCTGCTGCAACTCACCCGAAATCTCGGCATCCGCTGGCCGGATACGCGTCTGCGCGAGTTCGCCACCGAGTTGTTACCACCCGACGGCCGAATCTAGCGCGCTCAGCTCGCGCTCGACGCCGCCCAGAGATTCAAGGCGCCATCCTTCGCGTGCACATCGATTCGCGCGAGTTCTTCGCCTGTAAACGTGATGTTCTTCAACGCCCCTACGCAGTCCTCGATCTGCGACACTTTGCTCGCGCCGATCAACGCCGACGTCACCTGCGGCTGACGCAACACCCACGCGATCGCCATCTGGGCGAGAGTCTGACCGCGTTCCGCCGCGATTGCGTTCAATGCCCGGATATTGGCCAAATTCGATTCCGAAAGGAAATCGTTCTTCAGCGAGCTGTTCGCCTTCGCCCGGCTGTCCGCGGGTTGTCCCGCGAGGTATTTATCGGTCAGCATTCCCTGCGCGAGCGGAGAAAAGGCGATGCAGCCGATGCCTTCCTTCTCCAACGTCTCGAGCAATCCGTCATTCTCCACCCACCGATTGAGCATCGAGTAACTGGGCTGATGAATGAGGCACCGATTTCCGAATTCTTTCAGCAACGCCGCAGCTTCTTCCGTGCGGCGGCTGTTGTAAGACGAGATCCCGACGTAAAGCGCCTTGCCCGACCGCAACGCTCGATCGAGCGCTCCCATGGTCTCCTCCAGCGGCGAATTGGGATCCACCCGGTGCGAATAAAAGATGTCAACGTAGTCGACTCCCAATCGCTTCAGACTCTGATCAAGGCTCGCGAGCAAATACTTCCGGCTGCCCCACTCGCCATACGGCCCGGGCCACATCAAGTAACCGGCCTTCGTCGAAATGATCAACTCGTCGCGCAACCCCGCAAAGTCCGTGCGCAAGATCTCGCCGAAATTTCGTTCCGCCGAACCCGGCGGCGGTCCGTAGTTGTTCGCCAGATCGAAATGCGTGATGCCAAGATCGAACGCGCGCCGACACATCGCGCGTGCCTGCTCCGACGGCGTTGCGCCGCCGAAATTGTGCCACAACCCGAGCGAGATCGCCGGCAGCCGAAGACCACTGCGGCCACACCGGCGATAGATCATCGTTTCATAGCGGTTCGCATTCGGCGCGTAACTCATGCTCCAGCTATCGCTCCAATCGCCCGCGGCAACAAGCTGTGTTTGCTCCGATGACGCAGCGCACGGCGCACAAAAAAACCCGCGGCCTTCGCCGCGGGTCGGGAAACCAGCGATCTTCGAAAGCGCTTTACTGCGCGGCCGACTGAGACCCGGACTCCAGCTCTTGCGCGCTGAGCACACCATCCTTGTCGGTATCCATCTCGGAGAACGCCGAATAACTCGCCGACGAGTGTTCGGCCCCGGTGATGCGCCCGTCGGCGTTGCGATCCATCGCCCGCCACGCCGCGCGATAGGACGCCTTGTCCCCACCGAACTGTTCCACGGCTGCACTCAGTTCTTTCGCGGAAATCACGCCGTCGCGATTCTTGTCCATTTGCCGGAAGGTCTTCTCTCCGGCGTTGCGATACTCCGCGCGGGTGACTTTGCCGTCACCGTTCGCGTCCATCGGTTCGAACTTCGCCGCCGCGGCGGCTGCGACCGGGAGGATCAGCAGCGGAAGAGTAAAGACCTACATGCGGGAACCGATTTTCATGATTTTTCCTTGGTTTTTTCGGATGGTTGAAATGCGGGAGCTAACAAGCTTCCGGGCCGCGATATCCGCCGCGGGGCCTCTCGCCACGTGCATGCTCCCCACGCATGGTTGAGAACTGGACCACAGGCGCCCGACCAAACGAAATTCTGTAATTACAATTCGAATACGCCAAGAAAAAAGACGGTTTTTTTCGAGGTGCGGGCGCAAACCGCTCTCAGCACTGAAGCGATCGGGCCGGAGCCCACTTCGAATTTGCAATGCAGCTACTTCGTCGCGTGGCCGAGATGCCAGTTGGCCCACGCGATGAAGTGCTTCATGTTCGATCGCGATTCATGTCCGCCATCGTGCTGCCGCCATGCCAGATGGCCGTCGAGCAGAGCCGTGTTAACCGGCGGCATCTTCGCCACGCGGTAATCTTCCTTCACGCCGAGATCGCGCGCGCCCAAGAGACGAAACACTTCGCCCGCCGCGACCGTCGCCATGTAACTGCCTTGCTGATCGAGCCAGTGCGCGTCGCCCCGCTCCGGAATTCCATAGCTGATGAACGTCGGCCGCGGCGCGCACAATGCGATCAACTGATGCGAATCGACCGGAATGTCATCGGCATCTTTGCGCCCAAACCGCGACTCTTCGGCGCCGTATTTGAGGAAGCTTCCCGCCATCCAGTGATAGGCGCCCGAACTGGTCAGATTCTCCACCGCTTCACCGAAATCGCGCCGATGCGGCTTCGCGCCGCCTTCGCCCGATGAAGCGACCAGCACGACGGCGAAGCGCGGCTCGAACGCCATCGTCACGAGCGCCGCTTTTCCATAACGCGAAACGCCTTCGATTCCGACGCGCTTCGCATCCACCGCCGGATAGGTTTCGAGAAAATCCAATCCCCGCGCCGCTCCCCACGCCCACGCGCGCAACGCCCCCCAGTCTTCCGGCTTTCGCCGCTCACCTTTGTTCGTGAGCCCGATGATTCCGCTCGTCAGTCCCGCACCGTTGTCAGCCTGGATGCTGTGCGGGCTGATCGATACATAGCCCCACCCCGCGGCGATGAGTTGTTCTTGCGAGGGCGGATCCGACGGCTCTTCGCCCGCCCAACTCGGCCAGCGCGGATCGACTCCGGGAAGATTGCCCGAACCAAACATCATCAACACGGGCACAGGCGTGGTTGCGCGCGCTGGCGTCACGACTGCCATGCGAATCTCGACCGAGATCTCCGGATGCGAGGAATTGTCGGCGCGACCGATTACCTGTTTCGCAATCACCGGAACGTCTCCGACCATCGTCTCGACGCTTTCAGTAACTTCCCAATGCACGGCCGGCACATTCGCCGGCACCCGTCCGAACACCTCACGCTCGAACGCTTCCACGATCTCCGGCCGCCGCTTTTTCCACCATTGGTCGGCCGTGGTAATGCGGGTGCCCTCGTTCGTCATCAGCAGTTCCGGATAATCCGGAAACGAATTCGCGCGGCTCTCATCGTAGTTGGCGGGATTCGGGGTGCCGGGCTCGGTGCTCGCATTGCGACCGGGGCGGAGCTTCGTGATTCCGAGCTGAGCCAGCATGTCGGCATGATCTTCGGCATTCAGTTTTTGAATACGTTGCCGTTCCTCCGGGCTCATCTGCCAGGGGGGCACCGGACGCGCCGGCGCCGCAGACGCCGCGGCAGCGGCGCAATCGCCGCCGACACCGGCCATCAAAACCAAAGCTGAAACCAATCGCAGAAGAAAAGATGACATGGGGACTGGGGATGTGCGCTCGACGCGGACGCCACGGAAACGTTGCGCCAGCAACCCATGCAAATCTACAACAGCTCTCGAATTTCCTCGTTCGCGGCGCGCAATCGCTGGGCCAAATTCTGGATCACCACCCGCTGCAGCGCATGAGCCAGCGCCGGATCCGAGACTTCGAGCGTTGAGAGACGCTCGCGCGTGAGGCAAAGCGCCTCCGTCTCCTCTTCCACCACGATGTCCGCACTGCGCGCTTCACCCGTATAAAATCCCATCTCGCCCACGATCGATCCCGCGCCGTAAGTCCGCAGTCGCTTCATCGATCCCTCACCCGGCGTCTCCGGCGGCAGCATCACATGCACCCGCCCGCGCTCGATGAAATACATCGCATCGCTCGCGTCGCCCTGCCGAATCAACAACTCCCCCGGCACCAGCCGCCGCCGCTCGCAGCATTTTTCGAGCAACGCGCCTTCCTCGCTCGTCAGCGCGCCGCCCCACGTCTGCGCCACCAAGCCCGCCGGCGTTTCACGCCGCCCGAGGATTCTTTCTTCGCACCACTCGAGCCCGCGATCCAGATCGGCAAACCGGTGCACGTGCTGCGCGCCAAAATCGAAGCCGCCGCGCGCCATCCGCGCCTCGATCCAATTCGACACTCCGGTCAACACCAACTCCGTCCCTAGTTCCCGACACAAGCTGTGCACGCGCTTCAACACCACGATCGCCGACCCGTCGATTCCCTGCACCAGACGAAAATCCAAGAGCACCACTTTCGTTCGCTCCAGACTTCCGCGAATTTCCTCCAGTAATCGCGCCGCCGTTCCAAAGAACAAAACCCCATCCAGCACGAATCCGCGCAACGCATCCCCTTCCGCCCGCAACGTCGCGATCTCGTCCGCCGTCCGCTCCACGTTCGAGCGATGCGTCTGCGCCGTAAACGCATGCCTGACGTTGCGACCCCGGCTCATCGCCACCGCAAAGCTCGCGCACGCGATGAAGATTCCCAAGACGACGCCCGGCACGATTCCGACCGCCATCACCACGCCCAAGATCACCAACACCACCGCATAATCGATCGTTCCCATCGTGCGCCGCGACTCGATCGCCCACGCCGTCAGCAACGACACGCCCAAATACAAGATCAACCCGGCCAGCACCGGACGCGGCAAAAAGCCCATCGTTCCCGGGGCCGCAAACAACGCCACCACGATCACTCCCGCCGCCAGCCGCGTCGCCCAGGCCGATGTCGCCCCCGCTTTCACATTCAACAGCGTTCGATTGAACGAATTGCTCGCGACCATCCCGCCGAGCGCGCCCGCCAACAGATTACCCACGCCGATCGCCCTCAGCTCCCGATCCGCATTCCCGTCCCGTCCCGTCGCCACTTCGATGCTCGTGGTATTCATCAACGCCGTCACCACCACCACCGCCGTCATGGCCGCGATCTCCGTGACGCGCGTCCACAACAAATCCCATCGCGTCAGCGAAAAATCCAACGCTCGAAAACTCTCCCAGCTCATCGCCGCCGGAATCGGCAACAAAAGCCCCTGCGTCCGCGCTGTCTCCACATCGATCCCCACGCCCGCGCGCACCGCATGAAAAGCCAGGATCGCGCCCACGATCACCCCCGGAATTACGAGATAATGCCGCACATATTTCACCCCCGCGAACAGCGCCGCCGCCACCACGATCGCGGTGACACCTGCCATCGGTCCCGCCGCCCACGCCCGCGTCAACGCCCCGAAGCTCAACGTCTCGCCCGTAACACTCCTAAATGCTCCCGCAACCAACAGATATCCCGATCCCGCCAAAAATCCCGCCACCACCGGATACGGAATGTAGCGCACACATCTCCCGCCCGCGCTCGCGCCCACCACCCACACCAGCCCGCCACACGTCACGGCCGAGATCGCCACGAACGCCACGACCGTCGGCAGCATTTCTTCCGGCGCCGCAATCGCACCGGCCATGCCGGACAACGATACCGCCAACACCGCCGAGGGATTCGCATCCGGCCCGCCCACGCTGAACCGAAAGGCCCCGCGCATCGGCAACACCAGCAGCATCACGATCGTGCTGATCAAAGCCGTGCGAACGCCGTATCCCAAATATGGCGACAACGCTCCGCCAAACACCAGCTGCCCGAACGCGCCCGCAAACGCCACCGCCACGATGGCACAAAGACCGCCCGCCGCGAGGTTACGCATGGCCGTCCCGTCCGCTCTCTCGTCCACACGCGCCCGCGCACGCGGCCACTCCATTGTTGGCAGCACGAACCCTCGAGGCACGACTCGGCGAATCAAAGATAACATCGACGCTCGCCATCGGGAGGCGCGTCATCACGCCACCGGCAGCGACAGGAGCGTTGCCCGCCCCGTGTTGCTGCCGCAATTCGCCTCCGGGGCAGATTTCCCGGATCGACCTATCGGCTAATCCACGAACGCCGCCGCCTCTCCGCCGAACCGAAGAGCTCACCTTCAAGGCACGCTCGCCGGCCCCGTTTCGGGCGCAAGCGGCTCAAACACGAAACGCAGCCCGCGCGTGTAACTCTCCAGCTGCATGCCCCCATGCCGTTCGTCATCGATGATCCGGAATCGATAAGCCAGACCTTCGTGTTTTCGCGAGGCGACGCGCTGATTGTAGCGCAGGATTCCGCCCACGAATCCCGGCGACTCGTTTCCACCGGCCGTCACGTAGAGCCTCGCGTTGAGCGGCTTCCCCGCCTTCGCGAATTCCTCCTCATACCCGAGCAGCCAATCGTTGCCCACCACCACCGCCGGCGTCGCCGCGATGTAGCCCTGAAACAATTCCGGCTTCGAATACATCGCATACAAGGTGAATAGCCCGCCCAATGACGCCCCGCCCAACACACGATAGGATGAATCGACGCGATACTCCCGTTCGATAAACGGAATGATCTCCGTTTCGATCGTCTTCAGAAAATCCGCCGCCCTTCCCGATTCCTCCGGGCCTCCGCCGCCAAATGGCACCGGCGACAGTTCCCATCGCCGCAGATTCCCATAGTTGAGATCTTGCCCCGCATACCCGAGGCCTACCCAGATAAACTCCGGCACCACTTTGTCGTAAATCAACGCACCTTGGATCGCCCGGATCTTTTCGAAGTCCCAGTATCCATCCGTAACATACATGACGGGATAACGCTTCCCCGCCTCCTTCTTGTAGCTCGGCGGCAAGCCGACGTGGAGTTGATAATGCCGCCCCGCCTCATTCCGCGGCAGCACGCGAAGTTCCGAGTTGGCGATCGTGTGCGGCGGATGAGCCGACACACCCTGCGTCGTCGCAGCGATCGTTGATCCTGCCGTCACGGACGCGAAAAGAACAGCAACGAGGGCAATTTTCATGGGGTTGAAGTCGAAGAGCAGAGACGAGAACCGCCCCAAAAAGTTCTTCGCGCAAGCCCTAACCCGAACGCCGCCGCGACGTCTTCCTCGCTCCGCGCTAAGACGCCCGCACGCGCCTTCCCGTCTCTGGCACCTTCTCTCCCGCCGCCTCCGCGGAACGCCGGCTCCGCTGACGACGCTGCACCAGCTTCTCCAACCAACTGCGCAACTCCCGCACCTCGTCGTCCGTGAGTTTGTGCGACAACCGCTTCACGCCCCCAGGCGCTTCGCCGCTGCTCAATTCAGCGACGCGTCGCACCACCGTCCGCCAATTCACCGACTGCATCGTTTCCCCGACCGTGCGCAACGCCACCCAATCGAAAACATTCGCGGGCTGCGCTGCCGTGTTCACCCGAAAGCGAACTCCACCGGGCACGTCTTCCGCCTGCATCTGCATCACCCCCGCGAGCGGATGTCCTTCAATCGTGACGAAGGTCGCCCGATGCCGCGTGCGTTCCTCCATGCGCACCTGCACGTTGCCCCGGCCTTTCAGCTCCAACGTCAGCGTTTCGCCTTCTTCCGCACTCGTCGGCGCGTCCGGCTCCGCCGCGAAATCGATCGGCATCACTTCGGTGATGTTCTTGCACACGTAATCCAACAACTCCGTCGCACTGCGCGTGCCTCCCACAATGGTCGTCTCATAGCTGGTAAACTTCACCACGCCCACGCCGTCGCCCGGCAACTGCTCGGGCAGCATGTCCGCCAGCATCTCCAATCCGTCCTGAAGCGACGTCGGCGAAATCCCAAACACCGTCACCAGCCCATTCTCCCGTCCTCCCGAAATCACGTTTTCCTCCAACAGCATCCCGAGCTTCGCCGTATTGATTGGCGCCGCCACACCGGCCCGCTGTAAGAGGCGTTTCCCTGCCGCCCCAAACGATTCCATCACGTCAGCCCCCACCCGCGCCAACCACGCCGGCACTTCCAACCGCGCCGGATTGCACTCCGTGATCTCGGCCAGCCGGTCGAGCACTTTCGTGGTGGTCGTCACCTCCGTGCCCGCAAGTTCCAGTATTCTCTCATCCGGAATCTCTCGATCCACCGCCTGTGCGATCGCCTCCCCGAGATCCGCATACCACAACGGCTGAAACCGCTGTTCGCCATTACCCACCATCGGCACCGCTGGCAGCGTTCGCATCATCTTCAGCAGCATCGAAATCGTCTCGTCTCCCGGCCCGTAAACATTCCCCGGCCGCAGGATCAGCCACTCGCGCGAAAACGTTTGCACGAGTTCCTCCGCCGCCCGTTTCGATCGATGATAATCCGATTCGCCGCGGTCCGCGCCCAACGAGGACATATACACAAATCGTCCCACGCCCGCCTCCTCCGCCGCCATCAGCAGTCGCCGCGTGCCATCGACGTTCACGTTCTGATACGTCACCTCCGGCGGCGTTTCATCCACGATCCCGGCAATATGGACCACCACTTCGCATCCTTCCGCCGCACTCATCAACTCCTCCGCATTCCCCAAATCCGCCTCGAACGCCTCCACACCTTCCGGAAAACCACGCACGTCCCGCGACGCATGTCGCGTGAGCAGGCGCACGCCATGTCCGGCGCGCAACAACGCCGGAACCGCTCCATTGCCAATCACGCCCGTCCCACCCGTCACGAGGATTTTCATCGCACAACCTAACTCGCAACCCCGCCAGTCAACGTTCGAGATGCGAAGGAACGACCGGTCCGGATGCGGGACGATGCTTGGTGGATTCTCCGATGAACCGCGCCGCCCAAGCCTCTTCGCCGCCCGATGTCGTCGTCATCGGCAGCGGCCCCAACGGCCTGACCTGTGGCGTGCTCCTTGCGCGGGCCGGTCTTTCCGTGCACGTCGTCGAAGCTGCCGCCACTCCCGGCGGCGGTTGTCGTTCCGCCGCGCTCACGTTGCCAGGTTTCGTTCACGACACCTGCGCCGCCATTCACCCGATGGGAATTCTCTCCCCCGTCTTTCGTGAGATCGATCTGGAGCGCTTCGGCCTCGAATGGTCCTGGTCCAAACATCCGCTCGCTCATCCGCTTCCCGACGCGCCTGCCGCCGTCCTCGATCGTTCGATCGAAACCACCGCTCAACATCTCGGGGCCGACGCGCGCGCGTGGACGCAACTCTTCCGTCCGTTCGCCGACAAAGATTTTATCCGCACGCTGCTTGCTCCGGTCTGGTATCTCAACCCGCGCCATCTCTTCACCACCGCGCGTTTCGGCCTTCTCGGCCTCCGCTCCTGCGAACAACTGGTTCGTTCCCGCTTCGAAACCGACGCCGCCCGCGCCCTCTTTGCCGGTTGCGCCGCTCATTCCGTGATGTCGCTCGATCGCGCCGGCACCGCCTCGTTCGGACTCGTGCTCGCCTCCGTCGCACACGCCATCGACTGGCCCTGCGCGCGCGGCGGTTCGCAGGAAATCATCAGCGCCCTCGTTCGCGCCCTCGAACACCACGGCGGATCGATCGAACTTCAGCGCCCGATCACAAGCCTGCGCGAACTTCCTCCCGCTCGCGCCATCGTTTTCGATCTAAGTCCTCATCAACTCGCCCGCATCGCCGGCGACGAACTGCCCGCCTCCTATCGCAATCGCCTCCTTCATTTTCGTCACGGCCCCGCCGTCTTCAAAGTCGATTGGGCGCTGTCACAACCCATTCCTTGGCGCGACGCCGCCTGCCGGCAGGCCACCACCGTTCACGTCTGCGGCCGTTTCGAAGAGGTCCTTCGCTCCGAATCCGAGATGATGAAGGGCCGCCCCCCCGAACGTCCTTTCGTGCTCGTCGCACAGCAATCCGTGATCGATTCCACCCGCGCTCCCGCCGGCCACCACACCGGTTGGGCTTACTGTCACGTCCCCGCCGGCTGCCCTGCCGACATGACCGAACGGATCGAACAACAAATCGAGCGTTTCGCTCCCAGCTTCCGCGATTGCATCCTCGCGCGTCACACCCGCAGCCCGGCGGAATTGGAACAACACAACCCGACCATGATCGGCGGCGACATGGCCGGCGGACAAAACGATCTCGCACAATTTCTCTTCCGCCCCGTTCCGCGCTTGAACCCCTACACCACGCCGAACCCGCGTATCTTTCTCTGTTCGAGCTCCACCCCTCCCGGCGGCGGAGTCCACGGCATGTGCGGCTGGCACGCCGCCCGTGCCATCTTGCGTCGACTGCGTCGCTAAGGCGCCACCACGCGCCCGCGGCGCAAACGTTCCACCACCAGCAGACACTCGAGCCCAAACGGCAGATACCCGGCATAGCCGAGTAATGGCATTTCAAATACGTGCCACCGATCTACGCCCGGCACAGTGTAGATCCATTTGGCCGCGCTGTGCACATTCCACAGCTCCCAGAAAAAACCGCAGATCAGCGCGGCCACCATCCAGCTCGCCGCCTTCGTCCAATCTCCTCGCGCCATTTCCGCCACCACGCCCCCGCGGCATTTCGTCAACACCGGCTCCGCCAGCAACAACGCCAGCGGCGCCACCCAGAGCGCGGGATAAAACCACCTGGGCGCCACTCCCGTCAGCACGAGTGCCACCACCGCCGCAATCGCCAACGCGACCGCCGTCCCGCGCCACTCGAGCGCTTTCCACGACGGTCCCCGCGACATCTCTGCGCGCCATCCAGGAAAACTTCCCAGCCACTCCGCCACCGCGCCGACCCCCGGTAGCACAACCGAAAAACACACCGTCGCATGCAGCGCATAAGCCAGCGCGCCGAAATCCTGCACGCCCAGATAATGCCAGTTGCGAACAAACCGATTCAGCCACTCGAACCCCCACCAAAACACCGCGCTCGCGCCAAACAACATTAGCCAGTCCCCCGGCGCTCGCCGCATCAAACATGTCCCCGTTCGCCATTCCGTTAGCGCATTCACCGTCACGATGAATCCCAGCCACAGCGGAAAAAACGTGTAGCGTTGCCACGCTGCGAATCCGTCGAGACGCGTCCACGCCAGCACCCACCAAATCCCCGTCCAAGCGATCGCCACCAGGCCCCACCACGGAAAACGCCCCCGCCCCCTTCGCGCCCGTTCGCCCTCGTGCTGTCCTTCCACTTTTCGTCGTCCACCCCACCACGCCGCCGCCACGATCGCGACAAACGCACTCACCGCCAGCACCGCGCCCCACGAGAAGGTCGCATGCGCGAGCGATATCTCGAGCCGGGGCGGAAACTCGAACATCCGCGTCACATCGCGCCCCGCCAGCATCGCCCCCGCCAACGGCAGAAGCACCACCAGCATCACGATCGCGAATCCCGTCCACGCCCGACCACGCTCAGCTTGCACGCGCGTAACCATTTTCGCGCTCTCCCGAACCGCAACCTTCGCTCAACCCGAAAACCTCACCCACCAACCCGCCGCCAGGGCGAGGCTCGACGACAACAGCGTCCCAATCAGCACATACTCCGCGAAGGCCCGGTTCTCCAGTTCCTTGAACCGCGTGAATCCTTTCGCCGCGAGCGTGAACCCAATCGCTCCATACTGCCCGCTCAACACAAACGCATAAATCAACGTCCGCTCCAAGAGCCCGATCACTCGCCCGCGATTGAACTCGTTCGCATCGATCGCCGCCCCAGCCCCTCCCGTGCCCGGCTTGATGTGCAGCCGCAGCAGCAACCAGCGCACCAGCAGATTCGCCTCGTTCGCCGCCAGCAACGCCCCCAGCACCACGCGCAAACCATCCCTTCCCGCCAGTCGCGTCAGCTCCCCGCCCAGCGAACTCCACGCCTCCAACGCTTGCGCCCACTCCGACAGCACCGCTCGAAACTGCACCCCGCCCGCCGCCGAAAACCAAAAACTCAGCGCCGCCAGTTGCAGCGCGCCAAACAGCAATCGTCCTCCATGCCGGCTGCTCGCCCGCCGCTCCCAATACGCCGCTCCAAAATTGAACGCCATCGTCGTCAACCCCGCCCCCAGCAAAAACGGATGCGGCTCGAACAACGCCAGCGCCGCCAGCTCGATCACTCCTTTCGCCAGCCACCCGCGCCATCCCACCACCGCATCCGCCAGCAACAACCGCAGGCGCAACAGCAGCATCAAATTCGCAACGAAGATGAACTCGGTGGTCATTTTTCTCGAAGCGCCCGCCCCAGTGCGGCCGATAGCTCATGACAAATCCCCGCCACCTCGTCCAGCGCCGCAGCCCGGATGTTCTTGTAGATCGCCACCCGTGAAATCTCCAGTCCTCCCTCGATTTCCTTCACCGACTTTCCTCGCAACAGCCCCGCCAGCACGCGCAGCCGGTTTTGCGTCCAGCCTTCCACCTGATGCGACAACAGGTTCAACACATGATTCGCGAACGCCCAATCCTTCGGCTCGCTGCCCGCGACCCGCAACAGCCGGCGATCCTCCTTCAACGCCATCAGCGCCGCTCGCGCCTGATGAAACGCCGGTCCGTCCATCCCCAACGCCTGCTGCGCATTGATCCTCGTTGTCAACGCTCCCACGCCCAATGCAAACCGCGCTCGCACCGGATGTATCTCCGCCAGCAAGGCTACGATGTCGCCCAGCACGCTCTCCGCTCCGCGATACACCGCCTGAAACTCATCCCCGAGCGTCAGCGTGTAAGGCGACGCCAGCCCTTTCGCATCTTTGCTGACGCGCTCGAGCTGCTTCTTCAATTTCCTCTGCAGCGCAGCCCGTTCGGCCAATGCCTTGGATCCAACCAGGTCTCCGATCACGGCGATCACTTGCATCCTTCTTCCGTTAACCATTTCAGGCTACTTTTCAACTTTTAAACCGCTTCAGTAAACTTTTCCCATAAATAAACCGTTCTAGTTTACAACACCCACCCCGTTGCGCCGCCTCTTCCTCCTTCCACGTTGGTGTCCATGCTTTCCGCTTTCCGTGCTCATTTACGGCGAACGCTGACCGACATCGAAACCGCCGGGCTCCTCAAATCCGAGCGTATTCTCACCACGCCCCAACAAGCTCGCGTCGGCACCGCTGCGCGCGAGGGGCTGCTCAATCTCTGCGCCAACAACTACCTCGGTCTCTCCAACCACCCCGATCTGATCGCCGCCGCCCACGCCGCCCTCGATCGTTGGGGTTATGGTCTTTCATCCGTTCGCTTCATCTGCGGCACTCAGGAAGTTCATCGCGAACTGGAATCTCGGCTCAGCCACTTTCTCGGCACCGACGACACCGTCCTTTACTCCTCCTGTTTCGACGCCAACACCGGCCTGTTCGAGACGCTCCTCACGTCCGAAGACGCCGTAATCAGCGACGAGTTAAATCACGCCTCCATCATCGACGGCATCCGCCTTTCGAAGGCCCGTCGCTATCGCTACCGCAACAACGATCTCTCCGACCTCGCCGCGCAGCTCGACCGCGCCACCGCCGACCAAGCCCGCTTCAAACTCATCGCCACCGATGGGGTCTTTTCGATGGACGGATCCATCGCTCGTCTTCGCGAGATTTGCGATCTCGCCGAACAGCACGATGCGTTCGTAATGGTCGACGATAGCCATGCCGTCGGCGTTCTCGGACGCACCGGCCGAGGCACGCACGAACTCTGCGAGGTCCTCGACCGCGTCGACATCCTTTCAGGCACGCTGGGCAAAGCGCTCGGCGGCGCGAGCGGCGGCTATGTCAGCGGTCGCCGCGAAATCATCGCACTCCTGCGGCAGCGTTCCCGTCCTTACCTGTTTTCCAACAGCCTCGCGCCAGTCATCGCCGCCACGTCCATCGCAGCCCTCGACCTCATCACTCGATCAACCGACCTTCGCGACCGGCTCGAATCCAACACGCGTTACTTTCGCACTCGTCTTCACGCCGCCGGACTGCCGGTGAAGGAGGGCACTCATCCGATCGTTCCGATCATGGTGGGCGACGCCCGCCGCGCCCAGGAGTTCGCCGCTCGCATGCTCGATCGCGGCGTTTACGTCGTCGGATTCTTCTATCCTGTCGTCCCTCAAGGCGCCGCTCGAATTCGAACCCAGGTGAGTGCGGCGCACTCCCGCGAAGACCTCGACTTTGCCGTCGACGCCTTCGCCGCCGTCCAAACCGAACTTGGTCTGTGAGATTGCCGCGCCCACGCTTCGCACCCATCACGCTTTCATGCCGAAGCCGCTTTCTCGTCGCACGATCGCCCGCCTCGAATCCGCTGCGCGCAAAGCTTCCCGCGCCGCTTACACGCCTTATTCCCGTTTTCCCGTGGGCGCCGCGCTGCTCACCCGGTCCGGAAAAACCTTCACCGGCTGCAACGTGGAAAACGCCTCCTACGGTCTCTGCAATTGTGCCGAACGCACCGCCCTCTTCACCGCCGTCGCCGCCGGGGAACAGGAGATTGTCGCCGTCGCCGTTTACACCCCCACGCCCACCGCGTCTTCACCCTGCGGCGCCTGTCGCCAGGTTCTCAACGAATTCGGCCCCGAGGCGCTCGTGGTGAGCGTTTGCGACACCGCCGATCGCCTCGAAGCTCCGCTTTCCGCGCTGCTCCCCAGCGCCTTCGGCCCGCGCAATCTCACCTGAACCTCACTCTCCCGAGAAGAAATCGCGCACCGTTTCCACCACGCGATCGCGCGCCACTTCCATCTCCGAGCGATTCGTCAGGTCGCGCACTTTCACGACCCCTTTGGCGAGTTCGTCCGGACCATAAATCAGCGCGAGCTTCGCACCCGAATCCGCAGCAAGTTTGAACTGCTTCCCGAACGCCACGTCCTTCAAGGGATACTCCGTGCGAAAGCCCGCTCCGCGCAACGCGTTCACGTCCCCAAACGCCGCCAACCGCTCCGCCTCGCCCCCGATCACGCAATAAACATCGCAGGCTTGCACCATCGTCGGCATCAGCCCGCGCGCCTCGAGCAACAGCCCGAGCGTCACATCGCCGATCGCAAATCCCACCGCCGGCAAATCCGGCCCCCCGAGTTTCGCCACCAAATCATTGTAGCGCCCGCCGCCCGCGATCGCCCGCAGTTCGCCTTTGCGATCGAACGCCTCGAACACGAATCCCGTATAATACGCCAACCCGCGCACCACCCCGAGATCCACCTGCACAAAATTCGCGACGCCCATCGCCTCCAAGCCGCGCAGCAGCTTGCGCCAGTCCGCCAGCCGCGCCGCCAGTTTCTCGCCTTCCACACCGCCCAGCGCCTGCTCCAGCGCCCGCAATGTCTTGATCTGCAGAAACGCGAGGACGCGCGTCTTCAATTCCGGCGCAATCGCTCCAAACTGTTCCTCGTATCCTTTGAAGGCGTCCTCGCCCGCCTTCTCGAACTTGTCGATCGCCGACAACATCGCGCGGATCCGCACCTCGTCCAACCCCAGCGCTTCGAGATAGAAAAACCAAAGATTCCGATCGCTCAGCCGCACGAAGAAATCGGCCTCGCTCAACCCAAACCCGCGCAGGCACTGGATCAGTAAGCCGATCAACTCGATCTCCGCCTCCGGCCCGGTCTCACCGAAAATATCCGCATTGAACTGGAAAAATGCTCGCTCGCGCCCTTTCTGCGCCCGTTCGTAGCGATAATACTCCGCAATACTGAACCACTTGATCGGCCGTTTCAGCGCATTGGCCTTCGCTCCCACCATGCGACACACCGTCGGCGTCATCTCGGGTCGCAACGCCACCTCGCGTCCACCCTTGTCCGTGAAACTAAAAAGCTGCGCCTCGATCTCGTCCCCCGACTTCCGCTTGTAGAGCTCCAACGGCTCCAACACCGGCGCGTCGTATTCTAAAAACCCATACGCCGTCGCCGTCTGCCTCCAGCAGCGAAAGATATGATTCCGACGCGCCAGCGCATCGGGATAAAATTCGCGGAATCCAGGCAGGGACTGAAACGTAGCCATCCCGCCAAAATGGGGAATCCGCCCGACGCAGCGCGATGCAAAATTCGCGCTGCGCCTTCCTTCCACATTCGCCCGCCCGTCTCGACGAACGAACCTCCCGCCTACCGCCGTTTACAGCTTCTCCAAATCCAGTTTCTTGAGCTGTTGCTTGAGAATCTTGCCCGACTTGAACTTCACCACC
The DNA here is from genome assembly GCA_023416735.1 of Verrucomicrobiota bacterium. GTDB lineage: Bacteria > Verrucomicrobiota > Verrucomicrobiia > Opitutales > Opitutaceae > Opitutus. The sequence continues at coordinate 123,098 of JAEZGX010000020.1, read as the reverse complement.
GCCCGCTGCGGAATGACGACTTCGGCTTCCGGCTTGTTCGGATTACGCCCGATACGTGCCTTGCGCACTTGCACTTCCAACACACCGAAGTTGCGCAACTCGACATTCCGCCCTTCCGCCAGCGCTTTCTGGATGATGTCGAGCGTAAGCTGCACCGACTCCACAACCTGTTTCTGCGGAAATCCCGTCTTCTTATAGATTTCCAAGACAATCTCGCGTTTGGTTAAATTGGAGGACATGATGATATTCCTTTTGTTTTCGAGGCCTCTGAATCGCGGTAAACTATTTTCACACCTGTAATTGCGTCAACCCAGATGGCGAAAAAATCCTTTTGTTTAGGGATATCCCTTATCCCCCGTTCTCTTCCCCTCTGATGCCCGACCCCAACGCGGTAAACTCCATGTTCGGTCGCATCGCGGGTCGCTACGACCTCGCGAACCGGCTCCTCAGTTTTGGCACAGATGTTCACTGGCGCCGCCAACTCGTCGGCGCTGTCGCCCATCGTCGTCCGCGCGACATCCTTGATCTTGCCACCGGCAGCGGCGATGTCGCGCTCGCACTCAGCCGCCATCTCGGTCCGCAAACGCAGATCGTCGGCATGGACTTCTGCGCTCCCATGCTCGTCGAAGCCGAAAAGAAACGCGCCGCTTCGCCCCAGGCTCACAACATCCAATTCCGCGAGGGCGACGGTCTCGCGCTGCCACTCCCCGAAGAAAGCTTCGACGTCGCCACCATTTCCTTCGGCCTCCGCAACATGGCCGATCGCCATCGCTCGTTGACCGAACTCCGCCGCATCCTCCGCCCCGGCGGCCATCTCTTCGTGCTCGAATTCTCCCAACCACATCCGTGGTTTCGACCCTTCTACTTTTTCTATCTCCGCCACATCCTTCCTCGCCTCGCGGGATGGGTGACAGGCGACCGCGCCGCTTACGCTTACCTCAACGCCACCATCGAAAGCTTTCCCGGTCGCGACGCTCTCTCCACCGAAATCCGCGCCGCCGGCTTCTCACACGTCGCCGCCCGCCCCATGACGCTCGGGATTGTCGCCTTGCACGAAGCGCGACGTTAAGACCGGCCTCATCAATTAAACGACTTTCCGCATCCACACGTGCTCGTCGCGTTGGGGTTCTTGATCTCGAAACCCTTCCCGTGCAGCCCGTCGTCGAAGTCGATCAGCGATCCATTCAGATAAGCCAGACTCGCCGGATCGATCACCATCGAGACGCCCTCGCTCTCCAGCTCCGTGTCGTCCGCTTTCGGCGCATCAAACGACATTCCATACTGGAAGCCCGAGCAGCCTCCCGTCTCGATGAAGACCCGCAGCTTCTTCGCCGGGTCATTCAGCTCCGCGTGCATCGTGCGGACTTGTTGGGCCGCTCGTGGAGAAAGCGTAATCATGCCGCGAAACTAGAATCGCCCACCGGCCTGTCAAACGCTCCGACTGTTCGCCACAGCAGCTTTCGGGCCGAAATCCGAATGCGCTCTTGCCAGTCCCGGCTCACCGCTGTTCTCTCGCCGCCGTCGTGCCCGCCATCAAACACGTCTTCAACGAAATTCACTACGAGATGGTGCGTAAGGTCGCCGAGGGCGGCATGGGCGTCGTTTACGAAGCCGAACAGCTCGGCGCCGGCCGCTTCCGCAAGGTCGTCGCGGTAAAACTCATTCGCGAGGAATACTCCGCCATCGAGGAGTTCCAAAACAACTTCATCGGCGAGGCCCGTCTCGTCGCCGACCTCATCCACACCAACATCGTCCAAACCTACCACCTCGGTCAGGTCGGCGGTCAGTATTTCATGGTGATGGAGTTCGTCCGCGGCGTGAACCTCGAGCAGTTCCTCGACAAACATCGCGCTCTCGGCCGCCAAATCCCCCTCGACCTCGCCGCCTTCATCGTCTCGCGCGTCGCTCGCGGTCTCTGCTACGCCCACGAAAAACGCGACCGCGAGGGCCGCCATCTCAACATCGTCCACCGCGACATCGGCCCGAAGAACATCATGATGGCCTACGAGGGCGACGTGAAGCTCACCGACTTCGGCATCGCGAAGGCCCTCGACCTCATGTATAACGAGGAAGGCAAGGTCATCGCCGGCAAAGACGAATACCTCTCCCCCGAACAAGCCAGCTACGCCGTCACCGACGCTCGCGCCGATCTCTTCCCGCTCGGCATCGTCCTCACCGAACTTCTCCTCGGCCGAAACATCTTCCGCGCCATCGATCGCACCCAGTCGCGCCGCAACATCCTCTCGATGCCGATTCCGCGATTCGGCGACCTCCGCGCCGATATCGACCCGAAGCTCGAAGCCATCATCCAGCGCGCCCTTCAACGCGACCGCGACAAACGCTACCAATCCGCCTTCGAGATGCTCAACGATCTCGAGGTTTACCTCTACAGCGATCGTTACGGTCCCACCAACGAGAAGCTCGGCGTCTATCTCAAAGAACTCTTCGGTGTCACGCCGCCGCCCCTTTTCACCTCCACTCCTCAATCTGTCCTCGTCTCCCCGCCCCTGAGATGATTCCCCGTCCCTTCCACGACTATCTTCTTCATGAGCGGGCCGTCCTTTAGCCACGAACTTCGCCAGCGCCAGACCCAATCCCTCGTTCTCGCGCCCCAGCTCCGGCAGTCCCTGAAGATCCTTCAGGTGGCCGCCCTCGATCTGCGCTCCGTGATCCAGGAGGAATTGCAGGCCAATCCCACACTCGAGGAGCTCCCCATGGAGGGTGAGAGCATCGACAAGCCCGCCGATGCTCCCGAAACCGACGGTTCCGATCACGACGGCGACGACTCCTCTCACTCCAGCAACGACTCCAACGGCGACGAGCCGTCGCGCGAGGAGATGGATTTCACCAAGCAATTCGAAATCCTCGGCAAACTCGACGACGACTGGCGCGACCACATGGCCAACGCCGGCGGCGCCCAACAATCTTACACCGCCGAAGACGCCGAGAAACGTCAGCACTTCTTCGACTCGCTCGTCAGCGAAACCTCGCTCCAGGAACACCTGATGCAACAGGTCGTCCTCTCCGATGTGTCGCCGGACGTGCTCGAGGCCCTCAAACAACTCGTCGGCAATCTCGACGATCGCGGCTACCTCGCTCAATCGCCCTCCGACGTCGCTCTCCAGGCCAATCTTCCCTACGACGCCGTCGTCGAAGCGCTGAAACTTCTCCAATCGTTCGATCCGCCCGGCATCGGCAGCCAGACGCTCCCCGAATGTCTCCTCGCCCAGCTCCACGCCAAGGGCCGCAGCGACACCCTCGCCGCTCGCATGCTGCGCGATCACTTCGATCTCCTTTCGCGCCGTCGGATTCCCGAGCTTTCCCGCAAACTCGGCGCCGCTCCCGATGACGTCCAAGCCGCCATCGAAGAAATCGGCAAACTCGATCCCGCCCCCGGCCGCCGTTTCGCCGAGGACAACAACCGCGTCGTCGTCCCCGATGTCGTCGTCGAAAAAGACGGCGACGAGTGGAAAATCCACCTCAACAGCGACTACATCCCGCGCCTTCGTATCTCCTCCACCTACCGCGAGCTCATCGCCAAGGGAACCCTCTCCAAAGACGAACGCGACTACCTCCGCGAGCGCATGCGCTCCGGCAAATTCCTCATCGATTCTATCGAGCAGCGTCAGCGCACGATCGAGCGCATTACCCGAGAAATCATCAAAGCGCAGACGCCTTTCTTCGAAAACGGAGTCGCGCACCTTCGTCCGCTCACGATGACGCAGATCGCCGACATCGTCGGCGTTCACGAAACCACCGTCAGCCGCGCCATCGCCAACAAATACATGAAGACCCCGCACGGCGTCTTCGACTTCAAGTTCTTCTTCACCACCGGCTATCAGGCCGAAAGCGGCGCCGCCGTCTCCAACACCAGCGTGAAGGAGATGCTCGCCGACCTCGTCACCCTCGAAGACAAATCCTCTCCGCTCAGCGACCAGGAACTCGTCGCCAAGCTGCAGGAAAAAGGCATCACCCTCGCCCGTCGCACCGTCGCCAAATACCGCGAAGAACTCGGCATTCTCCCGAGTAATCTCCGCCGCGACTATAAATAGCTCGGGCGAACCGTCCTCGGTGAGCCGCCGCGATCACCTACAATCCCAAACTCGGCTCCACGCGCAGGCCCATTCCCGCCGCGCGCTCAGCTCCCGCACGATCCGCCCACGCTGCAAACGCGATCATCCCCGCGTTGTCGCCCGTGTGTCGCGCTTTCGCCGCCAAAAACTCCACGCGCTCGCGTCGCGCTAGTTCTTCCAGCGCCGCCCGCAACGCCCCGTTGTTCGCCACCCCGCCCGACAACCCGACACTGCGATACCGTCCTTCGCCTTGCCGCAGCGCCGCTTTCGTTTTCCTCGCCAGCGCATCGATCACCGCCTGCTGATAGCTCGCGCACAAATCGCCCCGCCGTGCCTCCACGTCCTCCGGCGTCATCTTCTCGATCAAATACCGCAAACTCGTCTTCAACCCCGAGAAACTGAAATCCAGCTCATCCTTTCGACCAATTCCTCGCGGAAAATCATACGCGTCCACCCGGCCATTCCTCGCCAGCTTCTCGATCAACGGTCCGCCCGGATAGCCGAGGCCCAGCAGCTTCGCACCTTTGTCCAACGCCTCTCCTGCTGCATCGTCGCGCGTCGATGACAGCACCGTGATCGTCCGCGCTTCATCCAACGCAAACAGCAGCGTGTTCCCTCCCGAGACGATCAATCCGAGATGCGGCAGCAATCCTTCCAGCGCCCGCTCGAACTCCTCCGGCCCTCGTTCATGCACCGCCACAAACGGCGACCATGCATGCCCGCGGAGATGATTTACGCCGACAACCGGCACGTCCCAACTCAGCGCCAGGGCTTTCGCCGCCCCCACCCCAATCGCCAGACACGCCGCCAGTCCGGGTCCGTTCGTCACCGCGATTTCGCCGATCCCGTCGAATCCGACTTCCTTCCTCGCCCGTTCGAACAACGGCCCGAAATTCCGCAAATGTTCGCGCGTCGCCAAATCCGGCACCACGCCGCCATGCTTCTCATGCAGCGCGATCTGGCTGTGCACCCACTCGCCGAGAAATCCTCGTTGCGGATCGAAAACCGCAACCGCCGTTTCGTCGCACGAACTTTCCAACGCCAGAATTCGATTCTTATTCATCGGCGTGAAATGACGCGGCTCCGCGTCGCCATGATTTCCGCTCCTCGCAACACCTGCAGCGCTGCCTGCAACTGCCGGTCTTCAATCGGCTCGAACCCGAACCGCTCCTTGAATTCGTGCGGGTCCGACACGTCCGTCCGCGCCAGCTGCACCGTCAACTTGCTCCTTTCGTCGTCATCCAACGTCACCTCCACCTGCGGCGATATACCCGTTCCATGGATACTCACGCCCGAGGGCGTGAAATACCGCGCCGTCGTCAACCTCACGCCGTCACCCGTCCGCAGCGGAAAGATCGTCTGCACCGATCCTTTCCCAAACGAGCGCTCGCCCACCACGATCGCGCGCTGCGTGTCCTTCAACGCCCCGGTCAACACTTCCGCCGCACTTGCCGTATGGCCGTTGATCAGCACCGCCATCCGCCACCCCCGTTTCGGCACCTCGCGCTGCGCCCGGTAAATCGTCGTATCCTCCGGCCTCCGCCCACGGGTCGACACGATTTCCTCCCCGCGCTCGAAAAACGGCTCTGCCACCGCCACCGCGGTTTCCAGCAAGCCGCCGGGATTATTCCTCAAATCGATCACGAGGCTGGCGATGCCTTCGTTTTCCAGTCGTTCGAGCGCGCGGCGAAAATCCCGCGCCGTGTGATCCGTGAATTCGCTCAGCAAAATGTATCCGGTTTTGTCCGACAGCACTTCCACGGCGCGAACCGATTCCAGTTCGATCGTTTCACGCTGAAGCGTCACCTGAAACCGTTTCCCTTCCCGCGCCCGCAGCAGATCCAAGGTCACTTTCGACCGCGGCCGCCCGCGCAGTCGGTCCACGATTTCATCCACCGTCACATCCTGGTCGAAACCTCTCCCCTCGACGCCCAGGATCTCGTCTCCCCGCTCCACCCCGGCGCGCTCCGCCGGCGAATTCGCGATCGGGGCAATCACCAGCACGCGTCCTTCGCGAATCTCCACCTGAAGCCCCACTCCGCTGAAATTCCCGCTCAACTGCTCCTCCAAGTCATCCATGTCCGCCGCATCGAGAAAATCCGAATGCGGATCCAGCGATGCCACCATGCCATGCACCGCCGCTTTCGTCAGTTCTTCATACGACACGTCGTCCGCCTCCACATAGTGCTCGTTCACCAATCGCAGCACATCCTTCACTCGGTCCGCCGCCCGATTCAGCTCCCGGTTCGGCAGGAAACCCCACGCCTGCGACATCCGCGTCGCCCCCAGCGTCAGGGCAATGCCTGTCGCTACCCCGGCAACGATCAGCGGAATCCGTCTACGCATCCCGGCGACTGTGCGGATCCCTCGTCCCTTGTAAATGGCTTCATCGCCATCCAGATCGCGCCGACTTGTTCGCCGCGTCCTCGACAAGCCTCCGCCCCCGATTTCTGCTCAACGTCTCCATGTCCGAGCGCCCTCCTTCCGACGCTTTCCGCCGCCTCTTCGCTGCTCGCGCCGACGCGAACGCGTCCATGCCGTTCGACAGGTTCATGTCGCTCGCCCTCTACGATCCAGAAATTGGATACTACTGCCAACCGCGTCAGCGCATCGGTTACGCTCCCGGCACCGACTTCTTCACCGCCAGCACCAGCGGACCTGTCTTCGGCGAACTCGTCGCCGCCGCCTGCACCGCCCTTCTCGGCGGCCCCTCTGCCGCCCGGCTCCACACGTTCGTCGAGATCGGCGCCGAAAACCCCGCCGGCATCCTCGCCAACGTCTCTCATCCTTTCGCTGCCGTCCGCACACTCCGCGTCGGCGAACCACTCTCGCTCTCCGGCGCCTGCGTCGTTTTCTCGAACGAGCTCTTCGACGCCCAACCTTTCCGCCGTTTCGTTTTTCGCGGCCACGCCTGGCGCGAGCTCGGCGTCGCCCTCCGCGACGACATCCTCGTCGAAATCGAACTCCCCCTCCCGTCCCTTCCCGTCGAACTTCCCGCGTCCGCCCCCGACGGATACATCCTCGACACCCCGTTCGCCGCCGCCGCCCTCGCCCGCGAAATCTCCGCCCAACCGTGGCACGGCCTCTTCGTCGCCTTCGACTACGGCAAAACCTGGCCCGAACTCGTTGAAAACACCCCGGCCGGCACTGCGCGCGCCTACCATCGTCACCGCCAATCCAACGACCTCCTCGCTCAACCCGGCGAACAAGACCTCACCTGCCACATCTGCTGGGACTGGATTGAAACCGCCCTCCGCGAAAACGGCTTCCAACACCTTGCGCTCGAGTCCCAGGAATCGTTCTTCATCCGTCACGCGATCGACTTCATCTCCCGCATCTCCACCGACCAAGCCGCCCGCTTCAGTCCCCAAAAGCTTTCGCTCCTCCAACTCCTCCACCCCACCCATCTCGGGCAAAAATTCCAGGTCCTCCACGCCCGCCGCGAGAAAATGCGTTGATGTAGGGCGGGGCCTCCCGACCCCGCCGCTCGTCTCGCCCTCTACCCAATCGCCCCGACCCCCTCAAATCGTAGCATCACCCGATCCGCCGCGCGCGACTCCGCCAGCGACACGCTGAACGTCGCCTCCCAGTCGTTCAGTTCCTCGAAATCGATGAGAACCTGCGCCACGCGCCACACGCCGTCCCCACTTTCTTCGCCCCAGTGCGTGTGCTTGGTCGAACGTCCCTCCGGATCCAGTCGCATCCGCCCGCGCTCCCCGAGGTAAACGCGAAACGCATCCTCGATCCTCCGCGCCTCCTTTTCGTCCACATTCGCCAATCGCGCCGCCGCCGCTTCCCAATCTCGCGCCGCCACGTCCTGCAAAAACCCGAGCACCGCCGCGCGCACCATTCGCCGAAATCCGTCGCGATCCCGCGTCACATCAAACGTCGTCGGACGCGCCGGCTTCTCCACCCCGCCCTCCTCCTTCGCCACATAATTCGGATCCTTCAACCGCTCCCACTCCTCCAACAGACTCGCGTCGATTCCGCGAATCAGCTCCCGGAAATACTCCTCCATCTCGATCACCGGCTCCGTCTTCGCGCTCTCCGGCACCGTCTGACTCAACACTTTCCAAGTCTGCGAGAGATGCCGCAGCAACAATCCTTCCGATCGCTCCAACCCATACTCGCGCACATACTCCGCGAACGACAAATAGCGCTCATACATCTCCCGCGCGATCGACTTCGGCCGCACGTTTTCCTGCCCCACCCAAGGATGCGCCGCCGCCCAGGCATTGAAAGTATCGTAGATAAACTCCCGCCGCGGCTTCGGATGCTCGATCTGCTCGAGCTTCTCCATCCGCTCCTCATACGGCACGTCCGCCGCTTTCATCTCCGCGAGTTTCTCCGTCTTCAACTTGTCCACCTGCCGCCGCAAAATCTGCTCCGGATCCTCCACGATCGATTCACACAACGTAAGCACATCGAACGCATACTCCGGCGACTCGCGCTCCAGCAGCGGCAACGTATCGATCAGATAAAGCGACAGCGCTTGATGCAGCGAAAAATCCTCCTGCAACTCCACGTTCACCCGCACTTTTCTTCCGTCCGCCCCGCGGTCCTGCTTCGGCAAAATTTCCACAATCCCGCGCTCCACGAGCGCGCGAAACAACTGCCACGCTCGTCGCCGCAGCGCCTTCTTTTTCGCCGCCGGCTCATGTGACGCCCCGATGATCTTCTGCATCGCGCGACACCCATCCGTTTCCCGGCTCAGCACCAGCAGCAGCATCCCGTGCGTCACGTCGAACTTCGACGTCAACCCTTCCGCTGCCGCCGTCTGCAATCGCTCAAAGGTCTTCGCATCCCAGCCCACGCTCCCTTCCGGCGCCCGCTGTTTCACCAATTTCTTCTGCTTCTTCGGATCGCCCGCCGCTTTTTCCTCCGCGCGTTTGTTCGCAATCATCCACTCCGGCGCCTGCGCGATCACATAACCTTTATCGTCGAATCCTTTTCGCCCCGCGCGTCCCGCAATCTGCCGAAAATCCCGCACGCTCAACACCGCCGCTTTCGCTCCGTCGTATTTCCACAGCTGCGTAAAGACCACCGTGCGAATCGGCACATTGATCCCCACGCCGAGCGTATCCGTTCCACAAATAAGTTTTAACAAGCCTTTCTGCGCCAGCTGCTCCACCACGATCCGATACTTCGGCAGCAGCCCTGCGTGATGCACGCCGATCCCGTGACGCAGCCAACGCTTCATATCCTTCCCATACGGGCTGTTGAACTTCACGCCTTCCAACGCCTCCCCGAGCGCCGCCTTCTCCTCTTTCGAGCAGACGTTCAAACTCATCAGATCCTGCGCCGCCTCCGCCGCCGCCCGTTGCGTGAAATACACCAGATACACTGGCGCCCGTTTCATCTGCAGCAACTCCGCCACCCGCTCCGCCAGCGGCACTTCCGAATACTCGAATTCCAACGGCACCGGCCGCCGATCGCTCCTCACCGTCACCGCCGGCACACCCGTCAGTTTCTCCAACTCTTTCTCGAAAAACTCCGTCCCGCCGAGCGTCGCCGACATCAACAAAAACCTCGCGTTCGGCATCGTGAGTAGCGGCACCTGCCACGCGTATCCACGTTCTGGATCCGAGTAATAATGAAACTCGTCCATGATCACCGCCCCAATGTCGCTCCGATCCCCGCGATGCAGCGCGATGTTCGCCAGGATCTCCGCCGTGCAACACAACACCGGCGCCTGCGGATTCACGCTCGCATCGCCGGTCATCATCCCGACGTGGGCCGGCCCGAAATCCCGGCACAGCGCGAGAAACTTTTCATTCACCAGCGCCTTGATCGGACAGGTATAGACCGATCGCTCCCCCGCGCTCAGCGCTTTGTAATGAAACGCCGCCGCTACCAGCGATTTTCCCGAACCCGTTGGCGTATTCAAAATCACATTGCGCCCCGCAAACAGCTCCAGGATCGCCTCCTCCTGCTCCGGATAAAGCTCCAGCTTTCGACTCGCCATCGTCTGGACGAAGCGTTCGAGCGCCGCATCTGGATCGCGGATTTCGGCTGAAGGCGCCAGCGGCGCGGCATGAGAGGGATCGGTCACATCTCAGGTTGAAGCTCCGCTCCCCCGCTTGGCAAGGAACGCAGTTCATCCATCGCGCCAGCTCGCGAGATGAATTTTCACCCAAACAGGTGATGGCGAGCGGTGTCTCACAAAGCTACCGTATCACCCCGTCGGCTGCAGTGCCCCACCCCGATGCTTCGTTTGACCGTCCGTCGATCCGCGCTGAACCCCGCCACGCCGCCCGCGGTCTAGTGGATGCTCGCTTTTCCCCACCCCTGCCAACACCCCATGAACACCCCTACCCCGCCTCGGATTCTCATCGCGTTTCTGCTCGCATCACTCTCGCCGCTCTCGCTCGCACAAACCGCCGCCTCCGACGAAGGTAGCGAGCAATCCGATGAAATCGTCCGGCTATCTCCGTTCGAGGTCGTGAGCACCGAAGACAATGGCTACGCCGCCACGTCCTCGCTCGCCGGCTCCCGCCTCAACACCCAGCTCCGTGATGTCGCTTCCGCCATCACGGTCGTCACCACCGAATTCCTCAAGGACACCGGCTCCACCAATCTCCGCGACGTTCTCGTTTACACCACCAGCACCGAGGTCTCCGGCATCGGCGGAAATTTCTACGGCGGCAACGCCGACGACAACGCCTACCGCAACCAGATGCTCGCCAATCCGCAAAGCGGCACGCGCGTTCGCGGCCTCAACACCGCCGATCTTACGCGAAATTTCTTCGTCACGAGCATCCCGATGGACGCCTACAACACGTCGCGCATCGATATCCAGCGCGGCCCCAACTCCATCCTCTTCGGCCTCGGCAGCCCGGCCGGTATCATCAACAACACCCTTAAGGATCCCGATCTCGACCAGCTCCACGGCGAAGCCCAGTTCCGCATCGGCAGTTACGGTTCCCATCGCGAGGTCCTCGACGTGAACCTGCCCATGATCAAAGGACAACTCGCGCTCCGCGTCGCCGGCCTGAACGACGAAGCGCAATATCGTCAGGACTTCACCTTCAACCACGACAAGCGTCTCTACGGCGCGCTTCGCTGGCAGCCCAAGCTTTCCCCGCGCGTCTTCACCCAGATCGATATCAAGGGCGAAAAGGGCACCATCCGCGGCAATCGGCCGATCTCCGTCACGTCCGCCGATTTCATCACGAACTGGTTCGGTCCCCTCAATAAATACCTGATGTATGATCCGCTGACCAGTAACGGCATCCCGCAGGAGCCCGACGGCACGCAGCATCGCGAACTGTCGCACTACTTCGCCGGCGCTCCCGCGCGCGACTGGTGGAACAGTTCGCCCGCCACGATCTACCAAAACCCCGCCGCCAACACGATCGGCAACGGCGCCCTCGACGCCTACCGCCAGCGCGATGGTTCGCCTTGGGGCGGCCTCAGCGGTGTCACCAATCCCAATCTCGATGAAGGCGGCACCGGCACTTGGAATCGAAACACCGCCGCCTTCTTCTCCGGCAATCCGATCATCTCGGATCTCATCAGCGACTACGAAAGTTCTTCCGGTCTCACCTTCAGCGGTTTCGGCGCCGCCCTCTGGCCCACCCAGATGATCCTCGATGGTCCGCTCGCCTTCGTCGATCGCACCATGGCCGGTCCCAACAAGGGCGAGTGGAATAAATTCGATAACATCGATCTGTCCTTCACGCAGACCTACTTCAACGGTCGCCTCGGCCTCAACGCCGCGTATTACCGAGAAAACTACGAGTCCGGCTTCGCCAATACCATCAACTCCAATCGCGTCTCCGTCGACGTCAACGCCACCCTCCGCGACAACTCCGCTAATCCCGATGTCGGCCGCCCCTACATCGTCAGTCCCAGCAGCGGCCGCATTGCCACCGAGGATCGCGAATCCTGGCGCGTCACCGCTTACTACAAATTCGATCCCGCCGATCACCTCGGAAGCGATCACTTCGTCAGCAAGATCTTCGGCGAACAAACTTTCACCGGCATCGTCTCCCGCCAGCGCTACGAAAACTTCAGCCGCGATTTCAATCTCTACGCGTGGGACGCCGCCACCTACGGCGTTCCGCTCCTGAACTCCGCCAATCATCAGGGTTGGTGGGGCCTTCACTACATCGGCGACAGCCTCCTCGACGTCCCGAACTTCAACGCCATTCCGTCCTCCGCTATCCGCGGCGTTACGTCCGATCACTCGCCCGGCGCCACCCAAAACGCGCTCGTCTGGGACAACAATTCGAGCACGTGGCACAACGCGAATCTCAACATCCTCAACTGGCGCGACAACCTCGACGATCTCTACACCGGCGCCGCTCAGGGCTACGACACCACCGACTCCACCGCGTTCGTCTGGCAGGGCAAACTCCTGAATGGCGCCCTCGTCCCGCTGTTCGGTTGGCGCCAGGACAAATACGAGCGCTGGGACAAACCCGCCGCGCTCATCCGCGATCCGTTCAATGCAGTTCTCCCGTTCAGCCCGGACTGGAACTACTCCGACGTCACACCGCTCAAGGCCGACGAACAGCGCCGCAGCTGGGGCGCCGTGCTTCATGTTAACGAACTCCTCGAGTTCTTCGGCGTGCGTCGCCTGCCTCGCGGGATCGGTCTGAGTTTCACCTACAACGACTCTAACAGCTTCCGCCCGTCCGAAGTCGGTCGCGACATCAACGGCAACCAATTCCCCGCGCCGTCCGGCGAAACCAAGGACTACGGCGTCCTCATCACCGCCTTGGACAACAAACTTTCGCTGCGCGTAAATTGGTTCGAAACGCTCCAGAAGAACACGACGTTGAATCGCGGCCCGTCCACGTTCTGGGCCAAGGCCGGCATCGCGCGCACCATGAACACACTCGCGCAGGAAGCCTGGGGTTCGTGGACCGCCGACGGCACGCAGGCCGCGCCGGAATCCCTGGTCAATCGCTGGTTCTTTGGCAGTTCCTACGACACCACAATCGCCAGCCAGCCATTGCCCGCCGACTGGCGCGCTCAACTCGGCACCCTCGTCACCCAACCGCTTCGCATCCGCTCCGGCGCCGTCGCCGGATCCGCCAACTACGTCGCCGAGGGCACCATCAATCCCGACACGAGCCTGCCTTATCTCGCGCCGCCGCTCACCGCCGACGAGGTCGAATATCGCCGCGCCTGGTTCGACGCCCGCACCAACGCCGAATGGTTCCGCCCCCTCGACCCCACCTGGGTCGCCGCCGAACAGTTCGAAAAAATCACGGGCGACGACTATCGCCTCTGGGGCGAAAGCCCGCCCGCCGGCCAGAAACTCACCAACGATCTCGTTTCAAAGGGCGTCGAGATCGAACTCACCGCCAATCCTCTTCCGAACTGGCGCCTCACCCTCAACGCCGCCGAGATCAAAGCCCTCCGCAGCAACATCCTTCCCGATTGGGCGCCTTTCGTTGCCGCCAATCGCGAGCTCTGGTTCGAGGGCTACAACAACAACCCCGGCGGGCCGAGCCAGCTGAACTACTGGACCATCGACGGCTTCGCCGACCTCCGTCACTGGGGCGGCGGCACCACGTATTCGTCGGAGCAGGACACGTTCGGCGGACGCATGATGCAGGACGTTTACGGTCCTTATCTCAACGCCATCTCCGGCGAGGGCGTCGCAGTCAGCGAACTGCGCCGGTGGCGCCTCAACTTCGTCACCAATTACACCTTCCTCAGCGGCGCCCTGCGAAACGTGAACATCGGCGGCGCCGTCCGCTGGCAGGACAAAACCGCCATCGGCTATTACCCCCAATACAACAGCGACGCCAACATCTGGGTCACCGACGTCACTCGTCCGATTTACGGCCCGGCCGAAACCAACTACGACGCTTGGATCGGCTACGAACGTCCGCTCCGCGGCAAATACGTTTGGAGCATCCAATTGAACGTCCGCGATCTCTTCGCCGACGAGGAGCTGATTCCCATTCTGGCCAATCCCGACGGCACGATCGCGCAGGTCCGCATCCCAAGCCGAACCACCTGGATGCTCACCAACTCGATCCGCTTTTAAACGTGGAGCCCGGCATCCCGTCGGGCTCGCTTCTTTCCGCTCTCCTCCCACGTCGCAATGCGCCCTCCGCTCCGACTCGCGCTGTCGTTGAGCCTTTCCTTCGTCGTCCCAACTTCCTCCCACGCCTCGAGCTCTCCGCTCACTACCGCCGCTCAAGTGCGCGCGCTCACCGAAAACGAAGCGCGTCGCGAACTCCCCGTTCGTTTGCGCGGCGTGTTCATGGGCGAAGCCGATCCGGAGGGAATCGCGTTCGTGATCCAGGACGAAACGGAAGGCATCTACGTTCAAGGTCCTCCCGATCTCGTCACTACGATGAAGCGTGGCGACGTGCTCGAAGTCGTGGGCGTGACCGACCCGGGCGGTTTCGCGCCTTACGTCATCGCGCGCAATCTCGTCAAAATCGGCGAAGCTCCACTACCCGATCCTATTCGTGTTTCGCTCGACGAACTCAGCGCCGGACACATGGATGCCACGTGGATCGAGGTTTCGGGTATCGTGCGCAGCATCCAACCCAAATCTCCCACCGACAACGGAGCTCCGCCGCCCGGGACCCGCTACGAATCGCCTCCTCAAGAAAGCAGCATCCACGCACAACACGCGAAAGTCATCGTCGTTCTCGCCACGGGCAACACGCGCGTGAGCGCCCAGATCTGCCGTGACCTCGATCCTTCGGATTACGTCGATGCCGTGATCCGATTGCGCGGACTCTGCTTCAATCTTCACAACCGCAATCGTCAGTTCGTGCGCCCGTTTGTCCAAGTGCCCTGCGGCGAGGAGGTGCGGATCGAGAAACCTCCGCCTCCTCTTCAATTCGACGGACAACCGCGCGCCGTTTCCACCTTGCTCCGCTTCGAACGGCCCAACGGCAAACACGGTCATCGCGTCCACGTGCGCGGCATCGTCACCCACTATCAACCGGGCGCCGCGCTCTGGCTTCGCGACGGCGATCACAGCCTTCGCGTCGAAACCTCCCAAGATTTGCCGCTGCAACTCGGCGATGAAGTCGACGCCATCGGCTTCCCTGGACGCGGTGGTTACAGTCCGGTGCTCGAAGATGCGACTTTCCGCAAACGAAGTTCGCACGTTCCCCCCGCACCGCAGGTGCTGACCGAGGTTTCCGGCGCCCTGCAAAAGGATGCGGACCTCGTTCAACTCGAGGCCCGACTGGTCGAACTGCGGCGCTTTCCCGACAGTGTTGCGTTGACGCTCGACTGGCGCGACACGCCGATTCGCGCCCAATTGCACCTCCCCGAAAACGTGCCCGCTCCCGCAACGTGGCAGCCCGGGAGTCTCGTCCGCGTTTCCGGCATCTGCTCGGTGCTCACCGACGAAGCCGGCCCTCTCGGCGGCCTGTGGGAGCCGCGCTCCTTCCAGCTCCTGCTGCGCTCTCCCGGCGACGTATCCGTGATTCAATCACCGTCGTGGTGGAACGCCGAACGCATCGGCTGGGCGCTCTCGGCCCTGCTCGTCCTCCTCCTCGCCGCCGTCGCCATCGTCACGCTCGCGCTCCGCCGCAGTCTTCGCGACCAGGAACATCGCCGCGCCATGGCCGAGACCGAGTTCACCGCGATCCTGAGCGAGCGAAACCGCGTCGCCCGCGAAATCCACGACACGCTTTCCCAAAGTCTCGGCGCCATCTCCGTTCAATTGGAACTGCTTCGCACCCGCGCCGGCGAACTCAGCGCGCCCGCCCGGCAAAATCTCGCCGTCGCGCACCAACTCGCCCGCGCCGCCCTCTCCCAGGCGCGGGAAACGATCTGGAACATGCGCTCGCAAATCCTCGAGCGCGGCGATCTCGCGCAAGCCCTCGAGAGTATCCTGAAACAAACTACGGAAGGCACGGCCGTGACGCCCCACATGCGCATTGAAGGCACCACCCGCCGCCTTCCGCCCGTCGTGGAAAACAATCTGCTGCGCATCGGCCAGGAAGCCATCATGAACGCCAGCAAGCACGCCCACCCTCGCCACATCAGCGTCGAACTCACGTTCGAAGGCCGCAACGTTCACCTCGGCGTGGAAGACGATGGCGTCGGCTTCTCCAACGGAAAACCTCTCAACGGCACCCACCGAAGCTTCGGCCTTGTGGGTATCAAGGAACGCGCCGAACTGCTCGGCGGAAAAGTAGAAATCAAAAGCGCCCCCGGCCAGGGCACGCGCATCGCCGTCACCGTTTCAGTTTAAATTCATCGCGCCATGCCTTCCGAATCCAACCCAGCCGCGCCCGCCGCTGATGAATCCGCTGGCCAGTCCTCCATTCGCGTTCTCGTCGTCGATGATCATCCGCCCATGCGCATCGGCCTCGTCGGACTCATCGGCAGCCAGCCCGGTATGGAGGTCGTCGGGGAAGCGTCCAACGGCGAACAAGCCATCGAACTCTACGACACGCTTCATCCTGATATCGTGCTGATGGACCTTCGCATGCCCGGCATCGGCGGCGTCGAAGCGATCCTCGCCATCCGCAAAAAACATCCCGACGCCCGCGTGATCGTTCTCTCCACTTACGACTTGGACGAAGACATCCATCGCGCGATCCAGTCCGGTGCGAAATCCTATCTTCTCAAAGACATGTCGATCGAGGAAATCGCCGGCACCGTCCGCGGCGTTTTCGCCGGCGACACGCCGCTTCCTCGATCCGTTGCCGAGCGATTGACCGAGCGCGCACAACGCGAGCAACTCACCGAGCGCGAACGCGACGTCCTCGAATCGCTGATCAAGGGGCGCAGCAACAAGGAAATCGCCGCGAGTCTCTTCATTTCCGAAGACACGGTGAAATCTCACCTCAAAACACTTTTCGCCAAACTCCGCGTCCACGACCGCACCGGCGCCGCCATCGAAGCCATCCGCCACGGCATCGTCTATTTGAAATAAAGCATCGCGAACCGCCGATCGCCCCACCGCCCGGCGGACCCGATTCGC
Organism: Verrucomicrobiota bacterium; assembly: GCA_023416735.1. GTDB lineage: Bacteria > Verrucomicrobiota > Verrucomicrobiia > Opitutales > Opitutaceae > Opitutus. Next base: position 106,103 of record JAEZGX010000020.1, on the reverse strand, counting down.
TTAGTTGTGATTATTCGCCGAAAAAATTTGCCTGCCTCGGTCCCAGCTCATCCTAACTCCTCGCCCGTTTCTATGATCAGCTCGAACGCCCCTCTCGATCTCCCGAAGCGGTTTCCTCTCGCGGTCCAAGCCGCCGGAACGATCAAAAAGGCGATCGAGGACGGCACTTGGACCGAGTATCTCCCGAGCGAACGTCGGCTGGGCGACATGCTTCGCGTAAGCCGCCCGACCATCCGCACCGCCCTCCTGCTGCTCGGCAAGGAGGGCCTGATCGATATGCACCCCGGTCGCCGCAAACGCGTTCGCCAAGCGCCGCGGAAGATCCCGCGTCAGCAGAACAAGATGGTCGGACTGGTCGCCCATGTGCCGATGACTCATGCAACCCTGACCGCGTATCAGAGCATCAGCGAAATGCGCGCGCATCTCGCCGAGCACGGATTCACGACCGACATCCTCATCTGTCCAACTCACAGTCCCCGCCTTCAAAGGCGCAAACTCGAGGAGTTCGTCCGTCAGAATCGCGTGTTCTGCTGCGTGCTGCTTTCTGTGAGTCGGGAGATTCAAGAATGGTTTTCGCAGCACTCCGTCCCCGCACTCGTGCTCGGTTCATGCCACGCCAAGGCGAAACTGCCGTCGCTCGATGTCGACCATCGCTCCGTTTGCCGACACGCCGCCGGCATCTTCCTCGCCAAGGGTCATCGTCGGATTGCGTTGGTGGTTCCGAATTCGGGCCTCGCCGGAGACCTCGCCAGCGAGGCGGGCTTCTCTGAAGCCGTCGCCCAACGCGCCGATCGAGACGGCGCCAGCGCGATCGTTGTCCGGCACAAGGGCACGGCGCAGAGCATCACCGCAAAACTGGACGCGCTCTTCAATTCTCCTCGCCCTCCCACCGCATTGCTGGTGGCCCGCCCGCAACACGTTTTTGTTGTCATCATCTATCTCTTGAAGCGCGGTCTCGCCGTGCCTGAAACCGTCTCCCTCATCGCGCGCGACTACGACCCGCTGTTCCAATTCGTGAGCCCCGCCATCACGCATTACACCTTCGAGGAAGGCGGCTTCGCTCCGCGACTCTCGAAACTGATGCTCCAGATGGTGAGTCACGGCTATCTCGCATCGGAGCCGACCGTGATATTCCCCGACTATTTTCCCGGCGGAACCGTGAAACAAATCGGCTGAACCGCACCGGCCATCGTCTCCCTCAAACAGGTCACGGCGTCCAGTTCCGGTAGCGCTCCACCGCCGCGGGGTTCGGCCTGAAAACACGTCCTGGCGTCTGCATCATCGCCATCGCTTGAGCCGGATCGCTGCACCACCGGGCAGCGACGCTCGCAAGCATCGCCGCGCCGAGCGACGCGCGCTCCGGAAACGAAGGCGTCACCACCGGCACATTGAACATATCCGCCTTGATCTGCAGCCAGAGCGGACTGCGCGCCCCACCCCCCGTCGCCACCAGTTGTCGGCGCATCGTCCACCGTCGCCTATGTCGCCGCTTGGGAACGCACCGGCGGCTTGATGAAGCACCAGGCAATTGCAGCGACAAAATAAAGCGTCGCAATCGTCTGCAGCGGCAAGGTCCATTGTCCGGCCGTTCCGGAGCGATCCACCAACCACGCCAGGACCAACGGCGACAGAATCCCGCCCACCTGTCCCGCCGTGTTCATCGTGGCGCTTGCGAGTCCTGATCGGACCTCGCTGATCTCGATGCAACTCGCCCACGAAGCGGCCAGCGCGAACATCGAACTTCCACCCGCCGTCGCCAGGAGGACCGCTGCGACGACGGGATTCTCCGGCACACGCGTAGCGAAGAACATCGCGCCCGCAGCCACGAGATAAGCTAAACCGCCCACAAGCGCCCGTCCCAGCCGCAGACCAAAACGTCGCGCGAGATAATCCGTGGTGACGCCGCCGAGTAGATCGGCCGGAACCGCAAAAAACATCGGCAGGCCCGCAAACAGCGCCGCCCCCGCTCCCGTGAATCCCAACGTGCCAAGATACGTCGGCAGCCACGTGATCACGAAGTAGAACCCATAGGAATTGGCGAATGCGACCAGGCACAGCCACCACACATTGGCGTCGCGGAGCACCTCACCCCAGATCTTCCCCGGCCGGACCGCCTCCCCCGCTTGCGCACTGGAATCCGTTCCCGCTTCGATGAGAGCGAGTTCCGCCTCATTCACTCCGGGGTGGTCGCGAGGGCTGTCGCGAAACCATTTCGCCCAGACGATCGCCCACCCCAGTCCCAGAAATCCGAATACGACAAAAACGCCGCGCCACGATAAGACCTGCGTCAACGCGATCACCAGCAGAGGGGTGATGCCCGCAGCCAGATGCGCTCCGGCAAAAAACACCCCCTGCACCCGACCGCGCTCTTGGCGCGGAATCCAGCGCGAAAACACCCGGGTTGCATTCGGCCACGCGCCCGCCTCACCCGCGCCAAAAAGAAATCGCGCCAACCAAAGGCTGACGAAACCCGTCGCCGCGGCGGTCAGCATGGTAAACCCTGACCACCACAGCACGATTCGGGTCAGCACGCGGCGCGCGCCGATTTTTTCTCCCCACCATGCCGACGGCACTTCGAATAACGCGTAGGCGAACGCAAATGCACTGAAAACGTAGCCCATCTGCGTCATGCTCAACCCGAGATCCTCGCGAATCTCCCCCGACAACGCGCCAATGCAGGCGCGATCGACATAAGTGATCATCGCCAGCGCGAAACAGAAACCCACTACCCCAAATCGTGCCCGCGATGACACCCCTGCCGCGTGCATGGCACCGGCCCGCCTGACCGTGCTCATGAGCAGGATCGAGCGCGGGACGAATCAGGAGTCGATGCCGCCGGATACTCGTTGCAGAGATAGTGTTTTCTGGGCGCGTCCTCGACGATCGCCGGAAAGCGCGTCATCGCCGCAAGAAAGTAGTTGTCCTGGAGATCATCACACACGGACGACACTTCACTGCTGACGGTGTAGCCGATCCCGTCGATCACGAGCCCTGTGCCTTCCTCGCCCCAGAACTGGTGAATCGTTCGCGGCGGGATGCACAAGCTTTCGCCGGGACGCAGCCGAACCGTCTCGCCGCTCGAGATCAGACGGCGACAACCATCGACCTGCACCGCGAGGGTTCCTTTCGCCGGCGCATTGTCCTCTCCCACGCAGGTCAGCTGGACAAGGATGTTGCCGCCCGCTCGGTTGATGATGTCTTCGCGCTTGGTGAGGTGAAAATGCGCAGGAGCGCGCTGCCCCTCTGGATCGAGAATAAGTTTTTCCGCATAGCCTTTCGGGTAGCGAGAATCGTGCAGATTTCCGTTCCGCAGCGTGAACAAGACCCGCCCGATGTGGGTAAAATCGTTACTGCCAAAATCCGTCACATCCCAGCCCAGCATGCAGTCGCGAACCTCGTCGTATTCCGCTCCCGCCCGGTGCCAGTCCTCGACGGACCAGTTCGCAATGGGCGGAAGCGCCACATTGAAGTGGCCAAATACCTTCCGGGCAATGGCGATGCTCGACTCGACGCGCGCGCGATTAAGAGGTGAGGACGACATGATAAAATTGGGTCACCGGTTCTCTGCGATATCCGGAACTGCTCCGCCGGCACCGCGAGGGTGTATCGAGAAACCGGATTCGTGGCAGCACGACCCTCCGTCTGATTTCCAGTAAACACATGTTCACCCCGATTCTTCCCCGCGCTTTGACTCGGGGGATGGTTGCGCGTTCGCCGCAGGAGCATCTGAAGCCGACTGGAAACGATCGCTCGCCACTCGAAACCATGCCGCCGCGTAGCGCCGCCCCAGCTCGCGCAACGACGCAGAATCGAAATGCGTGCGATCGCCGCGATGCACGAGCCCCTCCGACGAAACGAAAGCACAGAACGGAACGCTGTCCGCGAGCCCGGCGAGCACCGGGTTGATCGTCGCCGCCCCGGGACGTTCACGGCACGTCTCGCCCACGATTATCGGAACTACGTTCGTCGCGAGCTCCTCGCGAAAAGATGCGCTCATTCGGCGAAACTTCTCCGCGTAAGCCGCTGCTTTTTCCTCAGTGCTGTCGGCTTCACCCTGATGCCACAGAATTCCTGCGAGCACGCCGTCCTTGAGCGCTGCACGGGCCCGGCGCACCGCTTCCAAATAGAGCGGCTTTCCGGGCATCCAGTCGTCGATTGAACTCCCTCCCATCGCTGCGGGAACAAGCCCAATCCGTGCAGACGGAACTCGATCGGCGACAACCCGCCCGAAAGTGGAACCCAAGCCCACCCCTGCAACCGGTTTGTCGTAGTGCAACGGATCGATCCCCGGCTCCCAAGCCAGATCCTGGTTCAAAACAAAAACCCGGGGATGCGGCACCCGGTCCTCCATCTCGATCACACCGCGACCAGCCATGTTGGATTGCCCGATCAGCAGATAGATCAGCATTGGGGCAGGCCGATCGATTCTCGCGCAGCTCGCGATGAGCGCCAGCGCTGCGACGACAAACAGCGGGAAACGTGGTCGCGGCGATGGCTTGTAAAGACCTGCACTCATGTCAGCACAAGCTCCGTGCCGGCTGGTGCAGGATCGTCGGTGAGCGTCGTGACGGGCTCCGCATTGTCCCTGTCGAGCCAGCGGAACCACACCCGATAAAGGCCCCATCCGAGCACCGCGAGGATGAGCGTCACCACCAGCGAACGATCCCACTGGCGCGTCATCACCAGCAACGGCCAGAAGAACAAAAGCCCGACCCACGGCACCGCCAGAATCACGGCGAGAAGATCGCGCTTATGCTCCCTGCGAATGACCGCCAGCGAGTCCGCTGTGAAATGCCGCCGCACCGGCTTCCACCATCCCCAGGGCCGTATCTGACGGTAGAAGTTGATCAACACCTTCTCCTCCACGGGCGCGGTCAGCAGCGAACCAAGTATGAAACCCAGCGCCGACGGTAGCCCGCTGATCGCGAACTGCAGCATCGGCGACGCATCAGGCAAGAGGATCCGTTGCAGCACCGCCGCGATCAAGCCGCAGGCCGAGCCCACGGCAAAGCCGACGCCGTTCGCCCGGTGCCAATACCAGAACAGCGTCATCGGAATGAACTTCGCCCCCGCCCAACCGGCCATGAACCACGTCCAGATATCGTTGATGTTCCTGAAGGATCTACTGAGCGCGATGCTCAGCACCACGAGCAGCACCACGGCGAGGTAGCTCGCGATCCGGGTCTCGCGGGGGCCGGCTTGCGGACGTATCCATTCCTGATATACATCACGGACGAGAAAGGATGCGCCGGAGTTGAGAAACGAAACGAGCGTCGACAACGCCGCCGCCAGCAACCCCACAAACACCAGCCCCAGCAGTCCGGGCGACAGAAACGCATCCAGCACGTAAGGAAAAATCCTCTCCGGATCGCGGCGCAGCAGTTCGCCCAAGTTCGAGTTCCCCTGATCCTGCACCAGCGCCCAGCCGAGCAGCGCCACGCCGATGACCATCGCCCAGCGTCCGACGAGTGCGAACAGCCACACCACGCTCATCACGCCCGCATCCCGGTCCGTGCGACAGGACAGCCAGCGTTGGGCCATGTAGCCCTGCAGGGCGCCAAAGCCCTGCATGACGCTCTTCACGATAAAGAAGCCGCACACCATCGCCATCGCTTCGAAGCCGGCGTAACGACCGCCGTAAGGCGTCGTATCGAAGCTCACTGGCGGAAGAGTGTTGAGCCAGCCAGGCTGTGCCGTGACGATCGCATCGATCGTGGCTGATGTCGTATTCAGCCCTGCCACCACGACCAGGATCGCGAAAGCGACGAACATCGCCACCATGTGCAGCACATCGCTGCCGACGACCCCGGCATATCCACTCACAAGCGAATACGCCAGGCCGATGCCGACGATCAGGAGACAAGCTACCAACTCGCGGCTCAGCAGCGGTGCCGACTCGCCTCCCAGCAGAATCGCGCCGTCGGAAACCAGATCCAACGGCAGATAAGGTCCGAAGAATTTTCCTGTGCCGATGATGAAATAGCTGAGCGCTGTCAAAATGGCGAGCAACTGGCCGACTGTGGAAATCGAACGGGACAGCCGACCCGCTGCACCACGGCCGAATCGCAGCTCCATATACTCGTTGGAAGTGACAGCGTTCGATCGCCGGATCCACTTGCCCACCAACACGGCGATCACCGCGAGCATGATCATCGTGTGCCCGCTCATCACGCACCAGTAGCCATTCAGCCCGAGCATGAAGAGCCAGGAGATGATCACCATCGTGCCGGAAACATCGACGTTCGCTGCTGCGCCAGACAAACCGAGCATCCATCCCGGCAAACCGCGGCCGCCGAGAAAGTAACCCTCGACACTCGAGCTCGCATACCTGCGAAACCAAAGGCCGACCGCTACGAGAAGAACCAAATACCCGATGACGATCACATAGTCGATTGTCGCAAAGTGGGCTTGTAGAGAATCCATAGGAACGAATGAGGAGCTGGTGAACCGTGCGTCATCAGCCGCGATTCCGGCTGATCGGCAGAATCGGCCGCCACGCGCCCTGCCCTGCGGCAGGGCGCGTGCGCGACGGAAGTTTTTTTTGCCTGCAGGCTGGGCCTAGAAGCTGAAGGTGTTGGTCAGATACCAGCGACGTTCCGGCGCGATGCGCGCCGAAGCCACTTCACCCCAAGGCTGGGCACTGATCGCAATCGGCGAGGTTTCTCCAATCAGATTTCGTGCATTGAGCTGCACTTTCCAGTGCACGCGATTCTTGAACACGCGACGCTCATACCCGATCCATCCGTCGACGTTCGTCTGCGCTGGCGCGTAATACGGATTGTCGATCGCGATGACTACGCTGCCATCGGGCGCGCGGGTCGTCGGATAACCGATCGCCACCTTGTCCTGCCAGCGCACACCCGCACCGACACTAAAGCCCTTGAGCAGCGCGGGGCCGTTCTGCCCGAAGCTGTAAGAAGCCACCACGTTCGCACGCCATTTGCGCTGTTCGGCACTCACTACGCCTTCGCCGGCCAGCACGGTCGCCCAGGGAACCATGACATTCGTATCCACGTAGCGACCCAGTCTCTCGACGTTCGCAGGAAGCGGGTCGCCAATCTGCCAGCCGAGGGGATAACCGCCGCGGGGCACGTCCGCGAGTTCGTCCCAGATCGGCGTCATGCGGGCAATGTGCTCTTTGAGGAACGGAGCCATGTTGCTCAACACCGTCTCTTGGCGCGCGACATTAGCCATCAAACGCAGTCCGCGACTGGGGTTGAACACCACATCCAGTTCGTAACCTTTGGACGTGTAGTCGGTGGTGTCCGTTGCGCCAAGCAGACTGTAGTCGCGGCTGATCGAAAGCGTTGGGATGGCACCCTCCACCTTCCAATTATACAACGCGCGATAGTTGGCCGGAAGCGCGCTGAACAAGCGCTCGATCTGGGAGTTTCTCAGTTCGACCAGATGAGGGTTGTTGTTCCCTTCCACCGCCCATGCGTCGGCGATGTTCATGATCGTCGAGTTGAGCGCCACGTTGAACACGCCAGGCAGGAAGCTCTGGCCAACGACCTTCGTCTCGAACTTGTTGAGGCGAACGCTGATCTTGTCGTCGAGCGCCCACACTTGCACGCCGACTTCGCGCGTCTCGCCCTGCGGCGAGGGCAACGAGTTGCCGTAGCCATCGACGCGTGAGCCGGCCGGAGTGAAATTCTCGGACTGATTATAGAACACACTGAGATCCGACCCCTGAGGCAGCTTGAGCCAGCGCTGCGGCCAGCGTGCGATCACACCGAAGCTGCCGACAGTGCCGTGATCCTTGAGGTTGGGACGACTTGCGAAGGGCATGTCGGCGAAACCATATTTGGACTTCCCGGGGGCGTTCGCATCGGTCGGATCGGCTACGAACGTCGTGGACTGGTTGGCGAAGTAATCGCGGTCCTCGCGAAACCCCGCCAGCGTGATGAGGTGATCCGCAAGCCAGTAGCTGTGCAACGAAATGGCTTTCGAGTCGATGATCTCCCGGGTCATCGAGCCGCTGACGAACGTCGGCGTGAGACTGAGCGGCGCCGAAGCGAAGTTGCCCGCGTCGGTCGTGCCCGCAGCCCGAGCGAAATACGTGGCGTCCAAGCCCACGGGACCCGCACTGAGCGGATCGACCCGGATCGGCGAAAGCGAGAGTGGGTTGTCGTTTCCGATCAGCGAGGGCCCGAGATAGACCAGACTGATCGTCCGTCGGTTCGTCACGCTGATGTTGCCATTGATGATCTTGGCCACATCGCCGTCCGAGGAAAAACGGGTGTTGTTGTAGATCGAATCGTGTGCTTCGCGCTGCACCAGCCCGGTGAGCGTGTGACGACCGAGCCAGCGGAGCGCGGAGGCTTCCTGGGTGAAGTCGTATTTCAGGAATACCGTCGCGCGGATCGCTTCGCGGTCATGCAACCATTCGCCGCGCGTGCTTTCCCAGTTGCTCACGTAAGGGCGACCATAGTTGGGATTCGCCTCGCCCGTCGGCAGCGTAGCCGTTGCATCGATCCGGATGTGACTGGTCGGCGATCCTTGGAAAAACCGGTTGTTCGAAAAACGGTCGTAACGCTGGGAGTCATAGGCCAACTCCACGCCGACGCGCTCGTCCCATGCGGTCTGCCGGAGGGTGACGTTCATCGTGTGGAACGAGTCGCCCTGGCGACCGGTTTCGTCGATCATCTGGTCACCGAAGTTGAAGACACTATAATCGGTAAATCCCTGATAGCGGATGCCTGCCGGCGCGTAGCCGGGTTGCTGCCCCGCGGGTATGCGATCCGCCGTCCAGTAGGCGGCCGGCAATTCGAAGATATTACGCGTGGACAGAAACTGAATGCTGTCGCCGGCAAGGTCGCGGTTCACAAGGGGGTGATAAAGCGCGTTGCGGATCGCGTTCGCCGCCGAGCCTGAAGTGTTGGGAATCGTCGAGCGAAAGGCGCGTGTCGGACTGCCTGTCGGATTATTGTAAACCAGCATGATTTGATCGGCGATCAGGTTCACGCCGAGCACTTGCGGATAGAAACTCCCGCTGGCGGCCTGGGTGCGGGCATTCGGATTACGCGCTGGATCGTCGTAGTAACCCCAGTCGAAGCCGGTGCGTCCTGCGGCATACCAGGCATCCGAAATACTGTTGAAGGGGAGAATGCCGATGGGGCGGCTGGCGTCGGTGTGGCCCGTTTCGAAGCTCGCCTTGATTTCCGTCGAGCGGTAGGGCGCAATCGTGAGCGTGCCGAACAAGCGCCGCTTGTGCTCGAACGCAGGGCGTTGGTTGTATTCCTCGCGGTCGTCGAGCGCCGCCAGACGGAACGCGAGCTTTTGCGGCACCAGCACCTGATTGTGATCGAGGGAGAAGCGGAGGCTGTCGTTGTTCCCATAGCGAGCAGCAGCGCGGGTTCGCGTGCGTGCAAGATCGGCAGAGATGAGCGAGGTCTCGATCACGCCAGCCGGACTGCCCACGCCGAACAGAATCGCATTCGGTCCGCGCGCGACAGTGACCGGCCCGGTGTTGTAGGCATCGAACGCGATGTTTGTCGTGAAGTAATTGCGCGTGAAATTCGGCGCAGAAAGTCCCCGCGTGCGGGTGCCGCTGCCCTGCGGGTTCTCGCGCTGCCCGCCGTTCAGCGCCATCGTGGAGTTGATGTCGTTGGTGGCGCCGCTGAAATTGCCGCTGGCGCCAGCCACCTCCATGTTGGTCGCATAGGAGAGCAGCGTCGCCGCGTCGACCGCTCCGATGTCGCTCATGAAATCCGGAGTGTAGATGGAGATCGAGGCACCGAGGTCCTTCAGGGGCGTGTTAAGCCGGGTGCCCGCCAAGGTGTTGAGCGCTTGATAGCCTCGATCAGCTTGGGCCGAGACTACGAAAGGAGACAGGTGGACAATTTCGCCCGCTTCATCGAGCGGCCCGTCACCGCCGCTTTGGCCTGTCGCAAACGGCGCAATCAGGACCGACGCCAACAAGAGGGTGCGTTGAGGTAGTTTCATTGTTCGAGGGTAGTTTTGCTGGGAGCCAACTCAGTTCAAAGTAGCGATGGCGGCGCAGTCGGGTTGGCCGGTTGCAGTTTGCGCCGTTGCCTTGCGACAGCTTTCCTCGCGGATGCCTCTCCGGAGCCGCAGTCAAAAGAACCGCACTCCAAAACGCCGGAGATGAACATTCGCGGGAGAACCGAACAGGGTAACAATGCCAGTGCCTGCGGCTACGATCCTGAAGTCGAAGGCTCCGGCGACGGTCGGATAGTTTTCCAGTAAACTTCACGCATCGTGCGTGCCGATTCAGGTGTGCCTTGAGTGCAAGGCTCATCTCCCCCGAAAACGATTCAGCGTGACCGATCAGCCGCACGACACGCTTCTTCGACGTAAATTGCACTTGGTCGTCGAGAGGCCTGCGGCATTTCTTTCCGATACCGGCAACGCACGTCTCCCGAGGTGCGCCACCCTGTCCGGCCGGCAAAGGGCGCGGCCACGCTAATGCATACCGTCGGCCCTCTCATCGGGAGCCGACGCAGCGCATGAAATTTTCCAGTAAACTCAGGCTCGGCGGCGGCGCGGGATCCCCACCCGCCCGTCGTCGATGTTCCCCGGTCCACCGTCGTCCACGAGGTGTGTCATCCGCCCGCCTTCCCTCGCCCGGCTTTCGGCCGCCAGCCACAACGTGCGCGGGGGCGAGTTTCCCCAGGGCGGACGGTTCATGCCCAGATAGTAGTCGAAGGCAATGCAGGGCGCCAACGATTGGTTCAGCATCTGCTCGTAGAACTCCGTCTCCATTCGCCGACTCACGGAGAAATGAAAATCGAAACGATGCACCCCTTGGTCACTCGTCTTTTGCTCGCCATGATGCACCTGAGGACGCGCCCCGCTCGCCGCCATCTCCGGGCTGCGCAGCAACGTCCACTCCAGCGTTTTCCCTCGCATGCTGGCACTGTAGGCGTCCGGCGTGATCGTGGCGACAGTTCCTCCTTTAACCCGAACCGCGGTCCAGCCTTGGATTGGGCTCTCCACCTCGCTCGCCGGCCGTTTGAGCACCCCTCCCGGGATCGCCGCGTGCCACGCGGTGGCCGCAGTTGGAAGCATCTGGCGCAAGCAGAGAATGCGCTGCGATTCGCACCAGTTTATCTCGATGGTAAGTTGCAGCGTCGGCTGTCCGGCAGTCGCCCGCAGACGCAGCACACAGGGACTGTGGCCGATGACGCCGGTATTTCGGCACGAGGCTCGCAACGGTCCCGCCTCCTCCACCACCCAACCGGTGCCTCGGAAGGTATCCGTCCACTCGCCATCGAAACTGTCCTGCATCATCGTCCACGTATCCGTTTCGTCACGACGGAGACGAAGGTCGCAGTCGATCCAGTCGAACTTCGGCGCGGACCAGCGGAAAGCGCCATCCGGGCGAAGCTGCGCGCGATAACGATCGCTGCGCAGACGGGACGGCGCAACCTCCACCAAAGCACGCGATTTCTGTTTTTTCGATCCGGCGGCCGCGTGCGCCGATGTCGCATCCGCGATCGTCAACAGCCGGTGACCGTGCGCCGGGATCTGCAAAGGAAAAAGCACCCGATAGAGCGTGCGAATATTGCCATCGGGTTGAATGAGCTGAAACGGAATGTGCCGTCCCTGCTCGTCGAGCAGGATGCGTCCGCCCCATCGATCGAAATCGATGAACGGCTCCGCCTCGATGCAGCCATCGAACATTTTCTCGGTCGGATTCATCACGACGAGTCGCTGCGCATTCTCCGGCGAAACATGACGCAGGGCCCAACGTCGCGTGTTCTCGAGCATCACCTCCTCCGCTACGATCATCGCACGGCCCTGCATGGCGCGCACCGACTCCCACGTGTTCGCCGACGACGTGCCAGCCAGGATGTCGTGAAACTGCGTAAAGAGCAGGTCGCGCCACGCTTCGCCGATGCGCTTCTCCGCCGTCGGCCGCTCCTGCGGCTCGGTTAGCCGCACCGTGGCTTCCGCACGTTCCAGTAATCGCTCCCCCCGAAACTGCCGCTGCTTGATGTCGTGCATGACACTGTAGCATCCGGGAAAACAGTGCTGCAGCTCTCCTTTCACCACCGGGAGTCGACGACTTTTCACGGCGCGAATGAAAGTTTCCGGTGTGGAGAACTCCAGCCGCGCCCCCGGAAACGCAGTTCTGTTTTCCAGGATATACTCGATGTTCGCTTTGGTCGGTCCTCCGCCGTGGTTGCCGACACCGTAGAAACACATCACGTGGCCGATTCCGGGATCGGCCGACTCGATCGCGAGGGTGATCTGCCCCCAAAGATCGTCGGTGCGCGTCACATACAGTGGCACGATGCGGGCGCCGATCAGTTCGCCGCCTTGCGGCCCGACCCAGCGAAACGTATGACCGGGCAACTCCATCTGCGTCGGGCGCGGACGCTGGAAACAGTAGCCGATGTAGCCCATCTCCGCATACAAGTCGGGCAGCGATGCGGCATGGCCAAACGAATCGACGTTGTATCCAACGACTGGATTCACGCCAAAGCGGTCCTTGAAATAGCGCTGCCCCTCCGCAATGCAGCGGCGGAAACCCGCCGCGGTCGGCAGATTGCAATCCGGCTGGAGATACTGTCCGCCCGTGATGTGCCACTGCCCGCGCTCGACCAGCTTGCGAACGCGGCGAAACAACGCCGGATCCAGCCGCTCCACCCATTCGTAGGTCCAGGATTCGCCGCGAGTGAAAACGAACTCGGGATACTCCTCACAGCGATCGGCGGCCGAGCGGAAGGTCGCCAGCACCTCGTCCACCCCCGCCTGCCAGGGCCAGAGCCACACCGGATCGATGTGAGCGTTGCCGATCATGTGAACTATCAAAGTCGGATCTTTCTTCATGCTGGAAAATCAAGAGGATCGCGCCCGCCGTAACGCGCCCAAGCCGCGGGCAACGCGAGCCACGCAGGACTGCAAATCGCCATCCGCAGGCAGCTCCACGCATCGCCACACATTTTCGGGTAGCAGCGGCAGCAGCTCGCCGAGCGGAAAATCACCATGATCGAGCAGCTCCGGCTGCACCGTCCCCGCGATCGACGACTTCAGGTGCACATACGGAATCTGCCCGCTCCTCCGTCGCACAAATCCCTTCAGTTCGCTCCACGAAAGCGGCGCGCCTGCCGCAGCCGCAGCCGCAAAGCAGTTGGCGGTGTCGAGGGCGACATTCAGGCCCGGCACGCGATCCAGCAGCGCTTCAAAACCCGCGATCGTCTCCGCCGAGTTTTCAAACACCAACGTGATCCCGTGGTCGGCTGCCGCACCCATATACTCCTCCAGGCGGGAGCCGAGCCGATCGAGCTCGCGTTTCGGATATGCGCCGTTCGCCCGCTCGACCGCCTCCGGGGCCAACACCACGCGCGCACAGGTGCCGGGCCCAAAAAGCGCCGCGTTGCGTATGCCGCGGAAAAACCGGGCTGGATCAAGGTCTCCGGCACACGCGCCGTCCCAAGCATAGTGGACACGCAATCCAGCCCGATCCGCTGCCGCCTTCGCCTCACGGAGACATTCAACCGTAAAATCGAGATCGAAGTCGCGCAGTTCGATCCAACCAAACCCCTGCGTGCTCCCCCAACTCATAAGTTCGTCCAAGGTGATTTCGCCGGCCAGCAAGACCTGCTTAAAGGTCATGCTGGCGAAACCGGACAAACTGTTGCTGGGCGCGGTCACCTCGGGGCGCAGAGGATTATTTCACTTCCGTCCGAAACTGCTTCACGTCGACGAGGAACTCCGAGCCATCGTTCGCCGGATGCTCGTCTCCTTCGTATCCATCGCCTAGATACAAACGAGGCGTCGGAGCCAGGACGGGGTTCGTGAATCGACGAACGGCGCCGCCGCTCTTCACCTCGAACGCATCGCGACCAAAGGTGATCTCGATCGTTGCCCATTCGCCCATCGCAAGATCGCCGACCGGCTGCCACTCGTCAGCGCCATAGACATAGAGTTTGCCCGGACGGTTGCTCGGCATGCCCAGCCGGATCGGCAGTTTGTCGCCGAAAGAGCAGAATACGAGATTACCGCGGGTTTGCAGATTCGTGACCTTCACAGTCAACCGCACGGTGAGACGCTGGTTCCGCTCGAAATCGACCGGATCGATCTCGACTCCCGCGCTGCCGCGCTTGCGGAAGTGAAGAACCTGGCGGCCGTCGACGACGCTCGCCCGGGGCGGCGGCATATAGAATTGCTCACCCGGCTCATCGACCTGTTTTTCGCGCGACCAGATGTAGAACACGTCTGGCCGGGGCGCCGGGCTGATCGTCGCCGTCCGGATACGCCAGACGGAATGCTTGTTCTCCGTCGTCGTGTAGGCCGCGAGGATCTTGCCGTTATGGGCCATGCCCTGCGAATACGTGGCATAGACATGGCGGGGCGAGTAGCGCGGACCAGCAACAAAATCCATCTTGCCCGTCCGGCTGAAATAAACCGCGCACTGGTTGCGAGCCCCCTGCGGGGTGAACGCATCGCCGCTCAACATGAAGAAACGAGAGCCATCCTCACTGCGAAACACCTGACTGCGCGTGCGGCCGGTTTCGATATACGCATGTTCCGGTTCGGCTTCGAATCGCAGCTCCGTTCCCTTGCGGGACGATCCACCAGCCACGGTGAGCTGGCGTTGATTGGGAGGCAGGTTGCGGTTGGGCGGGTTGTCGAAATTGCGCATGATGCCCCGAATGGTGCCGTCTGCTTCCTCCCAGAAATGCGGCTCCCACTGGGCGTAACTGTCGTCCACGCGGCTCACGGGGTTGGAAATCTTCCAAGTGCGCCCGTCGTCGTCGCTGTAGGCACAGACGTTCACCATGATGATGCGGTCGCGGGAAGTGCCTCCGTCCATCACCCCCGGCATACGCGGATCGTGAACCAGGGTCAGCGGCGCGAGAATCCGGCCGGTCGAGCAGAGAAACGGATTCTGCGAAACGAACGGGGCATAGGTCTTCCCGTCGATGGTGACGAGATCCATGATCTTTTCATGGCGCCATTTCGCACCGGGCTTCGCCGAAAGACGGCTGAGATAGAGGCCCTTTCCGCGCTTCGGATCGCCCCAGCCGGCACCGCTGGGCGTCGTATCGCGCTCCTTGCCGTATGACCACATGCACAGAAGCTCCTCGTCACGCACGTTGAGAAGGTTCGGCTGCCAAAACACCTCCGTCGGCTCGAGGATCGGATGTTCCGAGAGCTCAACCCCCGCCAAATCGACCGGCTGGCTCCAGTTCACGAAATCGGTGCTGACCGAAATCACATTGATCTGCCCTGGTTGCCCTTCGCGGCTGGTCAGCGCGTTGGCACCCCACACAGCATAGTATTTTCCGCGGAAATGCTCGATCGACACCATGTGGTTGTAGGCGAAGTCGCCTTCGCCGAAGGTGCCATTGTAGAGGCTCCGCTCGATGATTTCCGGATTATAGAACTCGTAGCTTCGTTCCGCGGCGTGGCCGATCAGGCCAAGCGCACCCGCCGCAAGCGCGGCGGCAAGACGACGGAGGGGACGGGAGTAGGTAACGTTTGGATACATGGGATGATGCTGCCCGGTGGCACTCGTAAGATGGCCGGATGGGTTTCCGAACCTTGGACCGATAACGGTTCAACATCCGACAGGCTCGCGCTCCACCTTGCCCCAGTTTTCCAGTAAACGTTTCTACACCCCCGCCCCTACGTATGGCTCAGCCCGCACTCACGTGCCCCACGCGGGGCTAGGCCCCGATCTTGCGGATGCTGGCTCCGGGCACCCAGCGTCCACGCACCGCAATGATCTTCTCGTGTTTGGGCACTCCGTATTCGTTCGCCTGCATCTGCCCGACCAGCAGATCGATCGCGGCCTCGCCCTGAACCTCCGGATCCGAGTCGATCCCCGCCAGCGGTGCGATCGCGGTGGACCAATCCAGATGCACCAGCCCGACATCGTTCGGCACGTGCAGACCCAGACTCTCCACCCAACGCCGCATGGGTTGCTCGGAAAACAAAATCACCTCGGGCTGATGCAGCCGATACCATCTCGCGAAATCCTGCTCTTCGCTCGGCGAACGAGTGATCAACGCCGGCACGCGATGCTCGGGAGCCCGCTCGTTATTGTGCAGCAAATACGAGGCAAGCCACGCGCGGTCGACCCGCTCGCTGAGCGTCTCGCCGAGCACCAGCCCAATGCGCCGGTAGCCACGGCGCTTCAACTGCGCCATCGCCACCTGCATGTCCTCATAGTGGGACGAGATCACGCGATGCACCGGCGGATGCCGGACCGTCAACCCCTTCGTCACACAAATGAAATGCTTCCAGTCGAGCGCCAGTTTGCCCTCCGGTGTCGGCAGCGAAAGCAAGACCAAGCCGCGAATGCCGCGGGCCAGCAGGATCGACGACATCCGCCGGCTGGTCATGCCCGGTTCGTTCAACCAAAACTCGTCCAGATTATAACCAAGGGCCCCTGCATGCCGCCGGCACCCTTCGAAAAAACGCGCGTGATTCGCCGAACCCCTCCATGCCGCCCGCGAGGGCCACGCAGTGATGAACCCGATCGTCTCCCGCGCCGATGTCGTTCGCAAAGTCCTCAGACGAGCCATCAGATTGGAGACCACCGTGTCGGGATGATAACCGAGACGCTTCGCTTCCGCACAGATCCGTCGGCGCGTGGCTTCTGCAATGCGGGGGCTATTGCGCAGCGCCAGCGACACCGTCGTGTGTGAGACTCCAAGCTTCTCGGCCAGGTCTCGAATCGAAATTCTCTCGGGCATTTTACTGAAAACTGAAAAGGCCATTCCACACGGCGCAGCAAGCCCATAGCTGTCCTTCAATCGATAAACTCCCCGCCAAAAATGACACGGTCACAATACCCCTTCGCCACCACCCTTCTAGCGTTTTCCTTGATGTCTGCGCCTCTTGCCTCCTCCCTCGCCGCGACTCCGGCTGCAACGCAACGTTACTCCTTCTACGATCCGAAAATCGAGGAGCACTACCTTTACCAGGACCAGGCCGATTCGCCCTACGCCTATGGCCACATGGTCTCGATCGAGCATTTCGACGGCCGCTTTCACGCCGTTTGGAACAACAGTCACGGCGGCCACGCGACCCGCTACTTCAAGGAAAAGGGCCGTCCCCAGCCGTTCCAGCGTCTGCTCTGGCAAACCAGCACCGACGCCCGCGCCTGGAGCGACCCGCTCCGTATCACGGAAGTGGAGACAAGCACGCCCCTCGACACGTGGGACCAGCCGCACACCCACTGGCAGCCCAACCTGCTCAACTATCGCGACGAGGAACTCTGGTGCCTCTGGTCGATCGGCGAAGGCGCCTACTTCGACCTGCCCGACAGCGTTCGACTCGCGGAACAGGCGGACTCGCTTGCGGGAACTTATCTGAGCACGCTCGGCAAAGGTCCCGATGCGAAGTGGGTGCATCGAAGGATCTTCACCCAGGTCGAAGTTCCCGCGCCCGGCAGCCGACACGCCCGCGCCAAAGGATATCTTTTCCCTTCACAAAATCCGGTGCTCCTGAAAAGCGGCCGGGTCATCCAGCCGGTAACGCTTGTCGTCGGCGATCACCGCAACATGGGCACGCTGCTGTCCGACGCCTTCTTCAGCGCCGCCATCTACTCCGACGACGACGGCAAGACCTGGCAAATTTCCGATCTCGTCTCGAATGTCGACAACCCCGGCGCCCAGTGGGAACCGCATGTCGTCGCTACATCCGACGGCACGCTCCGCATGTTCATCCGCGATTCCGGGCGCAAAGCCATCCACGGCGGCCGCGAACTCGCTTATCGATTCACCATCAGGAATCCTCTTTTCCTCACCACCACCGGCACCGGCGTCAACAAAGGCGAACCGCTCGTCTTCGAGCCGGATCCCCGCCGGGTCTGGATGGAGACCGAGGAATCCCGCATGCATCAGATCGAACTTCCCGGGGGCCGCTACAGCATGTTCCATCACGATGTCTGGAATGCCAACAATGTCGGCGCACGCACCAATCTCGCCCTCTTCTTCAGCCGCACCGGCGCCGACGACTTCATCGCGGGTCCCGGCATCGCCGGTCGCAGCAAACCCGCCCACTACGCCCAAGGCATCTATCATGACGGAAAACTTTACGTCGGTTACACCCGGTGGAACGACGACGTTCGCACCCTCGGCAGCACGAGTGCCGTCAACGGCCGCGGAATCGCGATCTCCATCGTCGACGCCCCGGATCCGACCCAGCGCTACGTCTGGCCGCGCGACAAAGACTACTTCGCTTCCTCCACCGCCGAATGGCGCCGGAACTCCACCGACAGCGTTTACCAACGCCCTTCCCTCGTAACAGTCGACGGACGCCAGGCCGTCAGCTTTCGGGATCGCGGCAGCGCGGGCGTCGAAATCGATGCCGTGAACTTCGCCGCGGGCGACCGGCTTCGTCTTTCCTTCGACGTCAAAGTGAAACGCCAGCAGACCTACGGGAACTTGGTCCTCTGCTCGTTCGGCGACCAGACCCCGATCCGCATCGGCCTCCCCGGCAACCGCCCCGGACAACTCTACGCCTACGGTCGCGACGACTGGCGCCGCGTCGGCGAGCTTCGTTCCGACCAATGGACGCGCGTCGTCGTCGAATTCGGTTCCGACACGTTCTCCGTCACACTCGACAACGGCGCGCCGGTGACATTCATCAACCCCGTGCGCCAGCCGAATCCTCGTCTGTATCTTGGCGACGGATACGAGATGGAGCCCTTCGAAAGCAATCGGGAATCGGAGTTTCTCATCGACCTCGCCTCGCTCCAGACTCGTGTGATTCAAGGCTCCGCCTCCCCGCTGGGACGATGAACGAGCCCCCCAGCTAGGCAGTGCGCATGTCGCACTGCGTTCTTCCTCTCAAACGATGGGCTTCAAAATAGCCGTTTCTACTATGTAACTCGCGCAGGTCGAGCCGAGTCGCCTCGTCGATCCGCATCAAGGAGGCTTTCGATTACTTTGCTGGCGAAATACGCGCTCACGAGTGGGGAGAGTTGGTTCACACCCTGATTACCGCGAAGGTGATGGTCTACGCGGTCAGTCGTGCTCGTAGACGAGGGCCACCGCGGCACCGGAAAAAACGCCGACGCTTGGATGCGCCGCCGGAAAGGTATCATCAGTCGGGGCTTCGCTTTCGAGTATTCCGCCACCTTCGGACAGGCCGTGCGCAAGGGACACACCGTCGCTAGTGCGGAGGACGAGATCAGAAAAACTTAGCCGGGGCCATGCAGTTGACGGCGTGATCGCCAAAGAGCGCACCGTTGGGCGTCGTTGATGGTGTGAAACATAAAACGACTGGAGCCGTCGACCCGACGGCGAACCAAACGGTGCGGTGGATTTGGGCCCAAAGCGCGCGAACGACCCGCCGTTCCAATTCGTGAGCCCCGCGATCACGCATTACACCTTCGAGGAAGGCGGCTTCGCTCCGCGGCTCTCGAAACTGATGCTGCAGATGGTGAGCCACGGCTATCTCGCATCGGAGCGGCTGAACCGCACCGGCCATCGCCTCCCGCAAACAGGTCACGGCGTCCAGTTTCGGTAACGCTCCACCGCCGCGGGGTTCGGCCTGAAAACACGTCCCGGCGTCTGCATCATCGCCATCGCTTGAGCCGGATCGCTGCACCACCGCGCAGCGACGCTCGCAAGCATCGCCGCGCCGAGCGACGCGCGCTCGGGAAACGAAGGCGTCACCACCGGCACGTTGAACATATCCGCCTTGATCTGCAGCCAGAGCGGACTGCGCGCCCCACCACCCGTCGCCACGATCCGCGACACACCGGCGACACCGGTCACTTGTCCGACGAGAGAACGCTGCGCTGCGGCGATTTTCTCGAGCAGGTGGCGCATCGCCGCGCTCGGGCTCGCGGCGGGATCTTTCGGCATCGGACTCGCCGCGGCAACCGTGGCCGCCTGGGCAAGGAGTTGTTCCAGCGTCGACTCCGGCGCAAATCGCCGCCGATAAACTTCCAACTGTCCCGCGCCCGCCGGATTGAAAGCCAGTCGATAAAATTGCGCATCGTCGAAATGCGGTCCGTGATAACAATCCGGCCGCGGTTCGAACGCCGGCACCAATGTCATCGCCGCCAGCACCGTGCCCGTCGAGATGCTCACGTCCGCAAACATTCCCAAACCCGACCCCAGCGCCGCCACATGATGATCCAGTCCGCCCACCGCAAACGGCACCCCGGCCGGCAGACCCAGCTTTTCCCCGGCCGCTTCCACGGTGCAGCCGACGACCGACCCGGGCCGCACCGGAGTCGCCAATCGCGTCGCTTCCATGCGACACTCCGCCAACGCCTCTGGCCACCACGCCCGCCGCGAGAGATCATATAATCCCAAAAACGCCGCCGCGCTCGCGTCTGCGATACGCTCTCCCGTCAGCGCGAACGTGAAGTAGTCGGACAACGTCATCACATGACGCGCCCGCGCCCATACCTCGGGTTGGTTGTCCTGCAACCAGCGCCACTTCGCCACCGCAAAACCGCTCGACCAACCGTGAAAGCCCACAGTGCGCGCAAACGCGTCATTCCGCGAAAATCGATCCAGGTCCGACGTGATCGGCTCTGCGCGCTTGTCCGTCCACAGGATCAGCGGCGTCAGCGGCTCCGCAGCTGCATCGAGGCAAACGAAGCTGTTCGCCTGCGCAGCATACGAGACCGCCGCAATCTCGCCCACCGTGGCACCCGCCTCCGCCAGCGCCTCCGAGAGCCCTCGCCGTAGCAAAGCCCAAAACCGCGGCACGGGCACTTCGCACCAGCCCGGCGCCAGCACGTCTGTCTCGACCGGAACGCGACCCAGGCCCTTGAGCACGCCCGCCGCGTCAAAGAGCCCGACTTTGAAATACGACGTGCCGAAATCGATACCCAGAAGCAGAGACATGGGAGAACAAAACTATTCTCCGCGAGCCAACAGCGCGAGCGTCGCCTCCACGAAACGTCGTCCGTTCGCAGCGGAGAACACCGCGTTCGACGCCTCGTAGACGGACCGCGCCGCGGCTTCTTCGGTCACGATATAACCCTGCAGTTCGCCATTCGCCATCGTCACGACGAACGTGCCGGGAGCGCGCCGGCGCAGCTCCAGCGCATACTCGACGAAGAACTCGCCCGGCCAGCCTACGAACGTCCACGGTCCAATCGTCATCGCCTGAATTTCAGCCGGAAGACACGCTGCGATCGCGGTCGAGAGTCGGCCGTCCTCCGCCGCTCGCGCCAGCTCCGCGGTCTCCTGCGCACCAAACAAATCGCATTCCGCGGTCCTCACGGCCTGCCGACTTGCCCCCTCGTTCTTCAACTGCGCGAAACGCCTGCGCGCCGCGAGCACTTGCCGGTCCGCCAACTCCGGCGAGGGAAACTCCCGGACGGTCAGGTCGATCATCGCACGGCGAACGCCCAGCGAGATCTCCGTTTCATACGCCACCGTCGCCACCGCCGCCGCAACCGACCGGCCCAGAATTTCGCCGAGCCGCTGCGCCTCGGCAAACGTGTTGGCGCGTGTCACGTGGCGCGGACTTTGATTGCCCGAGGCACCTTGGTGAAACAACACCGCGCACGACTCCCACCCGGGCTTCTGCCGCAGGTATCCGCGCGAAAAATACGGGAAATCCGCGCTGAACAAGGTCGAGTCCTCGTGCAGCACCGTCGGGTGCATCGCGCAAACCAGCATGCACGCGAGGGGCTGCTTCGTCTCGGCCGACCGCACCACGAAAACCGGAACATCCAAATCGGCCGGTCCGGCCGGATCATGGCGGTTCGTGCCGATGCCGTCGGCTCGCGCCAGAGCAGATCCGATTTCGGCCACCACCGCAGTTCGCACCGCCTCCTCGGCCGCGGACACCACTCGTTCGATAAAAAATTCGAGATACGTCGCGTCGGCCGGCGGCACCACCGGGTCGGCGGCGTTGCTCACGTAATCGATCATCGGCGGACCCGAATGCGTATGCGTCGCCGTCACCATGATCGCTTCCTCGGGAATTCCAGTGCGCTCAAAGATCCGCCGCCGAATCTCGCCAGTGTGCGACTTCGACACGAAGATCACGTCGTTCGCGAGAAACAGCAGACGCGAACTCCCGCTTTCGAGGAAAAGCGCGGCGCATTCCAAGGGATCGTGAACACCCGTGCTCATGCGCGGCACGTGAGGATAGCCGAAGAGAAACGTCGAGCCGCGCGGCGTCACATCCACGGTCGCCGCGCCAGCGCGAAGCAGTCCGGCAGTCGGAAAAAGCATCGCACCAGCGTGAGTCCGGGGAGGCCCATGTAAATGTTCTTTTATGTTCGTTTATCGCATATCTTGACACATCCTAACATTTCACGAACGTCGCCCGCGGATGAAGAAACTCCCGTCCGCCGCCCGCCAAGCCACCATCCGCGAACGTTTCGCCGGGCAGTCCGGCGTATCGATCTCCGAGCTCGCGAAGGAGTTTGGCGTGAGCGAAATGACTATCCGGCGCGACCTCGCCGCGCTCGAAGCCAAGACTCACATCCAGCGCACGCATGGTGGCGCGATGCTCACCGAGCGGATGATGCTCGAGTTCGATTATCGCGAGCGCCGCAACATCAACCGCGCGGCCAAAAGCGCAATCGCCGCCGAGGCCCGCAAACTCGTTCAACCCGGCCAGCGGCTGATTCTCGACACCGGCACGACCACCCTCGAGTTGGCCACGCTGCTGAAAGATGGGCAGGACTTGATGGTCATCACCCCCAGCCTCGCCGTCGCGTCGGAATTGCAACACTCCCCCGGAGTCGAAGTCATCCTCTTGGGTGGAGTCATTCGCCGCGGCAGCCCCGATCTCACCGGTCCGCTCACCGAGCACTGTCTCGAAACGTTTGCCGCCGACCTCACGTTCCAGGGAGCCGACGCCATCGGACTCGATGGCTCCATCTACAATTCCGATCTTCGGCTCGCGCGAGTCGACAAATTGATGCGCCGGGTCGCCGCCCGCACGTGCGTGCTCGCCGACCACACTAAAATCGGCACGACCGCGCTCGCCCGCTCCGGGTCACTCAGCGACGTCGACCTTTTCATCACCGACACCGGCGCGCCTGCCGCTGTCGTCAAGCGGTTCGCCCGGCTGGGGCCGAAGGTGATCACCGTAAGCGCCAAATCTTTTACCCAATGAGCACTGCCCTTTCCGAAAATTTTTCCACCCTGCAATGGGGCCGCGTCGATCTCGCGCGCGTCCCGCATCTGGCCGTGCGGCCGCCCGGCCCGCAGTCCAAACACTGGCACGATCGTTGCACGAAGCACTTCAAAGGCCTGAGCTCTCAGGTGAAACTCTTCCCCGTTTCGTTCGAGTCCGGTCGCGGCTGCGTGTTGCGCGACGTCGACGGCAACGAATACATCGATTTCTCCTCCGGCATCTACGTTACGACGCTCGGCCACTGCCATCCGAAGATCACCGAGGGCATCGCGCGCGCCGCTTCGCAGTTGATGAACGCACACGACTTCACGACGCCGATCAAGACGCAGCTGATGGAGAAACTCGCGAGCGTGTTGCCCGGCGATCTCAATGGCTTTCAGCTCTATGATTGCGGCACCGCCGCAGTCGAAGCCGGCATCCGGGTCCTCCGCGCCGCCACCGGAAAACACGAGACCGTGAGCTGTTTTCACGATTTCCACGGCAAGACCTACGGCGCCGTTTCGCTCGGTCACATTCGCTCGCATGTCTACGGCACGGTGCGCGCTCCCGGCGCTCACATGGTCCCGCGGCCCGACCTGTATCGTCCGGTATGGACGAAGTCCGACGGCACGATCGACACCGACAGCTACATCAAGTTCTACGGCGAATACCTCGACAAAGCCACCATCGGCGCGGTCGCCGGTTTTGTGTTGGAACCGATTCAAGGCTGGGGCGGCTCCGTCATGCCGCCCGATGACTTTTTCCCGAAGCTGCGCAAGTTCTGCGACGACCGAAAAATTCTGCTCATGGCCGACGAGGTGCTGACGAGTTGGGGCCGCACCGGCAAGTGGCTCGCCATGGAGCATTGGGGCGTGCTCCCGGATGTGGTCACCATGGGCAAGGGCTTCGGCAACGGCTTCCCCGTTACCTGCGTCGCCGTGCGCGAGCAATTCAAGGAAAGTTTCGAGAGCATCTCCGCCTCCAGTAGCTATGGCGGCAATCCGATGGCGTGCGCCGCCGCGCTCATCTCCACGCAAGTCATCGAGGAGGAAAATCTCCTCGAGCATGCCACGCATCTCGGCGAGGTCGCTCTCCAACGGATGCGGCGCATGAAAGAGCAGCACAAGATCATCGGCGACGTCCGGGCCAAGGGCTGCCTCATGGGCATCGAACTCGTCAAGGATCGCACCACCAAGGAGCCGTTCGATCAGGCCGGAACACTCGTTTATCAAAAGGCTTTTCGTAAGGGCCTGGCCTGGATTCCCGCCGGTCACATCCTGCGCATGAGTCCGCCGATCGTCATGGATGAAGAGACGCTCCTCAAAGGTCTCGATCTGATCGACGAGGCCATCGGCGAAACCGCCCGCGAACTCGGTTACTCCTGATCCCTACTCTTACGCGCTCTTAAAATCATGCTCTCTTTCCGTCTCAACCGGCTGTTCAATCCTCGCTCGCAGCGCTGCTTCGATGTGGCGATCGACCATGGCTTCTTCAACGAACACGGTTTTCTCGCCGGCATCGAAAACATCGGCGCCGCCGTGCGCACCGTCGCCAACGCCGGACCCGATGCGATCCAGCTCACCGTCGGCCAGGCACATCACCTGCAATCCATTCCCGGCCGGCAGAAACCGTCGCTCGTCCTGCGTCTCGACGTTGCCAACGTCTACGGCAAGCAACTCCCGCGCACCCTCTATAGTCGCATGATCGAGGATCCCGTCGAACAGGCGCTACGCCTCGATGCCGCGTGCATGTGCGTGAATCTCTTCCAGATTCCCGGCGAGCCGGAGGTCGGCGATCAATGCGTGCAAAACATCCTCCGCCTAAAACCCGTCGCCGAACGCTATGGCATGCCCATGATGGTCGAGCCGCTGGTGTTTCAACCCAACGAAAAAGCGGGTGGCTATATGGTCGATGGCGACGAACGGAAAATCGTCCCGCTCGTTCGCCAGGCGGCCGAACTCGGCGCGCATATCATCAAGGCCGATCCGACCGATGACGTCAGCCGTTACCACAAAGTCATCGAAGCCGCCGGCAGCGTTCCTGTCCTCGTGCGCGGTGGCGGCAAGGTCGGCGATCGCGAAATTCTCCAGCGCACGCATGATCTGCTCGAGCAGGGAGCTTCCGGCATCGTTTACGGCCGCAACATCATCCAGCACGCCAATCCCGCGGCCATCACCAAGGCGTTGATGGGCCTTGTTCATGACAACCTCTCGACGGACGAAGCGTTCGCGCTGCTGTCCGCCTGATGCATTCCCCTCGGCGGATGTTTCTCCAGCTCGGTCAATGATACTCTCCTCCGCCGCAGACAATCCGCCTCACCGCAACACCGCGGTCGAGGCTTCGACCCGTCCGGACTACGACGCCGAAAAACAGGCCGCCTGGTTGCAACGGCATCACGACCTCGTCGCACTCGCCCGCCGCGGCGGGATCGACGTCGCGTTCTTCGGCGATTCGTTGACCGAGCAGTGGACGACAACCGGCCGCGCCGAATGGGAGCGATGGTTCGTGCCGCTCGGCGCCGGAAATTTCGGCGTCAGCGGCGACCGCACGCAACAGGTGTTGTGGCGGATGTCCCACGGTGAACTCGACGGGATCGCACCGCGCGTGCTCGTGCTGCTCATCGGCACCAACAACACCGATCCCGGCCTCGGCGAAAACAGTCTCACGCCCGCGAACACCACGCCCGAAATCATCGACGGCGTGACCGCCATCGTGTCCCTCGTTCGCGCGCGTCTGCCGAACACGAAGATCCTGCTTCACGGGGTGCTGCCCCGCGGGCCCGCCACGGCCGCCATCCGCGAACAGATCGCCGCGATCAACGCCGGTCTGCGTCTCCTCGATGACGACGGCCGCTCCGTGCGCTTCGTCGACTTCGGCCCGCTGTTTCTCGAACCGAACGATTCGATCAGTCCGGACATCATGCCGGATCAGCTTCACCTGAGCGCGACCGGTTACCAAATCTGGGCCCGTGCGCTGATCGAACCGTTGACCGCGCTGCTTGAATCCGTCCCGGCAAACCACGCGCCTCCTCCACCGTCGGGATCCTGATCGTCGCATCCCTCATGTCCTGCTTCCTCATCCGCCACGCGCGCATCGTTGAACCTGGAAAAGCAATTTCGAACGGCGACCTCCTCGTGCGCGATGGACGCATCGCTGCGTTCGGGCGCGTAGAGTCTCACGAGGTTGCGAATGCGACTGTGCTCGAGGGCGAGGGTCGTTTGCTCACGCCCGGCCTGATCGATGTCCACACGCACGGCATTCAACACAGCCTTTACGAAAGCGGTGTCGCCGGACTGCGCACCGCCGCGCGATCGCTCGGCCAGTTCGGCGTTACAACCGTGCTGCCGACGCTCATCCCCAAGCTCACGGACGACTGGTTCACTCTCGTGCGCGACCTCGCCGACGCGTTGCCGACGATCAACGAGGTCAACATTCCCGGGCTGCACATCGAGGGTCCCTTCATGGCCGTCGGCGGTGCTGCCTGCCCAACGATCCCCGGCGATTTGTCGCTGCTCGAAAAAATCATCGATGCCGCGCGCGGTCGTCTCGCCGTCATGTCGCTCAGTCCCGACGCTCCCGACATCGTCCCTGTCATCCGCCGGCTGCGCGAAAGAAACATCCCGGTGTTTCTCACCCACACGCGCGCAACCGTCGAACAAACCGACGCGGCGCTCGACGCCGGCGCACGTCACGCCACTCATTTCTACGACGTGTTTCACGCGCCGCCCGAAACCGATCCGGGCGTGCGGCCGGTCGGCGCGGTCGAAGCAATCCTCGCCGACCCGCGCGCGACCGTCGATTTCATCGCTGATGGCGTGCACGTGCATCCCGCCGCAATCCGCGCGGCCGTCGCCGCGAAAACCTGGGCGGGCGTCATTTTGATCACCGATTCCAACATCGGCGCGGGACTCGCCCCCGGCACCTATGAAACGCCGTGGGGTTTTCCCATCCGCGTATCGCCCGAGACCGGCGCCCGTCACGCGACGAAAAATTCCCTCTCCGGCAGCGCGCTCACCATGGATCGCGGCATGACCAATCTTCTTCGCTGGCTACCGCTCCCTCCCGAACAGATCTGGGCGATGGGCACGCTCAATCCCGCGCGTCTGCTCGGCCTCGAGCGCAAGGGACGCATCGAACGCGGTGCCGACGCCGATCTCGTGCTCTGGGACAACGATCTCACTCCCGCTCAAACATGGGTCAACGGACACTCGGTCTATGAAAAAAAGCCCTCCTGAATTCCGCTTCGCTCCGGCGAGCTTCATTCCTTTCCGGGATCAGGCGGCCATCGCCCGCGTTCGGAAGATCAAACGCGAACACATCGCGAAGCACCCCAATCCCGATTTCCGGATCACCGTCGTTCCCGATGTCGAAATCGAGTTCCTCTGGATCACGGACATGTTCTTCCGGATCAAGTCAGCCATGGATGCCGGCAAGACGTTTGTCGCGATCATGCCGAATCCCTGGCCCGGCTACGTGAAACTCGCCGCCATGCTCAACCGCGCGAAAGTCGACTGCCGGAAGCTGCACACGTTCAACATGGACGAATACGCCGACGAAAACGGCCGGATCGCACCCGAGTCGTGGGAGTTCGGCTTCGGCCATGCCTTCAAAAAATATTTCTGGTCACAGCTCGAGCGAAAGCGAAGGCCCGCCGAACGGCAGGTGCATGGTTTCACCGATCGAAATCTGAAGGATTACGGCCGCATGCTCGCCGATCTTGGCGGCGCTGATATTTGTTATAGCGGTCCCGGCTGGACTGGTCACCTCGCCTTCATCGAACCTGACGCTCCCGAGTTCGCCGGCTCGCTGGAGGAGTGGAAAAAAATGGGCCCGCGCATCTGCACGCTCAGTCCGTTCACCATCGCGCAGAATTCCCTCCACGGCTGCTTCGGCAGCAGCGGCGATCTCTGCGCCGTTCCACCCAAAGCCGCCACCATCGGCCCCGCGGAAGTCATCGCGGCCAAGCATCGAGTCGACATGCACGCCATCACGATCGACGGCTCCTTCGCTTCGTGGCAGCGCCTCACCACCCGACTCGTGCTGCACGGGCCGGTGACGCCTCGCGTGCCCGAATCCATTTTGCAGACGCTCCGCACTGATGTGTGGGTTTCCGAGTCCATCGCCGCGAACATCGAGCCACGCTGGGACAAGGGCTACTGAGCTAAAAATTTCCACGCTCAATGCCCTCTCCCGCACTCCTCTCCCGCGCCTGGCTCGTCGTCGGGCTTCTCTGGTTTGTCGGCCTGCTCAATTACCTCGATCGGGTAATGCTCACCACCATGCGCGGCTCGCTGGTCGAAGCGATCCCGATGACCGACGCGCAATTCGGGCTGCTCACCTCCGTTTTTCTTTGGGTGTATGCGGCTCTGAGCCCGTTCGCAGGTTTCCTCGCCGATCGCTTCAGCCGCACGAAGGTGATCGTCTTCAGCCTGCTTTCTTGGTCGACCGTCACCTGGCTAACCGGATTCGCGACCACCTACGGTGAGCTGCTGCTGACGCGCGCGCTGATGGGCGTGACCGAAGCGTGTTATATCCCTGCGGCCCTCGCGCTTATCACCGAATACCACCGGGGAGACACGCGTTCAAAAGCCGAAGGAATCCACGTCAGCGGAGTCATGCTCGGATCCGGGCTTGGCGGGCTCGGCGGATGGGTCGCGGAACACTACGGATGGAGCCACGCATTCACGGTCTTTGGCCTCGTTGGCATCGGCTACACCGTCATTGTCGCGATGTTCATGCGCGACGCCCCGCGTGAAATCGCCTCATCCGAAAGCGTCACGAAATTACCTGGAATCAAATTCGGTGCGGCGATGGCCAGCCTGTTCTCCAGCTCCGCCTTTATCCTTGCGCTGGTTTACTGGGGGCTGCTCGGACTCGCGAGTTGGGCCGTGCTCGGATGGATGCCCACCTATATGAACGAGACCTTCAACCTCTCACAGGGGGCAGCCGGGCTTTCGGCCACAGGTTATCTGCAAGCCTCGATGCTCGTCGGCGTGATCGTCGGCGGTGTCTGGTCCGACCGCTGGTATCGCAAGAATCAGAACGCACGTATCTACGTCCCATTGATCGGCCTTTGTCTTGCCGTGCCCAGCATGCTCCTGGCGGTGAATACCCCTTTGCTCGGCGTCGCCATCGCAGGCCTCGTAGGCTACGGCTTCACGCGCGCGTTCGTGGACAGCAATATGATGCCGATTCTATGTATGGTGACGGATGCCCGCTATCGGGCCACCGGCTACGGCGTGCTTAACCTCTTCGCCACCGGTATTGGAGGCGGCGCCATTTATCTGGGGGGAGCCTTGCGCGACGCGAATGTCTCCTTGGACAAAGTTTTTATGTTCGCCTCGTTTGGCCTTCTCGCCGGTGCCGCACTGCTCTTTGGCATCAGGGTGAAGCTCAAGGGCGTTTCTGAAACTCATTCCTGACCGCGGGCGCCCCCGCCCGCCTGCATGTTCAGCGCGGAAAGCCGGCGCACGAACCTCTAGATGCGCGGCCGCGAGGAAACGCGAACCGCTCGTTAACACCGTGCTGCGCACTCCGCGCAAGGAGGCATCTCATCATTGTGGAAGGCTTTCGAAGCCTCCCATCTGCGCGAAAGTGCCGCGTGAGCAGGCTCACGTCGGCACTTCGCTCACGCAGACGATCACCGCCCGGGTGACACCAAGTCGTAGGTGAAAAGCGTCGCGCCTTTCACCGTGAATCGCAGGCGGATCTCGTTCTCGGGAACGTCCGAGAGCGAGCGCCCTTTCCAGCGCACCGGCACGGCCAAGCCGCCCGCCACAACCGGATCGCAATCCTCCGCCGTGAACCCCGGGATCGGCTCTCCGAAGTCATTGCGCAGCTCCACCGAGATCGCGCCTTCGGCTTCATCGATCGTCGTATTGACCACCAGATCACCGGCCTCGGGTTTAAAGAACGGCCGGGTTAAAGCATAACCTGTTTCCCCATTCCTCGGGCGCAATCCCACCAACTGATCGCGCGGGGCGATCGCGAGACCCGCTGCCGGAATCTGATCCGCCAGAAGGTGCGGCTCTTTCGCGCCCGCATAGTAAAACCACATCTCGTCGCCGACCATCACAGGCCCCTCACCGGGAACCACCATATTCTCGTCCCACTCGCCTTTCCCGCCGATTCCCAGCACCTGCGGGTGATCGCCGATTTGATGCCATGCATAGCCGTCATCGCTCCACGCGAGTTCCGCATGCATCAAGCCGGTAGCCCGGTCAAACACCTGCAACAGGCCAAAGAAAAGATCCCCGCGACGAAAAGCCGTCATGCCATAATACTCCTGCACCTCGTCTTCATCCGGAACCAGAATGGTCCGGTCGTGAGTCCAGTTTTTTAGATCTTTGCTTTCCTGCACCGACACACGGCGCTTGTGATCTCCCGCATACGCGCGCGGCCGGCAAAAGACCAGCCAGCGATCTCTCACTTCGTCGTAGACCAGGTTATTTGCCGTATCGCTGTGATACGGCAGCGTGGGCTCCTCATGGAGCCAGGTGAAGGTCTTGCCATCGTCGGACGTTGAGATACGCAAACCACCCGCTTCATTGTGCAACGCCACGAACCGACCGGGAATCACTCCCGGCTTCGGGTTAAGCTCCACGTCGATTCCCTGCGTCTTCTCGCGGCCCAGCTTGATCAGGTTGTTTCTCGGATCTTCGGGCAAACGGTCAAACACCCCCAACGCGGGCCGGGTCCACTTGATCCCATCTTTCGACTCCGCATAAGCGATGTTATACGCGAACGGTGTTTTACCGAAATAGCGCTCTTTATACCATACGCCATACCACATGCGAAACAGCCCATGCTCGGTATCATAACGCACCGCCGCGGGCCATAGTCCCGTCCCCTCCCACTCGAACTCCCGCACCATGAGCGGATTGGAAGGATGCTTTTTGAAAGGCGGAGAAACGCGATCCAACAGCCAGCGATCCTCCGTCACGCGGGTGTCGCAGAGAAAATACGGGCCCTTGGCGGCTGAAACCTGGTAGTCGAGCGCAGCGGGCGGCTGGGCGATCACGGGCTGTGCCAGTATCAACGAGCTTCCCAACGTCAAAAGCGGAGCGAGCGTTTTTTTAATCATGACTCTATAGTATTAAAATTGCAGATCGAATCGACGCGCCTCGCGCCGGGAACGTGCTCAACGACAAAGGAGCGCGTGGATGCCCCACGCGCTCCCTCTTTCAGTCGTCCGAGCCAAACCAATTCATCTCACCACCGGTAATCCAGCGTGAAACGGGCGTTGAAACCCACCGAAGCCGAAGCGAGCCCAGTGGCCACATAGGCGATCACGTAGCGTTCATCGGTGATATTATTGAGATTGGCCTGCACCTTCCAGTTCTTGTTGAAGCTGTAGGCGCTGAATAAATTGTAGGTCACAGGGAAATCGATGATATACGGGCTATTGATCTTGGGACCTTGATCGTATAATCCAGCACCCACCATGAAGCCCTTCAGCGTTCCTCCGAGCCAGGTATACTTGCTCATCAGACTGTAGGTTTCATCGACCGCATCCTTGGCCGGCAGCTTCGTGACGGCATCGATGGTGTCGGCGGAATAATACGTTGCGATGGTGTCGAGACGGCCGTTCCCGAGGTTGGCGCTCACGCCGAAATCAACTTCCCAGCCCTTGCTCGAGTTCTGCGCCGACTGCCTCTTGATCAACTCCCCTCGCGAGTTGGTCTCGCCGGTGATGACCTCCACATTGGTCAGCGCCATGTCGAAGTAGGTCAGCGCCCCAAATACCCGGATCTTCTCCGTCAACTGCCGGTTCACCTTCACGCCGATTTCATCCAGCGTCCCCTCCTGATTCTTCTTCAACTGCGGGATCTCCTCGTTCGTGAACCCGCTTTGCAGGAAGAGATTCTCGGCATTGGTATAGTAGACGGTAACCGTCGGCAGGGGCTTGAACAGCACGCCATACTTGTGCGTGCGAAAACGCGGGCTAGAGGTCTGGCTGCGATTTCCATTCACGAGGTTGACCCCGGCGGAACTCGAATCGATCCAGCGCAATCCCCCGACGAGCGAAATCCGCTCATCCCACACCGAGAGGCTGTTTTGCACGTAATACGAAACCGCGTCTGACTTTGTGCGGCTGCTAGAGGTAAACGCCGGCAACTGGTCCACCGGCGTGATCGCAGTGTCGTCTCCCGAGAAATCCGGCGCCCGCGCATCGATCGCCGGCAGATTCAGCACCAGTTGGTCCTGGCCTTGCGATTGACGGCGATAGTCGCCGCCAAAGCTGAAATCGTTGGTGAATGCGTTGCGCTGCAAGCGGTGGAGATAGTCGAGCTGAACCGTGTGAGAGAACTCGAAGATATCCAGCGGGATGTCCTGCCGGGTGAGACTATAGTTATCCGCACCCAGGCCGATGCCGCGGATCAGCCGGCTCGTGCTTTCGCCGTCGGCGAAAGTGTAAAAAATTCTCACATTGGAGTTGTCCGTCAGCTTGGCGAGATACTCCGCATTGAGATACTTTTCCTTGGAGCGATAGAACACGTCCTTGCTTCGCGCCGGGCTGAAGCTCTTGGTCGAATAGGGGTTCAGCACCGCATAGCGCGGGGACGTGAGATCGATAAAATCTTCATAGTAATTGTAGCTGTCATCTTCGAAGACATACCAGTTCACATTGAGGCTGGAGTGTTTGTCCCGGCCAAAATGCGTGAGAAACGCGCCGCCGACAAAGAGTTCGTCGCGCGACTCGATTTCCTTCGACGGATTTGCCGTGGTGCCACCGAGGGTCACTCGATACGCGACCTCCAGATCCTCGCCTTTATACAAAGGTCCGGAAACGTTAACCTCTCCGCGCATATAACCGTCGTCCCCCACGATCGCTTTGGCCTGGCCGCCAAAACTGAACGTCGGCTTCTTGCTCACCAGGTTCACCGCTCCACCGAGCGCTTCGTTCACACCGAGAAGCATCGCCGCCGGCCCCTTGATGACTTCCACCCGCTCGATGTCATACATCGTCTGCCCCTTGAAGGAACGAACACGAACCCCATTCCGCAGATTTCCCGAAACGCGGAAGCCGCGGATATTGAAGTCGTCGTAAAGGGCGTTGGGCGTCACGCCGCTGACGCCATAAGCCACCGCCTCGGTGATGCTGATGGCGCCGACATCATCCAACAGCTCCCGATTGATGATCGTGACCGCCGCGGGAATGCTGAGCAAATCCTTGGCCGAGCGACTGCCGATCAGGGTATTTTGATCGTGGTAGCCCACGTCATTTTCCGCGGAAACGACAAACGGACTAAGAACAACGGTTTCGTCGCTGGAGTTATCTGCCGCGGCGCTCTGCGCGAGCCCAACACTTGAAGCGGCCAGAGCCGCGAGGAAACAGACGACCCATCGTGGGGGAGCAATGTGGCTGGTTGGTTGCATGGTAGGAGGTTTTGTATACAAACGTATACGCCTGTTTTTCGGTCAACAGAAATCGGCGCCTTTTATGCGTTTTCTACCCGCCGCCATTCCTACGGGCCCATCTCGCAAGCCGTCTTCGAAAGCCGAGCACCAGCGCCCGGCCGAGACACCAATCCCCCGCCGCTCAGTCGCTGTAGGCGAGTTCTTCTTCGCTCAAATCGCGCGGCGTGATCATGCCGGCATCGGCGATGAGCCGCATCGCCTTGTCCACGATATCCTGAATGTGCCGCTCCATCGCTTCTTTGGCCGCGCGGGCGTCGCTGCGCGAGATCGCATCGTAAATCTCCTCGTGGCTCGCGAGCACCTTTCGGCGGTTCGCATCAGTCTCCGATTTCGTCAGCGGCGATCGAGCGGGATGAATCGGCCCTATCATGAGCCTGTTCACCAGATGCAGTCTTAGTATCTCGCTCTTAATCAGATCGTTCTTCGCCGCGTCCATGATCGCGATATGGAACCGGATGTCTTCGCGCGAAAGATCCTTGATAAACGCGTCCTCTTTTTTCGACGCGACAATTCGCTCGGTCAAAGTCCGCATCTCCTCCAGTGCAAAGCGGATCTCCCGCAAATCAGCCTGATTGTGATTCAATGCCGCCAAGCCCGCCGTATGGCCCTCCAGCGCGAGCCGGAGTTCGCACATCTCCCGAAACTCCTTCACATCCATCTTCTTCACGCTGGCCCCTAGGCGGGGACTGATGCTCACCAATCCTTCCGCACTCAACTTATGCAGCGCTTCTCGCACCGGAGTGCGGCTGACTTTGATTTCACCGGAAAGCGCCTCCGTCATCAAGAAGTGCCCAGGCGGGTATTCCCCGCTCAGGATCTTCTTCCGGATGTATTCATAAGCGACATCTGAATTGACTTTCTTCATGGGAGAAAAGGTATTTGTATACACCAGATCGCAATTCCATACAAATAGACGGATTCGGCCGAAAGGCCAACCCAATTGTGCAGGCGGCCCTTTTGAACCATGTCTCAACATTCCATCCTCATCGTCGGCTGCGGCAGCATTGGGGAACGTCACTTGCGCTGCTTTCAAAAAACCGGCCGCACATGCGTCACTGCCTGCGATACTAATCCCGCCTTGCTAAAGAAGATGGCCGACACTTACGGGGTGCCGACCAGCGCAAGTTGGGAGGAGGCCTTGGGTTCCGGCTTCGATGCGGCGGTCATCTGCACTCCGGCGCCCTTTCACGTCACGATGGCGACGCGCGCGATGGAAGCGGGCGCCCACGTGTTGATCGAGAAGCCGCTCTCTCATTCACTTGAAGGCATTGACGGGTTGATCGCGGTGCGCGATCGCCGGCAGCGGCAGGCTGCGGTGGCTTACGTGTTGCACGTCTATCCGGTGCTGTGCGAAGCGCGCGATTTTCTGCGCTCCGGGCAGTTCGGTCCCGTCCGGCAAGCCACCGTCGTCGCCGGTCAGCCGTTCCATCTTATCCGGCCCGCCTACGCTCAAAGCTACTATCGCGATCGCGCCATGGGCGGCGGTGCGATTCAGGATGCCCTCACCCACTCGGTGAACTGGATGGAAAGCATCCTCGGCCCGTGCGAAAGCGTCCTTTGCGACTGCGCCCACCAAGTGCTCACCGGAGTCGACGTGGAGGACACGGTGCATGTGTCTCTCCGCCATGCGGCCGCGCTTTCCAATTTTTCCCTCAACCAATTCCAGGCTCCCAACGAAACCACGTTCCAGTTCAACGCCGCGGACGGTAGCGTAAAAATCGAGCTGCACCGGCAACGTTGGGGAACCTTCGCCGCCGGAGCCTCTGCGTGGGACTGGCATACGCTCGCTCCACTCGATCGCGACGGACCTTTCCTGCTTCAGGCGAACGCGTTTCTCGATCAGATCGAGGGACAGCCTTCACGCTTGTGCTCGATTGAAGCCGCGCTCGCCACGCTTCGTTTCAACCTCTCCGCCATCGCTTCCGCCGAGTCCGGCCGTCGCGTCGTCTGCTCCCCCGCCCGTGCCTGACCCGGTCGGCAACACCCCTCCGCCCCTTCGTCTGGCGATGCTCGGCATGATCGCCGGCAACGGCCACCCTTACTCGTGGTCCGCCATCATCAACGGCTACGATCGCGACGCGATGGCGCGCTGCCCGTATCCCGCGATCCCTCACTATCTCGGTGCGCAACCGCACGATCGGATCGGCATTCCCGGCGCCCAAGTGACACACCTCTGGACGGATGATCCCGCCGATGCGACAGCCGTCGCACGCGCCTCGCTCATTCCCCAGATCGTCGCGCAACCCGAAGACGTGATCGGCCAGGTGGACGCCGTGCTCATCGCCACCGACGATGGCTCCGACCACGTTCGCCGCGCCCGCCCGTTCGTCGAAGCCGGCTTGCCCGTGTTCATCGACAAACCCCTCGCAACCACGCTCGGTGAACTTCGCCAGTTCATCGAGTGGGAGCGCAACGGCGCCCGCCTGCTCTCCTCGAGCGGCCTCCGCTACGCCCCCGAACTCACCCGCTTTCAAGCCGACCAAGACCGTCTCGGCGAACTGCGCTGGATGTCGGTCGTGACCGCCAAGCGCTGGGAAACCTATGGCATTCACGCGCTCGAGCCTGCGTTTGTCCTGCTCGGTCCCGGCTTCCTCACGATCCGCCTCGAAAGCCGGCCGGGCCTGGAAGTCGCTCATCTCGTTCATCGCAGCGGCGTGCAACTCACCGTGCCGATCATTCAGGATGGCGGCGCGACGTTTGGCACCGTGCAGATTTGCGGCACCGGCGGTCACGCCGATTTTCGCTTTACCGACACCTACACCGCGTTTCGAAACCAACTCCTCAGCTACCTCGATTTCGTGCGCACCGGCCAGCCGCCGCACTCCTTTCACGACACGGTCGAGATGATGGCCGTCATCATCGCTGGCATCCTCAGCCGCAACGAAGGTTCCCGCTGCGTCGAGATCGAGGAAATCAAACACCTTCTCTAGTCTCCTATGAAATTAAGACCCAGTCGGATTCTGCATCTCGTCCGCACCGGACAGTTTCCGACCATTCTCAAGATCAACTTATCCGATCCCCGCGTGATCGAAGCCGCGGGCGCCTGCGGCGTCGATTCCGTCTGGCTGTGCAACGAGCACGTGCCGAACGACTGGATCGGCCTCGAGAACCAGATTCGCGCCGCCCGTATCCATGATATGGACACCGTGGTGCGCGTGAGCCGCGGCAGCTACAGCGACTACGTCCGGCCTTTTGAAGCTGGCGCGACCGGCATCATCGTCCCCCATGTGGCCAACGCCGGCGAAGCGCGGCAGATCGTCGACTGGGTGCGGTTCCATCCCATCGGACGCCGGCCGCTGGACGGCGGCAATGTCGACGGGCAGTTTTGCCTCACTCCGCTCGACGACTACCTTCATCACTCCAACACCGAGCGTTTGGTCATCCTGCAGATCGAGTCGCCTGAGGCCCTCGATCATGTCGAAGAAATTGCCGCTGTGCCCCACTTCGACGGTCTGCTTTTCGGTCCCGGCGACTTCAGTCATCGGATCGGCAAGGCCGGTCAACTGGACCACCCCGACGTCGTCGCCGCCCGCAAACGCGTCGCCGCCGCCGCATGCCAACACGGCAAGTTCGCCATGACCGCCGGTCTCATCGCTCCTCTCGAGGAACTGGTCGCCGAGGGACACAAGCTCATCGGCATCGGAGCGGATGTGATCGCCATCTCCGGCTACGTGAAGCAAAGGCTCGACCTCGTTCGTTCGCAAATGCGCGAACTCCCCGCGGCCACCCGACCGGCGGCCCGTTCCGTCTATGACTGATCCCTTCTCACTTCTCGGCAAGGTGGTGGTTCAATTCGGCGGCACCGGCGTGCTCGGCAGTGCTCTGGTGAAACATCTCGCCGCCGCGCAAGCCACGCTCGTTGTCGCTTCGCGCAGCCAGACCGCGCTCGAGCCGATTGCCGCGGCAGAGAACGCCGCCGGCCACCGCGTCGAAACCGACCAGGTCGACATCGGCTCGGAACTTTCCCTTCACGCCTTGCGCGACCGGGTGCTCGCGCGCCATGGCCGCGTGGATGGAATC
Source organism: Verrucomicrobiota bacterium (assembly GCA_023416735.1). Lineage (GTDB taxonomy): Bacteria > Verrucomicrobiota > Verrucomicrobiia > Opitutales > Opitutaceae > Opitutus. The sequence continues at coordinate 68,633 of JAEZGX010000020.1, read as the reverse complement.
GTTTTCAACGCGGTCACCCGCCCGATGCGCGGATTCGACGACGACCTTGCCGCGTGGCGATCCTCGATGGACACCAACGCCACCGGCTTCTTCGCCACGGTTCGCGCGTTCGGCGACGCCATGGCCGAGCGCGGCTCCGGCAGCATCGTGAACATCTCCTCGCAGATGGGGACGATTGGCATCAATCCCTGGCTCTACGAGGAGACCCGGACGCTGCCGCCACCAGATTACTTTTTCCACAAGGGCGGCATGATCAACTTCACCCGCTACCTCGCCTCCCACTACGGCTCCCGCGGCGTGCGCGTGAACGCAGTGTCTCCCGGAGGAATCCACAATCCCGAGAAACCGCCGGCCTCCGACTTCCTCGAACGTTACGGCAAGATGACGATGCTCGGCCGCATGGCTGCGGCCGATGAGATCGGCGGCGCCGTGATCTTTCTGCTCAGCGACGCCTCAACCTATGTCACCGGCATCAACCTGCCCGTGGACGGCGGTTACACGGCGAAATAGCCAGCTCGTCACTCGTTCATCCGCGGCCAGAGACCCTGCCTTCGCCCACTGGTTACGGTTTATAACCAGCGCAATTGGTTTTTGGGCCGGTCGGGGCCGCTGATCCTCGTGATCGGCCTTTCGAGCACGTTCTACACGACGGTCGGCGGAATTCGCGGGGTCATCGTGATCGTTCCGCCGATCGCCATGCCCCACACCGTCATCGCGACCGTCAGATCGAACGACCAATTGAGGTTCAACAAACCGAGCCACGTCGTCGGCTCAGGGCAGCGGCCGCACCGCGATGCTGCGGAACAACACCCGGCTCTCCGGATCGTGTCCCTGCAGCGCAAGCGTGCCGCGTGAGAGCACTCGTCCTTTCATGTCGTCGGGCCGCACCGGATTTTGCTCCTCCACGTAGTCGGCGACCAGTCGATCGTTCACGTAAGTCGTGATCCGCCGTCCTTCGACGCGAATTCGCAGCGCGAACCACTCGCCATCCCGCGATGCTGCATCGCGCACATCCTGGATCGCGTAAAGACCCGCCGTGCGTCGCCAGTCCGAGTGGGACGTGTTTACCTGCACTTCATAGCCCTTCGGCGGCCAGCCGCTTTCATTGAACTCCGTGTGAATACAAACGCCCGAGTTCGCCTTCGGGAAGGTCTTCGCCTCCAGCCGCAGTTCGAAGTCCTTGAAATCGTGATTCTGCACCGGCCCTTCGTAGAAAAGATGCGAACGCGGCCCCTGCACCACGATGCATCCATCCTCTACCTTGAACGTGCCGGGCTTCTCGTTCGCCCGCCATCCGTCGAGCGACTTGCCGTCGAACAGGAGTTGCCAGCCGGCCGCCTTGTCCGCCGACGTCAGGGTGTTGGGTTCGGCAAACAGAGACGTCGCCGCAAGGAGTAAACCGAAGATATGGGATAGTTTCATAAGGGGGATTCGTGAAAATTGGTGGGCGTTAAACCAGGCCGAGCCGCTTCAAAACTTCCGGCGAGGGCCCGTCGAAAGTCGCCAGGGGAAGGTTGCCCGTGTAACCGATGTCCTTCATCCCCTCGGGCGTCGTGTAGTAGCCGCCGGCGGTGAGATCGCGGAAGCGCGCAAAGAAAATCGCCGGTTTGGAAAACTCCGGCTTCGCTTTCTCCACCGAGCAGATGTCGTCGCAGATCGCGTGCCGCTGCCCGCGAACGAGATTGGGAAACGACTGACCAAAACGTTTCCGCGATTCGGCCTCGATCCACTCCAGGCCTTGCAGAATCACCGGACGATCCTCGCGTTGGGCCGGATATGGCGCGCTGATCCACTCATCGATAAAATCGTGCACCCCCAGATCGGCCGCCGATGGATGGGGGCTGTGCGCGGGCAGGATTACTGCACAGAGCGTCGCCGCCGTGAGGCGCTGTGCATCGCTCAGGGTGAGCGGCCAGACATCGCCCGGTTTGTAATCGCGCAAGAGATCCGGGTCCGTCCCGTAGCCTTCGGCCGCGATGGGCGCAGCGTCATTCGCCAGCAGGCGGGGCGATCCGGCGGACGCGGCGGTCGCCGCGGCGGCGGTCAGCATCCATTTGATGGCGGTGCGTCGATCGATGCGAACAGGTATCGAATTCATGGTTACAGATTCCCGCGGCGCATTTCCTCGATCATGTAGTCGGCCGCGCGCCACGCCAGGGCCATGATCGTGAGCGTTGGATTCTTGTCGGCATTGCTGACGAACGGCCCGCCATCGGTCACGAAGAGATTCTTCACGTCCCAGGTCTGGCACCACTGATTCGTCACCGATTTTCTCGAATCCTCACCCATGATCGTGCCGCCGACCTCGTGGATGATTTTCCCTCCAGCCTCGATCGCATCGGCGCCATCGGCTTTCGGCTGCTCGCGCACCCGTCCGCCCATCGCCTCGATCAGGGCGCGCGCGGTCTCCTGCATATGCTTCGCCTGCCGCGTCTCGTGTTCCGACCATTGCCAGTGAAAGCGAAGCACGGGGATGCCCCAGCGGTCTTTCACGACCGGATCGATTTCGCAGAAGCTGTTTTCGTTAGGAATCATCTCGCCGCGTCCGGCGAAATGCAGGAACGAGCCATAGTAACGCCGCGCGTCCTCCCGAAACTTTCTTCCGTAGCTTCCGCCCGTAAGCCATTCCAGTCCGGCCACCGTCCTCATCCCCGGCATCTGGCGACCGCTGATGAACTCGATGTGATAGCCGCGGGGAAAATCCAGTTTGCCGGCGCGTTGCTCCTTATAAAGCCACCAAGGCACGTAAGCGTGCTCGCCGCCGGCACCGTCTTCGTTGTGCAGGGGCAGGTTTTCCAGCGCCGGAATCTGTCCGCCCAATCCCGCGCCGACCGTATCCATAATATACTTACCGACCAGCCCGCTCGAATTCGCCACGCCTTCGGGATATCGAGGAGTTTTCGAATTCAGCAGCATTCGCACCGACTCCGCCGCACTCGCCGCCAGCACGACGATGCGCGCGAGAACTTCTTTCTCCTGCCCGTCCGTGCGATCGATGTAAGAGACTCCCTTCGCTTTTCCGTCGTCGCCCATCAACACCCGATACCCCATGGCACCGGTCAGGATGTCGAGATTCCCCGACGCCAGGGCGGGTGGCAGGTGCACGGTGGGCGATTGATACGTCGCCCGAATGGAGCAGCCGCGACCGCAGGCCGTCGCCCAGAAACATGCCGCCCGCGCGTTCATGGATTCAATCAGATGCCGCTGCGCCGTCGGATTGTTCGGGTGAAGTCGCGCCGCGATCCGCGCGGCATCCAACCGCTGGGTGAGCACCGCGCGATGGATCGGAATCACGGGCACGCCGAGCTTGGCGCCGTGATGCTTCGCATACCGCTCGCCCGCCCGCATCTTTGGCGGCGGCTGAAGCACGCCGGGCGACGAATTCGGCGTGTTCTCCAGCCCTTCATTCGAACCGTAGACGCCGATCAGCATCTCCACCTTGTCGTAGTATGGCGCCACATCCTCGTAGCTAATCGGCCAGTTGAAGCCGAGCCCGTCGCGACTGTGAGGTTTGAAATCGTAAGGGCCGTTCCGCAGCGAGATGCGGCCCCAGTGATTGGTCCTTCCACCGAGCATGCGCGCGCGCCACCATGAAAACTGCCGCTTCGGATCGGATGACGCATTCGTGTAAGGTTCACCCGGAACCTGCCACCCGCCGTCCACTGTCGCGTCATAGAAACCGAACGGTTTGTCCGAGGTCGAGGAACCACGCAAAGGCGCCTGGGCGTGGGTTTGAAACATCGGCGTTTCGGTCGACGGATCGTAGTTCCGACCGGCCTCGAGCATCAGCACCTTGGCGCCTTCCATCGCCAGGGTGTAGGCGGTCTGACCTCCGGCGGCGCCGGAGCCGACGACAATCACATCGTATTTTTCTTTGGGGCGGCGGGTTTCCAAGAACGGCATAAGAGTGAAAAAAAGTTACCTGGGCTCGTGAAGGGCCAGAGCCGCACGCATGAACGCCGCGCCTGTCAGCCATGTGCGCGTTGTTTTCGCGACCGTCATTCGTTTCGAAACTGGAACGCGTAGAGTTTGGCGCTGCGCATCTTGAAACGAAGACGGACGGTGCGGCCTTCGAGCGACGAAAGATCGGTCTTTCCGGCCCACGAAACGGACATGCGCACTTTGTTTCCGTTGATGAAATCCGCGTCCGCCAGCGTGTAGCCCGGGATCGGCGCCCCGTGTTCATCGAGAATCTCCACCCGCCCCATCCCGCCGGCGCCGGTGTCGATGTTGAGTTCCAGCCGCGATCCGCTGAAACGCAGCGGCGGCGTCAAAATGGTCCCGCCAGCATAGTCGAAGTCCGCAGACACAAAGCCATCGAGGCGCAGCTTCGATCGAGAGATCCCGGTCATCAGGCCCGGGCTGTCGGGATCGATGCGCCAGAAATGATCGATGTTCATCCCGTAGTAATAGATCCAGATCTCGTCCTTCAACGTCACGAGACCGGGCATCGCCCAGATCCATCTCGAATCGAACGAACCGGCGGGTCCCACGCTAAGGAAAGGCTTCCGCCCACCCGGACGGATGAAATTCCGCCCATCTCGGCTGAGACCGAGCTGCACGTCTCCAGTATCCGGATACTCCGAGTTGTCGGGGCCGGGTTCCCGATGCCAGTGATGAAACATCATCATGAGCGAGACGTAGACACGATCGATGCCATCGCCATACGGCATGACGCCGGGGCCATAAACGTCGACCGGTGAGCCGGTCGTCGGCACCTGATCCGCGAAGGGATGCCCTTTCCCGCTCTCGTCGATGGCGTCGGCCGTTTCGGCGGGATAATTTTTCAACCGCTCCCGCTCGACCCGCATCTTTTCCATCACGACCAGCGGACGGATCCATCCCGTCATATCGAGCTCATCGGGCTGAAGCACGACCTGCGTCTTTTCCCACGCGAAGAGATCGTCCGATTCGTTGTAACTCGCCATGCGAATCTGCCGCTCGCCGGCGAACTGCACCCATTCGCGGCTGTAGGCGACGTAGCGGCCGATGCGCGGCTCCCAAAAATAACTCATCTGCGTGTCCGTCGCGCGCAGGCCGGTTACGCGATTTTCGGTCAGCGTCCAGTGTATCCCATCTGGGGATACCCAGAGCCGGGACGGACCGTGCATTTGCACGCCCGGCTTCGGATAAATCTTGGTCCACGTCTTGTAGCGCTCCGCCGGAGGACAGGCGGGATTGTCGTCACGGATCACGGAACCGCCGGCGAGGGAGAACTGCGTCGGATCGCCCGGCAGCACGAGGTTGTTCGCCTTCGATCCCTCGAACTCAACCAGGTTGAGAATCGGCTTCGTGAAATTCACGCCGTCGCGCGACTCGGCATAGGCGAGTCCCATGAAACTGGGATTGGTGCGCGGTATGAATTCCCGGCCGACGACGTTATACCAGACGCGAATCAATCCGTCTTCGGCAATGACGCTCGAGTAGCTGGAAACGCGCAGATTTTTCTCCCAAGGCGCATCGGTCGTGATCAGGAGTTCGCCGGAGCGCACCGGCGGGTTCACCGTGAGGGAGACACCTTCCGACGATTCGATGAACTTGTGATCGATGAAGAGCTGCTTGCGCGGGCCGATGTCGATCGACGCGGAGCCGAAGAGCGCGCTGCCGGTGCACGCCAGGGTCAGAGCGAGGGTGACTACGATCGGAAGAACGGGAGATTTGGGTTTCATGGGGGACGGGCGGGCAGCCTCTGGAATTGTGCGGTCAAATGGCGCAGGCCGAGGAACGATCTCGGCCGCGCCCAAACATCAGAGCGGAAAGGCAAACGCGAGCGCGTGGGTCCAACGGAGGAAAAACGCGAGCCGCCTGCATTGCCGCACTCCGGATTGGCTTTCGATTCCGTTCAAAGCCAGCCGGAGTTATCGGTCATCAAACCTTACCAATTATATCCCTCCGTAATGCGGGGCTGGATACCGTCCGAGACTTGCACCATGCCCGCTGATAGACGCGGAGGATGTAGCGCTCGTCGGTCAGGTTATCCACATTGACCTGCACCTTCCAATTCTGGCCGATCTGATAGCGGCTGAAGAATCCGGCGACGGAGATCCGCACATTCCCCGCGGAACTCCTACGCGCTGATCGCGTCGTCGGACTGATAACTCAGCGACGATTCTGCTCCGGCAGAATCTCGTGCAGTTCGTTGGGCAGGCCCGCCCCACGCTTCTTCAATGTGAACGCATCGTAGAGTCGATTCGTCGCCGTGCGCGCTTCGAAGTGAAGTTCGTCGTGCTCCACGCGAATGACCTGATAAAGCTGCGTGTCCTCCGCCGTGCGCACGAAATTCTCGTTCGTGATGTCATACATCTTCGGCCCGCTGACCGACACGACGTAGACCGTGCCGATCTCAGGATCGTAGGGAGCGATTCCCGCGATGTCGCCCGGCCGTTTCTCCGAAAGTTTTCCCGCTCGCGCATACGTGTGATCGTGTCCCGTCAGCACGAGATCGACTTTGAACTCGTCCAACACGGGCTTCCACAACGCGCGCAGTGCCGGATTATCCCGTTCGCGTGCAGGCGAGAAAATCGGATGATGGAAGGTGACGATCGCCCACGGATGCGGATTTCCCTCCAACACCGAGCGAAGCCACGGCAACTGCGCCTTCTGATCGCCCATCGAATCCAGCACCACGATCCGCGCGCCTTGGTAATCGATGTAGTAGCACGTCTCTTCGAGACGAGGCGGCACATTCTGAATCGGGAAAGCAAACTGCGGACGCCAGTGCGGCGCGACCGCCGGCGTTCCCGGCACGGCGAGACGATACTGCAGCGGCGCATCGCTCGGCTTGGTGCCGATCAGCTCCGCGGCGGTGAAACCCGAGATCGCCGTGACTCCCGCGTCAACGCTTACGATCTGCCGCCGCTCATTCATCCGAATCTCCGCCGTGATCGGCGACTCCATCGAAGTCGCCTTGATCCGGAATCCCGTCGTCACATTGCTCTCGTTGAGTTCGCGCTCGAGTGTCTGCCGCACCGCCACGACGCGCCCCTCTTTCGTCGTCCACAACATCTCGTCTTTCGGACCGGCGTTCTCCGAGTAATAGTCGTGGTTTCCCGGCGCAGCGATGACCGGCATCGTGGCGTTGATCCATCCCGCGGCAGCGTGCCACTCGCCCCATTCCGCGTCGCTCGAATACAGATTGATGAGATCGCCCGCGTGCAACGTGAACGCCGCATGAGGCGCCGCGCGAAACGCCTCCCGCACGACGCGCGACCAATGCGGTTTCAACAAACTCTGCCCGTCGCCAAAATAGATGAACGAAAAAGGCTTCGCGCCGACGCTCGCCGTGCGAAAGTGAAACCACTCGCTCCAGTTGAGGCCGTCCCCCACCCGATACGCATAGAGACGATCGGGCGTAAGCGCCTCGAAGAAGGCCGTGTGATAGAGGGCCTCGTTCAGGTCGCTCTTTAAACGCGTTGTCTCGGCCGTCACGCGCTCCGGTTTGAGCTCGCGGCCATTGTCGTTCGCGACGGCGATCTCGGCGAACGCATGCCGAACACTTGTGTCGGTCCGCCAAGTAACCGCCTGCGTTGTCGTCGGCTCGCCCGCCCAGGTCAGCACAATCCGATCCGGCAAGGGCGTTGGCGCATGCGCCGACGCGGCCGGGTAAGGCGTCGGCTCCGTCTCGCTCGCCACTCCGCGAACGAACGCCCCCAACAACATCAACGAAAGAAAGCCCGTTCCAAGAATCTGCCGTGTGTTCATGTTCATGAAAGAAATGGGCCGTCCGGTTGATCCGAACATTCGTCCGAGACGGTGCGGCCGCTGAAAGTCTTCGTTGCCTCCGGCTCTTTCCCCGCTCGCACCATGCGCCTCAAAATCCCTGGCGTTCTCTGATTTCGATTCGTTCGCCCCGTGCGCCCGCTGCACGGACGCTCAACTCGCTCACGCCATCCGCGAGCACTGCCGGACGCGCGTCGGGAGTTCGCTCCTGGAGAACCAGATTCTCGATCCCGATGTTGCGCACGTTTCTCAGATAAAGCGCCCACGCCGGCAGACGGCCGAACATGCCTTGCAGCGGATAATGATCGCTGTTCTCCGGCACGCGTTCCACGACGTCCTCCGGCGCGCCGCCTCCGGGAAGATTCAGCAGTGTGATGTTCTCGAGACGCACGTTGACGATCGGATGACCGCGCAATCCGCTGATAAAATTTTCCGCAATCGCCATCGGCTTCTCGTGCGCCGGACCGTGCAACGCGATGCCATGCCCCTCCAACAGTTCCTTGAACGAACGCTCCGCGAGAGTCGCGTGGAGATTGCGCACGACGATGTTTTCCATCCCGCCGGGCTCCGGTGCGCCGCTGGCGTCTGACTGCCGGAACAAGCGCCGATCCCCGACGTGCATCAGCAACGCCGCATAGCCGTCGTGGATCGTCACATTCTCGACGAGGACGTTTCGAACCTGCGCGCCGTCGACGCTGTAGAGATTGATGCCGCGAGTGCCGTAGGCCGTCAGGTTGCGCACCGTGATGTTCTCGAACGGTCCAAAGGTCTCGGTCCCGATCTTGAACGCCGACTTCCGTCCATACACCGTGCAATTCTCCACCAGGATATTCCGGCTGCCGCGATCCGCCGTGAGATTGCTTTTCACCACGATCGCGTCGTCGTCCGCGATGATCGTCGAGTCCAGCAGCCGCACGTCATGACATTCCACGAAGTCGATGCCGTCGTTGTTGCGATCGGGGAGATGGGATTCCACCCGCGTGCGCACGATCTCGACCTGTTTGCACTGGATGTAGTTTTGCGTCCACGACGCGCTCGACCGCGTGGTGATATCCCGCACCCGCACATCTTCGCACTCGATGAAACACAGCACGTTCGGGCGCACTTCCTTCATGGAAAACGCCAGCCCATTACCGTCGATCACACCGCGGCCCTGCACCGCTATGTTGCGCTGCCCCCGCGCGAGAATCAGCCCCGCCACTTGCGCCGGCGCCGTGCCGCCGAGGTCAGACGGCCGCGGTCCTCCGGACGGCGTGTGCGCCGGGTAACGCCCTTCGCCTGGACCCGCTCCGCGCAATTCCGCCCCTTCATCCACCTGCAAAGTCACGCCCGAGCGCAGATGCAGCGACGCACTCACAAAAACCCCATCCGCCAAACGCACGACGCCACCGCCCTGCCGGTGAGCCCGGTCAATCGCCGCCTGGATGGCCGCGGTGTTGATCGTCCGGCCGTCGCCGATCGCGCCATGCTCGCGCACGTCGATCGCTCCGGCCTGCGCCGTGCCTGCATTCGCAAGCAACAAGGCGAGGAGTGTCAGAAATGCGGATACGAATCGTTTCATGGCTTGATCGTGGCGCCGCGGCGAACAGCGAGATCGCCGCTCTCTCCTTATGAATGCCGCGCGTTTTTCTCGGGCATCGGCAGCGGCGCCGTGCGCGACGGCATCGGCGCATAATCCGGTTTTCCGAGCCCGCGCACGAGCGTGCTGACATCCACCGCCGCACCCGTTTGGAAGCACTCGTTCGCCGCGACGCCCACCAACACGGAATGCGCGCCGGCCCGCTCGTCCGCCAGTCGCAGATACTTGTCCGTCGGCGGCAAAGGCAGAAAGAGATCGTCCAGCAACACGCGATCGCCACCACCGTGACCGCCCACTCCGCTCCACGGTTTGATCGTTCGCGCAGGCCCGCGCAGCGGAATCACCCGCGTCGTCACGCCGCCATCCGCGATGCCGCCCTGCACGGCATCCATGCCGTTCACGTAGCTCGATTCCACGATCGCGTGCTCCAGCCGGCCTTTCGTGCCGTTGAACGCGACCTGATAACCTTCCCACGAATTGAACGCATTGAGCGAGTAGCTGAGCGTCGCACCGGTATCGTAGTGCACCATCACGTTCATCGTATCCTCAATGTTGATATCCGGCCGGAACACGCAGCGGTCCCGCACGTAGCCGTCGTGCCGCTCCTGATCGAGATAAAGCTCCTTCAGCGTCGGATTGCCGGCGAGATTCATGAAGAATCCGCACGCCTTCTGTTCGGGACACGTGTGACAGCGCTCGTGATGGCTTTTCAAGCCAAGCCGGCGCGCCATCTCCGGCGTGTAAAACTCGCGCTTGCCCAGCGCCGTTACGCGTTGCGGCACCGCGCCGAGCCACCAGTTCACCAGGTCGAAGTGATGCGTCGACTTGTGAATCATGAGTCCACCAGAGTTGGCCTTGTCCGAATGCCAGCGCCGGAAGTAGTCGGCGCCGTGATCCGTATCCAGCAGCCAGTGAAAATCGACCGACAACACTTCGCCGATCTCGCCGCTCATCAAGATATCCTTCACCTGCGTGCGCGGCGGAGAATAGCGATAGTTGAAAAGCACCCGGCAGTGCCGGCCCGTGCGCGCACACACATCGAGGATTCGCTGGCACTTCCCCGCCGTCGTCGTCATCGGCTTTTCCGTCACGACATCGCAACCCGCCTCCATCGCTTGGACAATGTAATCGTCGTGCGACGAATCCATCGTCGTGACGATCACGACTTCCGGCCGCGTCTCCTTAATCATCTTTGCGAAATCGCCGGCGGCATAACCGGGCGCGGGCGACGCCGCGTGCCCGCGCGAGCGCTGGCGACTGACCTCGATCCGTCCAGCATTCTGATCGCAGACGCCCACCAATTCAGCGTGCTCACGATAGTCCTGCTCGATTGCGTCCTGAAACATCCGGCTGCGCGAACCCACCCCGACGATTGCATAACGACGCCGCTCGCCTTTCCGCTGCGCGCCAAAAATCGACGCTCCACTCGCGGCGAGGCCAAGGCCCGCAACGGAGACAGTTTTCAAAAACGTGCGCCGATCGACACCCGGGGTGGAATGAAGGCTCATGCCGAGAGCGTTCTTCGCTGCATCACGCCCACAAGTGCGTTCGGATGGTCATATTAGTTCACCACTTTTCCTCGCCGGTTTCCTCCTGCTACATCGCCGGCCTGGGACGTGCGCAAGCGATCCGAAAACACCGCGAAATTTTCGAGCAGCGGCGTCTCCTCCGCGCCAGCCATGCGCATGAGCGCGCGTTCGTCCTTGAACCCGCTTCCGGTCACGAGACACACGACATTCTCATCCGCACCCACTTCCCCTCGCATCGCCGCCTCCGCCAGTCCGGCAAGCGCCACCGCACCCGCCGGTTCGGAAAACACGCCTTCTTCCTGCGCCAGGCGTTGTTGCCAGTGCAGCACGGCTTCATCCTGCACAACATAACCCTGCCCGCCCAATCGCCGGCAGGTCGCAATCACCTCGTCGCCATCCAGCACGCCGCCGACCTGCAGACCGCTGATGTTCGTCTTCGAGTCGACGGCGATCGCCCGATTCGCGCCCGCGCGCAACGCTGACGCGATCGTGTCGTTTCCCGCCGGTTGCACACAATGCACGCGTCCGCGCGATGTGCCCGACACCGTCTCCCTCATGGCCCGCGACTACGACTACATGTTCGAGTCGGTCAGCCCGCCGATTTCGCACTACAAGTTCGAGGAGGGCACCTACGCGCCACGACTTTCACGTCTAATGTTGCAGATGGTCGGCCAGGGTTATCTCTCGCCTGAACCCAATCTGATCTTTCCGGCCTTCGTTCCAGGCGGCACCGTGAAACAAATCGGATGATCCGATCCGCTGCCGAAGCAATCTGCCGATAACCTGTCCTCATGCGCCTTCTCTCGCTTCCTCCGTCTTGTCTCCGCGCCGTCGCGATTCGCCTCGGTGTTCTCGCGTTGTTTGCACCCGCCCTGCCGGCCGCGCACGAAGCCGTTCGCCCGCCGAACATCGTCTTCATCCTCGCGGACGATCTCGGCTACGGCGAACTCGGCAGTTACGGACAAAAGAAGATCCGAACGCCCCACCTTGATCGTCTCGCCGCAGAGGGAATTCGTTTCACGCAATTCTACGCCGGCAGCACCGTGTGCGCACCTTCGCGCAGCGTTCTGCTCACCGGCCGGCATACCGGTCACACGCGCGTGCGCGGCAACGCCGGCGCCGCGCGCCCCGAAGCGCAACGCCTGCTCGAAAGCGACCCGACCCTTTCCCGCGTGCTCCACAATGCCGGCTATGCGACCGCGATGATCGGCAAATGGGGGCTCGGTGAAAACGACACCTCAGGCGATCCACGACGCCACGGCTTCGATTTCGTCTATGGTTACCTGAATCAGACTCACGCGCATAACCACTTCCCCAATTTCCTTTGGCGCAATGGCGAGAAACAGGAACTCCCGAACGATCTGGTCCCGCTCGGCACTGCGCCGGGCAGCGGCTACTCCACGCAACGCGTCGTCTACTCCGGCGATTTGTTCGCGACAGAATCCCTCGCGTTCATCGAGCGCAACCGCGACCGTCCGTTCTTCCTCTATCTTTCCGTGGTTGCGCCGCACGCAAACAACGAGCGAGCGACGGCATTGGACGACGGCCACGAGGTGCCCGATTACGGACCCTACGCGGACGAGCCGTGGCCCGATTCCCACAAGGGTCACGCCGCGATGATCACGCGCCTCGATCGCGATGTCGGCGCGTTGATTTCGAAATTGAAACAACTCGAACTCGACGACCACACGCTGGTGATTTTCACGAGCGACAACGGTCCGCATCGCGAAGGCGGCACCGCGTATGAGCCGGAATTCTTCGATGCGAGCGGTCCGTTCCAGGGCATCAAGCGCAGCCTCCATGACGGCGGCATTCGCGTCCCGTTCATCGCTCGGTGGCCGGGCCGCATCCCCGCCGGCCGCGAATCCTCCCACGTCGCCTACTTCGGCGACCTCATGGCCACATTCAGCGAACTCGCCGGCGTTTCCGCCCCGCCGGAAATCGACAGCATCAGTCTCGCGCCAACCCTGCTCGGCGAAGGCGAGCAGCGAACTCACGATTACCTCTACTGGGAATTTTATGAAAGCGGCACCAGCCAGGCGGTGCTCTTGGCCGGACGCTGGAAAGGCATCCGCCTCAACTCACCCGATAATCCCATTCAACTTTTCGATCTGGTGAACGACATCGGAGAACAACACGACGTCGCCGCCGACCACCCTGCGACGGTGGATCGAATCCGCGAAATCATGCGAACCGCGCACATCCCGAACGAACACTGGCGCATCCAGTAACAAGCGAACCAGAATTCAAGCACGCGTGACCCGCAGGCTGCGCCGAAGAAGCAGCGCCGCGAGCGGATGGAGAACGGCCAGCGCCGCGAGCGTCGGTCCAAAGCCAATCGCATCGATCGCCGGACCGACCGCGGCGTTGACGATCAAACCGCCGAGCGCACCGGCCGCACCGACAAGTCCGAGGGCGCCGGCCACCTGCCGCGGTGGCAACAATTCCCCCAGCAACGCCGCGGTGCCGAAGAACCAGGTCAGACACATCGCGCCCACCACGCTGAAGATGACGAGCGCCACAGGGGTTGATACCGGCAGGATCAACGCGAGGCAAAGCGGTCCCATCGCCGCCGCCCAGCGCAACACGCGCATCCGACTCGCTACGGGATCGGCACCGCGGCGAATCAGCGCATCGGCTGCGGACGAACCGCCGATGCCCCCGATGTCAGCCGCGAGAAAAGGAATCCAACCGATTACGCCCAGACTCGCTAGCGACAGCCCCTGCTGCTCGCGCAGGAATGAAGGCAACCAGAACAACAACACATACCACACCGGATCCGAGATGAGCCGTGCGACGAGGATTCCGCCCACGCCGCGGTTTCTCAGCAGCGCGCGCATCGAGGCGGGTTCTCCCGCGTCGACCGTCTGCACCGTCGGCTCCCGATATATCAGCATCCACAATACCAGCCAGACGAGCCCCACAGCACCGAGAATGACAAACACGGCGCGCCAGCCATATGCCGCCGCCACGAGGGCGATGGTGGGAGGCGCGATGATGGCGCCCACAGCGCTGCCGGCGGAAAAAATCGCCACCGCCAGACCGCGTTCGCGCGAGGGAAACCACAGCGTCACCGCGCGTAATGCCGCGGGCATATTCCCCGGTTCCGCCATGCCCAGCACGAAGCGCGTCGCGCAAAGTTGCCACACATTGCGCACAAGGCCTCCAGCCAGCGTTGCGAGTGACCAGACTCCGACGAAGAGGATCATGCACGTGCGGCTGCGCCAGCGATCCACCATCCGGCCGCCGACCAAATACATCACGATATACGGCCCCATGAACATCGCAGTCAGGAGCGAGTAGTCCGCATTGCTCAAACCGAACTCCGCCGAGAGTTCCGGCTTCAGCACCGCGACAGTCTGTCGATCCAGATAGTTGAGCAGCGTGGAAAGAAAAAGCAGTGCGAGGATGATCCAGCGCATGAGCGAAACGGATTGGCGTATCGGAAACGTTGATGCGCAATGGCAAACCGCTCGGCGACCGGCCGGTCAGCCCGACAGCAGCGAACCGCCCTCGCGCAATGCCGCCCGCAGGCGTCGCGGGTCCAGCGCGGCGAGCGGCCGGTTCTCCCGCAGCGCGAGCACGCACGCGACCCCAGCGGCTTCGCCCGTCTGATTCATGTTCACCATGACGCGAATGGCGCCATGCGCGACGGGATCGGCGTCGATCATGCGGCCGGCGGCGATCAGGTTGCCGTAAGGCGAATCAGGCAGCATCGCCGCGAGGGGGATTTGGTAATAGCTCGGGTTCTCAGCGGACGGCTCACGCCAGCGGCCTGACACCCGCGGCTGGCCGGGCGCGGCGTATTCTTCCCGCCCGTCAAGATAACGCAGCGTGATGCCCGATTTGTCCTGATGATGAATATCCACCCGGTAGCTGCCGTTCGCGATCGCATCGGTGAAGCGCCGGCCGTGCAGGATCTCATCGCCCGAGAGCCGATGCCGGCAGCGCACGTGGCGCGACTCACGCAATCCCAGTCGTTGCGGCAGCGCTTGCAGCGTGAGTTTCACGTCCGGCCGATACTTGCGCAGCAGATCATGAATGGCGCGAATCTGACGGCGGCCCTCGATCTCGGCGTCGGTAAGGTGGTCGGCATCGGCGGGGTTCTTCCCGTAGATGCGCGTGCCGGCGAGCATGTAGATATCGGAGCCCGGCACGAAGCAGCCCCACGTGAAACCTTCCGGTATGCCGAACTCGCGGCCGTGTTCGCGGATGAGCGCTCCGACATCGAAACCTTTGGCGGCGTGATTGATTCCGGTGTCGATCGACTCGCGCTGCAATGCGCGCCAGCCTTCGAAACGCGCGCACGCCGTGGCGGGCTGCAGATGATTTTCGTAGTAACACGTGACACCCGGCAGCCGGGCGCAGAGATCGGCATCGCCGGTCGCGTCGATGAACATTCTGGCGCGAATCACGCCGCGGCCTGTCTTGTTCTCGACCGCAACTCCAACGAGTTGCCCCTCCTCGACGATCGGCGCGACGAACATCGTGTGCAGGTAGAGTTTCAACCGATGTTCCTGCGCCAGCTCGTCGAGCTCGATCTTCAATTCCTCGGAATTGAAGACGAAG
This sequence comes from Verrucomicrobiota bacterium, assembly GCA_023416735.1. Taxonomy (GTDB): domain Bacteria; phylum Verrucomicrobiota; class Verrucomicrobiia; order Opitutales; family Opitutaceae; genus Opitutus. Next base: position 53,237 of record JAEZGX010000020.1, on the reverse strand, counting down.
CCGAACGAGTGGCTGCGCTCGATGCCCACGATCGCGTCGCGCCGCGCGAGCCGGTGCCGGATTTCATCGCTGAGTCCACCGATGATCTGCTCTTTGAACTCCGCATCCATGAAACTATGCCATGCGTTCACCATCGAGAGCGTCGCCACGCCACCGAAGCAGTTCTGCTTTTCCACCAGGACCACACTCGCGCCGAGACGGGCGGCGCGCACCGCGGCAAAAATTCCGGTGCAACTACCACCGAGCACGCAGACATCGGCTTCATGAATGATCGGAGTGGCCCTGGCGGGCTCGAGGAAAGTTCGCATCGTATAGTTCGGAAAGGCGCGCCGCGCGTGAGCAGAAGGGCTTGATCAGAAATCCCAACGCACCGACCAGGCCGCAGTGAACGGATCACTGAGAATGTAGGAACCAACGAACGCGCGCTCGTTGGTGAGATTGTTCAAATTCAGCTGGGTTGAGAAGCGCTGACGCCCAACGGTTCGCTCGTAACCAACCACGGCGTCGATCCGGGCATAACCCCCGCTGCGCACCACGACATCCCAGCTCGGATGCAATTTCTCGCCCGTGGCAAATCGCGCTCCGCCGCCGACGAATACGCCGCGGAGCCGGCCGCTGGTGAATGTATAGCGATTCCAAAGGTTGAAAACGTGGTCAGGCACGTTCGCGAGATCGACGCCGACCTGGCGCAGTTCGCCCGTGCTCGCGATGGTCTCGTGCTCCCACGAATACGTGTAGGACGCGACAATCTGATACGCATCCGTGGGCGCGAGGTGCACATCCACCTCGAAGCCGCGATTCCGCTCGAGTCCGCCGAGCTGGTAGATCGGCCGGATGTCGAGCAGCGCTTCACGAGGGAAGTCGCGCGCGGGAACGTTCGAGCGCGTGTTCTCGTAGACGGACAATGTGATCGACGTGCGTTCATCGGCCGTGCCGAGCTTGAGGCCCGCCTCCTTGCCCTTGCCCAGGGTGGGCCCAACGCTTTCGCCAAACGCGTCGACAATATAGTTGGGCTGAAACGTCTCGCTGATGTTGGCGAACACGCTGACGGCGGGAAGCGGCGTATACATCACCGCATATTGCGGAGTGGTCTTTTCGCTCGAGAGGCCCGCAGGATTGGCGGTCTCGGTGTGACGCACGCCCACCACGAGCCGCAGGCGATTCTCGAACATGCTGATCTGATCGGTGACGTAATAGCCGCGTGTCTTGGACTTGTTAGCCGTCGAGGCGTCAGGTTCGACCAGGCCGCCGGGATTGTTCGCGCGAATTTCGGCGCGGAGCATTCGCGGTGGATCGGTCAAAGGGTTGAACGTCCGCGCTGCGCCCGCGTAGTCGCGCGTCGCGGTGCGGTTCCAGAGATCGTCGAAGCCAGCGACGATGCTGTGTTTCGTCCGCAGGAATTCGGGTCGGTAGGAAACTCTCACCTTCAGCGACTGTGATTCCACGTCCAACTGCCTGAAAGAGGCCGCGGCAGGAGGGAGATAAAACGTCCCCGGGATCTCGCCCGCGACGGGTCGAAACGAGTTCCACTCCGTTCCCTCGTTTTCGCCGTTGTGCCAGTTCAGACCCACGTTCACGTCGAGATTGCTCAGGATATTCACGTCCGTCACGAGGCCCGTGTTGAAAGAACGGGTCAGGAAACCCGAGTCCGGTCCCTGCGTGTTGTAGTCATCATGCGGCAGGACGATCTTGTGCATGAAGACCTGGCCGAGCGGCTCGTTCGGACCATATTGGGGATTCTGATCGAGCCAGATGCGTTGCGGTTGGCCCACCGGCACCAGACCGGCACGCGCCGCCGCGATATAGGCGGGATGACCCACCGGAAAGCCGTGATGCCGGAGATTCTGTTTCTCGGTGAACTCTCCCGTCAACATGAGCGAAACCCGCTCCACCGGCCGCCAGGTGAGCGCACCCCGGTAGTTCTCGACTTCCTCGCTCGAATAATCGAGCTCGCCGCCCTCGCGACGATTCGATGCGAAAACACGATACGCGAGCTGGTCTCCCAAAAGAGGACCGGTCGACATCACCGATACCCGGGACGAATCATACGAGCCATAGCGACCCGAAATATAATGCTCCGGAGTAAAGCGGGGCTTGGCCTTCACGACGTTCATCATGCCGCCGGGAAGATTCGTGCCGAAGAACACCGCGGAAGGGCCTTTGATGACCTCGATGCGCTCAACGTCCTCCATCGATACGAAGACGCCGTCGAAGCCGTCCTGCTGGATCGGTGCCTCGAAACCACGAATGTTGATCGCGGTGAATTCGCGGGTGTTGGCGTTAACGCCGCTGATCGTGTTGGCGATCCAGCGAACGTCGTCCACGCCGCGGTCGCGTATCAGTTCGTCGGTTACAACCGCGATGTTCACGGGCACGTCGCGGATCTTGGTGCCGATGCCCGTGGCTGTGATCGAATCCGTGGCCTGGTAGCCATGGGCGCGTTCCGAGCTCACGCTGAAGGGTGACAACACGATGGGTTCGTCGCGTTGGGTGGGGTCGGCCGCCAGCAGGGATGCCGGGGAAAGGAGAAGAGCCAAGGCGCAGGTCAGGCGCCGGGATGCGGCCAAGGGGGCGTGTCGTTTGGACATGGTGACGTTTCGTCGGGTTTGGGGTGAGTCGCCGCGATTCGGAACATCACGGAGACAAGGACGAGTCGCACCATTCACACGGTCGATCGTCTCCGCTATGTCGCCATCGGTGAACCGCTCACCAGATCGAGCTCCATCCGGCAATCTGGGTCAGCGTAGGACAACACGGTTCGGCAAACGGACTCGGCGGCTGCCCCGCACCGGCTGCCCGAGCGTCGCGCCGGGCGACCACTCTGAGTCGACCATCATGACTTTGGGCACGACGGGCAGACCGCGTTGATTGAGCGTGATCTGCGTCGCGACCATGTCGACGGCGGTGGCGGCGACCACATCGTAATGGCCGTCGATACCCGCCGCGTCGTAGGGCGGATCGCCACGATCGATGCTCGCAAAACTGATGTCCTCCGGCACGCGCAACCCAAGATCAGTCAGAAACTGATGCACGTAGCCTTCGCCGATCATCACATCGGGCCGGTGGTCCCGCAGATAACGTCGCACATGTTCGATCGTCGGCGCCTCCTCGATCTGCAGCGGCAGCCGCTGCGCGACCGGCAAATCGCGTTGTGCATAGTAGAACGCCGACGAGAGCAGGTTGTTCGAGCCGTCCTCGAGTCTCTGATTGTAGAGGGCGCCTACACGGCGGAAGCCGCGCTGCCGAATCTCTTTCAGCAGTCCGCGCATCATCTTGTAATGATGCGGGCACGCGCGATGCACCGCGGGCTCGCGCATCGAGTAACCGATCGCCGCCACCGCCAGCCCGCTAAAATCGAAGTCGAACCGCTCACTGCCGTGACGCATCGAACCCACCACCAGCCCGTCAATTCCGCGGGCTCGCACGATTGACTGAATCCGCCGCAAGGTCATGCCCGGTTCGCCTTCCAGCCATAACTGTTCGAAAGCGAAACCATGCCGCTCGGCTTGGGCCCGCGCGCCGGCGAGCATCTGCTGCATCCGCCGGTTGTGCGTCATCCACGTCGCGGGAAACCCCGGAATGATGAGCGCAACCTTCGTCACGCTCCGCCGCGGCCGCGCCGTGCGAAGATGCGCCATCAGTTTCACCACTTGCGGATCCGGCCGGTAGTCGAGCGCGCGCGCGGCCGCCTGCACCCGCTCGCGAACTTGCGACGAGATCTTCGGATCGTTCCGTAACGCATAGGAGACCGTCGCACGCGAGAGGCCGCAGCGGCGTGCAATCTCACGCTGGCTCGCGGCAAAGTAAGCGGGAGATTTCGCCATGGCCTCAGCTACGGTCGCTCACGTCGGGCGGTCAATCCCTGTGAGCGGTTCACCATGACCAGCCTTCGGTTTGTGGACCCAAGGCCACATGATGCGCACGCGCTGACTTTCTTCGTATCCCACGATCATTCCTTTGCCATGGCCCCATTGTCTTTTTCTTCGTCCAACGGTCTCGGAGCCCCTCATGATCGCCGCACCTTCGTGCGGCTCGCCTCGGTCGGTGCAGCGGCTGTGTGCGTGCGCGCACAGCTGTGGGCCGCCACTCGGGACGTTCCACCGGCGGCCGACATCGTGGTTTACTCGGGCGTTCCCTGCGGAATCGCTGCCGCAGTGATGGCAGCGCGCGAAGGTGCGAACGTGCTGCTGATCGAGCCGACGCAGCATGTCGGCGGACTCAGCACCAGCGGGATCAACACCGCAGAATCCGAACACATGTTGAAGTGGACGATCGGCGGCTTCGCGCTCGAATTCTATGAACGCCTCGGCGCGCATTATGGCACCGGCCAGCCCGAGTTTTATTTCGAGTCGAGCGTCGCGGAGAAAACGTATCTCGCCATGCTGCGCGAAGCAGGGGTGACCGTGCGCTACGGCGCGAGCGTGGAGAGGGTGGAAAAACACGGCGCCTCCATCGAGCGAATCATCTTAACCGACGGCACGGCGGTCGCCGCGCGCGTTTTTATCGATGCCAGCTACGAGGGCGATCTCATGGCGCGGGCCGGCGTCCGTTACGCGGTCGGCCGCGAGGCGCGCAGCGAGTTTGACGAAGAAGCCGCAGGTATTCGATTGGACCGGACGACGCGGAAGTCTCGCACGGTCACCGCCGACGGCAAGTTGCTGCCGGGCATCAGTGGCTGGGCGAGAGATTTCAAGGACGGCGACGCCCACCGCGGCGTCATGAACTATAATTTTCGGCTGACCATCGCCAAGGACCCGAAGCTCCAGGTGCCGATCCCCCCGCCCGCACGTTACTCACCGGAACGCTACGCACTGCTGGGCGGCTGGCTGCGCGCCGCGAGTGCGCGAGGAGAGCCGCTCGAATTGCGCTCGGTTCTCGATTTCTATGCCCGGCGCAATGGCAAGTTCGAGGTCAACAACAAGCAGGCTGCCATCTTTTCGCTCGGACATTTCGGCGGGCAGTTCGACTGGCCGGAAGCCAGCTATGCGGAGCGACGGAGAATTTTTGACGACCATTGGGATTATACGCTCGGGTTGCTGCATTTCCTGGCGAACGACGAAGCCGTTCCGCCCGCGATGCGGCAGGAAATGGCCGCAATCGGACTGCACCGCGACGAGTTCGCCGACAACGGCCATCTGCCATATCAACTCTACGTGCGCGAAGCGCGCCGTATGCGTGGGAGCTATGTCGTCACCCAACGGGACGCCGTCGACGACCGGCGCAAATCCGACAGCATCGGAATCAGCAGCCATTTTATCGACTCGCATCATGTGCAGCGACTCGCGGTCTCTGAGGATGAGTTTGTGAACGAAGGCCGGATCTGGCGGATGGGCTATGCGTGGCAGATGCCATATCGCATGCTCACACCCACGCCCGCCGACGCGGAGAACCTCCTCGTCCCCGGCGCGGCGAGCCTCACGCACGTGGCCTTCTGCAGCTATCGACTGGAGAGCGTGTGGATGATCGCGGGACACGCAGCCGGCGTCGCCGCGGCGGCAGCTTCGCGCGAGAAAGTAGCGGTGCAAAACATCGATGTTGCCGCGCTCCAACGCACATTGCGCAGGCAACGCCAAGTGGTGGATTTCGTAACGGGACTGCCGGAGAAATGTGAGCACCTCAACGGTCCGCCCGAGTGGTAACCTGACTTTGTCAGCTTGTGCTGACCGCGCACATCCCCAGTGCCGCCCAATTCGGGATCCGAAATCCCGCAAAACACCCCCGATTCCCCTCACCCGCACTGCGGCTTCGTCGTTACTTCCCCTAGAATGAGGGGCTTTGAATTGGTGCCAGAGGCCGGGATTGAACCGGCGACCAAAGGCTTATGAGTCCTCTGCTCTACCACTGAGCTACTCTGGCGCGAAAACGCGTCGAAACGTGCAAACTCTCCCGGGAAAATCCACCCAAAAGTTTTCCCACCTCAAACGTCCTCCGGCAGCAGCCAGCGAAAATCAGTTACGACAAACCGTCGCCCGGATGTCCCATCGACGATTTCCGCCGTCCGCTGCACCCTCGCTTCGCAATACGCCACGGCCCGCGTTCCGCCCGTTCCCGTGGTCGCCTCACCATACGCCCGCACGCGAAATGTATCGGAACGCACGGTCAAAACAGGTCGCAACTCCTGGAAAAACTCTTCCGCCGTGATCGTCGTGATCTTCGGCGACGCACTGTCGAACGCCGCCTGAATCAACCCCGAAGCTTCGAGTTCCTCCACCGATTCAAACGGCCGCCCCCGTTGCGCAAAGAGATCCCTGATCCGCCGCGCTGCGCTCAAGGTCCGATTCGCCGTCTGCCCGAACACAGCGCTGCTGTGATCCGGATACTCCAACCACGCCCGCCACGCCGCTTCACTCGTCGTATTCACATTGAACGCGCCGACCACTCGCCCGTTCGGCGAAGGCGTTGCCCACGGTGCCGTCGCGGGCAACGCAACACTCCGATGCGTCAACGCATGAAACGACCCCGTCAGCGATACCCCCGTCGCCGCCTGCTTCAGTTGCTCGAAACTCTCCACCTTCGCCGCCGCCGCCGATTGCGCCGAAAAGCTCCCGCTCACGAGCCGTTTCACATTCGCCCGCAACTCCGCGCCACTCGCGCCCGCCACCTGCGCTTCCCCTGCCCGCACAACCGCACTCACTTTCACACCTTCGTCACCCACCCAATACGCAAACCGCCCTCGCCCTCCTCGTTCCGTTTCCGGCAATTCCACCAAGCCGACTTCGACAAGCTCCTGATCCGTGCGATCCGCCGGATTGCCGACCGTGTTCGTCCCCACAATGATGATACGTTCTCCACTCAGCTGTGGAGTTGCACCGTTAACCGCGGCGGACACCAGCCACGCTTCCGGCGCCACCGTCCCCGCCCGCCACACGCCGCACCAATGCCGAAACGAGCTCTGCGGCAGCTCACCCGTCACTCCCGCCATCGCGGTGATTCGGTCGTCCGGACCCGCCGTCGTCTGTAGTTGATCCAGCGCTACACCCAAACCCAGCAACGCATTCTGCCGCGCCTGCGTCTGAAGCTCCGCCGTCGCCGCCATCCGCGAACTCACCCGCGCCGTCATCGCGATCGCGACGGCCACCACCACCGCCAGGGCCAGCAACGACAGCGTCAGCACCAGCGCAAATCCGCCGTCACACCCCCGCCTCACCACGCCCTCGCTTTCACTTCGATGCTCCGCACGTAAACCCGCGAATGCGCCTCCACGATCGACCACCACGCCTCGTCCACACTCACACCCGCCCGCGGCTCGATCCGTCCCGTCTCAAACGCGTGCAACAGCGTCGCCCCTCCGTCGCTCAACACCCGAATCATCACCTCGACCTCGACGGGGTCGCCCTCGCGCGGAAACTGCGCCGCGGTCGGCACCATGTTCACCGTCGGAAACAACCGCACACGCCGCGCCGCCGAATCGCGCGCAAACACCCACACGCCGAAATCGACGACATGGCTTGCCAACACATCGTCGTTTTCCACCCCCGCCAAAGCCGTCGGCGTGGCGGCCCCGAATCCCACTCCCATCACATTTTCGAACGTCGCCTTGGCGCTCATCTTCTCCCGAAACAACGCATACCCCACCGGCGAACCACTCCCCGTTCCCATCGTTCGACGCGCGATCTGATACGAAATTGCCACCGGCTGACTCGCCCCCGCACCGCTGTCGTAGTCGCTGCTCACGACTCTCAACCACACTCCCGGCCGTCCAAATCGCGCATCGGCGACCGAACTCTCCACGCGTTCCGGCACCAGCCGCTCGCTTTCGCTTGCCGGCTTCATCCTCCCTCCAAGTTCCCAACCATGCGCCGCCAGTTCATCCTCACCCACCACGCGCACATCCCACCACACCAACCCGTCGTTTCGCAGAAACGCCGACTGCACATCGCGCTCCAATTGATCCAACGCCAACTTCGCTTCGATCGCTCCCACACCACCGCCCTGCGTTCGCTGCCAAACCGTGAGCAATCCGCGCACCGCCAACACCGACATCACCGCCAGCAACAAGGTTATGGCCAGCGCAACCACGAGCTCCACCAACGTGAATCCTTCCGCCTTCTCCTTCATGGATCGACCACGAGATTGAACTCCACCCGCTCACGCTGCGCCGCCGGCGTTTCGATGCGTGACTCGCCCACGCCTCCCCGAAACGGCCAGCTCACCTTCGCCTGAACTGCCACCGCCGTCGCAAGACGCCCCGCCACACTGTCTCCGGGAAACGAATACAACTCCACCAGGAAATACTGTTCCCCTTCGTCCCCGCTTGACCACGCCCGCAATCCGCTCCCATCGCGATTGGCGACCAGTTTCAAGGCGCTGCTCGTTTCGCTCCTCGCACCTGCCAGCTGCGAGCGCAGCGCCGCGACATCTCCGCCCGCAATCGTCCTCAACTCACTCTGAATGCCGTCCGCCATTCGCAACGCCGTCAGCATCCCTTCCGCCGCCTGCTGCTCCCGCAACAATCCCGGCAACAGCCCCAGGATCGCCCCCACGCCCAACGCAAACACTCCCGCCGCGATCACCACTTCCACCAGCGAAAATCCCGATCGCGCCCCCATCTTCGTCAAAAGCCGCTTCGATCGCTCAACAACCGCGGCACGCCGTAGTTGCTCAGCATTACACCACGCACATTTCCCGGCTCCGTCAGTTCTACTGGCGAGCTTGCGCCCTCCACGGACGGCCCCCGCTCCCGCCCTGTCGCAACAATCAGCGATCCCGCGCCATCCACAGTCCCGCGTGGCGTGAACGCCAGCCACTCCCAGTCTTCAACGAATTCCGAATCATAGCGAAATTCCATCGGGACATTCGCCAACGCCGACGATCCCAGCACCTGTTGGTTATTCGCCGTCCTCCACTCCGCCAGCACCGCGAACATTCCGGCTGGCACCCGCGTGCGATACGGTAGCAGATAGACACCGTCGGTCAGCCGGAATCCATCGATCGCCCGCCAATCGCCCTCCGCCTCCTCGGCGAGCACGATGAATCGTCGATACCGTTCGTGCGCGAGCGGAGACTGTTCCGAGTTGTGCACCAGCAGACGCACCGTGCTGCCATTCGCGATCGCGCGCGTTCGCGCGAGCGCCACCGCATTCGAGACCGTTCCCTGCGCCGTCTCCAATGCGACACTCCTCCTCCCTCCTCCGGCCGCTCCGATCATCGCGATCGCCACCGCGGCAATCAGCGCCACCACCACCAGCAATTCCACCAAGGTGAACGCACTCGCGCGCCGCGTTCTCATTTCCAACTAAAGATAAAAGCCGGTGCCTCCGCCGTCGCACCCGGCGCCGGCGCATAAAACGCCACTCCCATCCGCAGTCCCGTCGGTGAAAAATCGTCCGACGTCGGACGCATCCCTCCCACGAGCGGCAAACTCCCGCCGTAATCGCTCGCCTCGATCACACCGTCCAAATTCCGATCCACGAGCACCGCGATCTCCACGTTGCCAAACGCATCGCACAACAAATTCGGCATCGGCGAATCTCCCGAGGTGAACTCCGCTTCACCAAACGCATAAAACGAAATCCGCTTCCGGTTCTGCATCGCTGCCGCGCTGCCGCCCGCCAGCGCAGAGCCATCGCGTCTCCGCCCCGCCAATACATCGTGAAACGGGTGTTCCGCACCAGCCACGCCGCCATTCACCCGCTGCGTTTCATGAAAGCTGGGATAAAACCCATATTCGTTCCGAAACGCTTCAATCGCCGCCGCCCATTGATTGAACTGCACGCGCGTGCGCGTCTTGTTGGCCGACACCTTCGCGGCGTTCACCGTCGGAATCAAAATTGCCCCGAGGATCGCCACGATCGCGATCACCGTGAGCAGCTCGACCAACGTAAACGCCCGCGATCCGCTCTTCATAAGCCAGCGTAGATGTTATCCGCATTGTCGAGATGCAGCGGATCGAACAAACCGGTGGCATCATTCGGCGGCACGTGCACGCCATTCGGCCCGGCGGAATACAGCACAAAACTCGCCGCCTTCCACGCCGTCGCTCCACCGGTTTTGTAGAAGTAGAGATACGGATTCCTCCAGGGATCCAGCACCCGCGCCCCCGCTTCGCCCCCCGGCCCCAACGGAGGCTCGATCGTGAAACGTTGCAGATCGAGCGTCACCCTCGCGTCTGCCGAACTCACCAGGCCGTGCACCCACTCCGTCGGATTCTCCACCTTCGGAAAATCGCCTTTCTGCCGGCGGTGCGTTTCGAGGGCCAACGCCATCGCCGCGATCTCCGCCTTCGCTCTCGCGACTTTTCCCGCCTCGTTGGCCCGCCGTCCCCCGCCCAATACCATCGCCGCCAAAATCCCCACCACTGCCAGCACCGCGAGGAGTTCGATCAACGTGAAACCGCCCGCATTCCCCGCACATGTCACGCACCTTTCCGGCGAGCTGGACCTCGGCATGTCGCCAGCCAGTGGCAACAATCCCGCCATTTCAACCCGTTTCCCCGTCACAAAAAAAGAAGGGCGGAGCTTCAGCCCCGCCCTTCTAATTCTTGCCGCGCTGCGGCGATCACTCGTCGTTCTGCAAACTCGCCACGACGCTGAAATCCTCGAGCGTCGTCGTGTCGCCTTTCACCGCGCCGCCGGTCGCGATCTCTTTCAAGATCCGACGCATGATTTTTCCGCTGCGCGTCTTCGGCAACGCCGCCGCGAACCGAATCACATCCGGCTTCGCCAGCGAACCGATTTCCTTGCCGACGTGATTGCGCAGCTCCTCTTTCAGCGCGTCGCTCGCCGTTTGGCCCGCTTTCAACGACACGAAGACCACGAGCGCCTGCCCCTTCAACTCGTCCGGCCGTCCCACCGCGGCCGCTTCCGCGACCGCCGGGTGCGACACCAACGCGCTCTCGACTTCCGCCGTGCCGATCCGATGTCCCGAAATATTCAATACATCGTCGATCCGGCCCACGATCCAGAAATAGCCGTCTTCGTCCTGCCGCGCGCCGTCTCCCGTGAAATAGATCCCGGGAAACTCGCTCCAATACGCTTTCTTGAACCGTTCGTCGTCGCCCCAGAGGGTGCGCAACATCGACGGCCACGGTTTCGTAATGACCAGCTTTCCGCCCGAGTTTCGCGGCACTTCCTTGCCGCGTTCGTCGACGACCTTCGGCACCACGCCGAAAAACGGCCGCGTGCCGGAACCGGGTTTCAACGGCGTGATCCCCGGCAGCGGCGTGATCATGATCGCGCCCGTTTCCGTCTGCCACCACGTATCCACGATCGGACAACGTTTCTTTCCGATCATCTTGTAATACCACATCCACGCTTCCGGATTGATCGGTTCGCCCACCGAACCGAGCAACCGCAGCGAATCGAGCCGGTGCCGCAAAACGTAGTTGTCGCCCCACCGCATGAACGCGCGGATCGCCGTGGGCGCCGTATACAGAATCGTGATACCGTGCCGGTCGATCATCTGCCAGAACCGGTCCGGCTCCGGCTGGTTCGGCGCACCTTCATAGATGAAGATCGTCGCGCCATTCGACATCAGCCCATAGACGACATAGCTGTGACCGGTGATCCAGCCGATGTCCGCCGAGCAGAAGTAGCGGTCGTTCTCCTTTAGATCGAAGACGTAGTGCGAGCTCAGCTTGCAACCGAGCAAATACCCGGCGCTCGTGTGCAACACGCCCTTCGGCTTCCCCGTCGAACCGCTCGTATAAAGAATAAAGAGCGGATGCTCGGAATCGAACGCCTTCGCTTTGTGCGTATTCGGCGCGCCTTCCCAAGCTTCCTTCCACCATACGTCGCGACCTTCGACCATTTCGACCGGATTGCCGCAGCGTTTTACGACCATGACGGTGTGCACGGTCGGCGTCCCTTCGAGCGCCTTGTCGACGTTCTTCTTCAGCTCGATGATCTTCCCGCGTCGCCAGCCGCCATCGGCCGTGATCACCAGCTTCGCCTGACAATCGTTGATGCGGTCCTTCAACGCCTCCGGGCTGAATCCGCCGAACACCACCGTGTGAATCGCTCCCACGCGCGCACAGGCGAGCATCGCCATCACCGCCTCGGGAATCATCGGCATGTAGATCGCTACGCGATCGCCCGCACCTATCCCCATGTTCTCGAAAATATGCGCCAGCCGGCACACATGAAAGTGCAGCTGTTTATAGGTGATCGTCCGAACGTCGCCCGGTTCACCTTCGAAAATCAGCGCCGCTTTGTTCTCGCGGGGCGTGCCGAGGTGACGGTCGAGGCAGTTTTCCGAAACGTTCAACTTCCCGCCGACGAACCACTTCGCGTGCGGCGCTTTCCAATTGAGCACCTTGCGGAACGGCTTCCGCCAAACCAAGTGCTCCTTCGCCTGCCGCTCCCAGAATTTTTCTGGGGAGTTGACAGACTCTGCATACAATCTTTTGTAAACGGCATCGCTCCCAAGATTAGCTTGGGCTTTGAACTCGGCCGAAGGCCTGAACAACCGGTGTTCCCGGGAAACTGAGGTAATCGTCTGGTCTGTCACGTTAGTGGCGGATGGGGGTTTAAGGACGCAAAACGCGGCTCTTATCCCGACATGAGTTTGAAGCGTCAAGTATTGGCCAGCCCCAGACTCATTCTAACGTATGGAAAAGAAATCAGCGTCCGCCCCTGCGGACTCCAACGCGCCCTCCCCGGCCGACTCCCCCGCCGCAGCTTCTCCTGCTGAAAGCGCGCCGGCCGCCCCCTCCTCCCAACCGCAAATCGAGACGATTCGCGTCGAGGGCATTCTCGACATCGATCTCCAACGCGGCGGCAACGGCCAGCTGATCGACATCAACAAAGGCGGGAAGCGCCGCCCCACCGATCCTTTCGTTCCGAAGGAACTCATCCGCCGCTTCAAACTTCGCGCCGGCTCCCTGATCGGCGGCACCGCCTTCCCTCCCGAGGGCCGCTTTCCGAACCCGAAGATGCGTTTCATCGAAACGGTCGACGGCGTTCCCCTCGAAGAGCGTCGTTCGAAATTCGAGTTCACCACGCTCACCACCATCTCGCCGAATCAACACCTGAAGATGGAAATGAAGGATGGCCGCATCACCACGCGCGCCGTCGACCTCTTCTGCCCCATCGGTAAAGGCACCCGCGGCCTCATCGTCGCTCCGCCGCGCACCGGCAAAACCACCCTTCTCCGCGACATGGCGCTGGGCGTGTTGGAAAACAACCCCGAGTGCTTCGTCATGATCCTCCTCGTCGACGAGCGTCCCGAGGAAGTCACCGACTTCAAGCGCAGCGTCCCTGCCGAGATCTGGGCTTCGTCCAACGACGAACAGATCGAGAATCACATCCGCATCGCCGATCTCTGCATCGAGCGCGCCAAGCGCCTCGTCGAGGTCGGTCGCGACGTCGTCCTCTTCGTCGACTCCATCACGCGTCTCTCCCGCGCCCACAACACCGCTCGCAACTCCGGTCGCACCGGTTCCGGCGGTCTTGATGTCCGCGCGCTCGAGAAACCGCGCCAGATGTTCGCCACCGCCCGCCGCACCGAAGAGGCCGGCTCGCTCACCATCATCGCCAGCGTGCTCGTCGAAACCGGCAGCCGCATGGACGATGTCATCTTCCAGGAGTTCAAAGGCACCGGTAACATGGAGCTCGTCCTCGACCGCAAATGCGCCGAGATGCGCCTCTGGCCGGCCATCAACATCGCCGCCTCCGGCACGCGCAAGGAAGAGCTCCTCATCGACGAAAAGACCCTCGAGGGAATCCACTTCTTCCGCCGCGCCTTGGTGCAGCAAAAAATTGAAGAGGCCACTGAGACGATGATCGCCCGGCTTTCGAAAACGAAAACGAACGCCGAATTCCTCAAGCTTATCGCACGCTGATTTCCTTGTGGGGCGGGTTTCAAACCCGCCCTACTGCTTTTCCGGGCGTTCGCTCCAAATTCCCTCTTGCTCCCCCTCTGATTCTCCTGAGATTCATCCGCTTCCCGCGCTTCACGCCGGTCCTCTGATATCACGCCAACTCACCGCATGCACAGTTTCTCCGAGCAATGTCTCGACATGGCCAGATCAATGCTGGCCCACAATCTGGACTCGATCCAACCTGACGGCACCCTCTCCCCCGTAACTGGCGAACACTCCCGCGCCGACGAGCCGGGTCACGTCGCCTTCGCCTTGGGTGAGTTCTATCGAGCCACGGGAGAAACCACGCTCAAGGGCCACGACCTCATCGATCTCGCGGCCCGTTGCATCACGGCGCAGATGTTCACCGAGCCGGCGACCGAAAACGGCCTCGCCTACGCCGCCCTCGGCCTTCTCTGCTTTGGTCCGTCGAAGGAGCGCAATCCCGTCTGGGAACGCCTCGTCCCGGAAACGCAGGAGCGCATCGACAAAGCCCTCCTTCACCGCAGCGACTACGACAACCACTGGCAGGCCTTCAACATCGCCAAAGCCGTCGCGCGCTTCTCCTTCGGTCTTTCCAAAAAAGACGAAACCTCGCGCCTCATCGAGCGCATGGTCGATCGTCTCGCCCAGACGAGTTCCGCCGGATTCTTCGACGACGCCACCACCGGCCTCGGCGGCAACTTCAATCTCTACGGCGTCTGGCTCTTCGTCTTCACCCGCTCCGCGCTCCAGCTCCACGCCAACTCCGGCGTGCGCGATCGCAAGCTCCCCACCCTTCGCACCTACGCCGAGAAATACATCAAGATGATGCCCGACCTCGTCCGCGCCGATGGCCTCGGCTGGGCGTTCGGTCGCGCCGGCGGCGCCTACGGGCAGATGCACCCGATCAGCTTGATCCTCCAGGGTCTGCGCGACGGCTGGATCCCCGACGACCAAAAGGTGAAGTATTTCGACATCCTTCGCCGCCTGTTCCTCTTCTTCTACGGCACGTATCTCGATCAGGAACACGGCTTCCTCGATCTCCGCGACACCGAGCGGACCGCCTACGAAAAGCACACCACGCGCATGGCCAATTTCGACGCCGCGCGCTACCTATGCCAGTGGTCCCGTCTCGCGAAGACTGTCGCGATGCCCGCCGGCATCCCGAAGATCGAGCCCACCCGCACCAGCGGCCGTTTCGTCATCTTCGACAAATCGAACCGCAAGGAGCAGGGCCTCTTCCTCTACCGCGATGCCGAAAGCGGTCTGCACGCGCAGATCCCGCTCATCAGCTCCGGCAGCCGCCTCACCGCCGACTCACTTCCCTTCCCGCACTGCCCGGGCGTGTTCGATTGGCCGAACAACGTCTACGCCCCGATCATGCTCCCCGAACTCACCTTCGGCGAACAGGTCACGCTCCCGGCTTTCTACGGCAAGAACTGCGTCACCGGACTTGGTCTCCGCAACAGCTTCTACTTCCGCTACGAGCAACCGGAGCTGATCAACATTCAGGAAGAGACGGTCAAGAATCTCGGCAGCGTGAAAGTCCAGTGGACCTTCGCCGGCAACAAGATCTCCGCCGAATTCGCCTACACGGTGAAGCAGCAGGTCACGTTGGATAAATTCCGCTACGTCATCGCGATCGCCGCCCCGCACTCGAAGTATCGTCTCCCCGGTTCGCTTACGCTCGGCCAGCAAGGTCACCGCTGCACCGTCGCGAAAGACGACTTTCAAGGCACCTGGCGTGAAACCGAAGTCGTCAGCGACGATCCCACGTATCGCACGAACTACGGCAAGGTTCACTACCTCCAGTATCTCGTCCGCGATCACCCGCTGATCATGCGCCCCGGCCACGTCTACCGCCTGATCGTCAACTTCGATCCCGACGTCGCGCTGCTCGACGCCTAAAGCGTCGAGTAGTCGGTTCGGAGTTTTGGGTTTTGAGTTTTGGGTTTCGACTCGCGAGAGTCGGGAGATGGCCACCATCCAGCGGTTCGAAGACATCGAAGCGTGGCTCTCCGCCCGCAAACTCCGTCGAGCCGTCTATGCTCTGACTCGCGCAAAACCTTTCTCTTCGGATTTCGCTCTGGTGGATCAAATCCGCCGTGCAGCCATTTCGCCCGGCTCCAACATCGCCGAGGGTTTCGAACGCGGCGGCAACCGCGAGTTTCTCCAGTTCCTTTCAACAGCCAAAGGCTCCGTCGGAGAGATAAAGGACCAGCTCTATTGCGCGCTCGACGAGAACTATATCACCCCTACCCAGTTCGACGAAGCGTATCGTCTCGCCGAATCCACCTCGCGCCTCATCGGTGGTTTCATGACTTACCTGCGGCACGCGCCACACACCGGCTACAAGTTCGACACGCGCACCACGCCTGCGAACCCAAAACTCAAAACCCAAAACCCAAAACCAACCCGTGCTCTCGCGTAGAATTATTCCGTGTTTGGACGTCAACGCCGGCCGCGTCGTCAAAGGCGTGAAGTTCCAGCAGCTCCGCGACGCCGGCGATCCCGTCGCCACCGCTCGCGCTTACGACGCCCAAGGCGCCGACGAACTCATCTTCCTCGATATCACGGCCTCGAGCGACGAACGCAAAATCATGCACGACGTCGTCGCCGCCACCGCCGAGCAGTGCTTCATGCCGCTCACCGTCGGCGGCGGTCTTCGCACCGTCACCGACATCGAAACGATGCTCAGAGCCGGCGCCGACAAAGTCTCGCTCAATACCGCGGCGATCAAAAATCCGCAGCTCATCGCCGATGCCTCCAACCGCTTCGGCGCCCAATGCATCGTCGTTGCCATCGACGCCAAACGCGAACCCGACGGCCGATCCTGGCGCGTTTACACGCACGGCGGACGCAATCCCACCGAACTCGATGCCGTCGCTTGGGCCAAGCACGCCGTCGAACTTGGCGCCGGCGAAATCCTTCTGACGTCCATGGACCGCGACGGCACCGGCGACGGCTACGACATCGACCTGACGCGCGCCGTGAGCGACGCCGTCACCGTCCCCGTGATCGCCAGCGGCGGCGCCGGCACGCTCGATCACCTAGCCGATGTGCTCGACCAGGGTCACGCCAGCGCCGTTCTCGCCGCGAGTATCTTCCATTTCGGCACCTACACGATTTCCCAGGCGAAAACATTCCTCGGCTCCCGCGGCGTCCCCGTCCGCCTGTAACTTCGCTGTTACTGATGGAGGCGCGGCCACCCTCGGCGCGCAACCTCAACGCACCGCCCCACGTTGCGATTCCCCCGCGTCGTGTAACATTTCTGTTACGCCCGCTAATCCGCTGGTCCGTCGTCCGCGGCCGCGCAACCTCACCTCTTCGCATGGCCCAATCTTCCGCGAAACGCCCTCGAAAGCCGCGCATCGCCGGCGCCACCGGCAAATCGATCGCGCGCACCGCGACGACCGAAAATCGCCCCCTTTACGCCAACCGCGAACAGAGCTGGCTCAACTTCAACCGCCGCGTCCTCGAACAGGCGCGCAGCGACACCAATCCCCTCCTCGAGCGCGTCAAGTTCCTCGCCATCGTCAGCTCCAACCTCGACGAATTTTTCGAAATCCGCATCGCCGGACTCATCCAGCAAGCCGACGCCGGCGCCGCCGATCTCAGCCTCGACGGCCTCTCGCCGCGCGAACAACTGAAACGCGTCCGCACCGCCGCCAACGATCTCGTCAACGATCAATACCGCTGCTGGCACGAACAACTCGTTCCGCTGCTCGCGAAACAAAACATCCACTTCCGCGCCAGCACCCAGCTCACCGAGAGCGAAGCCGAATGGGCCCAAAACTACTTCCATACCCAAGTCTCCCCCGTCCTCACCCCGCTCGCCGTCGACCAATCCCATCCGTTCCCCCAAATCGTCAATAAAACGCTCAACGTCCTCCTCGCGCTCGACGATCCCGAAACACCCGAGGTCGAAAAGACCATCGTCATCCTCCCCGTCCCGCGAATCCTGCCGCGCATCGTCCAGCTCGAGCCCGATTCCGACGGTCCCGAACGCTACATTTTCCTCAGCGAAATCATCAAGCGCTACGCCGTGTCCTTGTTTCCTGGATACCGCATCCACGGCGCCCACGCGTTTCGCATCACCCGCAACAGCGATCTCTACATCGACGAGGAGGAGGTCGAGAATCTGCTGAAAAAAATCGAGGAGGAGCTGCGCAATCTCCGCCGCGGCGCTACCGTGCGTCTCGAAATCGAAGACGGCGTCGAGGACGACATTTTCGCCCTCCTTTGCAGTCACCTGCAGCTGCCGCGCGAATTCGCCTTTCGCGTTCCTTCCCCGATCAACCTCCTGCGTCTGATGAGTCTCTACGACATCATCGATCGCCCCGACCTCAAATATCCGCCCTTCGCTCCCGCCGACGTCCCCCGCTTGCGCACCCACGTCTCGATCTTCGACGCCATCCGCGAACACGAGATCCTGCTCCACCACCCCTACGACGCCTTCACGCCCGTCGTCGATTTCATCGAGCAGGCCGCACGCGATCCCGAAGTCTTCGCCATCAAGCAGACGCTCTACCGCACCAGCGGCGATTCGCCCGTCGTCCGCGCCCTCATGGACGCCTCCACCAACGGCAAACAGGTCACCGCCCTCGTCGAACTGAAAGCCCGCTTCGACGAAGCCAACAACATCCACTGGGCGCGCCAAATGGAGGAAGCCGGCGTCCACGTTGTTTACGGACTCATCGGCCACAAAACCCACTGCAAGTGCTGCCTTGTCGTCCGCCGCGAGGGCGGCGCGATGAAACGCTACGTCCACCTCGGCACCGGGAATTACAATCCCAAAACCGCCCGCCTCTACACCGACATTTCCTTCCTCACCGCCAACGAAGCCCTCGGCGAAGAAGTCGCTCAACTTTTCAACACCCTCACCGGGGCCGGACGCACCCCTGAGTTCAAACGTCTCCTCGTCGCTCCGTTCAATCTCCACGCCCGCATCCAGGAGCTCATCGCCCGTGAAGCCGCCAACGCGGCCGCCGGCAAACCCGCGCGCATCATCGCCAAGATGAACAAGCTCGTGGATCAGGTCACCATCGACAACCTCTACGCCGCGTCCCAGGCGGGCGTGAAAATCGACCTCATCGTCCGTGCCACCTGCTGTCTCGTCCCCGGCGTGAAAGGCCTCAGCGAAAACATCCGCCTGCGCAGCATCGTCGGCCGCTTCCTCGAACACGCCCGCATCTACTACTTCGAAAATGCCGGCGATCCGCTCGTCTATTGCGGCAGCGCCGATTGGATGTCCCGCAATTTCTTCCGCCGCGTCGAAGCGCTTTTTCCGATCGACGACCCCGAGTTCAAGAAACGTCTCGTCGAGGAAATCCTCGCCTCCGAACTCCGCGACAACGAAGACGCCCGCGAACTCCAGCCCGACAGCACTTACGCCGCGAACTCCCGCGCAACGAACGAGCCCGCGTTCGCCGCCCAGCGTTTCTTCATGGCCGCCGCCCTTCTCCGCGGCAGTCCTCCCGCCGCCGCCGCCGGATAGCGACGACGATACTCAGCCCGCGTTCTCCTGTTTCGGCTCCGCCTCGTTCGCCGGCGCTTCCGTTTTCACGGGTTCCTGCGCCTCTTCCTTCGCCTCCGATGCCTTCTTTTTCGGCCCGCCCACCAGCAAATCCAACCGCCCCTGAATATTGACGAAGAACGCTTCATCCAACACGCCCGCCGGCACTTCATACGTCAGCCGCGTCTTCGCATGCTCATAGACTTGCTTCGTCTTGTCCGCATTCAGTCCGCGCGGTTTCAACACCTTCTTTCGCTCCAACATCAGCGCCAGAAACTGCAGCAAGGGCGTGTTTTCTTCATTCGGCTCCGCGAGAGGATCCGCGAGCGTCACGAACAAATTCTCCGCCGTGAGCTTCATCGCCCGATCCGGATTTTCTTCCGCCCGCTTGGTCTTGAACGCGAGTGTCCACGAGCAAAACACGAACTCTGGCCGCTCGTATCGTTCCACTTCGCTCGCCAGCACGTCGTGACGCGCGATCTCGCCATTCGCCTCGCGCACCAGAAACGACGCCACCCGCTCGCCTTCCACAAAGTCACGTCCGGTCACCCGGCAATTCTTCCCCAAAGAGTGCAGCGTCAGTTCCATTGCGCCTTGTGTTTAGCCCCGCAAAAATCGAACGCTAGTCAAAATCCTACCCGATGAGAGGACGCCTCATCGCCATCGGCGATATCCACGGTTGCCATCGCGAATTCGAAGATCTGCTCGAGAAACTCCAGCTCGAACGCCACGACCGCGTCATCCTCCTCGGAGATCTCATCAACCGCGGCCCCGACAGCTCCAAGGTGATTGCGCTCGCCCGCCAACACGCCCACCTCGCCCTCCTCGGCAATCACGAGCTCCGCCTCCTCAACTACCGCAAAACCGGCGATCCCACGCATCTCAAGAAAAACGACTACGACACGCTTGAGCAACTCACGCCCCGCGACTGGGCCTACATGCAGGCCATGCCGCTCACGTATCACGATCGTGCGCACAACATCGTCCTCGTCCACGGCGGCTTCCTTCCCCACGAGCCCTGGCGCCGCCAGCCTGCGCGGGTCGTCACCCGTATCCAGAATATCGATAACGACGGCACTCCGCGCAAACGCTCCGAAGCGCCCGAGTGCCCGCATTGGTCTTCGCTCTGGAAAGGCCCGCCTTTCGTCGTCTACGGCCACACCTCCCGCCCCAGAATCCGCCGCCTGAAGTGGTCGCTCGGCATCGACACCGCCTGCGCCATGGGCGGCCGCCTCACCGCCTGCATTCTCCCCGAGAAAAAAATCGTCCAGGTCAAAGCCCGCGAAAAATACTTCGCCGGCTAAACGCCCCGCACCACTTCGTTCATGAGCAGCCATCCCAATCTCCTTCTTCTTTGCCTCGATCTCCAACCCGTCTTCCTGAAAGCGATGCACGCCCCCGACGCCCTCCAGCGTCGCTGCACCTTCGCCATTCAGGCCGCCGCCAGTCTCGGCCTCGACGTCCTCTTCACCGAACAGGTCCCCGAAAAACTCGGCTCCACCGCCCCCGAGCTTCTTTCACTCCTCCCCGCGCCCGTCGCGCTTCCCAAAACCACCTTCTCCGCTTTCGGCGACGCGTCGATCCGTGCCGCCATCGCATCCCGCCCCACCGAACACCTTCTCCTCTGCGGTCTCGAAACACCCGTCTGCGTTTACCAAACCGCCCTCGATGCCCTCGCCTCCGGCCTCGAAGTCACGCTTCTCTCCGACTGCCTCGGCGCACGCCGCCCTGATGACGCCCGCACCTGCCTCGACGCCCTCCTCCGCGCCGGCGCTCACGTCCTCCCCAGCGAAACCGTCTTTTACTCCCTCCTCCGCGACGTGCACCACCCCTTCTTCCGCACTTTCACCCAGCTCGTGAAGCAACACAGCACCACCTGACGCCTTCCGAAAGTGTCATACAAGGTATGACACTTCACTCGCCGCGTTTCGTTCGAACCGAAGCTTGTCGCTCCCAAACGCCTCCGCCAAACCTCCCGCATGTCCGACGAATTCCCGCTGTCCTGCATCCGCGAACTCAAAGCCTTCGAAGGCGCAGGAAACGGCCGCCCTTTCAACAGCCTGCTCGTCCTCAAGAAGCTCATCGCCAAAACCGCCTCCAACGGCAACCCGTTCATCAGCGTCGAACTCGGCGATCGCAGCGGCTCGTGCAACTGCACCGTCTTCAGCGACAGCCCCGTCTTCGAAACGCTTCGCAGCGCCGGCGAGGGCGCCGTCATTCGCGTCGAGGGCAAAATCGATTTCTACCAGGGCCGCCTCTCGCCCAAACTCGCGCGGGTCGCCGTCCTCTCCGAGTCCGAGCTCAGTGCCCCCGGCCTCCTCGATAACCTCATCGAAACCGCGCCGGAAAACGCCGACGCGATGTGGACCGAGTTCAACACGTTCATCGAATCCATCGTTCATCCCGAACTTCGCGCGACCGTTCGCGCCGTCTTCGACGACATCGGCGAAACTTTCCGTTGGTCCCCCGCCGCCGTCGCGATGCACCACGCCTACCGTCACGGCCTCCTCGAACACACGCTGCACATGGCCCGCGCCTGCAAGGCCCTTCTTCCGCTCTACCCGGAGGTCGACGCCGATCTCGCGATGGCCGGTATCCTTCTTCACGATACAGGCAAAACCATCGAATACGAGGGCACGCTCGCCACGAAACGCAGCCGTCGCGGCATCCTTCAAGGCCACGTCGTCCTCGGCTATCAGCTCGCGCGCAAGGCCGCGATGAAATCGAAGCTCGAGCCCGAACTGCTCGAGCGGCTCGAACACGTGATCCTCTCGCATCAGGGCGAACCCGAATGGGGCGCCGCCGTTTACGCCGCCACGCCCGAAGCCGTCTTCGTATCGATGATCGACAACCTCGACGCTCGCATGGGCATGGTGCAACGAGCCCTCCGCCAGGCCGGCGAAACCGACGAATTTTCCGAACGCCTTCCCGGCCTCAGCTCGCCCGTGCTCGTCAAAAAGCTCCCCGCGCGCGCCTCCGCGCCGACCCCGCTCTCCTTGCCGCTTCAGTAAAACTGCGCTCGATCCAGGCTCCGATACTGGATCGCTTCGAGCAGATGTGGCGACTCGATCCGCTCGGCACCCGCCAGATCGGCAATCGTCCGCGCCACTTTCAAAATCCGATCATACGCGCGCGCCGATAGGCTCAGCTGCTCCATCGCATGCTGCAGCAGATCGCCGAGCGAGGGATCGATCGCGCAGTGCTTGCGAATCTGCGCCTGGCTCATTCGCGCATTCGCCATGGTGCGCGTCGTGACAAAACGCGCCCGCTGCCGCTCCCGCGCTGCTTCCACTCGCTCCCGAATCGTCGCCGACGACTCGCCCGTCTTCTCCGATCTCAACTCCGCCAGCGACAACGCCGGCGCCTCGATGTGAATGTCGATGCGATCCAGCAACGGACCGCTGATCCGCGATCGATACCGCTGAATCTGCGTCGGCGAACACCGACACTCATGCTTCGTATCGCCCAAATACCCGCAGGGACACGGATTCATCGCCGCCACCAACATGAACGCACACGGGAGCGTCACCTTCCCCGCGCTCCGCGAAATCGTCACTTCCGCATCTTCGATCGGCTGCCGTAACACCTCCAACGCCGACCGCTTGAACTCGGGCAACTCGTCCAGAAACAACACCCCATTGTGCGCCAGCGAGATTTCGCCGGGACCAGGAATCGAACCGCCCCCTAACAAGCCCACATCCGAAATCGTGTGATGCGGACTGCGAAACGGCCGCGAGCCCCACGCCATCTCGCCGCACAAGGTCCGTCCCGCCGCCGAATGAATGCTCACAATCTCCAACTGCTCCTCGAGGATCGGCGATGGCATGATCGACGGCACGCGTTTCGCCACCATCGATTTCCCCGCGCCCGGCGGACCAATCATCAGCAAATTATGGGAGCCCGCGACCGCCACTTCCACCGCGCGACGCAACGCATGCTGTCCTTTGATCTCCGCAAAATCCGCCGCGCCTTCCGGCAACGAGGCGCGTGACGGAATCTGCCGCGCCGGCAGCGGCTGAATCGCTTTCTCTCCCGCTAAAAACCGCACCGCCGCATCCAGCGAATCCACCCGAATTATTTCGACGCCTTCCACGCACGCCGCTTCCTCCGCCGATACTCCCGGCAACAGCAGCCCGCGCTTGCCGAGCTTTCGCGCCAACCGCGCCATCGCCAAAGCGCCACGCACCGGCCGTGTCGCCCCCGACAAGCTCAGCTCCCCCGCAATCATCCATTCGCCCATCGCCTCCGCATGCACCTGATGCGTCGCCGCCAAAATGCCGAGCGCGATCGGCAGGTCGTAAAACGGTCCCTCCTTCCGCAAATGTCCCGGAGCGAGATTGATCGTCGTGCGCGTCCGCGGCGGCTTGAACCCGCTGTTGCTCAACGCCGAAAACACGCGGTCATCCGATTCCTTCACCGCCGCATCGGGCAGCCCGACCAGAATCAATTTCGGATCTCCCGCCTCGCCCGCGTTCACCTCCACATGCACGAGCTCAGCGTCAATTCCTTGCAAAGAGGCGGATACGATCGTGGCGAGCATAGGTTTTCCGAACGCGTCGTTCAGCTCGCCGCCGCCAAACGCGCCGACCGGCTTTCGATGATCGCGATGTTCCGCTCCACCGCCTCGACGTAAGCATTCGCTCCCGTCGTCGTGTCCTGGAGAAACGAATACGCGCCTTCGTAGTCGTTGCGCAGCTTGGGCAGCACGATACTTCTCCAGAACGCCGGCGTGCGCGCAATCAACTCGTCCGCCGATTTGAACGCCCGCCGCTCCTGCGGCACATTCGCATACTCGTCCGATTCGCAAAACTCCGCGTAAAGGATCTCCAACTCCTCCGGATAATCCGGCGCCGCCATCTGCCCCAGATAGTCCGCCGTCGCGAGCGCACATCCGATGAAGCGCTGCAGGGGATTTTCGAAATGCAGCCGACTGATCTGCTTGGTCGGTCCCGTGCAACTGATCGCCCCCAACACTCCCCCGATTTCGGACTCCGTCGCTCCCAAGGTCGGCAGATACGACGCCGCTAACGCACAGCTCCGCAGCACGTGGCAAAACGTATACTTCGCGCCCGTGCCTCTCCCATCGTGGCGCAGCTTCAGATAACCCGCGTCGTGCAACATCACCGCCGCGATCGCGAATTGAAACGGTCGTGCGCCCAGCCGCGGCGTCACCGCGCGCCGTGCGCGTCCGTCCAGCAGCTCCGTCAAACACACCGTCGTCTGCAACGTATGCTCGAGATCGTGATAACGAAGATCAACCGCCTGATAATCGGGATGACGTCCCTCGAAAAGGTCCGCCACTTCGCTAAACAAGCGCGGCAGCCAGCTGGTTTTCTCGTCAGGATAGAGCCCATGGAACTTCTCCTGAACCCAAGCAGCGACGGCCGGGGCGCTCTTCGTGTCGACGCGCGGAAGCATGAAGGTTGAAGGGGACGGCCCCACCGGAGAAGGACCGGACAGGACGGAGCCATTAAGGATTTGCGAAATACGCGAGCAAGTCGAAACCTCCCCCGCAAACCACACATGACACTGGGGCTTACGGGCGGGATCGGATGCGGTAAGACGACGGCAGCGGCAATGTTCGCGCGCCGCGGCTTTCGATTGCTCGACTCCGACGCCCTCATCCGCGAACGCGTTTTACCCTCAGCCTCCGTCGTGGCCGCCCTGCGCGAACGCTACGGCGCCGACGTCTTTCGCGCCGACGGTTCCGTTGACCGAGCCGCCCTCGCGACGCGGGTGTTTCCCCATGACTCGGAGCGGCAGTGGCTGGAGGAACTTACGCACCCGCCGCTGTTCGGATTGTGGCGGTCGGTGTTCGCTGCGGAACCCAACGCCGACTGGATCGTGGAGGTGCCGCTGCTTTTCGAGAAAGCTTTGGAAATTTGGTTTGATTTCACGGTGTGCGTTGCCTCTTCTGCGACCCAGCAACTCGCTCGACTGGAGCAACGCGGCCTCCCACGCGCGCTCGCCGAGCAACGAATTTCCAAGCAACTGCCACTGGCGCACAAAATTGAATCGGCCGATTTCGTTCTTTGGAACGACGGCTCGCCCGAGTTTCTCGAAGCGCAGATCGACCGGCTCATCACAGTTCTGCCGGTGACCCGCTGAGAAATCGGGCCAGCTTCCTCTCCCTTTTCCCCAGCCGGGGAACTCAACTTGTTACGACCGACATGCCTTCGAAAAACGACGACGAAAACCCCAACGCCAGTGACGGTGCGGAAAGCACCGCAAAAAAGAAGCCCACCCGGCGTAAAACCACGTCGCGCGTGACTCGCGGCCGCACCAGCCGCTCCGCGAAGGCCACCACCGCCGAAAGCGCGCCCGCCGACGCGCAGATGGAACTCGCCCCCGCGCCAGAACCTTCCGCCCCGCCGGAGCCGCCGCCTCCTCCGCGGGCCGAACCGGAACCTCCGCGCGAAACGCGACGCGAGCCCGAGCCCGCCGCCGAACGCGCGCCCGAGGAACGTGCGCCCGAGCCTCGTGAAGATTCTCGCCACGACGCACCCGCGAACGCTGGGCAATCCCCTTCTCCCGCTCAATCCGACGACTCCGCACAAGCGCGTCCGCAAGGTCAGCCCGAATGGCAGGAACGCAGCGGCGATCGCGGCGAAGATCGCGGCGGCCGCGGTGGCGATCGCGCCGAGCGCGGGGGCGATCGCGGAGAACGAGGCGACCGTGGAGGCCGCGGCGACCGTGACTTCTGGAAGCGCAACAAACGCAAACGCGGCCGTCACGGCGGTGGCGGCGGTGGCGGACACTGGCAAGGCGGCGGCGGCGGTCCCCGCGAACAACACCCGCAACAACCGCCCCCGCCCAGCACCGCGCCGGTCATTGGCGAGTTGCCAAATCCCTCCCGCTTCGAAGATCTCGCGGCGCTCGAAACGCTCGCTAACGAAATTTCGTCCGGAGGCGGCACGCCGATTTTCATCAACGAAATCTACGCGAAGTCCCTGGGCGAATTAACCGCCTTCGCTCGCGAGCTCGGCGTTCCCGTCGATGGCGCGCCGAACAAAAAGCAGCTGCTTTCCGCCATCCTCACCCTCGCCGCCGAGCGCAAAACTCCGCTCAAGGATCGCGGCTACATCGATGTCACCGATCGCGGAGCGTTCATCGTCCACGAACATGTCAATTATCGGCTGTATCCGGAAGATCCCTACCTGCCCGACAGCCTCGTCCGGCTCTACGGCTTGAAACGCGGCCATCGCGTCGAGGTCTCCGTCCAAGCGCCCCAGCCTGGCGAACGCTGCCCCTCCGTGGTGCGCATCGAGTCCGTCATGGGCATGGCCCCCGCGGAAATCTCCAAGATTACGCCGTTCGAGGAGCTGGTCCCCTACTACCCGCTTCAGCGCATCCTCCTCGAATCCGAGGAAACCCAGCGAGATGTGTCCATGCGCGCAGTCGACATCCTCACGCCGATCGGTTTCGGCCAGCGCGCCTTGATCGTAGCTCCGCCGCGCACCGGAAAAACCGTTCTCCTCCAGAACATCGCCAACTCGATCACGGCGAACAGCCCGCACGCCAAACTGATTCTTCTGCTCATCGACGAGCGGCCGGAAGAAGTGACGGATTTCCGCCGCCACACCAAGGGCGAGGTCGTCTCCTCGACGTTCGACGAAACGCCCGAGAGCCACGTCCACTGCGCCGAGATGGTCATCGAGAATGCGCGTCGCCGCGTCGAACTCGGCGAACACGTCGTCATCCTTCTCGATTCCATCACTCGTCTCGCCCGCGCCTACAACGCGCTCACCACCGGCGGCAAAACCATGTCCGGCGGCCTCGAATCCAACGCGCTCCAAAAGCCAAAGCGCTTCTTCGGATCCGCGCGCAACATCGAAGGGGGCGGCAGTCTCACGATCATCGCCAGCGCGCTGATCGACACCGGCAGCCGCATGGACGAAATCATCTTCGAAGAGTTCAAAGGCACCGGCAATTGCGAGCTCCACCTCGACCGCGGCCTCGTCGAACGCCGCATTTTCCCGGCGATCAACATCGACCGTTCCGGCACCCGCAAGGAAGAGCTCATCTACCATCCCGAAGAGCTCCAACGCATCTACGGCCTCCGCCGCGCGATGCAGGGTCTCGGCCCGATCGAGTCGATGGAAATGCTCATCACGCGTCTCAAAAAGACGAAATCGAACGCCGAATTTCTCCTCGGCCTCAGCCGCACCTAGGACCGCCGCTCACGTTCGCGCCCGTTCATTCGAACCACGAATGAACACGAACAACGACGAGCGCCCCTCGGCATTCGTCTTCGTCCGTGTCCATTCGTGGTTCTTTTCTTTTTCAGCCCCTGCTGACACGCATCGCCGCAATTGTTAGTTGAATGCAACACGACGCCGCCAATAGTCGCCGCGTCGCTTCCGTGTCCACTCCTGCCGACGAATTCGTCCTTCAACTCGCCCTCGCCCGCGGCGCGCTGACTGCAGACCAACTCGCCACCGCCCGCGAAACCGCGTCGCGGCACCGGGACACCACTCTCCCTCCGCCGCGGCTGCTCGACATCCTTCAAACCCAAGGCGCACTCGATCAACCAACGATCGCGAAACTCCTCGCCGAAGCATCGGCCGTCGAATTCATCGACCTGCCCGGCACGCGCCCGCCTCCTGCCGCGCTCGCGCTCGTCCCCCAGGCTCTCGCTCAACGTCATCGCGTCGTTCCGCTCGCGCTCGACGATTCCCGGCTGCACATCGCGATAGCCGATCCGCTCGACACCAACGCGCTCGACTCCCTCTCGCACGTCACCGGCAAAGAAATTCTCCCGTTCGCCGCGACCCCCGACGCCATCTCACAAGCCCTCAAGCGCGCCTACGGTATCGAGCGCTTCACTACGGGCGAACCCGATCCCACGTCGCTCTCACTCGAGAATCCGCAGCGAAATTCTCCCGCCTCACCTCACCCAGTCTCCGTGCCGGTTTCGACCGTTTCCGAAGCGGTCGAAATCGACGACACCGACGCTCCCGTCGTTCAGCTCGTGCAATCGATCATCGCGGCCGCCGTGCAACGTCGCGCCTCCGACATCCACCTCGAACCGCTCGCCCGCCGCTTTCGCGTTCGCTATCGGATCGACGGCGCACTTATCGAAGCCGACCCACCACCCAAGCGACTCCAACTCGCCGTGATCTCCCGGCTCAAGATCATGGCCAACATCTCCATCGCGGAGAAACGCATCCCGCAGGATGGACGCATCCGCGCCACCGTCGCCGGACGCGCGCTGGACTTGCGCGTCTCCTCTTTGCCCACCGCTCACGGCGAAAGCATCGTGATGCGCATCCTCGATCAGGAATCCCTGCAACTCGGCATGCCCGAACTCGGCTTCGCCCCCGACGATCACGCCGTTTTTCAACGCCTCATCGCTCAGCCCGACGGCATGATTCTCGTCACCGGCCCCACCGGCTCCGGCAAAACGACCACGCTCTACAGCTGCCTTCATCACCTCAATCGCTCCGAACGCAAAATCATCACCGTCGAGGATCCGATCGAGTATCAGTTCGCCGGCATCAACCAGGTCCCGGTGCGTCCCGAGATCGGCATGACGTTCGCCTCCGCACTCCGCGCCATGCTGCGACAAGCGCCGAATGTCGTCATGGTCGGAGAAATCCGCGACCGCGAAACCGCCGAGATTGCGATCAACGCATCGCTCACCGGCCACATGGTCCTTTCGACCCTCCACACCAACGACGCCGCCGGCGCCGTCACGCGTCTCGCCGATCTCGGCGTGCGCCCCTTCCTGGTCGCCACCTCCCTGCGCGCTGCGATGGCCCAGCGGCTGGTCCGAAAAATCTGTGAAAAGTGCCGCGCGCCGCACCACCCCACAGCTTCCGAACTCGCCAGCATTTCGCTCACCGCCAATCAAATCTCCGCCGCGTCCTTCGCCCGCGGGATCGGTTGTCCCGCGTGCAACGGCACCGGTTATCGCGGACGGACGGGCATTTTCGAAATTCTTGAAATGGACGACGAACTTCGGCGAATGATCCACACCGGCACGAGCCCCGCACGTTTGCGCGCCTACGCCCGCGCCCACGGCATGCGCACGATGCGCGAAGATGGCCTGCGCAAAGCCAGCGCTGGTTTGACCACCATCGAGGAAGTCGTCTCGATCACCACCCGTGACGCCAGCTAGGATGTCCCGCCCGACCACCGGCCGACCGGACGCGCAACGCCCCAACTCTTTCCAGCCATGAGTTACGAAATGAACGAACTGCTCGATCTCGTCGTCGAGCAAAACGCCTCCGATCTCCACCTCCAAGTCGGTCAGCCGCCCACCCTCCGTCTCAGCGGCAGCATGACGCCCATCGAAGGTCCAAACCTTACCCCCGCCGATACCGAGAAACTCATGCTGTCGATTACGCCCGACAGTCACATCAGCAACGTGAAGCTCAACGGCGGCTCCGACTTCGGCTTCGCGTTCGGCGAGAAAGCCCGCTTCCGCGTCTCCGTGCTCAAGGCCAAGGGCAGCTACGGTTTGGTGCTGCGCCAGATCCCTTACAAAATGTTCGGTCTGCGGGACATCGGCCTGCCCGATAAGATTCGCGAACTCCTCTATCGTCCGCGCGGCCTCATTCTCGTTACCGGCCCGACCGGCTCCGGCAAATCGACGACCCTCGCGTCGATGATCAATTACATCAACGAGAACCGCGACGGTCACATCATCACCATCGAGGACCCGATCGAGTATTACCATAATCACAAGCGCTGCGTCGTCACCCAGCGCGAGATCGGTTCCGACGTC
The DNA here is from genome assembly GCA_023416735.1 of Verrucomicrobiota bacterium. Taxonomy (GTDB): domain Bacteria; phylum Verrucomicrobiota; class Verrucomicrobiia; order Opitutales; family Opitutaceae; genus Opitutus. The sequence continues at coordinate 23,213 of JAEZGX010000020.1, read as the reverse complement.
CCGAGTTTCGCCGAAGCCATTCGCCGCGCCCTCCGCCAGGATCCCGACATCATTCTCGTCGGCGAAATGCGCGACCTCGAAACCATCGAAGCCGCCATCAGCGCCGCCGAAACCGGCCACTTGGTCTTCGGCACGCTCCATACCAACAGCGCCGCGAAAACCATCGACCGCATCGTCGACGCTTTTCCGGCGAACATGAAGGACATGATCCGCACGCAGCTCGCGTCTTCCGTCCAGGCGGTCATTTCCCAGGTGCTCTGCAAGAAGGTCGGCGGCGGCCGCATCGCGGGCTACGAGATCATGGTCACCACCACGTCGATCGCGTCGCTGATCCGGGAAAATAAAACCTTCCGCATCCCGTCCGACATCCAAACCGGCGCGAACCTCGGTATGATCACGATGGATACACACCTGATGAGCCTCGTGAACCGTGAACTCATCACTCCCGACGAAGCCGTCGAAAAAGCCCAGGATCCCACGCTGATGCGCGAAAAGCTCCTCGCGATGGGATTGAAGTTGAAGGAGCTCTGATCCGCCTCGCGCTTCGCCACCATGTTCGAGAGCCACAGCCAGGCCATCTACGAACTGGTGCGCGATCAATCTCTCATCGAGCCCACGCAGCTGGAAGCCGCGCGCGAACAACACGTCGCGTCCGGCAAGCCTCTCGCCGCCGTCCTCCTCGATTCCAGTTTGCTCGCAAAAGACGAACTGCTGCGCGCAGTCGCCGCGACGCTCCACACCGATTATCTCCGCGAAATTCCTCCGACGCTCGCGCCCGATTGCATCGCCTCGCTGCCCGCTTCGCTCGCGCGCGATTACGGAGCGCTGCCCGTGCGCCACGATCACCGCGGCCTCGATGTGCTCACCGTCGATCCTTTTAACAGCCAAACCATCGACGATCTGTCGTTTGCCACGGGTCGCGATGTTCGCCTCGTCGTCGGCGACCCCGCCGAGGTCCAGGCGCTGGTGCGTCGCTACTATGGCGAGGACGAATCGTCGCTCGAAGATATCCTACAGGAATTCGGCTCCGCGCCTCTCCCCGAGACGCCAGACAAGGATCTTTCCGCGCACGACCTCGAAACCCTCGCCGGCCAAACACCCATCGTTCGCTTCGTAAATCTCGTCCTCGCCCGCGCCGTGCGCGATCACGCGAGCGACATCCATTTCGAGCCGTTCGAAACCGAAGTCCGGATACGCTACCGTATCGATGGGGCGCTCTACGAACTTACGCCTCCACCCAAGGCCTTCGCGCTGCCGATCACGTCGCGCATCAAGGTCCTCGCCCACCTCAACATCGCCGAACGTCGCCTGCCCCAGGATGGCCGCATCAAGGTCACCCTCGCCGGCCGCGCCGTCGATCTCCGCGTCTCCACGCTTCCAACCCAGTTCGGCGAAAGCGTGGTCCTGCGCGTGCTCGATCAGTCCGCCGTCCAGCTCGATCTCGCGCAACTCGGAATGCCGCCCGACGTCCTGACGGGCGTCACCGCGACCCTGCGCCGCCCCAACGGCATCTTCGTCGTCACCGGCCCCACCGGTTCGGGAAAAACGACCACGCTCTACAGCGGTCTCCGTTTAATCAATACGCCCGACTCGAAACTGCTCACCGCCGAAGATCCCGTCGAATACGAACTCGAGGGAGTCATGCAGGTGCCCGTGAATCCGCCCGTCGGTCTCACGTTCGCTTCGGCGCTCCGTTCGTTTCTGCGCCAGGATCCCGACGTCATCATGGTCGGTGAGGTGCGCGATCTCGAGACCGCCCAAGTCGCCATCCAAGCCGCCCTCACCGGCCACTTGGTGCTCTCCACCTTGCACACCAACGACGCCGCCGGCGCCGTCACGCGCCTCATCGACATGGGCATCGAGCCGTTTCTCATCGCCTCGACCGTCGAAGCGGTGCTCGCCCAGCGTCTCGTCCGCCGCGTCTGTCCGTCCTGCCGCGAGCACTACACCCCGCCCGCCGAGTTGATCGCTCAGGCTGGCCTCACGACGCCCGAGACGCCTCGCTTCTTCCGCGGACGCGGCTGCGACGCCTGTGCGCAAACCGGCTATCGCGGACGTCTCGGCATCTTCGAATGGCTGCCCATCACCGACGACATCCGCGAACTCGTGCTCGCCCAGTCCTCCGCGCTCACCGTGCGCGAAACCGCGCTCGCGCACGGCATGCGCACGCTCCGCGAAAGCGCCTTGGCCGCCGCTTTCAGCGGCGAAACGTCGCTCGACGAAGTATTGAGGCACACCTGACCGCGAACCGCCTCGCTTCTCCATGCCGACTTTTGCCTACACCGCAATCGAAGCAAAGACCGGTCGCGAGCGCGACGGCGTGATGGAGAGCAACTCTCCCGAAGAAGCATCGGCAACGCTGAAAGCGCGCGGTCTCGCTCCCATTGCCATTGCAACCGCAACAGATCGCCCGTCGAAACCGCCATCGCGTTCCCTCCGCCAGCGGCTCGCCGCGATCACACTCGGAAGTCCCGTCCGCCCCAAAGCTCTCACCCTTTTCACGCGCCAACTCGGCACGTTGGTCACGGCTCGCATGCCCCTGCTTCGCGCGCTCGAGGTTTTAAGCCGTCAGGAAAAGAACCCTGCGTTTCGCGCCATTATCGACGATGTCGCCGAAACGATCCGCACCGGCGGCAGTTTCTCCGACGGCCTCGCCGCGCATCCGAAGGTCTTCGACCGCCTCTATCTCAACATGGCCAAGGCCGGTGAAGCCGGCGGCGTGCTCGAGATCGTCTTGGAACGCATCGCTCTTTTCCGCGAAAAAGCCGAGCGCATCAAAGGCAAGGTGAAGGCCGCGATGACGTATCCGATCATCGTCATCACCCTCGCCGTTGGAATTGTCGGAGCCTTGATGGTTTTCGTAGTCCCGAAATTCGAGGAGATCTTCGCGAGCATGCTCAAAGGCCAGCCGCTCCCCGCGCTCACCCAAGTCGTGCTCGGCGCCAGCCGCTTCGTCTCCGAACAGGCGCTACTCTCTGCCGCTCTACTTTTCGCCAGTGGAGTGTCCATCGCACTCCTCCAGCGCACGCCGCCCGGACAACGCGCGCTCGATTGGCTCGCGATTCGCGCACCGCTCATCGGCGACCTCTTCCTCAAAGCCGCCATCGCCCGGTTCGCGCGCACGTTCGGCACGCTCCTTTCTAGCGGCGTCCCCATCCTTCAGGCCCTCGCGATCACGGGCGAAACCAGCGGCAATCGCCACGTCACCGACGCGATCGACGTCGTGCGTAGCCGCGTGCAGCACGGCGAAAACGTCGCCGCACCTCTCGCCGCCTCGCGCATTTTTCCCGCGATGGTCGCGAGCATGATCGAAGTCGGCGAAGAAACCGGCGCACTCGCCGAAATGCTCGGCCGCATCGCGAACGTCTACGATGAAGAAGTCGACAACTCCGTCGCGAGTCTCACCTCGCTGCTGGAACCACTCATGATCGTCTTCCTCGCGCTGCTCGTCGGCACGATCGTCATCGCGCTATTCCTGCCGATCCTCTCGATCGTCCAACACCTGCAGTAACACGGCGCGCCACCTCAACGCCGCGCCGCGAGCAACATCGCTGGTCCATTCGCGTTCGCTTCCTCCAGAAGATCCACCACGCGAAATCCAAAGTGCTCCACCGCTCCCACGATATCGCTTTTGGGCAGCCAGCACGAGTCGATCGCCCCGCCGCCACAAAATCCCTTCCACTGCAACGCCTCGCCATAACGCTTGCGGAAGAGACTGTGGCGATATCCCGCGACCGTCGCGACCGCCGGCTCAGGATCGAAATACTTCGCGACTTCCGCATTCGCCGCAATCGCCGCGCGATCGTAAAAATGCGTCCAGATCAGCAGCGTGTCGCAATGTTGCGCGAGCAACGACAATAACTCGACCGGGTTCTTCTGGTGATACAGCACGCCGCTCGCGATCGCGATGTCGAAGCTCGCTTTCGTGTTGGTCAGATAGGGAACGAAATCGCCCAGCTCGAATTTCGCGCGATGCAGCCCAAAGACTTCCTTGATCACGAGACACTTCAGATAGGCCCGTGCATTCGCTTCGATCGACACGATCTCTGCCGCACCCGCGCGCTCCACCATATACGTGTGCGCCGCCTCGAGGGGGCCGAGTTCGAGCACGCGCTTCCCCGCAAACCCGCCAATCGCCCGCGAGAACCATTCGATTCGATAATCCTCAAACGCCCGCACCGGCCCCGTGCTTGCCACCAAGCCAGTCTCATCCGGCAAACGGCATGACCATTCGCCTTTGAACAAATCCAGCGCGTTCTGCGCCGAAGGCACCGCATCGAAGTAGTTGGGAAAATCGGCCATACGCGCGTTGCGACCTGAAAACCGACCAGACCCGCTCCGCTGTCAACGCTTGCCCGCCATCGCACGTGCGTCGTTCCGCGTCCACAAACCCCACGCTTGACGCCCGCCCCGAAATAGAAAGCGTCTCCCCTCCCAGCGCCGCCCTCATCGTCTAGCGGCTAGGACGGAGCCCTCTCAAGGCTCAAACCGGGGTTCGATTCCCCGTGAGGGCGCCAACTCAACCTCGCCTCAGAGGTAGCGCGGGAGCAAGTTAGAGGGAGGAAAGCGCATTTGGACGGACTGAGGTGTCCAACTTTTTCTGATTTTTAGGAGCGCCCCCCGCCCGCAGTTCTCAGTCGTGCCCCGCGAGCAAGCGGTCACAGTTGTGATCGAGCTCCTCACGTTTGTCACTGAAAGGCCCAAAGGCCCCGACAGCGCAGAAAACGCCCCCGATTGTTCAACCCCATGAACTCCTGACCCGTGGTCATCGACGCTCACGACGTTTTCGTCGTCGGGAATGAAGCCTCCATCCGCCGCCTTCTCGTCTGCAATCGGCCTCTTTTGCCTCGCAACCTCCTCGGCCCACGTTGCCCACTTGAGTGAACCCGACTCCGAAGCTTTGCGCGCCGGCAGCGCATTGATCGCGACCTCGGTCTATCCACTCGAGGACGACCAGGAACTGCTCGCCGCTTTCGCCCATCTGCGTGTCTCCGATGTGAGCGACGGCATGGACGTCGCCGGCCTGAAAAATGTCGGTCTCATCGACCCAGCCATCGCTCCGCTGTGGCGCGACACCAAGGAATTCAAGCACCGCGTCGTCGGCATCGCCGTCACCGCGCGCTACGTTCCCACCCAACAGCCCCCCGCTCCCGAAGGCGCCGCACAGCAGTTCAACGAATGGATGGTTGGCTGGTATCGCAACCGCTCCTCCGAGGCATTCCAGAAGGTCCTGCGCCCCGGCTCCGTCCTAATGATCGAGGACGCACCGGGCGCCGACGTCGGCTCCATCGGCTCCAATAACATCCTCGCCTGGCAGCTCGCAGGCTGCGTCGGTGTCGTCACCAACGGCGGCGCGCGCGACACCGACGAGATCATCGCGCAGGAGGTTCCACTCTACTATCGCCAGCCTGCCCGCGGCATCCGTGCCGGCCGCAACGACCTGGAGTCGGTCAACCGTCCGGTCGTCATCGGCGGCGTGCTCGTCAATCCCGGCGACGTCGTCGTCGCCGATGGCGATGGGGTCATCGTCGTTCCTCGCGCTAAGGCCCGCATCGTCGCCGACTACGCCCGCTACACGCTCAACTGGGACAAGAACTCGCGCAAAAAACTCTACGAGCGCTCCGGCCGACCCGTTGATGCATCCGTAAAATAACTACGCTCCACCCCATGACCTTCCGCCTCGTTCCCAAGCTCGCCGCGCTCACATGCGCCTTCGTCGCACTCGCGGCGTCCGCCGACGCGGCTCCGCTCCGCATCCATCCGGAGAATCCGCGCTGGATCGCCGACGCCACCGGTCGTGCGATTTTCCTCACTGGCTCCCACACGTGGGCGACCGTGCAGGAGCGCCAGCTTCCCGAAACACCCGATTTTAACTTCGAAGCGTGGCTCGATTTCACCACAGGCCACGGCCACAACTTCCTCCGCATCTGGGTCTGGGAGCACGCGTCGTGGATGCAGTTCACCGAACGCATGGTCCGCTACTCGCCAACAATCTACGAACGCACCGGTCCCGGCACCGCGCTGGACGGCGAACCGAAGTTCGATCTCACCAAATTCAACGACGCCTACTTCACCCGCCTGCGCGAACGCGTGCTCCGCGCCAACGAGCGCGGCATCTACGTTTCGGTGATGTTTTTCCAAGGCTTCAGCCTCGACAAAACCGGCGGCAAACCCGGCCTGCACAAAGCCTACAACGGCCACCCGTATCACCGCGCCAACAACATCAACGGCATCGACGGCGATCCCAACGGCAGCGGCACCGGCCTGCAGGTTCACACCCTCGAAAATCCGGCGGTCCTCGAAGTCCAGGAAGCTTACGTCCGCAAGATGATCGATACGCTTAACGACATCGACGGGCTCATGTGGGAAATCGGCAACGAGCTCCACGAGGGCGCCGTCGATTTCCAATACTACTGGATCGATTTCATCAAAGCCCACGAGCGCACCAAACCCAAACAGCACCTCGTCGGACTCACCGGCGCGCACGTGACCAACGAAAAGCTCTTCGCGAGCAACGCCGACTGGATCGCCCCTGAAAAGCAGGATGGCTACCACCACGACATCCCCGACGTCGAAGGCCGGAAGGTCGTGATCATCGACACCGACCACATCGAATGGCTGAAGTCGCGCGAAGACCCGACGCTGCCCTGGCGCGCGCTGATGCGCGGAACGAGCTTCATCTACATGGACACCTACAAGGACGCGCGCTTCGGTTCGCCTCCCGAGCCGAATCCCGAAGAAGCCGAAATCCGCCGCCAAATGGGCTTCGCCGCGCGTTTCTCGCGTCAGATCGATCTCGCGCGCTCCATCCCTCATCGTGAACTCTCCTCGAGCGAACACTGCCTCGCGAATCCAGGCCGTGAATACGCCGCATTCGTTCGCGCCGGGGAAAAGCTTCAACTCGACCTGAGCGCCGCCGACGGCGCCGAGTTCAGCGTCGTTTGGTTCGACTGCCAAACCGGCGAGCTCCGGCCCGCTCCCAACATCACCGCCCGCGCCAATCTCCTCCTCGAAAACCCCTTCCCCTCTCACCCCGCCGTCCACCTCAAGCGCATCGGCAGATCAATGTAGGGCGAGGCGTCCCGGCCGCCCCTACCAACCGCGCGGTTCGAGAATCTCCGCCTTCAAACTCTGCACATACCCCCTATATCGCGGATGCGGCAGGCCGGCAGCATCGTCGATCGAGCGCACGCGTGCTTTCAGCGGCTCCCCTTTTTCACCGAGTTGATCGATCGCCTCCAACGCGCTCATCGCAACAAACACTCCGTGCACCTTCGGATCAGCGTGATCCCCCAGCACCGCCAACGCCGCGTCGCTTGAGTTCGTCCCATGCTGCGCCAGTGCCCGCGCCGCCGCCACCCGCACCAACGGCGAGCCGTCCTTCATCGCCACCTGCAACGCATCCTCCATTTTCCGCACCGCCGGCTCGCCGCGCATCAACACTCCGAGCGCCGCCCAAGTGCGCACCGCACTGTCATCGTCGCGCAGCAACTCGCCCAACCTGTCGACATCGTCCAAGCCCAGCTCCGCCGCCAAATCCGCCGCGGACATGATGCGCTGCAACGGATACACGTCGCCGTTGCGCGCCATGTCGTAGGGCGATCCGCCCCGCGACCGCGCCACCATCTCGCCTTCCGGCAGCAGACACACATCTCGAATTTCTTCCAGATGGGAAAACAATGCCTCGCGCATCCGCTCCTTGATCGCCCGATGCTCCGCCGACTCCGCGAGATTGCGGACCTCGTCGGGATCGCTCTGCAAATCATACAATTCCTCCGGCGCCCGCGGCGTCCGCCAGAACGCTGACTGCGCCTCATTCGTTTTTCCCGCCTCGAATTGTTCCCGCCACACGCGCGTCGTCGGCGTTTCGAATTGATACGCGATAAACGGCCCCTGCGGCGTATCCAGCCGAAAATTACGCAAATAAACATACCGCCCGTCCGTCACGCTGCGGACCTCGTCCGCGCGCTCGTCTATCCGCCCGCGCGCTCCGAACAAATAGCTCGCACCGTCCCCGGCCCACTTCCCCGCAAACGCACGCCCTTGCATCCACTCCGGCGGACGGACCCCTGCCAAACTCAACAGCGTCGGCGCGAAATCCACAAAGCTCACCAGCCGATCCGATCTTCCACCCGGCCGATATTCCTCCGGCGCGAGATGCCGCCACTTCGGCGGAAAATAAACCACGAGCGGCACGTGCAAACCCGAGTTGCCCGGCCACCGCTTGCTCCGCGGCATCCCGCTCCCGTGATCTCCGAAATAAAACACAATCGTCTCCTCCGCCAATCCCGCCTCCTCCAACTCCCGCAGCCGTGCGCCCGCATCCGCATCTGCCGCGCTCACCTGGTCGTAATACTGCGCCCAATCCCGCCGCACCTCCGGCAAGTCCGGATGATACGCCGGCACCCGCACTTTCGCCGGATCCGTCACGAGTTCGTGCGGACGCACCCGAATCTGCGACTCGTGACTCTTCATCGAATTGAACACCGCGAAAAACGGCTGCCCCTCCCTTCGCTTCCGCCAGTGCGCTTCCTTCGATGATTCGTCCCAAGTGCGTTCCGTTTTCGGCAGGTTGTAATCCTCCTTTTCGTTGTTGGTGCAGTAATACCCCGCCTCGCGCAGCAACTCCGGAAACATCTTCGTGCCCGCCGGCATCGGCACCATCGAGCGCATGTGCATCGCTCCCGTGCTGTGACCATACATGCCCATGATGAGCGCGGTCCGCGCCGGCGCGCACACCGGATGCACTGCCCACACGCGGGTGAAAATCATGCCCTTCTCCGCAAGCGCATCGACATTCGGCGTCCGCGCGAGCGGATCGCCGTAACATCCCATTTCCGGCCCATGATCCTCACTCGTCAGCCAAACCACATTCGGCCGCTCCGCGGCCACGCCCAACTCTGCCGCCCACAAAAAAGCCAACAGGAATCTTAGCATAAAATATCGCCCCCTCATCCCGCCTCCTTGGTTTTCATTCACGTCCATTCGCTGTTAAAAACGATTATGTGATTACTATTTGTGCTCCTCCCCGCACAGCGCGAAGACCGTGGGCAACTGCGGGAAATTCGCGTGCACGGCCTTATGCGACAAATACAGGAAAAACGGCTTCTCCCACCGGATCCTGTTTCGCCAGCCAATCGATCGCATAATCCGTCAACTCATCCGTGATGTAGCCTTTCTGCCGCACGCGCTCGCCGTCGACATTCAGCGTATAATCCGGCCGCGATTGCAAATACTGCGGGAAGTAAACCGTCCCCGGCGGAATCGGCCGGTTGTTGTCGATCACGCGATGGCGAAACGTGTAGAGCTCCGTCAAAGTCGACGCCCGGCTCGGCGAACACAGCGATGTCGTCACGCGCGCGTTTTTCAGATGCAAGCCGTTCCGCGCCATCGCGTCCATCTGCGGCGTCCGCGCAAACGGATGCCCCATGAAACTCATCGCATCGTAGCGATGATCGTCGCTTAGAATAAAAACGACATTCCGCGGCTTCGGGCCACGTATCCGCTCCGGCGCGACGTCACGCGGCACCGGTGCCGCCGCAAAGACGGTGACCGCAGCCGACAACTGAAGTAGCAAAAAGCGCATCGCAGGAGGGAGGCTTATGCGCAGGCCGCCCCGAGCCACGGCTCACGCACGTCCCCCACAGAACCCAACAGCCCCACCCCCTCAACCGGGAGCGTGCTTTCGTTCATCGGGTTGAAGTTACTGCGCGATCTCACACCACCCCCGGCAAAAACCGCCACCGCACCTTGTCACAATATTTCCGATACTCCGGATCAAGCCCCAGATGCCGCTCCTCGGTCCAGGCACGCAGAAAATAAATCAACGCCAGCCCGAACATCCCCAGCGCGCCGTGCTCCGCGAAAAACACCGCGCCTACGACCCATCCGAAAATCTTCACCGTATAAGCCGGATGCCGACAAAACCGATACGGCCCATGCGTCACGATCCCCCGGTTCGTCAGATTCGAGGCCTTGAACCCGAGCGCGATCGATGCCCACGCAAAGATCACCCAGCTCAACGTGATCAACGCCTGCCCCACCACTGCCCAGATTTCGTGCTGCAGCCACCCCACTCGCAGCGACACATTCCACGCGTTCGCCGTGAACGGCTGAAACGAGACCGCATTGAACGGCGGATAACACCAAAGGCACACAATCCACCCGAGAAACGTCGGCTCCACCGACCGAATTCGATTCCGCAGAAACACCGCCTCGACCGTGTAGCCCACGCAAAACACCGCCGTATCCACAAAAATGCATGCCTCGCGCAGGTAGCGGTTGATCACCGGCCAGCTCCAATCGAGCGACCGCGTCAGATTCGCCATGTGCTGCGAATTCTGAATCACCCACGCGCACAAAAGCGGAATGAAGAACACCTTCACGCAACACGTGAGAAAACCCAGCTTCGCCGGCCCCCGCCACTGCCTCACCGCCGCCAGCCGCAGCTTCCGCACCAGCCGCCAGGGCGATGAAAACACATACGCCACGAACGCCGCATACTTGTCTTCCCTCCACGGTGTAGCCCTGTCACAGAACCACGAATACACCGGCGAAATCACCACGACGGCCGCGCCGTAGAGATCTGCCATGCCCCATGGCAGCCAGCCCTGCGGCGTGAAAAACCGCCGATACTCCGGCCCGAGCGTGAACGGCTTCGCGAGGTCAAAGAAGCGGCCGAGCCACGGCAGTTGCTGCAAGGCGCCGCAAATCACCGGAAGTTCACGCAGCACCCAGTAACCAAGCAACAGCAGCCAGAATCGCGCAAAGACCTTCGCCACCCAATCGCCCGCCGCTCCCTTCGGGTGCACCACACACAGCACCACAAACGACGCGCTCCCAAAGATCAGCAGCAGTGCCAGCAGCAGCCCGTTCGGCAGCGCCCCCCGCGGATAATCCGCCGATCGAAAATCGAGCCGCAGCGTGCCCTGCACGAGTTGCAACACCTTCCCTCCCGCGGCGTCTTCCTGCCGGTAGGCGAAAATCGGATACGTGTTGGTGAAGTCCGAATTCCGCCCGCGCACGCGCCACGTTCTCACTCCGTCCGCAACGTTGTCCGCCCGCACTTCGACCTCTTCCGGCAGCGTCAGGATCCATCGTTCCGGCTGCTCAGCCGTCAGCTTGATTGCCCCTTCCTTCTGAAGGAACGGCGCCTCAAGCTCCGCTCGCGATTGCACCCGTCGTGGCGCCCCCGCGTGAAACTCGCCTACATGCACCAGTGAATACCGCTCGCTCCGATTCCAATACGCCACGCGCGCGATCAGCGAATAACTGCCACTGCTGCTCGGCCAAGCGACTGTGAACGCGAAGGTGTGCGTCTCTCCCGCCTCGATCGTCGGCGCTTCCGCCGCGGTGTAACGCCGAGATTCCAGCTCGACCGAAACTTCCGCCAGACGCAGCGGCGCCGACGCAGCATTTCGCACCGTCACACGCACGTCCGTCCCGCGCGCCTCGAGCGTCAATCCGATGTCGACGTCCGCCGCACCGGCGACGCCCGCAATCACAAGAAACAAAAACGCGGCAAACGCGCAGCGGATCAGAGCGATCCCCCGTTCTCCCATCGACACCCGGAGCATGGTTGTGCGCCAACCTAGCTGGCGCACCCGCTCGGTCAGCAATGTTCGTCCGGATGAGCAAATCCGAACCGGAGTCATCGTCCCTTCCGCTCAAAGTAGGACGGGCCTCAACCCCGCCCTCCCCCGTGCGTCCTTCCCCATCCGTTCTCACCTTCTGGAGCCTCATCGTCCTCGGCTGCGCCCTGCGTCTGGCGAATCCGTTTCTCCCCGAGCATAACCCGCTCGACCAACTCTGGAGCGATCCCGCTCGCCACTGGAACAACGCCACCGATCTCCTCGGCAAGACCCCGCTCCATGCGATCAACCAGATCGGCTACCAACTCTGGCTCGCAGCGATCGCCAAATTCACCCTCGACATTCCCACGCTCGTCGCCGCCTACGCGGGTCTCCTGAGCGTCGCGAACACGTGGGTCTGGTATCGCTTCTTCCGCGAGTTCTTCCGGCTCAAAACCACCGCGCTGCTCGCCTGGGTCGCGATCCTCTATCTGCCGTCGTGGTTTGGCATCTTCCGGCTGTTCATGTCGGAAACGCTCTTCCTCCCGCTCGTCGGCTTGAGCCTCTGGATGACGTGGCGCTGCAAACGAAAAGAAACCCTCGGCGCCTTCGTCGCCATGGGACTCTGCTGGACGCTCGCCGGCCTCACCCGCGGCGTCGCGATTCCCATGGCCGCCGTCGCCACACTCTACCTGTGGAGCCTGCAGCGCGAAAAACTCCGCAAGGCCCTCGCACTCGGCCTGTCGCTCGCCGCCCTTCTCCTCGCCTGCGCGTATCGCACTTACGCGCTCACCGGCATTTTCCATCCGCTTTCGTCCGGTCACTACGACTACGTCTACGCCGTCTCCGGCAACAAAACCGTCCATCTCGATTTCCACGAGAACGGCGTCACGCGCTACACCTATTGGTTCGGCAGTCCGTCGATGAACGAGCAGCCATTCCGTCCGTTCTCCGACTGGAAAACGAAACGCACCGGCGCACTGAGATTCACGATCGATCTCAACAATCAGCGCGAATCCTGGCGCGCGGCCTTCGAAGCCGCCGCCGCGACAAACCCATCGTGGTGGCCCTGGTTGCCCGAAAACCTCATGTTTCTGTTCTTCGGCAGCTCCTGGCCCGACAACAATCCCGCGATCTTCGTCGACCGGTTGAACCTTCATCTCCGTTGGCTCTTCGCACCGCTTTTCGTCCTCACCTTCGCAACGCTCTGGCTCTGCCGCCGCGAACGCCGCCACGATTGCGCGCTGCTCGCGCTGATCTTGCTCACGTGGTTCGTCGTCCAAGGTCTCACACCCATCGTCCTCAACGAAGGCCGCTATCGAAAGCCCGTCGAAGCCCTCGTCCTCTGCGCGCCGTTGCTGCTCTGGGAGCGCAAAAGACCGAGCAAATAGCTCTAAAGAAACACCTCCTGGGTTCATGCACCGTAAAGCGAGCGTTTGCCCACGGAAAAACCACCAAGGCACAAAGACACAGAGTTGGGAGCCACCCGTTTGTAGCTCTTCTCCGCGCCTTTGCCTCGGTGGTTCGAGTTGGGCGTCCCTGCAATCAGCAGGGGCGCCCACGTTCACATAAGGACTACTCGACCTCCGGTTGCACGAGTGCGCCCTGGCTATTGATCACCAATCGATCGCTGATCACTTGTCCGTTCAACGTGCTGTTGCCGTTGATCGTCACCGTGCCGGACGGCGCTTCGACGTAGCCGTGGAGGTCGACGTTGCCGTTCAACGTCACCCCGCCATTCGCGACTTTCAGCGTCAGCCATTCTGGATGTTCGCTCGCGCCAACGTGGCCGTTGAACGACACGCCTTGCGCGAGCCGGATCTCCACGGGACCGACCACCTGCATCGTCGCGTTTCCATTCACGTTCAACCCTTGCAGGTTGTAGATCGCTGGCTCCGTCGCACCCGCCTCGCCGAGGATGATGCTGCTGTTGCCATTGATCGTCAACGTGCCGTAGGTCCCGGCGGGAACCGTGCGCGTGCCAGCGTTGCCGTTCAGCGTGAGGTTTCGCACCGCGCTCCAATTGCTCACATGGTCGCTCGGTTTGTTCAGCGAAACATTCGTCGTCCCCGTCGGTGCTGGCGGCGCGGATACGCTCGGCAGCGCGATCGCGTCGACGCGGCGCACCACATGCCGGAGCGCGGCATTGCCGTTGAGCGTGATCGTGTGGTTCGACGGCGACGTCGCACCTTCAGCTTCGATTGTGCCGCCGTAAACGGGCTTCCCGTTCAGACGCACGTTCGGCGTGCCGCGAACGAGCAGATCACCCGAAACCCACGCGTTGCCGTTCAAGGTCGTGCTCTCCGCGTTCAACACCTGCACCGAGCCGTCGAGCCCGCCGTTCAACGTCGGCGCATGACGCACGAGCGCGGTAATGCTGATCTGCATCGTCTCGATCGCCGCGCCGCTGTAGTTCGGCGAATCGATCGTGGCCTCGACGTCATACGTGCCGGGCAGCGTCGGCGCGTCGGCACCGCCGCCGTAGGTGATCGTCACCGGCAGTCCCGCCGGCATCGTCGTCACCGTCACAGTCTTCGGCGTGCCGTCGTAAACCTGACGCAGCCCGTCGAACAGGATCGTCGCCTCGGCTGCCGCAATCGTCAGCGTGCCAGTCGCCGTGCCGACGTAATTTGGCTCCGTGATCACCGCCGAGACGGCATAGCTGCCGACATCCGTTGGCGGAGCGCTGTTGCCATCGTAGGTCAGCGCCACCGCGAGCCCCGCGGGCGTCGTTGTCACGGACGCTTCCTTCGGCGAACCGTCGTAGGTGTGTTCGAGATCTCCGAGCGTCACCGTGGCCGGCGCCCGTGCGATCGTGAGCGTGCCCGACGTCGAACCCGTGTAATTCGGATCGACGATCGTCGCGATGACTTCATACGTGCCGGCGTTCGCTGGCGGCGTAGTGTTGCCATCATACGTCACCTCCACCTCCAGTCCGGCCGGCGCCGTGGTCACACTGACCGCGCGCGGGGTTCCCGTGTAAACCTGCGACAGATCGCCGAGCGTCACACTGGCCGCACCGGAAGCGATGACGATCGTAAGCGACTGCGTCGCTTCGTCGACGGGATCGTCGATGTCGTCGCTATCGGCGACGCGCACAACGATATCGTTCGTGCCCGCGGTGGTCGGCGTTCCGGAGATCACACCGTCCGCGGAGAGTGAGAGCCCTGCGGACAATTCACCCGAGGCGATGCTCCACACGAGAGCACCATCGCCGCCTCTGGCCGCAAGCGTTTGCTCGTAATCGACGCCCACCGTGCCGGGTTCCAACGTCGTCGTTTCAATCACCGGCACCGAATTGGCGGTTCCGCCGCCGAGGCGAACCGAGCCGAACAGCGAGGGATTCGACCAGGCCTGATCAACCTTTCCGAACCATGCGATTTTGCCATCGCGCGTGGTTGATCCCGGCGTGTCGTTGTCATTGATCATCACCTCGAGGCCAATCAAGTCGCCGGCCGCGGGCGTGACGCCGAGCGTGCTCCACGGGAAGAAAAACTCCGCCGTGTAACCGTTCGCGGTGTTCTCGCTCGCGACGACGATGCCCGTCAGCGACGGATTGCCGGACGCGCCCTCGAGTTCGCCATTCCAGCGATAGACGTATTGTCCGACGCCCGTCTGATAGCCCGTGGATTTCGTGTTCGCGCCGTCGATGTAGAGGTCGGCGCTGTCAAACATCCACTCGTTCGGATTCGTGCCGGTTGCGTCGTGCACGAGCACGTCGTCGGTCACGTCGACGAAGACATACAACCCGTTCGCGTCCCAAGCGGCCCGATACGTTGCGCTGAGGTCAGCAGGACCGTCGACGGTGCCGAGGCTGACATTGCCGAGCGCATGCGCGTCCGCCGAGGTCCACGCCGCATCGCTGGAAAGACCATCCACTTCGATCGGGGACGTTGTCTGCGGGATCGAGATCTCGGCCACGGAGAGCGTGACGGTTTCGCTCGAAACCGTGCCCGCCGCGTTGGTCACGCTCACGCGATACGTGGTCCCATCCAGGTCGAGGCCGACGCCGGGCAACGTGAGCGCGGACGACGCTTCACCGTCGATCGGTTCCCCATCGCGATACCATTGGTAGCTGATCGGCGGAGCGCCGACGGCGGCAACCTGGAACGTGACGTTCGCTCCCGTGCCGACGCTCGCGCTCTGTGGCTCGCCAACGATGATCGGCAGAGTCAGCTCGCCGCCCTCGGGATTGAGCTGGGCCCAATCGTAAAGCGCGCGGTGCTTGAAGCTGATCAGGTCGGGATAGCCGACCGACGGCTTGCTGCCGAAGGCCCGCAGCGGCGACCAACCCTGCGCGTAGTTGTAATGCGTGAAAACCGTGAAGTAAGGCGCGAGCGTATCCAGATAGTGCATATACGCGGTATACATCACGGGGTTCTGAGTCGCGGCGTCCGCGAAATTCAGGATGTGCTGGCCGCCTTCATACGCGATGAGCGGGATGCCGAGCGGCGCCCACACATTGTAGTGCGTCTGGACGCGGTTGAGCACCGTCGTGTTGATGTCGTTGATCATCAGATCGAGGATGTCGGGCGCGCCGCCGTTGAGTGTGCCGCCGAAATAAGGCGCGATCGAATACGCATCGATCACGCGGCCATTCGGATTCGTGACCGGATCGGCCAGCGCATCGCGGTGAAGCTTCGGGCTCTGCGACGCGCCCGCCTGGCCCGCCAAAACGTAGACGATTTGGTTGTTCGTGTCGGCACTGAAGCCGGCGTCGAACGCCTCGTGCAACTCCAGCGTGCGCTTCACATAGAAGCGGGCGCGGGCGAGCGCGGTGTCGTTCTGGCCGTAGGTTTCGGCAACGTTCTGGTGGAGACCCTGCGCAAGACCTTGGTCGCTCGCGTAGATCGCCTGGGCGAAGTCGACGTTCCACACCTCGTTCGAATACTCGAGGTAGATCTTCCGCCCCGGGTCGAGGTGCTGCTTGATTAGCGCGCCCAGCTGCGTCGCGTAGTCGTCGTTCACCGCGTGCGGAATCGTGAACCACATGTCGGCGTCGAGGAGGTTGCACAAGCGGATCATCCACTCGACCGCTATGCCGTGCGCGGCGCGGATGTTTTCCTCCTGGAAGTTCGGGTTGACCGTCTGGTTCTGATCGTCGGGTTGCTTCCGCTCCGACCAATCGAGCGTCCAGTTATTGTTGGTCGCGACCCAGTCCATGAAGCGCAGCACCTTGAAGTGCCGGATATCGTCGAGAAACGCGTCGCTGAACGGGTTGCTGTTCTCGTAATTCGCCCACTCGGTGGCGAAGTTGACGCCGCTCCGCCAAATACCCGCGGTGTCGCTCCACAACCCGGTGCCAATGCTCATCGACTTCAGTGCCGGCATGCCCGCGGCGGTCGTGAGTTGCACGGGCGAACTCGCCGCGGAGACGTTGCCCAGCGCGTCGGTGGCCGTGATCGTCACCGTGTAACTCGTTTCCGGCGAGAAGCCGTGCAATGTCGCACTCGTCGTCGTGGACGTCGTCCAGAACTCGCCGTTCACGTAGATCGTGTAAATCGACACCCCTACTCCGCTGTCGGTCGACGCGGTCCAGCTCACTTCGGCCGTGTGGTCCGAAACCTCGTCGACCGTGAGATCGGTCGGCACCGTCGGCGGATCGCTGTCGAGGTCGTCCGGCAACGTGGCGAAGTCGAAGGTGCCGGCGAGCACGGACGGCGGTCCGGCCACGACGACTTCGGGATAGTTGCTCGAGTTGAGACCCGTGCGTTGCAACAGAAGCGTCCAACTCGCGCCGTCGTTCGAGCCCTCGAGGCGGAATGCCGACGCGAGGATGTAGCTCGGGATCTCGAGCCGGACACCGGTGATGTAAACGGGACCGTTGTTGAACCGCACCGTCATTTCCTGCGGATTCACGTTGGCGACGTTGTTGGCGTCGGCGGTGTTGACATACCAATGCGAATTGACGTTGCCGTCGAACACGAACGCCGGGCGATCCTGGGCATTAAGGTTACTTGTCGTGCTGCTGATCGCGTAATCGGCGTTGCCCGTGTTCGACGTCGGCACGGTGAGCGGCAGGCGGTTCTCGCCGGAGAGCAAACGCATCTCGCGCAGGAACACGCGGCCGGCGTTGTTGCCGCTCGTCGCCATCGAGCCGTCGATCCACAGACGCAGGTATTGATACGCTTGCGCTTCCGGCAAACCGCCGGACGACGAGCTGGACGAACTCGAAGACGAGGAACTCGACGAACTGGAGCTGCTGCTCGAACTGGAAGACGACGAACTGCTCGAACTCGACGAAGAGCTGCTGGAGCTCGAAGACGAACTCGAGGACGACGAGGAACTCGAACTGCTCGGCGGCGGCGTGATCTCATACGTCGCCTGGTCGACGCCGTTGGTCGCGATGAACTTTGGCAGCGCATTGTCGTCTTCGACGAGCACGGTCCAATTCACGCCGTCGTTCGAGCCGGAGATGCGAAGACCGGTGAGATTGTCGCTCCAGGTCGCCCGGGAAATCCGCACGCCGGTCGGCGAGATCGTCGTGGCGCCGAAGTCCGCGGTGATATGCACTGGCGGCGGCGTGGTGTTAGCGTCGATGAAGAAGAAGGTTTGGTTCGAGGCGTTGTTGTTGTCGAAGACTCGCCACGCGTTCCCGGGAAACGCATAGTTGGATGTCACTACGACGCCCGCCGAGTTATTCGATGTCAGCGGCGTCGTCGGATACACCATATCACCCGCGAGCCACTCGATCTGGCCAATCTGCAGCTGGCCGTTTCCAACGAGCGCAGTCGCTTCGAAGCGCAGGTAGCGATAGCTCTCGGGCTCTGGCGGCGTCACGACGCCTGGGATGTAGCCCACACGCGAGAGATCCATCTGGATACTGCTGCTCGTGTTAGCGACGAAATAGACGCCAATCGCGTCGACCATCTCGCTCGTGGGTGCAATCGGTGAACCGAACGCGACGTCGAAGTTGTTGCCGTTATCGGCGGCGAAGTCCCACTCCTGCCAAGTCGTGGCCGTGGTCGGCGCAAGCGGCCAGTCGCTGTTGGCGGTGGAGAAGGATTCCACGGAAACGTAATACTTGCCCCCTGCACGAACGACCTTGTGGAAAGCGCCACCTGAACCCGCCACCACGCGCGTCGAGAGCGCGAGTTGCACGGTATCGAACATGCCGCCCTCCGTCACCGGCCACAGCGCGACAGCGTGCGAGCGTTTTTCACCCGCGACTGCAGACTGGAAGCGGATCGCTTCAGGGGTGTCGTTGCGCAGCACGAGCGCGAGCACGGTCGAGCCGGGCGCGGGCGTCACGTCGACGTCCATCACGAATCCGCCGAAGGCAGCCGGCGCAGAAGCGCCGAGCGCGAGATTGTTCGTGCTGAACGCAAGCAGCTCGCGCGTGTCGTTCGCCCCCGCGGCGCCGAGGCCCAGGTCGACATCGGTCGACACCGTGCCGTTCACCTGAACGTTGCTCGTCGTGTAGGCGTTGAGCGTGCCGTCGAAGAGATAGGTCACCTCCCCCGGATCGCCGCCCGAGGACGAACTACTGCTGCTCGAAGACGAACTGGACGACGAGGAACTCGACGAACTGCTCGAGCTGCTCGACGAAGATGAACTGCTTGAGGAAGAAGACGACGAGCTGCTGCTCGAGGAGCTCGACGACGAAGAACTCGAAGACGATGTGCCGTCGGACACCTCGACGGAGTTCACAGTCACATTACCCGCCCCGGCGAGTTTTTGGATTGTGACACCCGTGAGGAAGTTCGCCGGAAGCGTGAACGCATAGGCCGAAGTCGACACGTTGGAGACGGCTCCGGTGGTGTTGATTATTTCGACGAGCTCGCCGTCGACGAGGATCGCGAAGCTCGCGGCGTCGGATGTCGAATAGTTGATCGTCGCTGTGTAGTCGTCACCCGCGACGCTGCGCATGAGGTAGCTCACGCGGCGGCCAACGGCCGTGAGGACATTGGTGCCATTGAATGGACTCACCGACCAGTAGTTCGTGCCCGTGAACGTGAACGGCAGCGTCTGCCCGATGTCGAGCGGGCGTGCGTTGTTCGAGAGGCTGGCGTTGTAGAGCGCCATCGCGCGCGGCGTTTGATCCGAATGCGTATCCGGATCGACATGACCGAAACGGTAGTCCTGGTGCCACACATACGTGGTCTGGAAAATGCCGCCGGTCTCCTCGAAGACCTCGTAGCTTTCGATCATCTCGGCGTAGAGACGGGGATCGTAGAACGCCGGCTCCGCGAGCGGATGCGCTGCGGTCGAACCCTGCGATCGCCAAACGCCGGGCCGCCTTCGTAGGTGACGAACGGAATGCCGTAGGATGCGATCATGCGCGCATTGTTGGTCATGCGCGTCTTGAAAGTCGCGCGGTCCATCTGCCCCGTGGTCCAGACCGTGTCGATCGTCGCGCCCGAGCCCGCGGCGCGATAGTTGGCCGGACCGGCACCCCAGAAGAAGTAACTCGGCGCAAGTCCTTCCGACGACGCGTAGTAGCCGCTGATAAAGTCGAGGCCGTGCACGTCGTCGGTGTTGTTCTGCTTAACCTGATAGCACCAGAGCGGACGCACGCGCGTCATCATCTCGTCGGGAAACACGTCGCGGAACAACCGGCTCATCTGCGATGCGCGATAAGCGGAATAGCGCAGGCGCAGGTTGCCGCCGTTGCTGCTGATCTGATCGGCCGACGCGATGAAGCCGTCGTAATTGAGCGTATGATTCAGATCCGCCGTGACAAGCGCGATGCCACGATTCGCGACATAGGTGCTCTGTGGGAACGCGCCGCCCGTATTCCAATTCTCATTACTGTATTCGACGTAAAGTTTCAGGTCGGGATCGAGCGGCGCCCACACCGGATTCGCCTGCGGCTCGGTGTAGGGATTCACGCCGTCGCTGCCGTAGCGGAACATCTGCGCGACCTTCGTGATGTAGTCATCGTCCGCCATCGCGGGGAGGCAGATGTAGGCGTCGGTCATCGTCGCATTCGCGATGGCGATGATGTATTCCCACGCGACGCCCGTCTCGCGCATGTTGGAGCCGGCGACGCTGTAGGAGATCCGACGGTTCTGGAACTTGTCCGGCAGCCGGCGATCGCTCCACGCGATCTCCGGGTTCGCGTTGATGTTGCTCGGATCCATGTAGCGGATGATGTCGAGCCGGGCGAGTTGGTCGCGCATGACGCGGTCGACCACTTCGTCGGGCCCGTGCGATTCCGTTGCGCCGGGTGCGACGGGGCGCATGAGCTTCACGTTGCGCACGCCGCCGTTTGTATTCGTGAGACTCATACGGAGCTCCGTGGTCGGGGCGACGAGCGAGAGCGTGACGACGGACGATTCGGTGTTCGCATCGTAAACATTGCTCTGCACGACCATCGCCGGACTCGTGAACGCAACCGTCGCCTGCCCTTCGAAGGTCAGCGTGTAGGTGCCGAGACGCGGGTTGGGTTGATTGTGCCAGAGCCAGATCCGCGCATCGCTGGTCGGCCAGCCGTCGGCGTCGACCGCCACCGGATCCTCGGTGTTCAACTGCGCCCAGATGCGAATGCCCGCGGTGTTTTGAAGCACGTCGGCGAGAATCGGGGGCAACCAGTCGCGCACCCAGTGGAGATTCGTCGCGGCAATGCGCGGAAGTCCGGTCTCGGGGGTCGGGGCGGGTAGCGTGACGACGTTAACCGTGGCTTCATCCGTGAAACCGCCGTCGTCGGAGGTCACGCGAATCGTCGCGGTGCCCGGGATAATGCCCGTGACCTGTCCGCTTCCACTCACCGTCGCAACGTCTGCGTTCAGGCTGGTCCAAGTCACATTCTTGTTCGCCGCGGCCGCAGGCTCGACCGCCACCGTAAACGGGACCGTTTGTCCGACGAGCACGTCGCGCGAACCCGGCAAAATCGTCACGCTCGTGACGAGCGCGGGCACCACCTCGATGGCGGCTTGCGCGGTGAAATCCCCCTCCTCCGTCGTGACGGTAATCGTCGCTTCGCCGACCTCGACCGCCGTCACCAATCCGTCTTGATCGACCGTCGCAACGTCTTCGTCGGAGCTGCTCCACGTAACGTTCTTGTTGATCGAAGAGGCCGGGAGCACTTCGGCGGTGAGTTGGCCGGTGTAGGACTTCTGCAGCGAAAGTTCGGTCGGTGCGACCGAAACGCCGGTGACGGTAGCGAGCGTGACCGTCACCTCGGAGGATGCGGTGAAACCGCCATCTTCGGTTGTGACCGTGATCGTGGCCGTGCCCACGCCGACTGCGGTGACCGTTCCGGAGGCGTCGACCGTGGCGACGTTTTCATCGGAGCTGCTCCATGTGACATTCTGGTTTGTCGCGCTTTCCGGCACGATCTGCGCTTCCAAACTCCGCGAGTTTCCGGGCAACAGGAAGAATTCGGCCGGCGTCACGCTGACATCGGACACCGCGGATGAGGCCCACCCCATGCGCGAGATGTCGTGCACGATCGCGCTGTTCGAAGTAGCGACGAAATAGACACCGATCGCGTCGACGATCGCGTTGGTCGGGCCTGTTGGCGCGGAGAAATCGACAACGAAGTTGTTGCCGCCGCTTGCCGTAAAATCCCAGGCTTGCCACGTCGTGCTGGCGGTCGACGAGAGCGGCCAGTTTCCGTTAGTGGAGGAAAAGCTTTCGGCCGAAACGTAATACTGCCCGCCGGCGCGAACGACTTTGTGGAATCGGCCGCCGCCACCGAGCGTGACGCGCGTGTCGAGCGTCAACTGCAGATTGTTGAACGCGGTATCGGTGGTCGTTGGCCAGACGATGACGCCGTGCGCGCTCTTCGCGGCGGCAACGTTGGCGTTGAAACGGATTACGTCGGGATTGTCGTTTCCGCGCAGCGCGATCGAGGCGAGGTATTCGCCCGGTGCATTCGCGACCTCGAAACCCATCGCAAAGCCGCCAAGACTCGCCGGCGCCGCGCCGCCGAAACCGAGCGTCGCGAAGGTGCGCAGCACGCGCGTGTCGTTGGCGCCAGGAGTGCCGAGGCCGAGATCGAGTCCGGTGGTCGCGGTGCCAGGAAGATTGGGATTCGACGTGCCGGTGTAGGCGTTGAGCGTGCCGTCGAAAACGTAGGTCTGCGCCATGGCAGCGTGCGCAGCGATCAACGCAAAGGCCAGTGCCGCGCGGGTCGCACGCAGCAGGGAGCTGCGCGGTCGGGCTTGCGCGCACGAAGAACGACGATCGGTGGGAGCGGTTTTCATTGTGAGATTTGGGGCGGTCGCGATGCCGCGTGCGTCGCACGCGGTCAGGCGGACACGCGCGCGAGGCAGGCAGCGGCGACACTCCGGGGAGCGAGCGGGTTGGCGGAGGGTTGGACTTGTCAGCAGCCGAAGGAGCTGCAGGCGGGCGAAAACGACGGGCGAGCTGGAGCGCTCCGCATCAAGGGCGATTTCGCAGATGAACGAGCCGGGGGCTAATAAAGGGGGAAACGGAGCTGGAAGACGACGGGGGAGCCGTGGGCACAGCGACGTTGGACGTCGCGAGAGGAGCAGGATGGCGATGCGTAAGCAGCCAGAAACTCGGGAAAGCTGTATTCTAACTTTGGTGACGCTAACGAGGAACGCCTGACGCGGCGAAGCGTGGGGCGGGAGGGTTGATCTTGAAGGAACGATTCAGATTCGGAAGAGCGGCGGCCCCGCAAAGCCGGACCGCTGCGACCGACCCCATGACTAAAACGTTTACGCGCTCGTGATG
>JAEZGX010000003.1 GCA_023416735.1 Verrucomicrobiota bacterium | reverse complement strand
CCAGTTGGCGACAGTGAGGATCGGGCCGCGGTGAGAGATGAGCCCGTGCAGAATGTGGTGCGAATATTGCCACACGCTTTCCGCGACGATGAGGGGCGCGGTCGGATCGATGTGAGCGAACACCTCCATGCCCTCTTTTTGCGAGCTGATGAAACCGTGTTTCTGGCGCGACTTGAACGGATGCGCGCGAACGAGCTCGGCGCCAGGTTTGGCGAGCGCGGCGGCCAGCTGCTTCTCCATCGCCGCTTGGGCGGGCCAGCATTTTTCGTTGGCGGATTGACGAAGATCGCCGTTGGCGACGAGCAGGACGCGACGAGGGGAACGACGAGAGGCGCGAGACATAGAATAGATAATGTTAACCAGGGGTGGGGGACGTTGTGGCGCTGCGACTGTAGCCTTATTGTCGGAGAACCGGAATGGACAATTCTGCCCGGATGATGGACAAAGTTAACCGTATCGAGCCCTTCCGATCATGTTGTCTCGTGCTTCGTTTCCCCTTCCGAGGATTCCCGAACGCTTTTTGGCGGCGCGGGTCGCAGGCTCGCGTTACGTGTTCTTCAACTTCGCACCGTCGAAGCAGACGAAGTGGGCGCTCGCGCTGGCCGGGCGGGAAGAGTGTGCGCCGGACTATCTGGTCGATCGCAGCGGTTATCCCTTCCACGTTCTCGAATACGTGGCGGAAGGCCGCGGGGCGGTCCGCTTGGGAAAAGGGCGGGAGCATCCGATCGGTCCGGGATCGATCTACTCCTACACTCCGCAGATGAGTTGTTGGATTCGCACGGATTCGGAGATGCCGTTGGTGAAATTTTTCTTCGCGCTCGCCGGTCGCGAAGCCGCCGCGCAACTCGCTTTGGCGGGGTTGCCCGGCGGGACCGTGCGGCGTTTCGGAGCTCCGGCGGAGGTGCTCACGATTGCGGAAGACATCATTCACGAGGGGCAGCGACAAAGCCCGCAGGCAGCGGCGATCTGTTTGAAGCTGGTGGAGTTGCTCCTGCTGAAGAGTGCGGATGCGACGGGAGAGGCTCGGTCGGGGGATGAACGGGCGCGGGAAAACTTTCTTCGTTGTCGTGCGGCGATCGAGGCGCAGGCGGAGACGCTGAGCTCGTTGGATGAGATTGCGCGGACGGTGAATCTGGAGCCGGAGAGCGTGTGCCGGCTTTTTCGGCGGTTTCAGCGCACGAGTCCGTATCAGTTTTTGCTGCGGCGAAAAATGGCGCTCGCGGCGGAGTATCTCGTCGATTCGGGCGGACTCGTGAAGGAGGCGGCGGAGCGGGTCGGTTTCTCCGATCCGTATCATTTCGCACGCTGCTTCAAGGCCGTGCATGGCGTCACGCCCAGTGAGGTGCGGCATTATCGGGTGAGCGTTCGGGCGGAATCGTCCCTTTAAGCTGCGGCGGAGTCATGGCGCTTAAAAACGCGTGGTGAACGTGAGCAAGGTGTGGCGGGGGAAGCCCCAGCTCGTGGCGGACGCGAAGTAGCGTTCGTCGGTGACGTTCTTCACGGTGCATTCTGCTTCCCACGGGCGGCCGAAGGCGCGGAAACGATAGCCGACGGTGGCGTCCACCGTGAAATAGGAAGGGAAGCGTTCGGCGGGGTTGTTGCCGACGTAGGACATGCTGCCCACGTAGTTTGCGCCGCCGGCGAGAGTGAATCCCCGCAACGGTCCGTTCACGAAGAGGTATTTCGCCCAGAGATTGAACGTCCTTTCCGGCGTGGCGACAAGAGGCGTGCGGTTCAGGGCGGGGTTGGTCGGATGTCTTTCGTAGATGGCGTCGCCGCGGTTGAAGGTCGCGATCAGCTGGAAGTTTTCGGTCGGAGAAAGGATCAGGTCGAATTCGAAACCCTCGCTGAGCTGCGAACCGCCCTGGATGTCGCTGAACAGCGTGGTGCCAAAGGCGTCGAGGCCGGTAGTGACAGGAATGATACCGGTAGGGTGGGCCCGGATACGGTAAACGGACGCGGTTCCCGAGACGCGGCCGTCGAGCAGATCGAGTTTGAACCCGGCCTCGATGCCGCGCCCGACCGACGGAGAGGCGGGCACCGAGGGAACGTTGTTCACGCGCAGCATGTTGGTGTTGGCGAGGAAGGATTCGCTGTAGGAGGCGTAGGCGGAGACGCCTTTGGCCACGGTGACGAGCGCGCCCGCCTGCGGCACACCGGCGGTGCGGACCGAGCCGGGCGTGGCGCTGCCGGCGAGGAGGTTGAGCGTCGGATCGTTGGCCACGCGGTGCCAGGCGTATCCGCCCAGCAACTTCACGCGGTCGTCAAACGCGGAAGCCGAAAGGATGCTGGCGAGCGAAGAGTTCGTGCTCGAACTGCGGTTGCTGGCGGCGAGCACGAGGGAGTCGACGCCGAAAGGCACCGCGCGTTCCCACGTGCTGGGATCGCGCAGGTCCCAAGGTTTCAAATATGCGGGATGGCCCGCGATGTTCGGGTTGTTGTTTTGCTCGGAGCGAAAGTGGGTGTCGAAGTTGTGTTTATAGCCGACGAGCAGATCGACCTTCACGCCGGAGAATTCGAGCTTCGTGACGGCGTCGATTTGGGCGGTGCGCTCGCCGCCGCGTTGGCGTTCCCAGCGATTGCGCCGATACATGGCATCGGCGGACGTGAGGCCGCGCGAAGGAGGGTAGTAGGCATCGATGAAAGATTGGGCGAGAAGCCCGGTGCCTCCCTGGCCGGTGGCGCGCCATTCCTGATCCCACCACGCGTCGAGATAGGCGGCGCGAATGTTCACGTGCTCGCCGAGCCGGGTGGTGAGTTCTGCGGAAAACGCATCGGAGACGAAATCCTGGAAGTCGCCCTCGCCGGCGTAGCTGAAATCCCACGGGAGATCGGGATACGGACGGCGAGGGATTCCGCCCTCGTAGCGCAGGACGACGCCGCCGGTGATCATGTCTTCGCGACGTTCGAAGTGTTCGAACTCGAACGTGAGCGCGGTGTGATCGGAGATTTTCCACGTGGCGCTGGGCGCGAAAAGGTATTTGTGGCCCTCGCCGTGTTGCTGGAACTGCTGGATGGTTTCGGTCATCGCGATCGCGCGATAGAGCAGTTGTTCGCCGGTGCCGGGGAGCGGGCCGGTGGCATCGATCACGGCGCGAGAGAAACCGCGGTCGCCGACTCCGCCGCTCAGGCGGATTGAACGGACGTTTTCCGGACGCTTGGTGATGTAGTTGATGACGCCACCCGGGTTGAGTTGGCCGTAGAGGAGGGAGGCGGGACCTTTGACGACCTCGATGCGAGCGATGTTGGTCGTATCGATGAAGCGGAAGGAGCCGAAGCCGTTGCGCTGGATGGCGGCCGGAGAGCTGAAGCCGCGGACATTGTAGCGAGCCCAACCTTGGGGCGAGACGTTGTCCTGGTGAACGCCGGAGGCCCATTTGACGACATCGTAGAGATCGTAGGCCTTTTGGTCGTCGATGAATGCCTCGGTGAAAACGGTGACGCTCATCGGCAGATCGCGGACGGGCACCGCCATTCGCGTGGCGGCGGAGGTGTTGGCGGCTTTGTAGCCGACGTCGGCGTGACTGCGAACGTCGAACGGCGAGAGCACGACGACATGATCGTTGTGGGCGGAGATGGATTCCGGCGGTGACGACGGGCGCGGATCGGACCGGCGGTGGATGGGAGAAAGCGGCTGCGCGCGAAGGGCGACGGCGTCGACTTCGTCGTCGTAAACGATCGAGAGGGCGGTTCCCTCGAGCATCAGTTCGAGGGCGTCGAGGGGCAAGTAGGTGCCGCGGACCGCGTGGGTGCGAACACCGCGCACCTGTTCGGGCGGGTAGAGAATTTGGAGGCCGGTCTGTTGCGAGAATAGGCGCAGCGTGTGCGAGGCATCGCCGCGAGGAAGGTCGAACGGCGTTTCGCCGTTGGCGGCGCGGGCGTCGATCGGGAGAAACCAAACCCATGCGATTGCCGCGAGACAGACTAGCAGCCGTGCGAAGGAGACGCGGCTGAAGGCTCTTGGGGTCAACATGGGTTCAACGTAGCGATCCGCAGGCGCTCGCCGTGGGGGAGCGGCACCGATTTTGCGCGGTGAGCTACGCAATCCACGCGGACGCCAGAGCGCAAAGAAATTTGGGCGCGGTGACGTGGCGCGATGCGCCGAAGCGCGCGTTTCCCGGAACGCAGGATAAGCCCCTCATGCGGCGCAAGGGAACGCTCAGGGCCGGCGGGCAAGGACGAGTTCGTTGCCGCGGGGGTGGGCGTCGATGTCGAAAGCGGCATCGAGCAGGCGAACAAAGGCTTCGACATTGTCGGCGCGGAAACTGCCGGCGATACGGACGCTGCCCGTGTCGTCATTGCCGATCACGAGTTTGCGGCTGTTGTAGCGGTTGAACTCGTTGACCACGTCATGCAGGGCGAGGTCGACGAATTCCAAGCGCATGCGCTGCCAGGCGAGGGCGGTCTCGACCTCGCTCGGCGTGAGTTCGCGAAGCTGGAGACGCGAAGCGGAATCGCCGCGCGGATCGAGGCGCACGATCGCTTTTTGGCCGGCCGTCAGGGGAACGGCGACCTTCGCTATCGAATCGAGTGTGTCGCGGCGCAGTTCGTCGAGCTGCACTTTACCCTCGGTGACGAGGACGGAGAGCGCGTGATCGTCGACGAGGACGGAGAACGCGGTGCCGACGGCGCGAACCTCGAACGTGTCGGTGGCCACGACGAACGGACGCGAGGCGTCCTTCGCGACTGTGAAGTGTGCCTGACCGCGCACGAGGCGAACGGAGCGTTGCGCGGCGGTGAACTCCACGGCGATCTCGGCGCCGGTGTTGAGCTCGACGAGGGAGCCGTCGGCGAGCGTCATGCGTTCCGGTCCCGGGTGGAGAACGGCGGCGCCGCGCGGGGGAGTCGGCTCGGAGGCCGGACCGGGCCACGCGACGAACGCAACCAAAGCGAACGCCGCGGCGGCAGCGAGCGCGGAAGGAATGAGCCAGCGATGCCGCCGACGCGGGGCGAGCAGATCGGGATTGGGCTGGGTGCTGTGTGCGGGACGCCATTGGCGCAGTGTATCGAGGCGTCTCCAGCTTTCTTCGAGACGGGCGATGGCTGCGCCGTGCGCGGGATTTTCACGCAGCCATTGGAAGTAGGTGTCTTGTTCGGCCGCGGAAAGTCCGCGATCGCGCCGCGCGAGCCATTCGGCGGCAGCGAGTTCGGCGGGACTGGCGCTTGGGTCGGGCGTTTCCACGAATCAAGGTAAGCCGCGGCTGGCGAGGTAGGCGGCGCAACGGCGCATGCCATTGCCCACCTGGGCTTCGACGGTGTGTTCGCTGATGCCGAGTTGCGCGGCGATCTCCTTTTGGGAAAGC
Organism: Verrucomicrobiota bacterium; assembly: GCA_023416735.1. GTDB lineage: Bacteria > Verrucomicrobiota > Verrucomicrobiia > Opitutales > Opitutaceae > Opitutus. The sequence continues at coordinate 60,650 of JAEZGX010000003.1, read as the reverse complement.
CCGTAGATTTTGCGCAAGGTTAGCACCTGGCGGCATTTCTCGGGCAGCGATTGGATGGCTTGAGTCAAAAGTTCGAGTTCCTGATGGAGGGCGGTGGATTCGGCGGGTGAAGGGCTTTCTTCGTAGACGGGCAAGTCGGCCAATTCCGTTAAGGCTTCGATCGGGACGATTTTCTGACGGCGCAGTTGGTCGACGGCGAGATTGTGGGCGGTGGTGTAGAGCAGGGCGCGGGCCGCGGAGATTTCCTGCGAGCCGCGGGCGCGCCAGACGCGAGTGAGTGACTCCTGCACGATGTTGTCGCAGTCGTTGAGTCCCGGAAAACGCGCACGAATCCATGCACGCAGCGAGTCCTGGTGAACCTGGACCTCTTCGCGGAACCAACGGTCGGATTCGGGGTTGTTCGGCATGGAGTGGGGCGCGGCGAACGGTTCAGGAGTTTGCCGGAGGCGACGATGAGTCGAGCCTATTTATGGGACGGGAGCGGTTTAGGGCGGCGGGTTTACGGAAGCATGCGCGGGCGGAGCGGCTCCGCTTGTTCAAAGCGCTAGCGATTACTCTGAGGTCAGAGTGAACGGCCTATTGCGGAGGGAAGTTAGGGGGCGCTTCAAAACACGCGCCGAAATCCGCGGACCCACCGCGGGCCCCTGTCCGTTCGGTTTTGCCCGTCGTCCCATGCGACGACCGCGCGTCGCCGGACGGTTAGGGTCGGCCTGACTAACAACCCAAACCATGAACAAACGATATACGCTAGGCGTTCTGGCGTTGACGGCATCTGCCGTCGTTCCAGGACTATACGCCCAGTCCGCTCAGCAGGCTGGTTCGGAGATGGACGATGAAATCGTTCAACTCTCTCCCTTTGAAGTGAGGGCCGAGACCGACAGAGGTTATCAAGCCACGCAAACGCTGGCCGGCACCCGCATCCGCACGAACCTCGCCGACGTTGGCTCGGCGATCCAAGTGATCACGAGGGAGTTTATGCAGGACGTCGGTGCGACCGACAGCAGCACTCTCCTTCAATACACCACCAATGCTGAAGTCGCCGGAACTCGCGGCACTTACGCGGGCTTGGGCAACGGCACCAGCCCCGATGAAACGTCGACCTTGCGCAACCCGTCACTCGGCGCGCGCGTGCGCGGCTTGGATGTTCCTGACAACACGCGCGACTTTTTCGTCACCGATATTCCGTGGGACACCTTCAACGTGGGCCGGGTCGACATTCAGCGCGGGCCGAACGCGATCCTGTTCGGACTGGGCAGTCCGGCCGGTATCGTCAATGGCTCCACGAATAACGCCGAGTTTCGCAACTTCGGCTCGGTCGAGGCTCGCACCGGTTCCTACGGAAGCCTCCGCGGCAGCATCGATATCAATCAAGAAATCATCGACAATGTGCTGGCCATCCGTCTCGACGGCATGTGGGACGATCGCAAATTCCAGCAGGAAGGAGCGTGGCAGGACGACCGGCGCGTGTTCGGCACGATCCGGTTCGATCCGCAACTCTTCAACCGCCGCGATTTTCGCACCAGCTTCAAGGCGAAGTTCGAAAACGGCGACATCAAGGCCAATCGCCCGCGCATCCTTCCGCCTTACGACAGCATCACCGCGTGGTTTCGCCCAGATGCTGCCAGCCCCGAGGCCAGAGATCTGAACAGCGGGATGGGCAAGTTTTCCGTGCTCAACGGCTACCAGATTGGCTCCGCTGGCAACACCTTCAGCCCGTGGGTGGCCGGCTACGCGAATCAACAGCAGCCGATTTGGTTCATCGATGGCACGAGCAATCAGCTCTACCGGATCTACGGCGGCTTTGTGAACACCGGTGCGCTCAATACAGCCGGCGTGCCGCAAGGCTCCGGTGTCAACCTTGTCGGCATGAGGTATGCCGACGCGTTTTCGCGCCTGAACACTTTGAGCGGTTTTGCGACCAACGCGCGCCTGCCGAATTACCAATACGGTCAGTATCGCGACGCGACGCTGCGCGATCCGACGGTGTTCGATTTCTATAACAACCTGATCGATGGCCCGACGAAGTCGGAGTTCGAGAAGTGGAATGCTTATAACTTCGATCTCAGCCAGACCGCGTATGACGACCGCGTTGGCGTTCAACTCATCTACGATCGGCAGAAATATAAGCGGGGCGGCGAAGCCCTCGTCGGAAACCCCACGATCAACGTCGATATCCTGCAGAACTTTCAGGACTACGTGGTGGGGCCCACCAACTCCGTCAATAGCAGCGTAGCGAATCCGAACTACGGACGCCCCTTCATCGCCGGCGGCCCGGGCCGCGGCAGCTCCTACGAGAGCGACCGTCGCTATATGCGTGGCTCGATCTTCGGCGAAGTGCGCGCTTCAGATTTCTTCGATCAGGAAAGCTTCCTGGCGAAGCTTATCGGGAAGCACCGGTTGAATGGCGTATATAGTGATGAAAAATACTATACCGAGAACCGAAGCTGGCAGATGCATGCGAACTCCGCAGCCTATGCGGCGTTCAAGCTGCAGGGTAATCCCGACGGCCTCCAAAACCTGCCGCCGGTGGCGGTCATCTACCTCGGCTCGACGTTGAGGAACGCAAACACGGCGTCCGGTGCCAACATCTCGCGCATTACCTCCGATGTTACTCTTCAGGACGGAAATATCTATCAATTCGATTCGACGTGGAGACCGCAGCCGGGTGTTACTTTCTCGGATCCCTGGGATGTGCCGGCGTCGTTGCGGGACACGCGTCCGAACGGCAGCACGCTTGCCAGCCCGATTCCGATCTTCGTGGGCATCCCGGGCACGGATGCGAACGGTGTGCCTGCCACAACCCAGCTCACGCAGGTCTCGAATCCCGCCAATTATGTCGGCTGGAACAGCAACTTCCACAATGAGCTGCTCCGCTATAATGATGGCGAAGATCTCAGCCTCCTCACGGCTGCGGCGAGGTCCTTGCGCGTGACGAAGTCTTATGCCGGAACCTGGCAGGGTTACCTGTGGAACGATGCCATTGTGCCGACCCTCGGCTGGCGTTATGACGAGGTCAAAAGCAAGGGTGTGACGGCGCTCCCGGGCGGAGCTGCCAGCCGTGGGGCGCTCAACATCAACCCCGATGTTTATCGCCTTCCCGACGCGTTCCCGGTCACGCAGATCTTCAAGGATCATTCGACCTCGGGCGGCGTAGTGGTTCACCTGAACAAGCTGCTCGGCGAAAGCGATTTCCTGCCGATCAACGTCAGTCTCTCGTATAACAAATCGAGTAACTTCCAAGTGACGGACGTTCGCCGCGATATCTATGGCGGTTCAATTGCGAACCCGACCGGCGCGACGAAAGAATACGGCGTGCTCCTCTCGACGAAGGACGACAAGTATTCCTTCCGGGCGATCAAGTATGAGACGAGCCTGGCCGGAGCCAGCACTCCGCTCGCGTTGAACACCACCCAAGGCAGCCTCACCGGCACCATCAAGGACGCCATGAACTGGCGTAATATTAAGACCTACTACATGTCGGCGTATAACTGGAACACGGCCGGCCAGACAGACACCCGGCATTATTCCGGAGTTCGCTATATGTGGGATGCGGTGTGGCTTGGTGCGAACGGACGGCCGATCGCGGCCGGCAACATTCCCGCGGGCGATCCGCGCTTGCCGGCGGGTGCAGTGAAGTTGGAAACGCAGGAAGAAGCCGATGCCCGTCGCGACGCTTCGATCGCGGCGATCAACAACTTCCAAGTCTGGTTGAACGACCGAGGCTACTTCTCGGCTTGGAACTACGGTCCGGGGCCGACGACGCAAGGAGCGCTGCAGACGCGCGGCCAGTATGAAGCGAACCCGATCCAGCCGGACCCCGCGAGCGTCTATGACTATCGTGGCAACCCGGATCTTCAGGGATTTGCTGTGACCGCCGACACCAAATCGAAGGGTTATGAATTCGAACTCACGGCGAATCCCTTGCCGAACTGGCGCATTGCGATCAACGCGGCGAAGTCCGAAGCGGTCCGCTCCAATGTGGGTGGCTCGCTGTTGGACGAACTCGTTGCGGAACTCGACACCCTGATGGCTGGCCCCGGCGGCGATTTGGTCCGGTTCAACTCCGACTATTCCGCCGGCAACGAGCTGCGTGCGGCTTGGGCTGGTTGGCGCGGTCAATACACGCTGCTTAAGCTCCAGGAAAACACGGCGGCGTCGGAGCTGCGCAAATGGCGCTACAACGTCGTCACGAACTACCTGTTCGATCAGGGGTTCATGCGCGGCGTTGGCATCGGTGCGGGCTATCGCTGGCAGGACAAGGTGGTCATCGGTTACCCGACGATTCCGGACCCGAACGACCCGAACCTGGCGAGTTTCGATCTTTCGAAACCGTTCTACGGTCCCGCGGAAAAAGCGCTCGACCTGTGGGTGAGCTACGAGCGGAAGCTCACCGACAAGATCAACTGGCGGATCCAGCTCAACGTTTACAACGTTGGCCAGGGCGACGAACTGATCCCGATCTCGGTCCAGCCCGATGGCCGGACCTGGGCCGCGGCTCGTATTGCGCCCTCCGAGCAGTGGCTACTGACGAACACGTTCTCGTTCTGAGCTGACGCAGTTTGCTTCTCAAAGCCGGCCCTCATGGAGGGTCGGCTTTTTTATTTCCGAGGGGCATTTAGCGGAAGTGGTCGGGCGATTCGTCTAAGATGCGACCCATGTTCGAACCGCGAAGAGATTCGAGACCTCAGCCCCGCGATGGCGGCGTGGCGTCTCAGGGTTTCTGGCTGCCATCGGCGCAGATCGAGCGGGACGGATTCACGACGCAAACCCGTAGGAGGGAATGAACAAGCCATGAGCGTTTCGCCCGAATCTGGTGCTTCTTCTTCGATTCCTCATCGCATCACGCAGTGCGACATCGCGCGCGCGGCAGGGGTGCACAACACGACCGTGTCCCTCGCGCTGCGGAATAGTCCCACGATCCCCGAAGCGACGCGGAAAAGGATTCAAAGTCTCGCGAGGGAAATGGGCTATCATCGCGATCCGGCGTTGCAGGCGTTGGTCGCCTATCGCAAAGGCCGCGTGGCTTCCGATCGTCGCGATACCATTGCTTATATCACGAACTGGGAAAGCCGCTGGGGGTGGCAAGGTGTGCCCGCGCAGGCAAATTTCTATGCGGGCGCGATGCGGAAAGCGGCGCAATTCGGTTACCAACTGGAGCATTTCTGGTTGGGCGAACCGGGGATGACCGCGCGGCGCTTGAGCAGCGTGCTCTTTCATCGCGGGATCACGGGGGCGCTACTCGCGTCGCATCAGCCGGGCATCGACGGGCTGGCGGAGTTTGACTGGGCGCGCATGAGCGCGGTGAAGATCGGTTGGTTTCCGGTGAAGCCCTCGCTGCATCGGGTGATGGGGGATCAGCTGGGGGCGATTCGGACTGCGATGCAGAAGGCGCGGGCGCTGGGCTATGAGCGGATCGGTCTCGTGTTGCCGAAGATGTGGGATGAGGCGGTGGACCTGGCGATTTCGACCGCGTTTGTGGTGGAGCGGAATCGCCTGCTGCCGCAACACCGCGTGCCCATTCTTTATTGCGGCGCGCCCGACGCGGATGGTCGGGTGAGTGGGCACGACTGCGCGCGATTGCAGAGCTGGATGCGGAGCCAGCGCCCGCAGGTGTTGCTGAGTTCGCAGATTCTTTTGGGCGAGCGGCTCAGTGAGCTTGGTTTGGTCGTGCCGCGAGACATCGGGTTTGTGGATGTGTTTGCGGCGCACTCCGATCCTCGGATCGCAGGTGTGCGGCAGCGGGACGAACGCGTGGGCGAAGTCGCCGCGGAGATGCTGGTCGGATTGATGCAGCAGAACGTGTTTGGACCCGCGGATGTGCCGACGACGACGACCGTCGAAGGATTGTGGTGCGATGGCGCGTCGCTGCCCCCTGCGGAAAAAGCGAGAGCTTACGTGAGGAGCGGCGTGGATTTCTCCGCGCGCGCCAAGGAAGACGAGGCGTGCGCGTTGAGCGTGGGGTAATCCGCGGCGGGAGCGCGGAGCGGGGCGAAGTTTAAACTTCCTCCCGCAGCCGGACTATTTCGTCGCGTTGGCGGCGGCGACGAATTCGCGGGCGCGTGCGGTGACGCTGGCCCAGTCGCCGTTCTTCAAGGCCGCGGCGGAAACGAGCGCGCTGCCCGCAGCGGTGGCGAAGGCGCCGGCTTTGAGGAAATCGCCGACTGTTTCCGGTGTGACGCCGCCCGTCGGGAGAAGTTGAAGCTGGGGGAAAGGCGCTTTGAGCGATTTGATGTAAGCGGGACCGAAGAATTCGGCGGGGAAAATCTTGATGACGTCGGCGCCGAGCTCCCAAGCGGTGATCGCTTCGGTGGGCGTGAGCGCGCCGCAGAGAATTGGCACGCCGGCTTCGCGGCAGGCTTCGATGACGGCGGGGCGAACGGCGGGCGTGACGATGAACTTTGCACCGGCCGCGATGCCGGCGCGGGCGGTTTCGGCGTCGAGCACGGTGCCGAGTCCGAGGAGAAGCTCCGGCAGTTCGCGCGAGACCTTCGCGGTCATTTCGAGGGCGCCCGGCGTGGTCATCGTGAGCTCGATCGCATTGAGGCCGCCGGCGGCGAGCGCTTTGGCGCAATCGACGAGGCTGGCGGAGCTGTCGGCGCGAATGAGAGCGATGACTTTGACGGCTTGGAGGCGTTGGAGGACGTCGGATTTGGACATGGGAATTCGTGAGGGGAAAATCGGGAGACCGCGGACTTTGTCTCCGTGGCATGGTTCCTACAACCGGATTCACCGCCGCCGCGAGGGTGATTTGGATCGCTAATCGCCGACAGAAACGAGTCGCCGTGGGGTGGCGTTTTTGTCCATTTTGTTGCGGTCAGCGCGGCGGATCCGATGAACGCTCTTCAAAGTTCACTTTATACGGCGGCGTTTGCGCTGTGTGTTTTCTCGGCGGGGATCTTGCGCGGGAAACGGCGCGCGTCGGATCGCGCGGTGGATTATTTCACGCTGTTTCTCGCGATCGAGGGGGTGGCGTTCGGGCTCGAGTTGTTGATGGGGCACGAAGACGCGCCGTTCAAAGCGTTGTGGTTGGGATTGCGCATGGGGATCTCGTTGCTGATCGCGCCGTGTCTTTGGCTGGCGGTGAAGGAAATCGTCGAAGGTGTGCGACCCTCGTGGGCGATGCTGGGACGGCGGCAGTTTTGGCTGATTGGCATCGGGATGCTGCTCACGCTGCCGTTGATCGAGTCGGCGCACGGTGGAGTGACGTATGTGGATCCCGAGGAGCCGATCAGTCGGGCGCATGCCCGAATCGTCCACGCGGGGATGCTGGGCTGCATCGGGATCTTCGCGTGGCAGGTGCCGCATTTTCTTATTCGTTGTCGGAAGTTGCTTGTCGAACGAGCGCTCGAGACGCGAGGCGATGTGCCGGAATTGCGGAGATTGCAGCTGGCGTTGGCGATCGTGTGTGTGACGTGGGTGGTGGGGCTCGGGCGAACGCTGCACTGTGCGTTCATCGGACACCGACTGGATTTCGGGCCGTGGTTCGCGTTGGCGGAAGTGAGTGTGACAGTAGTCGCGATCTATGCGATCGTGCGGCGGGCGGGCGAGTCGGCGCCGGGAAGCGTCGCGGGAGACGAGCCGCCGGAGAGCGAAGAGAAGGTGGCGTTGGCGGGGACGAAATACGCGCGATCGGCGCTGACGCCGGCGGTGCGCGAGCGAATCAAGCAGAAGCTTGATCGCGCGATGACCGAGGAAAGATTGTATGCCGATAGTTTACTGAATCTCCGGGCGCTCAGCGCGGCGTTGAAGGAAAAGGCGCACTATGTGTCGCAGGTGATCAACCAGGACTTCAGTGCGAGTTTTTATGAGTTCGTGAACCGCCATCGTATCGACGAGGCGAAGCGATTGTTGCGCGAGTCGCCGGGCCAAACGGTCTTGGAGATCGCGCTTGCTGTTGGATTTAACGCGAAGTCGACCTTCAACACGGCATTTCGGCAGCAGGCGGGAATGACGCCGACGGAGTTCAGGGCGGCGAAAGACGCGGGCTCCGGACGGAAATAGGGTTCGAACCGATCGGCGTGGCGTTCGACCCGGCCGGACCGGACGACGGCGAGGAGGGAGGGGAGTAGTCTCGCTGCGCTTCCCCGAGCGCCTGGCACGACGTCGGACCAGAGGAAGTGCAAACAACTCCATCCCACCTCATGAAATCGATTACTCGGCGGCTGCTCCTGGCCGCGTTGACAGCGGCTTTGGCGACGATGTCCGCATTTGGCGACGAAACGCCGGCTACCACACTCACACCGGAACAGGTCACATGGATCGAGCAGCAGCGGACAGAACTTGCGCAGGCGATGTTACGCGGCGCTTCTGGAGCGTGCGACGCAACGTGCCATGACGCGATCGATCCCCTCGGCGCGTTTGTGATCGATCACGCGAGCCACGTCGCAATCTGGCGGAACGGGGATGCGTCCAGAGTTAACACGGGGAAGAACATCCGCGTTTGGCACCGCGCCCCGGCGGGCGGACTGAAGATGATCTGCCAAGCGGGCACCTACGACTGAAAGGAAATCGCGCCATGAAACGTTATCTTGGATTTATTCTTAACGCGGGCCGGGGTGAGCGATGGCTGGCGGCCTTGGCTTTTAGCTCGGTGCTGCCGCTGCTTGGGATGGCGGCGGAGCGCGGGAGCGTGGTTGAGGAACGGATTGAATCGGACGTGTTGCGCGAAAATCGGATCGGGCTCGACGTCACGCGGCAGGTGAAAGTTTACCTTCCGCCGGGTTACGAGCGCTCGGAGCGTCGGTATCCGGTGGTGTATTACCTGCACAACACCTTTTGGAGTCCCGACCAGATGTTTGCGGACGGGAACTTGGTGCGGTTGCTCGAACGCGCGTTTGAAGCGGGTGTGACGAAGGAATTCATCTTCGTTGCGGCGAACTACACGACGCCCACGACCGGGAGCCTGTATGAAAACTCACCTGTGACCGGCCGCTGGTTGGACTTCACGGTGCGCGAACTCGTGCCTTTCATCGACGGAAATTTCCGCACGCTGCCGCGGCGTGAGAGTCGCGCCGTGGTGGGCGATTTTTTCGGCGGTCGCGGGGCATTGAAGTTGGCGATGGTGCATGCGGAGATGTTTAGCGTCGCGTATGCGCTGCATCCGGTGGCAACGGGTAATGGCGAAGCGTCGTGGGCGCGCTTGGACGTGAACTGGGCAGAAATTCTTCGGGCCAAAAGCGTCGACGAGGTTCGAAGCGGCGGACGCACATGGATCTTCCTGGCGATCAGCCAGGCGTTTCTCTCGAACGTGGACCGACCGCCGTTCTACTGCGATTTTCCGTTCGAATTGCAGGACGGCGAGGCCCGGCTGCATGTTGAGAACACGCTGCGGGCGAAGCGGGCGTTCCTGTTGGAGGAGACGTTGTCGGAGTCGGCGGCGAATCTGCGGACGATGCGCGGGCTCGCTTTGGACTGGGGGCGCTTCGATCCCACACAAGCGCATGTGAAATCGAATCGGCTCTTCAGCCAGCTGCTGGAAGACCTCGGTGTGGAGCACGAGGCCGAGGAATACACGGGTGGGCCGTGGGATAAAACCTGGACGGAGGACGGAAGATTCGCGGCGCGCGTGCTGCCGTTTTTGGGGAGGAGGTTAGGGTTTGGGGAGTGAGGGGGAGTGCATGTAGGGCGGGGTCGGGAGACCCCGCCCTACATCAGATCATCTCGTCAGGGTGCGGTTGAGGGCGCTGACGATGGCTTTGATGGAGGCGAGCTCGATGTTGGTGTCGGTGCCGGCGCCGAAGAGCGTCGAGCCGCGGTCGGTTTTGATTTGGATATACGAAACCGCGCGGGCTTCGGCACCTTTGCCGAGGGAGTGTTCGGCGTAGCTGAGCACTTCGAACTTCGGCAACTTGGTGTCGCTCAGGGCGCGGACGAAAGCATCGATCGGGCCGTTGCCTTCGGCGGTGAGCTCGATCAGTTGCCCATCGATGCTGATGCGCGCGGTGCAGGTGACGGCGCTGTCGCGTTCGATGGATTTGAAGTGTTCGAGGCGCACCGGCGACTTGCGGTCGAGGTATTCGCGTTGGAAGGCGTCGTGGATCTCGGCGGTGGTGAGTTCGCGGCCGGTGGTGTCGGCGAGATCGTTGATGATCTTGCCGATTTCCTTGTGCATGGCTTTCGGGAGCTGGTAGCCGAATTCGTGATCGAGGACGTAGGCGACGCCGCCTTTGCCGGACTGCGAGTTGATCCGGATGATCGCCTTATAGCTGCGGCCGATGTCCGCGGGGTCGATCGGAATGTAGAGGACGTCCCAGGGATCGTTCGGCTTTTGCGGATCGCGAACGGCCCAGGATTTGTTGATGGCGTCCTGGTGCGAACCGCTGAACGCGGTGAAGACCAATTCGCCGGCGTAGGGCTGGCGGGGCGGGACTTCGAGGCGGGTGCAGCGCTCGTAGACCTCGCGAATCTCGTTAATGTTGGAGAAGTCGAGGTTCGGGTGGATGCCGTGCGTGTAGAGGTTCAGGGCGACGACGACGATGTCGAGGTTGCCGGTGCGTTCGCCGTTGCCGAAGAGCGTGCCCTCGACGCGGTCGGCGCCGGCGAGCAGCGCGAGTTCCGTGGCGGCGACGCCGGTGCCGCGGTCATTGTGCGTATGCAGCGAGACGATGGTGCGGTCGCGGCGAGTCAGGCGCGTGCACATCCATTCGATCTGGTCGGCGTGGACATTGGGCGTGGCGTATTCGACGGTCGCGGGGAGGTTGAGGATGATCTTGTTCTCGACCGTGGGCTGCCAGACGTCGGTGACGGCTTCGCAGATCTCCAAGGCGAACTCGAGCTCGGTGCTGGTGAAGCTTTCAGGGGAGTATTCGAGGCGAATATTCGTCCCGGCGGCGACGAGCGGCGCCATGTGGGTTTTCAGGAAGCCGACGGCGTGCGTGGCGATTTTGACGATCGCGGATTTGTCGGCGTTGAAAACGTAGCGGCGTTGGGCCGGCGACGTGGAGTTGTAGAGATGGAAGATGACGTTCTTCGCGCCGCGCAGGGCTTCGAGAGAGCGGGTGATCAGGTCCTCGCGGCATTGGCAGAGGATTTGGATGGAGACGTCGTCCGGGATGCGTTTCTCGTCGATCAGGCGGCGGCAGAAATCGAATTCGATTTGCGACGCTGAGGGGAAGCCGACCTCGATCTCCTTGAAGCCGATGCGAACCAGCAGGTCAAAATACTCGAGTTTCTCCTCGACGCTCATGGGCTGGGCGAGGGCTTGGTTGCCATCGCGGAGATCGACGCTGCACCAAATCGGGGCGTGGGTGAGCGTGCGGTTGGGCCATTGACGGTTGGGCAGATCGACGGGAGGAAACGGACGGTATTTGCTAACGGGAGCGGATTGCATGAGCGAAAGTGGTTTAGGTTAAAATGCGGACGATGACAGACCTAAAAACACGCCGGCCGGACAGGCGGCGGAGAAACCCAGACGAGAACGCACGATCGGCCGCTAGGCGGCGAATCAAAGATCGTGCGCGATGGTAAGTCGAAGGGCCTGGGCGAAGATTCGCATCAAGGGTGGTGGAGATATCGGTGCGTGAACGCGGAAGTCAAGGGCGCGGGCCAAGGAGCGGGGCGGGCGACGTTCAGGCTGGAAAAAATTTTGCGGAACTCTGAATCCAACGGGGCGTGGCGGACGTAACCGGACAGATTATGAGGGCGTCTTGCCTGAAGTGCGTGATATCGCCTTCGTTTATCCATGTCTGACGAACCCGCTTTCGACCTCATCGGTTGTTTGGAGCGGGTGCGTGCGGGCGACCAAGCTGCGGCGCGCGAGCTGGTGGAACATCTCTACCCGCTGGTTATCCGGATTGTGCGCGCGCGATTACCGCGGCGGGTGCCGGAGGAAGATCTCGCGCAGGAGATTTTCATGAAGATGTTTACGCGCATGGGGCAGTATCATGGGGCGGTGCCGTTTCCGCACTGGGTGTCGCGGATTGCGGTGACGACCTGCATCGATCATCTGCGGGCGCAGAAGCGCAGGCCGGAGTTTCGCTGGGCGGATCTGTCGGAGAACGAAGCCAACATGCTCGATGCGGTGCTGACGAACGACAGTGCAGCGGCGCCGGACGATTCCTTGGCGGCGCATGAGCTGGTGCATAAGTTGCTAGGGCAGTTGAAACCGGAGGACCGGATGGTGCTCCAGTTACTGGATCTCGAACAGAAGACGATTGCGGAGGTAAAGGAATTGACCGGGTGGAATACCTCGCTGGTGAAAGTGCGGGCGTTCCGTGCACGTAGGAAGTTGCAGAAGCTGTTTCAGGAACTACAACGAAAGGAGCGAACATGAACCACAATGACCAGGCGTGGCAGAAGTTAGTGACGGCGGCCCGTCAGGTGCGCGATGACCGCGACACGGCGGCACCGTATGGTTTCTCGAGTCGCGTGGCGGCTTTGGCGATGGGGCAGCCGACCGAGGGAGTCGGAGCGCTGTTCGAACGTTTTTCATGGCGGGCGCTGGCGGCGGCGGTGCTGCTGGCGGTGGGGGGAGCGGCAACGAATTACGCCATGTCGCCGGCGGCGACGGCGGTGGATGAAATGCCGATGGACGAAAACGAAGTGATCGTGGTCTTCGACATTTCCTGAGCGTCGCGATGAGCCAAAACTGGAAAGTGGTGCTTGCGTTCGCCGGGGTATTTGCCGCGGGCGTGGTGTTTGGCGCGACCTTGGGCTCGCGCTGGATCAAGTTCGAGCGGCTGGAGAAACGGCCGCCGCTGAACGAGCGGATGCTGGCGAGGTTCGAGTCAGAGTTGGAGCTCACACCCGCGCAGGTGGAGAAGCTGCGGCCGATCACGAAACGGATGGAGGCGGAGACGCATCGGATGCGACGCGAGGCAGCGATCAACTATCGGAATGCGATGGATGCGTTTTCGCAGGAAATCGGGATGAACCTGAATCCTGAGCAGCGGGAGTTGTTCAATCAGATGCGGCAGCGTTTTCGCGAGCGGATGGAGAGGCGGGAGAAGGAAGGGTTTCGACTGCCGGACTAAACGTGCCGAAGCGGTGCGTTTCGGTGTCGCGAGTTTGGGCGGGGCGACACGGTGAAATAACCCTTGCGTGGCAAGGGTTCGGGGGCATGGTGCGCGTCGGCCAGGTGCCATGCATGGGCAGGCGCGTGAACTCCGCCAGGACCGGAAGGTAGCAACGGCAACGACGTTCTCCCAGTGCCGTGGAGTGCCTGGCCACTTTTTATTTCTGGCGCGCGAGGCGCGGCGAAAAAGTTGAAAGTTGAAGGTTGAAAGTTGGAAGAACGGGCGGCTCGTTTGTCGGTGTAAGTTCGCGTTCGCGGGCTTCTCTCTTTCACCCTTTACCTTTCAACCTTGTCCGGAATCTACCAAGTCATCGCGCGCAAGTGGCGGCCGCAGACGTTTGACGACGTCGTGGGCCAGGATCACGTCGTGCGGACCTTGAAGAACGCGATTGTGCGGAATCGTATCGCGCATGCCTATTTGTTCGTGGGACCGCGGGGGACGGGAAAGACATCGACGGCGCGGATTTTTGCGAAGGCGCTGAATTGCACGGATGGACCGAAGGCGGATTTCGATCCGAATGATCCAGCGTGCAAGGCGATCGCAGAAGGATCGCATCTCGACGTGATCGAGATCGACGGTGCATCGAACAACGGCGTCGAGCAGGTGCGCGATTTACGCGACACGGTGCAATACGCGCCGGCGCAAGGTAAGTTCAAAGTCTATATCATCGACGAGGTTCACATGCTCTCGACGGCGGCGTTCAACGCGCTGCTGAAGACGCTCGAGGAGCCGCCCGAGCACGTGAAGTTCGTGTTTGCGACGACGGATCCGCAGAAGGTGCTGCCGACGATCGTGTCGCGCTGCCAGCGTTTCGATCTCAAGCCGATTCCGGCGCCGCTGATTGTGGAGCGGTTGAAGAAGATCGCGACGAGCGAGAAAGTGAAGATCACCGATGGCGCGTTGGAGTGCATCGCTCGAATGGCGGACGGCGGCATGCGCGATGCGCAGTCGATCCTGGATCAGATGATTTCGTTCTGCGGGACCGAAGTGACGGAGCCGGAAGTGCTCGATGTTTACGGACTCGTGTCGGCGGAAAAGATCGCGGAGCTCGGGGCCGCGCTGGCGGCGGGCGATCACCAGAAGATCGTCGCGCTTGTCGACGAATGCGATGCGAACGGTCGCGATCTGGTGCGGTTGCTCTCGGATTTGCAGGCGCATGTGCGGGCGGCGTTGCTCGATGCGATTGCGAAGGGCGGGAAGAGCAAGATGCTCGGGAGCGAGCTGACGACCGAGCAGATTACGCGGATGCTCGATGGACTGCGTGAAGGTGAAGGCGCGGTGAAGCTTGGGCTCGCGGAGAAGATCAATTTCGAGGTGACGCTTTTGAAGGCGGTCGATGCGAGTCGCGCGCGGGCGATCGACAGCTTGATCAAGGAACTGGCGGCGTTGGCGGATGAGGCGCCGGCGGCGGCGGACGAAAAAAAAAAGGCCTGATTGACCGGCTCGATGCGCGGCTGGTGTCCGCGCAGGAGGAAGGGGCCGAGCGCAGGGAGCAGGAAAACCGTCCGGTGACCGCCGCGAATGGGCACGTGGCTTCGGCGGGGCCCGAGGTGGCCGCGGCGGCGGTGCCGGCGAGTCGAAAGGACGGGGGAGCTTCGGACGGAGAGGGAGGAAACGAAGAGACGAATGTGTGGCCGACGGAGGCCGAAGAGGCGGCGTTTTTGGCGGAGGCGGGTGAACGCGGCGAAAAGGTGGTGGCGGTGACGCGCGAGCGCGAGGACGAGATCGAAGACGATTCGAAGGCGCTGCCGAAACTGGATGAATTGGTAAACCGGATACCGGCGGAAACGCGGGAGTTGTTGGATGAGCTGTTTCGGGCGCGCTTTGTGACCGTGCGGCGGGTGAAGAAGAAAGATTTGAAAGCCTAAGGATCGCACGCGCCGTTACCGCGTTCGTCGCGTTTTTTATCGCCTGCGAGCAGGCTCCTACAGTTCGCGCCACTGTCCGGTGGGGATGATGGGGTGGTGGGCGGTGGGTTGGGCGTAGAGATAGGTATCGACCGGGTGAGCGGAGAAAGGGGCGAGGAGTTGGATGGGTTCGCGGCGGTAGAGACCCTCGTGGGTGCCTTCGAAAGCATCGAGGCGGGCGAGAGTCGCGGCATCGACGGACCAGACTTCGCCGATGACGCCAACGGTGTCGTCAGGCGCGGCGATCATGCCGGGGTATTCGCCGAGATGGTAAAGACGATAGCCGGGAACGGTGCGGGCTTCGCCGAGGAAGTGCTGGCCGGCGAGAACGTGGTGATTGGAGCAGCGGCGTTTGAGGGTGCCGTAGACGAAGATGAGGTGGGGAGCAGCGGGCATCTGAGGACGATGCGGGCGCGGTCGTGGTGTAAGGCCGCTCTTACAGGACTTCGATCACGACGGCGGTGGTGTTGTCGCGGCCGGAGTTTTGAACGGCGGTTTCGACGAGGTATTGGGCGATGGATTGGCCGTCGGGAGTGCCGCGCGTCATTTCGTCGATCTGGCGGTCCCAGAGTCCGTCGACGAGACCGTCGGAGCAGATAAGGAAACGGTCGCCGGGTTCGTGTCCGACGCGGCCGATGTGGGGATCGATGAATTGATTGCCGGCGCCGAGGGCTTGTTGGAGGGAGTTGCGGCGCGGGTCGGTGCGGTGTTCGCGTTCGTTCATTTTTCCGGCCCGGCGGAGTTTGCCGATGAACGTGTGATCGTGCGTAACCTGGGTGAGGCCGCCGTCGCGAGGAAGGTAGTAGATGCGGCTGTCGCCGATGTGACCGAAGTGCATCCAGCGCGGCGTGAACCACGCGAGACTGAGCGTGCAGCCCATGCCGGCGCATTCCTCGTAGGCGGAGCCGAGTTTGAGGAGGTCGTTGTGGATGTCGGTGAAGAGCTCGGAAAGGATGTCCTGAAAGCCGCTGGAAAGGCCGGCGGCGCGAAGGCGGAAGGCGCGCGGAAGGAGGCGCGAAACGCGATCGACGGTGATCCGGCTGGCGAACTCGCCGGATTTGGCGCCGCCCATGCCGTCGCTGACGGCAAAGACGAAATCGGTGCCGGCGAGGGAGGCGTCGCCGGTTTTACCGAGGTAGCGGAGTTCGTGTCCGTCGAAATTCAGCGCGAGGTAAGCATCCTCGTTGTTCGGGCGGAAGCGGCCGACGTGGGTGAGGCCGGACCAGCGTAAAGTAGGAGGCGGAGCGGAAGGCTCCGGGGAGGGGGTAGGAGCGACGGGCTCCGGGAAGGGGCTCATTGAGCGGCGGAAGGTTTCAGCGAGGCACCGTCGCCCCCGGCTTCGAGGAGCGTGGCGAATTCGAAATCGATGATGCAGAACCGCCCGTCGGAGATGCGGTAGGTAATATTGCGCAAGTCGCGGTCTTCGTGGCGGACGCCGTATTTTTCCAATTCGGCGAAAATCTCCTTCTGGCGCTCGGGATTGAGGGAGTCGACGCGGCGACCGCAGTGAGTTGTCACGATCTTGAGGGTGTCGGGTTCGACCTCAATGAGCCGCGGGACGAAGGTGCAGCCGCGTTCCTCGAGGCGGCGCAGGACGCGGACCTCGTGTTCGAAGCGTTCGCGGGCGAGATGGCCGCGAAAGGTTTTGTGCACGCGTCCGTCGTAACCAATGCGCACGAGGGCGCGGGCGGTATCTTTGACTTCGTGCATGGTCGGCGAGCCGAAGTAATTTGGTTGAAGCCGGCGGTGGCAAGCGCGCTTAACGGGTTACAAGTGCAAGTGGGAAGCGAAGGCCGCGGTTCGGTGCGTCATAGAGACATTAGGTTTCCAAGTTAAGATCGTCTCTGGCATACGAGGTGCTAATTCCCGGCACGGTTCTTTGTCTGTGCTCGCCGAGGTTGGGAAGGCAGTTCTACCCACTTTGTCTGCACGACGCGGCAACCCCCAAACATCGTCAAATCGTCTCCTCTATGGCCAAATACAAACTGGAATACATCTGGCTCGACGGCTACACGCCGCTGGCCAACTTGCGCAGCAAGACCCAAATCAAGGACTTCGCCAGCTTCCCGACGCTCGAAGAACTTCCCAATTGGGGGTTCGACGGCAGCTCGACGAAACAAGCTGAAGGCAAGAGCTCGGATGTGGTTCTGAAGCCGGTCGCGGTTTTCCCGGATTCGACGCGCAAGAATGGTGTGCTCGTGATGTGCGAGACCTACCTTCACACCGGTGAGCCACACCCGACGAATTCGCGGGCGACGATTCCGGATGATCCGGACACCTGGTTCGGTTTCGAGCAGGAGTATTTCTTCTTCAAGGACGGCGCTCCGTTGGGTTTCCCGAAGGACGGCTATCCGGCTCCGCAGGGTCCCTACTACACCGGCGTCGGCTACAAGAACGTCGGCTCGGTGGCCCGCCAGATCGTCGAAGAGCACATCGATCTGTGCTTGGATGCCGGCATCAACATCGAAGGCATCAACGCCGAAGTGGCGAAGGGCCAGTGGGAGTTCCAGATCTTCGGCAAGGGCTCCAAGAGCGCCGCCGACCAGATGTGGGTCGCCCGCTACATTCTCACGCGGCTGTGCGAGAAGTATGAGATCGACATCGAATGGCGCTGCAAACCGATCCTCGGTGCGTTCAACGCGGCGCTCGATTGGAACGGCTCCGGCATGCACTCGAACTTCTCGACGAAGCACATGCGCGAAGTGGGCGGCAAAGCCTACTTCGAGAAGCTCATGGCCGCTTTCAACAAGCACATGGACGAACACATCGCGGTTTACGGTCCGGAGAACCACCTCCGTCTCACCGGGCTCCACGAAACGCAGTCGATCGACAAGTTCACCTACGGCATTGCCGATCGTGGCTCGTCGATTCGCGTGCCGCACAGCTTCGTCAACAGCGGTTACAAGGGTTACCTCGAAGACCGTCGTCCGAACTCGGCCGCCGACCCGTATCTCGTCGCGGGCCGCATTCTGAAGACCATCTTGACGGTGCCGACGACCTGAGTAGCAAACTCGGTTTGATTTGATTGGGCGCCACCTCGCGAGAGGTGGCGCTTTTGTTTGCCCTTGTTCGAAGACGCGTGGGGAGAGAAGAATGCGCGGGTGCGTCAGCTGATGTTCGAACCCGTGGATTCTTCGCTTCGGTTGGAATGACAAACGAAGATTTTGAGATGAACCGCGGGCGCGGCGTGCAGGTTTGGGAGTGGGCGCAGGTGGCGTTGCTCGTCGGGAATCTCGCGTGGACGACGTTGTGCCTCGGTGGATACCGGCCGGAAACGATGGTGATGACGACGGCGTTGAGCGCGGCGCTCCTCGTGGTGCATCTGATCGGTTTTGTAATGTTGCGCGAGGAGCTGGCGGGGAGGCAAGGGGAGGTGGCGCGGGTGCATCCGGCGGGATGGTGGCTGCTGCCCTTTCTCGCGTATGCGGCGGCAAACGTGGTGTTCGTTTCGCCAGTCGAATGGATTGGGTGGCGCGACTGGATCGGCTGGGCGCAGATGATTGCGGTGTTTTGGGTGGTGTTGAACGGCGTGCGGACGCGGGAGGCGCGCGTGGTGTTGTTCGGCGGGATTGTGGCGCTCGCGTTGGGCGCGGCGGTGATGGCGTGTTATCAGCGATTCGTGCGGCCGGACTGGCTGATGATGGGGCGCGTGCAGGCGGATCAATTTATTGGGCGCGCGAGCGGGCCGTTTGGGATTCCCAACAGTCTGGGCGCGTTGCTGCTTCTCGTGCTCTTTCCGGTAGGTGCGCTGCTGTTTCAGCGAGGCGCGAGCGCGGTGCAGCGAGTGTTTTTTGGCTACGTGGCGGCGTTGTTGCTGGTCGGGCTCGTGCTGACGGTGAGCCGTGGGGCGTGGCTGGCGGCGGTGCTGGTCGGGATCGCTTGGCCGATTTTTGGTGGCAGTGGATCGGTCGCGAAAAGGATGTTGTGGGCGGGAGCGGCAGCGGTGGCTTTGGGCGCGACGGTGCTGACGCTGTTTTTGACGGTTCCGCTCGTGCGGGAGCGCCTCACGAGTTTGAAGACGGACGTTGGCGAAAAAACGCGACCCATCATGTGGCTCGGAGCGTGGAAGATATTTCGCGAGCATCCGATGTGGGGCAGTGGCGCGGGGAGCTATAATGTGGCGTTCGAGAGACACCGGCCGGAGCGTTTTCAGGACGAACCCAAATGGGCGCATAATGATTATTTGAATACGCTGAGCGACTACGGCGCGGTGGGGTTTGGGCTGTTCTTCGGGGCGGTGGGTGTCTTGGTGTGGAAGTGTGTGCGCGGTGGCGCCGGCGCTTGGGGGGCGAGAAGGCGGAGCGGGCAGGGTGGGCTGCCATTGGCGGGAATGGCGGCGGGGCTGGCGGCGTTTGGGCTGCAGCTGGGCGCGGATTTTCATTTCAAGATCCCGGCGCTCGCGATGACGTTTGGCGCGATGGCGGCGCTGGTGGTGCAAGGGCGCTGGCCAGCATGTCGGAGCGAGGCGGGAAAGTGGGCGGCGGTGGAGCGGGACGTGTGCGTGGCGATGGCGACGTTTGCCGCGGCGGGTTGCATTTGGTTTGTGAACCCGCTGTTTCGCGCGGAGGCGCTGCGTTACGAAGCACGCGAGATGATCGATCGACTGGCGGTGCGCGAAATCTCCCCGAGCGAGTGGCGGCCGGTGTTGGCGGAGGTGATGAACAGGTTGAGCCGTGCGACGGAACTCGATCCGAAGAATGGCGCGATGTGGGCGGATGTTTCGTATGCGACGGCGCTGTTTGCGCAGTGTGAGCCGACGCAGACGGTGGAGCTGGGGCGGAAGGCGGAGCGATCGGCGGAGCAGGCGCTCGCGCGATCGAAGGTGGTCGCGGAGTTTTGGATCCGGCGCGGCGTGGCGTTGGATTTGCAGGGGCGGCGGGTGGAAGGCGGCGCGGCGTTCGTGGAAGCGCTGAAGCTGGCGCCGGCGAATGCGGTGACGTGGTATTATCAAGCGGCGCATCTGAGCTTGGATGCGGCGACGCGTCCGCGGGCGATGGCGGCGGTGGGAGTTGCCTTGCGTCTTGACCCTGGAAAGCGCGAAGCCCAAGCATTGCGACAGCGATTGGCCGAACGCAGCCGCGCTCCTTGAATCCAGCTCACATGCGCCCGTCCAAACTGATTTCGTGGCTGCTGCTCTGCGGCACGCTCGCTTTTTTTGCTGCTTCCACGCAGGCGCAAACCGGTCGAGTGCCGGGGCGAATCGTCGCAGCGAAAGTGACGGGAGCGGTGACCGCGATCGACCTTGCGACGCAGGCGACGCGGACGCTGGCGACGTCGGATGTGGTGTCGCAGCAGACGCGGATTGTCACGAGTGCGGGCGCGAGCGTGATCCTGGTTTTTTCGAACGGGGCGTCGCTGAATGTCGGTTCAGATTCGTCGATGGACATCGAGGAGTTTTTGCAGGACCCGTTTCAGGCGGAAGTCGCGGTGGCGACGTTGGAGGCAGAGCCGACGAGCTCGACGACGAGCGTGCGGCTGACACGCGGCGAGCTGGTGGGCAATGTGAAGAAGTTGAACCAAGCGGGTGGATCGACATTCACGGTGAACACACCGGTGGGCGCGGCGGGTATTCGCGGCACGACGTTTCGAATTGTTTTCCGGCCGGATGCGAGCGGACGGGTGTTTTTCACGCTGAGCACGGCGGAAGGTGTGGTGTTGTTTGAAGCGCCGGCGGCGGAAGGCGTGTCGGTTGAGACGGGCAACGAGGTGGCGGTGTCGGTGGACGTGACGGTGGATGAGGCCTCGGGCACGGTGACTTTGAACTCGGCGCCGACGGTCGAAGGTTTGACGCCGGTGTCGCCTCAGGCGCTGGCGGCGATCGAGGCGGCGGCGAACGATATCGTGCAGGCGTCGTCGGCGGTGATTATCAGCACGAGTTCGAACACTACGTCGGATTCGGGGGAAGGGCCGGCGCAGAGCAGCGATGACAACTCGAACCAGTCGAAGTCGTTCATGGAGACACCGAGTCCAGTTTTTGGTCCGACTACGCCGCAGAACTCGACGACGCCGGGCGACGGGAAACAGGATTGATGGCGGGATGATCCGTCACGCGTGTCTTGCTGGAAGCCAGTCAATGGAACCACGGATGGGCACGAAGGAGCGGGAAAGTGGGGGCGCCTTTAGGCGGCATCTGAGTTTCAGCGGGGCGATGCTTGAGCGATCGGAATCAGATCCGAAGGCCGCATGATTCGGATTCGAGCGAAAAAGAACGGGGCGGTTTCCTGGCTGCGGTGGGCGGTGCTGCTGGTGATCCCGGCGTTGTGGTGTGTCGCGGCGCAGGTGGGCTGGCTCGACTTTCTGGAGAACAAGCTGGTGGATTGGCGGTTTCGGTATCGCGGCGAGATCGACGCGCCGGTGAAGGTCGTTTACGTCGACATCGATTCGCAATCGATTGCGGAGATCGGGGGAATGCCGTGGGATCGGACGTATTTTGCGCGAGTGGCGTCGGCTTTGATCGAACGAGCCGGAGTGAAGGCGGTGGGAATCGACGTGTTGTTTTCGGAGAACGGCGTGCCTGAGGCGGTCGATCGGACCAAGCACGTGCGAGGGAATCTCGAGTTGGGAAAGTTTTTGTTTCGCGATCCGCCGGTGGTGTTGGCGGCGTCGTATGCGGCGGCGATCGATCGCAGCATCAATGGCGAATTGATTTTCCGGGAGCTGCCGCTGATCAGCCGAATGGAGCCGGGGGAGGAAGGCGCATTGCCGGAGTTGCCGGCGTTGAGGACCCATCCGACGGATCCGAAGAAAGTGTGGAATCCGGCTCTGGTCGGATTGATCGACACGATCGATGGAGGAACGCGGACGGTGCCGGCGTTTGCGCGGACGCCGGTGCGCACGTATCTGCATCTGTCGCTGGAGTTGGCGCGGCTGCATTATGGCGTGGCGAACGACGGCGTGAAAATCGGCGCGAACGAGATCGAGCTGGTGCGAGACGATGGGACCGTGGCGGCGCGAATCCCGCTGCAAGACCGGCAACTGATCGAGGTGAATTGGTTTTCGAGATGGAGTTCGGCGAAGAATCCGCGCGTGCCGATTTCGACCACCTTTACGTATGCCGAGATGCTGGCGTCGGAGGAGGCGGAAGAGCGTGCGGCGGCGGAGGAATTTTTCGGTCAGGATGAGTTCAAGGATGCGATCGTGTTGATTGGCCCGGTGGATCCGCTGGAGCAGGACTTGGCCCCGACGCCCTTCGATGAAGTGCCGGTGCCGAAGGTTGGAATCCATGGCAACATGGTGAAGACGATTGTATCCGGAAAATACCTTCAGCGATTGCCGGCGTGGGGCGGAGTGGCGTGGTTGGATTTTGCGTTGGTGGTGGGTTTGGCGATGGGTGTGACGGCGCTGGCGGTGTCGGGCGGGGCGAGAGCGGCGTTGAACAAAATGGCGAGCGTGGTGGCGATGGCAGGGTTTACGTGGCTGGCGTTCGAGTTGTTCAAAACGAATCATCTGGTGATGCCGCTCGCACCGGCGTTGGGGGCGGCGTTCACGACGAGTTTCGCCGGGGTGATCTGGCAGTTGATGGAGGAGGAGAAGGCAAAAGGGCGGATCAAGGGGATGTTTGGCGCGTATGTGTCGCCGCAGCTGGTCGATCGCATGGTGGAGTCGGGCGAGGATCCGCAGCTCGGTGGGCACGAGGAGGAGATCACGGCGTATTTTTCGGACATTCAGTCGTTCTCAACCTTTTCGGAGAAGCTCGGGTCGGGGCCGCTCGTGGAGCTGATGAACGAGTATCTGACGGCGTGCACGGACATCGTGCAGGAGGAAGGCGGGACGCTCGACAAATACATCGGCGACGCGGTGGTGGCGATGTTTGGCGCGCCGATGACGTTGCCGGATCACGCTTATCGCGCGTGTGTGGCGACGCAGCGCGTGCACAAGAAACTCGGTGAGTTGCGGGACAAATGGAAAGCGGAAGGCAAGCGCTGGCCGGAGATCGTGTGGCAGATGCAGTCGCGCATCGGGCTGAATTCGGGCGTATGCACGATCGGCAACATGGGGAGCCGCACGCGATTCAACTACACGATGATGGGCGACAACGTGAACCTGGCGGCGCGCATGGAAAGCGGAGCGAAGAGCTGGGGATGTTACACGATGTGCGCGGAAGCGACGAAAGCGGCTTGTGTGCAGCACGGCGGCGATCGCGTGGTGTTTCGGCCGCTCGGACGGATCGTGGTGAAAGGGCGGACACAGGCGGTGCCGATTTACGAGATCGTCGGGTTGAAGGAGGATGTGACGGACAAGACGCGCGAGTGCATCGCGTCGTTTGAGCGGGGCCTGGCGAGATATTATGCGCGCGATTGGAAGGGAGCGCTGGAACTATTTGGGAAGAGTCGGGAGCTGGAGCCGAACTTGCCGGGGGTGACACCGGGCGTGGTGAGCAATCCCTCGCTGGTGTATTTGGAGCGGGTGGTGCCGGAAGCGATTGAAACGCCGCCGCCGGAAGACTGGGACGGCCGGTATGTGATGAAGGAGAAGTGAGCCGCGATGCCCGCGGAGCAGGAGCGAGGCAGGACGGTTGCAACTATGCGCGCGGGACGAGGGGCGAGAAAATTTTGTGGCGTGGGAGCGGGTAAGATGTTGGAGTGTCGGCTCGTCGATGATTACCCCTATTGAAGCTCTCGCCGTCATCGACGGCTCGCTTTGCCAACTGGGACGCTCCGGTGAGCGCGCGGTGTGTCATGCACCGCTGGCGACCGCGATCGTGGAATTTCGAAACGGTCCGATGCGCACGTATGTGCGCGAGCATCCGTATGGGTTGCTGCCGGGGTTTCCGAATCTCTACTGCCTCGATGGCGATCTGCGCTTGATGTGGGTCGCGGAGTGGCCGGCGATGGACGATCTTTGCGCCGTGATCGTGGACGAGTTCCAAGGGCAGCTGATCGTGAAATCGTTGAGCGGCGCGACGGTGCGGCTGGAGTCGAGCACCGGCCGGTTGGTGAGTTGGATGGGGAAAATTGAAGCGGCGGGGTGAGGGACGTCGCGACTCGGCGAGGAGATCCCGCTAGATCGGGACAAGCTGCCCCGCCTACCTTTGAGTGAGAGCCCGACAAGGCGTCGGGCTCTATCGGGCGAGTTCCACTTAGGACCGGCTCATGCGCGGCGGCATGGGGAGTGGAGCGGTGCGTGAAGGCATGGGCGCGAAATCGGGCTGGGCGAGGCCGGCGACGAGATCGGCGACTTTAACGGGCTGGCCCGTTTCGAAACAGCGGTTGGCGGCGATGCCGACGAGGATCGACGCGGCGCCGCCGCGTTCGTCGGAGGCGCGCTGGTATTTGTCGGCGGGAGCGTTCGGCAGGAAGATTTCGTCGAGCATGACCTTGTCGCCGCCGCCGTGACCGCCGATGCCAGTCCACGGCGTAATCTCGCGCGGCTCGCCGCGGAGCGGAATGACCTTGGTGCTGATGCCGCCTTCGGCGATACCGCCCTGGACGGTGTCGGTGCCGTTGACGTAAACCTGTTCGACGATGGTGTGCTCGATGCGGCCGAGCGTGCCGTTGAAGACGATGGTGTAGCCCTCCCAGGAGTTGAAGGCGTTGAGCGTGTAAGCGAGGGTCGCGCCGTTGTCGTAGGTGACGAGGACATTCATCGTATCCTCGATGTCGATACGCGGATTCCAGACGCACTGGTCACGGAAATAGCCGTCGTGTTTCTCCTGATCGAGATAGAGGGATTTGAGGCTCGGGCTGTTGGCGAGGGAGAAGAAGAAGCCGCATTGGTCCTTTTCGGGGCAGGTGTGGCAGCGCTCGTGATGGCTTTGGAGGCCGAAGCGCTTGGCCATTTCGGGCGTGTAGAATTCCTTTTTCCCGGTGGCGAAGACGGTGGCGGGCATGGCGCCGAGCCACCAGTTCACGAGATCGAAGTGGTGGGTGGCTTTGTGAACCATTAGACCGCCGGAGTATTTCTTCTCGCCGTGCCAGCGGCGGAAGTAGTCGGCGCCGTGGTGGGTGTTGAGCATCCAGTGAAAATCGACGGACAGGACGTCGCCGATCTCGCCGCTCATGAGAATGTCTTTCACCTGTGTGCGCGGTGGGGAGTAGCGGTAGTTGAAAGTGACGCGGAGATTGCGGCCGGTTTTCTTTTTCGCGTCGAGGATGCGCTGGCATTTGTCCGCGGTGGTGGTCATCGGCTTTTCGGTGATGACGTCGTGGCCGGCCTCCATGGCGCGGACGATGTAGTCGTCGTGGGTCGAATCCATGGTCGTGACGATCACGACATCGGGTTTCGTTTCCCGGAGCATGCGCTCGAAGTCGGCGGCGAGAAAGATCGGCGGAGGCGTGGCGCCGTTGGCCGCGGAGCGGGAGCGGGAGAGCTCGAGACGGCCGCGGTTGGTGTCGCAGAGCCCGACGAGTTCGGCGTGTTCGGCGTAGGTTTTTTCGATAGCGTCCTTGAACATGTAGTGCCGCGAACCGGTGCCGACGATGGCGTAGCGTTTGCGGCGGCCGGACGCTGATGACGCGGATGCGCTCGAGAGGATCGAAGGAGCGAGGGCGGCACCAAGACCGGCGATGGAGGCGTTTTTCACGAACGTGCGACGATTGATGAGCGAAGACATGGCGATGGGATTAGGGGTGGAGCGAAGGGTATGACGAGGGGCGGAGGGGCAAGTTCCGGTTCGCGCTCGTCGTTGCGCGGGGATGGCCAACCCGTGCTTGAGGTTGAGTTCAACCACGGATGGACACGAAGGGACACGAAGAGGGGCGGCAGAAAGGCGGGGGGGAGGGAAAAGTTCAGACGATCGATTTGGATTTGAACCACCGAGACACGGAGACACGGAGAACCTGAAGAGCAGATGTTTTCAGTGTCTCGGTGTCTCTGTGGTCGGGTAGAGGGCTGTGGATTTTTCCAAGACGATGAGGAGGCGGGTGGCGAAGAGTCTGGGGAAGGCGGAGAGGGCGCGGTCGAGCTGGCGCATCAACGGCAGGCAGGCCGTGGGAAAAAGTTGCGGTTTACTGAAGCCGCCAGAGGCGACGTAGCTCAACGAGGCAAAGGGATGGATTTTGCGCAGGTGCCAGGCGTCAAGTTGGTTTCCGAATTCGCGTCGGACGAAGATCCGCCAGGCGGAGGCTTGCGCGGCGAAATAGGGGGCGTTGTTCAAATCGAGTTCGGATGGAGCGAACCAAGTAATGGTTTTTCCAATACCGAGCGGTTCGTGATGGAAGAGTCCGTAGATGAAGCGGCCGAGGAGGCTGGTGGCAGGCTCGAAGAGGATCAGGCGGCCGCCGGGAGCGAGGACGCGGGCGAATTGTTGGAGGGCGGTGCCGGGGAATTCGAGATGATGCCAGACGTCGAAGAGGATGAGATTGGCGACGGAGGCGTCGGCGAAGGAAAGCGTGTAGGCGTTTTCCTGGCGATCGAGCCACGGGTTGGGGAAGAGGTCGGTGGTGATGCAGTGAGGCAGGACCTCCTTGATGTTGCCCATGCCGGAGCCGAGTTCGACGGTTAGGCCCGGAAGATCGGAGCGAAGTTCGGCGGCGATGGTGCGGTAGAAGTCGCGGTAGATTTCCCGGAGCAGCGGTTTGCGCTCCCACGCGCGTCGGTTGCGGAAGATCTCGGTGTTGTGCTGTGTGGGAGGAAGTGCGGAGTCGGAAGCCATGCGGCGCGCGGTGAGGGAAAAACCTTGTCGCTCCAGCGTGCGGCGAAAAGCTGGAGCGTTCCAAGCTCAGCGTATCATCTTTTCATGACGAACGAAGAACTCGCCCGGCATTTCGATGCGGTCAGCGAAACCGATGCGGGAGCGCGGAAGGTGCAGGCGGGATTTCATGCGCAGATTGCGGAGCAGTTGCGGGCGTTGATTCCGGAAGGAGCGAGCGTGCTCGAGGTGGGCTGCGGACGGGGAGAACTCTTGCGAGCCTTGCGGCCGGGGCGTGGGGTGGGCGTGGATTTCAGCGAGAAGATGTTGGCGCAGGCGCGCGCGGCGGATCCGGCGGGGGCTTGCGAGTATCGGCTTGAAGAAGCGAGCAAAGTGAGGGGCGGAGAGACATTCGATTATGTGGTGCTCGATTTTTTGGTCGGATATCTGCCCGACGTGCAGGCGTGTTTGGAACGGTTGCGCGTGATGGCGGAGCCGCGGACGCGGTTATGCATCACGTCGGTGAATGTGTTGTGGACGCCGGTGTTGGGCGTGGCCCAGTGGTTTGGCGCGGTGACGCGCCAGCCGCCGAGCAACTGGCTATCAACGGGGGACCTGATGAACCTGCTGGAGTTGTCGGGCTGGGAAGTGGTGCATCGCAGCACGGAGCAGATCTTGCCGGTGCGGGTGCCGCTCCTGAGCGGGTTCTTCAATCGCTTTTGGGTGCGGCTGCCGCTGCTGCGGCATTTGGGATCGACCTTGTATTTGGTGGCGCGGCCGCGGGTGGAGTTGGGGACGTCGACCTTGACGGTGTCAGTGGTCGTGCCGGCGCGAAACGAGTCGGGGAACATTCGCGCGGCGCTCGAGCGGATTCCGGTGATGGGCGCGGGGACGGAAGTCATCTTCGTGGAAGGTAACAGTCGGGATGATACGTGGGCGACGATTCAGCGTGAGGTGGCGGAGTATCGCGGGCCCTTGAAAGTGCGGGCGATGCAGCAGCCGGGCCGGG
Organism: Verrucomicrobiota bacterium; assembly: GCA_023416735.1. Lineage (GTDB taxonomy): Bacteria > Verrucomicrobiota > Verrucomicrobiia > Opitutales > Opitutaceae > Opitutus. The sequence continues at coordinate 33,152 of JAEZGX010000003.1, read as the reverse complement.
GGAAGTGGGACGCGGTGCGGACGGGGTTTGCGGCGGCGACGGGCGACGTGTTGGTGATCCAAGACGCGGATTTGACGGCACCGCCGGAGGATTTGCCGAAGTTTTTTGCGGCCATCGCGAGCGGGACGGCGGAGTTCGCGAACGGGAGCCGGCTGGTGTATCCGATGGAAAAACAGGCGATGCGCTTTCTGAATCTGATCGGAAACAAGTTCTTCGCGCTGGCGCTGTCGTTTGTGCTCGGGCAGCCGATCAAGGACAGCTTGTGCGGGACGAAGATGCTGTTGCGGACGGACTACGAGCGGATTTTGAAGCGGATCGCGGAGCTGGGGGATTTCGATCCCTTCGGAGATTTCAATCTGCTGTTCGGGGCGGCGTTATTGAAACTTCGGATACGCGACGTGCCGGTGCGTTACAAAGATCGCACGTATGGCGAGACCAACATCTCGCGGTTCAGGCACGGCTGGCTGTTGTTGAAGATGACGGCGTTTGGGTTGGCGAAATTGAAGTTTGGTCGAGGTTAAGAGCTTCGTCGCGGCGGGCATGGAGGTAGAACGCGGCGAGCGCGACCAGGGTCACGGCGGTCACGGCGATCATGCCAATGTTGATGGGAGCAGGGCCGTAGTAAGCCAGCCAAGTGGTGGCAAAGTAGGCGAGGTGCCATCCGATTAGCGGGACGCGGAGGACGGCGGGCAAGTCGAAGGCGAGGACGACCGAGATCGTGAAGAGCACGAGTGGAAGAGCATAGGCGCCTTGGTGGATCAAAGTGGACGAGCGGATAAACATGAGCGCGATCCAAACGGCGAAAGTGAGTGCGCTCCAGATGAGGCTACGGAGCAGGAACGGCGGGGTGGGGCGGCGAAGACGGCGGGGAAGAGCACGGGGCAGCAGCCAGAGCGGCCACGCGAAGAGCAGAACGCCGAAAGCGCGGAAGAGAAAAAAGAACTCTTCGCCGCGGCGGTGCGCTGAGCTGGCGGCGGAGAGATCGAAGATTTCGCGAAAGTTGCCGCCGATCGTCATGAAGAAGTTGGCGCGACGCGTGGCCCACCATTGTTCGAGCGTAAGCGGGCGATAGGCGTCGCGAAGCGTTTCCCACGTGCCCCGGGCATCGATATCGATGACGCCGCCGAGGTGCCATTTCAGGAGGCGATTGCCGGGCGGGTCGACGAAGCGCTGGTAGAGAATCCAAGGCAGCGCGAGCAGGGCAAAGGTGAGGAGGATGGCGGGGATGTTTCGCTTGTTGGGAGCGCGAAAGATCAACCAAGCAGCGCCGACGCCGAGCAGAGCGAATGCAGTGGACCCGTGAGCGAGCCAGGCAAATGCAGCGCACGCGCCCGCGAGGACGCCGTCGAGTCGGGTGGCGTCGGCGCGAGGAGCGAGAACGAATAAAGCGGCGAAAAGGGTGAAAGCGGCGGCGATGAGTTTGGGCCAGACGAAGATCGAGTGATGAAGGGCGAAGCCGCCGATGCCGACGAGAAGGATGCAGGCGAAGGCGGTGGAGCGATCACGGCCGAGGGTGCGGGCGAGCAGCCAGACGGCGGGGAGCCACGCGAGTTGGGCGAGGGTGCCGAGACATTGGTAGGCTAAACGCGGCGGCAGATTGATGAGTTCGGCCCAAGGGAGAACGAGGAGGTAGAGTCCGCATTGGAGCGGCGGGCGGTCGCTGCTGAGCCAGTCGCCGGCGAAAGGAGGCGGGCGATCGCCGGCGAGGAGGCGTTCACCGAGGAGGGCAGGCAGAATCGGATCGGGGGGCAGCGGGTGGACGAAACGGGTCGCCGAGGCATCGCCGTAGTCCTGCGGGACTGTCGGCGTATAGAGCAGGGCGAGATAAAAGACGCCGGCGAGAGCGACGACGAGGAGAGGTGCGGCGGCGGAGCGGAGATGTTCGCGGCTGTTGGCGCTGCGGGCGAACCACGCGATCGCGAACCAGCAGGCGGCGGCGACGGCGAAGGCGAAGAATCGCCCTGCGATGGGCTGGAGGAAGGTGAGGAAGAAGGCGGCGTAGCCGAGGGCGGCGGTGACGCAGAGCGGGATGACGAGGAGAAGCCGTTCGTCGGTGAACGCGCGGGCGCGGAGCCAAAGCGTGGTCGCGAGAATGGGCGCGAGCAGAAGCGCAAAAACGGTGAACCAAGCGAGGAGGAGGAGCGGGACGGACGGGTTCATCGCCGCAGCGGCAGATCGAGAATACTGAGGAGGAAGCTCATCAGGATTATCTGACAGCCGAGCGTGAGGAACACGCTACCGGGGATGACGAGGCGCAGGAGTTCGCCGGGAGCGAGGTTGCCGAAAGCGTGGCCGCTCCAGACGCCGACGGCGTTGAAAGAGAGCACGAGACCCGAGAGAGCGAGAACGGCACCGAGGGCGAGGCCGCGTTCGAGATTGAGCCAGCGCAGCGGGCGTTCGAGTCGGGGATCGGCGGGGAGCAGGCCGGAGTTGATGGCGAAGATTTTGGTGAAGACGGCGAACGTGGCGGCTTGGAAGCCGATCAGGACGGCCATTGCGGCGAAGATAAGCGTGTGGACGTCGAACGTGATGGCGCCGATGCGCAGCGGGCCGCGGACAAGGAGGGCGCTGACCAGAAGCCCGCCGAAGAAAAGCGCGAGGCCGGGCTGGAGGAAGAGCCAGCGCGGAGAGAAAAGGAGCATGAAGCGCAGGTGGCGCCAGCCGTCGCGCCAAGGGCGGAGGTGCGGCGGGCGGCTGCGCCCGTCGGGGCGGAGCGTTGTAGGGATTTCCGTGATACGCAGGCCGAAGAGCGTGGCTTTGATTACCATTTCGGAGGCGAATTCCATGCCGGCGGTGCGGAGTTCGAGGCGGCGATAAGCATCGCGAGAGAACGCGCGGAGCCCGCAGTGAAAGTCGCGGATCGGACAGCGGAAGAAGAGCCGGCCGATGCCGGAGAGGAGCGGATTGCCGAGGTAGCGGTTTTTCCACGGCATGGCGCCGGGCTGGATGCCGCCGCGGAAGCGGTTGCCCATGACGAGATCGTAGCCGGAGCGGAGTTTTTCGACGAAGCGGCTGGCGTGAGTGAAATCGTAGGAGCCGTCGGAGTCGCCCATGAGGACGAAACGGCCGCGGGCGGCGGCGATTCCGCCTTGGAGGGCGCGGCCGTAACCTCTTTCGGATACAGGGATGACGCGGGCGCCGAGGCGCGTGGCGATTTCCTGGGAGCCGTCGGTGGAGCCGTTGTCGGCGACGATGACTTCGCCGGAGATATTTTGTTCGCGGAGAGCGCGGAGAGCTTCTTCGACGCAACCGGCGAGGGTCTCGGCCTCGTTGAGGCACGGCATGACGATGGTCAGCTCGAGAGAGGTGTCGGCGGAGGCGGGAGATTCCATGAAGCGCGTCAGGAGCGGGCAGTCGCGGTGAAGCGAAGTCGAAAGTGAAGCGCGGAACCAATCACGAGGAAGGCGAAGCCGGCGAGCGCGAAGGCGAGGTGGTGTTTCAGGATTTTTTCGGCGAGCCAGGTGTGGCGGCCGAGTTCGACGGGGTCGGAGATCGCCAACCAGGCGGACGGGTCGTCGTCGCTCGCTTCAAGCCACCAAATGCCGCGCGGGCGGAAGACGGTGATGTTTTTCCAGCGTTCGCCGGGAGTCGAGTCGGGTTGGAGTTCGAGCGTGGTTGCGCGGGTTCGGGCCGAAAGGAGCAGTTGAGCGTCGGGATTTCCGAGGTCGCCGGCGATACGAAGGCGGAGAATGGGGAGGGTAGAGTCGGGTTGGGGATCGCTACGCCAATGAACGGGAGCGGGAGACGAGTGCGTGCTGAGCGCGATGGGAAACGGGGAAGGGAGGAGGGAAGCGGGGACGTCGTTGGCGGTGATGGAGGACGGGGAAAGGTGGAGGGCAGGGCGAATGGACGGAGGCAGAATGGAACGGAGAGCGGGAGAGGAGAGGCGTTGAAGGAGGACGTTGGAATCTGGATACGGGAGGTCGGGGAAGGTTTTGCCGGCGAGGTGTTGCGGATCGTTGGTGGCGAGGTAGCGGCGAAGGTTTTCCTCCTGGGCGGCGAACTGGGCGCGCCGCGGGAGGATGATGCCATGCCATTGGTCACGGGCGACGTGGGCGAGAGACAAGGCGGCGACGAGAAGCCACGTGGCGACGATCGCGCGGTGGGAGCGGAGGTTGGGGAGAGTGGCGAGGAAGATGAAGGCGAGAGCGACGTGGATGACGAGCAGGTCGAGGTAGCGGGATGAGGTGACGCTTTGGGTGCCGCGAGCGTAGGCGAGGGCGGCGAGCTGGAGAGCGGCCCACGCGAGGAGCGCAACGAGGAGGAGATCGACCGGTTTGTGACGATCGCGCAGGACGCGAATCGTGAAGAGGACCGTGGGGGCGAGGATGATGGGCAGCCAGGTCGGAGCGGGCCAGGTGAAGAGTTGAAGAGTGGCGAGAAGAAATTCGCCGATGGACTGGGCGTGAAGCGGAGCGTGTCCGGGGACGACGGTGCGGAGTGACCAGCCGAGCGAGAGGAAGGCGATGGCAAGTGCGGCGCTGACGAGTTGAGGCGCGGTGAGACGGCGCGTGCGGAGGAATTCGGCGGCCAGAGCGCAGAGGAGTGCGGCGGAGGAGAGGAGGCCGGAGGCGAGGCTGAAGACCGCGAGGAGAGCGGAGAATTGTCCGACGAACCAGCGGATAGAGAAGCCCGACGAACCGAGGGTGAAAGCGAGATGGCCGAAGGAGAAGAGGAGGAGGAAGTAGAACTGGATTTGGAAAGCGCCGAGGGTGTTTTCCCAAGCGAACGGCAGTGCGTGCAGGAGAAGGAGCAGGAAAGCGAAGGCGAGAAAGAGCGGGCCTCGGAGCCAGCGACGGGAAAGCAGGAGGAAGCAGACGGCGAACGCGGTGTGGACGGCGGCGTTGGCAACGAGGGTAACGAAACCGCTCCATTGGCCGTTGGCGGCGACGAATGCGAGGGACCAAAGCTTGGTGGTGACGAGGCGGTGCTCGTTATGTGGATACAGCAGGTCGGCGGTGGTGAGGCGGTTTTCGAGCCAGGGAACGAGCGTGTGATGGGCTTCGGCGTCCCACTGATCCAGCTGAGGCACATCGGTGCCGGCGGTGTGGATGAGGGCGAGTTTGCTCGCGAAGATCAGGAGGGCGAAGGCGGAGACGAATGTCGCCGGACGGAAATATGATTTGAACCACAGAGACACGGAGGCACGGAGAGCGGACCGAGGAGAGGACACGTTAAGCGAGTGAGAACGGGACCGCGGAAGCGTTTGGCAGGCCGCGGGGACTTAAACGTTGCAGAGGGCGAAGAGATGATAGGGGAGCGGAGGGCCGTCGGGGGCGGCAAGCGGTTGCGTGCCGTAGTCGAGGATTTCGACGTGCCGAAAATGGGCGGCCAGCAGCGGGCGGAGGTTGAAGCGAGTGAAGAAGTTCACGTGATCGCCTTCGAGAAGATGCCATGGAGCGACGAGGCGGTTGGAAAGGAAGGGCAGCGTTTCGAGATTGGGGACGGAGAAGAAGGCTTGCCGGCGGGTAACGCGGGCGATTTCGCGAAGAAAGAGTTCGGGGTTGCGAACGTGTTCGAGGACCTCGATGGCGATGACGGCATCGAATTCGGCGTCGGTGGCGGGAAGGCGGTAGGGGGACGCGGCCGGCGAAGAAGGAGCGAGGATGGCACGATGCGGAAGCTCGCGACGGGCGAGTTCGGCGAGGCAAGTGGCGGATGTTTCGCAGCCGGTCCAAATGTGTCCGAGCGCGGAGAGCGGACCGTGAAAGGCGCCGATCCCGCAACCTACGTCGAGAATATGGGAGATCGGAGAAAGATAGTTAGCGAGCAGTTGGACGCATTCGGGATTGGCGATCTCGGCGGGATGACCGGTGGAGTAGAGGTGTTCACGGTGGAGGAGGCCGGTTTCGCGCGGGTTACAGAGATTGCCGTAAGGGGCGGTGGTGTGGTCGTTGGAGCGAAGGTGGATCGAGAAGGTCGCGATTGGGAGAGGCGCGGAGTTGGCGAACTCGGCGTGGAGCTCGATTTGGACGGTGGGGGTTTCAGGTGGAGTTTCGAAGCACGCGAGAAAACGGAAGCCAGTGGGCGCGGAGGGTGGGAGATGAAGAGCGGAGGAGACGTCGGGGCGCGGGTAGAGGTGAGAGGTGGAGCCAATCTCATGCGATGCGGAGCGAGCGACGATGCGGCGGACCGTCGGTTGCGCGGTGCCGAGATGGAGCCAGCCCTCGATGGGGATACGCTGGCGGTAGAAGGCGGCGCCGGGTTGAGGGGAGTCGACGTGAAATTGAAGAGACGGACGGGCGGATGAGGTGGTCATCGCGCGGGAGGTGTCGTTTTGAACCACAGAGGCACGAAGGCACGGAGGAAACCGGGGAAAGGGAACGGCACGGCGATTCGATCGGGCTCTGTGTCTCTGTGCCTTTGTGGTGAAATGCCGGCTCGCGGGTGCTCGCCGCTACAGGCGGGGAGGGAAGGCGAGGGAGAAGTCCTCGTGTTGGAAGCTGAGGTTGGGATTGTAGGCGGGGTCGCGGTCGAGGAGCTTCGCCCAGGTTTGGCGCATGTAGGCGGCTTCGCTGTGGAAGCGTTTGAGTTTTTCGGGCGTGTCCTCGAGACCGCGGCTGGCGGATTCGTGATGGTAGAATTCGGCGAAAGGCGTCCAGAGATTGCGGTATCCGGATTTCATTACGCGCAGGCAGAGATCGACGTCGTTGAAGGCGACGGGGAGGTCGCGTTCGTTGAAGCCATTGACCTGTTCGAAAATCTCGCGGCGGAGGACGAGGCAGGCGGCGGTGACGGCGGAGTAATTTTGGACGAGACGGAGGCGATTGCGCTGGCCCTCGGCGCCGCGTTTGAGGCCTTTGAACGCGTGGCCGGCGACGCCATCTTTGCCGGCGGGGCCGGTGAGACCGAGGATGGTGCCGCCGTGTTGGACGGTGTCGTCGGGGTAGTAGAGCATCGCGCCGACGCAGCCGATTTCGGGGCGGAGGGCGTGCGAGACCATTTCGTCGAGCCAGTCCGGGTGGAGGGCTTCGAGGTCATTGTTGAGGAAGGCGAGGATGCGACCCTGCGCGTGGCGGACGGCGTGATTGTTGATCGCGGAAAAGTTGAAGGGCGCGTCGTAGTCGAGGACGCGGATGGTGGGATTCGCGGTGGAGTTCGACTGCGCGCGGAGCTGATCGAGGTAGGCGAGCGCGGCGGGTTCGTCGGAGCGGTTGTTGACGATCAGGATTTCGAAATCGGGGTAGGTGGTTTTCGCGACTAGCGAGGTGAGGCAGAGGCGAAGGAGCGGCTCGGCGTTTTTGGTGGGGATGATGATCGAAACCTTGGGCGCGGGCGTGGGGAGGGCGCGTTTGACGCGCCAGTGGAAGCCGGAGACGGAGATCAGTTCGGCGGAGACGCCGGTGCGCGCGAGGTGTTCGGTGAGGGCTTTTTTCGCGGCGACGAACGGGTAGTTCGATTTCTCGTCGATGACGCGCGCGGTGGAGCCAGGGATGGCGCGCCAATGGTAGAGGACGCGCGGGATGTGGTGAATTTTCGCAGGGTCGAGACCTTCGACGGCGCGGAGCGTGAGATCCCAATCCTGGCTGCCTTCGAAACCCTCGCGAAAGCCGCCGATGGCGCGGAGGCGCGCGGTGCGGAAAACGGAAAGGTGGCAGGTGAAGTTCTGGCCGAGGAAGAGGTCGGGGTTCCAGTCGGGCTTGAAGTAGGGATCGAAGCGGCGGCCCTGTTCGTCGATTTTGTCTTCGTCGGAGTAGAGGAACTCGAGCTCGGGTTTTTCGAGGAGGGCGAAAACGTTTTCGGCGAGCGCGTGCGGCGGAAGTTCGTCGTCGTGATCGAGGAGCGCGGTGAATTCGCCGGTGGCGAGGGCGAGCGCGGAGTTGGAGGCGGCGGAGATGTGGCCGTTTTGGTCGCGGTAGGCGACTTTGATGCGCGGATCGCGGCGGGCGTAGTCGTCGAGGATGCGGCGGACGTGCGGCGCAGTGGAGGCGTCGTCGGCGAGGCAGAGTTCCCAATTCGGGTAGAGTTGGGCGCGGACGGATTCGATGGCTTTGACGAGCCATGGCTCGGGCGTGTTGAAGACGGGCATCAACACGGAGATGAGCGGGCGCTGGTGGTCGGTGAGCGCTTCGATGCGGGCGCGGATCGAGACGGCGCGGTCGAGGGTAAGCGTGTCGAAGCGGCGAACCCAGGTGTTGTAGTCGCGGCGAAGGTGATCGGGGAGATCGGGGGCGACGTGCGCGGTGGGTGTGGCGAAAACGTGCCAGCGACCGTCGTCGGTGAGCGCCTCGAGGATGAGGACGTGAGTCGATTCGGGAGGAAGCGTGTAGTTGAGCGTGAAGCCGCTGTGGCCGGCGGTGGGGTGGGACGGCTGGCTGGCGGCGAGGTCGGGGCGCGGGAGACCGTGGGTGGCTTCGAAGGTTTTGCCGGCGGCGCGAAGGCGGACGGCGTTGATGGCGCGGTTTTCGGTGGCGACGACCCAGCCGCGGAGTTCGCCGGACGGGGCGACATCGTGCCAGTCGTTGGGCTCGTCGATGACGTAGGCGAAGCCGGGAGCGACCGGTGGTGGCGGAGTGGATACAGGCGCGAGGTTTTTGTTTTTTTTGCGCGAGTCGATGAACGTGCGGCGAAGCGAGCGGAGCGGAGCGGTGATTTGCCAGGAGAAGGACTCGGACATGCGCTTCACCTTTTCGGTCCGCGCGGCGAGTTCGGCGCGGGATTCGTCGAGATGGCGCGTGAGCCGCGTGATGGCTTCGGAGGCGTCGGCCAGCTGGCGGCGGAGGACCTCGGTGGCGTGGCGTTCTTCCTGGAGTTTGGCGCGGTTGAAGGCGTCGGCGGCGGTGAGGCGTTTGTTTTCAGCGGCGGTGGCGCGGGCGAGCTCGAGGCTTTGCTCTTTCGCGCGCATGCGGTCGCGGAGATCGCCCTCGGCGAGGAGGACGTCTTCGGAGGGCGGGAGCGACGGGTCGGTGAAGAGCGGGGTGGCCCAGGATTTGATCTGTTCGTAGAATCCGGCGAGGGCGTCGGTATTGGTTTTGAGATCGAAATGGGCGCGGGCGAATTCGAGGGCGCCGTCGGAGAGACGTTGGGCGAGGGCGTCGTCGGCGAAAATGCGGAGGCATTTGTCGGCGATTTCTTCGGGGCTGCCGGTGTCGAGAAGAAGAGCGTGGCGGCCGTCTTCCATGTCGCGGGCGAGATTGGCGCGCGGGAGAACGCACGGGCGGCCGATGCAGAGAAACTCGGGGATTTTCGACGGGAGGCGGTAGTCGTTGAAGGCGTCGGCTTCGCCGGGCTGGACGAGGACGTCGGCGAGGGAGAGGAGCGCAGCGAGTTTTTGTTTTTCGACGAAACCGAGGTCGATGACGCGATCGCCGGCGAGGGGTGCGAGTTGCGCGGCGAGGTGGGGCGGGTTGATGCCCGTGCGGACAAGCCGGCACGGTGTGCCGCGGTCGTTGATGAGGCGGATTGCGAGGAGAAGTGTGCGGATGTCGGCGAGGTTAGCGAAGGTCGTGCTGCCGGTGAAGACGATGAGTTTTTCTTCAGGGCGGGCGCCGATTTCGTCGCGGAGAGCGGGATCGGGAATTTGCGGCTGGTAGAGGGCGGCGTCGATGCCGGGGAGGAGGCGATGGGTGAGCTTGTTGTCGCCGGGGATGAGGTCGCGAAGTTTGTCGGTGATGAAGGTGACGCCGTGCGCGAGCTTCAGGAAATTGCGAAAGCGGACGGGGTGCGAAAGGCGCGGCGAGAGGCGCGCGGCGAGTGCTTCGTCGGAGAGGGCGCGGAGGTTTGAGAGGGTGTCGCGCGCGTAGCTCTCGATGAGGAAGATTTCGTTGTCCTCGAGGTGAATGACGAGGGCGGCGGAGGGGTTTTGGCGAAGGTAGGCGAGGGTGAAAGCGCGGACGTTTTCGCGCGGGGTCCAGACGTGGACGAGGTCGGCGGGTCGGCGGTTGGGGAAGATCGGTTCGGGCTCGAGAGCGCGAGAGAAGGTGACGGGCGTGAAGAGTGGTTGGTGAACCACCTTGATGGTGTCGGGATTTTCGGGGACGGCGACGACGCACGCGTGGCCGAGCAGCGTGAGGCGGTTGGCGAACGCGCCGATGTGATTCAGGCTGTTACTGGTGAAGTCGCCGTAGTTGACGAAGAGGAGGTTCACGCGAGGCGAAGGGTGGTGAAGGTGTTAACCACGAAAAACACGAAAAACACGAAAGGAGGAAGGTGGCCGACGGAGGATACGGAAGACACGGAAAAAATAGGGTGCCCGCGAAACCCGCGAAAGGGCGCGAAAGGAGAAATGTTATTCGCGAGATTTCGCGTGGGTCGCCGGAAAAGATTCCAGAAAGGTGAGGAGGTTGCGGGCGATGGCGGGCCAGGTGAAGGATTGGGCGCGCATGAGGGCGGACTGGGCGCGACGGGCGTAGTTGGCGGGATCGGCTTCGAGGGCGAGCATCGCAGCGGCGAGGCCTTCGGGATTATCGGGGGAAATGTAGCGGGCGGCTTCGATGCCGATTTCGGGAAGGCTGCCGCGATCGCTCGCGAGGACGGGAATGCCGGCGGACATGGCTTCGACGAGCGGAAGACCGAAACCCTCGTGCCAGCTTGGAGCCAAGAGCGCGAAGGAGGTGCGATAGAGATCGGCGAGGTCGGCGTCGGGGACGTAGCCGAGGTAGCGGACGGGGACGCCGCGCGCGGTGAGTTGTTCGAGGCGGGCGTGGACGGCGTCGGATTTCCATCCGCGGCCGCCGGCGAGGATGAGCGGACGGCGCTGCGGGGAGCGTTCGAGGTAGATCTCGTAGGCGTCGAGGGCGCCGGAATGATTTTTGCGCGGCTCGACGGAACCGACGATGAGCCAGGGGGTGTCGGCGGTGTAAAGACGGGCGGAATCGGCGAAGGGAAAACGGGAGGCGCCGCCGGAAAGGGCGTGGGGGCGATGGGATTGTTCGAGCCAGCCGGGGAGGAGTTGTTCGAATTCGCGGCGGGTGAAATCGCTGACGAAGAGGAAGCCGGAAGCGCGGGAGAGCGCTTGGAGGAGCTCGCGCTGGCAAAGGAGGCGAGTGTCGTCGGTGGCGAAGTCGGGATGCGTCCAGAACGCAAGATCATGGACGGTGTAGATGAGTTTAGAGTGGTGGAGTTTGGGGGCGTGGTAGCTGAAGGAGAGGACGACGTCGGGTTTGGCGGGGAGAGGTTCGCCGGATTCGATGTCGTGCCAGAATTTCTTGGCGGCGGTAGGGGAGGCGTCGAGGAGCGGGGAAGTGACGGCGGGGTCCTCGATGAGGGTGCCGCGGGAGGTGTCGGCGTTGATCCAGTCTCCAAAATGATGATACAGCTCGAAGCGATGGCCGAGCGGAGCGCCGACGGCGACGAGGGCGCGGGCAAGGGCGTCGGCGTGCCAGGCGCAGCCGGCGCGTTCGGCGCAGGTTTGGGCGACGTCGAGGCCGATGGTCATGTGCGAAAACGGAAGGAGAAAGGAATGTAGTGGCCCACGGAATACACGGATGACACGGAAGGAGGAGAGAGGAGGATCGTCTGCGAAACACGCGAAGAGACGCGAAAAGAAGAAAGGAGGGAATGGCCGCAAAGAGGCGCAAAAGGCGCAAAAATGGGCTGGGTCATGGGACTTGGTGGCGGGCGGCGGCGGAGAGGAAGTGGGCGAGGCGGGCGGCTTCGTGGGAGAGGGAGAAGGCGTTGAGGCGATTGCGGGATTTCGAGACGAGGTCTTCGCGGAGGGTTTCGCGGATGGCGATGCGGCGAAGCGCGTCGGCGAGAGCGCGCGGGTCGCGCGGATCGACAAAGAGGGCGGCGTCGCCGGCGACCTCGGGGAGCGAGGTGGTGTTGGCGGCGAGGATGGGAATGCCGAAGCGCATGGCTTCGAGGAGCGGGATGCCGAAGCCTTCGTTGAGGGACGGGAAGGCGAGGGCGCCGGCGCGGGTCCAGAGCGCGGTGAACGCGGAATCGTCGACGTGGCCAAGGAAGTGGATCTGGTCGCGGAGGCCGAGGGCGTCGCGCATCTCCTCGAGAAGTTTTTGGCGGGCGTCGGGTTGGCCGGTGAGAACGAGCGGCCAGGCGCGTCCGCCGGCTCCGTGAGTGTAGAGCCGGTAGGCGGTGAAAAGCGTTTCGTGATTTTTATGCGGCCAGAAATTGGCAGGGTAGAAGAAGAAGGGAGCGGCGGGCGTGTTGGGCGGTGGAGTGGAGTTGGGCGACGGGGCGGGGAGTCGGTCCTGGACGACGTTGTAGATGTGGAAGCAACGCGCTGGGTGGACGCCGTAGTGGTGCGTGAGCCGGTCGATCACATGACGCGAGTTGCATTGGATGAACGTGGCGCCGCGGGCGATGCGGAGGAAGGCATCGTGGCGGGCGTTGACCTCTTCGGGCGGGAGCGCGCCGGGAAGTTCGCGGTGAAGGAGATCGACGACAAAACTGATGCACGGCAGATCGGGGCGCATGAAACGCGACGTGCCGAACGGGGCGTAGAGGACGTCGAGTTGAGCGCGGTGCGGAAGGGTGTCGTCGGCGGGGAAGCGGGTCGTTTCGCGCCAGAGATTTTTTTCGGCGAGGCGGGAGACGGTGAAGTGCTCGGCGTTGGGTTCGAGGACGAAGTCGCCGGGGCGAAGGAAGGCGGTGAGTTCGGAGCGAAGGGTGGGTTCGGCGAGGACGGCGAAGTTGAAGGCGGGGCCTTGCTGGCGGGCGATTTCGGCGAGGAGCGTGTAGAGGAACGGCTTGATGCCGCCGTTGGCGCCGCCGGGGGACATGCGGAGGAGGTCGATGCCGATGCGGACCGGGCGGGTGGTGTTGGCGCGGGCGCGTTGCTCGGCGACGAGGGCGGCGCGGTGTTGGCGGCGGAGGGCTGTAGCGCCAAAACCGATACGGCGGTGGAGCGGAGCGAAGTAAGTGCGGGCGCGGGCGGCGGCGTGGCGGCGGGCTTCGGCGAGGTGCCATTCGCGCTCGAGCGCGGCGGTGCGTTCGCCCCAGCGGGACAGGAAACGTTGGGCGTTGCGGAACTCGTAGGTGGAGCGGCCGGGCGAACGGGAGATGTGGTGGCGGACGACGCTCTCGGTGGAGATGAGGTTGGTGAAACCGTCTTCGCGGGCGCGAAGGCAGAGATCGTTATCCTCGAAACCGTTTTTGTAGGTTTCGTCGTAACCGCCGGAGCGGAGGAACCAATCGCGGCGGACAAGGCAGCAGGCGGCGGTGACGAGAGGGAACTCGACGTAAGCGCCGCGCGTGCGGAGTTGATCGAGCGGTTCGCGGTGGTGGACCGGGTAGCCGCCGTCGCGGAAGATCATGCCGGCGTGATCGACCTCGCCGGTGTCGGCGGCGAGTTGGACATTGCCAACGATGCCGGCGCGGGGGAATCGCTCGAAGGCGGCGAGGAGCGGTTCGAGCCAGCCGGGTTCGAGGACGAGGTCGTTGTTGAGGAGGGCGAGGAGTTTGCCTTGGGCGATGCGGGCGGCGCGGTTGTTGGAGGCGGCGTAGCCGAGATTGCGCTCGTTGAAGAGGACGACGTGGGGCGGGGGGAGCTCGCGAAGGAAGTCGCGGGTGGCGTCGGTCGACCCGTCGTCGATCAGGATAATTTCGCAGGTGAGATGCGGGGGCAGGGTGGCTTTGAGCGAAGCGAGGCACGCTTCGGTGTAAGCGAGCTGGTTGAAGACGGGGATGATGAAGGAGACCTGCACGAGGGAGAATTGCGTGTGAGGCTAGGAGAGCGGAGGCGGGGATGTCTAATGCGGAGAGTGCGCTTTCTTAAGCGCCCGCGAAACGCGCTAAAAGTCGCGGAAAAGGAGGAGCGACAGGGAGGGCTAACCGCATTAGACGGTGCGGGGGGCGACGTAGGTGGGCGTGGATGACGTCGCCTTATTGCTCGGTCGAGATACGCTCGAGGGTGCGGTGGCCTCCGAGAAGGAAATGCAGAGGGCGTCGAGCGAGGGCCGGCAGAGACGGCGGAGGTTTTAATATAATGTATTGTAATTGATCGAGTGGTCGGACGGCGGGGTGAAGGAGACATCTCGGGTTCCATTCGGATGGGGCGGCGGCAAGTGCCGCGAGATAGGCCGCGAGGCGGCATGGTTCGATCCGGTTTTAACCACGGATGAACACGGATGGACACGGATATTTCGAAGGCTGGAAGCTGGTCACGAGCGTTGTAGCTGCGACGGGCTGGCGGAACGCTCACCCCGACGTGTCGGGGCGGGCTGCGTTCCGCTACGGGCTTCCTACGCTTACGCTCAGCGCTACCGGACGAGCGTTACGAGCGGGAGCTGCGGCGGCGGAGGTAGTCGAGGAGGACGGCAGCGACGATGATGCCGCCGGTGACGATTTCCTGGACCCAGTTGGCGAGGCCGAGCTTGGTGCAGCCGTTGGCGACGACGCTCATGATGAGGGCGCCGACGAGGGTGCCGGTGATCGTGCCTTGGCCACCGGCGAGGCTGGCGCCGCCGATGACGACGGCGGCGATGATGTTGAGTTCGAGGCCCACGGCGGTGGTGGGATCGCCGCCGGTGAGATAGGCGAATTGGAGCACGGCGCCGACGCCGGCGAAGGCGCCGCCGAGGATGTAAACGAGGAGTTTGACGCGTTCGACTGGAACGCCGCAGAGCCGGGCGGTGAGTTCGTTCGAGCCGACGGCAAAGACGTGGCGGCCGAATCGGGTGTAGTGGAGCGCGAGGGCGACGAGGACGGCGAGGACGATGACGAGCCAGACGCCGGACGGGAGACCGCCGTCGGGCGGGAGGCGAAGGAGCTGGTTGAGCCAGGTTTCGTCAGGGTAGATCGGTTGTTCGTCGGCGAGACCTTTGGCGGCACCGCGGAGAGCGCCCATCATGCCGAGAGTAACCACAAACGGCAGCAGGCGGAGGCGGGTGATGAGCGCGCCGGAGAAAGCGCCGCAGGCGGCGGAGGCGACAATGCCGGCAAGAGCGGCGGAGAGCGGTGACCAACCGCTTTCGAGGAGGCGGGCGATGACGATGGTGCCGAGCGCGATGATGGAGCCGACGGAAAGATCGATGCCGCCGGCGATGATGATGAGCGTCATGCCGAGCGCCGCGACGGCGATGACGGCGGTTTGCTGGAGGATGATCGCGAAGTTGTCGGGCGTGACGAACGTGTCGAACCGGAGGGCGGCGAAGAGGGCGGTCACGGCCAGGAGGCCGAGGACGGGGCCGAAGAACGTGAGGGTGTGGCGGAAAAAGGAAGAGCGGGGGAGCGGTGTGCTGGAGGCGGGGGCGGACATGAGGGTCGCGGGAAAACGGGATTTAAGAATCTGAGCTTTGAAAGTTGAGAGCGGTCAGGCGCTGGACGCTGGGGTGGTGCCGGTGGCGGCGAGCATGATGGCGTGTTCGCTCCAGTCGGTGACGGGGCGGGCGGGTCCGAGGACGCCGCGGCACATGACGGCAATGCGATCGCACGTGCCGAGGAGTTCAGGGAGGTAACTCGAGACCATCAGTATGGCTTTGCCGGATACGGCGAGTTCGTCGATGAGGCGGTAGATGTTTTGCTTGGCGCCGATGTCGACGCCGCGGGTGGGTTCGTCGAGGAGGAGGACATGGGCGTCGTTGTGCAGGAGACGCGCTAAAGCCACCTTTTGCTGATTGCCGCCCGAGAGATCGCCGACGCGCTGGCGCGGACCGGCGGCGCGGATGCCGAGACGCGAGATCCACTCGGCGCTGTGGCGGGCGAGCGAGGATGGGCGCAGGAAACGCGGAAGTCCGGGAAGCGTGAGATTGTTTTCGAGGGAAAGATCAAGGGCGAGGCCTTCGACTTTGCGGTCCTCGCTGAGGAGCCCGACATGTTGGCGCCAGCGGAGAAGGGGCGAGGCCGGGCCGGCGTAGGTGCCGACGCGGATCGAGCCGTGGCGAACGGGATCGAGAGCGAAGACGGTGCGGAGGAGTTCGCTGCGGCCGGCGCCGATGAGCCCGGCGATGCCGAGGACTTCGCCGCGGCGAAGATCGAGAGAGGCGGAGGTGGGTTTTTGCGGGCCGGCGACCTCGCGAACTTCGAGGATGGTTTCTCCGGGTGTGCGGACGGAGCGCGTGTAGAGTTCATCGACCTGACGTCCGACCATGAGCTGCGCGAGTTGAGCGGGGGTGGTGTCGGCCGTGCGTCCGGTGGCGACGCTGACACCATCGCGGAGGACGGTGTAGCGGTCGGTGAGTGACTGCACCTCTTCGAGGAAGTGCGAAATGTAGATGATGGATTTTCCCTGGTCGCGGAGCCGGCGGACGAGGGCGAAGAGTTTTTCTGTATCCGATTGGCTGAGACTGCTGGTGGGTTCGTCGAGGATGAGGATGCGGCAGCCGAGCGCGAGAGCGCGGGCGATTTCGACGAATTGTTGTTCGGCGATGCCGAGTTGACCGGCGGCGAGGGAAAGCGGGATGTCGGGACGGCCCAGGTCGGCGAGGGCGCGGGTGGCGAGATCACGAGCGGCGCGGCGATCGAGGAGCGGGCCGCGCCGGGGTTCGGCGCCGAGCACGATGTTTTCGGCGACGCTGAGATGCGGCGCGATGGCGAGTTCCTGGTGGACGGTGACGATGCCGGCGCTCCGCGCGTGAAGCGGATCGCCCGGGGTGAACGGCGCGCCGTCGAGGTGAAGCGTGCCGGCGTCGGGCGCATGGACGCCGGCGAGGATTTTCATGAGCGTGGATTTCCCAGCGCCATTTTCGCCGACGAGCGCGTGGACTTCGGCGGGGGCGATGTCGAGATCGACGCCCGCGAGCGCGACGGTGGCGCCGAAACGTTTGTGGATGCCGGTTAGTCGAAGGCGAGGGGGCATGCGGACGGGCGGATTAATTGAACCACGGAGGCCCAGAGGACACAGAGAAAACCGGTCGAGGTTTGGCGCTGTGATCTCTGTGTCTCGGTGGCTTTATTCCTCAACTCACTTGCCGAGGACGGCGCGGATTTCGGGGGTGTTTTGGTTCGCTTTGGTGACGAGGACGCAGCCGGTGTCGATTTCGGTTTCGAATTTCTCGCCGCGGAGATTTTTCACGGCGGTGACGACGCCGTCGTAGCCCATGCGTTTGGGATTTTGCGCGACGAGGGCTTGGATGTCGCCGCGATTGAGGGCTTGGAGGAGATAGGAGGAGGCGTCGAAACCGACGAAGATTTTTTTGCCGACGAGGCCGGTTTGACGGAGGGCGAGGAGCATGCCCTGGGTGGAGGATTCGTTGGCGGCGAAGATGCCGTCGGCTTCGCGGATCTTATCGATCAGATTCATGGATACATCCTGCGCGGTGCTGGCGGTGGGGCCGGCGTAGCGATTATCGACGATGACCTGGATGCCGGGATGTTTCTTGATGACGTCGAGGAAGCCGGCTTCGCGTTCGGCGGTGGAGGCGGAGCCCTCGGCGTAGCGGAGAAGGACGACCTTGCCCTTGCCGTTGAGGAGGCGGGCGAGTTCTTCGCCGGCGAGTTCGCCGCCGCGGCGGTTGTTGGTGGCGACGTAGCTGATGAAGTCCTGCCCGAGTTCGCCCTTGAGGGCGGAGTCGAAGATGACGACGGGAATCTTGCGATCGGCGGCGGCGCGGACGGGGCCGCGGAGAGCGGTCTCGTCGAGAGGCGCGAGGACGATGGCGTTGACGCCGGAAGAGACGAATTGCTGGACGAGGGCGATTTGTTGGGCGCGATCGTCTTCCTTGAGCGGGCCCTTCCAGATGATTTCGACGCCGAGTTCCTTTGCGGCTTCGCGGGCGCCGGCTTCGACGGATTTCCAGTGGCTGTGCGTGGTGCCCTTGGGGATGACGGCGATTTTTTCGCCGGCGGCGTGAGCGAGCGAGGAGAGACCGAGGAGGAGAGAGAGGGTGAGGAGTTTGCAGTTCATGGGGCTCTAGGCGGATGGGACGTTTAGTTTTTTAAGCACAGAGGCACGGAGACACAGAGAATCGGGGACATTGCGGCGGGGTCGGGAGACCCCGCCCTACACGTTTCGGCGGGAGAGGCTTTGCCAGACGGAGCCGGTGGGGAAGGTGTGAGCGGCGATGGAAGCGGGTTTCATGGTGATGCTGGTGCCGGGTGCAGTGGGGGGGAGGTAGCGGCCGTTTTTGACGGCACAGGGATCCACGAAGTGCTCGTGGAGGTGGTCGACGTATTCGGTGATACGGTTTTCGAGGGAGCCACTGACGCAGATGTAATCGAAAATGGATTCGTGTTGCACGTATTCGCAGAGGCCGACGCCACCGGCGTGGGGACAAACGGGGATGTCGAATTTGTGAGCGAGGAGGAGGACGGCAATCACTTCGTTAACGCCACCGAGGCGACAGGAGTCGATCTGGCAAAAGGAAATCGCGCGAGCTTGTAGGAGTTGTTTGAATACGACGCGATTCTGACAGTGCTCGCCGGTGGCAACGCCAATGGCGTGCGGTTGGAGCGCGCGGGCGATGGCGGCGTGACCAAGGACGTCGTCGGGCGAGGTGGGCTCTTCGATCCAGAGCGGGCGGAAGGCAGCGAGCGCTTTGGTCCAGGAAATTGCCTGAGGAACGTCCCAACGCTGGTTGGCATCGATCATGAGCGTGCGTTGTTCGCCGATCGTGGCGCGGACGATGGCGGCGCGGCGCTGGTCGTCGGCGAGGTCGACGCCGACTTTGATTTTAAAGTGGGTGAATCCGGCGGCGATGCCCTCGCGGCAAAGACGCTGGATTTTTTCGTCGGAGTAGCCGAGCCAGCCGGCGGAGGTGGTGTAGGCGGGGTAGCCGTCGCGGAGCATTTCGGCCTCCCGCGCGGCGCGGGTGGGAGCGAGACGTTCGAGGGAGGCGAGGGCCTCGTCGGGCGTGAGAGCGTCGGTGAGATAACGCCAATCGACGAGGTCTACAATCTGGGCGGGCGTGAGATCGGAGAGAAGTTTCCACAGCGGTTTGCGTTCGAGCTTGGCCCAAAGATCCCAGAGGGCGTTGACGACGGCGGCGGTGGCGAGGTGGATCGCGCCTTTTTCCGGGCCGATCCAGCGGAGCTGGGAATCGCCGGTGAGATGTTTCCAGAACGCGCCGGGAGCGGAGGTGAAAGCGGCGAGGGGTTGTCCGACGACGAGCGGGCGAAGAGCGTGGACGGCGGCGACCACGATTTCGGTTCCGCGGCCGATGGTGAACGTGAGACCGTGACCCTCCGTGCCGCTGGGGTGGTCGGTTTTGAGGATGACGTAGGCGGCGCTGTAATCGGGATCCGGATTCATTGCATCGGATCCGTCGAGTTCGAGCGAGGTGGGGAATCGAATGTCGAGGACGTGGAGGTCGGTGATGCGGTGCAAGGGGAAGGATCCGAAGTTGAGGGATGAGCGTGGAGAGACGGGTTATTTGCCGGCGGACCAGCCTCCGTCGACGAGGAGGGTGGAGCCGGTGACCATCTGGCTGGCGTCGGAGGCGAGGTAGAGGGCGGCGGCGGCGATTTCGTCGGGGCGGGCCATCCGGCCGGTGAGCTGCGTCGATGACATTTCGCGATAGGCCTCGGCGGGATCAGGGTATGCGGCGATGCGGGCTTTGACGAACGGCGTTTCGACGCGGCCGGGGCAGATGGCGTTGAAACGGACGCCGGTGTGCGAGTGGTCGAGGGCCAGCGATTTGGTGAGACCCACGAGCGCGTGTTTGGAAACTGAATACGCAAGGCGTTCGCGAACGGCGACGATCCCGGCGATGGAGGCGACATTGATCACGCTGCCGCGACGACGCTCGATCATGGCGGGGACGAAGGCGCGGCAGAGATTGAACGGACCGCGGACGTTGACGGCGTGAAGGCGATCGAGGTCGTCGGGGGTGGTGGCGAGCAGGTGGCCGACGTGACCGATGCCGGCATTGTTGACGAGGATATCGAGGGGTGGAAGTTCTCCGGCGAGGACGAGGGCGGCGGCGGGGTCGGAGACATCGAGCTCGTGAAAGTCGGCGGTGCCGTGGGATTCGCGGATGGAAGAGACGGTCGAGAGGCCGCCGGGAGTGTCGCGATCAATGACGAACACGTGGGCGCCTTGAGCGGCGAAAAGTTGTGCGATGGCCTGTCCGATACCAGACGCGGCGCCGGTCACGAGCGCGGTTTTGTGGTCGAGGCGGAACATGGGGTGAGGGGGATTTGTGGCCCGGGAAAAATACGAGGCGACTCGAAAGGCGGGGCGGGCTGAAGCGGAGGTTCAGATTTCGGGATTTGAGGATGGGGAGGCGGTTCGGAGATTTGCAGGAATCGCAACGTCCACGGGGGAAGGCGGAACGTGATGAGTTTCGCGGACGAGCGCCAGTGCGAGAAAAGGCGGCAGCGCGAAAACAGAACCGCAAGATTCGCGAAGCGCCGCGAAGCTGAGGCAGTTTTTTTGGGGTCAGCGTTCCCTCGGTTCCAGCGCTGTCTAAAGGAGAGCGAATTTGGACAAGGAGAATTGCGGGGTGTCGGGGGCTTCCTAGCGTCGCGGGATGCCCAAAGGAAAAACGACGAAGCGACTGGGGAATGGCGACTCGCCGGCGGCGGTGCGGCGGGAGTTTGCGAAGGTGACGAAGGCGCTGGCGGCGCGTGACGAGAGAGGCGATGCGAGCCGGCGGGAGCGCGGGTTGAAAAAGCTCGAAGAGATCGTGGGCGTGCGCGGCGGGCGGGTGCTGAACGAACTCGTAACGGTCTCGCCGGAGTTGACGCGGATCATCGTGGATTTCGCGTATGGCGAGGTGATTTCGCGGGAGAAACTAGATGGACGGACGCGTTCGCTCGTGGTGATTGCGATGCTCGCGGCGATGGGAAACGCGATGCCGGAGCTGCGGACGCACGTCGGCACCGCGCTCAACAGCGGTGCGACGCGTGAGGAGATTCTCGAGACGATGCTGCTCGTCAGCGTGTATGCGGGAATCCCGGCGGCGATGAATGGAATTTCGACCGCGCGGGAAGTGTTTGCCGCGCGGGAAAAGAGACCGAAGAAACGCGATCAGGGCGCGGAGTAAATCTCCAGCAAGACGATGCCGGTGCCGCCGCTGGCGTGCATGGTGTAAACGCCGGGAGGGAGATCGAGAACGAGGGCGGCGTCTTTGCTGCCGGCGGGAAGTGCGGAAAGACCGAGTTGTTTCATGGTGCTCGCGAGCGATTCGGGATCGGTGGAGTTGGCGACGGACCAATCGTCGTTGTGGGCGAGCACCTCGCCCTTCTGGTTGAAGACGGTGAGAACGGGATTCGCCAGTGCGTCGGCGACGCCTGATCCGGCCAGCGCGGGTCCCAGGGCGCGGAGAACGACGCGAAGGGAGCGGTTGAAACCGGCGGGATCGTCGATCACGAAGCCGGCGATCGCGGTGCCTTCGTCGGGGGACGTGCGGGCGCGGAAGGCGAGATTGAGCAGTTCGCCGAGGGGCTCGAAGATGGGAAGGTCGGCAGGGACGCGATAGATTTCCACGAGCGCGACCCCTGGCGTGGAATCGGCGGGAGAAACGTGGAAAGTTGCATTGCCGTTGCCGAGGCTGAGGAAGAGGGCGGCATCCTTGCTGGCGTTTTCGAAGGAAAACGCGCCGACGCGGGAGGTGTAAGTGACCAGCTGCGGCGTGGCGGACCAGTTGTCGTTTTGACCGAGCAAGGCCGATTTTTGGAAAGCCTCGAGCTTGGGATCGGGCAGGACGTTGGTGACGCCGAGCGGACGGAGGGCCGGTCCCGCGCCGCGTGCAAGAACGGGGGTTCCGAGGGCGCCGGAGCCGCTGATCGTAACGCCGGCGATGACGGTTGCATCGCCTGATCCGGCGATCGCGCGGGCGGAAAGAGCGGCGAGACGCGGAGCGCGGACGGGACGCACCTCGATGACCTCGCTGAGAACCGAGCCGGCGGCGCCGGTGACGCGAAGCTGATAGCGGCCAAAGTGCTGGGACGTCAGAGTTGAAATGAGCAGATTACGAGAGAACGCATCCGCGGGTTGCGGCTGACCGTCGAGCGGAAGCCATTGAAAGGAAAACGGGCCCGTGCCGGTAACGGTGCTCTTGGTGCGGAACGGTTGACCCGGGGTGACCGTGTGGTCGGGTTGCAAAGTGATTTTGGGCGGAAGCGGATGGCTGGAGTCGGTCTGGAGGCGGACGAGAAGAGGCGAACGGTGGCCCTCCCATTCGGTGAAAGAGCCGCCGACCAGCAGGTGTCCGTCGGGATCGATCGCGAGTTTGAGGCCGGGAGTGGGGCTCACACCCGGGTAGAAGGAGGGATCGATGACGAGCGACGAGTCGGTGATGAGGTAGCGACGGATTACGCCTTGAGTATCGACGAAATAGACGGCGTTGCGGAGAGGATCGATGATCGGGAGTCCGTCCGGGAAGGGCTGTTCGCTCGACCAGGACGGTGTTCCATCGGGCTGGCGAACGCTGAAGGAACGATGGCCGTGATAAACGTAGTAGGAAGCGATTCGTTCGTCGGGGAGCGTGGTGGCAATCATTCCGCCGTGCAGTCCGTTTGCGCCCAAAGTGACGGGAGGCGTGATGAGGCGATCGCGAGAGCCGTCGGGGGTAAGACGCCAGCATTGCAGGGCCTAAGTGGGCTCGCTGCCGGAGACGTGGACAGTAATGACGACGGTCGCATAAAGACGCCCGGAAGGATCCAGGACCAGTGACTGAGCGACGATATTGTCGGAGTTTGCGGGAGGCGAAAACGTGGGGTCGAGCGAACCGTCGGCGTTGAATCGGTTGAGGGCCGATTGCTGCGCGAGGTAGAATTTTCCATCGGGGAGAACGGCGGCGGCCGAGAGAGGTTTGGTCGGATCGAAGTCAGAAGGCAGCGTGAGCGCGCCGACGGAACCGTCAGAGTTGTAACGATAAGGAGGCGCGGAGGCGATCACGCCGCCATTGGGAAGAGCGGCGAGCACCGTGCCGGCGAGTTCGGGGAGCGTGAAGCTGCTCGAGGTTTTTCCGGTCGAGTCGAGATGAGCGATCTCACGAACTCCGGCGGAGGTGGTTTCGACGAGGAT
Source organism: Verrucomicrobiota bacterium (assembly GCA_023416735.1). Classification (GTDB taxonomy): domain Bacteria; phylum Verrucomicrobiota; class Verrucomicrobiia; order Opitutales; family Opitutaceae; genus Opitutus. Next base: position 10,345 of record JAEZGX010000003.1, on the reverse strand, counting down.
GCCGCCGTCGGCGGTGAAGCCGATCGGGCGAGCGGATTGAGGTGAGGTGAGGTCCGAGGTGAAGGAAGGGTCGAGCGCGCTGGTGGGGAAAGGCAGGACGTTGAGCGGGAGCGTTTCGATGCTGGGCTCAGAGATGCCGTTGGCGGTGACGATGAGGCGGTAGTTGCCGGAGTGCTGACTGGAAAGAGAAGATAGCGTGAGCGAGGAGTCGGTTGCGCCGGGAATGGGCACATCGTTGTGCGTCCATTGAAACGTGGCGTCGGCTGGAAGTGAATCGAAGGTCGCGAGCGTTGCGGTGGAGCCGGGCGCGTATTGGCGGGGCAGCGTGGGGTGGGGATCGACCTCCTCGATGTGAACAACGCCGCCCAATGGGTTGAGCGAAAGTGTGAGGGCGAAGCTCAACACGGAAACAAGACGAACGACGGAGCGGGAATGAGGGAGGTGCATAGCGCGGATGCGAGGAATGACCGTCCGACGCGCTGAAGCCGCTATCGTTGAAGCGGAAAAAGTTGTGGAAGTGGAACGAACGAATACGGGCAAAGAAAAAGCCGGAGCGCGCGAGGCGGCTCCGGCTGGATGTTGAAGGAGGTGAAGGGCGGGGCGGAGACCCTACGATTTACTGCGCGGTGGGAGCTTCAGGCGCGGGTTGCGCGGGTTCCTGCTGCTTCTGTTGCGCTTCGAGATCCTTCATCGCGGCGCGGCGGCTGAGGCGGACCTTGCCGCTGCGCTCGTCGATGCCGATGCACTTCACCGTGATCGAGTCGCCCATCTTGACGACGTCTTCGGTGCGGCGCACGCGGAAGTCGGCGAGCTCGCTGATGTGGCAGAGACCTTCGTTGCCGGGCGTGCATTCGACGAAAGCGCCGAAGTCCTTCACGCCGGTGACGCGACCGGTGTAGATCTTGCCCACTTCGATCTTGGCGCCGCCGCCGCCCTTGCCGCCGCCGCAGAGACCGTCGATTTCCTGGATCGCGCGGTTCATGGCGTCGGCGTTGTTCGAATAGATGAAGACCTTGCCGGAGTCGTCTTCGGCGATGTCGATCTGGGCGCCGGTCGTTTCAACGATGCGGCGGATGGTCTTGCCGCCAGGTCCGATGAGGAGGCCGATCTTTTCGGGATCGATCTGGATCGTCTGGATGCGCGGCGCGTAGGCGCTGAGGTCGGCGCGCGGCGCGGGAAGCGAAGCGAGCATGACCTTCAGGATTTCGACCCGGGCGTCGCGGGCCTGGAAGATCGCGGTCTTGGCGATTTCGAAGGGCAGGCCGTTGATCTTGAGGTCGAGTTGGAAGCCGGTGATGCCCTTGGTGGTGCCGGCGAGCTTGAAGTCCATGTCGCCGAAGTGGTCTTCCTCACCGAGGATGTCAGTGATGGTCGTCCATTTCGCGATGGAGCCGTCGGGCGCGGTTTCGGTCATGAGGCCGCAGGAGATACCGGCGACGGGTGCGGTGATCGGCACGCCGGCGTCCATGAGGGCCAAGCAGCCGCCGCAGATGGAAGCCATCGACGTGGAGCCGTTGGAGCCCATGATGTCGGAGACGACGCGGATGGAGTAGGGGAAGACGTCTTCCGGCGGGAGGACGGGCACGAGCGAGCGTTCGGCGAGGGCCCCGTGGCCGATTTCGCGGCGGCCGGGCGAACCGTAGCGGCCGGTTTCACCGACGGAGAACGGCGGGAAGTTGTAGTGGAGGATGAAGCTCTTCGACTTGGCGCCGCCGGTGAGGGCGTCGAGGTCTTGCGCTTCCTTGGTCGGCCCGAGCGTGGTGGTGGCGATGTTTTGCGTGTCGCCGCGTTGGAACATGGCGGAACCGTGAACGCGCGGGAGGACGCCGACTTGGGCTTGGAGCGGACGGAGCGATTTCGCATCGCGGCCATCGGCGCGGACGCCGCGGGTGAGGACGGTCTGGCGATAGGCTTTGTATTGGAGGTCTTCGAAGACGACGTTGAGGTCGACATCGGTGAACTTGCCTTCGCCGAGTTCGGCGACGAGAGCGGCTTTCGCTTCTTCCTTGAGGACCTTGACGGCGGCGGAGCGGGCGGCCTTTTCCTTGCCGAAGATGGCTTCGGCGAGGCGCCCGGCGGGAACGATGCGCTCGATGATGGCGCGGGCTTCCGGCGTGGCACCGACGAGGGTGAACTGGGCCTTGGGTTTGCCGCACTGGGCGACCAGTTCCTTGATCGCGCGGAGGATCGGCTGGATGGAGTTGTGGCCGAATTCGAGGGCTTCGATGAAGCGCTCTTCCGAGATCTGGTCGGCGGAGCCTTCGATCATGAGCATGTCCTTCTCGGTGCCGACGTAGATCAGATCGAGCGTGGAGGAGAACATCTGTTCGATCGTCGGGTTGGCGACGAACTGGCCGTCGATTTCGGCGACGCGAACGGCGGCGATGGGGCCCGCCCAGGGAATGTCGGAAATGGCGAGGGCGGCGCTCGCGCCGTTGACCATGGAGATGTCGGCTTCGTTGATCTGGTCAGCGGACATCAGCTGGCCGATGATTTGGACCTCGTTGAGGAAGCCTTCGGGGAAGAGCGGGCGGCAGGGGCGGTCGCAGAGGCGCGACGTGAGGATTTCTTTTTCGGACGGACGGCCTTCGCGCTTGAAGTAGCCGCCCGGGAAACGGCCGGCGGCGGAGTATTTTTCGCGGTAGTCGACGGTGAGGGGGAAGAAGTCCTGGCCGGGCTTCATGGTTTGAGCGGCGCAGGCGGTAACGAAGACGTTGGTCTCGCCGACCTGGACATTGACGGCGCCGTTGGCGAGGAGGGCGAGGGAGCCGGTGGAGAACGTGATCCCGAGCTCGGGAACCGTGACGGAGTATTTCTGATTCATTTCGGACTTGTTATGCTATTTCGGATACGGACATGTGTCGCGGGTAGGACGAACGCGGGCAGCGACACGACTGCGGCGGTTCGGGGCTTCCGGTGACCGGAAGCGGCGGCGGCGCTTGAGGGCGCTGCGCGCGGGGTTGGGGTTTTCACGAACCCACTTAATCTCCTCGTTTCTGACTCGAGAGATTTCCGTTTGGCGCCGGCGCGCGGCGGCAGACGGAAATGTCCCGGTCGAGAGTGCGAGTGTCGGTAAAGACAACGGGCGACCCGCGGATCGGGTCGCCCGTGTGATAAAGTTGGTTACTTGCGGAGGTTCAGCTTCTGCAGGAGTTCGGTATACTTCGGCAGGTCGTGCTTCTTGAGATAATCGAGGAGCTTGCGACGGCGGCTGGCCATTTGCAGCAGACCACGGCGGGAGTGGAAATCCTTGCGGTGCGTGCGCAGGTGCTCGGTCAAGTGATTGATGCGAGCGGTGAGCAGTGCGACCTGAACTTCGGACGAGCCGGTGTCTTTGTCGTGAGTCTTATACTGAGCGATGATGTCGGGTTTAACTACTGATGTGGACATGGTTTATTTGTTGGAGGTCACAATTGTAGGGGGGCTTTGCAGTCCCCGTGCCACCCGCCCCTCCCGAGTGGAAATCGGGCCGAGCCGGCGTCACCGTTCCAATCCCGCGGGAAGCGGGACCAATCATGGTGAGAACCCGCAACCGGCGGACTCTCACTGACGCAGGGGTGGACGTTCGGAAATGCAGGAAGGTGGAGCAAGAGCAAATTTAGCTCCGCAAAATTTGCTCGGAAGTTCCGGGTTCGGGGTTCCGGGTTCCGAGTTCAGGCAAGCGGAGTCGAAGAGGTGGATTGAAAACTCGGAACCCGGAACCCTGAACTCGAAACGCCGGCGCGCGCCTCGCGCCGCTAGCCGGCGCGGAGGTTGAGGGATTTGACGTGTTCGCAGCCGGGGAGCTGGCGGATGCGGGCGACGATCTCGGCGCGGTGGAGAAAGAGCTCGTTGCGGACGACGGAATGGCTGGCGAGCACGGTGAGGCGGTTGCGCTCGATCATGGCCGCGTGAGAAAAGGTGGCGTTGGCATTGCCGACGATTTGCGGCCAATGATCGCGAATCGTTTGCTCCGGGGAGGAGCGGCCGATCTGGTGTTTTTGGAGGAGTTGATCGAGGACGGCGGCGAGATCCTGGGTGGGGCGTTTGACGGAGCGGCGCGGTTCGCCGGAATTGATGCCGCCGCGCAACTCGCCGATGAGTTCTTCGGCGAGTTTACTGAGTTTGGGCGGTGGCGGCGGCTCTTCGGGCATCGGACGGATCTGATCAACCACGAATGGACACGAAGGGGCAGGAAGCCAAACAGCGGAAGAGGTTAACCACGGATGGACACGGATGGACGCGGATTTCGGAAATACCAACGGAGAGTCGGACCGGTTTATTCGTGTGAATTTGTGTCCCTTCGTGGTTCATGATTTTGATTTCACGCGGTGACGGTTTGCTGGCTGTCGTAGAGGGCTTTGTAGAGGGGGCTGCGGGCGTAGACTTCGGCGTGGGTGCCCGTGGCGATGAGTTCGCCGCGGTCGAAGACGAGGATCATGGAGGCGTCGCGGATCGTGCTGAAGCGGTGGGCGATGATGAGCACGGTTTTGCCGATCATGAGTTTCTTGAGCGCTTCCTGGATGAGTTGCTCGCTCTGGGAATCGAGGGCGGACGTGGCTTCGTCGAGGATGAGAATGGGGGCGTTGCGGAGGAATGCGCGGGCGAGGGCGATGCGCTGTTTTTGTCCGCCGGAGAGGAGCGCGCCCCGTTCGCCGACGATGGTGTCGTAGCCTTGCGGAAGGGTGCGGATGAAGTCGTCGGCGTGGGCGTCGACGGCGGCGGAGATGACCTCGTCGCGCGTGGCGTTTTCGCGTCCGAGGAGGAGGTTGTTGTAAACGGTATCGTTGAAGAGGACGGGGTCTTGGGAAACGACTGCGATGTTGCGGCGGAGATCGGCGAGGCGGAAGGAGCGGACATCGTGGCCGTCGATCATGACGCGGCCGGAGCCGACCTCGTAGAAACGCGGGACGAGATTGGCGAAGGTGGTTTTGCCGGCGCCGCTCGGGCCGACGAGGGCGCAGACGGTGCCGGCGGGGATGACGATGGAGGCGTCGCGGAGGACGGGTTCGCCGCCGGTGTAGGCGAACGTGACGTTTTCGAAGGCGACGTCGCCGCGTATCCGTGAAACGGAGACGGGTTGGGCGGGATCGGCGATGGCAACGGGTGCGTGCAGGATGGGTTCGAGGCGGTCGAGGGCGGCGGCGCCGCGTTTGAGGTCGGAGTTGAGGTAGCCGAGTTTCTTGATGGGCTCGTAGCACATGTAGAGCGCGGTGAGGACGCTCATGAGCGCGGCGAGGGTGACGCCACTTTCGTAGGCGAAGACGAGGGTGAGGGCGATGCCGAGGGCGGAGATGACCTCGATGGTGGGGTTGAGGGCCTGGGCGTATTTGACGATCTTCAGTTGGGCGGTGAGAAGCGCGTGCGTGGTGGCGCGGAAGCGGTCGGTGATGCGTTGCTCGAGGCTGAAGGCGCGGACCTCGCGGGCGGCGGCGAGGTTTTCGGTGACTTGGGAGGAAAGGGATCCGATCTGAGCCTGGGCCTGCTGGGCCCGGCGGAGGATTTTGCGGCCGACGTAGCGGACGGGAAAAACGCAAAGAGGGATGATCGCGAGGCAGACGATGGCGAGACCGACGCCTTGCGAATGCAGGGCGGTCCAGGCGACATAAACGATCGCGCCGATGAGGGTGAGCGGGTGTTTGATGCCCTCGTTGGCGAGGGCGGTGATCACGGTTTGAACCTGTTGTGCGTCGTTGATGACGCGGGAGGTGAGGTCGCCGGCGGGATGTTTTTGGAGATCGGCGAGCGGAAGGACCTGGAGCTTGCGGAAATAATCGAGGCGCAGGGCCTCGAGCGTGCGGGTGCCGATGAACTGGAAAAGATAGGAACTGGCGTAGCCGGAAAGGCCGCGAACCACGAACAACGCGGGCACGAGCATCGCGAGGGCGACCACCTCGCGGAGCGGAAGATTGCGTTCATCGGCTTCGAAGATGGGTCCGAAGACCTCGCGGATGATGAGCGGCATGCCGAAGCCGCTGGCGGCGGAGAATACGCAGAGGCAAAGGAGCGCCGCGACGAGGTGCATGCGCAGAGGGCGCAGGTAGCGAAAGTAGGGGCGGAAACGGCGCATGCGTGGAGTGATGAAAGAGGAGTGGGCGGCGCGTTCCACTTCAATCTTTGCGAAGCGGGATCGAGGGGCGCTGACTCTGCGCGGCGGCGGGCGGCGTATTCAGGTGATCATGCATTCTCTTTCCGTGGTGATGTGCACATTTAACGGGGCGCGGTTTCTCGATGAGCAGTTGAACTCGTTGCGAGCGCAGGCGGGCGTGGTGGAAATTTTGGCGGTGGACGACGGATCGACGGACGACACGGTGGCGATCCTGCATCAGCACTCGCTGGTGGATCGGCGGGTGCGGATTGTCTGCAATGGGACCCGGTTGGGGGTGACGCGGAATTTCGAAAAGGCGGTGCGGCTGGCGAAAGGGCGGTGGATTGCGTTGTCCGATCAGGATGACGTGTGGGCGCCGCACAAGCTCGCGCGGATGCGCAAGGCCTGGGATGGCCGGTCGGTCGTGATGCATCATGCGTCGTGGAAATTCAGCGGAGCGGTTCCGCGGTCGGTGCCGGCGCGCGCAGGACAGAAGCGGAAGTTCGCGGGGCATGACGTGAGGCGGCTGTGTTATCGGAATTCCGTGGTCGGGCACGCGACGGTGTTGCGAGCCGACGTGGCGCGGGCTTTGACGCCGTTTCCGGCGAAAGTGCCGTATGACTGGTGGATCGGCGCGGGCGGGGCGTTGCATGGCGGCGTGCAATATCTCGATGAGTATCTCGTGCACTACCGTATCCATGAAACGAATGCGTATCATCCCGCCGGATCGCGGTTGAAGCGCCTGCGCGAGGAGCACTCGTTGCGCCTGCGTTTGCTGGAGGCGTTGTTGCAGACGCGAAGCCTGGGGCGGTCGCAGCGCCGGTTTGTGGAAGGATATCGGGAACTACTCGGGCAAGCGGAAGCGACGAGTGGGTTTCCGTGGCGGCTGGCGCGGTTTTATCTTCGCCATGCGAAGCTGTTGTTCGGGAACGTCGACGGCGAAATCGATGGGTGGACCGCGTGGCGCAAGAGTGCGGCGGCGGCGATGGCGGCGTGGTGGACGGGCGGAGCGACGGCGCGCGAGTTTAGCGCGGTGGAGCAACCGGTGAAGGTGGCGTAGAAGGTGTCGCGAACGCGGCGAGCGCGCGGGTGGGGATGGTTTTCCGCGCGCTGCGTTGAAGGCGAAACCAGCGGAGGAGATTCTGGAAAGGTCGCGAGAGGCGGTGTTGAAGCGCTAGAATCCACCAGCGGTGGGGCGGGATTTCGCGGCGGAACGCGTTGCAGGTGCGCCGGGCTTCGGGACGGTGACGGCAGGCTTTTTTCGCGTAGTGGATTTGGCGGAAGAGGACTTGGTGGTGAGCGAAGCTCTCGGGGCGAAGGTGGGCGGCGACGGCGGGTTCGTTGAGATAGCGCTGGAGGAGCGTGATCATCTCGAGTTCGGGCGTGTGATGGCGGTGGTTGACGGCGGTTTGTTGCGCGGCGTGGCGGCGGAAGGCGACGAGCGGGGTTTTCGTCGAGACGAGGTCGCCGCGGAGCAGGAGGTGAAACCACATTTCGAGATCCACAATCTGGCGTAAGGAAGGATCGAAACCGCGGGTGGCGTCGCGGCGACGGAACAGGACGGCGGACGGTTCGCCGATGAGATTGCGACGCGTGCGGAGGCAGCGGGCGATGAGCGGTGGGCCGGCGTGGAGGCCGGGGGTGAGATCGTCCCAACAGCCGGTGATGTGGTTCTGGGAATCGATCAGCAGTCGCGGCGAGGCGGCGAGCGTGGCGTGTGGGTGGACGTCGAGAAGGGCGGCTTGTTGCGCGAGGGCCTCGGGAGAGACGAGAAGATCGTCGGCGAAAAGGAATTTGATGTAGTCGCCGCGGGCGTGGTGGAGGCATTCGTTCCAGTTTGGAACCATGCCGATGTTGACCGGATGAACGTGGGTGCGAATGCGCGAATCGATGGCTGCGTAGTGGGCGAGGATCGCGGCGGTGTCGTCCGTGGAGGCGTCGTCGAAGATGAGGAGTTCGAAGTCGCGGAACGTTTGCGCGAGGATCGATTCGATGGCGGACGGAAGGAAGCGCGCGTAGTTATACGTGGGCAGCAGGACGCTGATTTTGGGGGCGCGGGTGAGAGGGGAGAAGCGAGGAGGAAACGGCACGGTTGAAGCGGTGTGCCTGTTTCATACGTCGCGGAGGCGTGGCGGGAGTCAGTCTTTGGAGGAGCGGACGTCGAGGGCGTCGCGAAGACCGTCGCCGAGGAAGTTGAGCGAGAAAAGGGTGAGGGAGAAAATCGCGCCGGGGAAGATGAGCAGCCAGGGGAACTCTTCCATTTTTTCGGCGCCGTCCTTGATGAGGGAACCCCAGGAGCTCATGGGCGGTTGGACGCCGAGACCGAGGAAACTGAGAAAGGCTTCGAGCAACATGACGGCGGGGATCGTAAGCGTCGTGTAAACGATGATCGGGCCGAGGATGTTGGGCAGCATGTGACGGAAGATGATGCGCGGGCGGCTGAGACCGAGGGAGCGGGCGGCCTCGATGTATTCCATTTTTTTGATGGAGAGGATTTGGCCGCGGACGATGCGGGCCATGGTGAGCCATTCGACGGCGCCGATCGCGAGGAAGAGGAGGACGATGTTTCGGCCGAAGAACACCATCAGGAGGATGACGAAAATCGTAAACGGCAGCGCGTAGAGGATGTCGACGACACGCATCATGACGGTATCGAGCTTGCCGCCGATGTAGCCGGCGATGGCGCCGTAGGTGACGCCGATGGTGAGAGCGACGAAGGTGGCGACGAGGCCGACCATGAGGGAGATGCGGCCGCCGTAGAGAATGCGCGAGAGAAGATCGCGACCGAGGGTGTCGGTGCCGAGCCAGTGTTGGGCGCTGGGGGCGGTCGCGCCGAGGTTGAGGTTTTGGGCGTGGTAGGGTTGGGCGAAAAGCGGGCCGAGGAGACAGGCGAGCGCGAGAAAGGAGAGGAGGAGGCCGCCGCAGACGGCGAGGCGGTTTTGGCGGAGGCGGTGCCAGGCGTCGGACCAGAGAGAATGGCCGCGCTCGAGATCGTCGGGCGAGAGGGCGGCGGAAGGGAGATTCTGCGGCGACAGAGAGAGCATTAGAGAGGAACCACGAAAGACACGAAATACACGAAAAGAGGGAGGCGATCGGTCTGGATACCCTTTCGTGTGTTTCGTGTATTTCGTGGTTTCTTCATTCGAATTTGAGTTTGGGGTTGAGCCAGACTTGGACGATGTCGACGACGAGGTTGAGGAGGACGACGACGGCGGCGTAGAGGACGACGGTGCCGAGGACGAGGGTGTAGTCGCGGTTGAAGGCGCTGAGGACGAAGATGCGGCCGAGTCCGGGGATTTGAAAAATGGTTTCGATGACGAAGGAGCCGGTGAGGATGCCAGCGACGGCGGGGCCGAGGAAGGAGACGACGGGAGCGAGACCGCCGCGGAGCGCGTGTTTGAAAATGACGCGCGTCTCGCTGGCGCCCTTGGCACGGGCGGTGCGGATGAAATCCTGATTGAGGATGTCGAGCATGCCGCCGCGCGTGAGGCGGGCGATGTAGGCGGCGTAGAAAAAGCCAAGGACGAGGGACGGGAGCACGCGATCGATGGGTTCATACCAGCCGGAGGCGTTGACCCAGCGGAGCTGTATCCCAAAAAGCAGGACGAGGAGCGGGCCGAGGACGAACGTGGGCACGCAGATACCGATCATCGCGGTGGAGGAAGCGAGGTAGTCGAGCCAGGTGTTGCGTTTGACGGCGGCGAGAATGCCCAGCGGGAGACCGAGGCCGAGGGCGACGAGGAGGGACCAGGCGCCGAGTTCGAGCGAGGTTGGAAGCGAGTCGGCGATGATTTCGTTAACGGTGCGGTTGACGTATTTGTAAGACGGACCGAGGTCGCCGCGGAGGAGGTTGCCGAGGTAGTCGAGGTATTGTTGGTGAAGCGGTTTATCGAGGCCGTAGTGCGCTTCGAGATTGCGGAGCGTTTCGGGGCTGACGGCCTTTTCGGCGGTGAACGGGCCGCCAGGGACGAAGCGGATCATGAAGAACGTCGCGGTCACGATGACGAACAGGACGGGGATCGTCCCGAGCAGGCGGCGGAGGATGAAGCGCAGCATTGCAGGAAAAGTAACGGAGCGCGGCGGAAGGATGACAAATGTGGAGTTGGAAAAGCGCGGGGCTGGGTGGGCGTTCGCGGACGGGAGATTAGCGGTTGCAGTGGAATGGCTTTTTGCGCGGAGTGCGCGGCGGCATGTCGTTCGCGTTTGTTGGTAGCATCGTGTTGTTGGTGGCGGGGATGATCGCGCTGATGGGCGGGGGGCGGACGCGTGGAGTGGGCG
>JAEZGX010000002.1 GCA_023416735.1 Verrucomicrobiota bacterium | reverse complement strand
CGCGCCGACATCGTCGGCGCGTCCACTTCAACCCACCTCAACATGCCCCGCTCCCGCCGCTGCCTGTTCGTTGCCGTCCTCCTCCTCACCCCGTCATTCGCATTCGCGCTTGATGCCGGCGATATCGTTCGAGCCCAAAAAATCCTCACGGTCGTCTCCAAGCTCACGACGAAATATCACGCGCAGTCGATCAACGTTCCTGCGCCCACCCCGCTGACCGACAAGTCCGGGAAATACTTCGTGCCTTACAACGCCAAGGGCGAACCCACCGAATGGGCCGTCAAAGCCTTCAACGCACAGGCGGGCGCCGCCGTTGGCGCAAAGGTCGGCGAAAAAGCCGCCGGCGCTCTCGCCGCGAAAGTTCCGCTTGGCGGACTGCTCGCCGGCGCCGCCAAAACAAAGGCAAATCTCTCGGCGCCTATGTCGCCGTCGGCGGACTCGAGTTCGTCAAATCCACGTCCGATTTCTCCTTCAAAACCCTCGACGACTACATCGTCTATCTTCACGTCACCCACGCCAGTTCTCCGGGCTACGCTCAATCTCTCGCGACCGTGATGTCGATCTACCCTGAAGTGGAAAAAAACTACAAAGCCGCCCTCGATCGCGCCTACAAGGCCTCGTCCAAGAAAGCCAAAGTCGCGGCAAAATAATCAGACCTCCCTCTCTCCTCGATTGCGCCGCGGCCTTTCGCCGCGGCTTTTTCACTTCCTAACGCCGAGACTTCCGGTTTGCCGCAACGCCTCGTAACACGCCACCCCCGCCGCGGTGCTGAGATTCAGCGAACGCAGCTCGGGATTCGCATGCGGAATTTTCACCCGCTGCCCGACGCCGATTTCATCGTGCAACCAGTCCGGCGCGCCGGAGCCTTCGTTGCCAAATACGAGTCCGTCCCCGTCCGTGAATTCGACGTCCCAGAAACTCCGCGCCCCGCGCGTCGTAAACAACCACAGCCGCTTGGGCCCCGCCTCGCTCGCCCGAAACGCCGCCCAATCCGCGTGCTCATGCACGTCGAGTGACTTCCAATAATCCATCCCCGCCCGACGCAGATTCCGGTCGTTGATCACGAAGCCGAGGGGATGGATCAAATGCAGCCGCGACTTCGTCAGCGCGCACATCCGTCCGATATTTCCCGTGTTCGGCGCGATCTCGGGCTGAAACAACACGACATGAATCATCGTTTCAGTTTCGATTTACTCGCCCTCCCGGTGCAAGCCCGCCTCCCGCATTGCGTTTCACTGGCGATTCTCCCAACTTCCGGACTTCCCGCTTCGTGAAGTCCTCGCCTAAAAGCATTGTCCTCGTCGACGACGAAAAGTCCTACGTCGACCTGCTGGCCAATATGCTGACCGAACACCTTCCCTGTCCGGTCCACGCCTTCACCCGCCCCCTCGACGCACTCGCCGCGATTCCCGCGCTCAACGTCGGCATCGTGATCACCGACTACCACATGCCGCAGATGGACGGCTTCGAATTCATCCGCGCCGCCTCCGCCTCGCTCCCTGGCACACCGTTCGTTCTCATCACCGGCCATTCGCATCTGATCGACGAGACCATCGTTCCTGGCGAACCGCTCCGCGCCATTCTCGCGAAGCCGTTCGGTTGGAGAACCCTCGCGCAGGAAATCGCGATCCACGTTCCCGAGTTCGCCATCGTTCCCGCTGACGCCAAGGCCGATTCGCGGTCGCGTTAACTCACTCGCATTTCTCAGCGTCGATACGCCTTCATCGCGCGGTCCACGTCGCGCATCTCGACCTTCTTCTTCAGCGTCTCGCGCTTGTCGAAGAGCTTCTTACCGGTGCACAGCGCCACCTCGACCTTCACCAGAGCATCCTTGAAATACATCCTCAGCGGCACCAACGCCCGTCCGCCGCTATCGAGCGCCACCTGAATCTTGCGAATGTGATGCCGGTGCAGCAGCAGCTTGCGCACGCGTTTCGCATCGTGGTTATGAATGTTGCCAAACGCATACTGCTCGATGTGCGCGTTGTGCAGCCACACTTCCCCTTTTTCCACCCGGCCGAACGCATCGTTGATCTGCGCCTTTCCCGCCCGGATCGATTTCACTTCCGTGCCGCGCAACTGAATCCCCGCCTCGAACTTCTCGTCCACGAAGTAGTCGCGCAACGCCTTCGAGTTGCGGATTTCAGTATAGCGCGTGGCATCTTTCTTCTTCGCGGTCATGAGGTCCTGACATCCATGCACGAAAAAGGCGGCTCCCGCAATCGCGGCGCCGCCCTTTGAAATTCAAGACAAGGGCTCAGTTGTCGCCCAGTTCGTAGCTGATCTTGCCTTCGATGATCTCGCGGAGAGCCACGTCTTCGGACGAAAGCTTTTCCAACGATTCAACCAGCGGACGGTTCCCGCGGCGCAGCTGCTTCACGCGACGCGAAACAACGTTGATCAACAAGTTCGGGTCGGGAATGACTTTGAGCGCTTCTTTAACGTAATCGTCTCTCATGGTGGGCGGTTCTCTCCGATGAAAAACGTTGAGGAGTAGCCCCCACCTTTCCTGCGTCAAGGGCCAATTTCCCTCCGCGCCCCGCGTGACGTTGATGATTTGAAACTTGGACATTCCCCGACGCTTGGTTCTTGGATCTTGGATCCGCCCTCTTCGCCATGCTCTCCCCCACGCCCGCCCTCCTTCTCGCCTGGACCACCGTCGGTTCCCGTGAAGCCGCCGAGACCCTCGCGCGCGACACAATCACGCACAATCTCGCCGCCTGCGTCCAAATCGACGGCCCCATCGCCTCGCACTACCGCTGGCAGAACCAAGCCGAACGCAGCGAAGAATTTCGCCTCTGCTTCAAATTCCTGCCGGCTCAACTCCCGGAACTCGAGACCTTCATCCGTGATCGCCATCCCTACGACACTCCCGAATGGATCGTCCTCCCCGCCATCTCCGTAGGAGAAAAATACTTGTCATGGGCTAGGGCGAACTCTAGCACTCCGCCCCTTTAACAACTCGCAACCGTCCCTTTTAAGCCATGTCACAGCACAAAAGTCTCCAAGGCGCCTCCGGCATCGTCGTGAAGCGCAACGTCCTCAAGCGCTTCGAACGCGTCGACCTTCTCAAGAAGCGCGGCCAGTGGAAAACCGGCGACCGCGTCCAGGGTCTCCGCAAAACCAAACCGGACGTCTGAGTTCGCAATCCTTTCTTTGAAGCAGGCAGTTTTACGACTGCCTGCTTTTTTTTCGCCCTTCCATCATGTTCGACCTGATCAAGAAGCTGATCGACTTCATCATCCATATCGATGCCCACCTCGCTGAGATCATCCGCGATTACGGGCTTTGGACTTACGCCGTTCTATTTCTGATCATCTTCGCAGAAACCGGTTTGGTGATCACACCATTCCTGCCCGGCGACTCCCTCCTTTTCGCCACCGGCGCCTTCTGCGCCAAGCCCGAGACCGGACTCAACGTCCACCTGATGGCCGGCCTCCTTTTCGTCGCCGCCGTCATCGGCGACACCTTGAACTACTGGATCGGCGCCAAACTGGGTCCGGCCGTCTTCAAACGCGAAGACTCGATGTTTCTTCGCAAAAAACACCTCGAGCGCGCCCACGCCTTCTTCGAAAAATACGGCGGCCGCGCGATCATCCTCGCCCGCTTCGTTCCCATCGTCCGCACGTTCGTTCCTTTCGTCGCGGGCATCGGCCGCATGTCCTACGGCCACTTCATCGCTTACAACATCATCGGCGGCTTCATCTGGATCTATTTCTTCATCTACGCCGGTTACGCATTCGGCAACCAGCCATTCGTTCAGAAGAACTTCAAACTCGTCATCCTCGCGATCATCATCCTGTCCGTCCTGCCGATGGTCTTCGAAGCCTGGCGGGCTTGGCGTGAAACCCGTCGCGCCGCAGTGGTTCCGGTGAAATGATTTGCTGGACACTCCGCGCCGCGCGCGTGAGTTTCGCGCCGTTCTTTTTTCTGCGGGCGTAGCACAATGGATAGTGTAGCGGTCTCCGAAGCCGTCGATCCGGGTTCGACTCCCGGCGCTCGCACCAGTCTTTAAAAACGAAAGCCGGGGCCATTCGCCCCGGCTTTTTCTTTGCCCTTGTAGGGCGGGGTCTCCCGACCCCACCGCACGCGCGCTCCGCGACTCAGATATGAATCGCCTCACCCATTGCCGCCGCCGCCGCTTCCATCACGGCTTCGCTCAACGTGGGATGCGCATGAATCGTTTGGTGAATCTCTTCGATCGTCGCTTCGAGTTCGATCGCGAGTCCATACTCGGCAATCAGCTCCGTCGCCTCCGATCCGATGATGTGCGCGCCGTAAATCTCTCCGGTCTTCGCATCGCTGATCACCTTCACAAAGCCTTCGCTCTCGGATGAAGCGACCGCCTTGCCCGACGCCGTGAACGGAAACTTGCCGACCTTGAAATCGAGCTTCTTCTCCTTCGCTGCCTTCTCCGTCAGGCCCGTGCTCGACACCTGCGGCTGGCAATACGTGCAACCCGGGAAATTCTTCACGCGTTCCGGTTTGCTGTGACCAAACATGCCGTTCACCGCGCTCACGGCTTCGAACGTCGCCACGTGCGCCAACCACGGCGGCCCAATGATATCGCCGGCCGCATAAATGCCTTTCGTCGCCGTCTGGTAATCGTCGCCGACTTTCACGTAGTTGCGATCGAGCTCCACCTTCACGGCTTTCCCGAGCACGCCTTCGATGTTCGCCACCACGCCGATCGCGGACAGCACGGTTTCAACTTCAACCTCTTCCGTCTGCCCGTCCTTCACGAGGTTCAGCTTCACCGAGTCTTTTCCGATGCGGAAGTTTTCGCACTTCGTGCCGGTCTTGATCGTGATGCCTTGCTTCTCGAACGCGCGGTGCAGCGTCTTCGAAATCTCTTCATCTTCCACCGGCAAAATCGTCGGCAGCATTTCCACCAGCGTCACCTTCGTCCCGAACGCATTGAAGAAATACGCGAACTCCACGCCGATCGCCCCTGCTCCAACGATCACGATCGACTTCGGCAGCGTCTTCACCGCGAGCGCTTCACGCGACGTCATCACCCGCACGCCGTCCACCGGCACATCCGGGATCCGCCGCATCTTGCAGCCGGTCGCGATCAGAATGTTTTTCGCCTTGAGAAACTTCCCTTTGCTCTCGCCTTCGACGATTTCAACCATCCCCGCCGCCGGCACCGACGCCTTGCCGATGATGTAATCGACCTTGTTCTTCTTGAACAAAAACTCGACGCCCTTCGCCATCTGCCCCGCGACGCCGCGCGAGCGCTCCATCACCTTCGCGAAGTCGAAGGTCACGTCCTTCGCCGAAAGCCCGAACGCCTCCGCCTTCTTCATCTTCACATACAACTCCGCGCTCTTGAGCAGCGCCTTCGTCGGAATGCACCCCCAATTCAGGCACGTGCCGCCCGCGCGTTCCATTTCGACGCACGCGACTTTTTTTCCGAGCTGCCCGGCACGAATTGCGCCCGCGTAACCCGCAGGACCGCCGCCGACGACAACCAGATCGTATTCGATAGTTTCAGCCATGGTGGGAGATATAAACTTTGGCCTCACCGTCTGCTCCGCCCGACCCACCGTCAAACGGAATCTCCGTCCTCCGCCGCGTCCCGCGATCTCAAATATCGATCACGTCGCCCTTGCCCTCACGCACCCGCCGCTCCGGCCGACGTCCCGCCGGCGGATCGCGCGGCTCCCGGCGCTTCTTCACAAACCCGCCCAACAGCAAATTCGTCACACTCACGATCAACGCACCTCCCACCGCCGGCCAGAAACCGTCCACGCTGAATCCGTCGACGATCTTCCCGACAAACAGAAACAACAAGGCGTTGATCACTACGATCCCCAACCCCAACGTCAGCACAATGAACGGCAGCGTGAAGAGCACCATCAACGGCTTCAGCACCGCGTTGAACAGCGTCAGCAACAACACCACGGCCACGAGCGTCGTGCCGTCATCCACGCGAATGCCGGGCACCAATTTCGTTGCGAACACCACGCCGAGCGCCAGCACGGCGCAGCGCAGCAGGAATTGAAGCAGCCCGTTCATCGATGGCCCCACTGTCCTCCGCTCGCTCCGTCCCGCAACTGAAAATCCTCATTGTTCAGGACTACCTGCGCAGCGGCGGGACCGAGCGTCAGTCGATCCTCCTCGCCAACGCCTTCGCCGACGCCGGCCACCCGACGACGCTGCTCACTTTCCGTCCTGGCGGCGCGCTCGCCGCCACCGTTTCAACCAACGTCCGCCGCCACATCCTCCAACCTTTCGACACCCGACTCGACTGGTTCGCCCCGCGTCTCCTCGCCACCGCCGCCCGCTTTTCGCCCGACATCATTCTCTGCATGGGCCGCATGGCCAACTGCTACGCCGGCGCATTGCAACAACGCCTCCCATCCACCGCCATCATCGCCACGCTCCGCACCGGAAAATCCCTCCCGTTCCTCTTCCGTCGCTCTCTTCATCGCGTCCGCCACATCGTCGCCAACTCCCACGCCGCCCGCGATCTCCTCGTCCGCGATCACGCCCTTCCTTCCGAAAAACTTTCGATCATTCACAACTCCCTCGTCTTCCCTTCCACCCGCGTCAAGGGAGACGCCGCGCACCCACCGCGCCACCCCGACACCTTCATCCTCCTCAACGTCGCGATGTTCCGCCCCGAGAAAAATCAGCGCGAACTCATCGAAATCGCCGCGACTCTCCCTCCGGCGTTTGACTTCCAACTTTGGCTCGCCGGCGACGGCCCCGCCCGCGCCGCGTGCGAACGGCTCGTATCCGAAAAACAACTCTCCGCACGCGTGAAGTTCCTCGGCTTCGTCCGCGATCCCACGCCGCTCTACGCCGCCGCCGACGCCGCCGTCCACGCTTCCACGTCCGAATCGCTCTCCAACTTCTTCATCGAAGCCCAGGCCCACGGCCTCGCGTGCATCGGCTACGACGTCCAAGGCATCGACGAAACGTTTGTCCCGAACCATACCGGCTGGGTCATCCCGCGTAACGACCGCGCCGCCTTCCGCTTCGCGATCGAACGGCTCGCCGCCCTCCCGCCCGACGCGCGCGCCGCCCTCTCCTCCGCCGCCCGACACTTTGCGCGCACGACCTTCGATCCCGCCCGCCAGGTCGCCGCCTACCTCGACCTCTTCGCGCGTCTCGCGCACCGCGCGACTTCCTGACATCACGCTGTCAGCAGCCGTCGCTCGCCTCCACGGCTGAGTTGCATTCGCCGTTCCGCTCCGCATCCGTGCCTGCTGTGGCCAAATCGTTTCGCTCCGCTCCCGAATGCATCCGCCTCCGCGGCGTGCGTCAGAACAACCTCAAAGGCTTCGATCTCGATGTTCCGCTCGGCAACTACATCGCGGTCACCGGCCTGAGCGGCGCAGGCAAATCTTCGCTCGTTTTCGACACGCTTCACGCCGAGGGCCAGCGCCGCTACGTCGAGACGTTCAGCGCCTACACGCGGCAGTTTCTCGATCTCCTCGACAAACCCAAGGTCGACTCAATCGAAAACATCCGCCCGTCGATCGCCATCGAGCAGACCAACACCGTCAAAACCTCCCGCTCCACCGTCGGCACGATGACCGAGCTCACCGACTTCTTTAAAGTCTGGTTCAGCCACGTCGCCGAATGCTTCGATCCTGCCACCGGCGAAAAAGTCGAGGACGACAACGCCCAAACCATCTGGTCCAAAACGCACGCCGCCTACTCCGGCCAAACCGTCATCGTCGCGTTCAAAATCGCCAAGCCGGCCAACCTCACCTGGCCCGAAATCCTCCAAAACCTCAAAGGTCAGTCCTACCTCCGCATCCTCCTTCCTCAACCCGACGCCTCCCTCGCCGTCCACAAGATCGACGACCTCCTCGCCCTCCCTCCGACCACCCTCAACTCTCAACTCTCCACTTCCTCCCACGTCTTCGTCGTCCAGGATCGCGTCGTCGTCTCCACCTCCGACAAGCCCCGCTTCCTCGAAGCCATCGAAACCGCCCTCCACTTCGGCCAGGGCGAAGTCTTCCTCTTCGGCTCCTCCAGCTCTCAGCTTTCCGAACTCGGCCACTTCTCCCGCGGCCTCCACTCCCCCAAAACCGGCCGCACCTTCCGCGCCGCCACACCCGCGCTCTTCTCTTTCAACTCTCCGCTCGGCGCCTGCCCGCACTGCCGCGGCTTCGGTCGCGTCATCGAAATCGATTACCGCCTCGCCGTTCCCGACCAATCGCTCTCGATCGACGACGGAGCGATCAAGATCTGGGAAAGCGACATCTACGGTGAATCGAAAAAGGATCTCTACGTTTTCACGAAGAAGAGAAAAATCCCCACCAACATCCCGTTTGCCTCCCTCACGCCCGAGCAGCGCGACTTCATCATCAACGGCGAACCCGGCTACGGCGAAGAAAACGGCAAGCCTTGGCCGAAGTATTGGTATGGCGTGAAGGGCTTCTTCCGCTGGCTCGAGAAAAACACCTACAAGATGCATGTGCGCGTCTTCCTCGCCCGCTACCGTGCCTACAACCCATGCCCCTCCTGCGGCGGCCAGCGCCTCCAGCCCGAATCCCTCTGCTGGAAATGGCAAAACCACACGCTCCCCGATCTCTACCAACTCCCGGTCTCCACTCTCCTCGACCTCTTAACCCAAAACTCAAAAGCCAAAACCCAGAACCCAGAGCCCGACTCCCGCAGCGCCTCGCTCGCCTACGACTCCATCGTCACCCGGCTCCGCTACCTCGAACAGGTCGGCCTCGGCTACCTCACCCTCGATCGCCAGTCTCGCACGCTCTCCGGCGGCGAAGTCGAACGCGTCAATCTCACCTCCTGCCTCGGCACTTCGCTCGTCGACACGCTCTTCGTCCTCGACGAACCCAGCGTCGGCCTGCACCCGCGCGACATCGACCGCCTCATCGGAATCATTCGCACTCTCACCGACGCCGGCAACACCGTCGTCGTCGTCGAACACGACGAATCCATGATCCGCGCCGCCGACCACGTCATCGAGGTCGGTCCCGAGCCCGGCGGCCGCGGCGGCCATATCGTCTTCAACGGCCCTGTATCCGAACTTCTGCGACACCCGAAAAGCATCACCGGCGCCTACCTCTCCGGCCGCGAAACCATCCCCACGCCCCTCCAACGCCGGCCTGTTCCCAATCCAGAACTCAAAACCCAAAACCCAGAACCGAACTCATTCCTCCACTTCACCAACGCGTCCAAACACAACATCGCCAACCTCTCCTTCCGCCTCCCCCTCCACCGTTTCGTCTGCCTCAGCGGCGTTTCCGGTTCCGGCAAATCCACGCTCCTCGACAACGTCATCTACCAGGGCCTCCTCGCCCAACAGCACCAACTCACCGAAGATCCCGCTACAATCGAATCGATCACCGTCTCCGATTCCTCCCGCTCTGGGCTTTTCAGCGAAATCGTCCTCGTCGACCAGTCCCCGCTCTCGCGCACCCCACGCTCCAATCCCGCGCTCTACACCGAAGCCTGGGAGCTCATTCGCGATCTCTACGCTTCCACCCCCGCGGCCCAAGCCGCCGGCTTCAATTCCTCCTCCTTCTCGTTCAACTCCGGCGAGGGCCGCTGCGACCACTGCCAGGGCCTAGGCTACGAACGCGTCGAGATGCAATTCCTCTCCGACGTTTTCGTCCCCTGCCCCGTCTGCGAGGGTCGCCGCTTCAAACCAGAAGTCCTCGCGATCCAGTGGAACAACCGCTCCGTCGCCGATCTCCTCGCCACCAGCATCTCCGACGCCCTTCCGCTGTTCGCCGAGCTTCCCGAAATCCACCGCCGCCTCGCCACCCTCGACTCCGTCGGCCTCGGCTACCTTACCCTCGGTCAACCGCTCAACACCCTCAGCGGCGGAGAATCCCAACGCCTCAAACTCGTCCGCTACCTCGGCGGCTTCGCCGCCGAGAGTTCCGAGTTCCGAGCTCCGCGTTCCGAATCGAAAACCCAAAACTCAAAACCCAAAACCCAGAACCCAGAACAACCCGGCGCATTGTTGCTCCTCGACGAACCAACGACGGGTCTCCACCGCCACGACGTCAAACGCCTCCTCTCCGTCCTCCAAGCGCTCGTCGATCGCGGCCACAGCGTCATCGTCATCGAGCACAATCTCGACGTCCTCAAGTCCGCCGACTGGATCCTCGAAATCGGCCCCGACGCCGGCGCCAACGGCGGCCGCATCGTCGCCGAAGGTCCGCCGGAAAAAGTCGCCGTCCCCGACACCGCCACGAGCCCGTTTCTACGAGCCGCGCTCGCGGAGCGTTCCGAGTTACTCGCCGCCGAATCACCCGCGGCCTACGAATCCGACAACCCAAAACTCAAAACCCAAAACCCAGAACCCATCGGTCCGTCCGAGCTCCGCATCGAAGGCGCGCGCGAGAACAATCTAAAAAACCTCTCCCTCTCCATCGCCCACCGCGAGCTCTCCGTCGTCACCGGCGTCTCGGGCTCCGGCAAATCCACCCTCGCCTTCGACATCGTCTTCGCCGAGGGCCAGCGCCGTTTCATGGAGTCAATGTCGCCCTACGCGCGCCAGTTCGTCGAACAACTCCCGCGTCCCGCCATCGACCTCCTCACCGGCATCCCGCCGACCGTCGCGATCGAACAACGTGTCACCCGCGGCTCCCGCAAATCCACCGTCGCGACCATCACCGAGGTCGCCCAATACCTCCGGCTCCTCTACGCGCGCCTCGGCCTTCAACATCACCCCGACACCGACAAACCCGTCGAGCCGCTCTCCGTCGGCCAGCTCAAATCCCTGCTCGCGCGCGTTCTCGAAACCCCCAAAGCCCGCCGAGCCAAACATCTTTATCTCTGCGCTCCTTTGATCCGTGGACGCAAAGGCCACCATCAACCGATCGCCACGTGGATCGGCAAACAGGGCTACAAACTCATGCGCGCCGACGGCCAACTCACGCCCGTCGACGCGTTCCAAAAACTCGATCGCTACAAGGAGCACGACATCGAAGTCGTCGTCGCCGACCTCGCGCCCTCGCCCAACGCCCCACTCCCCAACCGCTCCGCCGCTCTCGAAACCGCCCTCAAACTCGGCAAAGGCTCCTGCTTCCTCCTCACCCCGCAAAACGAAATCCTCTCCTGGTTCTCCACCACGCGCACCGACATCGACACCGGCGAGTCCTTCCCCGAACTCGACCCCAAGGATTTCTCCTTCAACTCCCCACGCGGCTGGTGCCCCACCTGCCGCGGACACGGCCGCGTCTTCCCTTGGATGCTCGAGTCCGACGACGAAGACGAAAACGATCCCGCCGCCCGCCTCCGCGAATTCGGCGTCGAATCCAGCGACGATGTCTCCGACGAAGGCACACCCTGCCCCGAATGCCACGGCGCCCGCCTCAACCGCATCTCCCGCGCCGTCAAACTCCACTTCCGCCCCGCTCGCTCCGCGAATCTTAAATCTCAAATCACAAATTCGAAATCCCCGGCGCTGTCCCTCCCTCAACTCCTCACCTCCACGCCTTCCCAACTCCTCGACTACCTGCGTAACCTGATTCTCGATACGCGCGGAAAACTCATCGTTCAGGACATCCTCCCGCAAATCGAAGAGCGCCTCCGCTTCCTCGATCACGTCGGCCTCGGCTACCTCTCGCTCGACCGCCCGACCGAAACGCTCTCCGGCGGCGAAGCCCAGCGCATCCGTCTCGCCGCCCAACTCGGCTCCAATCTCTCCGGCGTCCTCTACGTCCTCGACGAACCGTCCATCGGTCTCCACGCGCGCGACAACGATCGCCTCATCGAAACGCTCCAGTCCCTCCGCGAAAAAGGAAACACCCTCCTGGTCGTCGAACACGACGACGAGCTCATGGAGCGCGCCGATCGCATCATCGATCTCGGCCCCGCCGCCGGCATTCACGGCGGCGAACTCCTCGCTCACGGGACGCCCGCCGAAATCAAAGCCAGCGACAAATCCCTCACCGGCCTCTTCCTCGCCAAAGGCATCCCGCATCCGCTCCGCGGCGAATACCGCTCCGTCAAATCCAACAAGCTCACGCGCACCAAACCCGTCGCGAAACTCCTCAAAAAGAAGAAACCCACCGGCCCCGATCCTTTCCACCGCGACTGGCTGGAACTCCGCGGCGCCGCCTTCCGCAACCTCAAGAACTTCGACCTCCGCCTCCCCCTCGGCCGCCTCATCATGGTCGCCGGCCCGAGCGGCGCCGGCAAATCCACGCTTTTCCGCGACCTCCTCCACCCCGCCGTCGCCCACGCCATCAAGGAGAAGAAATCCACCCTCACCGGCCGCGACTTCGTCAAATCCACCGGCTTCTCCGCCGACGCCGTCTCCGTTTCTCAAATTTCAAATCTCAAATCTGAAATCCCGTTTGAATCCCTCCGCGGCGCCCAAGGCTTCAAACGCGTCGTCGAAGTCGACCAATCCCCCATCGGCAAAACGCCTCGCTCCACCCCCGCCACTTACCTCGGCATCTTCGACCAAATCCGCCAGTTCTTCGCCTCGCTTCCCGAGTCCAAGATTCGTGGATACACGGCCTCGCGCTTCTCCTTCAATACCGCCGGCGGCCGCTGCCCGACGTGCGAAGGCGCCGGACGCGTGAAGCTCGAGATGGCGTTCATGCCCGACACCTATCTTCCCTGCGACGACTGCCGCGGTCTTCGCTACAGCCCGGAACTCGCCGATGTCACATGGAAGGGAAAATCCATCGGCGAAGTCCTTCAGCTCACCTTCGAGGAAGCCGCCGACTTCTTCGATTTCCACTCGCACCTCTCGCAGGTCTGCAAACTGATGTGCGATTGCGGCCTCGGTTATCTCACCCTTGGCCAGTCCTCCCCCACGTTGTCCGGCGGCGAAGCCCAGCGCCTCAAACTCGTCACCGAACTCTCCGCCGGCCTCGCGTCCTATCGCGAGCGCTCCCGCGGCGAACTTCCGCGTAACCTCTACCTGCTCGAAGAGCCCACCATCGGTCTTCACCTCAGCGACTGCGAAAAACTCATCCGCGTCCTCCATTCGCTCGTCGACCAGGGCCACACCGTCGTCGTGATCGAGCACCATCTCGATCTCCTCGCCGAAGCCGATTACATCATCGAACTCGGTCCCGTCGGCGGCCCCGACGGCGGCGAACTCCTCTACCAAGGCGAACTCCCCGGTCTGTTAAAAATCAAAAACAGCCCCACCGCCCCCTATCTCCGCACCAAACTCAGTCGCTAAGTCGCCAGGCTGCGCAAGGCGTGAACGTTTCCTCACCGCCCCGCCACACTCACGTCATGCGCCTTCGCCGCGTCCTGCACCACTTTGATTAGTTCCGGCAGCGCCACCGGCTTCAGCAGATACCGAAACAGCGCCGCTTCATTCACGCTGCGCATCAACATCTCCGGCTTCATGTAGCCCGTGACCAAAATTCGCTGCATGTGCGGATACTCTTCCCGCGCCCGCACCAAAAAGTTCATCCCATTTCCGCCCGGCATCAGGTGATCCGCGATCACGACCTTGAACGCCTTCTTGTGCAAAATGAACTCCGCCTCGCGCGCCGAGGTCGCCTGCGTCGTCTCGAAGTAAGGCCCCAGCGCGGCCGCAAACACCTCGAGCAGCGGCTTCTCATCATCAATCAGCAACACCGCATCCTTCGGTTTCACTGATCCGTTCGGCACGTCCGCTTGCTTCATGTCGTGCGCGGATCGTGGCGGCGACCCGAAGCTTGGCAAATTCGAAATACGATCTCTCGCCAACCTCCGGCTTTTGGTTTGCGTGAAACGGCCGATAAAACTTGGGTGATGTCCGCTTCCCCCATGGAATCCTTCGAACTGCATCAGGCCGCTCGGCTGGGAACGCTCGCTTCCGTTCCGCCTGCTGTTCTCGGCTCGGAGCAGCTCCTCCAGCGCAATTCGTCCGGCACCACCCCGCTGCACGCCATCGCCCGCCACGGCGGCTTGGAATTCGTTCCTGCTTCCGCGCTCACCGAAAAGGCGCTCACGCTGCGCAACGATTCCGGCTACACCCCGCTCCACCTCGCCGCGGAAGGCGGACAACTTGCAAAACTTCCCGCCGCCTTCCTCACCGACGCGTTTCTCAACCTCGCCAGCAATTCCGGTTACACCGTCTATCACGTCGCCGCGGCCCACGGCCATCTCGACCAAATCCCCGCCGACCTCCTCACCGCCGACGTCGTCACGCGCAAGACCCACCTCGGCAACACGCTCCTCCATGAAGCCGCCGAAAACGGCGCCCTCGATCGCGTCCCTTCGCTCTTCCTCACTCCCGACAATATTCTGCAACGCAACCTCGGCGGCGAAACCGTCCTCCACGTTGCCGCGTTCAACGGCCATCTCGACCAAGTTCCGCCCGCCCTACTCACCGCGGATCTGCTCCTGCAAACGACCTCCGCCGGCGACACCGTCTTCCACGCCGCCGCCATTTCCGGCCATCTCGAGCAAATTCCGCCCGCGCTGCTCACCCCAAATCACCTCGTGATCGCGAGCAAAACCGGTTTCACCGCGATCCACGCCGCCGCGGAATCCGGCCAGCTCTCGAAGATCCCTCACGAACATCTCACCGCCGAGCTTCTGCTCACCCGCAACGACAACGGCGACACCCCTCTCCACGCCGCCGCCTACGAGGGCCATCTCGATCAAATCCCGATGTCGCTCCTCACCCAACAAAATCTCAACGTCCGCAATTACGAGGGCATCACCGTCGGCCGGCTCGCCGTCCAAAGTGGCAACATCGACCAAATCCCGCCGCAATTCCGCCCCAAGCAGCCCGGCCCTCTCGGCAAATTCCTCATCCGCATCGGCGCCTCGCGCCCGCCGTTCTAGGTCGTGGCTACCAGCGTGAGCAAGTGGCTCCGCTTCGCCTCCCCCGCCCGCTCTCCCAGCGGGCTTTTTATTCCTCCGCGCGGAAGCTCCAAGGACCAAGATCCAAGCTCCAGAGAAGGACCAAACACCAACCTCCAATTTTAGTTATGGAGCTTGGAGGTTCTCTGGAGCTTGGATCTTGGTCCTTGGAGCTTTTCCTTCCGTCGTTTCGCTCACCCCCTGCCGTTCGCCGCGCATTTCCTGCCCCTCGTAAACGCCAGACTTGCTCCGCCGCGCCCATCCCGCCACACGTGAGCGTTTACATTTTTCCATGAGCACCACGATCACAGCCATCACTGCCCGTGAAATCATCGACTCCCGCGGTAATCCCACGGTCGAAGTCGACGTCAAACTCGCCTCCGGCGCCCTCGGCCGTGCCGCGGTGCCTTCGGGCGCCTCCACGGGCGAACACGAGGCCATCGAGCTTCGCGACGGCGACAAACTCCGCTACGGCGGCAAGGGCACGCAGAAGGCCGTCGCCAACGTTAAGTCCAAGATCGCTCCCGCGCTCATCGGCTTCGACGCCCTCGACCAGGTCGGGATCGACCGCGCCATGTTCAAACTCGACGGCACCAAGACGAAGTCGAAGCTCGGCGCCAACGCCATCCTCGGCGTCTCCCTCGCCACCGCCAAAGCCGCCGCCAACGCCATCGGCGTTCCGCTCTACAAATACATCGGCGGGCCCAACGCCAAGGTCCTCCCCGTTCCGATGATGAACATCATGAACGGCGGCGCGCACTCCGACGCTCCCATCGACTTCCAAGAGTTCATGGTCATGCCCACCGGCGCCAAAACCTTCTCCGAAGGTCTCCGCATGGGCTGCGAAATCTTCCATTCGCTGAAGAAGGTTCTCAAAGACAAGGGCCTCGCCACCGCCGTCGGTGACGAAGGCGGCTTCGCTCCGAAGCTCGAATCCACCGAGGCCGCGCTCGACGCCATCGCCCTCGCCGTGAAAAACGCCGGCTACAAGCTGGGCAAGAATGTCCACCTCGCCCTCGACGTCGCTTCCTCCGAATTCTACGTGAAGGAAAAGAAGCACTACGTCTTCAAGAAATCCTCCGGCCAAATCCTCACCGGCGACGAGATGGTCGAGTTCTACAAGACGCTCACTTCGAAATATCCGATCGTCTCGATCGAAGACGGCTGCGCTGAAGGCGATTGGGCCACGTGGAAGAAGCTCACCGACGCCATCGGCGATCGCGTGCAACTCGTGGGCGACGATCTCTTCGTCACCAACACCGAGTTCCTCAAGAAGGGCATCGATACCGGCACCGCGAATTCGATCCTGGTCAAAGTGAACCAAATCGGCTCGCTCACCGAAACCCTCGACGCCGTCGAGATGGCCAAGGAAGCCAACTACACCGCCGTCATCTCGCACCGCTCCGGCGAAACCGAGGACGTCACGATCGCCGACATCGCCGTTGCGACCAACGCCGGCCAGATCAAGACCGGCTCCCTCTGCCGCACCGATCGCGTCGCCAAATACAACCAGCTCCTCCGCATCGAGGAAGAGCTCGGCGCCAGCGCTGTTTACGGCGGCAAAATGCGCGGTCTGTAAAAGACTGCGGGACGGGCTTTATGCCCTATCTTCCTTCGAGGCCGGGCTCCGAACGCCCGGCCTTTTCTTTTGTCCAAAAACTCCACCCCACACTCCTCCCTCGACTCAACCCGCCCCTGCCTTACGTATAACTCCAAAAGCGCACGCTCATGACCTTCCGCTTTCTCGCCCTCCTCCTCTCCCTCGTCATCGCAGCGTCCACCGCTCACGCCGCTGAAAAAGAAGCGAAGAAACAGGCGACCGACGAAGAAATCCTCGCCCGTCTTCGCGACCACGCCCTGAAAAAACGCGCCGCGCGCACCGCCCCCACCACGTCCACCGCCGCGCCCGCTGCCCCAACCGAATCCGTCGCCGCGTCCATCGCGCAAAACCCGCCCGCCAAGGAGGCCGCCCAAACCGCCCCGGAAAAATCATCCGCCGCGTCCAAGAAAGGAAAAGCGGAAGAAGACACCACCGTCCTCCCGGAAATTCAGGTCCGCAAAGATCGCATCACGGAACTCGATCGCGAGGTCGCAAAACAAAACCGCGAGATCCGTCGCGAAAAACAGAATACAAAGCCGACCGCCCTCGACGAAACCCTTAACGGCCCCAAGGCCTCGAAGTGGTTCGCCATCTTCGGCGGACAATCCAGCGAGGACCGCGCCAACATCGCCCGCGAACGTGTCGCCATGATGGAAGACGAACGCGATCTCCTCGAGGCCATCGACCAAGCTCAGACGCCCGAGGAAAAAGAGCAGCTCAAGCGCACCCTCGATTCCATGCGCGCCATGCGCCGCGACCTCGAAGCCGCCCTCCGCTAAACCAGGGAGCCGCGGTGCCCCCACCGCCCCGTGCGGGCACCGCTATTCGGGCCGCGTCGGGATACCGAATCTCTTCCCGCAAAGAGCGAAAGTCTCTTCGCGATCCTTGCCGATCTTCGCGTCTTCGCGCTTCTCTGCCTTTCGCCTCGCCGCCATTCTCCCCCGCATGCCCTGGCCCGAGTTCCACCACGAAGCGATGGCGACCGATTTCTCCATCACTCTCGCCGCGCCTCAACATCCCACCGACTACGCTCGCCAGGCCGCCGGAGCCTGCTGGCGAGAACTCGATCGCCTCGAATCCGAACTCTCTCGCTTCGTCGAATCCAGCGACATCGCCCGCGCCAACCGTCTCGCCCGCGGCGAAACCATCAGGATCGCCGACTCGACGCTCGAATGTCTCCTCGTCGCCGCCGAGGTCTGCGTCGCCACCCAAAACGCCTTCGATCCTGCCTACGCCTCCGAACGCGACTCCCCTGGCACCCCGCCTTTCACTCTCGACCCGTCTTCGCACACACTGACTTCTCACGCCGCGCGTCTCCACCTCGACCTCGGTGCGATCGGCAAGGGCTACGGCCTCGATCGTCTCGCCGCTACCCTCCGCGACTGGGAAATTTCCTCCGCCTGCCTCCAAAGCGGCGGCAGCACCGCCCTGCTTCTCGACCCGCCGCCTAACGAACCGGGCTGGATCGTCGGTATTGGCGAAGGTGATACCTATCGCACGCTCAACCTCGCCAACACTTCCCTCAGCGGCTCTGGCATCGCCGTCAAAGGCTCTCACCTCATCGATCCCGCCCGCCGCGCCATCGCCGCTCGCACCACCCGCGTCTGGGCGCTCGCCCCCACCGCGGCGCTCTCCGACGCCCTCTCCACCGCCTTCTTCATCATGTCCGACGAAGAAATCTCCGCCTTCTGCCGCGCCCAACCCGAGATCGGCGCCGCCCTTGCCACCACTCACCAACTCACCGCCTTCGGCCCTTTTTCCTCCCTCCTCCCCATCGATCCCTTGTAATACATTGTATTACAACCTTCCGTCTTTCCCAATCTCCTTTCCGCGGTCCGATTCCTGTCACTCGCCTCCCACAACCTTCCCTGACGCTTCAACGCTGCGCCCCCGCCGCTTCACTCCGCGCACGTCTCTCCAGCGCCTCCGCCAGCCGCTTCTCGTCGGTCAGATCCAGTCGTAACGGCGTCATGGATACGAGCCCGCGCTCCATCGCCCACCGGTCCGTCCCTTCTTCCACCTGCTCGATCGGTGTAACGGAAAACCAATACACATCCCGCCCCATTGGATCTTTTGCCGGCACCACGCGCCCGTCATAGTGCCGCATCGACTGCCGCGTCCATGCGAGCCCGCACGCGTCCTCCGGCAGGTTCACGTTCACCAGGGGAAAATCCGTTTCGTTCAACACCAGGCGCAGCGCCTGCTCCGCCCACGGCACGATCCTCTCGAAATCCGGCTCCGTGTCCGTCGACGGCGTGCTAAACGCCACCGCGCGCAGCCCCAGCAACGCCCCCTGCTTCGCCGCCGCCAGCGTTCCCGAGTGCCAGATCGCATTCCCCAGATTTGTCCCGAGATTGATCCCCGAAAGGACCAAATCCACGTCCTTCCACTGATTCACCCCAAGCATCACGCAATCCGCCGGCGTGCCATTTACCCGATACGCCTCGAACTTCGGCAAGGGCGTCGGCCGATACATGACTGGCCGCGTCGCCGTGATCGAGTGGCTCGCCGACGATTGCTCCACGTCGGGCGCCACGATTCGAACTTCGCCGAACTTCGACGCCACTTCCGCGAGCGCCATCAGGCCGGGACTGTAAACACCATCGTCGTTCGAGATTAAAATACGCATCGTGTCCTCCGCCGCACCGCTAGCCCGCGCGCGCCAATTTTCAAATGGCCCCGCCTGTTCGGGCCGCACTTTCCGGCTCTCGTCTCATCTGCCAAGCCTTGCACTTTGCGCCCTCGTCCTCGCGCCTGGCCGCACATTGCAACGCCTGTGTAATGCTTTTTCCACGACGCCGCGTCGGCCGGCATTTTTTTCCGCTTCGCCACGAAGCGCTTAAGCTGCATCGGGCCAAATGCCATCGTCGGGGCACGCGCGCTGCTCCCCTGATTCAGGAATCCCGGTCCGGCGTTCTTCCAACGAAAATCACACCATGAACCCTACGAATCTATCCCCGACCCAGACCCCGGCCGAAAGCGCATCTTCCAGCAGCACCAAAGCCAGCCTTACCGCGACAGCCCGCGATGCCGCCGGTCAAATCAAGACCACTGCCGCTCAAACCGCCGCACGCGCGCGCGACGAAGCCCAACGCCTCGCGGCCGAGAAAAAATCCACGGCCGCCGAACGCATCGAGGGCTACAGCTCCGCGATGCACGAGTCCGCCAAAGCATTCGAAGAACAGGACCCCAACATCGCCTGGTTCACTCATCGCGCCGCCGACCGGCTCCACGGCGTCGCGGATTACGTGCGCAATCGTGACTTCAACGACCTCCGCCACGATGCCGAGGATATCGCCCGTCGCCATCCCGCCGTTTTCTTCGGCGGCCTCTTCGTCGCCGGCCTTCTGTTGGGAAACATCCTCAAAGCGTCCGGGCGCCGCGATCACGCGCGCACCTACAATTACGATTCTGGAGACACCGATACATCGGACTGGGCCGCGAGCGGCAACCCGTCCGCTTCGATGCCCGAAACCGCTCCGTCGCCCGGCATCTAAACCACGCGCACCATGAGCCCTGACGCCTCTCAACCTAACTCGATCGTCGGGCTCCTGCAGAGCCTCCGCGACGATACGACGCGCCTCTTCCATCAAGAGGTCGCCCTCGCCAAAGCCGAACTTAAGGCCAACGCCTCTCACATCGGCCGCCACGCCGCCGAGATCGCGGTCGGCGGCTTCGTTGCCTACGCCGGTGTGATCGTGCTGCTGATCGGTCTCGGTCAACTCATCGGAGTCGGACTCGTTCGCGCCGGTCTCGATCCCGAGATCGCCGAGTGGCTCGCGCCGACCGCGGTCGGCCTCGCCATCGCTCTCATCGGTTGGCTGATGCTCGCCAAAGCGAAGCGCGCCCTCGCCCACGATACTCTCGTTCCCCACCAAACGATCGACTCCCTCAAAACCGACAAACAGTGGGCCCAGGAAAAACTTACTTCTAACCCATGAACACTTCTCCCACTGACGAAACCGCTGCCATCCGCTCCGAGATCGAGTCCACCCGTCGCCAGATGGACGACAAAATGGACGCCCTTCGTGAGCGCTTTCAAGGCCGTCATCTGATCGACGAACTCCTCGGGTTCTTCCGCAACAACCCCGATCGCAGCCGCGACCTCGGGCAAAAATTATCCCAATCCGCATCTACCGCCATGCACTCCGTTTCCGACACTTTGAAAGCCAACCCCGTCCCAGCACTCCTCATCGGCGCGGGCGTCGCTTGGATGATCTACGACAGCCGTCGCAAATCGCGCGACGACAATTACGAATACCGCTACGACGAAGCCTCCACGGCTTACCGCTCGATGCAGCACGATCCCGACGCCGAAGATCTCTACGATCGTCCTCTCGATTATCCTTCGAGCGCCGCGACGCAGTCGGGCAGCACGTCCGGTTATGCGGTCGGCGCGTCCGGCTACTCGGCCGAACCCAGCTCCGGTGATTCGTCCTCCAAGTTCGGCCAGATGAAAGAACGCGCTTCCGAGACCGCTCAACATATGCGCGATCGCCTCTCCGGCGTTGGCTCCAGTCTCCGCGACCGCTCGCAGGCGATGTCACAACAAGCGCGCGACACCTACTCGCGCGTGCAGGAACGCGCCCGTGACACCTACTATCGCGGCCGCGAACGCGTCGTCACCACCGCCAACGAACACCCGCTCGAGGTCGGCCTCGCCTGCTTGGCCGCCGGCGTAATTGCCGGCCTCTCGATCCCCACCCCCGAACCCCTCAACCGCCTCGCCGGCCCCACCGTCGACCGTCTGCGCGAGCGCACTCGCGAAGCCGGCAGCGAGCTTCTGCACAAAGGCGAACGCGTCGCCAGCGCCGCCGCCGAAGCCGCCAAAGAAGCGGCGCGCGAACAGGGCCTCACGCCTGAGCACCTTCGCGAACAAGCCGCGACGGTGGGCGAACGCGCTCGCGAAGCCGCGACCGAAACCGCGCGTAACGAAGGACTCTCCTCCGGCTCGTCGTCCGGCTCCTCCGGCAACGCCGGCAACACTCCGTCTCAACCTCAAACCGACCCTTTGGCCTCGCGGCCCGTGATGTGATTGCTCCAGGTCGGAGCGGGGCCGGTTCGCCATCAGGCGAGCCGGCCTCTTCGCACCACGAGGCCCGTCCCGTGCAATCGCCGACGGCATCCAACATGGAAAAACCGGAGGTCAGTCCGCCCGAAGCCAGCAGCGAGCATGGGCGCGGCCGACACGCTGAAGCGCCGACCGAAGTTCCACCGAAGGGCTGGCTCGATATCCTCGTCCGCACCAAGGACCAGATCGCCGCCGACAATCTTTCCGTCGTCGCTGCGGGCGTCGGCTTTTACGGTTTCGTCGCGGCCGTCCCCGCTCTCGCGGCTGTAATCGCGCTCTATGCGCTCGTCTCGGATCCAGCGTTGGTCCGCGACCACATTGCCTCGCTCGCCCAAGTCGTGCCGCCGCAGGTAATGCCTCTGCTCGAGGAGCAGATGACGCGCATCGCCGGCAATCAACAAGCCGCCGGCTGGAGTTTCATCGTGGGTCTCGTCCTCGCCCTCTACAGCAGTTCACGCGCGATCATGGCGATGATCACCGGCCTCAACATCGCTTACGACGAGGCCGAGAAACGCAGCTTCATCAAACTCAACCTAGTCGCTTTCGCCCTCACCGGTTTTGTGGCCGTCGGCGCGCTGCTCGCGATTGGCCTCGTCGCAATTCTTCCCTCCGTGCTCTCCGCTCTACCTGTCAGCGGAAACCTCGAGACGCTCCTCAACTGGCTGCGTTGGCCCGTCCTGATCGGCGGCTTCATGATCGCGCTCACCGTGATGTATCGCTACGCGCCCAGCCGCAACGAACCCCAATGGAAATGGGTCAGCGGCGGCGCCCTCGTCGCCACGCTCCTTTGGGTCGCCGGTTCCGCCGCCTTCTCGTTCTATGTGTCCCAGTTTGGCAGCTACGATAAAACCTACGGCTCGCTCGGTGCCATCGTGGTGTTCTTGATGTGGCTCTTCCTTTCCGCCTTCGCGATCCTGCTCGGCGCAGAATTCAATTCCGAGATGGAGCGCCAGACGCTCGAAGACACCACCGACGATCCCGAACAACCGCTCGGACAACGCGGCGCCGAAGCCGCCGACACCGTCGGTCCCGCCCGCGGCGGCAAGCGCCCCGGGAAACATCAAGCTCCGAGCACCAAGCTCCAAAGAAGCGCTAAATCCCGCTAATCCCAGAAGAAGAGCGCCACTGCTCCCTTGTAGGGCGGGGTCTCCTGACCCCGCCGAAGAGCCGTCACCTGAAGGAGCCCGCTCGCGGGCGATGTCGAAACTTGGAGCTTGGATCTTGGATCTTCACCCCGCCGCCGCAGGGGCCGTCTTCTTCACCATCCGCAGAATTCCCTCAAACGGAATCCCGAGCCACGTCGGCCGGTTGTTCAGCTCGTAGCCGAGTTCATACACCGCCTTGTCGATCAGATACGCGTTCAACAACACTTCCAGTTGCTCGCGTTCCTTCGGCAGCAACGCCGATCCGCGCATCGTCTCGAAGTAAGCCCGCAAGAAGGTCGCGCTCACCCAGCGCCGCCAATACGCCGACCACGCCGCCGCGCCATCCCGATTTTCTGCCGTCAACAATCCACGCGCCGCCAGCGACTCCAATGAGGTGTGCGCCGCGTAATTGAACGACCGCACCATTCCTGCCACGTCGCTGATCGGCGACCGCTTCAATCGACGCGTGCTCAACGCCCGCGCTGGCTCCCCTTCGAAATCGAGGATCACGAAATCCGTTCCCGTCGAAAGCACCTGGCCCAAATGATAATCCCCGTGCACGCGAATCCGCTTCGCCTCGAGGCGCTCGGTGTAAACCAGCTTGTATCGGTCCAGCACCTCATCCTGCACCGCCAGCACCGCCGCCGCATCGGCCTGCAATTCCGCCGGCAGCGTCCGCGCGCGACGGCGCAACAGCTCAAAGTTCTCCATCACCAGATTGCGCATCGATTGATACAGCGAGCGCTGGTAATGCGGCGAAAACGACTCCGGCGCGAAGTCAGGATCGCCGCTGCCTCCGAGCATCTTGTGCAGTTCCGCAGTGCGCTCGCCCAATTTTCGCGCCGCTTCCAAATACGTGCCGACCGCCTCGATCGTCGCATGCTCCGGCTCGCGATTCGCCAGTTCCAGCAGCGTTTCTTCCGGCACATTACATTCGCGACCTTCCTCCACGAACAGCAGCACGCGATCGAAATACCGTTCCAAGGCATCGAGCGTGTAATCCCAACCGTCTCGCGCGCCCACGATAAACTGCGTGAGAATTCCCACGCTGCGCACGCTGCCCGTCGTCCGATATTCCATCGACCCGCCGAGCGTCGGCACATGTGCAAACTGCCGCTCCGTCAGATAGCTCATCACCTCCACGTCCGGATTGATTCCGGGCTCGGGCCGTCGGAACAATTTGAATAGGAATCGATCCGCGAAAACCACCGCGGTGTTGCTGTGTTCCGCTTTCGACAGCAGGGGCGCGATGTCGCCGCAGTTCGGACCACACAAGGTCTCGAATGCACCCGTCGGGCGCATCACCAGGTTCCCCGCCATCCCTTTCAACGTCGCGCCTTTCTCCATCGCGTCCAGGAGCGCGCGGGGAAACGCCGGATCTGCCATCGCATCGAAAATCAGCGCATCGCCATCTGACTCGCGCGGCACCCGCGCAATCGCCGAGGCCGGATGCTCGCGCAATCTGCTCTCCGCCTCCCCGGGCGGCGCATACGCCAGCGGCAACACATACACCTCCGAGTCGCCCGTCGCGTAATCCGCATTCAACAACAGCAAAAACGCCCGCCCGCGCCCCGTCGCGACTTCGATCGCATCCGAAATCTCGATACCGCGCAGCTCCCGTGCTTTTCCTCCATACCAACGGCGTTGCTGGATGTAGTTCGCGAGCACTTCCGCCACCGCGCGCCCCGACTGTCCTCTCAGCACCGTCGTCCAATCCTCGCCGACATCGAGCGCCGGCAGATCCGCCAATGCATCCGGCAGCGCCGCCGCTCCTTTCTCGTCCGCCCCCACCGGCTCGAGCGCGAACCAGAAAAAGCCGTGCGCGTTGATCGTCAGTCCATACTCGCCGTCTGCGATGGCCGGAAACCTTGCCCGCCCGAAAATATCCACCGGAGCATAGCCTTTGAACTCGGCCAGATCCACCGACAGCGCTTGCGCATGACGCGAGAGATTCGCCACCACCAACACTTTCTGCCCTTCGTATTCCCGCACGAACATCAGGATCTTTCGATTATCCGGCTGAAGGAATTTGATCGTCCCCCGACCTAGCGCCGCCCACCGCGCCCTCACGCCCAGGATCCGCTTCGTCCACCAAAACAGCGAACTCGGGTTGCTCTGCTGCGCTTCGACGTTCACCGCCTCGTAGTGATACTCCGGATCGAGGATGATCGGCAGATAAAGGCTCTGCGGATTCGCCCGCGAGAACCCCGCGTTCTTGTCCGAGCTCCAATGCATCGGAGTCCGCACGCCGTTGCGATCGCCCAGGTAAATATTATCTCCCATCCCGATCTCGTCGCCGTAGTAAATCACCGGCGTTCCCGGCATCGAGAGCAGCAGCGCATTCAATAGTTCGATCCGTCGCCGGTCGTTGTTCAACAACGGCGCCAGCCTTCGCCTGATCCCGAGATTGATCCGCGCCCGCTGGTCGGCCGCATACATGCGATACATGTAGTCCCGCTCTTCTTCCGTCACCATTTCGAGCGTCAGCTCGTCGTGATTCCGCAGGAACATCGCCCATTGGCACGTCTCGGGAATCGGCGGCGTCTGCGACAGGATGTCCAGGATCGGGGTTCGATCTTCCATCCGCACCGACATGAACAGCCGCGGCATGAGCGGAAAATGAAACGCCATGTGACACTCGTCCCCGCGTCCTTCCCCGAAATACTTCACCGCGTCCTCCGGCCATTGATTCGCTTCCGCGAGCAACATGCGGTCGCCGTATTTCTCGTCCACGTGCTTCCGCAGCGTTTTCAGATAAGCGTGCGTTTCCGGCAGGTTTTCGCAGTTCGTGCCTTCGCGTTCGTAAAGATACGGAATCGCGTCGAGCCGCAGTCCGTCCACGCCCATCTGCAGCCAGAAATCCAGCACACGCACGATCTCCTCATGCACCACCGGGTTGTCGAAATTCAGATCCGGCTGATGCGAATAGAAACGATGCCAATAATACGACCTCGCCACCGGATCCCACGCCCAGTTCGACGTCTCGAAATCCCGGAAGATGATCCGCGCGTCGCGATACTTCTCACTCGTCTCGCTCCATACGTAGTAGTCCCGCTCCACGCTGCCCGGCGCCGCGCGCCGCGCGCGTTGAAACCACGGATGCTGATCCGACGTGTGGTTGATCACGAGTTCCGTGATCACCCGCAGCGAGCGCCGATGCGCCTGATCCAGGAATTCCTTGAAATCGTCCAGCGTCCCATAGATCGGGTTGATCGCATAATAGTCCGCGATGTCGTAGCCATCGTCACGCAACGGCGACGGATAAAACGGCAACAACCACACCGCTGAAATCCCCAGGTCTTGCAGATAATCGAGCTTCTGCGTCAGCCCGCGAAAATCGCCGATGCCATTTCCATCGCTGTCGTAAAATGACCGCACGTGCGCCTGGTAGATCACCGCGTTCCGATACCACAGCGGCTCGTTCGAATGGGTGGTATTCGGCGCCGGCGTTCCCGCGGACATGTAGCCGCGAGCGCCCGCGAGTGGAAGATCCACCAGTTCGCCCGCCTCACGCCTGCCATTCGTCTCCTGCTGCTCGCGCTGTTTCATGGGTTGATTGAAAGCTACATGAAGTAATCGAAATCCTGCTCCGACCGCACGCGGCGCCTCAGGCGGAAAATCGCCGCTGGCACCTGCTGCGGATCGAGCCGCACAAAGTTCTCCGCGCCGCGCCAAAGATAACGCGATCCGGTCAACAAATCGTGCACCTGAAACGTATCCGTTTCTTCGATGCCGAGCTCCTGCAGATCCAGTCGCGTCCGCGCTTCTTGCGCGTGATGAGGATCCAAGTTCACCACGGTCAAAATGATATTCTCCCGATCCGCGGTTCGCTTACTGTAGGCCAGCAATTGCGGGTTGTCCGTCGCATGAAACGCCAGCCGCTCATTGCTCTGCAGCGCCGGATTCTCCCGCCGGATCGCATTCACCCGCGCAATCAGCGGCTGCAACGAATCCGGCCGATTCAAATCCCACGCCTTGATCTCGTATTTCTCCGAATCGAGATATTCCTCGCCGCCCGTCTTGAAGGGCGCGTTCACACAGAGCTCATACGCGGGCCCGTAAATCCCGTAGCTCGCTCCGAGCGTCGCCGCCAAAACGAATCGCGACATGAACGCCGGCCGTCCGCCAAACTGCAGCGCCTGCGGCAGGATGTCAGGCGTGTTCGGCCACAAGCTGGGCCGAAAAAACTCCCGCACTTCCGTCCGCGTGAGCTCCGTCAAATATGTCTGCAGTTCGTCACTCGTGTTGCGCCAGGGAAAGTAATTGTAGGACTGCGTGAATCCGAGTTTCGCCAGATTGTATTTCACCTTCGGACGCGTGAACGCCTCGGACAAAAAGATCAGCTCCGGCCGGCGTTTCTTCAGTTCGCCAATGCACCACTCCCAAAAGGGGAACGCCTTCGTGTGCGGATTATCGACGCGGAAAATCGTCACGCCCTGCTCCACCCAAAACTCCATCACGCTCTTCGCTTCCTGCCACAACTCGCGCCACGCCGGTGTTTCGAAATCGAAGGGATAAATATCCTGATACTTCTTCGGCGGATTCTCGGCGTATTGAATCGAGCCGTCCGGCCGCCGCTTGAACCACTCGGGATGCTCGCGCACATACGGATGGTCGGGCGAACACTGCAGCGCGATGTCGAGCGCGATCTCGATCTGCAACGAGGCCGCCGTCGCCACGAGGCGCTTGAAATCCGCCAGCGTTCCGAGCTGCGGGTGGATCGATTTGTGTCCGCCTTCCTGCGCGCCGATGCCCCACGGACTGCCGGGATCGTCCGGTCGCGCCAACGTCGAGTTATTGCGTCCTTTGCGATACGCCCCGCCGATCGGATGAATCGGCGGCAAATACAGCACGTCGAAACCCATCTCCGCGATCCGCGGCAATTGCGCCTCGACGTCGCGCAGCGTGCCATGGCGCTTTCCGTCCGAGCCTGCCGATCGCGGGAAAAGCTCATACCACGCTCCGTAACGCGCGCGCACCGGCTCCGCCCAGACCACCAGTTCCCGCTCGAATCGTGTCGCGAGCGACCGATCCGGGTAACGCAACATCAACGTCCTCATCACCGCGTCTCTCGCCTTTTCGATCCGCGCCGCCGGCTCGCCGCCGTCCGCCAATTCACTCGCCCATTTTTCCAACATCGCGCGATCCGGCTCCTGCGCTTTCTGCGCCGCAGCTCGCACCAATTCCGCACCCACGTGAAGGTCGATTTCGACATCCTGCTCCGCGGCGACTTTCTTGTCAAAATCGCGCTGCCATGACCGAAAATGATCCACCCAGCCTTCGACGGTGTAGCGATACAGCCCCTGTCGCTCGATGATGAAAGACGCCCGCCACCGATCGTTCCCCAGCGCGTGCATCTCCACCTCGCGCCACTCCGCGTCGCTCTCCGCCTTGAAGCGCACCACCGCCGCCACCGCGTCGTGTCCGTCGGCAAACACGTCGGCTTCCACGTTCACTTCTTCACCGACGCATCGCTTGATTGGATACCGTCCCGCATCGATCTGCGGCGTCACGTTTTCAATAATGGTCCGTCGGCGGCCGTCGAACGTATCCGAAATTTGCGACATCGTGCTCATCGTCAGCCCACCCGCAGTTCACGAAGCGATGCCCGCGCTTCGCCTCCGCCGATGTCCGGCCTGATTCGCAGCTCCAACGCCGACACCTCCGGCAGCTCCACGCGATACTCCTCACGCTCCTCCGTCGCGCCTCCGGGACTGAAGTTGAACTGCTGCCGCGCCACCTCTCGCCAAAGCCCCCCCTGCGTGAAGGCGCGCAGGACAAACTCCTGTGTTCGCGCGCGCTCCGCTTCGTCGATCGCGATTCGCACGCGCCTTACTGCCTGCGGCTGCGGAAAACACAGCCGGATCGTTTGCTCGCCCGCACTCGCCGCCCGCCATCCCGCTCCGCTCCCCGCGAGCGCCGCCTCAATGGGATGCGTTGTTTCTTCCGAGGTGATCTCCACCTCCGCGATACGCTCGAGCGGCAACCATTCAGGCTTTGCCTGCTCGACGCGCGGCTCCTCGCCGATCTTCCGCTTGATCATGCGCGGACCGACATCCGCCCAAATCTCGGGTTCGGCGCCGACGCCGCCAAAGCGCCCGCCGCTCCCCGGCTTCCGCTCTAAAGCGTTTCGCCACGGTCAGTCTCCGACGCCTTCTTCGGGGAATCATCGCATGCGCCATGCAGCCGCCACACCCCGGCGCCCCCATCGCGGATTGCACGCAGCCCAAACAGAAGATCGTCCCATGGCCGCGCCGCTTCGCCGCGACTAGGTTGCACCGTGATGAATGCGCTCCTTCGCCCCCTTTGTCTCGCCGCCCTTGTTCCCATCCTCCCCGCTGCCGAACCGGAGATCATCGAACCCGAGATCGTTTCTACCATCGAGGGCAATGTGAACGAACCGGCCAAGCTCACACCCACC
The DNA here is from genome assembly GCA_023416735.1 of Verrucomicrobiota bacterium. Lineage (GTDB taxonomy): Bacteria > Verrucomicrobiota > Verrucomicrobiia > Opitutales > Opitutaceae > Opitutus. Next base: position 210,048 of record JAEZGX010000002.1, on the reverse strand, counting down.
GACCAACTGGTCGCAACGCTTTCGCTTCCTCCCGGCTTCTCCATCCAAACCTTCGCCCGCCTCGAGGCGCCCCGAATGCTCGCCTTCGCGCCCAACGGCGATCTCTACGTCACCCGCCGCGCACCACACAACGACGTCGTCCTGCTTCGCGACGCCGACCGGACCGGCACCGCGGAAACAGTCCGCACCGTTGCCTCGATCGAAAACGTTCACGGCATCGCGTTGCGCGAGGGTCGAGCTTACCTCGCCGCGATTCGCAAGGTCTACGCGGCCGATATTCTCGCTGACGGCAGCCTCGGCGAACCGGTTGAGTTGTATTCAGATCTTCCCGACGCCGGCCAGCACCCCAATCGCACGCTGGGCTTCTCGCCCGACGGACGCCTTTTCCTCTCCGTCGGCAGCACCAGCAATGCCGCGCCCGATCCCAACCCCGAAAACGCCACGCTGCTCGAACTCGCGCTCGATGGTTCCTCGCGTTCCATTCACGCGCACGGCCTGCGCAACACCATCGGCTTCGACTGGCACCCCGCCGATGGCACGCTGTGGGGCATGGACCACGGCATCGACTGGCTCGGTGACGAAGAGCAATCCGAAGAGCTCAACATCATCATTCGCGGAGGCCACTACGGCTGGCCCTACGTTTATGACTACCGCGAGATCAACCAGCGGCAAAATCCCGAAGAAACCCTCGGCCTCACGTGCGAACAATTCGCCGCCATCTCGATCCCACCCGTTGCCGGGCTCGAACCGCACAGCGCGCCGATGGGTTTCGCGTTCTACAACGGCGCGCAGTTCCCCACATCGTATCGCCATCAAGCCTTCCTCGCGTTGCGCGGTTCCTGGAATCGCGCCGAACCCAAGGGCTACAAAGTCGTTCTCGTCACGTTCTCGAGCAACGGCTACGGCGTCGCCCAGGATTTCGTCACCGGCTTTTATCTTCCCGAATCCAACGCCCAATTCGGCCGCCCGTGCGGTCTCGCCATCGCGCCCGACGGCTCGCTCTTCTTCAGCGACGACAGCGGCGGCGCCATCTATCGCGTGACCTACAAGGGCGCCGCAGAATAATCCGTCCCGCTCGCGCTGCGGGCTTATCCCAATCCGAGCCTCTGCGCGCTTCCGACCAACTCGGCCAGATTCGTCGCGCCGAGCTTCCCCATGATGTTCGCTCGATGAAACTCCACCGTCCGAGCGCTGAGACCAACGATCTCGCTGATCTCGCGACTCGTTCTTCCTCCGAGCACATGCGAGAGCACTTCCTGCTCGCGCCGCGAAAGCATTTTTCCCACCGCTTGCGCCTTCCCTCGTTCACGCCCAAGCGTTTCTGCAAACCGCGCCGAGAAATAAGTCCGCCCCGCCGCCACCGCCGTGAGTGCATCCGCTAGTTGATCCGGGTCGGCGTCTTTTTCGATATACCCTTCCACGCCGCTCTCCCGCACGCGCGTCAAGCTCAGCGGATCCAACATCGACGACAACACCAGCGCGCGCAGCTGTGGCCGGATCTGTCGCGATGCCTGCACGCAAGCCAGTCCGTCCATGCCGGAAAGCGTGAGATCGACCATCAGCATATCCGGCGCCTCGCGCGCCACGCACTCCACCGCTTCCTCGCCTGAACTGACCGCGGCGACCAACACAAACTTTGGCAGCCCCGACAGCCACCGCGCCAGGAAAGCTCTGAACATGCGTTGGTCCTCCACGATTACCACGCTGACGCGGCCGGAGCCTTCGGAAGGACATTGCACCGCCCGACAAAAGCACCGCCGCCGTTCCCGCAAAAGCGGAAAACATCATACCGCCACAAGTTCGCGTTTCAGCACAAACGAGAACTCCGTCCCGATTCCCTCCTCCGTCTTGAGCGAAACCGGCACGCCCAAAGCCTCCGCAATCTCGAGACACAGCCGCAGCCCGAGACCGCTTCCAGCCCTGCTGGCTTCGACATCCGCGTTCACAAACCAATCCGCCACCTCGGTCGGCAGCCCCGGTCCGTCATCGCGCACGTTCACCCGCACTCCCCCTTCTCCTTCTTCACGCGCGACAATCTCCACGCGGCGTTTGGCATGCCTCACGGCATTGTCGACCAAGTTGCGCACCAGCGTCTGCACCAACACGACGTCGGTTTCGACTCGCAATTCCTCCGCCACGTCCACGACCAGTTCAACTCCTCCGCGATTCGCCACGCTCCGATGCAGCGCCGCCGCAGGAGCCACGAGCACGTGCACCGAACACGAGGCCACTTGCCCCGCGCCGGCCCGCAGCCGCGCCCAAAGCACCAGATCCTCAATCATCAACAATAGATGCCGCCCCGTTGCTGCTGCGTCCGCCGCAAACTCTGACAACACGCTCAATGTCGTCGCTCGCGCCGCGTGCTCCCCCGAACGCGTCAAACCGGTCAACGGTCCGCGAAGGTCGTGCGCGAGCACCGTAATCATGCGATCCTTGTCCGCGTTCGCCGCCTCGAGTTCTCGTGTGCGTTCCCGCACCTCGACTTCGAGCTCGTCGGCATACGCTTCCTGCACCGCCTGACGCGCCGCCGCCTCCTCGAGCAAACGCCGCTGTGCCTCTTGTTTGTCGCGTTGCGCCTGGCTAAAGCGATCTGCGACGGCCAGCGAAAGCAGCAGGATCTCGAGCGCCGACCCGCCAAGCACGCCCATCGCACCAGCGTGCTGGTTGTCGTTCAACAGCCAGTTGATCACCGCGGGAAACGCACTCACGAGCATTGCTCCGGAACCGAGAATGAGAAAACGCGCATGGCTCGCTCCTCTCCGCCACGCCACGACCGCCACGATCAAAAGCGAAACCTGCACCACGATGCTCGCCGGCACCGCGAAATACAGCCAGTCGGTCGTTCGCATCCACGGCGTCGCCAGCGCCCCCAAAGAGATCGCGCCACCGATCAGCATCAACCCTTTCACTCCTCCGTCGGCCCGAGGAAATCGCGAGCGAAGCTCCAGGAACTCCCGCGCAAACAGCACCAAAAACACGCTGTGCAAACCGAGCGCCAGCGTTCCGACCGTTTCTTTCGCCGGCGACGCCATCGCCCAACCGAGCAAAGCCGTTCCGCCGTTCAACACGAAGTTGAATGTCACCAACGCCGCCGCCGCCAGCACATACCACGCGATGTCCGCATGACGCAGCCGCACCCAGAGAATCGCATGATACAACAGCAGCGCCGCGAGCACGCCGTAGCACACGCTTTCGGCTAGCACGCTCCGCAACTGGACCGCGAGGTAGTCGCCCATTTTCGGCCACCACACCAGCCGGCTCGCCGCCACAAACCGATCCTCAATGCGCAAATAAAACGTCTTCTCGCTCCCCACCGGCAGCTCCACCGCGAACGCCGGAAATCGTCCGCCGAGCGATTTCCTGTCGTTGCGAATCGCTTCTCCCGCCACCTCGTGTCGCCAGGTCTCCGGAGCATCCGTCGTCACTTCCCATAATTCCACGCGGTCCGTGAAATACTCGGAGTCCGCCAGCACACCACTCAGGGCGGACGGCGAAAGATTTCTCAGCGTGACCTTGATCCATGTCGCCGACTGCGGCGCCGCCACGATATAATCGCGCCCTTCCCAAACGCGCCACGCCGCCGACTCGCTTCCGTGCACGTCTTCGATGGTTAAACTCGGTGGTGCATCCTTCCACATCAGCACCGTCGCTTGTTGCGATGTGCCATGAAGCTCCAGCATTCCCGATCGATCGCCGCCGACTCCAAACAGCAGCCAACCAAGCGCCGCCACCACGCCGAAGAGCAGACTGACGATCGCCAATCGGCTACGTGAATGCGGGACCATGCAATCGACTCCACGCGCGCGGGTTGAGCACCGCAAGCTCCCGCTGGCAGTGAAACCTCGTAGAACTACGAGGTTTGTCACGTTGAGCCTCGATGCTCCGCCTGACCACCTCCCAGCCGACCGGATGACGAGGTCCTTCGCCTCCGGTTTTTTTCCCGCTCAACTCACTTTCCTATGCTTCGTCGCGCACTCCGCGCGCTCGTTATCTCCACGAGCGTTTTCGTCCTTTTCGTTTCGCTCTTTGCGGGGTCCATGCAAGCCGCGACGCGCATCGTTCGGGTCAAGTCCGGCGCGAATTCAGCCGGCGCAAACGGAACCTCCTGGGCCACCGCGTTCCCGAGCCTGACGTCCGCCCTTCAGCACGCCGTCTCGCTCCATCCCAGTTCATCCGACCCCGTCGAAATTTGGATCGCCGCCGGCACCTACAAGCCCGCCGCCCCGGAACCTGATCCCGAGAACCACATCTTCGAAACCGATCCGCGCGACGGCACGTTCGCGATCCCGAGCTTCGTCAGCCTTTACGGCGGTTTCGCCGGGATCGAAACCCAGCTCGGCCAGCGCGTGTTCTCCGACGATGCCGCCATGACCGTCCTCAGCGGCGACATCGGCTCCACCTACCTCGCCAACGAAGCCGCGCCCACGACGCGCGCACAAGCGCTCCTCGCGACCGTGCGCGATCCCGAAAACGCGAACTTCGCCGACAACGTCACCAACGTCATCACCATCATCGATGGCACGGGCATCACGCTCGATCGCCTGCTCATCACCGCCGGCTACGCGAAGAATCTCGCCACCGTCCCACTCGACTACGTGCAGGAAATGGCGATGTCCGACGCCGCCAATGCAGCCAACGGCGGCTCCAAGCGCGCCATCACCCGCGAAGCCGCCGGCGGCGGTGCGTTCATCCAATCCGCCACGTTGCCCGGCGGAACCGCGGTCACGTTCACCGACTGCATCTTCGTCCAAAACCACGCCTTCGGCTTCGGCGGCGGCGTCGCGATTATCCGTTCGCGCGTCACCAGCCGGTCCACCCTTTACATCGCCAATTCCGCCGCCGACTCCGGCGGCGCCGTCTTCGGCCGTGGTCAGTTCAGCTCTTTCGAGGGCGACGTCATGGTCCGCAATCTCTCCCAGGGCAACGGCGGCGCCGTGCACCTCAACACACCACCCGTCGCTCCTTCCAATTGGGCCAATTCCGACGCGCGTTTCCTCTTCGGCAGCAACCCGCAGTTCGCACTCGATACCATCAGCGGCCAGGTCGATCTCGCGGCCATGATGCCCGGCATCGCCGCCCCCCGCGCCGGCCTGCTGTCCCTCCAGGGCGCAGCCGCGCTCACCACCAAAGTCGCCATCGGCAAGGGAGCCGGCGAAGCCATGAACTACGTCGGCATCTCCACCGGCTATCTCAAATACGTCACGCTCGCCCTCGATGTCACTGACCTGATCGTCAACGAACTTCGCGTCCAGGGCGTGGACGGAAAGTTCATCGACTACTGGGTCGGTGAATTCATGCCGACGTTCCAAACCTTCGCGACGCCCCAGGGCATGTATGCTTTCTACGAGCACACGTTCGTCGCCGACGCCAAGTTCGATCGCAAAACCCCCGAATGGCAGGTCAAGAAGGCCTACGATATCTTCTTCAACCCCGCCCAGCCGACCCGATTCAGCGACGTTCGCTTCGATCACAACACCGCTTACGGCGATGGCGGCGCGATCTTCGCCCTCCACGCCAACTACGTCGCCAACCGCACGCTCTTCACCGAGAACTTCTCCGAAAGTTCCGGCGGCGCGATCGCCGCCCGCGCGTTCAACGATTCTCAAATCGTCAACTCCGTCTTCTCCGCCAACGCCTCCGCCGGCTATAGCGCGATCTCCCTCGCCCAGAGCGCCCGGTTGCGGCTGCTCAACAGCACCGTCGTCAACAATATTTCCACGTCCCCCGCCGCCGCCGTCGGCTGCGAACTCGGCTCGGAGTTGCGGGTGTTGAACACCGTTCTCTGGGGCAACACCAGCTCCGCTTTCCCTCTCGGCGGCGCCGACATTTATACCGCCACGCCCGCCAACCTCGACGAATCAACCCGCAAGGTTTACGACGCCGCGCCCGCCCATCGTTTCACTTTCGTTGGCATCACCGATATCGTCGGCTCCGATGTCCAAGGCCTCGCTTCCCTCACCAACAGTTGGGGCGTGCCCGACATCCACTATCTCTCCGGCTCCAACCTCAGCCCCGGAGAAATCGCCGTCGCCCAGCGCCTGCGCGACCTCGCCGATTTCTCCTCCACCACCGACTTGTTCAAGCTCACCGTCATGGGCGTCGGCAACCGCTACCTTTACGACCGCGGTAACATGTCCGTCGATCCGCAGCTCCACGACGGTTGGCTGCCCGGCATCAACTCCCCGCTGATCAACAACGGCCGTCGCGACGCCTTCGGTCTCGGCCTCAGTCCCTCCGCGTCCCAGGAACTCGACTTCCTCGGCCTCGCTCGCACTCAGGATTACACCACGATCAGCATCGGCGCCGTGCAAAGTCCCGCCACCTCCAGCGGCGGCTCCGCGGAAGCCGTCGGCCGCTACTTCGTCACTCCGACCGGCGCCGGCGATAAATCCGGCCGCAACTGGGCCAACGCCAGCGACAACCTCAAAGCCATGCTCGCGCAGTCCAATGCCGAGATCTGGGTCGCCGCCGGCACCTACAAACCCGACACCGGCAACGACCGCTTCGCCGCCTTCACCCTCGGCGAAAACACCCGCGCTTACGGCGGATTCGCCGGCACCGAAACCGTCTTCGTCGACCGCGACGTCGCTGCCAACGTCACGCTTCTCTCCGGCCAGTTGAACGGCGTGCAGAGCTACCATGTCGTCAAGCAGGTCAACACCGACGGCAGCATCCTCCTCGACGGATTCACCATCACCGCCGGCAAGGCGGATGGCTCCAGCGAAGACGCCACCGGCGGCGGCGCCTATCTCTTCAACACGTCCGCCATCCTGCGCAACGTCACCTTCAACGCCAACACCGCCACCGTGAGCGGCGGCGCCGTCCACATCGCCGGCGATGCCGAAGTCGGCATCTACGACTCCACGTTCACTCACAACTCGTCCGCGTCCGGCGGCGCCGTCCACGCCGTCAGCCCGCTGCTCATCGAGCGCTGCCGTTTCGACAGCAACACCGCCTCCGACCAAGGCGGCGCCATCGCCGTCGACACCAACGGTGACAGCGAACAGCGCGCCGATTTCCACAATTCCCTCTTCAGCCGCAACCGCGTCACCGCGACCGGCGCCGGCAGCGCGCTCTACGTGAACGTGATGCTCAACCAAATCGTGAACTGCACGTTCACGAAGAACGAGGGCCGCGTCTACTCCGCCGACGATCCCACCGCGGGCCAATTCGGCTCCGCCGTCTATTACCACGAGGCCGCCGCCATCATCATCAACTCCCTCTTCTGGAAAAACGCTTCCGACGATTTCCTCGCGTCGGGCACTCCGCTCGAACTGGCCAGTTTCTACGTCTCCCGTGAGGAGAGTTTCGGCCTCTCCTTGGTTCATTCGAACGTCGAAGCCCTTTCCCGCACGCACCCGCTGACCGGTGCCGAGCGCGCCCAGGGATCGTTCGCCAGCCAGCTAACCCGCGTCGGTAACATCTACATCCGCACCGGCTCCACCTCGAATTCCTTCATCGATACCTGCTACGACTACGACCCGAAATTCGTCGATTTCGCCAACAACGATTTCCGCCTCAGCGCCAACTCCGACATCGTGGACCACGGCAAATCCGACGCCGCCGGTATCGGCACGCTCGATCTCGCCGGCCGCCCCCGCAAGGTGAATAACACCCCGGACGTCGGCGCCTACGAATTCCAAGGCACGACCAATTCCGTTTTCAGCGTCGTCTCCCAAGCCCGCCAGATCACGCCCGACGGCCCCGTTTATACGCTCACGTTCCATCCGGAAAACCCACTTAGCGGCGACGCCACCTACACATGGATGGTCAACAAGAACGACGGCCGCGGCTTCGTCACGTTGCCCACCGATGCCCGCATCACCGGACAAGGCACCGCCGCTCTCACGCTCAACCAACCGCCATCCTCGTGGAACAACTGGGTCTTCCGCGTCTCCGTCGGCGGCACCAACACCGCCTCCGCCTCCGTCACGCTCACCGCCCGCGGCTCCGATCGCTTCTACGTCAACGCCGTCGTCTCCGCGTCCGGCGACGGACGCAGCTGGGCCACCGCCTTCAAGACCATCACCGAAGCCACGCTCGCCGCTCGCGCCGCCACGAACCTCCGCCCCGACGGCAGTCCCGGCACCGACTACTCTCAGATCTGGGTCGCCCAGGGCACCTACCGCCCCGAGCCCTACTACTCCAAGGAAGCCATCATTTACCTCTACGAGGGCATGGTGCTCTACGGCGGCTTCAAAGGCTACGAGACGTCCCAAAGGCAGCGCAACCCCGCCCTTTATCCCACCATCCTCACCGGCGCCCAACCCGACGCCACCGAGTCGTATCACTTCGCGGAAAACACCGTCCTCACCGGCCCCTTCTCCGAAAGCGCGCTTCCGGTAGTCATCGACGGCTTCACGATCCGCACCGCCAAGCGCGAGGCTCTCTTGGTCGCCGGCGAAACCCAAATCGTGAATTGCATCATCGAAAACGAAATGGGCACCGGCGCCCGCATCCAATCGCCTGCCTCCTTCAAACAGGTCACTTTCCGCCTCGCCGCCAACCGCGGCGTCTACGTTTCCGCCGCGACCGTCTCTTTCGAGAATAGCCTGTTCTATCAAAACACCGGCCCCGAAGGTGCCGCGCTCTATAACTACCAGGGCAACGTCACCATCACCACCTCGACCATCGCCGACAACTTCTCCACCGAGCGCACCGGCGGCATCGCCCAGTCTTTCTACGGCGGCACGCTCACCATCGACCGCAGCATCTTCTGGAACAACCGCGACAACGCCACCGAACTCGGCGCCGCGCTCGAACCCGCCCAACTCCAAAGCAGCGCCGGCACCCTGACGGTCACGAATTCCCTCATCGAAGCGCTCACCGCGTTCACCACCGGCGGCAACCTCGGCTTCCACCCGCTCTTCAACGACCCGATCAACGGCAACTACACGCTCGACCCGAAATCCCCCGCCATCGCGCTCGGCGCCGGCGCCCTGCCCTACGTCGGCACGCCTGGACCGGAACTGCGTTTCACCAGCATCCCCGCGTCTTCCGAAGAAATGGTCAGCCTCTTCGATAAGAGCTACACCATCACGTGGGCCGCCGACGCCAGCCATGCACTCTCCTGGCAAATCAATCTCGGCAACGGCTGGGTCTCCCCCGCTTCGACCGCACTTACGACCAGTTCGGGATCCAACGCCACCAGTGCCACCCTCAACCTCGGCAGCGCCAGCATCCTTCCCAGCCTGCGCGTCCGCGCCGTCAACGCGTCGGGCCACGCGCTCCCGCCGATCACACTGAAGGTCGTTCCCCCTGTCGTCCGCTACGTCAACGCCAGCGCTACCGGCACCGCCAACGGCCTGTCTTGGAACACCGCCTGGCGCACGCTGGCCGACGCCTACGCCAACCTGCCCGGCCCCAACGTCGAACTCTGGGTCGCCCGCGGCACCTACCCGATCGCCGGCCGCGTTCGCGCCCAACCCGGCGTCACGCTCTTCGGCGGCTTTGCCGGCACCGAAACGTCCCTCAGCCAGCGCGTCCTCGGCGACGCCAACAAGTCCGTCCTTCAAGGCGCCTTCGCGATCCAAACCGGCGATTTCTACTACGGCCCCACGAATCAAAAACACCCTGCGCGTTCCGTCGGCCGCCAGTTGGTCCTCGATGGCTTCACGCTCGAGCGGGGCGAGAACGCCGCCTATTCCGTCCTTCAGGCCACTGGCGGCGGCGGCATCCTCCGCAACTGCGAATTCAAGGGCGCCTACAACCTCGTGAGCTTGCGCAACGTTTCGACCGTCTTCGAACACTGCACCTTCGCCAATGCCACGGAGTCCGCGATCGTGGTCACCAACGCCAGCCCCACCTTCCGCAACTGTCTTTTCGCCGACAACGTGAGCCCCTTCGGCGGCGGCGCCCTCAAGGCCTCGCAGTCCAACGTTCTCATCGATCGCAGCATCTTCCGCAACAACACGGCCTCCTATAACAACGGCGGCGCGATCCACGCGCTCGGCGGCGCCCTCCGGATCGCGAACTCCGTGTTCACCGGCAACACCGCCACGAACGGCGGCGCGCTCTACGGCCAGAATCTCACCGTCGTCAATTGCACCCTCGCCCACAACCGCGCCGTGCGCGAAGCCGGCGGCCTCTACGTGGATTCCAACGCCACCGTTTTCAACTCCATCCTCTGGGGCAACACCGCCGCCCCCACGCTCACCGGCGACTCCCTGGCAGTTCAAAAAGCTCAGCTCACCCAAATCTCCGGCTCTATCGCGCTGAACAATTCCATCGTCGAGGGTCTCGTCAGCAATCTCGGCACCGGCAACCAACCCTACGATCCGCTCTTCACCTCCGGCGCCCTCAATCCCTACGGTCTCGCCGCCCGCTCTCCCGCGCTGGGTCGCGGCGTTGCCGCCGATCTCGAGGCCATTTCACCTCTCGCCGGCTTCCCCGGACGCCTCCAAGGCTCCGGCCTCGATCTCGGCGCTTTCGAATCTTCCGAGAACGACACCCTCGCTCCTATCCAACTCGCTCGCGCCCCGGCCTCGACCACCGTCTTCTCCGGCGCGACCGCAAGCTTCGTGATCAGCGGCGCAAACCTCGGCGCCAATGTTGCGTGGGAACGTCTCGTCGGCGGCAACTGGGTGCTCGTTTCCGGCGCCGGTTTCAGCCTCACGACGACCGGCTCGACGAGCACACTCACCGTCGCCAACGCCACCGCCACGCACACGGGCAACTACCGCTATCGCATCGCGTCGCTCGGCTACGTCTCGCCGTCGTTCACGTTCACCGTCACTCCGCGCCGGATCGTTTACGTCGACGCCGCCGCGCCCGCCGGCGGCACCGGCTCCAGCTGGGGCTCCGCCCTCAACTCTCTCGCCGCCGCCAACAATCTCCCCGACGCCGCCCTCGAGATCCGCATCGCCGCCGGCACCTACGCCAATCCCAACCTCACCCTAAAACCCGCTCGCTATTTCCGCGGCGGCTATCCCGCCACCGGCTCCGCCGCTCAACGCGAGGTGAGCAACCCCACGGCCAACCCCGTCATCGTCACGGGCAACAGCGTCGCGACGGGCGACGGCACCACTCTGGTCTTCGACGCCAGCACGGGCTTCGAGGGCATCACGTTCCGCACGGGCAACGTCGCGCAGCAATACCAGCGCGGCGTCGTCGTTTTCTTCCGCCAGTGCCGCTTCGAAAACACCCCGGGCGGCGTGGGAGGTTTCGCCGGCGCCGTCATGTTCGACGTCAGCAGCTCCGGTCTGTTCGAAGACTGCACGTTCACCAACAACGACGGTCCCGTCATCTCCACGCGTTACCTCAGTTCCGCCCGCATCATCCGCGGCACGTTCACCGCCAACCGCGGCACGCTCGTTTCCGCCGCGCGCGACGGCGCGTTCACGATCGAGGACTCCGTGTTTACCCAGAACGCCGTTCGGGATCAGTTCTATCTGCTGCACACCGGCATCGATAATTTCGACAGCAGCCTGCCGAGCACCATCACGCGCTCCCGCTTCACCGACAACGCCGGCAACGGCACACTGATCAACTCCGCCGGCGGCCCGCTTTTCATCACCGACTCCCTCGTCGCCGCCAACGCCATCCAGTTTCTGCGGATGACCGTCGCCACGACGTTCCGTCACCTCACGGTCGTCGACAACATCGTGCCGCCGATCGCTTCCGGGGACCGCACCGGCGAGACCCGTCGGTTGGTCGAACAGCACAACGGCGAACTCGCCGTCGCCAATTCCATCTTTTGGGGCAACCGCTCCACGAACGCGCGCGACTCCGTCGAACTGCAGCAACTCAAGCGCAGCGGCGGCACCCTGACGTTCGATCACAATCTGATCGAGGACTTCGCCACGCTCGGCGGCACCGGCAACTCCGCCAGCAATCCGCTCTTCACCGACGCCAGCACCGGCGACTACACGCTCACCGCCTATTCGCCCGCCGTCGCCACCGGCTCCGCCGCCACCAGTAGTCCGCTCGATCTTCTGCTCGCCGAGCGCGCCGGCACGCCCGACCTCGGCGCCTACGATTTCCGCGGCACCGCTCAATCCGCTCTTCAGCTGACGTCCATCCCGCTCAGCACCCAGACCTACGTGCGTCGCACCGCCGAGTTCACCGTCACCGGCACCGCAGGCACGAACATCACCTGGCTGCGCTGGAACGGCACCGCCTACGAGGTCATCGATCCCGCGAATCCCGGCAACGCCCGCCTCTCGATCACCGCCACCGCCAGCGGCTCCACGCTCTCTCTCGCTAATGTCAGCCTCTCCGACACCGGCGGCTACGCCTGGCGCATCGGCGGCTACACGTCCGCGCGCCTCTCCATCACTCCGACCGTGCGCCCGCGCGTCTATGTCGACGCCGCCAGCCCCGCCGCCAATGGCACCGGTTCCTCCTGGGCCACCGCCGTCCGCTCCTTCGAGTGGGCTTACAAATATGCACCCGACAGCGCCGAAATCTGGGTGAAACGCGGCAGCTACTCGGGCGGCGGCACCCTGCGCGCCGACATCGAGGTTTACGGCGGCTTCGAATCCGACGCCACCGACATTGCCGATCGCGGCTCAAACGAATCCACCATCCTCAGCGGTCAGTTCGTCGGCCGCGCGGCCAAACCCGGAGCCCTTTTCGACGGCGTCACGTTCACCGCCAGCTACTCGCCGGTCGTATTCTACGGTCCCGCCAACCCGACGTTCCGCAATTGCGTCTTCCGCGATTCCTACGCCAGCGGCGCCTACGTGACAGGCGAAGCCAGCCCGCGCTTCGAAAACTGCATCTTCCGCGGCAACCGCGAAGGCGGCGTCCAGATTTCCTCCGGCTCCGTCACGATCGTCGGCAGCACGTTTCAAGGCGGCGGTCGCGCCCTTTCGATCACCGGCGGCTCCGCGCTCGTCAGCGACAGCTACTTCATCAACAACCCCAACTCCAACCGCCTCATCTCCCTCGGCGGCGGCCAGGTCACGCTCGACCGCTGCACCGTCCTCGGCAATTCCGGCGAAGAGCTCCTCTCCGTCTTCGGCGGCCAGCTCACGCTCCGCAACACCGTCGTCGCGAACAACACGTCCAACTACGGCGGCGTTTTGCATGTTTACAGCGGCCGCGGCGGCATTCTCGAAATCCTCCAATCTACGATCGCCTACAACCAGGCCATCAACGGCACCGGCGCCATCCACAACACCGGCGATTCACTCGTCGTCCACAACGCCATCCTCTGGGGCAATCGCGGCCGCTACACCCGCAACCCGCCGATCACCGTCGAGGAACAGCAAATCTTCAACCAGGGCACCAAGACGATCAGCCATTCAATCATCGAGGGGTTCTCAACGCTTGGCGGCACCAACAACCGTTCCGACACCCCGCTCTTCACCGACGCCGGCCTGAACGACTTCTCTCTCTCGTCCATTTCTCCCGCCATCAACGCGGGCGACGCCTCGCTCGATCAATCCACCTTCACGCTCGATCGCTCGGGCCACACCCGCGTCCTCGGCAGCGCGCCCGATCTCGGCGCCTACGAATTCACCGGCACGCCCGACACCCCGCTTCGCATCGTCCGCTCGCCCGGCACCCTCGAGGTCGAACTCAACGGCACCGCCACGTTCGTCGCGGAGTCCGCCGATGCCGGCACGTTCACCTGGCAGATCGAAACGTCGCCCGGCGTGTGGACGACCCTCACTTCCGGCGGCGACTACACCATCACCGTCAACGGCAATACCAGCACGCTCGCCGTCGCCCACGCCGCCATGGCGCTCGACGGCACGCGCTTCCGTTATCTTTTCGGCTCCATCGCGTCCTCGCCGTTCCGCCTCTCCGTCGTCGACCAGCGCATCATCTACGTCGATCCTTACGCAGTCGGCACGCCCAACGGCACCACCTGGGCCAACGCCTTCCGCAATCTCCAGGACGCTCTCACCAACTGGAGCACAGGCGCCGAGATCTGGGTCGCGCGCAAGACCAAGCTCGAGCTCACCCAACCGCTCGTCCTCGAAGAGGGGATGCGCATCTACGGCGGTTTCGCCGGCACCGAATCCTCGCTCTCTCAGCGTCTGGCCGGTTCCCAAACCCAACTCGAGAATCCCTTCAACTCCTCCACGCTCGGCTACTTCCTCGACCAGTCCTCCAGGCCGCTCACGCGCGCCACGATCTTCGACGGCTTCAACTGCATCTCGAAGCGCACCCAGATCGGCATCGTCCTCGTCAACGCGAGCCCGACGATCCGCAACTGCACCTTCTCCGGCTTCAACCGCGAGGTGCTTTCCATCGCCGCCAGCAGCCCGCTGATCGAGAACTGCACGTTCAACGACAACATCGACACCGTGATCCTCGAGTCCGGTTCGTCCTCCGAGATCGCCCGCTGCACCTTCAACAGCAGTCGGGTCTCGAGCAGCCCGCCAGGCGTCCTTCGCATCGTCAGCAATCTCGCCGGTCAGCCGACGCAGGTGCGCGACACGCTTTTCCGAGACAGCAACCACACCGCCGTCCACCTCGTCAGCGGCGCGTCCGCCACGTTCGAACGCTGCACGTGGACCGAAAACGGCGCCTACCTCGCGCCCGTCCTCAATGTCAGTTCCGGCGCCACCGCCGTCATCGCGCACTCGCTCATCGCCGGCAACCGCGGCCTGTTTCTCCACGACAACAACAACTCCTCCCTCATCCAAAACGCCGGCTCGCTCTCCTTCCTCCACACCACCGTCGCCGGCAACACCGTCGCATCCTCCAGCAGCAGCAACCCGCTTCTCCGCCAGGGCAGCATGGTTCAAAACCGCGGCAGTCTCACGGTCACCAACTCCATCTTCGCCGAAAACACCGTCACCGGAACCACCACCGGTCTCACCGCCGAGGAAAAACAAATCTACCGCGACAGCGCCGACCTGCCCGTCGTCACCTACTCGCTGATCGAGGGCCTCTCCGCCTACACCGGCAACGGCAACATCGGTTTCTCCCCGCTCTTCGATCCGTCCTACCCCGGCGAATACCGGCTCACCCGCTACTCCCCCGCCGTCAACGCCGGCAGCAACCTCGCCGCCAGCCTCCCCGCCACCGACCTCGCCGGCCAAAACCGTCTCGTCGGTTCCGCCGTCGATCTCGGCGCCCGCGAGCTCACCGAAACCATCGGCGTCTCCGCCTTGCGCGTCCAAATCGACGCCAACAACGCCAACATCGTCCCCGTCTGGTCCACCGCGGACGGCAAGCTCGTCATCACCGCCGACGTCAACGTCACCTCCGCCATCTACTGGGAAATCCAGATCGACGATCAGTGGGTTGCGGTCTCGGCCGATCCGAGCCTCTCCTCCACTTACAATCTCACCAGCGCCACGCTCACCATCGCCGCGCCGTCTTCCGACGCGATTCCCGATCGTCTGGTCCGCTTCGGCATCCGCGGCACCGCCTACGTTTCACCGATCTACACCGTCACCACGTCCCGCAACCACGTCCGCTACGTCTCCACTTTCGCCGCCGCCGGCGGAGACGGTCTCAACTGGGACACTGCCTTCAACAATCTCGCCGACGCCATCGCCGCCGCGCCTTCGCACACCGAGATCTGGGTCGCCGGTGGCACTTACTCCGAAACGGCCACGATCGCGCTCCCCGCCGGCATTCGCATCTACGGCGGCTTCAACGGCTACGGCCGCGAGCTCTACCTCTCGGAACGCAATCCCGCGCGCAACCCCGTCCGCATCGCTCACGCGTTCTCCATCACCAACGTCAACGGCAGCGACACACCGATCTTCGACGGCGTCCAACTTCTCGCCGGGATCAACCTCCACCACCGCGGAGCCATCTTCCGCAATGTCCGCTTCGAAGGCGGCGCCGCGCTCTCCGCCTCCAGCTACGCGCCTCATCTGCTCCTCGAGGACTGCCAGTTCATCAACAAGCACGTCGCGCTCTCCGGCTTCATCGATCACGTCACCATCCGCCGCACCACCTTCACCGGCAACGAAGTGGCCATCGCCAACGCCAACGGCCTCGCTTGGACAATCGAGGACTCCCGCTTCGAGAATTCCGTCGATCGCACCGGCAGCTTCTCCGCGCATTTCATCACCTCGACCGTGCCGGAACTCACCGTGCGCCGCACGACGTTCGCCAACGCCAACAGCCGCACCTCCGCGCTCTCGTTCACCGAACCCGGCGGCTCGACCGTCCACGCGACGTTCTTCGACTGCGTTTTTTCCAACAACAAGAACACCTTCAACGGCGCCGGCGTCATCGACGCTTCCGGTCTCTCGCTCACTCTCGAGCGCTGCACCTTCCTCAACAACGCCGCTCAGGGCGGCTCCTTCGCCAACGCCAGCGTCCTTCGCGCCCACGGGGTCGATCTCACCGTCCGCAATTCCTACTTCGCCAACAACGCCACCAACGCCGGCGTGTTCTCCGGCGGCGAGAGCTACGGTGCCTTTTATCTCATCGACTCAACGTCGCGGTTCACCGGTGTCACCGTCGTCAACAACACCGCTCCGTCACAAAACACCGGCGGCCTCTTCGTCTCCGGCGGCCAGCTCGACATGGCCAACTCCATCCTCTTCGGCAACAACGCCGCCAGTGGCACCATCGAATCGCGTCAGCTGACGTCCAGCCGCTCCGCCGTCGTCAACGCCACTCACACGCTCATCGAGGGCCTCAGCGACTACGCCGGCACCGGCAACATCGGCTACAATCCGCGCTTCGTCTCGATCAACGATCGTCTCGTCCCAGGACCCGAATCTCCCGCCCGCAACGCCGGCGATAACTCCACGCTCGCCGACAGCGAAACCGATCTTTTCGGCAACGCCCGCACGCACGAAGACATAGTCGATCTCGGCGCGATCGAATCCACTACCACGACGCTCGCGCCCGTTTACGACCTCGCCCTCGCTCGCCGCGTGGCCGGCGGCTACCTCGAAATCACCTTCGACAATTCGCGCAACTACGCCGGCCTCGTCTGGCAGATCAACACCGGCAGCGGCTGGCAAACCCTCACGCTCCCGTCCGGCGCCGACTTCACCGAGGGCAATCTCCGCGTCCTGCGCCTCCCGTGGCTGCCCGGCTCCTACGAGGGAGCGCAAATCCGTCTCGTCGGTTCCAACTACACGTCGACCGCGTTCGTCGCCACTTACGGCGCCGCGCCCGCTGGTTTCGGCTCGGTCACCGCCGCCTCGCCTTCCTCCGGCGGCGTCGCCTCGTCCACCCGGCCCGCCATCGCTTTCACCTACGACCAGGCCGTCACGCCCGGCGACTTTTCTCCCACGACTTTCGTCGTGCATGGTTCGGCCCACGGACGCCTCCATTCGTCTGCCCGCTGGGGCAGCCTCACGTCCGATCTTCTCCAACCGACGCTCACGCCGGGTCTCTCTTTCAACGCCGGCGAAATCGTCGAGGTCACGTCCACCCGCGACATCTTCAGCGCGCTCGGCACCGCGTTTTATTCTCACGTCGCCCGGTTCTCCATTCCGTGGACCAGCCGCGCCGGACACTTCCGTCAAAGCGACGTCCTCGCCACCACCGGCCGCGTCACCGGCGCCGCCGCCGGCGATATCAACGGCGACGGCCGCGGCGATGTCATGTTCGTTGGCGACGATGGTGCTTGGATCTACCTCGGCGACGGCGCGGGCGGTTTCTCCCGCTTCCAATACGGCGCCACCGGCGCCTGGGACGCCTTTACCCTCGCCGATTTCAACGGCGACGGCCTCGTCGACTTCGCCGGCTCCCGCAGCGGCGCCTCGCTCACCGTCGAAACCCTCGATGTCGCGAACGCCTCCACCACCACTCTTCTCGCCGAGCCCCTCGCCTTCGCCGGCTCCCGCCTCCTCCCCGGCGATTTCGATGGCGACGGCCATCAGGATATCCTCGTTCTCGGCCCTTCCGCCACCGACGGCGAAGTGCTTCTGCTGAACAACGCCGACAACACCTTCAGCCCCGCCGGCTCCCAACGTTTCGCACCCGCCGACGATCGCACTCGCGAAGCCGCTGTCGCCGACTTCAACCACGACGGTAAACTCGATTTCGTCCAAGTCCGCGCCAGCACCGGCGACATCGTCGTTTGGCTCAACAACGGCAGCGGCGTGTTCACCGCCGACAACTCCGTCCGCGTCCCCGGCACACAAACCATCGCCGTCACCGATCTCGATCGCGACGGCTGGGCCGACCTCATCGTAGCCGGCGGCTCCGCGACCGACACGATTCACGTTTACCGCAACGACCGATCCGGCCACTTGGTCCACCAACGCTCCTTCGCCGCCGGGCCGGTCGTTCAACTCGCCGCCGCCGATTTCGACGGTGACGCCGACATCGACCTGCTCGCGATCACCGGCACCAGCGCCGACACGCTCTGGACCAACAACGGCTCCGGCGCCTTCACCGCCACCGCCCTCGATTGGACCTCCTACAACGCCACCGCCGCCGCGCAGATCGCCGTCGCCGATCTCAACGCCGACGGGGCCGCTGACGTCGCCATTCCGCAGTCGTCGCGCATCACGTTCTGGACGCCTGCCCACTTCTTCCGCGGCTTCACCAAAACTCTTTTGGAAGCGACGAGCGTCACGCTCGACGAAGCAGACTTCACCTCCGCGACCACTCAAAACGTTAACATCCCTGCCCGCGTCTGGCCTGTCGGCAGCTACGTGATCCAAACCCTCCCCGTCCACGGCACCTTGCGGGTAAACGGATTACCACTCAGGGTCGGTGATACGTTGGTTTTCGGCACCGGCCGCACCTACACCTACGTGCCAACCGGCGACTACTACGGCACCGACAGCTTCCGCATCGCTCCCAACGATATCGGCGGTCGTTCTCCCAGCGCTGTCGTCACACTCGAGATCACCCGCGTCGTCGACGCTCCCACTGCTCCCGCGCAATCGCTCCGCGTCTTCAAGAATCAGCCGCGCAAGATCGCCCTCCTCGCCACCCATCCGGAAAACGAGACGCTCACGTTCACCATCGCCGCGCAAGCGACGCACGGCTTCGTGCAGCTCGACGGCCACGTCGCCACCTACCTCCCGTCCGAAGACTACGCCGGCGCCGACTCATTCACCTACACCGCGTCCGACGTCTTCGGCAACAGCGCCTCCGCCACCGTCACGGTCGAGGTGGTCGACACCACGCTCACCGTCACCAACACCAACGCCTCCGGCGCCGGCTCGCTCAGCGCCGCGATCGCCGCACTCGCGCCTCAAGGCGGCGGCCGCATCGTCTTCACGCCCTCGCTAGCCAACCAGACGATACTCTTCAGCACCGCGACCGACACCGTTCACGGCCCGACCGCGTTGCTCGTTCCCCATTTCCTCGAACTCGACGCTACCGGCGTGGACGGCCTCACCCTCGCACGCAATCCCGCCACCGCCGAACTGCGCCTCTTCCGTGTCACGTCCGAGGGCACGCTCATCCTGCGCAATCTCACCGTCGCCGACGGTCTCATCCGCAACGAATCCGTCAACCTCCCCGCCCGCGGCGCCGCGATCTACAACGAAGGCACCGTCCTCCTCGACGGCGTCACCGTGCGCAACCACCACGCCCACGGCTCCGCCTCATCCGGCGCCGAAGGCGGCGCGATCTACAGCGCGCACGGCAAACTCGAAACCGAAAACGATACGCTCTTCACCGACAACCGCGCCGAAGACGACAACGCCCACGGCTCCGGTGGCGCCGTTTTCGTGCGCAACGGCTCGGCCGCATTCACCGACACGACGTTCACCGACAACGTCGCCCCAACCACCGGTCCCGCCGTCCACCTCCTCGGCGACGAAAATGCCGTCATCGCTGATTGGACGCGCGTCGCTTTCAACGGCGTTTCTTTCTCCCGACTCGGCACCGGCACCGTCGCGATTCGCGATCACAATCCGCCTTCGTTCGCCCTTCCCACCTCCGGCCCCACCGTCACGCGTATTTCCGAAGCTTCTCAACTCCGCGACCGCACCGACTTCACCGCCACCCTCGGCTCCGCGAATTCCGAGCTCACCGCCACCGATGGCGCCTACCGCCTTTACGGCGGCACCGCCCCGATCGGCCTCGAAGTTCTCCCCGGCTCCGACGACACGCGCACGGTTCGCTTCTCTCCGCCGGCCGCCGGCAACGACGGTCACGTTTACGGCGGCTACGCGACCATCCTCCTGACCGTGACCGAGGATGGCATTTCCTATACCAACGAATCGGAGATCATTTTCCTCGCCGACACCTACCGCACGCCCGAGGTCGTCGATCAGGATATCTATGTCGTCGACGGCGCTCCGACCGATTTCTCGATCTCCGCCACACACATCACGCGCCCCGTCAGCTTGGAAATCATCTCCGGTCCCGCTCACGGCACCCTCTCGCCTGAGTTCACTCCGGAAGGCCGCAACTACACTTACACGCCGGACGCCAACTACGTTGGCGAAGACTACCTCATCTATCGCGCCAACACGACGCAGAACCTCCCCGTCTCCGCGCGCATCACGTTCCGCAACATCACGACATCTCGCGTCGTCACGACCACTGCGAGCGAGGGCGTCGGTTCGCTCGCTCATCTGCTCGCGCACATGCCCGCGGGCTCCACGCTCTGGCAGATCCAGTTCTCTCCGGATCTCGCCGGTCAAACCATCACGCTCCCGTCCACGCCCATCGAAACGGCCGCCGGCCCGTCCGCCATTCACGTCAACCACCGGCTCGTGATCGATGGCAGCGCCGCTCCCGGCTTGCGCATCGAACGCCCGGTCTCCGCGCCCGCGATGCGACTCATCGCCGTCGCCCCCGGCGCCGAACTCTCGCTCATTAATCTCACACTCGCCCACGGCCTCGCGGCTGGCTCCACCGGCCAGCCGGGTCGCGGCGGCGCGATCCACGTCGGCGCCGGCGCATTCGTCCTGCTCGACGGAGTTACCTTCGAAGACAACGCCGCGCTCGGCGGCACCGGCTCCGACGGCCAGGGCGGCGCTCTCTACAACGACGGCGGCGACATCGCCTTCTACGGCGCGCCTTCCCTCCTGGTCGGTAACTCCGCCCTCGGCGGCTCCGGCGGCACCGGCCGCGGCGGCGCCATCTACGCGCGCAACGGCACGATCGGTTTCTACTCCGGCTACAACGAGCCGTTCACCACCTTCGTCGACAATGTCGCTGACCTCGACGACAACCTCGCTCTCGTCGCCGACGGCGCCGAACTGCTCGCCGACTTCGATTTCACCGACGTCGATCAAGTCGGAACCTCCGCCTTCAACGGAGGCGTCGTCGAGATCGATGCCGGTTACGGTTCGCTCATCACCGGCCCCTCCCTGCTCTCCGTCGCGCCGATCGACGAACTCGCCTTGTTCGCTCCCACGACGCGCGACGTTCCGCTCCCGCTCGCCGGCGGCGTCCCCACATTCATTGAGTCCTCCTCTCCGGAACTGTTCTCCATCGAGGGCACGCTCGCCGCTCCCATCCTGCGCATCAGCAGCGAAACCTTCCCCAACCCGCACAACACAACCGTCACCTTCGGCACCGCCAGCTATCGCTTCAAGCGTCTCTACACGACGCCGTTCCTCGACTACCAGACGCCCTTCGCGAATCAGAACCAGACGATCAACGTAACGATGAACCAACCCGCGTCGTTCACCCTCGACGCCGCGTTCAACCCCAATCTCACCGCCTCCTACCAACTCCTCGGCGAACTCACGCGCATCGAATCGGGCCAACCCGTCGCCGGCGACACCGGCACGCTGACCGGAACGGCCCCGGAGTTCACCCTTACCCCGCCGTCTCAGTTCACCGGCACAATCCAGTTCGCCTACGAAATCATCGACTCGGCGAACAACAGCGCCATCGGCATCGTGCGCTTCCACATTGCGAATGGCCTCCCCACCGCCGAGGCCGGCTTCGCCGAAGCTCAAAACAGCCCGCTCGAAGGCGCCCTCGCCACCACCTCGGTCTTCGCCGACGGCGGTCACACCACCGGCGACACCATCACTTACGCGCTCGTTTCGCAACCGCAGCACGGCTCCGTCACCCAAGCGGGCAACACCAACGAATTCATCTACACCGCCGCGCCCGGCTATCTCACCGATGAAAATTCGGAGGACGAAACCTATTTCGGCTACGACGTCTTCACGTTCAAAACCATCGATTCCATCGGCCAGGAAAGCGAACCGACCGAGTTCTGGATCTACGTCGCCGATCTCGCAAACTTCCACCCGCCCGTCGTCACCGGCCTGCCGGAAGCACCCGGCACATTGCTGCCCGACCGCACCAACATGGGTGATCCCAACCTCATCTTCTCGAACATCACGATCACCGACGCCGACAGCACCCAGCTGACGGTTCGGATCGTCGCCTACGACCACGGCTACGTCTCGCCTAATGAAACGGCAGCGGATTGGACCTACGACTGGAACCCAGTCTTTGGCGACCACTGGATCACCACCGGCACACCCGAGGAGGTCACCACCCGCGTTCGCGACCTAAGCGCTTACAGCTACTTGCCCGATGCTCCCCACGGCACCGTTGAGGAATCCTTCGTCCCGCTGGTCGTTATCGACGATCGCGCCGGCACCATGGCCGAAATTCCGTTCCGCGGCTTCGTCTCCTACAACATGCCTCAGGGCGTCGGCGCCAGCCAATCGCTCCCGCTTTCGCCTCAGACGCCTTACTCCAGTTGGTTCTTCGTCGCTCAGCGCCAAGGCCAGCCGGTCGAAGTCGCGTTTCTCGAAGCCGAACTGCTCACGCCCAACGGATCCGGTGGCTACACCCGCACATTCATCGAAGACCTAAGCGCCTACGGCACGCTGAGCGGCCCCGGCGCTTCCCTACTCACCGTCACACCTCCGCCTGATAACGGTCTATCTCAGATCAACTACACCTTCACGCCCGGACCTGACTTCCCGGCTGGCGGTGTTGGCATCGAACTGACCTGGAGCCTTCGCACCGAATTGACCGACTTCGACTACAACTACGTCTGGACCCACTTCTTCATCAACACGCCCCCACTCCCCGGCGACGACACTGTCTCGCGCGGCGCGAACGCTCTCACGATCTCCGTCGCCACGCTCCTTGCCAACGACTCCGACGCCGAACTCGGCGACGTCGTCAACTTCGATGCTCTCGTCTCCGCCACCAGCGCGAACGGCGTCGCGCTTTCCTACTCCGACGGCGTCATCACCTACGCGGCCTCACCGCTCACGATCGACGATTCCTTCGTTTACCGCGTGAAAGACTCCCGCGGCGCCACGGCCACCGCGACGGTTCACGTCCTCTGGCAAAACAATCCGCCCGTCGCCGCCGACGATTCCGTCGAACGTATTTACGGCCAGCCGCTCATCCTCACCGCCGGCATGCTTCTCGCCAACGACTCCGATCCCGAGAACGACACCCTCGGCGTATCCGCGGTCTCTGCCTCCAGCACCGAAGGCGGCACCGTCTCGCTCACCGACGGCGTCATCACCTACACACCCACTTCCGAAAGCACCCTTGGCGACTCGTTCACCTACACGATCACCGACGCCCGCGGTGCAACCGACAGCGCCACGGTCACTATCACGATCGCAAACCGCGCCCCCGTCGCCGCCGATCGCACACTGACCCGCTACAACGACCAACCCGCGCAAATCGCCACCGCCGAACTCCTCGCTCTCGCCGCCGATCCTGAAGGTGACGCCGTGCAGATCGTCCAGGTCGACGAATACTCCATTCTCGGCGGCGACATCGCGCACGATACGAGCGCCATAACCTACACGACGCAATCGCCCGCGCTCGTGAAGGACGAAGATTTCTTCACCTACGAAATCGCTGATTCCCACGGCGCCACCTCCATCGGCTTCATCACCGTTCAACTCCTCAACCGCGCGCCCGTCGCCACGAACGATTCCGTCCACCGTTTCAACGACGCCAACGCCACCCTCTCGTTCGCCGCGCTGCTCGCCAACGACAGCGATGCCGACGGCGATGCGCTCACGGTCGAGGGCGTCGCAAGCACCAGCGCCCAAGGCGGCACGATCTCCGTCGTCGGTGATACCGTCACCTACACGCCGCCCACCACACCATTCAACGCGTCCGACTCCTTCATCTACACGATCGCCGACGCGCACAACGAAACCGCCACCGCCACCGTCACGATCATCGTCGATAACCGCACGCCGACACCCGCCGACGACGTCATCGACCGCTTCAATACCGAACCCGCCGTTCTCACGCTCGCCTCGTTGCTCGCCAACGACACCGATCCCGACGCCGACACGCTCATCTTCGTCAGCGCCGACGTGACCAGCGAACAAGGCGCGACGATCACCATCGTCGACGGCACACTCACCTACACCGCGCCATCCTACGACGCGATCACCGGCGACGACACGTTCACTTACAAAGTGAAAGATGCACTCAACGCCGAGGCCACCGCGACCGTCACCATTCGCCTGGTCAACCGCGCCCCCATCCCCGGCACGCTCGTCGTCGAGCGTTTCAACGACCAACCCGCCACACTCGCCGTCGCCACGCTGCTCGCCGCGGCCTCCGATCCCGATCTCGACGAGATCTCCTTCGTCGCGCTCGCCGCAAACAGCGCGCAAGGCGCCGACGTCTCTGTCGCCTCCGGCACGATCACTTACACCGCCGCCTCCCCGGCCGCGATCACCGGCGACGACACGTTCACTTACACGATCACCGACCATCGTGTCGAAACCGCCGTCACCGGCATCGTGACCGTGAAGCTGCTCAACCGCGCACCGACCGTCGCTCCTGTGACGATCGATCGTCACAACACCGACGCCCTCACCACTGTGCCGATCGCCACGCTGCTCGCCGCCGCGTCCGACGCCGACGGCCACGAGATCAGCTTCGTCAGCGTCCCCGCCACGAGCACCGGCGGCGGGATCTTGGCGGTGGTCGGCAGCAACGTCCTCTATACGCCCGCCTCGCTGCCGCGGAATGACGACGACACGTTCGCGTTCACCGTCCGCGACGAGTTCGACGAAACCGCGACCGGCACCGCAACCCTGCGCGTCGCCAATCGCGCGCCCGTCGCGAGCAACGACACCATTGTTCGCACCGCCGGAGAAAACGCCACCGTCGCGACCGCAGTGCTGTTGGCCAACGACTCCGATCCCGACGGCGACGAACTCACCTTGGTTTCCGTCTCCGCAACCAGCGCCCAAGGCGCGACCGTCTCACTTTCCGACGGCGTCATCACCTACTCGCTCAACGGCGTCATCGCCGGCAATGACACGTTCACCTACACGATCCACGACACGGACAACGAAACCGCGACCGCCACAGTCACCGTCGAAATCGATTCTCCCGCGTCGCCCGTCCTCACGATCGAACCCCGCAGCGCGGGCGGCGTGACCCTCCAACTCACCGGCACCCGCTACACGCTCTACACGATCCTGGTCTCCACCGACCTGCTGACCTGGACCGAGCTCACCAACAACGTCGCCACCGACTCCGGCGGCCACGCCACCATCGAAGACACCACCTCGCCTGACGAAGGCTCCGCTCGCTTCTACCGCGCCGAATCCAACTGACCCGCCCATGAGTTCCCTCCCGGTCATCATAAGCCGCCGCAGCCCGCCCCGATTCATCGGAAGAGGCGGTAAAACCACCATGCGTGTCACATCGTTGCGCCCCCTGCGCCTCTTCGCTGCCGCCATCCTCACGTTCGCTCTCACCTTTCCGCTCTCCGCCGCCTCGAGCGACCCCGTCGGCGTCCTCCGCCTAAAACTCCGCGGCAACTCCGACACCATCGTCTCCCTCCCCCTCCACCGCCCCGCCCTCGTCGAAGCCAACCTCACCACCCGCGAGGGCAATACCCTCACCCTCGACGCCTCGATCCCCGCCATCTCGACCGGCGGCGCCTACGCGCTCGTCATGACCGGCCCCCTCGAAGGCGCCGTGCTACCCATCGCTTCCGCCACCAGCAACGCCGTCACCGTTGACCCGACCACCAACGATCTCGCCGCGCTCACCACCAGCGACACCCTCGCCGTGATTCCCTACTGGACCCTCGATACCCTTTTCCCCAACGGCACCGGCGTTCATGTCGCCACCGCCTCGCCCTTCGCGACCGAAGTGCTGCTATTCAGTCCCGAGACCACGGGTATCAACCACGCCGCTTCCAAGGTATTCTTTTACTTCGCCGGAACTTCGAACAAACCCGCCGGCTGGTATCAGGTCGGCAATACCGCCGTGTCAAAAGGCGCCCAGCGGATCGATCCTGGAAGCTATTTCGTAGTCCGACACAATATCGCCATAGACACGGCGCTGACCTTGACCGGTTGCGTCCAAATGGCCATCCAACGCACACCAGTGTCGACCCTCGCAGCCCAGACCGCTCAGGACAATCTCGTCGGGCTCGCTGTAGCTACCCCTGTGACGCTCGGCTCATCGAGCCTCGTTTCTTCCGGCGCTTTTGCTCCGACCACCTCCGCCAACCCGCAAAGCGACCAATTGCTCGTATTCGACAACGCCGTTGCGGCCAAAAACAAGTCCGCTTCCGCTGTCTACTTCTACCTCGGCGCTGGCGGCGCCAAACCGGCCGGATGGTATCGCGTCGGCGACACAGCCGCCACCGCGGATGCTGTTGTGCTCAAACCTGGCGAAGGGTTCGTCATCCGCAAACGCGGCTCAACCACCCCGCGCACCGACGTCTGGAAGCTCCTGCCCGCCTATCTTCAATGATTGCTCTTCCCTCCATGAAAAAATTTCTCATCGCCGCCGCCATGCTCTGCATAGCCCTCGCTTCGCTGCGGGCCGACGTCACGATCAAGTTTTCCGGTGATTCGTTGCTCGATAATCACGGGCAGCCGCTCGCCAACGGAAGCCTGGTCATTCTCCTCGCCGATGTGGGCACGTCGTCCACTTCGCCGACGAGTTTCGAAACGCTTGTGCCGGGCACCCTCGGCATCGGGGACTATCTGAATGGCGGCCGCTACCAAGTCCTGGGCCGGACCTACGTCGATGAGTTGTCTTTTGAAGGTCAGTTCGCAGGTATCGCAGACTCCCTCTCGCTCGGGAGCGGCAACTTCCCCCACCTCAATACCGGCGATCAACTTGCCGTCGCATGGTTCCCGACTCTTATCGGCTCCGAGCACTTCGGCGTCCCTGACTACGAACTCCTCGTCGGGTATTCCTACGGACTTTATACCCTCGCCAACGATCCATTTTGGCAGGTCCCCGCTGACGGCACCATCCTGGCCGATAACTACGCCATCGTCCCAGGCGGAACAGCCGCCTCCTACACCGTCTCCGCCATCCCCGAGCCCTCCACCTACGCCGCCCTCCTCGGTCTCGCCGTCCTCGGTTTCGCCGTCCACCGCCGCCACCACCGTTAGGCTCTGAACTTTGGGCGCTGAGGCTCTCAGCTCTAGGCTAAATCTACGCCGCGCGCGTAAACGCCGTCTGCGGCGGCAGCGCCACGAGCTGATAATACTGCAACGCTCGCTGCCACCACGGCGCGAGCCGCACCGCCGGCGCCGACCAGATTTCCTCATGGAGCGTCACCATCGAATCCACGTCGCCGAGCAGCGCCATGATTTCGCCGCGCTCCAATTCCTCCGGCCCTTCCAACACCAGCCGACGCCGCAATTCCGCCAACCGCTGCTCCGTCGCAGCCGGGCGATCGTCCTTCGCCCGCAACAACGACACGTGCGCCGCATTCACATAGGGATCGAGCACCGCCTGCATCACACCGCCATGATCCGCCAACTCCGGCATCACCGGCCGACCGGGCGGCGGCTCCGCCAGCGCACTCGCCAGTCGCAATAACACCACCGGCGGCGCCGACTCTTCCGGCGTAGTGAAAATTCCCTTACGTTTCACCGCTTCCCCCACGTCGTCCGCCCCCGTCAAATATGACAACGGAATCGAGAGAAGAATCCCCGCCAGCAGCGGCGACATCCACCATGCCAATGACGGGCTGACCGACAGCACCCACAACGTCAGCGCCACTCCAAACAGCGTCTGCCCGGCGTGCGCACCCACCGCTTCCGCCCAAGCCGACGCACCCGCTCCGCCTCGCCGCTGACTCCCCCACGCCACCGTCTGCCGCAGCAAGGTCAGGATCACGAACTTCGTGTGAAACAGCATCAAAACCGGCGCGATCAACGTGAACGCCACCGTCTCCGTCACCACCCCCGTCACGATGCGCCCCCAGCCGCCGAATTTCACCACCTCGCCCGGCCGCCGCCGCAGATCCAGCAGCGCCAGCATTTTCGGCAAAAACAACAGCGCCAATGTCCCCACAAACAGTCCGATCGACTGCGCCCCCAAACTCCACGGCAACGAATGCTCTGCCACGGTCACCGTGCCCACTTCGCGATACGCGATCACACACGAGAGCAGCAGAAACACGAACCACAACGGCGACGCCACATAGGCCAGAATCCCCAACAAAAAGTGCAGGCGATTCACCAAATGAAAGCCGCCCGCCACGATCAGCCGCGTATGTTGCAAATTCCCCTGCAGCCAGCGCCGATCGCGTTTCGCGAAATCCACCAACGTGGCCGGACACTCCTCGTAGTTCCCCGCAACATCCGCCGCCAGCCACACTTGCCAGCCCGCGCGCCGCATCAGCGCCGCCTCCACATAATCGTGGCTCAAAATCCGCCCGCCAAAGGGTCCGTCGCCCGGCAACTCCGGCAGCGAACAATGCCGGATAAACGGCTTCACCCGAATGATCGCATTATGGCCCCAATAATTCGCTTCGCCCAACTGCCAGTAATTTAACCCCGCCGCAAAGATCCCGCCATATAGCCTGCTCGCGAACTGCTGCACGCGCGCCAGAATCGTCGTCCCATTCACCAGCGACGGCACCGCCTGAATCAAACCGACCCGCGGGTTCCGCTCCATCAGCCGCACCAGCTTCGCCACCGCTTCGCCGTTCATGATGCTGTCTGCGTCCAGCACCACCATGTAACGATAACGGCTGCCCCAGCGTTTGCAGAAGTCCGCGATATTCCCCGCCTTCTTGTTAATCCCCACCCGCCGCTTCCGGTAAAAAATCTTCCCGTGCGCATCCAGTTTCTGCACGAGCGACAACCACGCAGCCTCCTCCTCCACCCAACGATTCGGATCAGTCGAGTCGCTCAAAACGAAGAACTCGCAATTCGCGAGCTGCCCGTCCGCCTCCACCGAACCGTAAATGGTGCGCAGCCCTTCGAACACCCGCCGCACATCTTCGTTGCAAATGGGCATCACTACCGCGGTCGGCGCATACAAAATCGAGCGATCCTCCGGATCGATCGTCCGCCCGATCTCGAACTCGTCACCGCCGCGTCCGCGCAACCAAAACCCGATCGCCGCCTGCACCGCGCCAAACGCGATGAGCGCGAACAAGATCGCAAACAGGACCAGATGCAGGGCCTTCCATAAATCGAAGCCCGAATACCAATGCAGATCCGCCATCAACGCGACCGCCGGCGCCGTCAGCGCTGCCACCAAACCCGCCACCCGCGTGCGTCGGCGCGTCGCCACCTGCGGACTCACCCGCGTCGGAACAAAGTCTTCGGTCTTCATGGCTGCGTATCAACGACTCGCATACCAAGCGGCTCCCACGATGGTGACGAACAACACCCACGAGGCTGCCGAGCGCACAAAGGCCGAGCGGCTGAACGTCACCCACTTCGCTTCCGCCATCTCGACCAACGGAAATTCCAGCATCGCCGGCGGCATCGTCAGCGGACGCATCTCCGGTCCCGCCACCAACTGCGCCGCCGCGATTTTGCTCCGCACATCCGGCGGCAGCGGCTCGCTGCCGAGAAACTCCTGCGGACACCGCTCCGGCAATTCCGCCATCAACAACGCCAGCCGCCCGCGCGCCCGAAATCGTTCGTCATCCCAAGAGCCTTCACCCATCGCCCGTTGCATCCACTCGCCGATCTTCGCATGCGCCAAACGCATCGCGATCGTCACCGGCGCCTCATGCGGCATTTGCGCCGCCAGGGTTTGTGCGTCGGCGATGATGTCGCCCGTCAGCCGCGTCAGCAGCATGCGGCTTTCCACTTGGTGAGCGCGCAAATAGCTCTCCACCCGCAGGAACGCTTCATCCCATTCCGCCGGCACGGGGCCGGGCTGCACCGCCACTCGGCCGCGTCCAAATCGCTCGCTCCTTCGGCGAAGCGCCCCCTGCACCCGTTGAGTCCACAAAGATTGAATTCGTAATGCCATGACGATTCCCGGCCGCCTCGCTGCATTCGCCCGCTGCGCCGGAGTCACGCATAGAGTCACACGCGCGCGATTCGTTGCGGCAAAAAGCCTGGGAAAACCTCCTATCTTTGGCCGTCCGGTCCCCGGTGCGTCCGCTGCTCGTCAAGGTGCGCGCCCAAACTTTTCCCGATACTCGGCCACCACCAATTCCACATCCTCTGGCACAATCCGCGGCTGCAGCCGAATCCGTCGAATCCACTCGCGAGCCGCCTCCGCATTCCCGTGATCGATCGTATATCGCGCTACAATGACGAGCGCGACCGGATGATCCGGCTGCACGAGCAAAGCCTCCTTCATCTCCGCCGCCCGCGCTTCGTCTTCCCCGATTTTGAAATAAGCCCGCCCCAACTCGATATAAACATCTGCCTGTGTCGACCGAAGCCGCTTCGCCACCCGCAGTTCCTCAATCGCCCGCTCCATCCTGCCATCGGCCGAAAGCATGTAGCCATGCACGTAACGAAGCGCTCCTGAATCGGGACAATGCTTCAATCCGTCCTGAACCACCCGATACGCCTCCGACCGATCGCCCCTCGCGAGCAGCGCATTCACCCAAATGGTCCACGCCTCGGCATCCGTCGGCTGCAACGCCACCGCCTGCGCCACATATTTCGCCGCCTCTGTGGGATTGCGCGTGAAAAGATGAATCTACCCAGCTGGCGCAGATACGTCACGATAGCCGCGCGCCTGCAGATGCTTAGTCACGTTTTGAATCTAAGCAGCGAGACGTGAGGATGACGTAAGGTCGATTCGCCGCACTACCGCCCTATTATTCTCTAACACGTGAAGTTGTTCAGGACCTAGCTCGAGATGGAAAACCGCGGCACCATTTGAGCGAAAGAGTCGGCGAAACGAGGCCGATCCGCAAGAAGCTCTGCAGCACTCGAAACACCGTCACCATATCGCCGGCGCCGGCGATTGCTGCATGGATTTCCTGGAACGTTCTTGGCGTCGGATCGACGAGCATCTGTTGCAGGACCGCAACCTTCTGCTTCGTGATGCGCGCGCCTGATTAGCGGATCCGGTCACAGCATGTGCGAAGTTGGGCGTCGATATCAGACGTGCCGGGCTGGAGAGCGGCAGTAGCCACGCGCATTTCTCTTCCAACGGGGAGCAAGGCATCTGGAGTAGCGCCATTCGCTTTCGCAGACCATACCGATCCCAATGCATTTCTGCGGATGCGCCGACGCCTGCGGGGTTGCAGCCTATCGGCATGGTGAAAACCAAGGGCGTCCACGGTGAGAAGATCGTGCCCCAGTATCTCAGCTGCCGAGCGGAGTGGGAATAGCGCAGCTGAAAGTGACTCTCGGAGAGTTGGGCGCTGGCGACAGTCTGCTTATCGGAATGGACGTAATCTCGATGGGCGATTTCGCTTTGACCAATCACGACAGCAAGACGGTGATGTCGTTTCGCGTTCCTTCTTGCGGTTGCATTGACTACGTCACGAACAAAGGGCTGGCCGCACCCGCGAACACCGCACCTGTCCCGTTTAAAGCAGGCCCACGCGTAGGTAGAAATGAAGGGTGCCCCTGCAACAGCGGGAAAAATACAAGCACTGCTGCGGCAAAGCCGCGTAGCGAGTATCATGCGGATGTGGCTGATCCGCTAACTTACGCCACCTAATCGCTCGACGAGGGCAATCGCGTCGCGGACCGGCAGGAGAACACGTCCGTGGGCTTTTCCTCCCGGCGGAGGCGGTGCAACCGAATGCGCCCTCGCGCTCAGCAGAATACCACCATGAGCGAGACAGTCCACCTCCCAAGTCTGCCACCGCACGCTGCACCGCAGAAGCATCTACGGCACCCCCAAGACAAATAGCGCTCGTGAAAGAACCCGGCATGCCGCATACAAGGCCGCCGCCGCGACGCCGGTTGCTACGTTGTTGATCAACGTGGCGGGATGCATCGTTTACCGCCTCACGTCGTCGCCGGCTTGCGTTTTATTCCGGCTACTTTGCTGCCTGCCGATTTGCCGTGAACTGCGACCGACCGTTCGCCGCTTGAGGACGCGGCGAAGCCGAAATGACCAGAGTTCATCGCGTGAATGCGGATTTCACCAGCTTGCGCGACAATGTTGGTCGGCCTCTTGATTCCGGTGAGAGCAAGAGCAATCTGGCGCGGGTATTTGGCAGCCGCAATTAGAAGGGCTTTTGCTGGACCGGTCGGTTCGCGGTGGCCCTGTTCCCAATTGCGCAGCGTGCCCAAAGGAACACCGATCATATCGGCGAACTCTTCCTGCGTCATGTTCAGGCGGGTGCGAACGGCGCGCGGGTGTTCCGGGGTCAGCTTTGTCGACCGTGCAGGCTGAAGGGTTCCGGCGCGGATGGCTTTCATCTGCTTCAGGCTGCCGGTCAGTTTTTCAAAAAGGGCTGTGTTCATAATCGTGTGTTTCGTGTGTTCGATTTCAGAGTCGCGCTGCTTGGCGCGCTATTCAATTAACTCGCGAAGTGTTCGGAGTTGATCGCGAGTGAGATCGTCGCGTTCGTTTTTGGGATATGCGAGGAGGAGGAAGATCTGCGCGTCACCACCGTGAAAGTAGTAGATGACTCGCGCACCACCACGGGTTCCCTTGCCTTTGGCTGCCACTCGGATTTTGCGCAGGCCACCGCTGCGCGGGATGAGGTCACCAGCATCAGGCTGAATCATTAGCTTTGTCTGGAGCGCAGCCAGCGCGTCATCATCCTTGCCGATGTCCTCCCATGATTCGGAGAAAACCGGAGTTTCAATGAACTCCATGAAAGATCATAGTGCGTCACTGACGTAGTGAGTGCAAGTTGATTTTCTGGAGGGACATGGTGGCCGACTGTGAATCCAGGTGTGCTCTACCTATCGGAGGGCGGGACTTCTCTTCAGAACGGCGTATCTACCTCAGGAATACGTCATTGGTTTTTGCGCCCGCGAATCCTTGGACAATAAAAATCCCGCTACTCCTTGGGAGTGAGCGGGCTTAGAATGGTGGCAAGAC
This sequence comes from Verrucomicrobiota bacterium, assembly GCA_023416735.1. Taxonomy (GTDB): domain Bacteria; phylum Verrucomicrobiota; class Verrucomicrobiia; order Opitutales; family Opitutaceae; genus Opitutus. The sequence goes on along the minus strand of JAEZGX010000002.1, from coordinate 177,030 downwards.
CCGGAATCGAACCGGGGACACAAGGATTTTCAGTCCTCTGCTCTACCAACTGAGCTATCTTGCCCCAAACGCGAAGGGCCAGAGCAAAGGGCGCGCGTCACGCGCGTCAACGGGATTTTCCATCGATCTCATCGCCTCCTCGAATCATGCGCGTGAATAAGTCCGCTCCGATCCCGCGCTCGCCTTTTTTTGCACCTTCCGCTGGCTCAGAAACGACTCATCTCCGTTCCCCTTACTCCATCAATCCTATGCGTTCCCCCGTTCACGTCGGTCTCATCGGCTGCGGCAAGATCAGCGATCAATACTTCGCCGGCTGTGCCCGCTATGACTTCATCAAAATCGTCGCCTGCGCCGACCTCGACCTCGCGCGCGCCGAAGCCAAAGCGCGCGAGCACGGCATTCGCGCCCTTTCCGTCGACGAACTTCTCGCCGCGCCCGATATCGATCTCGTCCTTAACCTCACCATCCCCGCCGCGCACGCCGCCGTAAACGCTCGCGCGCTCGAAGCCGGGAAACACGTCTACACCGAAAAACCTTTTGCCCTCGACGCCGCCGAGGGCGCGCAGGTCCTCTCGCTCGCTCGCGCCAAAAACCTTCTCGTCGGCTGCGCCCCGGACACTTTTTTCGGTGGCGGCCTTCAGACCGCGCGCAAGGCCATCGACGACGGCGCGATCGGCCGCCCCGTCTCGGCCATGGCGTTCATGCTGAATCGTGGCCACGAGAGCTGGCATCCGTCTCCACAATTCTACTACGAGCGCGGCGGCGGCCCGATGCTCGACATGGGGCCCTACTATATTACCGCGTTGGTCAACTTCCTCGGCCCCGTCGCCCGCGTGTGCGGTTCGGCTCAGGCCGCTTTCAAGGAACGCGTCATCACCAGCCAGCCGCTCGCAGGCACCAAGATGCCCGTGCACGTCCCCACCCACGTGACCGGCGTGATGGATTTTGCCAGCGGCGCCAGCGCGACGATCGTCACGAGCTTTGACACGTGGCCTTATCCACTACCGTGTCTTCTCATCTTCGGCACCGAAAGCACGCTCGAGGCCCCCGACCCGAATCGTTTCGACGGTCTGGTGCGTATCCGTCGCGGTGCGACGGCGGACTACAACGAGCTCCCGCACTCGCACACCATCGAGCGCGGCCGCGGCTCTGGCCTCGCCGACATGGCGCTGTCCATCCTGCGCCGCGATCGTCCTCACCGAGCCAGCGGCGCGCTCGCGCAACATGTCCTCGAAGTCATGGAAGCCTTCGAAAAATCCTCCACCTCGGGCCAACACATCGCGATCTCCAGCACCTGCGAACGTCCCCTCGCGCTCCCGGCCGCATTGTCGGCCAGCGAACTCGACGCGTAACATTACAGCTGCTCGCCCGGAGTCGCTTGGCCCGCGACAATCCCGGATCCAAAAAAAGCGAGTCCCGCGGGACTCGCTTTTCAAATTCAAAACCGATCTGCGCGATCAGTTCGCCGCCGCCGGAGCTGCTGCCTTCTCCCGCGCCGCGAGTTTCGCCGCGTGGATCTCGGCCGAGCGATCCTTCTCCTGCACCGCGATCGCCGCCTTGCCGGTGCGGCCGCGGAGATAGTAAAGGCGCGCCTTCATCACTTCCGACTCACGCTCGACGTCGACCTTCACGATGTTGGGCGAGTTGACCGGAAACACGCGCTCCACGCCTTCGCCGTAGCTGATGCGGCGAACGGTGAACGTCTCATGGATGCCATGACCTTTGCGCGCGATCACGATTCCCGCATAAACCTGCACGCGCTCCTTGTCGCCTTCGCGGACCTTCGTGTGCACGCGCACACCGTCGCCGACTTTGAAGGGGGCGAGGTCTTTCTTCACCTGAGCGGCGGTGATTTCTTGGATGATCGGGTTCATGGCTGTGAGTTAGTTGAGTAAATCGGGACGGACCTTGCGGGTCTTTTCCACCTGTCGCGCGTGCCGCCATTTCTCGATTTCGGCATGGTTGCCCGAGAGGAGAACCTCGGGAACGGACATGCCCCGAAATTCGGCGGGACGCGTGTATTGAGGAAAGTCGAGCAACTTGCTGGTGAAGGATTCGTGCGTCAATGACTTTTCCTCCCCGAGCACGCCTGGAATGAAACGCGCCAACGCGTCGATCACCACCGCCGCCGCGAGCGTGCCATTCGTCAGCACGTAATCGCCGATGCTGATCTCCTGATCGATCACGCCATCGCGAATCCGCTGATCGATCCCTTCATAATGCCCGCTCAACATCACCAGATGCTGCTGCTGCGAAAGTTCGTGCGCGATCGCCGGCGACAACGGCGTTCCATCCGGCGTGAGATAAATCCTCCGGCAACCCGGCGTCTGCACGTGCTCGATCGCCGCAAACACCGGCTCCGGTTTCATCACCATTCCCGCCCCGCCACCGAATGGCCGATCATCCGCCGTGCGATGCTTGTCCGTCGTCCACCCGCGCAAATCGTGCACGTTCACCGCCAGGTGTCCGGCCGCAATGCCTTTGCCCAGAATACTCTCCGCCAGGAAGCCATCCAGCATCCGGGGAAACAGTGTCAGGACATCAATCTTCAGAGACATCGTGAACAAAGCCTCACGCGCAACCCGCCGAGAATGCAAAGTCGGAAAACAAAAGAGCCCCGGACGAATCCGAGGCTCCGAAACTTTCTTTGCGTCCTCTGCGACCTTGGCGCGAGATCGCAAACTCAGGCCGCCGGCTCGGTCGCCGCCGCCGCGCGACGCGCCTTCTTGATCATGGCGTGCATCGTGTTCGTCGGCAGGGCGCCCTTGCTCAACCAGTAATCGACGCGATCCAGCTTCAGATTGATCGGGTTGCCCTTGGTCTTGGGCGTGTAGGTGCCGAGGTTTTCGACTGCGTCGCCATCGCGGCGGGAACGCGCTTCAGCGACGACCACGCGATACAGCGGCTGATGCACGGAGCCAACCTTGGTGAGACGGATTTTGAGTGCCATGAGCGGAATTTTGCGGAGCTATGCTTGCTTGGAAAAGTTGAGGACAACACCTTCCGGCTCCGGGGGTGTCAAGCACCGAGTCCCCGCCTAACGGTGCTCCCGAACTTCGGCGTTCCAGCCCGGACTAACCTTCGCCCACGACCAATGAGCGAATGGATCAAATCCACGATGGAGCAGTTTTCCTACGCCGGAATCATCTTCCTGATGGTTCTGGAAAATGTTTTCCCGCCGATCCCTTCCGAGCTCATCATGCCGCTCGCCGGCTTCATCAGCACCCAAGGTGAACTTTCTCTTCATTTCGTCATCCTAGCCGGGACCGCCGGATCCGTTCTCGGCGCCATTCCGCTCTATTATCTCGGCCACTGGGCCGGCGAAGATCGCCTGCGTCGTTGGGCTCAAAAACATGGCAAATGGATCGGCCTCTCCCCGAGGGACCTCGATAAATCCCACGACTGGTTCGAACGCCACGGCGGCAAAACTGTTCTGATCTGTCGCGTCATCCCCGGCATTCGCTCCCTCATCTCCATTCCCGCCGGCGTATCCCGGATGCCGCTGCCTCAGTTTCTCACCTACACCACCCTCGGCTCGGCCGTGTGGTCTTCCATCCTCGCCGGCGCCGGCCGCGCCCTAGGCAGCAATTACGAACAAGTCGAAAAAGTCATCGGCCCGGTCAGCACCGCCATCGTCATCGGCATCGTCCTGACGCTCATCATTCGCGCCGTGCGCCAAAGCCGCGCCGCGCACTGAGCACCCGCGCGCCATCCCAGCCGCGCCCGAACTTTTCGAATGCGCCCAATTGTGATTGGCGCGAACGCGGCGCGTTGGCACCACGATGCCCTCTCCTGCTTCCCCGATGATCTCCACCCGCGCCTTCGCCGTTCTCGGACTCACTCTCGCCGCCGGATTGGCCGTGTTCGGTTACCAAGTCGGCCGCGCCGTCCAAAAAGGCCGCGCCTTCGATCGCTATCTCACTGTCAAAGGTCTCTCCGAACGCGAAGTCACCGCCACGCTCGCGATCTGGCCGCTTCGCTTCGCCGTGTCCGCCGACGATCTTCCTTCGCTCCAAAACGCCATGGCCAGTGCCCGCACCAAGGTCCTCGCCTTCCTCGCCGAGCACCAAATCTCCGCGACCGACATCACCTTCGGCCTCCCCACCGTCTCGGATCGCGAGGAGGAAAGCTACCTGCGCAACGACAGCACGCGCGCCGCGCTCCCACGCTACAAAGCCGTGGTCACGCTCGTCGTCCGCAGCGAACAGGTCGATGTCGTCAAAGCCGCTATCCAATCCGCGGATACACTTCTCGAGCAGGGAATCACCCTCGCCAATAACGACTACAGCGACCGTCCCGAGTTTCTCTTCGCCGACATCAACGGCATCAAACCCGAGATGATCGCGGAAGCCACGGCCAACGCCCGCGCCGCCGCCGAGAAATTCGCCCAAGATTCGGACGCCGAGGTCGGCGCCATGCGCCGCGCCACGCAAGGCGCCCTCGAGATTTACGACCGCGACATCGCCACGCCCGAACGCAAAATCCTGCGCGTCGTCACCACCGTCGACTTCTTCCTGGAATAACCGTCCCCGCCTCCGCCGTCATAGCGCCACGCGGCCCGCGGGCCTTTTCCGTTGACCAGCGTTGCCGTGCGCGAGACGTTCCGCGCTTATGCTCAAAGCTGGCATCGTCGGCCTGCCCAACGTCGGCAAGTCCACCCTCTTCAACGCCCTCACCCGCTCCCGCAAAGCCGAGGCGGCCAACTACCCGTTCTGCACGATCGATCCCAACGTCGGCGTCGTCACCGTGCCCGACGAACGCCTCGCCGTCCTGCAAAAAATCGCGAAGACCCAAGTCGTCATCCCTGCCGCCATCGAGTTCGTCGACATCGCGGGTCTCGTCGCGGGCGCCAGCAAGGGCGAAGGTCTCGGCAACCAATTCCTCGCCAACATCCGCGAGGTCGACGCGATCGTGCAGGTCGTTCGCTGCTTCGAGGACCCCGACGTCGTTCACACCATGGGTGGCGTCGATCCTGTTCGCGACATCGAGGTGATCACCACCGAGCTCGTCCTTGCCGATCTCGACGCCGTCACCAAGCGCATCGAGAAGACGCAGAAAAAAGCGAAGTCCGGCGACAAGGAGGCACAGGCCGAAGTGGCCCTCCTCCAAAAACTCGAGCCCCATCTCAACGCCGGCAAAACCGCCAACACCCTTGCCGCGACCGACGACGAAAAAACGCAAATGAAGCTCTTCCAGCTTCTCACCGCGAAACCTGTCCTCTTCGCCTGCAACGTCGCCGAGTCCGACCTCGCCACCGCCGAACAAAACCCTTTCGTCCAAAAGGTCGCCGAATACGTTCGCACCCACCACGACGCCGCCTACGTCCCGATCAGCGCCAAGATCGAAGCCGAGCTCATCGATCTCTCCGCCGAAGAAGCGAAAGCATTTCTCAACGATCTCGGCGTCGACGACTCCGGCGTCTCCGCCCTGATCCGCGCCACTTACGCACTGCTCGGTCTGCAAACCTATTTCACCGCCGGCGAAAAAGAAGTCCGCGCCTGGACCATCAAGAAGGGCTGGAAAGCTCCACAGGCCGCCGGCGTGATCCACACCGATTTCGAGAAGGGCTTCATCAAAGCCGAGGTCGTCGCTTACGACGATCTCACGAAACTCGGCAGCGTCGCCGCCGCGCGCGACGCCGGCAAATACCGGCTCGAGGGCAAGGAATACATCTTCGCGGACGGCGACGTGGCTCTCTTCCGCTTCAACAACTGAGCTCGGTGTAGGGCGGGGTCTCCCGCCCCTGCCGTCCTCACGCCCCACCGACACTTCGAGCATCGCACGCCCAAGCGTCTGCCGCTCGCAGGACTTGCGCAGCGTCGCTCGCCTTCGCGCCTACGAAACATTGCCAAAATCCGGCGGGCTCGCATTCCTTCCCATACCGACATCGGGTGATTTTCCACCCGCCGCCGATTTCACTCTCTGCCTCCCACCGTGCCAGCCTCGTCCAATCCGCCGTTTCCTCCTATCGTCGGCGGACCGCTGCCGACCGGTGAAGCTTTGGATTCTGCGATCCTGCGGGTGTTGATGGATACAATCCCCGACCGGATCTACTTTAAAGACCTCCAGAGCCGTTTCGTCCGCGTCAACCAAGCCTACGCCAAATGGCACGGCATCGGTTCCGCCGACGATGTCGTTGGAAAATCCGATCACGACCTTTTCGCGGCCGTCCACGCCGACGTCGCCTACGCCCAGGAACAGGAGATCATCCGCACCGGCATCCCCATGGTCGCCAAGATGGAAAAGCTCACGCTGAAGGACGGCAGCATCGCCTGGGGCTCCGCGACCAAGATGGCGTGGCGCGATTCCGCCGGCCGCATCATCGGCACCTTCGGTCTCACGCGCGACGCCACCGCCGCCAAAAAGGCCGAGGAAAAACTCATCGAGGAACGCAACCTCCTCCGCACGATCATCGATCACCTTCCCGCGCGTATCTACGTTAAGGATACTTCGTCGCGCTACCTCCTCAACAATCTCGCGCATCTCCTCATGCTCGGCCTGCACGAACAGGCCGAAGCAACCGGGCGCACCACTCTCGACTTCTTTCCCAACGAGCGCGGCCGGCAGGCGCTCGCCGACGATCGCGAGGTGATTTCGACCGGACACGCGATCCTCAATCACGAAAAATCCGATTTCTCCGCCGGCCAGCCCCACTGGTCGCTCACCACCAAGGTCCCGCTGCGCGATGTCCACGACAACATCGTCGGCATCGTCGGCATCAGCCACGACATCACCCAGCGCAAAACCGCCGAAAACGAACTCAAGCGCCGGACCATGGAGATGGAGACCGACGTCCTCATGGCGCGCCAGGTTCAGGAAACGTTTCTTCCGCGCACCTATCCGGTTTTTCCGCGCGACGTTCCACCCGAATCGAGCGCGCTTCGCTTCGCCCATCGTTACGTGCCCGCCACCACGCTCGGCGGCGACTTCTTCAACATTCTTCAACTCTCCGACACCAAATGCGGCGTGCTCGTGTGCGATGTCATGGGCCACGGCGTCCGCGCCGGCCTCCTCACCGCACTCATCCGCGGCGTCGTCGGTGAACTCGGCGAGCGCGCCGAAAATCCGATCAACGTCCTCTCTGAAATCAATCGCAGCCTCTCGCCCATCCTCGAGCAAACCGGACAACCGATCTTCGCCACCGCCTTCTTCGGCATCATCGACACCGCATCGAGTTCCATTCTCTTCGGCAACGCCGGTCATCCCGCGCCGATGATCCGGCGTTCCGACGGCTCGGTGATGAAGCTCACCTCCGCGAATCCGGAACCCGCCGCCGGTCTCATTCCCGGTTTCGCCTACACGCGGCAGGAATGCTCCTTCAACGCCGGCGATCTTTTCTTCGGCTACACCGACGGCGTCGTCGAAGCCCCCAACCCCAAAGGCCAGCTCTACGGCGACGATCGCCTCGCGATCTTCCTTCGTCACAGCCTCGGCACCACCGCCGAGGAACTCTGCGGAAACCTCGTTGCCGAACTCGCCAGCTACAGCAATCGCGCGATTTTCGAAGACGACGTCTGCATGCTCGCGGTCGAATCCACCGGCACGACCTGTTTCATCCAGCCGGTCACCTACGACATCTAGATCGCCGCGACTTTTACCCCCGCGCGGTCCAACTCCGTCCGTATCCGCTGCGCGAATTCAACCGCGTGCGCGCCGTCCCCGTGCAGGCAAAGGGTGTCGGCCGCGATCTTCACGCGACCACCGTCCACTGCGCACACTTCGCCATCGTTCACCATCCGCAACACCTGCTCGACCGCCTCGTCCTCATCTTCAATCACCGCCCCGACCTCGCCGCGTGGCACCAAGCTCCCGTCCGCCCGATACCTGCGATCCGCGAAAACTTCCTCCGCCACGCGCAAGCCGCACGCCCTCCCCGCTCGCACCAGTTCGCTTCCTGCGAGCCCGAATAAAACCAGCCGCTCATCGATCGCGCGCACGGCGCGCGCAATCGCCGTCGCCACCCCAGCGTCTCGCGCCGCGATATTGTAGAGCGTTCCATGCGGCTTCACGTGTCGCAACTCCGCCCTCTCAGCGAGCGCCACCACCTGGTCCGTCACCAGTCGTTCAATCTCGCTCGCGCTCATCACCAACTCCTTCCGTCCAAAATTCGCTCGATCCGCAAACCCCGGATGCGCGCCTACCGCGACCCCGAACTCCCGGGCCAAACGCGCCGTCTCTCGCATCGTCGTCGCATCCCCCGCATGCGCGCCACACGCGATGTTCGCCGACGTGATCCACGGCATGATCGCCGCGTCGTTCCCCACGCCTTCGCCCACATCACAGTTCAAATCCATCCGCGTTAACCGTGGTTAAGTTTCTGCGCCAGCCCCTCCCGCAAGATCGCCAGTTGTTTCTCCCGCGCCAACGCCAAGCCGTGCGCTTCCTCCAAAGCCACCTCCGCAAATCGCACGCGATCTCCCGGCCTCAACTGCGCCACCAACGGCAGGTCCACTGAGATCACATGCGCCACCTGCGGATAACCGCCGATCGTCTGCGCATCCGCCATCAACACCAATGGCTGTCCGTCCGGCGGCACCTGCACCGTTCCCGGACTCACCGCCGCCGATAACAATTCCCCCGCGCCACTTCGTTCCAGCCGCGTCCCCTGCAAGCGCACGCCCATCCGATCCGACTGCGGGGAAATGGTGAACGTCTGCTCGAAAAATCCGCTTCCAAAATCCCGCGCCTGCGCCCCAAGCACCACTCGCACCGTCGGCTCGCTCGAATACTGCGGCAGCACCCGTGGATCGATTTTCCATCCGCGCATCGCCGCTTCTTCCAACGCCGCCTTGTCGCGCGATCCGATCGGCAACGTCTCGCCGTCCTTCAACGCCCGCCCTTCCCACCCGCCCAGCCCCGCGCGCACAAACGTGCTGCGACTGCCCAACACCCGCTCGACCGCAATCCCGCCCGCCACCGCGAGATAACCGCGACAGCCTTTCGCGCACGCACCGATCTTCAATCGCTCCCTCGCGTTCACGCGCAGCGGTTGCCACGCCGCCACACCTTCGCCGGTCGCCCCGCCAACCGCCACCCAGGTCTCTTCGGAAAATTCCACTTCCGGTCCGACCAGCGTGAACTCCAGCGCCGCCGCATCTTCTTCGTTTCCCACCAGCGCATTCGCGATCCTGAGCGCGACCGCATCCATCGCGCCGCTCATCGGCACGCCCGCGTGTCGACACCCGCGTCGCCCGAGATCCTGCACCGTCGTCAACATTCCCGCGCGCACGACTTTCATTTCCATCCTGCAAACTCCTCCTCGCTGATCGCGCGAAATCTCACTCGATCCCCCGCACTCAATAGCGCTGGCGGCGTTCGCCCCACGTCGAACAACGCCAGTGGCGTCCGCCCGATCAGCTGCCATCCTCCCGGCGTTTCCAGCGGATAAACACCCGTTTGCGTCCAACCAATCCCCACCGAGCCCGCCGGCACCCGCGTGCGCGGCGTCGCTCGTCGCGGCGTCCGCAACTTCGCCGGCAACCCGCCGAGATACGGAAAGCCCGGCGCAAACCCCACCGCATGCACGACGTAATCCGCTTCACTGTGCAAGGTCACCACGTCTTCCGCCGCGATCCCGCAATGCCGCGCCACTTCTTCGAGATCCGGTCCGTATTCACCGCCGTAGCACACGGGGATTTCCACCGGCGCCACCCCTTCGCCTCGTCCGCCTCGCGCCATCTTCTCCGGCACGACGTCCGGCCACGCCTGTTCCGCTTTCTGCCCGTGCTGCCCGATCAATTCGCACACCCGCTCGAAAACCGGACGATCCCCTCCGGCAAACGCGGCTAAATCATAATAGACCGCCACCGTCGCATACGCCGGCACCACATCGACGATTCCCGCGGGCCGCGCCACTGCCAGTTCGCGCGCCAACGACCTCACCCGCACGAGCGTCGCATCGTCGATGTTATGACCCAACGTAACCAAAACCGCCGAGTCTCCCAACGGCGCAAACATCATGTCGCGCACCATGCGCTTTCGGTCGGGCGTTAACAAAGCAAATTTGCATCCTTCGAATTCGTTTCTTCGGAATCAAACCCCTGTCGTTCCACCCCGGTTTAGTTTGCAGTTTCCTCTGGGAAAGCCTGATTCCTTACGCTTCATGCGCCGTTTATTCGTCCCATTTGTCATCCTTCCGCTGCTCCTTTTGAGCGGTTGTCGTGAGGCCCAAATCTCCAGCTACCGCGTCGCGAAAGAACAGCCAGAGCCGTTGCCCCCCGTTCTGACCGGCGATGTCCCCGCCACACCGCATCCGGCCCCCAGCGCGCCGACACCAGGCGTCGATCCTGCGATGGCCAACACCGCTGTGCCCACCGCCTCCGGCAACGACCTTTCCTGGACCGCCCCGGCGCATTGGAAAACCAAACCGGCCTCCGCCATGCGCAAGGGCAGCTACGCCATCGTCGGGCCCGACGGCGCCGAAGCCGACCTTTCCATCACCGCCTTCCCGGGCGACGTCGGCGGCGATCTCGCCAACATCAACCGTTGGCGCGGACAAATCTCGCTCCCGCCGATCTCTGCAGCCGACCTCGCCACGCAAACCGAGCACATCGATGCCAACGGTCTGCACATCACCTTCGTCGATTTCGCTAACACCGCGAATCCTCCCCTGCGAATCACCGGCGCCATCGTCCCGCTTGGCAACGCCACGTGGTTCGTGAAAGCCATGGGCCCCGACAGCGTCGTCGCTCCCGAGCGCGAGACGATCCGCTCCTTCATCCAGACTCTTCAGCCTCCCGCGAACGCCACGCAATGAACGACACCGTCCGCCAATTTCGCGATTTCTTCGTTTCTCTCCGTCTCACCGTCGTCCTCCTCGTCCTGTCGCTCATCCTCGTTTTCGCGGCGACGCTCGACCAGGTGAACCTCGGCATCTGGGCGGTGCAGGAAAAATATTTCCAGTCGCTCTTTGTCCTCTGGCGCATCGGCGACATCCCCGTGCCCGTTTTCCCCGGCGGCTACCTCATCGGCGGATTTCTCCTCATCAATCTCATCGTCGCCCACATCTACCGCTTCAAATTCACGTGGCGCAAAGCCGGCATCTTTCTCACGCACCTCGGCCTCATTCTTCTGCTGCTCGGCGAACTCTTCACCGGACTCTGGCAGGAGGATTTCCAGATGCGTCTGCTCGAGGGCGAAACAAAGAACTACTCCGAGAGCTTCCGCGCCAACGAGCTCGCCATCATCGAAACCACCGACGCGAACTTCGACGAGGTTGTCGCGATTCCCGAATCCACCCTCGCGCGCCGCGCCGAGATTCAACATCCCAAGCTCCCGTTCCGCGTCGTGACGCGCGAATACTACCCCAACGCCGTCCTCCAGCTTCACGCCAACGTCCCCGCTGGCACTCCGCCCGCCGCCTCCCGCGGCGTCGGCCCCAAGCTGGTCGTCACGCCCGTTCCGCTCACTTACAAGCAGGACGAACGCAATGCCCCCGGCGCGATCCTCGAGCTCATCGGACCCGAGGGCTCGCTCGGCACTTGGGCCGTTTCCACGATTCTCCCGGTGTCGCAAACAATTGAATACGGCGGGCGCACCTGGCGCATCGGCCTCCGCTTCGAACGCAATTACAAGCCGTTCTCGCTCACGCTGGAGAAGGTCACGCACGACGTTTACGTCGGCACCGAAATACCGAAAAACTTCTCCAGCCGCGTTCACATCACCGCGGCCGACGGCAGCGAGAACCGCGAGGTGTTGATCTACATGAACAACCCGCTGCGTTTCGGTGGCCTCACGTTCTATCAATACCAAATGGACAGCGCTCGCGGCATGAGCGTCTTCCAGGTCGTTCGCAATCCCAGCTGGCTGATTCCTTACATCGCCTGCACGATGATGACCGTCGGACTCGTCGCCCAATTCGCCCTCCACCTCACTACTTTCTTCCGCCGCCGCCGCGCGGCGATTCCGGCCGCCGCCTGATCGGTTCGAGTATGAAACGCTTCCTCCCTTTCCTCGCTCTCGCCTTCGCCGTCGTCTGGGTTGCCTCTACGCTGCGCCCGCCGGCCAACAAAACCGACTTCGACATCGTTGGCTTCGGACAACTGCCTGTCGTCACCAACGGTCGCGTCAAACCTCTCGATACCGTCGCCCGCACGTCTCTCCTGGTCCTCCAGGGACGCCAGCGCGTGAGCTCGCCCGAAACCGGCTCGCTCGTCAGCTCGCCCGCCGAGTGGCTGCTCGATGTCACGTTTCATCCGCAGAAAGCCGACACCTATCCGACCTTCGTCATCGACAACGTCGAGCTCCAGAACCTCCTCGGCAAAACCGAGGAAACCCTCCGCATCGACTACACGTCCAGCGTCAAAAAATTCTTCGCGGTGCTCGGCTTCCTCCCCAGCCATCACAAGCGTTTTTCCTACAAAGACCTCGAGCCGCACTTCCGCACCATCGACGAACAAGCCCGCCTCGCCGGGCCCGTCGAGGCTCCGCTTCGCAGCCCGTTCCAAAAAGCGGTCATCCAGCTTCACTCGAATCTGATCCTTTATCAGCAACTTCGCCTGAGCTTCGTTCCGCCCGAGAGCGAAAACTTCCTTTCCGATCTTTCGCGCTTCCAAAACACCGTCGAAGCCGGTGTCGCTGCCGTGCGCGCCAAGCAGGCAGGCGAAGCTCACGATGAAGCCGCCGCCCAGATGATGATCGACTTCGGCCACAACTTCGTCCGCCTCAGCGAGGCCGGCTCGCTTCTCGCGATTCCACCGCCGGCGGGCGAAACCGATGTCAACGGCTGGAAAAACGCTGGCACCGCTCTCGTCGAATCCTTCCAAACCGCTCGCGTAAACCCCTACGTGCTCACTTACGCCGGCCTCGCGCGCACGTGGCGCAATGGCGACGCGCAGAACTTCAACGAGATCGTCCGGCTCTATCGGCAGCAACTCGACAAGAACTTCCCGACCACCCTCGGCAAGACCGCCGCCGAAACCCGCTTCAACGCCGCGCAGCCGTTCTACACGAGCATGTCGCTCTACATCATGGCGTTTTTCCTCGCGATCTTCTCGTGGCTGAAGTGGCCGGATGTCCTCGGCCGCTCCGCCTTCTGGTTTGTCGCCGTCGCGTGGATACTTTCCACCGTCGGCATCGGGATGCGCATGTGGCTCGAAGGCCGCCCGCCTGTCACGAATCTCTACTCCTCGGCCCTCTTCGTCGGCTGGGGCGCGGTCGCGCTTTGTCTCTTCCTCGAGGCCGTCTATAAAAACGCCGTCGGCAGCGTCGCCGCCGGTGTCGTGGGCTTCGCCACCCTCCTCATCGCCCATCACCTTTCACTCGGCGGCGATACCCTCGAGATGATGCGCGCCGTGCTCGATTCCAACTTCTGGCTCGCGACCCACGTCGTCATCGTCACCGCCGGCTACTCCGCGACCTTCCTCGCGGGTTTCCTCGCGATCATCTACATCCTGCGCGGCCTGCTCACCCGCTCGCTCGATCGGAGCACCGCCGACTCGCTCGCCCGCATGGTTTACGGCATCATCTGCTTCGCCACGCTGTTCAGCTTTGCCGGCACCGTGCTCGGCGGCATCTGGGCCGATCAATCCTGGGGACGCTTCTGGGGTTGGGATCCGAAGGAAAACGGTGCGCTCATGATCGTCATCTGGAACGCCGTCATTCTCCACGCCCGCTGGGGCGGCATGGTCAAACAACGCGGACTCATGTGCCTCGCTATCGGCGGCAACATCATCACCAGCTGGAGCTGGTTCGGCACCAATATGCTCGGCGTCGGCTTGCACAGCTACGGTTTCACCGACGCCGCCTTTGTCGCACTCTCCGGCTTTGTTCTTAGCCAGATCGCCCTCATCGCTCTCGCGCTCATCCCGCTCGATAAATGGCGCAGCTTTAAGGCCACTCCGGCTCCGACCGAGCCCGAGCACGTCGAAGTCCTGAACTAACTTTAATGTAGGGCGGGGTCTCCCGACCCTGCCGCTTCGCGTCTGCGCGCCCGCGCCCGCCCCTACTGCTTCACTTCTTCCGGGATGGGCTGCAGCGTCGCATGTCCCGGCGCGACTTTCTCCAAGTTCGCCGCTACATCCGCATCCACCCGTCCCGCCGCCCACTTCACCGCGCCGGTGACCATCGATTGGAACGCCTCGCTATCCCAGACATCTTCGCGATGCCCCATCGCGTTATACGCCACCCGGCCCTTTCCATGCATCCGCGCCCACGCGAGAGGAAAAGGCGGACGCCGATAATCGCCGCCCTCCATCCCTTCCGTTTCCATCACCAGCAGGACGTGCAGATTCGGCGCAAATTCCTTCAACGTATACCACTCCTCCTTCACGCGCAGTTCGCTTCCTAGCTTCTCGAAGCCGGGAAACTTCGGGGACACCACGCGCGCCGTCGCCACTTGCTGCGGACCATGCCGGATGAACTCGCCGCCGAGCATCTGCACGAACACGTCCGCCTCGTCTCCATAAAGCCGATACCGCTGCTTCCGCTTGGGATTATTTCCCCCGCCCGTCTCCCCCGTGTGAAACGTATCGCTGCAGCTGTGCAGCCCCACGAATCCGCCGCCCGCCTTCACCCAATCGAGCAGCGCCCGCTTCCCCTGCGCCGACATCGCCGGATGCCCATCCGTCCCGACGCTTTCAAGATGTCCGCTCGTGTAAAACATCACGACATCGAATCCCTTCAAATACTCCGGCGAGAAAAGACTCCCGTCTTTGCTGAACGTAAACGCGAACTTCTCCTTCGCTCCGACTTTCTCGAGCACCCGTTCCGAATAGCTCCTCTCCCCACCCTCCCACTTGATCACGCTATGCTCGAAGCCCGCCGACTTCGTAAAATACAACACGCGCACCGGCTCCGCCGCGCTTGCAAACGCAGCCGGTAAAAGCGCTGCCAACACCAGCATTCTCCTTGGGGTAAGTTTCATGCCGCGCAGTTATGGACACTTCCCACTCACATGCAACAGGTAGGGCGAGAGGCCCCGCCGCCGACCACGCCCTGAACGATCCGCCCCCGCCGTATAAACCTCACTTACCCAGCAACTCCTCCGCATGCGCGATCGCACTCTTCGCATTCCGGTCGCCCAGCATCCGCGCCAGTTCACTCACCCGCGCTTTCCGGCTCGCCTGAATCGGTTCGATCGTCACCACCGCGCGATCCTTCGTCTGATCCTTCGTCACCACGAGATGACACGTCGCCTGCGCCGCCACCTGCGGCAAATGCGTCACGCAAAGCACCTGATGATTCTTCGCGATCGCCGCCATCTTCTCGCCCACCACCCGCCCGATCTCCCCGCCCACGTTCGCATCCACTTCATCAAACACCAACAGCGGCACGTCATCCAAATCCGCGAGCACCGTCTTCAATGCCAGCATCACCCGCGCGAGTTCACCGCTCGACGCCACCCGATTCAACGGCAGCGGCGCCTCGCCTACATTCGGCGAAAACAAAAACTCCGCGCAGCAATCGCCCGTCGGCGCCAGCGTTTCCAGCGGCACGATTCTCACCTGAAAATCGGCCTTTTTGAATCCGAGCTGCGCGATGCTCTTCGCCGCGACCTTCGCCAGCTCCTTCGCCGCCTTCTCCCGCAGCGCACGGAGCGTGTGCGCGTCCTTCTTCGCCGTCCGCTCCGCCTCCGAGATCTGCTTTTCCAATCGCGCCAACGTGCCCTCCATATCGCCCTGCACCTCCAACCGCCGCCGCATTTCGTCGCGCGCCGCGATCACGGCCGCCACCTCGCCGCCGTGCTTCCGCTTCAATTCGAGCCACGTGTTCATCCGCGTCGCGAGTCCTTCCGCCTGTTCCGGATCGAACTGCAATTCCTGGCTCAACGCCGAAAACTCCGCCGCCACGTCACTGATTTCCACCGCCACCGACGCCAGCCGATCCGCCAGCGATTTGCTCGCCGCATCGATGCTCTCCACCTGCCGAGCCTCACGCAACAACACCGCGATCCTCGCCTGCACGCCTTCCTCGCCCGTCAGCCCGCTTTCGATTCCCTGCGTCAGCGTGATCAACTCCTGCGCCCGGCTCATTCGCGCAAAATCCCGCTCCAATGCTTCGATCGCTTCGTCGGTCAGCTCCAGTTCGTCGATTTGCGCCAGCTGCCGCTCCAAAAACTCGATCTGATCCGCCGACAGCTTCGTTTCCCGGGCGATCCGCTCCCGCTCCGCCACCAGCGTCCGCCAGGCGTCATAACTTTTTCGATACGCCGTCCGAGCGTCGTTCGCCCGCGCGAACGAATCCAGCAAATCGAGCTGACAGCTCTCCTTCAACAATCGCCGCGGTTCGCTCGGCCCATGAAAGTCCACCCAGCGCTCCCCGATCCGTTGCAACGCCGACAACGTCGTCAGTCCGCCATTCACCGTGATCTTCGGCGCCTTCTCCCGCGGCAAACTCCGCTTCAAGATCAACACGCCATCCTCACACGCGGGCAGATCGAGCTCCGACAGCAATCCGTCGATTTCGCCCGCATCTTCGAAAAACAAACTCGCCTCGACTTCGACCGCCGGCGCGCCTTGCCGAATGATCGTCTTGTCCGCCCGCTCGCCCGCGAGCAGGCTCAACGCGCCGAGCAAAATACTTTTCCCCGCGCCCGTCTCGCCTGTCACCGCGGTGAATCCCGCCTCGAAATCGAGCGACACTTCCTCCAGCAGAGCCAAATTTCGAATACGCAGCGACTGAAGCATAGGGTTTCCGAGTGAGTGCCGCCGACACCTGCAACTCAAGCTCGCACCGGCGCTTTCCTCGCGCGCCATGCGCCTTTTCGCGTCGCCCAGAAATAAACTCTCCCTTGCGAAATCCCGCGCAGAAATTTCCTTGCCCACACGCGTCGGCATCGTGCTTACTCCCCGACCCGTTTAGGCGGACCTTTAGCTCAGTTGGTTAGAGCGTTTCCTTGACATGGAAAAGGTCACTGGTTCGAGTCCAGTAAGGTCCACCATCCAAACCCCTCTGCTCGAGGGGTTTTTGCTTTTCCGGAAGTGGTTTACTCCCGCTCGGTGAGCCGTCCCAACCGCGTCGCCGCCTCGTCCCGATCGCGCGCAATCTGGTCGCGCAACGCGTCCACACTCTCAAAACGTCGCTCTGGCCGGATAAAATCCAGCCACTCAACCACGATGCGATCGCCGTCGTCGTAAGGACAGTCGGTCAGCACATGCACCTCCAGCCGTGGCTCCGTCGTGTTCTCCACCGTGGGGCGCGATCCATAATTCGCCACGCCCGAAAGTCGCCCCGATGTTTTCGCTCCCGCGACTCGCACCGCATACACGCCGAATCGCGGACGCAGATCCGGCGACCACACCAGGTTCAACGTAGGGAATCCAATCTTGCGCCCCAACTTCTTCCCGGGAGTCACGATTCCGTCGCACGAATAAGCCTGACCCAGCATCGTGTTCGCCGTCGCAATTTCCCCATTTTCGATCGCAGCGCGAATCCGCGAACTGCTGATCGGCTCGCCGTCGAGGCTCACGCGCGGCGCGCTAAACACCGACAACCCGTGCTTCTTCCCTTCCGTGACAAGCAGCGAGATATCGCCATCGCGCCCGCGCCCAAACCGCCAGTTCTCGCCCACGTAGATCGCCGCAAGATTCGGCAATCGTTGCTTCAGCCACGGCAGAAACTCCTGCGCCGAGATCTTTGCAAATTCATGCGTAAAGGGCTGCGTGATCACCCACTCGACGCCCAACGTGCCCAACACGCGCGCTTTCGTCGCTCGATCCATGATCATTCGAGTGGGCTGGTCAGGCCTGAGCAAGACGCTCGGATGCGGTGCAAAGGTCAGCACCGCCGCCACGCCGCCGCTGCGTTGCGCCGAAAACACCGCTGCTTCGATCACGGCGCGATGGCCGAGATGAACACCATCGAAGATGCCAATCGCCAAATGCAACGGACCAGTCGGCAAGGCCGCCCCGTCGAGTCCATCGAGTTGCACCGGCATTTTCATCGTCTGCTGTCGTGCAAGCCTCCGACTCTCGTTTATCTTCCGCTCACACCGCGATACTCGGCACCGCTTGGTGCACCGGAATCAACCGCTTCTCGAGTTCGCTCAACGGCATCGCTTCGATCTGCTCGATGGTCAGCGCTTGGGAAACGTTGAACTTGTCCGTCGCTGTGCGTCGCAACGCCGCCAAATGCGCGCCGCAACCGAGCCGCTGCCCCAAGTCGTGCGCGATCGTGCGCACATACGTGCCTTTGCTGCAGCGTAGTTTGAAATGGATACGCGGCGTTTCGAAGCCGGTGAGCTCGAAACTCATCACGCGGACGAAGCGGGGCTCGCGCTCCACCTCGACGCCCTTGCGCGCATTCTTGTAGAGCGGCACTCCGTCGATCTTGATCGCCGAATACATCGGCGGCGTCTGGTATTGATCGCCCAGAAAGCCGGCCATCGCCGCCTTCACCTGCTCCACCGTCAAGGCGGGCACCGGCCGTGTCTCGAGCACCTCGCCGTCGGCGTCCTGTGAATCCGTCACCTTGCCGAGTTCGATCGAACCTTCGTATTCCTTGTCGAGACTGATGAGGTATTGCGACACCTTCGTCGCCTTTCCAATCAGCAGAATCATCAAGCCCGTCGCCATCGGATCCAATGTCCCGGCGTGGCCGATACGCTTCATGTTGAACTTGCGGCGCAGCCGCGCGACGACGTCGTGCGAGGTGTGCTCACCGGGCTTGTCGACAAGCAACACGCCGTCGAATTCTTTTCGTTGCAGCATCATGCCGTGATCTCCGCTTTCTGCGCATCCACCGCCGCGATTTGCGCCGCGAGCGCCGCGACCAGTTTCTGACGGAACTCAGGCGCGCCGGCCGCGTTCACGGTCAATCCGGCCGCGCAGGCGTGGCCGCCGCCATTGAACTGCGCCGCGACGCGATCCAGTCGAAACGCGGGGTCTTTCGCCCGCAGACTCGCCTTCACCGATCCGTCCGGCCGCTCTTCGATCAATACGCCCACGTCCACGCCATCGATGCAGCGCGCGTAATCCACCAACCCTTCGGTGTCCTCCGCATTCGATCCCGTCTGCTCGAACACACCGTTTGGCAGCGTGCCGATGCAGATGCGTCCTTCGCCTTCCATCGACAATGACGCGAGAAACCGCTCCAGCAGCTGCAGCTTCCCCGTCGTCTCCCGTTCGTAGAGTTCAAAGCCCGCTTCGGTCGGCTTCGCCCCGCGCGCCATCAACTCCGCTGCGAGCAGGAAAGTCCGCCGTGTCGTCGACGTGAATCGGAACTGTCCGGTGTCCGTCAAAATTCCCGTATACAACCCTTGGGCCGCCTGCGCATCCACCGTGAGTCCGTTATCTAAAAACAGCCCCGCCAGAATCTCGCAGGTCGCGGCCGACGCGCTGTCCACGAGGTTGCACTCCGCGTAGCCCACATTCGACAGATGATGATCGATGTTTGCCACCGGCGCGGAAAACCGCGCCTTCAACCGCTCCCCCGCGCGCGCATGATCCGCACAATCGACAAAGATCGCCGCGTAATCCGCTGCAAGATTGAGCGCCTCGTCCGTTCGCAGAAACGGGATTCCCGTCACCAAAAACTGGAGACGCCGCGGCACAATGTCCGCATTCACACAGGCCACGTCATGCCCTCGCGTCTGCAGCACGCGCGCGAGCGCGATCTGCGCACCGATGCAATCGCCGTCCGGCCGGGCGTGGCCGATCACGGCGATTTTCCGGCCACGAATCCGTTCCAGCAACTGCGCAAACTGCGCCGAAAGCTCGGGGAAAAACTTCTCCATCACTCCTCCGCTTTCGGCTCCTCCGGCAGGCGGCCATCCCGGCGTTCGATGTCCTCGAGCACCTCGAAAATGCGCGCCCCCTGCTCGGCCGCGTGATCGGGGACATACTCGAACTTCGGCAAGTATTTCAGCACGATCCGGCGGCTCAGTTCCTCGCGAATCTCCTTCGCGCGGCTCCGCAACCAACGCAGTTTCTCTTCCTGCATTTCTTTCGAGCCCACCACGGAGACGAACACCCGCGCATCGCGTAGATCCGGTGACACGCGCACCTCCGTAAGCGTGATCGCCGTCGCTTCCGCTTGATAACGTTTGCGCAGGATATCACTCAGCTCGCGCTGGATCAGCACGTTGACGCGAAGGGTTCTGTTGCTCATGGCCGTATGCAGGAAAGCGCCGCCAACTCGCCAACAGCGATTCGAAATTCCTCGATTGGCAACCCGGCGTCGACTTAGAGCGACGCCCGGACTTTCTGGATTTCGTAAACCTCGATGACGTCGCCGGCCTGATAGCCGTTGAAATCGTCGAGCTTGATACCGCATTCGAGGCCGGCACGCACTTCGTTCGCGTCGTCCTTGAAGCGCTTGAGCGTGCCGATCTTGCCTTCGTGCACGATCTCGCGACCGCGCCGCAGCCGCGCCGAAGCGTTGCGGGTGATCTTGCCTTCGGTGACGAGGCAGCCCGCCACGAAACCCTTCGCGAGGGGAAACACCTGCCGGACTTCCGCCGCGCCGGTCTTCGTTTCCTTCAGATCCGGCTCCAGCATGTCCGCCATCATCTCGCGCACCTTGTCGCCCAACTCGTAAATGATCGAGTAGGTCTCGACGCGCACGCCATGATGCTTCGCGAGCGGCGTCACGCCGTTTTCCAACTTGGTATTGAAGCCGATGATGACTGCGCCCGCCGCGCTTGCCATGAGCACATCGTTCTTCGTGACGAGACCGACGTCCGTCGAAACGATCTCGAGCGACACTTTCGTGCTCTTGATGCTTTCGAGCACCGTGCGGATCGCCTCCGAGGAGCCGAATACATCGGTCTTGATGATGAGCTTGAGCGTCTTCGCCTGCGTCGCCGCGATGTTCGCGAACAACTGCTCGACGGAAACCTCCTTGGGCGCCGAGTCAGTGGTCGTCGCCACCTTCCGCAGCCGATGCTGTTCTTCTTCGGCCAGCTTCTCCGCTTCGCGGGGATTCTTCGCCGCCCGGAACGTCGCACCGCTGTCCGGCGTGCCGGACCAGCCGATCACGCGCACCGGCGTGGCCGGCGCGGCTTCCTTCAAGTTCTCGCCGCGCTCGTTGAACATCGCGCGAACGCGTGCGTAGTGCGGTCCGCAGACCAACGCATCGCCCACCTTGAGCGTGCCGCGCTGCACGATGACCGTCGCCATCGGTCCACGACCAACGTCCACCTGCGACTCGATGATGATACCGCTGGCTTCCGCCTTCGGATTCGCCTTCAGCTCGAGCAAGTCCGCCTGCAGCAGAATCATTTCCAGCAGGCTGTCGATGCCCTGCCCCTTGATCGCCGCCACGGGCACCGTGATCGTTTCACCGCCCCAGTCTTCCGGCGCGATGTTCCGCTGCTGCATCTGCGCCTTCACCTGATCGAGGTTGGCGCCTTTGACGTCCATCTTGTTGACCGCAACGATCAACGCCACTTTGGCGTTCTGCGCATGCTTCAGCGCCTCGTCCGTCTGCGGCATGAAACCGTCGTCCGCCGCCACCACCAACACCGCGATGTCCGTGAGGTTAGCGCCGCGTGCACGCATCTTCGAGAATGCAGCGTGGCCCGGCGTATCCAAAAATGTGATCTTTCGGTCGTTGAACTCGACCTGATACGCGCCGATGTGCTGCGTGATTCCACCCGCCTCGCCGCTCGCCACATTGGCTTTGCGGATCGCGTCGAGCAGCGACGTCTTGCCGTGGTCGACGTGACCAAGGATGCACACGACCGGCGGCCGCGGCTGCAGGAACTTCGACTCGTCCTCCTCCGGCTTCTTTTCCTTCTTTTCCTTCTGCGCCTGCTGGGACGCCGCGTCGCCACGATGTTTGATCTCGAGCAGGAAGCCGTGCTTCTCCGCGACCTTCACCGCGACCGCTTCGTCGATGTTCGAATTCATCGACGCAAAACCGCCCGCCTGATTGAGCTCGGAGATCAGTCGGAACGGCTTCAACCCCAGCGCCGTCGCGAAATCGCGCACGACGATCGGCGGCTTGATGTGGATGATTTTGACTTCGCCCTGCTGGGTGACGGTTGCCGATGCAGCCGAAGCGGCGGTCGGCGTCG
This sequence comes from Verrucomicrobiota bacterium, assembly GCA_023416735.1. Lineage (GTDB taxonomy): Bacteria > Verrucomicrobiota > Verrucomicrobiia > Opitutales > Opitutaceae > Opitutus. Next base: position 155,075 of record JAEZGX010000002.1, on the reverse strand, counting down.
CACCGGGCAACGGCGGCGGCAAGGCGGGACCCGTGGACGGAGCGCGCGGCGGCAACGGCGGAGCCGAAGGCGCAGAAACGCTCGCGGCCGGCCGCACTGCGGGAGGTGGAACGTTCGCGGGGGCCGATACCGGACGCGGCGCGGAAACAGGCGCTGCCTGCGGAATGGGAGGAGATTTCGGTCCGGTCGCCGGCAGGGGCGGTGGACTCGAGCGGGCGGGCGGCGGCGGGGGCGCGGAAACCGGCGCGCGCGGCGGTGCGACGACGGCCGGCGGGCGACTCACGGGCGCCGGCGTAATCACCGGCGATGCGGCCGCAGTGGCCGCTTTCGCGGCAGCAACTTTCGCCGCCGCAGCAGCTTCTTTTTCGCGCTCCACGTCTTCTTTGCTCTTCACGAAAGCACCAGCCGGCAAACGCACCTTCGGCACCTCATTCTCGTCCGTCGGCGCCGGAACGCTCGCGGCCGCTTGCTGTTCGGCAGCGGCTGCGGCCTCAGCTTTGGCCGCTTCCTCGGCCGCTTTCGCCTCTGCTGCTTTCGCCTCGGCGAATTCCTTCTCGAGCTCCTCAACGTAGATGTTCGCGACGGTGCTCGAAACCGACTTGGTATCCGCAGAGACGTAGCCTCGCTTCTTGAGCAAGGCTAGCATGTCCTTGCCCTCCATGTTGTGGCGTTTGGCGAGTTCGTGAATGCGGAGGCTCATCAGTTATTCAGACGGTTCGTGGGCGTGAGAGTGAATGAAATGCTTACTGCGGGGCAACCCGGGCGATGATATCGTCTGCTTCCTCGGACGTGAATCCGGCGTCGACAAGGTCGTTCGCCTCGACTCCCTCGAAAGCCGCCGGCGAATTGATCCCCATGTCGACCAAGCGGCCGGCAATCGCTTCGTTCAGCGAGAACGCTTTCACCAGTGAGGCGATGGCGTTGCCGCGCGGGTCGTCACCGACAGCCCGGAACTCCTCGATGTCAAGCCGCCAGCCGATCAGGCGCGAGGTCAGGCGCGCGTTCTGCCCCTTGCGGCCGATCGCGATCGCGAGATCCTCGGTCGCCACTTTCAACATGATACGATGATTCTTTTCATCGATCAGGATGTCACGCGGCACCGCCGGCTTCATCGCCTCGATCACCATGTCACGGGGACTCGGGAAATAACGAATGATGTCGATCTTCTCGCCGTTGAGTTCGCGCACGATGGTCTTCACCCGCGCGCCGCGGGCTCCCACGCAGGCTCCCACCGGATCGACTTTCGGGTCGCTGCTGGTCACCGCGATCTTCGTGCGATAGCCCGGCTCGCGGGCAAACGCCTCGATCTTCACCGTGCCATCGGCGATTTCGGTCACTTCGAGTTCGAACAACCGGCGGACAAACCGCGGGCTTCCGCGCGACAGAATGATTTCCGGTCCGCGCGGTGTGCTTTCGATGTTGAGCAGCAAACAACGGATGCGCTCGCCCGGCTGATACTCTTCGCCCGGGACTTGCTCCTTGCCCGGCATCACCGCCTCGGCTTTGCCGAGATCGATGAAGAGGTCGTTGCGTTCGCGACGGCGCACGGTGCCGGTGACGATGTTGCCGACCTGATCCTTGAAATCGTCGAAGATACGATCCTTCTCGAATTGCCGCAGCCGCTGCATCACGGCTTGCCGCGCGGTCTGCGCCGCGATTCGGCCCAGGGTCGAAGGATCGATTTCCTTCTCCAAGACTTCGCCAATCACCGCACCCGGCTTGATCGACTGCGCGCGCTCCACGTGAACTTCCGTCTTCGGATTGCTCACCGAATCGACGACCTTGAGGAGCGACCACGCATGCAGCTGTCCGTTCTTCGGATTGATCTCAATCTTCAGCTCTTGGCCGGAGTTAACGCCCTTTTGCGCGGCGGTCTTCAACGCGTTCGCGATCGTTGCGATCATGTCCGCGCGGGGAATCCCCTTCTCCTTCTCCATGTATTCGAGAACTGAAAGAATTTCGCTGCTCATAAGGGTTGGTTTTTTGAGAAAAAAAAAGCGGGCCGGACGGCCCACTTTCTTGAAAGTGGTGTTGTAGAGTCGGTGACGTTACCGTCCCGCGCAAAACGATGTCAAGCCCCGCGCCCCTCCGAATCGGCCTGCCTCCGCTCTTGCTCAACCCGCCATCCCAACAACCCTTGCACCATCCCATGACAGAGCGGTTGAGCACGCCCATCGGCCGCGCCTAGCTCCCGCAACGCCCGCGGCAGCAACTCCGGAATATCTCCGGTAAACCACATCTGCCAAAGCCCGCCCAAACCGTCCGCTCCTCCCGCAGCCAGCAACGGCAGAAAACCATCGCAAACCAGATTCTCGAAACGCGTTCCACCCACCTGCCCGCCACAGAGTTCTTGCGCGAGTTCTTCCCGCCAGCGTGTCAGCCGATGTCTCCGACGGGCTTCGCCCACCGAGCTCAAAAGCTCGTCCAAACCCACTTTCGGCAGCCGTCCCGCCAGACATTCCAATGCCTCCGGCCAGAGCGGACGCGCCGCGACCCAGTCCGCATACTGCCGTAGCCGTCGCCGTGGATGATTCGCGGGCCGAAGCCCCTGCAAACTCCACGCTCCTCGCTCCAACTCGAATTCCGCTTCTGCCGAAATTGTTTTCTCCCGCCAACACCGCAGCGGCGCCCGCGACGCAATTCGGAGCATCGGAGCGCGGTTGAACCGATACCCGAGTATTTCCAAGGCCGCATGATGACAGGCCGACTCCCATCCGAGCCGCTGCACCCTCATCCGCGCGAAATGCACTTTCTGACGCCACCGCGCCTCCGCGTGCTTTCGAATCAACGCGCGCAGTTCTTCCAGCGGAAGCGGCGCCAACTTCTCCGTGATCTGCGCCGCCGGGCGATTCGCCAGCGTTTCCACCGCGTCCTCGGTCGCGTATTCTTCGAGGTCGTGCAGCAGGAGCGGCAGCAGCGCGAGCACCGGAATCGACTCCCTGTTCGCGCCCCGAGTCACATGTCCCGCCGGCGGCGGAAACAGGACCACGTGCAACACGACGCCGTCATACGCTCGATCACGCGCATGACCGTGCGCCGCCCAGTCGCTCGCCTGCAGATGCAGTTCGACATCCCCCACCCGCTCCGGCGCATCGCCGAATCTTAATCGCGCGCCGCGAAAATCCGGCCCGCCCAGGAGATTCCAACGCCCCGGATGCAACACCCGCACGCGGGTCCCATCGATCGTCGCGGCATGCTCCCGCTCGAAATCGCCTCTCAGCCAGATTTTCTGAAACAGTTTCTCCGGAAACGCGAAAGGGCCATACAGCCCCTGAACCTCCGCCACGGCGTCCTTCGCCATCGCGCCGCCGTTCGCGTTCGTCCTCGTCTCACTCATTGCGCCGCCACTTGCGTTCATTCGCCTCACGCAACGCCTTCACTGCCCCTCCTTGCCGTCCCTCCGCTCGTTCCACCCACGCCCGCAAATCTTCCGCGTGCATCGTTGCTCCTCCGGCCGCCCTCACCGTTTCACGCATCGCCCGATCCTCCGTCGCGACCACGCAAGCCGAGGGGTCCGATGCGGCGCTCACCATCTGCTCGATCACATCATCCGCGGTCATCGAGGACGGCGTAAAAACCACCGACAGCGTTAGCTGTCCCGACGGCCGCTCGATGACGATTTCGTCGCCTCGCCCATCATGCACGACGGTCACGCGAACCTGCTCGCAATCGTGAATCGCCGCCGCCCGGTGCAACAACGTCGACCGCGCGGCATCCCGATCCGTCTTCAACAACGCCCGCAATTCCGGCCACGCGTGCAGGATATTCGCACCGTCAATGAGCAGATGCCGCTGGAAGCTCACGCGCCGAATGTGCGTGGCCGTTCACGCAAAGCCACGCCTTTTCCTGTCATTCGCATTAGCCGACGCGCCGCCGTGCTCCGCACCTTTCCGGCGCGCGCCTCTCCCTCCTCCGCTGTCCTTCGCTGCTACAAATTCTCCGTCTTGGGCGAGCGCTCGCTGGCTTTTCGCGCAACGGGCGCATCTCCACGACTGCGCGCTTTGACGGACGTCTTCGATGACGATTTCTTGGCCGCAGCGGCTTTCGTGCGGTTTTTCGGAGCAGTTTTGGTCTTCATCGTGAAATAAATCATCCCCGGTCCGCCTCTTGGGCTTCGATGTCTCCGCGCTCCCGCTTCCGATCCTGCGGATCAGTTTCCTGATACATTTTCTCGTTCATTCGCGCCTGCATCGATTCCGGCATGAAACGACGGCCCATCACCATGGCTTTGTTCATCATCCCCGGAACCACGAGCCGCTCGCCTTTCATCAAGCCCACGTAAGCCGCCTCCGCCACTTCCCGCGGTCCCATCACTTTCGCTTTCTGAAACGCATTGGTATCGATCATGTCCGCCTTGGGAAAGAAATCCGTATCCGTGGGCCCGGGACAAAGCGTCGTCACCGTCACGCCCGTTTTCGCATCTTTCAACTCCGTCGTCAGCGCCTCCGACCACGAAAGATCGAACGCCTTGCTCGCATGATAAACCGCCAGCAACGGCCCCGGCTCGAAGCCGGCAATCGACGCTGTATTCAAAATCCACCCACGCCGCCGGTCGATCATCGGCGGTAGGAACCGCTTCGTGAGGCGGATCGGCGCTTCGATATTCACGCGTATGATCTCCAGATCGCGCTCGAGCGGAGTTTCCCAAAAGCGCCCGCGCTGACCCAGCCCCGCGTTATTGACCAAGATGTCCACGCCCACACCGCGGTCGATCAACGCATCGAACACCCGATCCGCCCCGTCGTCGCGCGCCAAATCCTGCGCAAGCGGCAACACGGTGACCTTGAACTCCTCGCGTATCCGCACCGCCACTTCGTCGAGTTCCTCCCTCACCGGCGCAACAATCACGAGCGGATGCCCGTGCCGCGCGAACTCCTGCGCGAGCGCCAAGCCGATGCCGCTCGATGCTCCCGTGATCAACGCCGTGTCCAGCTTCGGTGAAGAGGTAATCGTCTGCATGGCCGCTTTCCAGCTTCACGCATGCCGCCGCCCGCCGCACGACACTAACGGGTTGAATCGCCCCGACTAAAAAATCCGCCCGTGGAGAATATGGCCTAATCTCCCCTCGCCCTTATCTGCGATCTGCAATCCTCGGCGAAATAAACAGGCAATACGCAACCAACGAGCCGCACAGCAACGGCTCTCGCCTTCCGCTTCCGCGCCCCGCTGCGTCAAACTCCTTCCAAACCGAGCTGCTTGATCAACTCGGGCGGCGGACCATCAAACGTCGCCAGCGGCACGTTGCCCACATAGCCGACGTCCTTCATGCCTTGCGGCGTCGTGTAGAAACCGGCCGCGGTCAAATCGCGGAAACGCGCGAAAAACTTAGCCGCCGCCTTGAACTCCTCCTTCGCCTCGGGCGCGTAGCGGATTTCGTCGCACAGCATCGTTTTCTGCCGCGCGATCGTATTCACAAAAGCAAGACCGAAGCGGCGTTGCGACTCCGCTTCGATCCACTGCAATCCGTCGAGGATCAGCGTCCGGTCTGCCTTCTGCGCCGGATAGGGCGCGCTGATCCATTCGTCGATGAAGTCGTGCACTCCCACCGCCGATGCGCTCGGCGATTTCGCATCCGCGGGAATGATCACGTCGCACAACGCCGCCACCGTCTGCCGCTGCGCGGATGTCAGCGTGAGCGGCCAGAACTCGCCCGGTTTGTAACTCTTGTTAAGAAACGGGTCCGTTCCATAGCCGGGGCCTTCGAACGCCTTGGCCACCTGCTGGCCAAACGAGAGATGCGGCGCCATCGCAAGGCTCGCCGAAGCCGTCAGCATCCACTTGATGGCCGTGCGTCGATCGATCCGGGGAAGTTCAGGTGTATTCATCGTAGTGATGCGGGCGGAACGTGCCTGCTGCAGCGCATCGCCGCGCTACAGATTCCCTTTCTTCATTTCGTCGATCATGTAATCCGCCGCGCGCCACGCCAGCGCCATGATCGTTTCCGTCGGATTTTTGTCGGCGTTTGACGGGAAGGGCGCGCCGTCCGTGAGGAACACATTCTTCACCTCCCACAATTGTCCCCATTGATTGGTGACCGATTTCCGGGGATCCGCGCCCATGATCGCGCCGCCAACTTCGTGGATGATCTCGCCGCCTCTGGCAATAAAGTCGCGCGGGTTCGTGGCCGGCGAATGGCGCACGTTGCCGCCCATCGATTCAACGATGTCGCGAAATGTCTTCCGCATGTGCGCGACTTGATTGATCTCATGCTCCGACCATTCCCAGTGGAATCGCAGCACCGGAATCCCCCACTTGTCCTTCAATTCGGGATCCAGTTCGCAGAACGATTTTTCATTCGGAATCATTTCGCCGCGTCCCGACATCGCAATGAACGAGCCGTAATACCGCCGCGCGTCCTCCTTGAACTTCCGGCCGTAGCTCCCCTTCGTCACAAACTCCAGCCCGGCGAAAGTGTTCACGCTCGGCATCTGCTTCCCAGGGCTGCCGAGTTCGATGTGATAGCCGCGCGCAAAATCCAGCTTTCCGGCCAGCTGCTCCTGGTAGAGCCACCACGGCGCATACAAATGCATCCCGCCCGCGCCGTCGTCGTTGAGCGATGGCAGGTTCTCCAGCGCCGGAATCTGCCCGCCGACGCCGGTGCCCACCGTGTCCATGATGTATTTTCCCACCAGCCCGCTCGCATTGCCGAGTCCGTTCGCGAAACGCGTCGATTTCGAATTGAGCAACAACCGCACCGATTCGCACGCGCTCGCCGCCACCACGATGATCCGTCCCCGCACGTGCGCATCCCGCCCCGTCCGCTTGTCGACAAACGTCACGCCCGTCGCCTTGCCTGACTCATCGTGCGTGATCTCACGCGCCATCGCATCCGTCAGGATATCGAGATTTCCGATCTCGAGCGCCGGGGGCAAATGCACGGTCGTCGACTGATAATTCGCGCGGATCGAGCAGCCTCGCCCGCACGGTGTCGCCCAAAAACACGCCGCGCGTTTCTGCATATCCGCCGACAGGATACGCTGCGCCTTCGGATTGTTGGGGTGCAGCTTCGGCGGGATGTTCACATGATCCATCGGCTTCGTGAGCACCGCCCGGTGAGCCGCGATCACGGGCACGCCCAACTTCGCGCCGTATTTCTTGATCATCAACTCGCCCAACCGCGGCTTGGGCGGCGGTTGCAGGATCCCCTTCGGCGACGCCGGCGTGTTCTCCAACTCTTCGTCGCCCCCGTAAACCCCGATCAACATCTCCACTTTGTCGTAATACGGCGCCAGATCCTCATACGAAATCGGCCAGTCGAAACCGAGTCCATCGCGGCTGTAGGGCTTGAAGTCATACGTGCCGTTGCGGAGCGAGATCCGCGCCCAGTGGTTGGTCCGTCCCCCGAGCATCCGCGAACGCCACCACATGAAATTGCGCCGCGGATCGTCCGACGCGTTCACATAGGGTTCCCCCGGCACCGTCCACCCGCCGTCCACCGTGGCGTCGTGAAATCCGAACGGCTTGTCCGGCGTGCCCGTGCCGCCGAGCGGCGCCTCGCCGTTCGTCTGAAACATCGGCGTCTCTTTCACGACGTCGTAGTTCCGTCCGGCTTCGAGGATCAGCACCTTCGCGCCTTCCATGCACAACGTATACGCCGTCTGTCCGCCTCCGGCGCCCGAACCGACAATCACCACATCGTAGTTTTTCTGCGCTGTTTCAGGAGTAACAAAAGCCATGGGGGGAGCCGAGATGACGAAGGGTTGTCGCAAAAGGTCCAGCCTGCCAATCCTGCGATTTTGTTTTTGCGAGCCAGTTCCCTGAGACGCTTTGCCTCTCACTTGCGCCGCGCCGTTCAGTGAACTCGCGCGGCGCTATCCAATCATTGGATACGCAAATACTCCAACAAGGCCCAGTCGAAGGTGTTGTTCGCGCCGGGGCCCGGAAGCACGAGAAACGCCAGTTTTCCGTCGGTGTGTTCAGCGAGCGGCACCGCGATCCGGCGGGGCGCACGATCGCCCCACGGCGTCACCCACTCCCAATGCAGCAGCGCCGTCTGCTTCCCCGGCTTGCGCACTTCCAAAATCACATAAACACCATCGAACGTCTCCTTGTCGAAAACCTGCGGATCCATCCGATAGCCGACCTCAACCTTCGTCGCGCCCGGCGGAATCGGAAAGAGCAGCTCGGTCGGGCTGTGCGCGAGCAGCATCTTTCCGCCTTCCACGTCGTAGAAATTGACTCCAAACGGGAACGATCCCGTCTCCGCCGGCGGACTCATCGTCTTCACGATCTGCTCCGCTTCCGGCAGGCTCGCGATCGGCACCGGCTCCTTCAACAACGGCACGTTGTCCGACGGCGACAACGACACGCCGTGAAAATACTGCTGCTCCAGCACATCGCGCATCTCCCGGAACGAATCTCGCGCGCCATAAATCGTCGCTTCGCCCAGCCACGTGAATAACGGCACCAGCTCCAACGCGAAATCCTTGCTCCGCTCCAGCACCCAGTCCGCGTGCCCGCGCGACTCGCCGAGGAAGATCACCAGCGGCACCCGTAAATCCCGCTGCAGTTGAATACTCCGCCGCACTTCTTCGGGGCGGTGAAACATCTGGCTGTCCGGGATCATCATCATCCGCCGGTTCGTTCTGAACGCCAGTTCCGAGCTCCACGCCGGCGAATGCACTACGATCAACTCGCCCGGTTTGCTCAGCCGGCGAATCGCCTGAATCAATCCCGAGTCGCCGCTGTTGTCCGATACTTGCACCCGATAGAAACCATTCCAATACGCCACGAACTGCCCCGTCCCCACCGCCAACAGCGCCGCCACTCCCGCCCATCTCCCAATCCGGCCCCAGCGCGCGCCATCCCACAGCGCCCCCACCACCACGCCCAGCGCTCCGCACGCGAATACCGTATTCGCATAAAAGTAGTATTCGTGGATTGCATACAGGTTGATGAACACGGCCTGCCCCGCGAGAAACGTCACCAACCCGAGCACCGCCAATGCGCGATCCCGCCGCGCCAACACCACGGCACCCACGACCGCGAGCGCCAGCCCCCACCAGGGCATCACCGCCATGTTCCAGTGGCCCCACAACGCCTTCCACACGCCCGGATCCGTCCGCTGTGCCCAGGTCCCGAAATTAAACTGCTTCAACTCGCTCGATACCGTGAACGCCGCGAGAGGATTCATCTCCTTGATCCGATCCGTGATCCAGACCCACCCGAAACCCACCGCCAGCAACGGCAAACCGAGCAGGAAAACATCCTCCGCAATCACCGTCCACGCTTTCCAACCGCGTGACCGCGCCCGCCACACATCGCTCAATCCCCACAGCGCCCACGGCACGCAAAACACCGCCCACGTGGTCGATTTCACCAACACCGCCACCGCCCCGCACACCAGCGCCGCCGCAAACTGCCACCAGCGACGTTCCAAGCGGTAACACACCAGCCAATACAGAAACCACAACGCCGCCGCCAGCGCCGTCGACTCGATCAACACCGCGCGCGAATATAAGAAATAAACCGGTGCAAACAGCATCGGCAGCGTTCCCAACGCCGCCGCCACCGGCGAGAATCCCGCGCGCCGCAGCAGCATCACCACGGCCGGGATCGCCAGGTAAAACGCAATCAAGCTCACGCACCGCCCCGCCGTGATGATATCCATCCCGCTCACCCGCGACATCTCCGCCGCCAGAAATTGATACGCCGGAAACTCGAATGGCACCGACCAGGGCTGCCCGAAGATCGGCGTCGAATAATCCAGCCGAAACCCATCCTGCTGCATCGCCTGCACCGTCAGCGCCGTCTGCGCCTGCCGAAACTCGTGGCCCGACATCCCCGGAATCCCCCACCCTCGGGTCGCCCACCAGAGATGGGCCGCAATCGCCACCAGAACGAGGAGAAAGGCCGCCCATTCCTTGCGGACCGCGAACGAGGTAGTCATCAGATGGCGTCGTAGTTTTTCACGAACGAATGTGTTCGCGTCAGCGCACGTTGATCATCGCCCAATACGCCCAGTCAAAGGAATAACTCCCGTTGGGCCTGGTTCGAAACACCAGCCGTTCGCCTGGCTGCACCTGGATCGGAATCACTTCGCGTTTCATCCCGCCATCTTCCGGACGCGCAGCGGGGTCCAGCACGCGATGATACGCCCTTCGTTCCGATCCATCCGCGGCCTCGATATCGATGATGAATTCCACGCCGTTCGTCTTGTCCTGACGCTCGTAAGCGTCCGGCCGAATTCCAAAGTGCCATTCCACTTCCGTTGCATTCGCCGGTGCCGGAATCCAAAGGTCCGCGTCCGGATGCGCCGCGATGGTTTCGATGTCGTCCACCCACCAAAGATCATAACCGAACTGCAGCCGGAGCTGCACCGGCCGGGGATGCATCATTTTGAACATCGTATCGGCCATCCCACGCGTCACACGCTGCGGACGCTCGATTAATGTCGGTGGCCGATCCGGATCCGCCACCGAGCTGATTCCCTCCGGTCGCACCGGCCCCCGCGCCCGCGCGACGACAATGTCGCGATAAAAATTGCTCACATACACGTCCGCCGTCGTGTGCGAAAAGGTCGGCGTGGTCTCCAAACCAAAACGCTTCGTCGCCAGCTCTCGCAGCATCTGGTTCCCGCGTTGATCGCCCACCAACACCAGCGCCGACACATGTTCGTCCTCCAGCCGATCGAATGCTTCTTCCAAATACTCCGCGTCCCATTCCAGTCCGTTCCGGATCATCAAAGCCCGTAGTTTCGAATAATACGGGATGATCGCCGACCAATCCGTTCCGGAGATGATCAACACACTGCCTTTCGGCAGAAAATCCCGCAGCGCATGGGTCAACCCCGTGCCGCCATCGCTCGGCACCTCCTGCATCGGTCGATAATACCGCGCATACGCGTGATACATCGGCGCGAAGGGCAACAACACCAACGCCCACCTCAGCAAACGCGGCGCCCGCAACTCCAACCAGCCGTTCGCCACAAATCCAAACGCGCACACCACAAACACCGCCGCCGCGATGAAATAGTAATCCTGATACGCATACGCATACGGAAACATCATCTGCGCCGCCAAAAACAAACCCGCCGCCCCCAGCACCCGCCACCGCTCCCCGCGCAACATCGCCGCGCCGCCCAGCACCAAAACGCCAATCACCCACGGCTGCGCGATCGTCTGCGACCAGCATTCCAGCAACCAATGCCACGTCTCGCGCGACACCCGCGCGCTCAGCTCATACATGCCGAAATTCCCTTCTGTCAGATTCTTCGACGTCATGAAGACCGTCGACGGATTCTCTTCTTTGATTGCGTCCGTGAATCTCACCCACCACGTCACCGCCACGGCCGGCGCCACCACCGCTCCCACGCCCCACACCACAGTTTCCACCATCGCGCGCCCGCCCCGCTTGCTCCGAAAATCCTGCCACAAGCACCACGCGCCGAACAAGAACGCCGGAAACAACCACACAAAAAAGACCAGGCTCTTGATCAACCCCGCCGCCGTTCCCGTGAGCGATGCCGCGACGAGCCATCCAAATCGCCGCGTCTTCATCGCCTCCACGAAGCACGCCAAAAACCACGCCGACAGCATCATCGTGGTCACGTCCATCAGGAACGATCGCGCGTAAAAGAGATACACCGGCGTCGCCAGCACCAGCGCCAGCGGCAGCAACCGCCGCAGCGGTTTCAGCCCCGCGCGTCCCAGCAACAAATACAGCGCCGGCAACGCCAAATACAACGACGCCACGCCGACCGTCCGCGCACTTTCATGATGCGGCCAGCCCGTCGCCCGGCTCACCGCCACCACCGCCCATTGATACAGGGGGAACTCCAACGGCGCCTGCCACGGCTTCCCGAAAATCGGCGTCTCATAGCGCAGCGAGAAATTATTCTGCTTGTCGATGTATTCGGCGATCATCGCCGTCTGCGCCTGACGAAACTCGTGTCCGATCAAAAACCCCGCACTCCAGTTAGAGGTAACGAGATAAAAGTTCGTCACCAGCGCCGCCACAAACACCACCACGATAAACATCCGGTCGAGCCTGTCATCGCCCCTCGATTCCCCCGTTTTCGCCTCTCCGAGCGAAGAAATATCCCGCCGACCGGAGCCGTCACCGTCCGTCGTCTTCAAAGATGCTGGATTCATACGAGGAAACCGTTCTTCAAACCACGCGCGTCGCAGAGTTGTCAACGGACGTTCCGCCGCGCTCGCCGTTAGACCATCTCGCAGCTCCGACCCGCTATCGCAATCCGCCATCCCGGAGCATTTATCACATTCTCTTCCACCCGCTCCCGCCGGCAAAACTTCGCTTGTCTGACCCGCGGCCTTCCCGCTCTAATCGGCCCTTTCATGCAAGGAAACGACTCCTGCTTCTTCTTCATCGACCAACCCAGCGACTGGCACTTCACCGAAGAAACCGCCGACATCCGCGGGTGGGTTCACGCCAAGGACGGAGCCGAACTCCTCGACCTGCGCGCCAAACTCGATGGCGTTATCTTCTACGGCATCAAGGGCCTCGATCGCCCGGACCTCGGCGCGCATTTCAACCACTCCCCTTCCGCCGCCAAAGCCGGCTTCCGCGTCAATGTCCGCCCGTGGCTCGGCGCCCAAACCCTCACGCTTGAGGTCCTCCGTCCCGACAACACGTGGCAGGAATTCTTCCGCACGTCGGTCACCACGTCTGGCGACAAACTCCCCGCCGCCCAACCCAAACCGCTCCTCCGCACCGCGCTCGTTCCCGAAAGCCTTTACTACCTGTATCGACATTTCCACTTCGAGCCGTCCTCCGCCCTCCACGCCGAGGCCAAACGCGTCCTCGCCGAGATCACCGTCAACCAGACGGAGATGCTGCCCGAAAACGACCTCGCCGGCTTCCTCGACCTTCCCGACAACTGGGTCAACGCCCACTACGAAAAATTCCGCGTCTCCGGCTGGGCTTTTTCGACCTCGCGCACCATCTCCCGGCTCGCCGCCACGATCGGCTGCAACTCCGAAAACCGCCTCATCTGGGGCAAGGAGCGCGAAGATGTTCTCCAACACCACCCCAATTTTCCGCAGGCGCTCAAATCCGCCTACTACGGTCTCGTCGATGTCCGCGCCGATTCCTTCAGCCCCGCGTGCCTGAAGATCTTCGTCGACTATCCCGACCAGCCCCGCGCGCTCCTCCGCTCAAAGCGTCTTTTCATCAACAAGCTCGACGAAAACTCCGGCCCCATTCCCGTTTTTGGCGAAACCAAATTCCTCCGCGTCGCCTCCGCCTTCCTCCGCGCCATCCTTTCCGGCGGCTACGCCGTCGAAAGCTGGTCCGGCCTCCTCGGCGCCGTCGCCGCCACCCGCCGCAAGCTTACCGAGAAAATGATCCGCGGCCGCCAGCGCCCCGCGCCCGTTCCCGCTGTCGTATCCCGCGCCAAGGAGCCTTACGATCTCTGGGCCCACCACAATCGCCTCACGCCCCGTCTTCTCAACTTCCTCAAATCCGAAGGCCAAAAAATCTCCGCCCGCGGTCCCAAGTTCAGCATCGTTGTCCCGACCTACAACACGCCGGCGAACTTCCTCGACGAGCTCATCGACTGCGTCCACGCCCAGGTTTACACCAACTGGGAACTCTGCTTCGCCGACGACGCCTCCCCGCAACCTCACGTCGCCAAACGTCTCGCCGCCGCCGCGAAACAGGATCCGCGTATCAAATACGTGATACGCGAGAAAAACGGCCACATCTCCGCCGCCACCAATTCCGCGCTCGATCTCGCCACCGGCGACTACATCGCGTTCCTCGACCACGACGATCTTCTCCCCGCCGACGCCCTCCTCCACGTCGCCGAAGCCATCCTCGCGCACCCGTCGGCCGACCTGCTCTACACCGACGAGGATAAAATCGACGCCACCGGCCGCCGCTACGACGCCCAGCTCAAGGGCGCCTGGAGCCCCGAGATGGCGATCACGCACAATTACATTCACCATCTCACCGTCATCCGCCGCAGCGTCGTCGAACGCGCCGGCCGCCTCCGCCTGGGCTACGAGGGCGCCCAGGACATCGATCTTCTCCTGCGCTGCTTTGAGCTGATCGAAAATCAAAACGTCCTCCACGTCCCGTTCGTCTGCTACCACTGGCGCGCTCACGAGGAGAGCACCGCCAGCAAGGGCGACCAAAAGGGCTATCTCTTCGACGCCGCCCGCCGCGGCATCGCCGATGCCGTCCAACGCCGCGGCCTCCGCGCCGAGGTTTTTCTCCCGCAGTTGATGAAGGATTACGCGCTCTCGCTCCACCAACTGAAGTGGGACCCGTCGCTGCTCGCGGAAAACAACGTCACCATCGTCATCCCGACCCGCGACCGCGCCGAGCTCCTCTCCGCCTGCGTTGCTTCGCTCGATCGCACCGTCAATTGGGATCACGTCCGCCTCATCATCGTCGATGACGGTTCCACCGATCCCGCTGCTCTCACGCTCCTCGCCCATCTCGAATCCCGCCCCTACTGCCGGATCATTCGTAACCGCGAGCGCAACCAGGCCGGTTCGACGAGCGACAAAACCACCGCCGACACCGCCTTCAATTACTCCCGCCTCGTCAATCTCGGCTCCGCCGCTGCCGAAACTCCGCTCGTCCTCCATCTCAACAACGACATCGAGGCGCGCGAACCCGGCTGGCTCGAAGATCTCGTCGGCTGGATGTCCGTCCCCGGCGTCGGTGTCGTCGGCGCGCGTCTGATTCATCCCGACGACTCCCTCAACCACGCCGGGATCTGGATCGCCCCCAACGGCGGCCTCGCCCACGGCATGTTCGTCGGTCTCCCGAAGGACGATCTCGGCTATCTCTTCCTCCCGCACGCCGCGCGCAACGTCTCCGCCGTCACCGGCGCCTGCCTCATCACGCGCACCGATCTCTACAAGCAACTCGGCGGCTTCGACGAAGCCGATTTCCAGGTCGCCTACAACGACGTCGACTACTGCCTCCGCGCCGCCGCCGCCGGCTTCCGCACCGTTTACACGCCGCAATCCACGCTCGTTCACCTCGGCTCCGCCTCGCGCGGCAACAGCTACACCGAAAAGGAACACCTCGCCTTCGTCCGCCGGTATCCAAATTACCGCGACCCCTACATCAGCGAGATCGCCCAGTTCGCTTCGCCGAGCTTCCGCCTCAATCCCTACGACCACCGTTTCTCCCGCCGGCCGCTCAAACTGCGAATCGGCATCGTCACGCACAACCTCCGCCTCGAGGGCGCGCCGTTGTTCATTCTCGAATACGCCCGTCACTTCGCGAAACAGCAGGGCTGGGAGGTCCGCGTTTTCTCGCCCATGGAAGGCCCGCTGCGCAAATCCTTCGAGGAAGCCGGGCTTTCCGTCGAGGTCCTCGATCTCGATCCGCTCCTCAAAGCCGAAACCGCCGACACCTTCCGCCGCGAAACCGAAAAACTCGCCGCGCTTCCCGCGTGGAAGGAAATCGATCTGCTCATCGGCAACACCATGCTTTCCTACTGGGTCGTTCCACTCGCCCAGAAACTGAATTTTCCCGCCGCGCTCTACATCCACGAGAGCAACGCCCCGCGTCGGTTCTTCTCCGAACACAATCTCGCGTCCCCGGAAGTCATCCCGCTCATCGAAGACGCAATGCGCGACGCCACACGCGTCGTTTTCATCGCCGAGGCCACGCGCAAGATCTTCGCCGATCTCAACGCCCACGATAATTTCCGCCTCATCAACAGCTGGATCGATGTCGAGCGCATCGAGCGCTTCATGGCGCAAAACTCGAAGGAAGCGCTCCGCCGTAAATACGGCATCCCGCCCAACGCCACCGTCATCGTCAACGTCGGCTCCGTCTGCCAGCGCAAGGGCCAGCACATCTACATCCGCGCCATCGATCATTTGCTGAAACAGCACGGCCCCGAACTCGCTCAGCACGGCCCGCTCG
Source organism: Verrucomicrobiota bacterium (assembly GCA_023416735.1). Taxonomy (GTDB): domain Bacteria; phylum Verrucomicrobiota; class Verrucomicrobiia; order Opitutales; family Opitutaceae; genus Opitutus. Next base: position 139,223 of record JAEZGX010000002.1, on the reverse strand, counting down.
AGTTCATCATGGTCGGCGCGCGCGAGGGGCTCTACCTCGACACCATCAAACAGGATATCGAACTCCTCGGCATCACCAACACCCGGCTCGTCCCCGAAACGTTCGACGTTTACGACTGGTATCGCGTCGCCGACATCTTCTGCTGCACGAGCTTCGAGGAATCCTTCCCGCGCGTCCTCCTCGAGGCCGCCACGTTCCGCCTCCCGGTCGTTTCGACCAACGTCAACGGCATCCCCGAAATGTTCGTCAACGACGACGAGGCCTACCTCATCGGCGCCGGCGATTACCACAAGCTCGCCGCCACCCTGAAAACCGCCCTCGATCGTCACTACGCCGGCGACACGAAAATGATCTCGATGGCCTACACCCGCGTCTCGCGTTTCTACGACGCCCGCATTTCCCTCCCCGTCCACGTCGCCATGGCCCGCGAAATCTACTTCGGCTAAATCCGTATGACCCTCCTGCTCCGATGGAGGCACGGTGCCCCCACCGCGCATTTCTCTCCGGCTGTTTTTTGCGCCTTCTGCGCCTCTTTGCGGCCATCCATCCTTCTTCCCGCCTCTTCGCGTCCCTTCGCGGTTCATAAAATCCTTTCCCTCCGGCTCACTCCCGCATGAACGAAAACGAGTCCTACGTCTTCCACGTAGAGCACCCGACCGACTGGTCGCTCAAACCCGAGCAATTCTGGATCACCGGCTGGTTCGTCTCGAAAACGCACACGCGCTACATCGACGTTCGCGCGTTCATCGACGACGTGCCGTTCATGGGTTTTCTCGGTCTCCCGCGCCGCGACATCGAAGCGGCCTACCCACAGTGGACCGCCCACCAGCACCCGGGCTTCGCCTTCCGCCTCGATCCTTGGGCCGGCGCGAAACTCATCCGTCTCGAAATCCTCAACGAGAACAACGACTGGGCCGAATTCTGGCGCGTCCCGATCCGCTGCAAGGGCAACGGCCCCAACAAACGTCTTCGCCCCACGCTGCGTCCCGAGCTCGTGAAACCCATGCTGCTCGATCTGCTCAAGCAGCCGACGTTTCACCCGGGCGTTAAACGCGACGATCACGCCCGCAAACTCGTCCGCGAACGTTCCGTCATCCCGCTCGAGGCCCTGCCCGTTCCTCCACTTTACGGCGTGTTCGAAGGACCGCACGTCATCGGTCACACGCATTACGACAAGCTTCACATCGGCGGTTGGATCTTTCACGCGGAGCAAAAAATCCGCTGCCTCATCGCCACCACCGACAACCGCACGCAGAACAACCTCGTTCACGGTTTCGAGCGCGAGGACGTCGCAAAACTCTTCCCCGCCGTCGAGCACGCGCGCTTCTGCCAATTCCGCGGCAACGTCGATCTGCCCGGCCACCTCGCCGAACCCGTCTGCCTCAAAATCTTCGCCGTCCTCGAAAACGGCAAAAAGGTCCTCGCGTTCACCAAACGCCTCTATCCCTGGACCTACCTCGAGAAAGAGCACCCGCTCCCGCCGTATTCGAAACAAAACTACCGCTACATCGTCCGCGCCGTTCTCCGCGCCTGCCGCGAACTGAAGGTTCGCACCGGCGGCCTTTCCTTCTGGCGCGACGTCTTCGCCGTCCACCGTCTCTATCGCGACGAATCCCCCGAAACGCCGCCGTGGTTCGCCTGGCAGCTCCGCGACGACTACCAAAGCTGGCTCGCCCACAACACCATCGCCCCACGTCTTCGCGAGGTGTTCGTTCAATCCGCCGCCACGCTCGCCGCGCGCAAAGACGGTCCTTCCTTCGCCCTCGTCCTTGACGCCGGCTCGGCCGCGCCCGGCCACGTCGCGCGTTTCCTCGACTCGCTTCGCGTCCAGCTGTTCAACCGTTGGTCGCTCGCGCTCGTCCAACCACACGACGCTTCCCCCGAGCTCGCCTCCGAACTCGCCCGCCTTGCCGCCAGCGATCTGCGCGTAAAAGTCGTCGTCGCCACGGACGCAAACCGCGCCGCCGCCCTTAACGCCGCCGCCCACTCCCTCGGCGAAGACTGGCTCTGCTTCCCCGACCCCAGCGGTCGCCTCACCGATTTCGCACTGCTCTTCGTCGCCGAAACCATCGATCGCTCGCCTGACGCCGAGCTCGTCTTCACCGACGAAGACCGCATGTCCGACACCGGCACGCGGTCCGCTCCGTCGTTCAAATGCGAGTGGAATCCCGCCCTCGTCATCTCCGGCCACCAGCCCGGCCATCTCACCGCAATCCATCGCGGACTTTTCATGCGCGCGCGCGAATTCATGCCCGACTACGCGCCCGCCCTGCATTTCGATCTCAATCTGCGCGTATCCGAAAACGTCCGACCTACACAGGTTCGCCACGTCGACGCCATCTGCTATCACGCGCCCGATCCCGCCCCCGCTTACGGCGCCGGCCATCCGCTCGTCGAGGCGACCCGCCACGCGATCGAAGCCGCCATCATCCGCCGCCAGATTCCCGCGCGCGCCTTCCAGCCTCCTTTCGCCAGCCGCCTCGCGTCGTTGCACCACCAGCTGTATTGGGATTCCAATTACCTCGCGCAGCATCACGTCACCATCGTCATTCCCACCCGCGACCGCGCCGATCTCATGGAGCGTTGCCTCGACGCGCTGCTCCTCACCGTCGACTGGCGCTACGTGAAGCTCATCATCGTCGACGATTTCTCCCGCGACGAAAAAACCGTTCGCCTCCTCCGCGCCCTTCCTTCGCGCCGCGAGTTCAACTGCCGCGTCATCCGCCCGCCCGTGGATCCGATGCTGCCGTTCAACTACTCGATGCTGGTCAACGCCGCGCTGCCCTACGTCGACACGCCTCTCATCCTTCATCTCAACAACGACGTCGACGCGCTCAAACCGGGCTGGATCGAAGCCATGGCCGGCTGGTTCGCCATGTCCGATGTCGGAGTTGTCGGCGCCAAACTCCTTTACCCCAACAACCACCTTAATCACGCCGGCGTGGCCGTCGGCCCGCATCACGGGCTCGCGGATGTCCCGCTCGCCGGTCTCGATTCCGAATCCGACGACCACCTTCCCTTCCACAAGCTCGCGCGCGATGTCACCGCCGTCACCGGCGCGTGCATGATGACGCGCACGTCACTCTATCGTGAGTTCGGTGGCTTCGACGAAAAAGACTTCCGTGTCACCTACAACGACGTCGATTACTGCCTCCGCCTTCGCGCCGCCGGCCACCGCGTCGTTTACACGCCGCAGGCCGTCCTCTGGCACTGGGGCTCCGCCTCCCGCGGCACCACGTATTACGAAAACGAACACGTGGCCTTCCTCCGCAAATACACGAACTTCCCCGATCCGAATTTCCCCCGGCAGTTCTTCCTCATCACCGGCGACCTTCGTCTCGACACCTATCGCTACGAATACTCGTCCCGGCTCGGCCAACTCCGGCTCCTCCTCGTCACCCACAATCTCAACTACGAGGGTGCCCCGCTCTTTCTGCTCGAATACGCCGCGCACATGGCGCGCCAGGAGGGTTTCCACATCGACGTCCTCTCCGCCGAGGACGGTCCGCTCCGCTCGGCCTACGAGGCGCTTGGTATCCAGATTTCCATTATCGATCGCCACCCACTCCACGGCTCCCGCAGCGACGCCGAGTTCGCCGAGCAACTCGCGGTCATGCGCCAGAAGGTCGGCGAACCGCTGGCGCGCGCCGACGCCGTCCTGTGCAACACCGTGGCCTGCTGGTGGGGCGTCCATCTCGCCGCTGCCGCCGGCAAGCCGTCGATGTTCTACATCCACGAGAGCGCTTCGCTGAAACGTTTCTTCTCGAAAATGCTGCACAAGCACATGCAGCACCTCGCGCCCGCTGCCTTCCGCCAGGCCACCCGCGTCGCCTTCCTCTGCAACGCCAGCCGGAAATACTTCGAGGAGTTCAACGACCACGACAACTTCCGCTTCGTCTCCTCCTGGATCGACCTCCCGCGCATCGAAAAATTCAAGCGCACCCACACCAAGGCCGAACTCCGCCGCAAACACGGTTTCGCCGAAGACGAAATCATCATCGCGAACATCGGCACCGTCTGCGAGCGCAAGGGCCAGCACATCTTCATCCGCACGATCGACACCTTCATGCGCCACTACGCCGGCGGCGCCAAATACCGCTTCCTTTTCGTCGGCGGTCGCGCCGGCGAATATCAGGATTCGCTCATCCGCGACATGGAGATGCTCGGTATCGATAAATTGGTGACGATCGTCACCGAGACCCGCGATGCCTACGACTTCTTCGTGCTGTCCGACATGTTCGTCTGCACATCCTACGAGGAATCCTTCCCACGCGTCCTGCTCGAAGCGATGGCCTTCGAGACGCCCATCGTCTCCACCGATGTTCACGGTATCCCTGAAATGGTGACACACCGCGCCGAGGCCTACCTCGTCCAGGCTGGCGATCCCGTGAAGTTCGCGCAGGTCATGAAAGCCTGCCTCGAAAAACAGGCCAACGGCACCTCCACCGCGCCAATGGGTTACTCGAAAGTGGTCCGTGCCTACGACATCGAGCGCGTCCTCCCGAAACACGCCGATTTCGCTCGCGAAACCGTCCTCGATTTCGACGGCAACACCCGCCGCACTCAACCCGCCCGGCTCTCCGGCCGCCCCGACCGCCAGGAGTCCAGCTGGTAAGATCCCATGCAGTCACCCACACGCTGTCATTCTGAGCGAAGCGAAGAATCCAGGTGTGCGCCCGCCGGCTCTGACACCTCGAGGCTGCTCGCACGCGTCACACTCTCCGATCCTTACTCATCGGCCTGTCAACGTAGTCGCGTCGCCGCTTGATTCTCTCCTCCTTGTCCGGACACCCGTCCGCGCTCTCCTGCCCCCGCCATGCGCCGCCTCACACCGCTGCTCCTTACCGCCGCCCTGCTCCTCGCGGCGCTCGGGCTGCGCTGGCCGTTTCTCGATCGCGAAATCTGGAACGTCGACGAGGGCGGCACGTTCACCATGGCGCAACAGGTCCTCGACGGCGCCGTGCTCTACCGCGACGCCGCCGATCACCGTAGCCCGCTCGTTCCCTACCTCAAAGCCGCCGTTCTCGCCGTCGCCGGCGATTGGAATACCCGCGCCGTTCACCTCGTCCTCGCCCTCCTCATGGGCGGCATCGCCGTCGCTCTCTGGCAGATCGCGCGTCGACGGGGCGACAATCTCTGCGGCCTTTTCTCCGCGGCGATCTTTACCTTTCTGAGCATCACGCTCCTCGATCCCGCGGACGCTGTCTCCGCGCACACCGGCTGGTTCCTCGCCGCATTCTCCGCGTTCGGATTCGCCGCGTTCGTGACCGCTCTCGGCCGGCCCACGCTCCCCCGCGGCTTCCTTTTCGGCGCTCTTTTCGGACTTTCCTTTCTCTGCAAACAACCGGGGCTCCTCGACTACCTTGTTGTCTGGGTTCTCCTCGCCCTGCTCATCGTTCAAGATCGCACGCGCGCGCGCTCCCTGATCCGCCTCTGGCTCGCCTCCGTTCTTGGAGCCCTTCTTCCCGTCGCCGCATTCACGATCTACTTCGCCGCCCACCACGCTTGGCGCGAAGCGATCTACTACGCGTTCACCTACAACACCGAGATCTACGTCGCCGAAGCACCGCTCCTCGAACGTCTCGCCGGCATGCGGGCGCCGTTTGCACTGGCGTGGGCCAATGCTCCCGTCGTCCTCGTTCTCGCGCTCGCCGCATCGCTCGCGCTCCTCTTCCAATCCGCTCGCGACGTTCTGCGCCGGCCCTTCCACCCGCAGCTTCTCGTCTGGCTCATCCTCGGCTGGTGCGCGTCGGGCCTGATTTCGACCGGCCTGAGCGGCCGCACGTTTTCTCATTACAGCACCCAACTCGTCGCGCCGCTGAGCCTCGCCTGCGGCTGGGGCCTTTCCCAATTCATCGCGGCAGTCGGCCGCCGAAAGTCGTCGGCACTTTCCTGGACCACCTACGCCGTCACCGCCCTCGCGCTCATCGTTCTCGCTTTTTCTTACAAACCTCGCGCCCGCGTTCTCGCCCAGCCCGACACCTTTCCGCTCGAAATCGCTCAACTCATCCGCGCCCACTCCGCGCCTTCCGATCGCATCTTCGTCTGGGGCTATTACCCCGAACTCTACGCCCTCTCCGAACGTCTTCCCTCCACCCGCTTCATCTATACCAATTTCGTCACCGGCCTCGTTCCCTGGACCAACCTCGATCCGCTCGTCGACACGAGTTACGCGATCATCCCCGGCGCGCCCCAACAACTCCTCGCCGACTTCCGTCGCAACCCGCCCGAACTCATCATCGAAACCGGCGGCGCCCGCGGCTACCTGAAATATCCGCTTCACGACCAGCCTGATCTTTGGGCCGACCTTCGCGCTCATTACGCGCAAGTCGCTTCGTTCTATAGCATGAAGGTGTTTCGCCGACTGCTTCCCGCCGCCGAAACTTCACTCTTCTTGCCCAAGCTTCCTGCGGACGAATCGATTCTCCTCTCCGGCAATCACGAGCGTCGCCGCCACGAGGCTCCGCGTCTGCGCATCCGCGCGCCTCGAGGCGCCACTCGCATCGACGTCTTCGCCGGCCCGCAACCTATCGCTTCCATCGCGCATCCGCCTTCACTTCCCGTCGACACCGAGTTCTTCATCGACGGCCGCAATCCCGCCACGCGCGAAATCCGCGCCCGCATCACATCCGCCGACGGCGCCCAATCCTTCAGCCGCGCCTTCGACTTCCACGCCTTCAGCGGAAAATCCCGCGTGCAACCGATCCTCGGTCCTCAGCTCCACCTTCCTGATCTTTCCCTCGCCCCAATCGCCCTCGATTCCGTCTTCGGCGATCTCGCGCCTTCGCCCGGACGCCCCGACACTTGGCGGATCGACGCTCCCGCCGAACTCGAATATCCCTGCCCGGTCGGCCTCCGGACGCTCTCGTTCGTCCACGGCGGCTACCTCGATTCTCGCGGCCACACCGATGGTTACGACCTCCAGGTCATTCTCGTCGATCCCGCCGGCCAGCGCACAACCCTGCACGAGCGCCGCATGCAGGTCAGCACCATCGCTGCCGATCAAGTCCCACAACACGTCACGCTCCAGCTCCCCGAAGCCAGCGGTGCGCGCCTCCTCTTCCGCTTTCTGGCAGGTCCTTACAATCAACCGAATTTCGACTGGATCTACTTCGGTCAGCTTCGTGGCCACGCGCCCGGTCCGCTTCTGCACCTGGGCGACGACGTGATTGTTCCTCGTTCCGCCACGACGTCGTCCGCGTCCACGTTGACAAACACCTCCGGCCAGTGGCTCGCCCACGCGCCCACCCGCTTCGAATGGCCGCGCCCCTCCCACCTCGCCGCACTCACCCTTCACTATGGCATCGAAGAAGGCGCTTACACGTCGCCCGATGGCCACACCGACGGCGTCACCTTCATCCTCGAGTTGATCGACGATCAACAAACAATCCACCCGCTCTTTTCCCGCACGCTCACCCCGTTCAATCACCCCGAACACCGCGGCGAACAAAGCACCCGCATCGAACTTCCCGCTCACCTCTCCGGCACCCTCGTTCTTCGCACCGCCGCCGGCCCGCAAAACGACGCGAGCTGGGATTGGGCCTGGATCGGCGCCGTCCAAGCCGAAGGTTATGGCCCGTCCATCGTCATCTCTCCGACTCGCCAGCTTCTGCCCATCTCCAGCTACACCGTCGACACAAACGGCGACCCTTCCAAACGCAACGGCCCCGCCGACTGGGGCGCGCACGCCGACGCCGAACTCATCTACGAACGCCCCGCCGATCTCACCCACGTCACTTTCCGCTACGGTCTCTCCGCCGGCGCCGATCGCGACGAATCCGGGCAACAGCGCAGCGACGGCGTCGAAATGATCGTCACGTTCGAACCGTCCTCCGACGCCAGCCGCGTCGAGCTTCTGCGTCGCACCCTCGATCCTTTCAACAATCCCTCCGACTTCGGCGAACAAACCTCCACCATCGATCTCCCGCCGTTCGAATCCGGCCGCCTCTCCTTCCGCCTCGCTCCCGGTCCGCATAACAACAACGCCTTCGACTGGGGCTTCTGGGGCACCTTCGAAGGCGAAAGCCTTCTCGCTCCTTCCCTCTCAAACGGCGAGTCCCCGCCAGCCGATTCGCCCTCCGTGCCCGAGCAATGAACCGCTCCCGCTTCTTCGCCTTCTTCTGCTTCGCAGCCCTCCTTCTCGCCGCGTGGGCGTTGCGCGCACCTTTTCTCGATCGCCAAATTTGGAATCTCGACGAAGGCACCACGTTCACGATGTCCGAGCAGGTGCTTCGCGGCGACGTCCTCTATCGCGACGCCGCCGACAACCGCGGCCCGCTCATGGTCTATCTCAAGGCCGCCATCTTCGCGTTCGCCGGCCATTGGAACGCCGACGCCGTTCACCTCGCGCTCGCTTTAGCGCTTGGCGCCGCCGCCTTCGTTCTTTGGCAACTCGCCCGTCGCCTCCGCGACAACGCCGCGGGCGTCGGCGCCGCGTTCGCATTTACCGTTCTGAGTTTCGTCATGCTCGACAAGGGCGACGCCCTCTCCGCCAACACCGGCTGGTTCGTCGCCTTGTTCTCCACCTTTGGCTTCGGTGCCTTCGTTTGGTCGCTTGCCCGCCCCAACTTTTTCTCCGCGCTACCTGCCGGTTTTTTCTTCGGCTGCTCCTTCCTCTGCAAACAGCCCGCCCTCCTCGATTTCGGCGTCACGTGGGTCCTCCTCGCGCTCCTCGCGTGGCAGCAACCCGGCTCCCGCTCACGCTTTGCCCGCGCTTTCCTCGGTCTTCTCTTCGGCGCCGCACTGCCCGTCCTCGCCTTCGTCCTCTACTTTGCCGCGCACGGGGCCTTCGCGGATTTCCGCTACTACGCGTTCACCTACAACACCGAAACCTACATCCCCGCCGTCCCGCGCCTCCAGCGTCTCGCGGGCATGGCCGATCCGTTCATCCTCGTTTGGAACGGCTCACCCGCGCTCGCACTGCTCGCCGCCGCCGCAGCCGCTCACCTTCTCCTCACCGCCGTTCGTTCTCTTTCCTCGCGCCCCACCAACCTTGCTGCCACTTCGAGCCCCTCTGCTTTTCCGCTCCTTCCCTGGCTCATCCTCGGCTGGTCCGCCGCCGGCATTCTCTCGACCGGGCTCAGCGGCCGAAACTTCTCCCATTACAGCGCCCAGGTCGTCCCCGGCTTCAGCCTCGCTGCGGGCTGGGCGCTCGCCCGCCTGTTCGATTTTGCCCGCCAGCGCTTCCAGCCCTCTACTTTCCGGCGAGTTCTCGTTGTCGCCACGCTGCTCGTGCTTGTCCTATCCGGTTTCGATCTCGCGCGTCGCGCTCGCGAACTCGATCCACGCGATCTCCAGATCCCCGAGACCGGCCAACTCGTTCAATCCTTCACGACGCCGCGCGACCGCATCCTGATCTGGGGCTACTTCCCCGAAATCTATTTCTTCTCCCAACGTCTTCCCGCCACCCGCTTCGTTTACACCAATTGGGTCACCGGGCTCGTCCCTTGGAGCAACCTCGACCCGCTCATCGACACGACGCCGACCGCCCTTCCTGACGGCGAAGCTCTCCTCGCCGCCGACTGGGATCGCCATCGTCCCGCCCTGGTCGTCGACACGGGCGCGTCCCGCGGTTACTTTAAATACCCGCTCTTCGCCCGCCACGAACTCGCCACGCGGCTGCGCCGCGATTATGCCCAAGTCGCGTCCACGCACGCCGACCGTCTCGGGGTCCGACTCTTTCGCCGTCTTGCTTCCACCGCGGGCGAACCGCTCGACGGCGACCTGATCCCTGCCCCTTCCATTGTTCTCTCCGGCCATCGCAGCTTTCTTCGCCACGAACCGCCGCGCCTCCATGTCTCCGCGCCCGCCGACGCGATCCGCGTCGATCTCTACGTCAACCACACGCGCGTCGCCGCGGTCGATCATCCTGCCGCTGAACCCGTCGACGTCCTCTTCTTCGCCAATCCCGCCACGCCTCCCGGCACGCCGTTTCACGCCGTCGTCGTCACTCGCGAACGCTCCATTGTCTCCCCCTCATTCGATTTCGGCGCCTTCGGCCAGGCGATCGCGGACGAACGGCCCGCCGGTCCCGACTTCCGCATCGATCGTCACACCTTCACTCCACTCTACGTCGACACCCCCGGCGGTGACCCGAAGCCGTCTCCCGATCAACCCGACCACTGGAAAATCACCGCGCCCATCGAGATCGGCTACCAACACCCCGTTGGCCTCCGCTATCTTGAATTCTCCCACGGCCTCGAGATGGCGGCTTGGGGCCTGTCCGATGGTTATGATGTCGTGATCGAACATCGTTCCGACTCCGCTCCTCCGACCCGTCTGTTCCAAAAACGCCTCCACCCGCTCGAGTCCCGTCTGGACCGAGAGATCCAGCACGAGCGCGTCGACCTCCCGCCACTCGGTCCCGGCCTGCTCGTCTTCCGCTTTCTCGCCGGCGCCAACAATATCCCCGATCACGACTGGATCTACTTCACGAATCTCCGCTCCACCACCCACGGTCCTCTCCTTCCACTCGCCAACACCGCCGCGCTTCCGCTCGTCGCAAACACCCGCGACAACCATCCCACCACCGCGATCGATCCGGGTCTCTGGTCTGCCCACTCGCCCGCCCGCTTCGTCTGGCACCGCCCGCCGAGTCTTCGCGCCATCGTCTTCGATTACGGCGTGGAAGCCCCTGCCTTCGCTCAAGCCGATAGTCATACCGACGGCGTCGATCTCGTGGTCGAACTCACCGACGACACCGGCCGCGTCACCCATCCACTTTTCTCCCGCCGTCTCGAACCGTTCAACCAACCGACCCATCGCGGCCCTCAACGCGCCTCCATCGAGCTCCCGGCCGAAGCCCCCGGCACTCAACTCGTCCTCCGCGTCGAGCCCGGCCCTCACGGTGACGCCAGCTGGGACTGGCTCTGGCTCAGCGATCTTTCGGCGCGTGAAACCGGTCCCGCGATCCATCTTCCCGACGGTCGCACCATCGCTCCCGTCTCCGCCCGCGAGCTCGGCTCCCAACCGCTCCGCTACCTCCCCGATGATCGGTGGGGAGCTCATGCCGACGCGGAACTGATCTACTCGCGCCCGCTCGACCTCGCCTCCGTCACGCTGCGCTACGGTCTGCTCGACGCCGCCGTGCGCGATCCCGACACCGACGTTCGCCGTTCCGACGGCATCGAGCTCGTTGTTCTCTTCGAGCCGTCCTCCGCGCCGGCCATCGAACTTTTTCGCCGAACCCTCGATCCTTTCAACCAACCCGCCGACCAAGGCGAACAAACCTCCACCGTCACGCTCCCTCCGGACCTTCCGGGTCGCCTCGTCGTCCGCCTGCTCTCCGGCGCCGCCAACAACAACTCCTACGACTGGGCCTACTGGTCTCGCTTCGACGGCGCAGTCAGCAGTCGCGAGCGCGAACGAGCGGACGACGCGGCGCCTCCTCCATGACGCCCCGCCTCCGCTTCGCTGCCGTCTCCGCCGTCTGGCTGCTGGCCCTTGTCGCCGCCGCCTTGTGGCTGCGTTGGCCGTTCCTCGACCGCGAAGTTTGGAACCTCGACGAGGGCTCCACCTTCACCATGGCGCAGCAGGTCCGCGAAGGCGCGGTTCTCTATCGCGATGCCGCCGACAACCGCAGCCCGCTCGTTCCCTATCTCAAAGCCGCCATCTTCTTCGTCGCCGGCGATTGGAACATCCGCGCCCAACACGTCGCGCTCGCCGCACTCATGGGTCTCTGCGCCTTCGGCCTGCTCGATCTTTGCACTCGGCTTGGCGATCGCTCCACCGGGCGCTGGAGCGCCGGCGCGTTCACCGTGCTTGTTTTCCTGATACCCGGTTTCGTCGACACGCTCGCCGCTCACACCGAGCACTTCGTCGTCGCATTCTCCACCCTGGGCTTCTGCCTTTTCGCCCGCGCACTCGCTCGCGGCGGCTTCGTCTCCGGCTTGTTCATCGGCCTCGCCTTCGCCGCAAGTTCCCTCTGCAAGCAACCCGGTCTCCTCGATTTCCTCGTTGCTGGCATACTTCTCCTGCTCCTCTTCGCCCGCACACCCGTCGATCGCCCTCGTCTCGTCCGTCTCGCGCTCGGCGGCATCGTTTCGTTCGCGACCGCCTGGATCCTCGTCTGCCTCTATTTCTATCTCAACGACGCCTGGCGCGATTTCGTTTACTACTGCTGGACGTTCAACACCCAGCTCTACGTCCCCGAGGTTCCGTTGCCCCTGCGCCTCGCCGCCGCCCGCCTGGCTTGGACGCTGCCGGCTTCGTGGATTCCCGCCGCGCTGCTCATCGGCATACCCGCGCTTCTCCTCGCGCTGCGCACCGCCTTGCCGCTGCTCTTGCGCCGCGACCGCGAACTTCCCCTGGTCCCTCTTCTCTTCCTCGGATGGTTCGCTTCCGGCCTCGTCTCGACGATGCTCAGCGGTCGCGATTTCTCCCACTACGCCATCCAACTCGTTCCGGGCCTCAGTCTCGCCTGCGGGTGGATGCTCGCCCGCATTTTCGGATGGCTCCAGGCCCTTCCCGCCGAACGCGTCCGACTTCGTATCATCACGAGTATCGCCCTCTCGCTTCTCTTTGTCTGGACCGGCCTCAGCCTGCGCGACTTCAAAAATCGGATACACCCGCACGACGATGCTGGCCTCGTCCGCCTCGGCGAGTTCGTCCGTTCGCTCACCGCGCCCGCTGATCCCATCCTGGTGTGGGGTTACTACCCGGAAGCTTACGCGATCTCTCATCGGCTTCCCTCCACCCGCTACGTCTACACGAACTACATCACCGGAATGATTCCGTGGACGAATCTCGCTCCAGAGATCGACACTCGCTACGCCGTCGTCCCCGGCGCCTGGGAAAACTTCTGGCACGACTACCAGGCCCGTCCTCCCCGCCTGATCATCGACGCTCAACTGCGCGGTTACACCAAATACCCGCTCCTCGCCCAACCCGATCTGCGCGACGAAATCATCGACCGCTTCGCCCAAATCATCGCCCCCGATTCGTCGCCTTCTTTCGTGCGAATCTACCATCCCCTTTCGCCGCTCGCTCCTGAGCCCGCCGTTTCGCCGGCAATCGACGAATCGGTTCACCTCGACGTCTCTCTCTCCGCCGCGCAATCCGACCTCATCCTCGCCACCGTTTCTCTCCCGGAGGGCGCCACCGCCGTTTCCCTCCGCTTGGGCGCACATCCGGTGCGCCGCCTCATTATTCCCGCTCCTGAAATTATCCAAGCCCGCTTCCTTCTGCGTTTGTCCGAACTCACCGCCCACGGCATCCACCTCGACGCCGTCGTAGAGCGGTCAGATTCCATGGTCGCTTCAGCATCCATCGACATCGCCCGCCGTCTCGTTCTCGACCTTCGCCCGCCCTCTTCCACACCCATTCTCGCCTACGGCTCCGCCGAACTGCCCCCACTCGAGCCGGCGGACCTCTCCGGCTGGCAATTCGAACGTCGCGAAAATCTCTCCGGCTGGTCCCACCATGGACCTTTCTCCCTCGTCTTCGATCGCCCGCCCACGCTGCACGTCCTCCGCCTCGCGTGGCATCGCGCCGATCCCGGTGTGCGCGATGCCTTGGTCGAGCCCGAATCGTTCGGCGATCTTGCAATCCATTTCCTCCCGGAGAACCGCCCGCCGGAACAGATTCTCCTCCAGCGTGAAGATGGTCCTTCCGGTATTCGCTTTGTCACCGCCCTGCTCCCCCCGGCCGAACCCGGCCGTCTTGTGCTGGCCTCTTCCTCAGCCGACCAAGTCTGGCTCGCCGATCTCCGCGGCGAAGCCGACGGGCCTCCACTTCAGTTTGGCGATCGCAACATCGCTCCTTTCGTCGCCTTTCAAAACGACCACGAACGCCTCTCGCGCGACGACCGCATCTGGAATGCACGCCCGTTCGCGCGGATCGCTTATCCGCGTCTTCCCGGCATGGAGTCGCTCGTCGTGGAATACGGACTGCACGACTCGCCCCCGGGCGAGCGTCCGGCTCATGTCATTTTCGAAATCAACTTCGTCCACGACAACGGCGCCCGCACGAATCTCCTCTCGCGCGGTCTCCAACCAACCGAAAACCCCGCCGATCGCGGCCTTCAATCCGCATCCGTCGTGCTCCCCGAAAAAGGTTCCGGCGACATCGAACTGAAATTCGTTCCCTACGGCGGCTCCAGCCCCGCCAACCGCACCTATATCTCTCGCGTGCGCGCGCGCGGCGGCGGCCCCGATCTCTTCCTGGGGCCCGATCGCATCCTGCTGCCGGTCGATAGCGTCGGCTCCGACGGCACACGCGTCCGCCACTTCACGGAGCATGGCTGGGTCGCGCACGCGCCGTCCCGCGTCACCTACGAGTGCCCGCCCGAACTAGCAGCCGTCATTTTCGGGTTTCACCTCGATCCCAACGCCATCGCCGACGAACGCGGCCACCGCCGTTCCGACGGCGTCGAAGCCATTGTCGATTTCGTCGAACCGGGGCGCGACCCTGTTACGCTCTATCGTCGGGCGCTGGATCCGTATTCAAATCCCGGAGACCGCGGTCTCCAACACGCGCGCGTCCTCCTTCCGGGCCGTCGGGGTCGTCTGATCGTGCGGCTCTCCCCTGGCCGCGCCAATAACGAGTCCTTCGACTGGAGCTATCTCACCGCCCTCATCGGCGAGCTCGCGCCCGCCCCATGACCTCGCGCACGCGCTCTTTCTTCGTCGCCACTATTTGGTTGGCGTCGCTGCTTGTGGCGCTGGCCGTCCTTCGACTGCCGTTCCTGGAGCGCACGCTTTGGAACCTCGACGAAGCCGTAACCGTTACGATGGCCCAACAAATCCGCGAGGGCGCCGTGCTCTATCGCGACACGGTCGATCATCGCGGCCCTCTCGTTCCTTATCTGAAAGCCGCGATTTTCTCCGTGGCCGGCGACTGGAATTCCCGGGCCGTGCACGTCGTTCTGGCGCTTGGTCTCGGAATCGTCGCATTCCGTCTCCGCAGCATCGGCCGGCACCTCGGCAATCCGCTCGCCGGCTCCTGCTCCGCCGTGGCGTTCGTTCTCCTCTCTTCGCTTTTGGTTGGGCCCGCCGAATCGCTCGCCGCTCACACCGAATGGTTCGTCATCTTTTTCTCCGCCCTCGGCTTCTGGCTTCTCGCTCGCTCCCACCAGCGCGCAACCTTCCTCGCCGGCATCCCTATCGGCCTCGCTTTCGTCGCCAGCTTCCTCTCCAAACAACCGGGCATCCTCGATCTCGGTGTCGCATTCGTCTGGTCCGCCATTCTCGCCACCCGCGAATCCGCCCTTCGCCAACCGCTCGTGCGCTTGTGGCTGGGTATCGCCACAACCTTCGGGTTCGTCGTCGTCGCCGTGTTTGTCTATTTCGCGCAGCACGACGCTCTCCACGACTTCCTGTATTACTCCTGGCGTTACAACACCGCTCTCTACGTTCCCGAGATCCCGTTGCTCACCCGCTGGCTGGCGCTCTCCGTGCCGTTCTCACTCGGTGTCGCCCACGCGCCTGCACTCTTCATCGCTTCGCTCCTCTCTCTGCTGTTTCTGTTGTTTCGTGCATCGCGCGATCTTGCTCGCTCGGACTCTGCGACGCCCGCCTTCGCGCTCCTTCTCCTCGGCTGGACCGCCTCCGGCCTGATTGCGACCGCCCTCAGCGGACGCGATTTCGCGCACTACTCCATTCAACTCCTCCCCGGCCTCAGCCTCGCCGCCGGCTGGCTCGTCGCTCGTTGTATCCAGATTCTCCGCACGCGCCCGCAACGCCCCTCTCTCCGTCTCCTCGCCACCGCCGCCCTCGCTCTGCTCGTTCTCGTCACCGCCTTCGATCTCAATCGCCGACGCTCCACGCTCGACCCCAAGGACGACCCGCAACACGCCCAACTTGGCCTCCTTCTTCAACGCCACTCGTCCCCCACCGAGCGCCTGTTTGTCTGGGGCTACTTCCCCGAAGCACACCTCTTCTCACAACGTCTCCCCGCCACCCGTTTCATCTACGCCAACTTCCTTTCCGGGCTCATTCCGTGGACCAATCTCGATTACAATCTCGACACCCGTTATGCCGTCGTCCCCGGCGCCTGGTCCGCTTTCTGGTCCGACTATCACGCGCAACCGCCCGCACTCATCCTCGAAGCCGTCACTCGCGGTTACGTCAAATACCCGCTGCTCGCCCAACCCGCGCTCCGTGACGAGCTCATCGCGCACTACGCCGAGATCGATCGTTCCGTTGCCGAGCCGCTCGAGATGCGGCTCTATCGTCGGCTCGCCCCGCCGCCCGTCTTTGCGAGCGAAAATCATCCCGTCGACGCCGAGATCACGCTCCAGCCCGCCGCCGTCACCGCGGCGCCCGATCTCGTCGCCGTCACCGTGCGCGCTTCTTTTCCCGCCTCATCGCTCACACTTCGCCGCGCGGGCGTGCCCCTCCGTCACCTCCCTCTTCCTCGCGAACACCCGCTCGAGGCCACGTTCATCCTGCGTCTCTCCGAAGTCTCCTCACCCAACGCCACTATCATCGACGCCGTCGCCGATCTCACCGATCGCATCGTCCAAAGCCCACCCTTCGATCTGAGCCCGCGTCTGCCACGCGATCTTGTCATCGCTCCGTCGACGCCCGCGCTCGCATTCGGCAACGAGCTTCTCGCTTCCGCTGCTCCTCCAAACGCCACTTGGCACAGCGTGCCCTTGGAGCAATCCCTCGGCTGGTCCACCGAACACGCCTTCTCCCTCAACTACCCTCGCCTCGATTCTGCCAACACTTTCGCTTTCGAATGGCAGCCTCCCGGCCTCCGCCCCGACGCGCCCGCATCCTCGCGCCCGCTTCCCGCCGTTTTCTTCTCTTCTTCCGAAAATCCCAACACTTCTCTCGCTCTCTCCTCCGAATCCCTTTCCCGCGATCGTCTCCATCTCGTTGCCAAGCTTCCGGCCGGTCCCGGACGAATCCTCATTCAATGGAGACCCGAGAATCATCCGCCGTCGCCTGACTCGCGCGTTTGGATCGGCGCTCTCCGTGTCTATGCCGACGGCCCTCGCTTCCTTGTCCGCGATCAATCGATTCCTCCTCTGCTCGCCCTCGCGCCCGCCGACTCACCGTGGATGGCAACACCCGGCTCGGCTTGGTCCACCCGCCCCCACGCCCGCGTTGTGTATCCACGCCCGCCGCACCTGGAATCGTTCGTCGTCGATTTTGGCCTCGTCGACACGGACCTTCCTGCTCCGTCGGAGAATATCGACGAAAGCGCCGGCATCATGCTCGAAGCCAATTTCCTCCACCGCGACGGCCGCTCCGAAAATCTCCTCTCCCACGCGCTTCAGCCTCACACCAACCCGTCACACCTCGAACGGCAGTCCGCCCGCGTCGCGCTTCCTCACGGAGCCGACGGCCAGATCGAACTAAAACTCAACTCCATTCCCGCCGACCATCCGCGCCCCGCCGCCATCTACCTCCACCCGCCGCGTGCCCAAGGCCCCGGTCCCGATCTCGTGATCTCCCCCGATGGTATCATCGTCCCCACCGAAAGCACCACTGCCAGCGGCGAGCCCATCCGCACCCAGGTCAACGGCCGCTGGATCGCTCACGCCCCCGGCTTTCTCGTGTATCCATGTCCCGGAGACCTCCACGCCGTCGAATTCGGCTTCGGCCTCGAAGAGGCCGCTTATCGCAACGACGATGGCTCCCCGCGGAGCAACGGCATTCACGTCTTCGTCGAATTCCGCGACGACTCCGAACAACCGATCGAGCTTTTCGCGCGCACGCTCGATCCGTTCAACAATCCCGCCGACCGCGGCCCCCAAAAAGCCCGCATCGTCACTCCCGGCCGCCCCGGTCGTCTCGTGTTCTACCTCCACCCGGGACCCCACAACGACACCGGCTACGATTGGTCTTACTGGACTGACTTCATCGGCGAAATCGCTACGCCCTCCACGCCATGATCTCGGCACGTCGTTCCACGTTCATCGCGCTCGCCACGAGCGCGTTTCTTACCGCGTGGATTTTCTGGCTGCGCGCGCCGACTTTCGGCGTGCCCGTTTGGAGCATCGACGAAGCCAATCTCGCCGTCGCCGGACAGATGATTCTCGACGGTGACGTCCTCTACCGCGACATCGCCGACCATCGCACGCCTCTCAGCTACTACGCCGCAGCCGCCTTGTTCGCGTTCACCGGCGTCAGCGTAAAGGCCCTCCATGTCCTCACCACCGTTCTCATCGCCGCGACCGCCCTCCTGCTCTTTCTCCTGGTTCGCCGCACCCGCAACACCGCCACCGGCCTCTGGTCGGCCGTGATTTTCCTCGCGCTCGCCGGATTCCTGCTCGATCCCGCCGACGCCTACGCCGCCCATACCGAGTGGTTCCTGATTCTCTTCACCACCGCCGCCGCGCTGGTCTTTCTCTCCCCGTCACCCGGCAACTCGCGCGGAGCCGGTCCCGGATCCGGATCGTCGTTTGCGCCCACGTTCCTCCGCTCCTTCGCCACCGGCACACTCTTCGCCTTCGCTTTCCTCTCGAAACAACCCGCTCTCGTCGAACTCGGCGCCCCGCTGGGCACGCTCCTGTATTTCGCCATTTTCCGCAGCGCCCCGCCCCGTCTCCTTCTTCGCTCTGCCGCCGGTCTCCTTCTCGGCTTCGCCGTAGTCCTCCTTCCCGTCGCCGCACTTTTCTTCGCGGCCGGCGCATGGGATGACGCCGCTTTCTACACTTGGATTTACAACACGCGCTATTACGGCCCCGAGACCTCCTGGCTTGATCGCCTCGTTTCAGCCTTCCCGTTCTTCGCAAAACTTCTCTTCCACTATCCTTTCGTCTTCGCCGCCGGCCTGCTTGCCGCCTTCGCCGTCTGCATTCGCCTCGCCCAACTCCGCCCCTCCGCCGCCCTCGCCGCCAGCCGTCCCTGGGAAATCTATCTCCTTCTTTGGTGCGCAACGTCTCTCGCCGCAGCTATGGCCAGCGGACGCAGTTTCGACCACTACTTCATCCAGTGCCTGCCGTCGTTCGCCTGGATGGCTGCCTGGCTCCCCGGCCTGTGGTCGCCACGTCTCAAGCCACTCGCGCGTTGGAGCTCCGCTGCATTGCTCACCCTTTTTGCCGCCTCACTCCTCCTGAAACCGCTCGCCGCGCGCAAAGTCTCCCCTCCGCCGCCTGATCCAGCTCTAGGCGTATCCAAATTCATCCGACACCACAGCGTCCCAAGCGACCGCATTTTCGTGTGGGGCTTCAACGCCGACATCCATCTCTACACCGAACGCCAGCCCGCCTCGCGCTATCTTTTCTGCACCTTTCAAACGGGCCTCGTCCCCTGGACCAATCTCGATCCTTCGATCGACACCTCTTATGCCATCGCTCCGGGTGCGATGGAAAACCTGCTCGCCGATCTTCACCGCACTTCTCCGCGCTTCATCGTCGACTGCAGCGCCGGCCCGCATCGTGGCTTCGCCAAATACCCGCTGCGAAAATTCCCGCCGCTGAACTCTTTCGTCGCCCAACACTACGTTGAAATTGATCCCGATCGCTACCGCCCCCAAGGGTTTCGGCTGTTCATGCGACGTGCCGCTCCGGCCGCGCCTTTCTCCACCGCATCTCCCCGAGCCGACCGCCCCGCACCGTCCGTCGACGGCCCCAACTCCGTCGGCCGCGGCCTGTCCGCATTCACCTTGGGCATCTTCCAGGAAAATGGCGCCGACGCCCAACGCCTGTCCCTCCTGCTCGACGGCACCGAATTCGCCGCCGTCGAATTTCCCTCCTCCAACCACCTGACATTCCGCGTCGAAGTCCCTTTCGATCCGGACCTCGCCTCGACGCACACACTTCAAGCCATCGCCACGTGGTCCGACGGCTCCGTCACCCGCAGTTCCGAGAAAAAGATCTCCGTAATGGATCTTCTCACCACACCCGAACTCCTCTCCGATCTGGCGCTTGCTCGTGTCTCCGGCCGCCACCCCGCCTCCGGCGCCCGCGCGCTCCTCAATCCGGGCGCCACCACCGACCAGGGCCAGCGCATCTTCTCCCTCCACGCGCCTTCCCTCGTCCGCTACGAACTTCCCGCGGACGCCCGCATCCTTCGCGGCAACTTCGGCCTCCCTCCGGGAGCTTACGCTCCCGACAACAACGCCCCTTCCGACGGCGCTCAATTCATCATCCGCGTCGTCGATCCCGCCGGAAACCATCAAATCCTCCTCGACCGCCTTCTCCGTCCCGCCGTCGAACCCGCTGACCGCCCGACCCAAACCTTCGCTGTTCCCCTCCCGCGTTACGTTCCCAATTCCATCCTGGAGCTCGAAATCACCCCCGGCCCCCACGGCAACCCGTCCAGTGATTGGACCTTTTGGTCCGACGTCACCTTCGAGACTGCGCCCTAAAAACAATTCGCCCCGCCGTCACCCGCCGCCTATCACCGCGCCTCTCATCTCATGTCCGAAACCGCCGCCGTTTCATCCGCCGCTTCCGCTTCAACCGACGCGCCCACGCCTTCGCTCTTTTCCCGCCGTCTAAGCGAACTCCTGCTCTGGCTCCTGCTCGTTCTCGTCACGTTCAGCTTGCCGAAACCGCCGGAGCTCCAGCTCGATGCCTCTTGGCGCATGGCGCTCGGCTACTTCCTCGAGCAGGGTTTCGCGTTCGGCCGCGACGTCGTCTTCACCTACGGCCCGCTCGGCTTCCTCCTCGGCCGCACCTACACCGGCGACTTCTTCTGGCCGCTCATCCTCTGGCAACTTTTCCTCGCCACCGTCACCGCCACCGTCGTGCTCCGCTTGAGCCGCGGCCTCGCCGGCCTTTCCCGTTTCTGCTTCCTCGCGTTCTTCATCCTGTTCGGCCTCGGTTACGAGGACGCGCTCCACACGATGCTCATCGTGCTCTTCGGCTGGAGCCTCATCGATAAGCTCTCCACCTCCGATCGGCCGCTCGCTGTCGTCGCGCCCGCCCTCTTCTTCGCGTTCCTCGCCGCGATCAAGTTCACCAATCTCATGCTCGCCGGCTTCGTCGTGGCCGTCGTCACCGCCTTCGGTTTCGTCCGCCGTCGCAACCTCGCCGCCTGGCTCTTCCTCGGCATTTTCTCCTTCACGTTCCTCCTCATCTGGTCCGTCTGCCAGCAACCGATCTCCGCCCTCGTTCCTTACTTCTTCAACTCGCTCGACGTCAGCTCCGGCTATCAGGCGACGATGGGACTCCCGACTCCGTTCGCGCCGTTTTGGAAGGCGCTCGTGATGATCGCCCTTCTTCTCGGCTATCTTGCCTGGCACCTCCGCACTCAGCCCGATCGCATCCGCTCGTGCGCATCCTTCCTCATTCTCGGCGCATTTCTCTATCTCAACTGGAAACACGGTTTCGTCCGCGCCGACGGACACATGCTGGGTTTCTTCTATTGCGCGCTTCTCATCTGCCTCGCGTTCCCCGCGCTCTTTCGCGAAACCGGCGAATCCCGCTGGATCGCCCGCGCCCTCCTCGTTCCCGCCGCCATTCTCGGCTTGCTCGGCATCTACAACACCCTCCCGCCCGTCCTCCAATGGGCCGGCAACATCGCCAACGAAAAACTCGTCCGCAACCTCCAGGCCGTTTCCGACCTCCGCGCCGCGCGCCAGCATCTCGATAACCAGCTCGCCGCCGAACGCGAAAAAGCCGCGCTCCCGAAAACCGCCCGCATGATCGGCGATGCTTCCATCGACGTCCTCGGCTTCGAACAGGGCGTCGCCCTCTTCAACCAGTTCAACTACACGCCGCGGCCCGTCTTCCAAAGCTACTCCGCCTACACCCCTCATCTCAACCGGCTCAACGCGGACTGGCTCGCTTCGTCTCAAGCTTCTGAATACGCCCTCTTCAAGCTCCAGACCATCGACGAACGCCCGCTGCTGCTCGACGACGCCGACCTCCTCCGTCTCTTCCCACACTACTACCGCTTCGTCCTCGAGGAGCACGGCTATCAGCTCTGGCGCCGCCGCCCCAACCCTCCGCCCGCCGAACAACTCGAGCCTCGCCCGCTCACCCGCGTCTCCGTCCCCGTCGGCCAAACCTACACGCTTGGCGATCTCGAAAACAAACCGCTCTGGTTTCAGGTCGATCTCCCTCCGTCTCTCCTCGGCCGCGCTCGCAATTTCCTCTACAAGCCGCCGCTCGTTCATCTCCAGGTCACCGACTCCGACAACAAAACCGAAACCTATCGTCTTCCGATCAAGGCCGCGCAGGGAGGTTTCCAACTCAACCCGCTCGTCACCGACATCGCGTCCTACCTCGAATCCCAGGGCGGCGAATCCCAGCGCTGGGTCCGCAGCGTCACGCTCGACGTCGACTCCTCCGATCGCCGCTACTTCGCCGACGCCGCCTCCTTCACTTTCTCCGCGGTCACTCCGTCGAAAGCGAAGCCCGAATACGATCAGCAACTCGTCCGCGCGAAGTTCTCCATGTTCTCGCTCATCCCGGACGAAACCGTCGCGTTCACCCCGCCGTCCGAACAGGTCATCGACGGACGCCAGGCGCTCGTCATGCACGCGCCGAGTCTCATGGTCTTCACCCCGCCGCCCGGCGCCACGCGCGCGCAGGGCTTTTTTGGATACGTTCCGGGCGCTTACCTCGACGGCGGCAATACCGACGGCGCCGAATACCGCATCATCTGGGCCGCCCCCGACGGCGAACGCCGCACGCTCTTCTCCCGCGTGATCCGCCCCGTCCAGGATCCCGCCGATCGCGGCCTTCAAACTTTCGACGTCGATCTCTCCAACCTCCCCGCCGGCGGACAACTTCTTCTCGAAATCACCGCCGGCCCCGCGAACGAACACTCCTGGGATTGGACCGCATGGGCCGACGTGGTGATTCAATAAAATCGCCCGCGCTCCGCGGCGTCGCCGCCGCCGCCTTGGCCGGCGCGCTTTTCGCGCTCGCCGGCCATCTCGGTCTTATTCGCGCCTACGGCACCGTCCTGCCTTTCCGTGACCAATGGCAGGCCACCGGCTTCGATCTCCTCGGTCCTTGGGCCAATGGCGAACTGACCCTCGCCAACTTCTTCACGCCACTCAACGACCACTGGCCCGTCCTCACGCGCGCTCTTTCGTTCGCCCTCCTCCGCCTCAACGGCCAGTGGAACAACCTCGTTGAAACCACGTTCAACGCGCTCCTTCTCGCCGGCTGTGTCGCGGTCTTTCTCCTGCTCGTCCTCCCCGGCTTGCGCGGCTGGTCCCGCGCCGCCTTCGCCGTTCTCACCGGCGCCCTCTTCGCGCTTCCGATCACTTGGGAAAACACGCTGTGGGGCATCCAGTCGCTCGTTTACTCCCAGATCGCGCTTTCGCTCCTCTACTTCGCCGGCGTTTGCACGCAGCGCACGTTTTCGCGCGCCTGGTGGCTCGGCCACGTTGCCGGTCTCGTCGTCCTCTTCACGCAACACTCCGCCATCCTCGCGCACGCCGCCGTCGCCGTGCTGCTCGCGTGGCGGTGGTGGCGCCATGACGGCGACCGCCGCGTCGCGCTCGCCGGCCTCGGTTTCGCTCTCGCGGTCATCGCTGCCTTCATCGCGTTTTTCCCGTCGATCACCGTCACCGCCGCCCTCCGCGCCGATTCCTGGGAGCTCGCGCTCGACGTCTTCCTGCGTCAACTCGCCTGGCCGCTCCCGCATCCCGCCTGGGCCTTTGTCGTCTACGCGCCGTGGCTCGTCTGGACCATCAACCGTCTCGCCGCCCGGCGTATCCAATCTCCGGATGCATTCATCTTGGTCTGCGGCCTCTGGGTCGGCGCCCAAGCCGCCGCCATCGGCTACGGCCGCGCCGCTGAAACCTTCACCTTTGCCTCTCGCTACTGCGACTTCCTCTCCTTCGGCTGGCTCCTCAACGCCGCCTGTCTCTTCCGCCTCGGACTCGCGTTCCCCACCAAACTCCCGCGCCTCGCCGTCGCCGCCTTCTCCGTCTTCTGGCTCGTCGCTCCACTCAAGAGTTTCTGGTGGGAAACTACCGAAAGCCACGCCGGCTACAACCTCCTCCACCGCCCCGACATCAACCGTCGCAATCTCGAACGCCTCCAACACTTCTACGCGACGGCCGACGCCGACGCCCTTCTCAACGACCCCGGCACCGCTCACGAACTCTTCACCTATCCGCCGTCGCTTCCGCCTCTTCTCTCCCATCCCCGGTTCCAAGCCGTCCTCCCGCCCGAAACCGGATCGCCCCTCGCCCGGCCCGATCACGGCCGTCTCGGCTGGCTCCCCGCGCTGCTGCTTCCCTCCGCCCCATGGCTCGCCCTCGCCGGGTTGCTCGTTCTCGGCGTATCCATGCTTCAAACACCGCGATTCGGCCTTCGCGCTGAACTCGACGCCGTCGATCCCACGTCTCACACGCCTCGCACGACGTTCGCCTGGCTCGCTGCGGCCTTCCTCGTCGTGACAACGCTCGCCCTCTCGTGGCGCCACGCCTTCGTCTTCGACCCCGCCGTCCGCTTCCGCCTCGCTCACGCGCCCTTGGAAGACGGCGTGTCTTTCGCCGATCTCGACTTCGAGCGACACGACGGCGGCCTCCACCACCGCGTCGCCGCCCGCGGTGCCGTCGACACCCTTCCACCCGAGGTCCGTCTCCACTGGTATGGCACGCGCCTGAAAATCAAACCCGACTTCCAGGGGATCATCCGCTCGCTGCCTTTCTCCATCCGCGCCGACCGCCTGTTTGTTCCTTTCACCGGTCACCCGTCTTTTCCCGGCAACGGTTTGCGTATCCGTTTTCTGAATCCCGACACCGGCGTTGAAACGTGGGAGGACTTTCTCGGCCCTAACCCCGGCACGGGCTGGAATGTCTGGTCGATCGATACCTCCGCCCATCGCGGTTCCACCGCGTCGCTCTTCCTCTACGACGGCCTCGATGGCCCCAACGGCTGGCTCGGCGTCGCTCGCCCCGCGCAAACCGACGACCCCGCCTTCGGCGATCGCTGGCGCGCCATCCTCCGCGCCGAACGCGCCGAGCCCACCCATCGCACGCTCGCCGCCTTCGCGCTCTTCCTCGCCACCGCCACGGCCGCATTCTTTCCTTTCGCCTTCAGAAAAACCTCCGCCCACGAACGCTGAAAATTCCTCGCGCCAATGTTCGGACCCGCCTCTCGCCACCCTATCTCTGAACGCGACGTTCTCCCGGGCGCATCTTCAGTCCGTCCTTCGTGTTCATTCGTGTCCCTTCGTGGTTCACATCACAGCGTCCTCAACGAGCAACTCCACCGCGCCGCGTTCGC
This sequence comes from Verrucomicrobiota bacterium, assembly GCA_023416735.1. Taxonomy (GTDB): domain Bacteria; phylum Verrucomicrobiota; class Verrucomicrobiia; order Opitutales; family Opitutaceae; genus Opitutus. The sequence continues at coordinate 114,130 of JAEZGX010000002.1, read as the reverse complement.
TCCATGACCCCGCCCGCTTCCTCGCCCAAGCCGGCGCTCACCTCACGCGTAACCGCCGTGCTGCCATTCCTCTTTCTCATCCTCAGCGCCCTCACCTTCGCCGGCATCTCCACCATCGGCTGGACGAATCCAATTCTCGGATACTCCGGTTTCCGCCAGGCCCAGACCGCCATCAACACCGACTACCTGCTCCGCGACGGCTTCACGCTCGCGTATCAAACGCCCGTCCTCGGCGCGCCATGGGCGCTTCCGTTCGAATTTCCCACCTATCAGTTTTCCGTCGCCGCTCTCGTTAAACTCACCGGGCTTCCACTCGAATCGGCCGGACGCCTCACATCTCTCCTCTTCGCCGCCGCCGCATTCGCCTTCTTCTTCCTTTTCGTCCGCCACGCCACTCGCTCCGCCGCAGCCGCGTGCTTCGCGACCAGCCTCGTCCTGCTGACACCGCTTTATCTCCTCTACTCCCGCACCTTCATGATCGAGTCGACGGCGCTTTGTTTCGCCCTCGCGCTCTTGGTCGCCACGCAGCGATTCCTTTCCCACCCTCGGCTGCTCACGTTGCTGTGGATCTTTCTCTCCGGTTCTCTCGCCGCCCTCACCAAGGTCACCACCTACGCCGTCGCTCTCGCCGCCCTCGGCATCCTTCTGCTCGCCTCGGCTCGCGAAGCCTGGCCCCGCCTCCGCGCCCACCCCAGCTTTCCCTTCATCCTCTTCGGCACGATCCTCGCCTTCACCCTTCCGCTGCTCCTGGCTTACGCTTGGATTGCGTGGACCGACGCCGTCAAACTTCGTAACGAGTTCGCCGCCTTCACCACGTCCGCCGCTTTGCATGACTGGAACTTCGGCACTTGGGCGCAACGTCTCCTCCCCCGCACCTGGACCGAAATCGCCCGCACCGTCTCTTCGTTGATCCTGCCGTATCCGCTTCTCTGGTGCGCCTGCGGTCTCGCCGCGCTCGTCGTCCTCTACCGCGCCGCCTCTCGCGCCACCATCTTCCCGCTCTTCGCCTTCGCCTCCGTCTGCCTCGCCGCCTTCTGTGCCGGCCCCTTCGTCTTCACGAATCTGTATTTCGTTCACGAATACTATTTCTACGCCACCGCCCTCTTCGCCCCGGCGCTCGCCGGCGCCCTCCTTGGGGCCATTTTCGATTCGCGTATCCGTTTTTCACGCACAGTCGCTTCGGTCTTCACGCTGCTGCTCTCCGCCGCTTGCGTCCATGCCTACACCCAGCGCGGTTACCTCGCCCAGAAAACACCCGACACCGCCCTCCCCCAGCTCGGCGCCAAAATCGCCGAGCTCACCCCGCCCGACACGATCCTGTTCATCGACGGCAGCGACTGGGAATCCGCGCTTCCCTACTACGCCGGTCGTCGCGCGCTCACCAATCGCATCGAAGCACCGCTCTCCGATCCCCGCCTCCAACGCGCGCTCGCCCGTCTCGATCGTCCCATCGGCGCTGTGGTCTTTCGCGAGCTCCGCAAGGACGACCGCTACCACATGGCGCAACAGATGCGTCTCCTCCGCCGTCCGTTCGAACGCGTCCACGCGTCTCCCGTCGGCGATGTCTATCTCCCGCCCGCCCCCGGCGAACCGCTCCGCCACGAGGCGCAATGGCGCGCCGCCGGCTTCACCGCCCTGCCGCTGTTCGCCTGGTCCCGAGCCGTCGAACCCACCACTGTCGATGGCCACCCCGGCATGCTCGTCCACGCTCCCGGTGTTGTAATCTTCGCTCGCGAACCGCACCACTCCACGCTTCACCTCAGCTACGGTCTTCGCGCCGACGCCTACACCAACGGCAACGAAACCGACGGCGTCAGCTTCAACGTCGAGTTCAACCCCGACGACGGCGGCCCGATGCAACGTCTCCTCACCGCCCAACTCGATCCCGTCCGCCGTCCCGAGCATCGCGGCCTCCAATCCGCCACGCTCACACTCCCGCCCGGTATCCGCGGGACGATTACGTTCTACACTGAAACCGTCGGCTCCGACGCTTTCGATTGGTCCGTGTGGTCCGACGTCCGCCTCGAATGAAAATCTCCGTCTTCGTCGGCGCCGTCCTTCTCGTTCTCTCGGCGATTTTCGTCGGCGTCCGTTCGCGCCAAACCGCCGTTGTTCTCCCGGCATCCGATCTGTCGCACTCCTTCCTCAACGATCTCGAGCGCGACCACGACGCCCAGTTCTTCACCCGCACCGGCAACGATCCTTATGTCTGGATCACACTGCCCCCCGCGGCCGTTCCGCTCCAACGCGTCACCTTCGAATTCACCGGCGCCTACAACGAAACCGAAGGCACGTTCTATTTCTTTCACTCACCCGCCCACATCCCCGAACTCGCCCTGGCCGAGCCGACCCCCGCCCAACTCGCGCGCACGCCCGAAGGCTTCACGCTCAGCGCCGACTTCCCCGCGTCCAAAGCCCTGCGTCTCGATTTCCCCGATTTCCTCGCTCAACCCGTCCAGCTTCGCAGCGTCGCACTCCACGCCGCTTTCTCCGTTCCCGAGAATCGCTTTTTCGCCCTCTCCCTTTTCTGCCTCCTCGCCGGTATCGTTGCCCTGATCGTTCCCCTCCTTCACCGCACCTCTCGCCGCTGGCCGTCAACCGAGTTCGTCACGATCGCCGCACTCATTGCGCTCAAGCTCACCCTCACCGCCGATCTCCCTCTCTCGTTCGGCGGGATATTCCGCTACGACGACGCTCTCTTCGTCCGCCAGGCCGCCGCTCTCCTCGATCACGAATGGCTCGGCGCCTTCAGCCATCTCACCCTCACCAAGGGCCCCGTTTACCCGTTTTTCCTCGCTGCCTCCAGCGCCTCCCAACTTCCCCTGCCCGTCACGCAAACCGCTTTCCACGCCCTGGCGTGCTTCATCTTCGTCCTCGCACTCCGCCCGCTCCTGCCGTCGGCCACGCTTCGTCTGATCCTTTTCACTGTCCTTCTTTTCGATCCTTACACGTTTTCCGCCACCGCGGTCGGACGCGTTCTTCGCTCCGGTATCCAGCCGGCACTTACGCTGTTCGCCCTCGCGGGTGTGATCGGTCTCATCGCTCGTCTGGACCGGCGGCCCCTCGCGTTGCTTCCCTGGTCGCTCCTCGCAGGACTCGCCGTATCCGCTTTTTGGTTCTGCCGCGAAGAGGGCCTTTGGCTCGTTCCTTCACTCGCCCTCCTCCTGCTCACCGGAGTCTTCATCCTGTTTCGTTCGCCGCTTTCCCAGCGCCCGCTGCGTCTATTCTTCCTGGCCGCTCCACCGCTGCTCCTTCTCGTCTCCGCTGTCGCGCTGAGCGTGCTTAACGACCGTCACTACGGCGCCGCCATCACGATCGACGTCAAACAGGGCGCATTCCCCGACGCCTACGGCGCTCTCACCCGCATCACGCCCGCCGAATTCATCCCCGGCGTCCCCGTTCTCCGCGAAACTCGCCTCCGCGCCTACGCCGTCAGCCCCGCCTTCGCCGAACTTCAACCCCATCTCGAAGACGCACCGGGCAACGCCTGGGCGCGCAACGGCTGGGAAAACATCGACCATCCTTCCGCCAACCGCGAAATCCGGGGCGGCTGGCTTCAATGGGCGCTCCGCGAAGCCGCCGATCTCGCCGGACACTACCGCGATGCCGCCACCGCCGATGCCTTCTGGCAGCGCGTCGCCGACGAAATCAACGCCGCGTGCGACGACGGTCGCCTCCCCGCCGGTCCGCCTCGCCACGGGTTTCTTCCTCCCTGGCACGCTTCTCTCAACCTACCTCTTCGCTCCGCCGTCGTCGACGCTGCGCGCGTGGTCGTCACGTTCTCCGACTTCGAACTCACTCCTCCCGTCGATAACGGCAACGTCGCGGATCGCGCTCTTTTCCCGCGCATCACCCATCACTCCGGCCTGCCTGCGCCAACTCCACCCGGCTTCCGTGCTCACCTGCGCCTTCTACTCGCCTCCGTGTATCGATTTTCCGGCTACCCCGCCGCCGCCGTCGCACTTCTGTCGCTCGCCACCTTCGTCGTCGTAGCCATTCGGCGCCGCGCTCCCAGCTCCGAGCTCTTCAAACTCTCGATTCTGCTCTCCCTTGCCGGCGGCGTCCTCGCGCTTTCCCTCATTGTCGCTCTCGTCGACGTCACGTCCTTTACCGCCGTCCATGCCGGCTATCTCTGTCCGGCCACCCCGCTCGCCCTCGCCTTCTTCGTTCTCGCTCCGGCTTGCGCCTTTCTCGCCCTCACCAGTCCCCGCTCACCCGGCCGCGAGCCCCTTTGACCTTCGCGCGCTTCTTTTTGGTCTCGATCATGCGCACTTTCTGCGCGCGCGTCTTCCCGCGTTTCCTCCGCCGTTCCGCCTCGCGTTCCTGCTGCGCCGCCTCCCGCCGCTCGCGCACGCGCGCCTCCAGTTTCTCGCACAACTCCTCCCACGCCCGCTCGCGATTCCCCGCCTGCGAACGCTCGGCCTGACACCGCACCTCCGCTCCCGTCGGCCCGTGCCGCAGCCACACGGTCGACGAAGTCTTGTTGATTTTTTGCCCCCCCGGTCCGCTCCCGCGCACGAATCGCTCGTCCACCTCCTCCGGCCGAGCCCCCACCTTCGCCAGCCGTTCGTAAATTTGAGTTGGTAATGCCATTCGCTCCTCTTTCTCTCGATCCCTTAACCACGGACTGATCGGAACACACGCCTCGATTTCCGTGCACCGGTGCTCGGGCTGTGATTGAGCCTTTCATTCGTGTGTTTCGTGTATTTCGTGGTTCCTCCCTCGAAACATCTCTCTTTCAACCCAGTCCCACCTCGTCCGCTTCAGCTCCCCTTTACCACATGATCACCGGACCCGCCTGGTCAGAAAAACTCCGCGCCGAAATCGCCAAAGCCGTCATCGGTCAGGAGGCTGCCATCGAACGACTCCTCGTCGCCCTCCTCGCCAACGGCCATGTCTTGCTCGAGGGCATGCCCGGCCTCGCCAAGACGCTCCTCGTCAAGTCCCTCGGCACCGCCCTCGGCGTCCAATTCGAGCGCATCCAATTCACGCCCGACCTCCTCCCGAGCGACGTCGTCGGCACCATGATTTTCCAACCCAAAACCGGCGAATTCTCCGCCCATCGCGGCCCCATTTTCGCCAATCTCGTCCTCGCCGACGAAATCAACCGCGCTCCCGCCAAGGTCCAAAGCGCCCTCCTCGAGGCCATGCAGGAGCGCCAGGTCACCATCGGCGGCGGCACGCATCCGCTCCCGCGCCCGTTCTTCGTCATGGCGACGCAAAATCCCGTCGAACAAGAGGGCACCTACCCGCTCCCCGAAGCCCAGACCGACCGCTTCCTTTTCAAACTCATCGTCGATTACCCGTCCGCGGACGAAGAATCGTCCATGATGCAGCGCTGGGGCCAAGTCACGAAACAGCCCGCCCTCGTCCCTGCTTCCTCCGGCGAAGAACTCCTCCAACTTCGCACCCTCGTCGACCAGATCCACGTCTCCCCTGCCGTCCAGGGTTACATCCTCTCCCTCGTCCGCGCGACGCGCGCTCTCGCCGATCCCGCCCAAAAAGGAAAACGCTGGCTCACCTTCGGCGCCTCCCCCCGCGCCTCGCTCGCGCTCTACCAAGCCGGCCGCGCCCTCGCCTGGCTCCGCGGCCAGGACTACGTTTCTCCCGCGCTGATCCAGGAACTCGCCTCCGACGTCCTCCGTCACCGCATCGGCCTCACCTACGAAGCCGAAGCCGAGGAAATCTCCGCCGATAAAATCATCACCCAGGTCGTCGAACAAACCCCTGTCCCGGCGAAATGATCTTTCGTGCTCCTGCTCGTAATCGTGCTCGTGCTCGATCGATCCCGACCACGAATCACGAGCACGAGTAAGATCACGAGCACGATATCCAGATAACCGCATGCCTGAGGTCTCCACCGACGCCAAATCCCCGCTCGCGCTCCTCCGCCAGCTCGAATGGCGCGTGCGCCACGCCGTGGAAAACGTCCTCTCCGGCGAATACCGATCCACCTTTCGTGGACGTGGCATGGAGTTCGATCAGGTTGTCCGTTACGAATTCGGCGACGATATCCGCGACATCGACTGGAACGTCACCGCCCGTCTTGGCGAACCCTACCGCAAGAAATTCGTCGAGGAACGCGAGGTCACTCTCCTCGTTGTCTTCGAAGATTCTCCGTCTCTCCTCTTCGGTTCCGGCGCCCAATCCAAACGCGAAGCCCTCCTCGAACTCGCCGGCCTCGTCATGCTCCTCGGCGCCGTCAATCGCGACCGCGTCGGCTTCGTCTACGCCTCCCCCACCGGCAACGTCTTCCGTCAACCCGTTCGCGGCCGCGGCGCCATCCTCCACTCTGCCGCGACCCTCCTCTCTCAACCCGCCCCGTCTTTTACTCAAAACTCGGAACCCCAAACCCAAAACTCCGCCCTGCCGTGGCGCTTCCTCGCCCGCGCCGCCCCCAAACACTCCGTTCTCCTCTGGTTGAGCGACTTTCCTCCGCGCGAACAACCCGAAGGCTGGCCCGTCCTCCAACGCCGCTACCAAACCATGGGCTTCCGCGTCGACGATCCGTGGGAACGCGAACTTCCGTCCCAAGACGCCATCGCCGCCTACGATCCGACTTCCGGTCGGCTCGTCACCCTCGAGGGCAGCGCCGCCGAACGCGCCGCGCACGCCCAATGGCGCGAACAACGCGACGCCTCCTGGCGCTCCCTTTTTCCCGCCCCGCTCAGCCGCCTCGTCGTCGGCACGGACGAAAACCGCCTCGATGCCCTGGTCCGTTTCTTCCACGCGCGCATGACCACCGCTCGCTGACGCGCAAGTCCCGAAGCCACACCTCCAAACGCCTAAAATGACTGCTCTGCCTTTGGATATCGTCGGCCTTTCTCGGGCTTTCTTTGGAGTTTGGAATTTCGGCTTCGGAGATTTCCAACTCCTGCATCCTCTCTGGCTCGTCGCGCTCCTCGCAATCCCCGCCGCCCTCGCCCTGCGGGGCCGTCGCCGCGTTCCCGTCCTCATCATCCCCTTCGCCGCCGCCTGGCACCGTCCGTCGCTCGCCTCCGCCTCCCGCTGGCCCGCCGCTCTCGCCATCACCGGCCTCGTCCTCCTCATCGTCGCCCTCGCCCGCCCCCAGCGCATCGAGGACAAACGCGAGGTCAGCTCCCAAGGCTACGACATCATGCTCTCGATCGACCTTTCCGGGTCGATGCTCTCCGAAGATTTCGAGCGCGGGGGCGAACGCATCAATCGCCTCCAAGCGATCAAGCCCATCATCCAAGCCTTCATCGATCGCCGGACCACCGATCGGATCGGCATCGTCCTCTTCTCCGGCCGCGCCTATACCATGGCGCCGCTCACGTTCGACCACGACTGGCTCTCGCGTCAGCTCGAACGCATCAAGATCGGCCTCATCGAGGACGGCACCGCCATCGGCGACGGGCTCGGTGTCGCGCTCACTCGTCTCGAACAAGCCAAACGCGATTCCGGCGGACAACGTCAGGGCGCCTTCGTGATCCTTCTCACCGACGGCGCCAACAACCGCGGTTCTCTCACCCCGCAACAGGCCGCCGAACTCGCCCGCGCCCGCGGCATCCCCGTTTACACCATCGGCGCCGGCAAGGACGGCCTCGTCCACTTCCCGGTCTTCGACGACAAGGGCCGCAAGCTGGGCTATCGTCGCATCATGTCCGACCTCGACGAAGGTGCCTTGCGCGAGGTCGCTCAAATGACCGGCGGCCACTTCTTCCGCGCCTCCGATTCCAACACCGCCGAATCCGCCTTCCGCGCCATCGATCGCGCCCAAAAAATCGATTTCCAAGCCAAGAGCTACCTTCTCACGACCGAACTCTTTCCCTGGCTCGCCGCCCCCGGTCTCGCCCTCCTCTTCCTCGCCGCCTTGTTCGCGCGTTCACCTTTCACCCGTCGTTCAACACCGCTCCCTGCCACGTGACCTTCGCCTGGCCCCATCTCCTCTGGTTGTTGTTCGTTCCCGTCGCTTTGCTGGCGTGGGATCTCACCCGCCGTCGTCGCCAAAAAACGAATACCGCTGCTTCCTCCAAAATCCTCCAAGCCGAGGCCGGCCCTCACTCCCTTCGTCTCTCGAATCTCCAATCTCAAATTTCCAATTCCCGCACCTCCGCGCGCCCCTGGCTCTTCCTTGGCCTCGCCTGCGCCGTCTTCGCCATCGCTCGCCCGCAATGGGGCCGCATCGACGAACCCGTTTTCGACCAGGCCCGCGAAATCATCATCGCGATCGACCTTTCGCGCTCGATGCTCACGCCTGACGTCAAACCGTCCCGCCTCGACCGCGCCAAGCTCCTCACTCAGTCCCTGCTCGAGCGCCTCGACGGCGAACGCATCGGCCTGATCGTTTTCTCCGGCACCGCCTTTCTCCAAAGCCCGCTCAGCGCCGACTACGAGATCCTCCGCGAATTTCTCCCCGCCCTCGATCCCGACTTCCTACCCGAGGGCGGCACCAACTACGGCGCACTCATCGACACCGCCCTGGGCGCGTTCAGCACCTCCTCCAACGCCGACCGCTTCCTCATCGTCCTCAGCGACGGCGAGGCCACCGAGGAAAACTGGCGCGACCGCGCCAACGAACTCCGCGAGAAAAACATCCGCGTCCTCGGCCTCGGGGTCGGCACCGCCGCCGGCGCCATGATCCCCGACGGTTCCGGCGGCCTCGTCAAAGACGAACGCGGCGCCGTCGTCCTCTCCAAGCTCGAACCCGCCCCCCTCCGCGAACTCGCCGACATCACGCAAGGCACCTACACCGACGCCTCCAACTGGGTCGACCTCGCCGCGCTCGTCGAATCCACCGTCGCCGCCGGTCGGGCCGGCGAGTTCGTCGAGAAAAACTCCGTCCGCCTCGTCGAGCGCTTCCAATGGCCCCTCGGCCTCGCTCTCTGGTTCCTCCTTCTCAGCTTCTACTACGAATTCCCCGTCCGCCCCAAACCGCGAGAAATCAAACTCCACTCTCCCGTAGGCGCGAGCGCCAGCGAGCCGTCCGCCGAACTCGCCGGAAGCACCAAGCTCCCATGACCAAGCTCCAGAGAACCTCTAATCTCCAACCTCCCGCCCACCGCACCACCCCATTGGTGCTCGGAGTTTGGACCGTCATTGGAGCTTGGACTCTTGGATCTTGGAGCTTCGCCGCCACCCCTGCCGCCCCCGCCGCTCCTCCACCTTCCGAGGCACCGCCACTCTCCCGCATCGTCACCCGCCTCTCCACGGCGGCGTCACGTTCAGGTCGCGATTGGGCCGAATTCGCCCGCGAAACCGTCACCTGGGGCTCGCGCCTGAAATCCTCACAAGAACAAGTCCCTCCTGGCCCCGTCCGCGACGCCCTCGCCGCCGTTGACCTCGGCTCCCAACTCGATCCCAAAACCGCCGACTGGCCCAAGCTCCGCGAGGAACTCGAATCCCTCCTCGACAAACCCGAAGAGCCGCCGCCCCAGGACCAGCAAAACCAAGATCAGCAGAAGCAGGATCAACAAAACCAGGACCAACAAAAACGGGACAATCAGCAGAAACAAAATTCGTCCGACCAACAGCAACCGCAGCAGGACCAGCAACAACAGGATCAAAAGTCCGACGAGAATCAGGACCCGCAAAACGCCGAAAATCAGCAGCAGCAAGATCAGCAGCAGAAGCAGCCGCCGCAGGACCGCGATGACCAATCCGCCTTCGGCGACATGGAAGAGAAGAACAGCATCCCCCCCTCGCCCGAAGAAACCCAGCAGGTCGGCGGCGTTGCCGAACGCAAGGAGGGCACTCCGCCGCCCGTCGATCCCGCCCTCGCTCTCCCTCTCCAAAAACTCGAACAGCTCAAGAACCAGGACTCTCCCGCGGAACTCTTCCAACTCATGGAAAACCGCCCCGCCGACTCCCAACGCAAAACCAAGAAAGACTGGTAACATTCTCCCGGCGCGACCGCGCCTCGTTCGACCTTCACTCTCTTTCCACGTCCGCCTCATGTCCGCTCTCCCGAACATCCCATCCGTCCTCTCTGCGCCTCTTTGCGCCTCTTTGCGGCCATCCGTCTTCCGTCTCTTTCCCCTCCTCGCGTTCGCCACCGTCCTCTTCGCCGCCACCGCCCAAGCCCAATCCGTCCACTGGGAGCCTGCCGCCTCGGGCGATCCGTCCGAAATCCAACTCGTCTTCGAGGACTGCCGCCCCGAAGGCGACCCCACGCTCCCCACCGTTGAAGGCATCACCTTCTCGTTCGCCGGCCGCGCCGAGCAAACGAGCATCGTCAATTTCACGATGACGCGCTCCGTCATCCTCACCTACCGCGCCCGCTCCAGCCGCTCCGGGCCCATTTCCATCCCCGCGTTCACCGTCCGCACCGACAAAGGCAACATCACCGTTCCCGCCTTCACCGGCGGTGCCCTTCGTTCTGCCGCCGACGCCAACGTCTCCTCCCGCCTCGAGCCCAACCCCGCCAGCGTCTGGGCCGGCCAGGTCTTCGACCTCACCTACACCCTCGACGTCGCCCGCCGCCACTTCAACCAGCTCGGCACCCTCGTCGAGTGGAACGCCGCTCCGCTCATCGCCGAAGAGTGGTCCAAACCCGAACCCTTCGAAACCACCATCAACAACGAGGCCCGCCTTCACATCATCCAAAAAACGCGCGCCTACGCCAAAGATCCTGGCCCGCTCACCCTCAACTCCGCCAACCAGCTCGTAAATCTCCAAAGCGGCAGCATCGGCTTCGGTCTCTTTCAAACCCCGCGGATCGAACAACTCTCCGTCACCTCCAACACCCCCGCCGTCATCGTCCGTCCGCTCCCGCCCGTCCCCGCCGGTTTCAGCGGCGCGGTCGGACAATTCCAGCTCAACTCCAAGGTCGTCCCCACCAACGCCGCCGCTGGCGAACCGATCACTTGGACGCTCGAACTCTCCGGCACCGGCAACTGGCCCGACATCGCCGGACTCCCCCAGCGCGCCGTCTCCCGCGACTTCAACGTCGTCCAGCCCCAAGCCCGTCGCACCCCCGCCGAAGGCAAACTCTTCGATACCACCATCAGCGAAGACGTCGTTCTCGTCCCGACCAAGGAAGGCACCTACACGCTCGGTCCCATCAACTTCACCTACTTCGACCCCGTCGCCGGCGACTACAAAACCATCAGCACCCCGCGCACTCAACTCACCATCACCCCCGCCGCGACCACACCCACCCCATCCCAAAACGCAGAGCCCCAAACCCAAAACCTCACCGCACCCGTCGCCGCACCAAAACTCCCGACTCCCCCGTCAGCCCCCAACGCCATCCCGCGCGATCCACTTCCCGGCTCGCACGTGACCTTCACGCCTCTCCGTCCTTCGACGCTCGCCTGGCTCACCGCCGCTCCTTTCGCAATCCTTCCCCTCCTCTGGCTTGTCCTCGCCACCCAACGCGCCCGCGCGACCGACCCTCTTCGCCCCCAACGCGAAGCCCGCACCCGCCTCGCCACCACCCTCGCCCAACTGCGCGAAGAAAACTCTTCCGACTCTCAGCTCTCCGCTCTCAGCTCTCAGCTGCTGCTCGCCTGGCAACACGACGCCACGCTCCTCCTTCGCATTCCCCACGCCGCCCCGCCCGCCACCGCCATCTCGGATCCCGCCTGGCAACAACTCTGGCTCGACTCCGACCGCGCTCTCTACAGCGCGGACGCCCAACTCCCTTCCGACTGGCTTCCCCGCGCCGAAGCCGCGCTCGCCGCCACGCGCCTCCCCGGTTTTTCGCCTTTGCGCCTTTTCCTTCCTCGCAACCTCTTCCCTTTCGTCGCCCTCCTCGCCGTCAGCTTCTCATTCCCCTCCCTCCTCCCCGCCGCCAACGAATCAACCCCAAACTCCCAACCCCAAACTTCGAACTCCACTCCCAGCGCCGCCTACCGCTCCGGCGACTTCGCCGCTGCCGCCAAATCTTGGTCCGCCACCCTCGCGGAATCGCCTACCGACGCCATCGCCCGTCACAACCTCTCCCTCGCGCTCGCCCAACAAGACCGCTGGCCCGAAGCCGCCGCGCACGCCACCGCCGCGTTCCTTCAAAACCCGTCCAACGACGCTACCCGCTGGCAGCTCGCTCTCGCGTCCGAGAAATCCGGATACATCGCTGCCCCGCTCGTTTCCTTCCTTCCGCCCGGCCCGCTTCAATCCCTCGCCCGCCTCGCCAGTCCCGCCACGTGGCAGTTCGCGCTCATCGCCGCCAGCCTCTTCATCACCACCGCTTTGGCGCTGTTCATCTACGGCGCCTACCGCCACGCCTCCCGCATCCGCTTCATCTTCGCCCTCTCCGCTCTGGCTTTCGGCCTGCTCACCGCCGCTGCGTCGGCCTCGAGTCTCTACGCCTACCGGCTCACAGCGCACCCTGACGCCGTTCTCGCGTGGCGGGCCGGCACACTGCGCTCAATTCCGACCGAAGCGGATAACACTCAAAAAACCACGGCCCTTCCTCCCGGCAGCCTCGCTCTCGCCGACCCGAACACCTTTCTCGGCTGGACGCGTCTCACCTTCGAAAACGGCCAGACCGGTTGGGTCCGCCAAGAGGAAATCATCCCGCTCTGGAAGTAAGCCTCATCCGTCCGCGGCTGCGTTCACCCGTCCGTAGTTAAGCCCCCCGCTCACTCGCGCGGCCTTCCCACACGACGGCGTGCGCCGGCAACTGCGTCCTAAACCACGTGCGCTGCTTCTTCACCAACGCACGCGTATTTTTCGCAATCTCCGCCGCGAGTTCCTTCTCCGGCAATCGCCCTTCGATCATCTCGATCGTCTCCCGATAACCGATCGCCCGCGCCGCGCTCGGATTCTCCTTCAGCCCGCGCGCGATCAACCCGCGCACTTCCTCCACCAATCCTTCCTGCAACATCGCCGCCACGCGCGCATCGATCCGCCGCACCAGCTCTTCCGGCTCCCGCTCAATCCGCGTCAATTTCACGTCCCAATCCGCAAACGCCGATGGCCTGCGCCGAAATTCTTCCGCCAGCTCCGCCAGCGTTCGTCCCGACGCCAGACAGCGCTCCAACGCTCGCGTGACTCGCCGCGGGTTCGCGACGTCCAACGACCCAAGCCCGTCCGGATTCAACTCCCGCAGCCGTCGCACCGCCGCCTCGCACTCCATCGCCGCGACTTCCTCCCGCACCGCCACCGGCACGTCCACGTCATCTGCCACCGGCGCGAAAAACGCCTTCAAATAAAACCCGCTTCCGCCCGTCACCAGCACCGTTCGCCCGCGCCTCGTTATCTCTTCCACCACATCGCGCGCGCGTCTCACGTATTCCACGACATCCATCCGCTCCGTCACTTCACATACGTCGATCAAGTGATGCCGCACGCGCGCCAGTTCCGCCTTCGTCGGCTTCGCCGTCCCGATGTCCATCCCGCGATAAAACAACAGCGAATCGCACGACACGATCTCCGCCCCGTTTTCTTCCGCCCAACGCAGCGCCCGCTCCGTCTTCCCCACCGCCGTGCAACCGGTGAGCACCGAAATCTTCCCTTTCTTTCTATCCGACGTCACGTCTCGCAATCTCCCTCCAGCCTGCTTCGCACTTTCACAATTTCCCAAACGCCACCGCGCAATTCCGCCCCGCCCCTTTCGCCGCATACAAAGCCTTGTCCGCGGCCGCCACCAGCGCCTCGCCCGTTTTCGCGTCGATCGGCAGCGACGCCGTCCCCGCGCTCACCGTCACATTCAAGGGCAGCGTCTCATTCACCAACACCGGCTCCCGCTCAATCGCCGCACACACCCGTCGCGCCATCTCGAACGCCGCCTCCCGATCCGTTTCCACCAACACGACCACGAATTCCTCGCCCCCAAACCGCGCCACGCGATCGACACTCCGCACTTCCTCCGCCAGCCGCCGCGCCACTTCCCGTAACACAGCGTCTCCCACCGGATGCCCGTGCGTGTCGTTGATCCATTTGAAACGATCGATGTCGATCATGACCAGCGACAGCGGATGCCCAAAACGCCGCGAGCGTTCCTCTTCCTCCGCCAGAATCCGCTCGAACTCACGCCGGTTCAACAACCCCGTCAGCTGATCCCGCGTCGCCAGCCGTCGCAACGCCTCCAGCGTCTCCCCCAGCTTCAACGCATAGCGCAGCGACCGCTCCAAGGTCCGCGAGGTGATCTCGCCTTTCACCAGATAATCCAGCGCACCGGCATTCATCGCCTCGATGTCGACGCGCTCCGACGATTCCGCGGTCAAAAACACGATCGGCGTCCGACACCCTTTCGTTACCGCCTGCCGGATCAACTCCAGCCCATTCCGCGGCCCCAGCTGATAATCCAGCAGGCAGGCCGCGTATTCTCCCGATAACAACTTCGCCAGACCTTCCTCAAACGTCTCCGCCCACTCCAAGTCGAACCGCTCGCCCAGGAAGTTCTTGAAATGGGCCTGCGTCAGACGGAACTGCATCCGGTCGTCGTCGATCAGCAGAATCCTCCGGTTCATCGCACCGGCCCGTTATTCACGTTTCGTGCCCGCCACCAGATCCCGCGCCACGTCGCCCAGTCGCGCCACGATCTTTTCGGGCGCCCCCAGATTTTCGCGAATGCAGTTCACCAGCACGCTGCCGACGACCACCCCGTCCGCCACGGCCGCCACTTGCGCCACTTGCGCCCGCGTCGAAATGCCAAATCCCACCACCACCGGCAGCGTCGTCGCTTTCCGGATACGCGCGATCGCATCGGGGATGTTGTCCGCGATCTTTTCGCGCACGCCCGTCACGCCTTCCCGCGACACGTAGTAAATAAACCCCGTCGCCGCCTTCACGATCTTCGCAATCCGCGCTTCCGGCGTCGTGGGCGCGACGATGAAAACCGTCTCCAGATTCTCTTTTCGACACGCCGTCGCCACTTCGTCCGCCTCCTCCGGCGGCAGGTCCAGCGTCAGCAATCCATCGACCCCGCTCTCCTTCGCCGCCTTCACATACGCTTCGATGCCATTCGCGAACACCAGGTTGTAATACGTATAAAACACCACCGGCACGTCGCTGAACTCGCGGATCCGCCGCACCAGTTCAAACACCCGCGCCGCCGTCATTCCGCTCGACAACGCCCGCTGCGCCGCCAGCTGATTCGTCAGCCCGTCCGCCAGCGGATCTGAAAACGGCACGCCGAGTTCCAGCACGTCCACCCCGTTCTCGATCGCCGTGCGGCACACCGCCAGCGATGTATCGAAATCCGGGTCTCCCGCGCACAAATACGCGACAAACGCCGCGCGATTCTCTTTCCGGGCACGCTCAAAGGCTTGGACGATCCGTGACATGGAGCCTCATCGCCGCAAAAAGCCGCCTGCGGCGCAAAGGCAAAATTCCCCGCTGACACATCGCTTCCACGCCTCCGTAGGCGAACGCGTGAGCGTTTCGCCATTCCCGTCCGCCGCCTTCACGGCAACGCAAAATCCACCACCACCGGCCGATGATCCGAAAGATAGCACTTCACGATCTCGCAATGCTCCACATGACACGCCGACGGCAGAAAAACGAAATCCAGCAATCGTCCCGGCAGCGGTGACGGAAACGTCCGTCCGCTCGCGGGATGCAGCACGTATTCACCATAATCCGACAAGTGACTGAGCAGCGCCGCCGTCGCATCCGCACTCGTGCCGGGATTGTTCAAATCCCCGCAAACGATCGCCGGCACATGCCAGCGCCCCGGCGAATTCCGCTGTTTCTCCCGCAGCCACGCGAGCAGCCGCCCGATTTGCCGAATCCGATGCTCCCGCGAACTGAAATGCAGATGCAGGTTCACGATCGGCACCACGCGGCCGCCCACGTCCACTTCCGCAAACAGAAACCCTTTCTCCCCCACGCTCCGTTGCCCAAACACCACCGTCTCGCTCGCCGCAATCGGATGCCGCGACAACAACGCATTGCCATAGCTCAGGTTCAGCAATCCCGCGCGCCGATTGTGCACGCCAAACACCGCATGCTGAAATCCGGTGTGCAGTCGCAGGTATTCCAGATGATCGAAGTTTCCCGCCCACAGCGAACGCTCGTCCACTTCCTGCAACGCCACGAAATCCGGCTTCAGGTCGCCAATCAGCCGCGCGATCTTCCGCAGATTCGCCCGCAGCTTCTGCGCCGATGTAAATCCTTGGATCGGTGCCAAACCTCGCCCGTGTGCAATGTTGAAGGTGAGAAGACGCAGCCGCGACATGAACACCCCCAACGTGAAACCCATCCCCCGCGACGCAAGCCCGGCCCATCCACGGAACACACAACATATTCCGCGCTGAGCCCAGGTAGGGCGGGATCCGACCCGCCCCTTTTACTCAAACCGCCGCGGGCCGCGCGAACCGCCTCCACTGCCGCCGCACCACGACCGCAGCGCCCAACAACAACGCGCCCGCCAGCGCAAACGCCGAGGGCTCCGGCACCGGCACGAATTGTCCGCGAATCTCACCGCCCGGATACAGCTGGCTGTGCACGTTCACATACCAGTTCCCCGCTCGCAGGTTCATCACGTCCTCATCTGTCAGGGTCAACGAGAGCGACGCGGGCGATCCGTTCGGCAACGGATACAACACCGGTCCATTCACGCCCCGCGGGGCGACATGGATGTGCGCCGCCGTCTGCGGTGCGAGCAGACCTTCGAACGAATACTCGAACGTGAACCAGTTCGTATCCAGATCCAGCGTCGCATGTCCGATCCCCCACGCCGGCGTCTCCCGCGGAGGCACTTCCTCCCAGCCGGTCAACGTCGTCCGAAACATCAGCTGTCCCCACGAGACGTGGGCCAGCGCAAGCATCAGCATTAGGAAAGCAAACTTCTTCATGGCACCCGCATTTTACTCCGGTGCCTCCCCGCCCGACATGAGGCCGCCTCCCTCTCCCCGCTGCCGAAAGCCCAAACATCTGCGCTCGTCCAAACCCGCACGTCGTGCCACCGAACTGTTACTATCTTTCCCAAGAAAAAAAGGCGGGCCGAAGCCCGCCTTCCTCAAACCTTCGTGCGGTATTCGCTTCGGTCTCGTTTAATTCTGCACCTTGAACGCGATCTCCAACGGTGTGCCCGCGGTCCCGCTGCCTCCAGATTTTGAATACGGCACCACCTTCAACGTGTGATTCCCCGTCGCCGGCTTCCACGCGCGATACTTCCCGTTGTCGTCCGCCGCCATCGCCAGGGGCGCCAGGTTTTCCGTGCTGAACTTCTTCCCGTTCAGATAGAACACCACGCTCTTCACCGAAGAACCGACATCCGCCCGCACGTTCAAGCCCGAGCCATCATTCGACAGGTCGATCACCGATCCATTCGTCAAATTCCGCACTTCTCGCTGTGTGCTCGCGTTGATCAACGCCAGCTTCGTCACCGACAGGCCGCCGGACGGCGCCGGCTGCGAAACGTCCGCTTTCTCTTTGACCGTCACGGTCATCTCCAGCGGCGTTCCCACCGCACCGGTTCCGCCCGAGCCCGAATACGGCACCGCGCGAATCGTCAGCGTTCCCGTGGCCGGCGTCCATTTGCGATACTTCCCGCTGTCATCCTGTGCCATCGCATACGGCGCCGTGCTTTCCGTGCCAAACTTCGATCCGTTCACATAAAACACCACGCTCTTCACCGAGCCGCTCACATCGGCACGCACGTTCAAGTGCTTGCCATCGTCCGCCAACACGATCGCGCCTGCATTCGCCAGCGCGCGAATGTCCTTCTGTTTGTTCGCATCCACGAGCGTCAGTTTGGTCACCGTCATTCCAGTCGGTTTCGGCTCGGGATCCGGCGACGGCGACGGCCCACCTCCGCCGCCCGTGCGACGCAACAACGCCACCCAGTCCGAACTCGTCTCGGAAGGCGGTTTGCCCACCGCAGCCGCCGAGCCGCCTTTCACCGTCGCAACCGTTCCTGTCTTCAAGCTGCCGCCGCTGCGCGGATTGAACCAATGCACGCTGTAGGTTTCTCCCGCCGGCAGCGTGATGTTGGTCGTCGTTCCACCGGGCAGATAGATCGCATACGTCGATCCTTTCTTGCCGAAGCAATAGTCCGAGCTGGACGAGGTCAGACTGTTGAAATTTTCCACCAGCGGCAGCGGCATGTAATCCCGAACGAACTGCGCCGCATAATGCGTTTGCGTCCACAGCTTCTCGCGCGAACGCCAGTCTTCGCAGGTCAAATCGTGATGCGGATAATCGTATCCAAAATACCACTCCAACCCGCCCGCGCCCGCCAGCAAACTGCCCCACAGCACGCGATGCCGGATCTCCGTGCGCGATGAATCATGCGAGTCGGGCTTCGCGCCGACCGACGCGTGCCCAAGCTCATCGACCGCCACCACCCACTTCTGCCCGGAAGCCGCCGATTTCTTCACCCACTTCAACGTTTCGTCGTGCACGATCCCCGGGCTCTGCAACTGCAGCGACGCGCCACCGATCACCGGATGCCCGATCATCGGCGTGTAAACCTTGTCCCGGTCCGCGGGGAACGTGTGCACCGCAATCAGGTGCTGATACGGATCCAGCGCATTGATGTAGTCGGCAAACGACGAGCGCTGCGCCGCCGTATTCGTATTCTCCTCACCCAAATTCCACGTCAGCGCCAAGTGATGCCCGAACCGCGCGATGAGTTCGCGGTAATAAAGCTTCCGCTGCGTCCCCAGCGATCCGCTGTCCAGCAACTGATCGTTCTCTTGCTCCTGCGTCACCACGTGCATGTGGATCCCGAGCTTCTCCATGTGGCTGAAAACGACCTCCCACTGATCCAGCTTGCTCACATCGAAGCGATAACGCTCCGACTTCGTCGTCCACGGAAACACGTCGTCGCCATCCCCACCGACGTTCATCGTCAGGAAGTAGAGCGAGTTCATTTTCTTCGACGCGAGATAGTTCAGCGCCCCGATGATCGGCTTCCCTTTCCCGCTCTTCCACGTCGGATCGCCCGTTTTATAATCGCCCGCGTGCGGTTTGTAATAGTGCAGCGGCTTCTTGCCTGCCTTCGTGTTATCGAAATCCGCAAACGCCAAAAAGTTCTCCGGGCTCCCCGCGCCCGCTTTGACAAAGTATTCCTTCGTTCCCGCGAACTGCAGATAGTGTTGCCCCACCTCGACGAGCCGCCCTTTCCCGCGGAAGTCCGCCCCGCTCTTGTTCGTCGCGTCCACCGTAAAGCTGCCCTTCGTCCCATCGAAGCTCGTCGGCGATCCCGCCGTGCTCGAAAGGGAAATCGCCACGTCGGTCCCGGTGCGAAACGAGGCCGTATAAGACCACGTGCCCGTCGCATCCGGCGTGAAATGCACCCGCCACTTGTTACCCGAAGTCGCACTCGTATCCGCCGCATCGCCATCCGCCGCGTAAAATCCCGGCACCACGTAGGTCTTCCCGGAGGAATGCTTGAACGTCACATTCAGCCGGTAGTTCCGAAAGGGGTTGGTCGAGTTCGTCTCGCTCGTTGACGGACCCGTGAAAGTCAGCGTCACCCGATGCCACTGCTTCTGCTCGCCCGCTATGGTCGTATTCGCCCCCAGGTTGCTCGTCGCCGCAGGCGCAAGCACCGCCAGGCTCTGAATTCCCAACCACAACGCGACACACCTCAGACTTCTAGATAACATATCCGCTTTCCTTTCGGGTTTGAAACTCCGGCGCGCAGAACGCCACGCCGGTCGCTGAAGCTGGAGGGACGCGCAGCGTGGACGTGCCCGCGAACGCGTCGAGTAATTTCCTACACCTCCCTTGGCAGGTCCCCACATCACGGCGTATCAGGGTTTCCCCCACGATCGCGATGCGAGGCGGACATTGCCAAGTTTCCGTGATCCTCGCGCCGGAAACCGCGCATGACTGAACTTATCTCAACAACAGCCCGGATGCACCATCCGCTGTGATCTGCGTTGTTCGCGGAGAAGCCGCCTCGCTCCGCCGCCGTTCAGCATCGCCACTAAGGATCCGACTGCCGTTCCTGCAGGCTGTGAAGCTCCACGCCGAAACACGCGTCGGTGTTCCACTCGCGCGACTCCATGCGGCTTTCGATTTTTCCCGCCTGCTCCGTCAGCAACATTGTTGGTGCGAGGCGAGCGTCCCTGAAAAGTTCCGTCGATCTTACATCCTTCCGCACCCGCCGATCCTTCGCCGCGGACCGCATCGTCGCCGCGTCGAGTTCCTCCTCCGCCATTTCCCATCGGCGCGCGAGCGGAGGTGTCCGTCGTTCGATCAGCGACGCGTCGGTCATCTGCTCGACGCCGACACCACTCTCCTCCACCGCCACGCCGTCCGGGGCGAGCGCTGTCTGGTCGCACGCTCTCGCGGCACTCATCGTGAGCGTCACCAGAGCCAACCACAAAGCAGAGATCGTCCAACGCATTCTCCTTCAGCCTAACCACGACGCTCAACGCTCACCATCGAAGAACCTCCCGAAGCCGTCCCCGGGGAAATCGCGCAGCGATCACCGCCAAAGCGGCCGCGTTCACCGCACAACGTTCACGCGCAATTCAAGCGCCGCTCCCGGCACTCCGCCGGCATTCGCACCTGCATAAGGCGCCGCCCGCAGCACGTGCGTTCCCGCGGCCGGCGTCCAGCGGCGGTAAACACCATTGTCGTCGGCCGCGAAGGCATACGGCGCTGTGTTCTCGGTGCGAACCGCTTTCCCGTTCCACGCAAACCGCACGCTGCTCGCCGCTCCACTGACCTCTGCCCGCACGTTCAACGCTAACCCGTCCGCTCCCAGCCGAATCGTATCGCCGTCGGTCAAAGGACGGAGGTCCCGTTGCGTCGCCGCGTCCACGAGCACGAGGCGCGTCACCGCCAGCACGCCGTTCACCGGCGGCTTGGGTGTTTCCGGCAAAGGCTCCGTCACCGCTTCGTTCACCACCGTAAACGTCACCTCCTTCGCTTCACCGGCCACGCCGCCACGATTCGACTTCGCATACGGCGTCACGCGCAGGGTGTAAACGCCCGGCGCCGGCGTCCACGAGCGATACTTCCCCGACTCGTCTCCAAACATCACATACGGCCCGATATTCTCCACTTTCGTCGACTGCCCCGTGAACGTGAACGCCACGCTCCCAGCCGCTCCCGCGACATCCGCCCGGATGTTCAACCGCGTGCCATCGACGGCCAGGTTCACCACCGTTCCGTTCGTCAATTCCCGCACGTCCGCCTGCGTTGCCGCGCTCACGAGCATCACTTTCTCCACCGCCAATCTGTCCGACGGCACTTCCGGCTCCGGCGTCGGCGCTGCCACTTTCACCACCGTGAACGTCACTTCGAGCGGCATGCCCACCGCACCCGTGCGATTCGATCCCGAATAAGGAATCGCTCTCAACGTGTAGGTGCCAGGCGCCGGCGTCCACTTGCGATAAACTCCCGAGTCGTCTCCAAACATTAGATACGGCGCGATGTTCTCGACCTTGGTCGATTGCCCCGTGAGCGCAAAAGCGACGCTGCCCACTTTGCCGTTCACGTCCGCCTTGAGGTTCAACCAGGCACCGTCCTCCGCCAGATTGATCACCGTGCCATTCGTCAGCGGACGCACTTCCGTCTGCGTCGCCGCACTCACCAAGGTGAGTTTGGTCACCATCATCGCCTCGCTTGGCGGCGGAACCGGCGGCTGCGGATCGGACTCAGTCCGACGCAACAGTGCCACCCAATCCTCACTCGTTTCGTGCGGCGGCCGCCCCACCGACGCCGCGGCGCCGCCATTCACCTTCGCCACCGTGCCCGCCACTAGATTTCCGCCTTTGCGCGGATTAAACCAATCCAAGCGATAAGTCTCCCCCGCCGGCAGGGTGATGTTCGTCGTCTCACCCGCGGGCAGGTAGATTGCATAGGCCACGCCCGGCTTTCCCAAACAATAATCCTTCGTCGAAGAAGTGATCCCGTTGCTGTTCACCACCAACGGCAGCGGCATATAATCCCGAATGAACTGCGCCGCATAATGCGTCTGCGTCCACAGCTTCTCGCGCGAACGCCAGTCTTCGCAGGTCAAATCGTGATGCGGATAATCGTATCCAAAATACCACTCCAACCCGCCCGCGCCCGCCAGCAAACTGCCCCACAGCACGCGATGTCGGATCTCCGTGCGCGACGAATCATGCGAATCGGGCTTCGCGCCGACCGACGCATGCCCGAGTTCATCGACTGCCACCACCCACTTCCGCCCCGACGCCGCCGACTTCTTTACCCACTTCAACGTCTCCTCGTGCACGATCCCCGGGCTCTGCAACTGCAACGACGCTCCACCAATCACCGGATGCCCGATCATCGGCGTGTAAACCTTGTCCCGGTCCGCCGGGAACGTATGCACCGCAATCAGGTGCTGATACGGATCAAGCGCATTGATGTAGTCGGCAAACGCCGTCCGCTGCGCCGCCGTATTCGTATTTTCCTCACCCAAATTCCACGTCACCCCCAAGTGATGCCCAAACCGCGCGATGAGTTCGCGATAGTAGAGCTTGCGCTGCAATCCCAGCGCGCCGCCATCGAGCAACTGATCGTTCTCCTGCTCCTGCGTCACGACGTGCAGGTGAATCCCGAGCTTGTCCATGTGCTCGAAGACCACCTCCCACTGCGCGAGCTTGCTCACATCGAACCGATAACGCTCCGACTTCGTCGTCCACGGAAACACGTCGTCGCCATCTCCGCCGACGTTCATCGTCAGGAAGTAGAGCGAGTTCATTTTCTTCGACGCGAGGTAGTTCAACGCCCCGACGATCGCCTTCCCTTTTCCACCTTTCCACGTCGGATCGCCGCTGCGCCAGTCACCCAGATGCGGCGCATAGTGATGCAGCAGCTTCTTCCCCGCGGTGGTGTTGTCGAAGTCCACATACGCCAAAAAATTCTCCGGGCTACCCGCGCCCGCTTTCACGAAATACTCCTTCGAACCTGCAAACTGCAGATAGTGCTGCCCCACTTCCACCAGCCGCCCTTTGGCCCGGAAATCAGCTCCGCTTTTGTCGCTCTCCGTTACCGTGAAACTGCCCCGCTCCCCATCGAACGCCACCGGCACGCCCGCCTCGCCCAGCGCGACTGCGACATCCGTCCCGCTCCGGAACGACGCCACATACGTCCACGTTCCCGTTGCGTCCGGTGAGAAATGCGCCCGCCACTTGTCGCCTGTCGTCGCGCCGGTATTCGCCGCGCTTCCATCCGCCGCGAAATACCCGGGCACCACATAGCTCACTCCGGTCGACGCGTGAGTGAAGGTCACGTTCAGCCGATAGTCGCGAAATGGATTGGGACCGCCCGCTTCGCTTGCGACCGGTCCGCGGAAGGTCACCGTCACTTTGTGCCAGCGTTTCATCTCTCCCGAAACCTCCGCAGCCCCGCTCGTCACGACCCAAGCTGCCATCGCTGTCACCAAAATCAGAATACCGCGGATACGCTTCATGAATGTTCTTTCGCTGAGGTTGAGATCTCGCTCCGGCGCCGTCTCGCCGAAGCCGAATTTTGCGGCACACTGCTTCCGCCGATGGGGTGGTCCAGCACTTTTCCCTATGCTACGTATCGGGTTTTCACCTACAACCCCGCCCGCCATGCCGCCTAAACTCTTGGCCCTCAAAAATCCCCCGCCGCCGGTCCGTTGTCTTTCTTCTCCACCGGCCGCGCGGACTTAAATCTGTTTTTTACAACGTGCTCTTCGCTGCTTGCCGACCTGCCCGCTCCTCGCTGCGGCGCCTCCTCGTCCTCGTTGCGACTTTGTCGCTTGGCTCCTCTCTGGTCTCCGCGCCCGATGGCGTGGTCGTTGAGGTTCAACCTCCCAACATCGTTCGCCGCACCTTCGACCGCGCAAATCCGCCGGCCGACATGCCGCCGCTCCAGCCTCCGGAAGTGGGCCTGTGCGTTTACGAATTCGCGTGCGAGATGGAAACGCGCATCGTTCGTCCGGCCGGACTCGGCGGACCGCGCACCGCTCGCGTCACGGCCACCACGATTACCACGCGCTTGAACGTCACGCTCTGGACACCCCTCGCGGGTCCCGCGGGCGTCGTCGAACATGAGGAAGGACATCGGATCATCGCCGAGCACTACTATCGCGGCGCCCGCGAAGTCGCGCGCCGCCTGGGTCACGAGGTGCTCGCCACCCCGGTGGTGGCCTCGGGTCGCGGCCGCCCCGCTCTCGAAGCCGCGTTGAACGAGCTTCAAAAGCGCACCATCCAGTCCTACCTCGCTGAAACGCTCGAACGTTGCACCGTTGCGCAGGAGCGTTTCGACGAAATCACCCACCACAGCCGCGCGCCTGTTCCGGTCGACGAAGCGATCGCTCAAGCCATCGCCGACGAAACATCCGCCTACGAAAATGGGGGCGCCCCGGCTCCCCGCCGATTTCCGCCCACGCGGCCCCGTTCGTCCTGAACGAGCCGCGCAGGTTGCGCGATCCTCGCGCAACCCTCACGCCACCGGCCGAGCCAGCACGTCTTCCGGCTCCTCTGCGTCCACCGCTTGCCGCGCCTCCATCTCGTCACTCCGCAGTTCGCGACTCACATAGCTGTAAATCGCGGGCACCACATAAAGCGTGAGCAGCGTCCCGCCCAACATTCCGCCGATCACCGCGACGCCCATCGGCACCCGGCTTTGCGCTCCAGCGCCCAACGCCAACGCGATCGGCAAGATGCCCAGGATCGTCGAAAAACTCGTCATCAGAATCGGCCGGAATCGCGCCGCGGCCGACTCTTCCACCGCTTCGCGCACCGACAGGCCCGCAAGCTTTCGTTGATTGGCGAACTCGACGATCAAGATGCCGTTCTTCGTCACCAATCCGATCAACATCACCAGCCCGATCTGGCTGAAGATGTTCAACGTGCTTCCCGTCAACCACAGCGCCAGCAGCGAACCGAGCAGAGCCAGCGGCACCGTGAACATGATGATCAACGGATCGCGGAAGCTTTCGAACTGCGCTGCCAGCACCAAATAAATCAGCACCAGCGCAAACATGAAGAAGAACAGCAGGCTCGAGGAGCTGTCCTCGAAATCACGCGATTGCCCCGCGAGCTCCGTCGTAAACCGGTCGTCCAGCATCTCGTCCGCAATCGCTCGCATTCTCGCGATGCCTTCGCCGATCGTCTTGCCCGGCGCCAGCTCCGCCGACACGGTTGCCGCCGCGTAACGATTAAACCGATACAACGCGGGCGGCGTCGTCGACTCGCTCACGGTGATCAGGTTGTCCAAGGGCACCATCTCGCCACTCCCGCCTCGCACGTAAATCTGCCGCAGGTCAGCCGGCTGCGACCGGTCGGCCCGCTGCAGCTGCCCGATCACCTGATACTGCTCGTCGTCGAGAATGAAGTAGCCATAGCGCTGCTCGCTCAACGCGAGTTGCAACGTCTCCGCGACGTCGCGCACCGACACGCCCAGCGCCCGCGCCCGGTCGCGATCGATCGCAATCCGCAGCTCGGGTTTCGTGAAACGCAGATTTGTATCCACGAAGGTGAACATCGGATCGTCGGTCGCGCGTTCCAAAAACGCCGGCAGCACCTGCTCCAGATCCTCCAGCTTCGGCGCCTGAATCACGAACTGCACCGGCGCCCCCGCCCGCCGGTCGCCAATCGTCGGCTCCTGTTGGATCGCCACGCGTGCGCCAGGAAGATTGCGCAGCTCCGCGCGCAACATGTCCGCAATCTCCTGCTGGCTCCGTTGGCGCTCGTGCGGCTGCTTCAACGTGATTCGCAAGAAGCCCGAGTTCACCGACGCCGACCCGCCAAATCCCGGCGAGGTCATCGCCGTCATCTCCGCGATCTCCGGCACTTTCTCAATCACCAGCGCCTCGAGCTGGCTCATGTAATTGAACATCGTCTCGTAGGACGTGCCTTCCGCCGCCGTCGCATTTACCCGCAAGGTGCTGCGATCTTCCAGCGGCGCGAGCTCCGTCGGAATCGTCCGAAACAGCCACCACGACGCTCCGCCGCACAACGCCACCACCACGAGCGCCAGCCAGCGCATGCGCAAAAACACCACCAGTGTCTTCCGATAACTTTCCGTCAGGGTTCGATACAAGGGCTCGGTTTTCCGATAAAACCATCCTTCGTGCGATCCGGCCTTCAACATCCGCGTGCTCAACATCGGAGTCAGCGTCAGCGCCACGAAGGCCGAGATCACCACCGCGGCCGCCATCACCACGCCGAACTCCATGAACAACTGTCCGGTCAACCCGCCGAGAAACAGCAGTGGCGTGAACACCGCGGCGAGCGCCGCCGTCGTTGCAATCACCGCGAAGAAAATTTCCTTCGTGCCCTGCAATCCCGCCTGCATCGGGCTCATCCCTTGCTCGATCTTCGCATAGATGTTCTCCAGCACGATGATCGCGTCGTCCACGACGAGACCGATCGCCAGCACGAGCGCGAGCAGCGTTAGCACGTTCACCGAAAAGCCCGCCACATACATCACGAAGAACGACCCGATCAGCGAAATCGGAATCACCACGATCGGGATAAACGTCGATCGCCACTCCCGCAAAAACAGGAAGATGATCGCCACCACCAAGGCCATCGCCAGGAAGATCGTCTCGACCACTTCATGGATCGACGCCCGGATGAAATTCGTCACGTCGAAGCCGTAGCTCACGATCACGTCCGCCGGCAGCTCCGGTTTGATCTGCTCCACCCGCCGGCGAAACTCGTCTGCGATCGCCACGTAGTTCGCTCCGGGTTGCGGCCGCAACACCACGCCGACCAGCGGCACGCCATCGCGCCGCAAAATCGTCCGCTCATTCAAGGCCGTCAGCTCCGCCCGTCCGACATCGCGCAAGCGCACCAGCGAATCGCCCGATTCCTTGATGATCAGCGCATCGAACTCCTCGGGCGTCGACAGCCGGCTCAAGGTCCGCACCGTCAACTCCACCAAATGCCCCTCGATCCGTCCCGAGGGGAGTTCAACATTCGCTCGCTGCAACGCCGTGCGCACATCCAGCGGCGTCAGTCCGTAAGCCGCCAGCCGCACCGGATCCAGCTGCAGCCGCATCGCATACTCCTTCTCTCCCCAGATATCCACTTCACTCACGCCGGGAATCGTCTGCAGCCGCGCGCGGAAAATATTGTCCGCGATCGCCGACAGCTCCAGGAGCGACCGCAAACTCGATCTCACGCCGATAAACGTGATCGGCTGGCTGTCCGCGTCCGCCTTCGACACCCGCGGCGGATCCGCGTCCGGCGGCAACTGCCCGATCGCTCCCGAAACCTTGTCGCGCACGTCGTTCGCCGCCGCTTCCAAATCGACGCCCGGCAGGAACTCCACCGTCACGATGCTCACGCCGTCGCGACTGATTGAAGTGATATTTCGGATACCCGCGACGGCGTTCACTTCCTCTTCGATCGGGGTCGTGATCTGCGTCTCGATCACTCGCGCGTTCGCGCCGGGATAAGACGTCCGCACCGACACGATCGCCGGATCCACCGCCGGAAACTCGCGCACGCCGAGAAACGTGAAGCCCACCACCCCGAAGATCACCAGCACCAGCGACATCACCGTCGCAAGCACCGGCCGGCGAATACTGATTGAAGAAAGGCTCATCGGTTCGCCGTCAGTTCGCCACTTTCCGTGTCCACCGTCCCGGGCCGGTCCACCGGCCTCACCGGCATCCCCGGCCGCAACTGCAGCTGCCCCGAGGTGATCACCGTCGCGTTCGGCTCCAGCCCCGAAACGATCTGCACTTCACGTGCGAGCCGCAATCCGGTCTGCACCTTGCGCGGCTGCGCCCGCCCATTCTCGATGATATACACCTGCTGCTCGTTAAGTCCGGGAATGATCGCGTCCGCCGGCACCATCAACGCATTCGGAATCTCCCGCAGCGGCAGCTCCACCGTCGCAAATCCTCCCGGCAGCGCGCGTCCTCCCGGATTCTCCGCGCGCGCCCGCAACCGCAGCGTGCGCGTCGACGCATCGATCCGCGGCTCCGTCGCATACAGCCTCCCGCGAAACGGCTCATCCAGTCCCGTCAGTCGAATCATCACCTCCGCCTCCGGCTGCACTCGACCGAGATGCCGCTCCGCGATCGAAAACTCGACCTTGATTGTATCCAATTTCTGGAGCGTCGCGATCCGGCTGTTCGGCGTGATATTCGCCCCGACACTCACGTAACGCAGTCCTGCGACCCCATCGAAGGGAGCCACGATCCTTGTCTTCGCCAGTTGCGCCCGCGCGAGTTCCACCTCCGCCCGCAACACGCTCACTTCGCTCTCCGCCGCATCGAGATCCGCCCGCGACGTCCCGCCCGCCGTCACCAACTGTCGTTGCCGCTCGGCTTGCGCCTTCGCCAGCTCCAAACGGCTTTCCGCACGCGCCAGTTGCGCCGACAACTCCGCGTCGTCCAGCTGCACCAGCAGATCGCCTTTCTTCACCGGCGCACCTTCCTCGAAACCGAGTTTCACGACCTTGCCCGCGATCTCACTCACCAGATCGACCGACTCGTCCGCTGTCACCGAGCCCGTTGCCGTCACCCGCTCGTGCAATAAGCGCGGCTCCACTTTCGCCGTGTAAACCGGCATCGCGCTCCCCGCTCCTGCCGTTCCAGCCGCCGCGCGCTCCTCCATTTTCGGCTCAGCGGAATCGCTCCGCATTCGCACCACTCCCACCATCGCGGCCACGGCCAGCAACAGCAGACCGAAGTAGATCGCCTTTCGTGCTCTCGTCATTGAACGGCGCATCCTGCGCGCACCGTTCATTTGGGCAAACCTGCAACGCGGAGATTATTCAGAAAAATTCCTGCGAAGCGCGCCACCTTTTACCCGCCTCGTTCGTCCGGCTTTCTCCGGAAAATCGCCGCCTGCTTTGTCCAATTTCTTCCGGCGCTCGCGCACGCGAAACATCGCCGCGCGCCCCACTTCCGTCACCAGCAACTCTTTTTGTTCGAGCGCCGTCGCGAGTTCTTCACACCAGCTCCGCAGCCGTCCGCGACGATCCGTGCAAACAATCACCTGCCGCGCCTCTTCCTCGATGAAGCGCCGCGCCTCCGGATCGAACCACGCGCCGTCGGCGTTCAACACCGTGAAGCCTTCCGGAAAATGCCGCGCCGTGATCGCGCGCAACGTCTCCTCGTCTTTCGCCAGAAAACGCGCGCCGCGGCCGGGCGTCGATCGCGCCCCCAGCAACAATGAGTAACACATTAGCATAACCCGTTTCGACAGCGCCGCCCGCGACAGGTCCCGCTCCCACCGAAAACGTTTCCAGAACCGCCCGTCGGCCCCGCGGTCAGTGCCGCTCCGATCACCCGTTCATGAAAGCGATCCTGGTCCTCAACACCCGAGCCGGCGCCGTCGCCCGCGACACCGACGCGCCGTCGCCCGAAAATTTGCGCCATGCTTTCGCACAATTCGGCGTCAGCCTCGCCGTGTTCGAAGTAAACGGAACCGGACTTGACGACGCTGTCCGCAACGCCATCGCTCGCCGTCCCGACGCTATCTTCGCCGCCGGCGGCGACGGCACCATCAGCGCCGCCGCCCGCCAGCTCGCCGGCAGTGATCTGCCACTCGGACCGCTCCCGCTCGGCACGCTCAACCACTTCGTTCGCGATCTCGGCCTCCCCGCCGACTGGCGCGAAGCCGTCCGAGTCGTCACGACCGCTCGCGCCCGTCAGGTCGATCTCGCCGAGGTCAATGGACACATTTTCATCAACAACTGCTCGCTGGGATCCTACGGAGAAGCGATTCGGCGACGCGACACGCTTCGCCGCGAACGCGGCCACGGCAAATGGCGCGCCATGGCCATCGCCTCATGGCACGTGTTTCGTCGGTTGCGCCGTTTTCCTTTCCGCATCGAAACGCCCGAGGACGCTACAACCATCCGCTCACCTTTCGTCGTCGTCGCCAATAATCGCTACTCCGGCCAGGTCTTCGACTCCTCACTGCGCCCCCAACTCGACGGCGGACATCTCGCCCTCTACGCCGCGCGGGTGCAGACACGCTGGTCCGTTCTCCGGCTTCTCGCGCAAGGCCTCACGCGCAAGCTCGACGAAGCCGAAGATCTCGACGTTCGCGAAACCAGCCGCGCCACCATCACCGCCGGACATCACACGCTCCCGATCGCGTGCGATGGTGAACTCGTCACGCTGACGCCTCCGCTGCACTTTCGTATTCTCCCCGGCGCACTTCGCGTGCTTGCGCCCCCTGCCGCCGCAGCCGACGCATGAGAACGATCGCTCATGTTTCCGATCTTCATTTCGGCACTGAAATTTCTGCGGTCGCCGACGCTCTCGCGGCGGAGCTCCACGAAAACCAACCCTCCCTCGTAATCGTCAGTGGCGATCTCACGCAGCGCGCGCGCCGCGCCCAGTTTACCGCCGCGCGCGACTTCCTCGCCCGCCTGCCGCAGCCACAGCTCGTCGTGCCGGGCAACCACGACATCCCGCTCTTCGACATCTTTCATCGCTTCCTCGCTCCCCTGCGCCGCTACCGGCGTTTCATCGCCGAGGAGGTAAACCCGAGTTTTTCCGACGACGCCATTCACGTCCTCGGTCTCAACACCGCACGTTCATTCACTTGGAAAAACGGTCGCATCTCCCGCGCCCAGATCGCGCATCTCGATCGCCAGCTCTCCAGTATCCCCGATCGTTTCAAGATCGTCGTCACCCATCATCCGTTTATTCCTCCGCCCCAAGACGCCGGTATCCAACTCGTGGGCCGCGCCGCTCTCGCCATCCCGCTTCTTGATCGCGGCGGCGCGGATCTGCTCCTCGCCGGCCATCTGCACCGCGGCTACGCGGGCGACATCCGTCCGCACTATCCTTCATCGCAACGCTCCTTTGTTTCGGTGCAAGCCGGCACCGCGATTTCCGGACGCACCCGTCACGAGCCCAACGCCTACAACTGGATCGACCTCACCTCCACCCGCATCCGCATCCTCGTTCGCGCGTGGAACGGCACCCGTTTTTCCCCGATTCGCGAAACCATCTACGAGCGCCGCGACACCAGCTGGTCTCCCGTCGTCGACGGAGCCCCGTTGTAGTCTCGCCTCCGCCACCGGGAACCGCCCCCCGTCCCCCGCCCACCATAACGCGTGACTTTGTCCATCGCCTTGCTGCTCGGCCTGGTTCTCGTCGCACTCATCCTCTTCTCGTTCGAATGGGTGTCGGCCGACGTCGTCGCCTTGGGCCTGCTGCTCACGCTGATCCTCACCGGGCTCCTCCCGGCGCGTGACGCGTTCGCCGGGTTCGGCAGCGACACGGTTATCATGATCCTCGCGCTCCTGATCATGACCACCGCGCTTGTCCGCACCGGTGTGGTGGAACTCGTCGCGCGCGCCATCCTCCGCCACTCCGGCACCCGTTACGACGTGCTGCTCGCGGTCATCATGATCGCCGTCTCGGCGCTCAGCGCCTTCATCAGCAACACCGCCGCCGCCGCGCTGTTTCTGCCCGTCGTCATCGGCATCGCCGCTCGCGCAAAAATCTCGCCTTCGCGGCTCCTCATGCCGGTCGCGTTCGCGTCGATCCTCACGAGTTCCGTCACCCTCATCAGCACGTCGACCAATCTCGTCATCAGCGGACTCATGACGCGCGCCCAACTCGAGCCGCTCGGCATGTTCGAGCTCACGCCCGTCGGCATCCCGATCGCCCTGGCCGGTCTCGTCTACATGTTCTTCATTGGACGCCGCCTCATCCCCGACCGGGCGCCGTCCGAAAGCCTCCTCGATCATTTCGAAGTCCGTTCCTACATCACCGAGGTTCTCGTGCTCCCCGATTCGCCTCTCGTCGGGAAAACCTTCGCCGAAATCAATCTGGGCCGCGACTTCGATCTCCAGGTCGTTCGCGTCCTCCGCGAGCCCAATCTCAATCTCTGGCCGCGCGCCCGCATGGCCGTCCGCGAGGGCGATGTCTTGCTTGTCCGCGGCGCGCGCAACGAAATCCTCAAAGTCAAAGACACCGCCGGCATCGAGATTCGCCCCGACGTCGAACTCTCCGATCCCGATCTCCGCACCGAGGAAGCAACCTTGGTCGAAGCCCTCGTCGTTCCACGCTCGCGCCTCGCCGGTCGCACGCTTCGCTCCGTGGGTTTTAGCGAACGCTACCGACTTCAGGTTCTCGCGCTCAATCGCCACGGCCGAAACATGCTCGAGAAACTCAGCCGCACTGTTCTGCACGTCGGCGACGTTCTCCTGCTTCAGGGACACACCACCGCCATCGCTCGCCTGGCCGACGACGGCGCCGTCAGCGTCCTCAATTCGGTCGAGGAAAGCCGCGTCGATCGCCCGCGCGCCATTCGCGCCACGCTCATCTTTGTCGGCTCCCTGACCCTCGCCGCCTTCGAAGTGGTCCCGCTACCGGTCGCCGTCCTGCTCGGCGCCTTCGCGGTTTTTCTCACCAATTGCATCGCTCCCGCCGACGCCTATCGGGAACTCGAGTGGCGTGCCGTCATCCTCATCGCGTGCATGCTCGCCCTCGGCGAAGCCATGATCCGCACCGGCACCGCCGACTATCTTGCGCAACAGCTCGTCACCTTCACCCCCGACGTATCACCTTCCTGGATTCTCGGGGGTTTCTTCATCCTCACCGTTGCCCTCACGCAACCCATGTCCAACCAGGCCGCCGCTGCGGTCATCCTGCCCATCGCCGTTCAGACCGCCGCACAACTCCAACTGGATCCGCGTCCGTTCGCCATCATGATCGCCGTCGCCGCGAGTTGCTCCTACCTCACCCCGCTCGAACCCGCCTGCCTCATGGTCTACGGCCCCGGACGCTATCGCTTCATCGACTTCTTTCGCGTCGGAGCGCCGCTCACGATCATCCTGTTCATTATTTCCATCCTCCTTGTCCCGCGCATCTGGCCGCTCTGATCGCCGCCCCGAGTCCATCCTGCCCACCGAACAGGAGTCCGCCCCATGGCGGCGCTTCGTTCGCGAACGTAGAGTCCGGCCACCCATGAAAATTCGCGAAATGATGACCAAAGGGACGCGGTTCGTCGCGCCCGACACTCCCGTGATCGAAGCCGCCGGTTTGATGCGCGTGCATGATATCGGAGTCGTGCCCGTTCTCGAAGAAGCGCGCATCGTCGGCATGCTGACCGATCGCGATATCGTCCTTCAGGTGGTCGCCGATGGCCGCGATCCGAACTCCACGTTGGTCCGCGACGTGATGTCCACCGGCTCGATCTCCGTCTTCGAAGATCAAGAGGTCGACGAAGCCGTTCAACTCATGCAGCGCTATCAAGTCCGCCGCCTGCCCGTCCTCGATCGCTCCTCCAAACTTGTCGGCATCGTCTCGCTGGGTGACATCGCCGTCGACGTCCACGCCGGCCTTTCCGGCCGCGTTCTCAAAGACGTCTCCGAGCCCGCCGCTCCACTTCTCTAGTCCAAAAACGTCGGCGGGGTCTCACGACCCCGCCGCTCTGCCTCCGCAGCGCGGTCAAACCGACCGCGCTCTTTTTGTTCCCTTCACAATCTACTCCGCCACTCCCGCTTCTTTCTTTTCGGTATTTCCCCCCGCGCTTCCCGCTGGCCGTCCGGCTGAATCGGTTCCCGCGGTGGACGCCGCACCTGCCGCATCGCTGTCTGTGGTGGCGCTCGCTGCTCCTGGCCCGGCCGCACCGCTGTTTGTAGTCGTCGTGTTCGGCGCCGATCCGCTTCCACTGGTATTGCCCGGCCGCGTCTGTGACTCGGTCGTTTGCGTGGTCGCACCGCCCGCGCCGACGCCCGGATCACCGCCTTTTCGACAACCCGTTCCGAGCGCCAAAGCCGCCGTAGCCGCCATCGTCAAAATGATCGTAGTTTTTGTTTTCATCCCAGCACACTAGCCGCCCCGGCATCTCTCAGCCATGGGGACACCTCCGGTTCCGGCGCCCCGGGGCCTCCGGCATTTTCGTTCAGCTCGCCCCTAGTTCGATCGTCCTCTCGGTCACCGAAGGTCCGTCACAACGCGGCCCTTCCTCCGTGAAAATCAGCGGATCGATGCACATCCGGCGCGCCGTCTTCGCCGTATCCCAGGCGTGATACACGAGAAACAGCGTCCTCCCATCCGGTCCCGCCACCACGCTGTTGTGCCCGGGCCCGATCACTTTCCCTTCGAGTCCGCACAACACCACCGGCCCGGCATGACTCCACTCGTCGCACCACGGCCCGAGCGGATGATCCGCGACCGCATAACTCACGCCGTAGCCTTCCGTCTCCCAACACCCGCCCGAATAAAAACAATAATACCGCCCGCCACGCTCCACCACAAACGGCCCTTCGACCGTGTGCCACGCTTCCCACTCACGATCATACCAACGCCGTTTTCGCTGAAAAATCTGCCAGTCGCTCGTCGCCCTCACCACCGTCCTCGGCTCGCCCACCATCGTCATCATATCCTCCGCCAACTCCATCACCGCCGTTCCCGTTCCGACGCGCCCATCGAAAAAATCTTTCGCGAAAAACAAATACCACTTTCCGTCGCGCGGATCGCGAAACGGGCTCGCATCGATCGAAAACGGCTCATTCGGCATCAACTCTTTTCCCGCATCGCGAAACGGTCCCTCCGGCCGCTCCGCCACCGCCACGCGCAGCCGCATGTCTGCCGCATAATACATGAAGAAACGCCCGTCACGCTCCGCGACTTCGGGCGCCCAATACGCCGTGCTCGCCGACGCACCCAGCGGCTCCAACGCCCCGCCGAGAAAGCTCCACTCCATGAGATTTTTCGATCGAAGCACCGGAAACACCCGCCCATCCGCCTGTCGTCCATTCCCCGCGTCCGACCCCGTGCCATACGCGAAATATTCTCCGCCCACCCGCAACACGAAGGGATCCGCCAGATACCCCGACCACACCGGATTCCGATAACTCAACTTCATCTCCGCACCGTGCTCCGTCACCTCGCCCGCGCAACCGCCCCTTCCATCATCGCCGCCCATTCTGCACGATCTGATTCAGCCGAAACCCATCGATGTCCACTTTCACCTGCACCCAGATCGGCAGGTGATCCGACAGCTCATACGTGAACTGCGTCCGCGTCATTTTCTTCCGCGGAAACAGCTCCGCGATCCGCGATTCATCGACAAAAAAATCCAGCGTTCCTCCCGCCTGGATGAAATGATCCGGCGTCGTCGGTAGATGCAGGATTTGATCGTAGCGTTTGTCCTTCCCCAGATTCGATCCGCCCACAAAACGATCGCCCGCCATCAACGCCTTCAGCGGCTCCGGCACTTTCAGTCCGCACTTCGTCAACGCCCGGAACAGCGCATCGTCCAGCGCCGGCGTATTGAAATCTCCCATCACCAAAAGATCGTGATCTTCCACGAACTTGCTCGCGAAGCGTTCCTCAATCCACGCCGACAACAACGCCAGCTCCGCCTCGCGTCCTTTCACGCCCTCGCCCCAGCGCGCATGATTCGCAATCGCCAGGAAATCGAAGTTCCCCGCGCGAAACGAACACAGATACGGCGCCCGCCAAAACGACTGCGCCGCCAGATACTCCGTCGCTTTCTTCTTCCGCGGCGCATCGATCTCCGCCGCCAGCCCGTTGAACACCACCGCGCGGCGATCGAACACAAACGCCGTCCGCTCCCGATTTCCGCCCGCGTCCCCCATCCAGTCCGAGTATACAATATCCCAATACGGTCCCAGGTAATCGAGCACGCACTTGAGCTCCTCCAAATTGTCGCGCAACTCCACCAGCGCCACCAAATCGAATTGCCCCATGATCTCCGCCACGTAATGCAGCGCCGCTTCGCTTCGCCGTCGCGTCGGGTGCCCGAACTCCCGCACATTCCACACCGCCACGTTCACCGTCTCGTCCAGCTTCGACGGCGGGATCTTCGCCGCCTCAATCCGCTCCTTCAGCTTGAGCAGCCCTTTGGCAATCTGCGGCGAAACCGGTCCGTGATGCATGACCTACGCCCCTCGTTCTGCCTTGTCTCCACCACCGCCGCAATCCACCACCACCGCCGTTTCCCCTGAAACGCCCAACGGTGGACTTCCGCACACGATCCTCCTAACTGTCCGCCTTTTCTGTTTCTCCGCGTAATCTTTTCCGCACTCAACCGTCTTCCTGCCCACTTCCTTTCCCGCTCACATGGCTAAACCGAAATCCGCTGCCGGACTCATCACCGTTCTCCTCGTCATCGTCGCTGTCGCCGCCGGAGGTTGGTATTACCTAAAGAAGCGTTCCGCTCCGCCCGTCGAATACATCACCGCCGCCCTCGCGCGCGCCGACGTCACTCAAGCCGTCACCGCCACGGGCACCCTCCAACCCGTTATCACCGTCGAGGTCGGCAGCCAGATCTCCGGCATCATCGACAACGTCCTCGTCGATTATAACTCCGTCGTGAAGAAGGGCGACATCGTCGCTCACATCGACTCCGCGACCTACGAATCCCGCCTCCGCTCCGCCGAAGCCGAGCTCGCCAACGCCAAAGCCAATCACCGCCTCGTCCAACTTAACGCCGAGCGCACCGCCACCCTCCAACAAAACGGCCTCGTCCCCCAATCCGACCTGGATCAGGCGCTCGCGCAGCTCGCCCAGGCCGAAGCCCAGGTTCAAACCCGCACCGCCGCCGTCGAGGCCGCTCGCATCGATCTTTCCCGCTGCACCATTTACTCGCCGGTCGACGGCATCGTGCTCTCCCGCCAGGTCGACGTGGGCAAGACCGTCGCCGCCTCCTTCAACACCCCCGTTCTCTTCACCATCGCCAACGATCTCACCAAAATGCAGATCGTCGGTGCCGTCGCCGAAGCCGACATCGGCAACGTCACCGTCGGACAGCCCGTCAATTTCACGGTCGACGCTTTCCCAAATCGGCAATTCCGCGGACGCGTCTCCTCGATCCGCAACTCGCCCATCACCGTTCAAAACGTCGTCACCTACGAGACCATCATCGAGGTTCGCAACGACGACCAAAAGCTCCGCCCCGGCATGACCGCCAACGTCTCCATTGTCATCGCCCACCGGCCCAACGTCCTCCGCCTTCCCAACAACGCTCTGCGCGTCCGCCTCCCCGATGTTCCGCTGCCTCCGCCCGTCGCCGGCAAATCCGACTCGCCCGTGCTCAAGCCGCTTCCCGACGAACAGCGGCGCGTTTACATGACCAAAGCCGGCTTCACGCCCGGCTCCGGTCGACCCACGCCCGAAATCATCGAGCGCGCCCGCGAACTCGCGAAAGCCGATGGTTTCGAATTCCCCGCCTTCGGCGGTCCCGGCGGTCGCCCCCCGGGCGACGCCAGCTCCAGCGGCCCCGCCGTGCGCACCGTTTACCGTCTCGTCGGCACCGGCCCCAACGCCCGCCCGGAAGCCGTCAACGCCACCCTCGGCATTTCCGACGGCACCGGCACCGAAGTCATCGGGGGCCTTTCCGAAGGCGACCAGATCATCACGAGCGTCTTCTCGGCCAGCGGCAACACGGGCCCGCAACGCTCCTCCAATCCCTTCGGCGGCGGCCGCCGCTTCTAATCCTTCCGTTCGCCTCGTCACTCTGAGCGTCGCGAAGAGTCCAAAGTCCCCTCGCATGTCCCCCGTCGTCCATCTTCAAGAGATTCACCGCGTTTACGATTCCGGCGAAGTCAAAGTCCACGCCGTCCGCGGCGTCTCGCTTGAAATCCACCGCGGCGAATTCATGGCCATCATGGGCGCCAGCGGCTCCGGCAAGTCCACCCTCATGAACACGCTCGGATGCCTCGACCGGCCTTCGAGCGGCTCTTACCTCCTCGACGGCGTCGATGTCCTCAAACTCGACCGCAACGCCCTCGCCGATCTCCGCAACGAAAAGCTCGGTTTCGTCTTCCAGGGTTTCAACCTCCTCGCCCGCACCACCGCCCTCGAAAACGTCGAGCTCCCCATGCTCTACGGCCGCCGCAAACTCACCAGCCGCGAGATGCGCGAACGCGCCCTCCACGCCCTGGAGATCGTCGGCCTTTCGAAACGCGCGGATCATTTCCCTTCCCAACTTTCCGGCGGACAACAACAGCGCGTCGCCATCGCCCGCGCCCTCGTCAACCAACCTCAAGTCCTTCTCGCCGACGAACCCACCGGCAATCTCGACAGCAAGACGTCCGTCGAGGTGATGGGCGTTTTCCAAAAGCTCAACGATCAGGGCATCACGATCGTCATGGTCACGCACGAGCTCGACATCGCCCAGTTCTGCAAACGCAACCTCATCATGCGCGACGGCCGCGTCGTTTCCGACGTCCGCGTCACGAACCGCAATTTTGCCGAGGTTGAAATGCAAAAACTCCTCGCCGCCGAAGCCGAAGCCAAACTCATCTCGCAAAATTGAACATCCCGCGAACCACGCGAAATCACGCGAACCACACCCGATCCAGACATTTCAGATAGCCCGTTTTTCGCGCCCTTTCGCGTCTTTAGCGGGCAACAAAATCTTACTCCGTGCGCTTCCGCTCCACCATTATCATCGCCCTCCGCGCTCTCCGCCGAAACAAGCTGCGCTCCATCCTCACCGCGCTCGGCATCATCATCGGCGTCGGCGCCGTCATCGCGATGGTTAGCATCGGCAACGGCGCCAAATCCCAAGTCGAAGCCCAGGTCGCCAGTCTCGGCCAAAACGTCGTCACCGTCTTTTCCGGCAACTTCACCGCCGGCGGCGCCCGCGGCGGCTGGGGCAGCGCGCCCACGCTCACGCCCGAAGACGCCACCGCCATCGCCGCCGAAGTGCCCAACGTCCTCGGCGTTTCCCCCGAGGTGCGCGATCGCAGCCAGATCCTCGGTAATGGCCTCAACTGGAACACCCAGGTCCTCGGCACCTCGCCCGATTACCCCGACATCCGCAGCTGGCCTGTGGCCGACGGTTCCATCTTCACCGAACAGGACGTCCGCTCCGTCGCGAAGGTCGCCGTCATCGGCAAAACCGTCGCCGAACAACTTTACCCCGGACTCGACCCGATCGGCCAAACCCTCCGCATCCGCAACATCCCGTTCAAGGTCGTCGGCGTCCTCTCCGAGAAAGGTTTCAATCTCTTCGGCTCCGACCAGGACGACATTGTGATCGTCCCTTACACGAGCCACATGAAACGGCTCTCCCGCCGCACCAACATCAATTCCATCCTCATTCGCGCCGCCTCGGCCGACGCCATTCCGCGCGTGCAACAGGAAATCAACGACCTGCTCGCCCAGCGTCGGGGCGGACGCGAGCCCGACTTCACCGTTCGCAACCAAGTCGAATTCGCCGAAGCCGCCACCGCCACCACCAAGACCATGACCGTTCTCCTCGGCGCCATCGCCGGCGTCTCGCTCATCGTCGGCGGTATCGGAATTATGAATATCATGCTCGTGTCCGTTACCGAGCGCACTCGCGAGATCGGCATCCGCCTCGCCGTCGGCGCTCACGGCCGCGACGTCCTGATGCAGTTTCTCATTGAGGCCATCATCCTCAGTTCCCTCGGCGGCATCTTGGGCATCCTCATCGGCGTCGGCAGCTCGCAACTCATTTCCTATCTCAACGGCTGGCCCGTCCTCGTCTCGACCACCTCCGTCGTCGTCGCCTTCGTTTTCAGCGCCACCATCGGCATCTTCTTCGGCTTCTACCCCGCCCGAAAAGCCGCGCAACTCGACCCGATCGACGCCCTCCGCTACGAATAAGCGGGCAGCTGCCCAACGTGGAAATCACGAACACAGGAGCCGAGCCCCGAAAGGCCCGTCCCCTGATTTCCATATAACTCCGAACCTCCTCCGTGCCCTCTGTGCCTCCTCCGTGCTCTCTGTGTTCCTGATCGGTTAACCACCCGCCGCCTTCCCCGCTGCATTCAGCCAGCTCTTCCGAATCGCTGCATCTCGCTTCCGATCCGTCCGCACCTCCAGCACGCGAATCCCTGTTTCCGGCAGCACACTCACCAGCCGCCCAAACTCTTCCCACCCGTTCACCAGCACGTGCTCTACCGAATGCGCCGCGCACAGCTTCGCGAAGTCCACTTCCTGCGGCGTCGCAAAAAACTCCTCGAACGGCGGTTGAAACTGCGCCACCGGCAGATGCTCGAAAATCCCGCCGCCGCGATTGTTGATCAACACGATCGTCAGCGCCCCTTTCAACTTCGGCCGCAGCAAAAACCCGTTCGTATCGTGCAAGAGCGCGAGATCTCCCGTCAGCAACACCGCCGGCTTCTCCGCCCCATGCGCCACGCCCAACGCCGTCGATAGCGTTCCATCGATTCCGTTCGCGCCCCGGCTGAAATACAACCGCTGCCCTCGCCCGTTCGCAGGCCAGAAATACTCCACGTCACGCACCGGCATGCTGCTCGCCACAAACACCGGCGTCCCTTCCGGCAAATGCCGCGCGAGCAACCAGCTCGCTTTTCCTTCGAACATTCCTCGCTCGCTTTCCATCGCCGCATCGAGCGCGCCTCGCGCCTTCGCTTCCGCTTTTCGCCACGCGTCCAAATAACTGCGATCCGCCACCGCCTCGCCCGCGACGTCGATCGATTCCACCGGCGCCACAATCTGACGCGTCCGCCCGTGCAGCGCATCGCGATTCTCCGCGCCGTTCGCCACCAGCAAAATCTCCGCGCCCGACCGCTCCAGCCACGCGCGCAGCACCTTGCTCGTCGGCCAACCGCCCAGACACAGCACCGTCCGCGGCGTCAAATCACGCGCCACCGCCTCATTCCGCAAAATCGCGTCGTAACACGTCACCACCTCTTCCGCCCCGGCCGTCGTTCGCAACGGAGACAACGCATCCGCCAGCACCGGCCACCCCAACTTCGTCGCCAACGTGCGCAAAAGTCCACTCTCCGCCACCACCGGCCCCGCCACAATCAACCCGCGCGCCGTCGTGGGCCGCTGCCAGATCGTCGCCTGACTCATCTCCGGCCGCACCCCGTCGAGATGGGCGAAAAACCCTTCGTCGATTTTTCCTTCCAACTCTCGCGCACTACCATCCTCGATCGGCGGCAGGGGATCGCGAAAAGGCGCATTCAAATGCACCGGCCCTCCTGCCGGCCGCCACGTCCGCTCCACCGCGTGCGCGACGGTCTGCCGCAAATACCCGAGCATTGCCATCGTCGCCGCCGGCACCGCCAGCTCGTGATAAAAGCTCACGTATCCACCAAACAACTTCTGCTGATCGATCGTCTGACCCGACGCACAATCCCTCATCTCCGGCGGCCGATCCGCCGTGATCACCACCAACGGCACCCCGCTTTCCCGCGCCTCAATCACCGCCGGAAAGTAGTTCGCGCCCGCCGTCCCGCTCGTGCACACGAGCACCGCCGGCCGCCGTGTCCGTTTCGCGATGCCGAGCGCGAAAAACGCCGCCGATCGTTCATCGAGCACCGGCACCGCCTCGATCCGCTCATTCGCCGCCAGGGCCATCGTCAACGGCGTCGACCGCGACCCCGGCGACACCACCGCCGTGCGCACGCCGCACCGCACCAGCGTTTCCACCAGCACGCTTCCCCACAACGTATTCGTATTTCGAAAATCCAGCTTCATCAAAAATTTCCGGCAGGACGACGCATGCTCACCTGCGCGCATGCTCGTCCGTCACAGGTGTCCCTTCGTGGTTCAATCCACCCTCCTTAGCGAGCCCTTCTGCCATCGCGACATCCGTGTCCATCAGTGTCCATCCGTGGTTTCCAACTGCGTCAAATACTCCACCAGCGAATCAATCTGCGCCACGTCCAACGACCCGCCGTGCTCCTTCGCAAACGCCGGCATCATCGTTCCCTCCGCGCCGCTGCGTATCCAGTTTTCCCAATACGCCGCATCGCGCGGCCCTTTCGCCGCCATCAGATCCGGCACGAACGACGCCCGATGCTCCGCGCCGTGACAAATCTGGCACGCCGCCTCGAACAGCTCTCGTCCGTGTTTTCCCTCCGCCGGCGCCACATGACACCGCGCGCAATCCCCGCGCAGCACCGCCTGCCGATCCGCTTGCGCCATCACCATGTTCATTTCGCGCTGCACCGCCGGCGGAGGCGGCACCTTCGCATGCACGAGCAGCAACTGCTCCCCGCGATTCGTCATCACATAAACCGTCTTCGTCAGCCCGCCCCGCCGACTCCGCACATCCATTACGACCCTCAACTCTTCCGAGGCTCCCGGCGCAATCACCCAGGGCTGCTCCCGCATGATCGCCGCCGTGCAACTGCACGAGGTCGACAAACTCAAAATCTCCAGCGGCTCCGCCCCTGTGTTCTTCAACCGAAACAAAAACTCCGCGTTCACTTGCCCCGCCTCCGCCTCCATCCGCTGCTCCAGCGCATCCCACTCGATTCCCGCCACCGTCGCTTCAACCGCCCACACCGCCGCGATTCCCAGCCATCCCGCCGCCGCCATCGCGATCGCACGTTTCAGCATATAACCCCCAGCCTTCACATCCCGCCCCGCGGCGAAAGCGAAAACGCTCCCGACATCACTCCTCCGTCTCCGTCAGCGCCCGCGCCAGCGCCCGGAACTTCAACTCCGTCTCCACCAACTCCGCTTCGGGATCCGACCCCGCCACGATCCCCGCCCCCGCATACAATCGCGCCTCGTTTCCATCCACCAGCGCCGACCGCAATCCGACAAAAAACTCCCCGCCGCCCCGCGCGTTCAACCATCCCAACGCTCCCGTATACAGTCCGCGCGAAAACCCTTCCCACTCGCGCATCCGCGCCAAGGCCGCCTCCCGCGGCGATCCGCCCACCGCCGGCGTCGGGTGCAATCTCCCAATCACGTCCAGCAGCCGCACGTCGTCCGGCAGCTCCGCCCGCACGGGCGTGTGCAGGTGTTGCACATTCGCCAGCTTCTTCAGCATCGGCTCCTCCGCGAATTCCAACCTCACTCCCAGCGGCGCCAGCCTTCGACAAATCGAATCCAACACGAGCTTCTGCTCACGCCGGTCTTTCTCGCTCCTGAGCAACGCCCCGCCGCGTTGCGCATCCTCGCTCGCCGTCGCTCCACGTGGCGCCGACCCCGCCAGCGCTTCCGTCTCCAAAATTCCCCTACTCACCCGCGCCAGCCGCTCTGGAGTCGCGCCGATGAAGCTCTGCCCGCGTCCATTCGCCACCGAGAACGCGTAACAATCGGGAAACCGCTGCCGCAGCCCGTTCAACATCCGCAACGGATGCAACCGCTCCTCAGCCTTCACCGTCCGCGTCCGCGCCAGCACGATTTTCTTAAATTCCCCCGCCGCGATCCGCTCCAGCGCCTGCCGCACCGCCTCCCGATAATCTCCCTCCTCTCCATTGATGTAGGGCGGGGTCTCCCGACCCCGCCGCCCCTTCGCTTCCGCCACGCTCAGCCGCCCTCTCTCACTGGCACCTGCCTCGCCATACTCGAACCCCCGAAACTTCCCGTGCGCCCGCCACACTTTCTCCGCGATCGCACTCAACTCCGCCTCCGGCTCCACCAGAAAATTCGCCACCGCCGTCGTCCGCTCTCCAGCGCGCGCCACTTGCCATCTCGGCACAAACACCCGCGCCGCCGGAAACGCCTCGCCGCTTTCCACCTCGTCACGAAACGCAAACGCCGCGAAAAAATGGGGCCCGCCGAACGGCGCGTTCACATCCCCGACCGCAATCGTATTCGCCAGCGTCTCGTCCACGAACCGCTGCACCTCCGAAAATCTCTGCGTCCCGCTCGCCTCCATCGACAACACCGCCTCCGCACCCGCGATCGCGGTCTCCAACGAGGGCCGCTCCGCATAAAAATGCTGCTCGCCCGGCTCGAAAATCGACTCGAGCACGGCGAGCGGATCGAGCGCCTCCACGCCGATCGAAATGCTTACCAGCTTCGCCCGCCCATCTTTCCGCGCCGCCTCGCGACACGTCCCCAAAAACGCCCGCAGCGCCTCAGGGTTCGCATTCGCGATCGGATCGACAGGAAGGATGGTCATAACAATGGCTCTAGGCTGTAAGCTCTAAGCGATAAGCGACCCATCTCGCGATGGCCGCTTACTGCTTACCGCTTATCGCTTATCGCTCCCCGCCGCAGGCGGCACCGGCCGCGGAAACAACACCAGCGCCCCCGCCACCTTCGCGCCATTCAGCTTCTCGCCCCACTCGAGTTCATCCTTCCAGGTCGCACCCGGCGAATACCCCAACGCGGCGTTCACTTTTTCCGTCGTCGTCGGAATCACGTGCTGCACCAACGCCACCGCGAGTCGCAAGGCTTCCGCCATCGTCGCGAGCGACGTCTTCAACAACGCCTGATCCTTCGCTTCCGTCGATTTGCCCAACTTCCACGGCGCGCGTTTCTCGATATACGCATTCGTCTCCGTGAGGAACACCATCGCGCGCTCCAGCGCCGTGTGAAACTGGAACCCTTCACTCAACGCTACGAACTCGTCGCGCGTCTTTTCCCAAAGAGCCCGCAAATTCTTCTCCAACTCCTCCTCTTCGGCCGCGCCCGGCAACACGCCGCCCGCAAATCGCGTCGTCATGTTCAACGTCCGGTTCACCAGATTCCCCAGGTTGTTCGCCAGTTCGCTGTTGTAGCGCACCAGAAACTGG
This sequence comes from Verrucomicrobiota bacterium, assembly GCA_023416735.1. Taxonomy (GTDB): domain Bacteria; phylum Verrucomicrobiota; class Verrucomicrobiia; order Opitutales; family Opitutaceae; genus Opitutus. Next base: position 69,949 of record JAEZGX010000002.1, on the reverse strand, counting down.
TCGCGCGTGAAGTCGCTGTCCTGCCCGACGTTCATCTCGCGAATCAGAAAGTAGCGGAACGCGTCCGCCCCGAATTCGTCCACGAGATCGAGCGGATTGAGGGCATTGCCCGTGCTTTTCGACATCTTCGCGCCGCGCTGCAGCCACCAGCCGTGCGCGATGATTCCCTTCGGCAGCGCAATCCCCGCCGCGTGCAACATGATCGGCCAATACACCGCGTGCGGCGGCACCAGGATGTCCTTCCCGATCACATGATACGTCGCCGGCCACACGCCGTCCTTGTCCGCCACTGCCGAGTAATAATTGATCAGCGCGTCGAACCAAACATAGGTCACATACTGTTCGTCGAAGGGCAGCGAAATACCCCACTCCAACCGCTCACGCGGCCGGGAAATGCACAAGTCATTCAGCGGCTCCTTCAAGAATTCCAACACCTGCTTCTGCCGGAACTTCGGGAAAACGAAGTCCTCGTTCTTCGTCAAAAACTCGACCAGCCACTCCTGATACTGCTGCAGCTTGAAGAAGTAGTTCGCCTCCACGATCTCCGTCACCTCGCCAAATATCTCCGGCCAGGTCCCATCCGGATTCCGATCCTTCTCCTGCAGAAACTGCTCCTGCCGCGTCGAATAGAACCCCTTGTATTCCGCTTTGTAAATTTCGCCCTTATCGAACAGCTGCTGCAGCACGTCGCGCACGATTTTCTTGTGCCGCTCTTCCGTCGTCCGGATGAAATCGTCGTTCGAAATATTTAACCGCGGCAGCAGCGCGCGAAACTCCTCGCTCACCTGATCCGCAAACGCTTGCGGCGCGATCCCCAGCTTCCGCGCGCTCGCCTGCACTTTTTGACCGTGCTCATCCGTCCCCGTCAAAAAATGCACCTTGTCCCCCATCTGCCGCCGAAACCGGGCAATGACGTCCGTCAGCACCTTTTCATAAGCATGGCCGAGGTGCGGCGAACCGTTCACGTAGTCGATGGCGGTCGTGATGTAGAATGACTTCATTTGGAAGTTGTTTAACCAAAACGCCCCCTCTCCAAATGTCGAAAGTTTTGCGGGCTCACCCGGGTGGCGCCACGCCCCTCCGCGCATTTCGCCCCCCCACCCCCTTTTCGCCCCCTCCGAAACACCCGCTCCCGTCTTAATCGCATGAACCCCCTCCCGCGCGTCCTCGGCCTCGTCCTTCTTCTCGTCCTCGTCGCGCTCTCGATCCTCCTTTTCGCCACCCGCCCGCCGGTCCGCGGTGGCCGCGAGTCCCCGCCCACTGCCGCGACCGCCCGCCTCACCGATTTCTCCCACCGGCTCGCGCTCCCGCTTTCCCTCACCGCCGTCGTCCTTTCCACCGCCCTGCTCGCCAGCCTCGCGCTTCGCCGCCCGCGCTCCGCCGACTCCCGCGCTCCGTTCAATGTCACCCGCACCGAGGTCGGCGCCCTCGCCAAACTCGCCGAATCCTCCGTCGCTCAATCCCGCGAACTCGCCCATGAACGCGACGTTCGCCAGCGCGCCGAAGCCGACGCCCTTCTCACTCAACAACTCCTTAACCGCTCCCTGCAGGAAAAAATCCGCCTCGGTCGCGATCTCCACGACGGCATCATCCAATCCCTCTACGCCGCCGGGCTTACCCTCGAATCCGCCCGTCCGCTCGTCGCCTCCGCCCCCGCCGAAGCCGAAGCCCGCATCGCCCGCACCCGCGAAAGCCTGAATCATTGCATCCGCGACATCCGTGCCCACATCGCCGGCCTTTCGCCCGAAAATCTCACCTCCGCCGATTTCGCCCCCGCTCTCCGTGCCATCGCCGACGAACTCGCCGCCACCCGCGAAATCGATTTCGACCACCACATCGACGAAGCCGCCGTCCGCCTTCTCTCCCCCGCTCAATCCATCGAACTCCTCCAGATCGCGCGCGAAGCCATCAGCAACGCCCTCCGCCACGGCGCCGCGTCCAAAATCTCGATACACCTCACCCGCGCCCCCTCCGGCCTCCAGCTCTCCCTCCACGACAACGGTCGCGGTTTCGATCCCGCCCAAACCCGCTCCACCGGCCACGGCCTCGCCAACATGCGCGCCCGCGCCACCCAACTCGGCGCCACCCTCCACCTCGAAAGCTCCCCCACCACCGGCACCCTCCTCACCCTAACGCTCCCCTCGTGCTCGTAATCGTGCTCGTGCTCGTCATCGTCCTCGTGCTCGTGCTCGTGCTCCCCTCGTTCTCGTTCTTGTAATCGTTCTCGTTCTCTCGATCACGATCACGATTACGATTACGATCAAGAGCACGACGACCGATCCCTCCCCCTGTGATTCCCGGGACTCATCGCAAAAATCTCCCCGGCCAGCCCGCCCCGTCAGCTCCGCCTCCGCATTTGACGCCCCTCCTGCGACCCCCATTCTGCGCCGCATGAAAGTTCTCCGCGCAAAAAGCGCCGGTTTCTGCTGGGGAGTCGAACGCGCCATCGACATCGCCCGCGACTACGCCCAACAGGGCCGTCATCCCGTCTACACCGACGGCCCCCTCATCCACAATCGCCAGATGATGGAGAAACTTTCGCAGGAAGGTATTCGGGAAGTTGGCGACTATCAAAGCCGCGCCGATCTCGCCATCTCCACTCCCGCCCAAGGCGAAAACCCCGTCATGGTCGTCCGCGCCCACGGCATCTCTCCCGAGCGCCGCACCTACCTCAAGAATCTCGGCATGGAGTTCAAGGACGCCACCTGCCCCGACGTCGGCATCATCGCCGGCAAGATCCGCCTCCACGCGAAAAAGGGCTACTCCACCATCATCTTCGGCGACAAAAACCATCCCGAAGCCATCGGCCTCATGGGCTACACCGAGGGCCGGGGCTACTGTATCACCAGCAAAGAGGACATCGACGCCCTCCCGCCGCTCGACCGGGTTTGCATGGTGTCACAATCCACGATGTTCATGCACGAGTTCGACGAACTCGCCGCCTACGCGCGCACCAAGTTCGACGAGGTCCTCGTCTTCGACACCATTTGCCAGGCCACCAAAGACCGGCAAAACGACGTCGTCTCGCTCGCCCGCCAGGGTGCTCAAGCCATCGTCGTCATCGGCGGTCACCACTCGGCGAATACGGTGAAACTCGCTTCCCTCGCGCGTCTCCAGAATCTCCCTACGTATCACATCGAGACCGCCGCCGAGATTGTTTCGGACGAGATGAAGAAATACGAAACCGTCGGCGTTACCGCCGGCGCCTCGACGCCCGAATTCCTCATCAGCGAAGTCTGCGCGAAACTCGAATCGCTCTGAGACAGGACGAGCGTCCCCACCGGACCGCCACCTCTGTCTTCAGTTATCCGACGGGGCCGCGCCGACTGCATCGCTCAGCTCCAGCACCTGTCCGTCTGCCCTGAGCCGCTCCGCCAACCGCGCATAGTCCACGGCCGCAGGCGCGCAATCCTCCTTCAGCGCATGCGCCGCCAGCGTCGCCGCCGATTGCCCGAGCACCATGAAAACGGGCTCCATTCGGATCGAACCATACGCGATGTGCGTCGCCGACACACACACCGGCACGATCAAGTTCGCCGCCTCGTTCTCCGCCGGCAGCAACGCCCCGCGTCCGATCGAATACGGACGCTCCACGTGCGCCTCCACATTGCCTTCGTTCCGCGCAAACCCGTTCGCGTCCACGTAGCGCTGCACGTGATGTGAATCCATCCCGTAAGCCGCCATGCCCACTGCATCCGTGGGAACCTGCCGACTTTCCGCATGATGTTGCGTCATCACGAGCTGCCCCACCATCCGCCGCGCCTCGCGCACATAGAGCTGCGGCGTCCAGTTCCCCGTCTCGACATACTCGTCCTTCGGCAAGCCCCACGCGCCCACGCGTTCGCGCACCGCCGCAGGCACGCGCGGGTGGTTCGCCAGCGTCCAATACAGGCCAAGCTGATAAGACCGATGGGCTGCGACGATCTTCTCCCGCTCCGCGTAACTGGCTTCCGGATACGCGTGATTCCCGCCGATGAAATCCCCCGAGAAACCGCCGCCGTTGTTCGTATCCGTTTTCCGATTCGGCATCGCCGAGTTGATCCACAGCCGCGCGTTCGGATCGGCTTCGAGATGCCGTAGCAGCAACTCGTAATTGATCTCGTCGTAATCCTCCGGCTTCGGAAACGGAATCCGGTTCTCCGGATGATCCGTCAAACACGCCCGGAAACAATACGCCTGCACCCCCGCATCGCCCGAGCCTTCGATCCCCGGCCCGCCGTCGCGAATTCCCGGCAGCACCCCGCTGCTGCGATCGCCGGGAATCCGATACGGATCCACGCCGTCGGCGAGCTGGTGATTCCCCGCGTTGAACGAAAGCCGCCACGAAAGCTGACGCGCCCAGCGATCCGCCTGCACACCGTTCAACGTTTCGCCATACTCGCGATTGCTCTCGCGCCCGACGCGATAACGCACGCCCGCCGTCGCCAGCAGATCTCCTTCGTAAGTCGCATCGATGAAAATCTTCCCGCGCACTTCCAACCCGCTCTCGAACCGAATCGCCACAATCCGCGCCCCTTCCTTCACCACGCCGCTCGCGCGATCCAGTCGTTCGTTCGTGATCACTTCCAATCCCGCTTCGTCGATCATTGCGCGCAACACCGCCTTCGCTGCGCTCGGCTCGAACGTCCACATCGTATCCTCGCCTGCTTCCGTTCGCGTCTGCCCACCGTCGCGATACTCCTCCCGCTGCTGCCATTTCCACGACTCCGGCCGCATGTAGTAGGCGCGAATCCCGCGATAAAACTCCCGCGCGATTCCGCCGATCACGTGCTTGTTGCCGATGTCCGTCTGGCCCAACCCGCCCGTCGTCAGCCCGCCGACATGCGCCGACGGCTCGATCACGAGCACGTCACGTCCCATCCGCTTCGCCTGAATCCCCGCCGCCACGCCGCCCGCGCTGCCCCCGTAAATCACGATGTCCACTTCTCGGGGCGAGGGCGACTGCGCCTGCAACGAGCCGGCCAGCGCAAACACAAAAAAAACGCGAACGTAAGGGGTAATGTTCATCATGAAAGAATCTCCAATCGGTGACCGAGCTACCGCAGGGGCAATACCGCCATTCGCCGCTGCCAATCGCGCAGATACTCTTCTCGCCAGCGGTTGACATGCATCGCGCCGTTACGCTCCGCGAAACGATGCTGCGGATCCGGATCGTCGTGCCAATACGTCGGCCGGTCTTCCCTCGTCCTCACAAACCGCCCGCCCCACGAGGGCTTCGTCGGATCCATCGGCGTGCCGCGCAACAAATACAACACGCTCGGCGTATCGCCCATTTTGATATCCTGCTTCGCTTCCCAAAAACACGCGCCGAGCGCCCCGCGGGGCCGCACGTGCTTTTCAACGAATTCCAGGTTTCCGAGATCGCCCCCCTGCTCGCCGCCGAGATACATCCCGCGAAAGGTCGTGTCGTTCTCGATCCACCAGAGATCTGGATGCTCCCGAAACAGATACTCCCGCGCCGCTGGATCCTGCGCCGTATTCCAGGAACCAATACTGTAGATGCGAATCCTCGCCTTGATCTCCGGCACATCATGCACCGCTTGCGCCACGTCCGTTAGCGATCCCCACACCAGCAACCACAACGGCCGCTCCGATTCCGCCTTCGCTCGCTCCACTATCCACCGCGATCCTTCCGTCGGCTGCGAGAACCCTTTCGCCGGCGCCACATCGATCGCGCCTTGCTTCACCGTCGCACGCAACTCGTTCGGCTCCGGATAACGCGCCGATTGCCGCCGCAGGACCTCGAAATCTTTTTCATAAGCATCGATCACCCGATGGATGTCGGCCACCCGGCCTTTCGCCGGCGCCGAACTGATCAGCCCTTCCGTATCGAACACATCCGCATACATCAGATAATGCACGAGCGACTGAATGTCGTCCGGATCGTCGCCACCAATATCCGTCGAAATCACCACGCGCGGACGCTCCCCCGCCAGCGCACCGCGCATCTCCAACGAACCCGCCGCGAAAACGTCATTCATCGCTAACACCGAGAATGACACGGCCAAACACAGTCGCGCACCAAGAATCCGGAGGCATGGCATATCGAGCGTCCAAGAAACAGGTTTCCCGGCCGGTTGATAAGCCATCACCGAGTCACCACGGTAAACGTTCCCGGTTTCCGGGTTTACTTTCCCCCTGCTCGGAGCCGCCCTTGGAAACAATCAGTGTTCTCACGATGAAAACCCTCCCCATTGCCTGTCTCGCCGTGCTCACGGCCATGGTTCCGGTCCACGCGCAAACGACACGCGAGATCACCGACGCTCGCCTTCGCGAAGCCATCGAGGGCTACTGGATCGGCCAGCTCGCCGGCAACTATCTCGGTCTGCCTTTCGAAAACCTCTACAAGGACGAGCCCATGCCGATCCTCGTGGATCGCTATTACACCTTCAAGGACGCCGAACCTCTCGGTCTCATGATGAACCTCGACGACCGTCGCGCTTATTTGCCCATCCTCGCCGACGCCCTGGGCGGCGCTTGGAGCGACGACGACAGCGACATCGAATTCGTTTATCTCCACACCGTCGAGCAACACGGCCTCGAGCCCACTTACGAACAAATCACCGACGCCTGGCGCACCCACATCAATCGCTTCATCTGGGGCGCCAACCGCCGCGCCCGCGATGCGATGGACGAAGGCCACATCGCTCCCGCCACTGGCGCCAAGGAAAACAACCGCGAGTGGTATCGCATCAGCTCGCAACTCACGACCGAGATCTGGGGCATCTTCCATCCCGGTCTCACCGAACGCGGCGGAGAATGGGCGCAGAAAATAAGTCGCGTCGCCACGGACGACTGGGCCACGCATCCGGATCTCTTCTTCGGCACGCTCTTCAGCGCCGCGTATTTCGAATCGGATACAACCAAGCTCGTGGAGCTCGGCCGCCGCGCGCTGCCCGAGGACAGTCCGTTCCGCGAAGGCATCGACGACCTCGTTCGCTGGCGCGCCGAATTCAGCGACTGGCGCGACGCCCGTTCCCGCCTGCATGAAAAATACTACCGCGAAATCCGCGGCTTCGTCGTGCCCGATCCTGTCGCCGGCTCGATCATCAACGCCCTCGCCGCCGTTCTCGCCCTGCTCTACGGCGAAAACGACTGGATGAAAACCGTCTCGATTTCGATCTCCGCCGGTTACGACTGCGATAATCAGGCCGCCACCTGCGGCGCGTTGCTCGCGATGATCCACGGCGCGAAAGTCATCCCCGAGCGCATCACGCACGAACTGCCCAGCCGGAACCGCTGGCGCTCACCGTTCAACAACACCTACATCAACTATTCCCGCGATGGCCTGCCGGCCTTCAATCGCAACAGCGACATCATCGACCGCATCAAGGCTGTCACCGAAAAATCGATCCTCTTAAACGGCGGCGAACGCCTCGACAGCCCCACCGGCCCCGCCTACCGCCTCCTCTCCGACTTCTAACCCGCAGCGGAGAGGTGGCGCCCTCCCAGGGTGGAGGTGAGCGGTGGATCGCGCAGAAGCTTCACTGATCCGAATGCCAATAGTGGCTGTCATCCTGAACTAAGTGGATTCTAGAGGCTCGTTGAAATGGTAGCCATCTTGGCGAACCACAGAGGCGCGGAGACACCGAGTCGTAGGATTCTTCTCCGTGCCTTTGTGCCTCTGTGGTTCAAATCAGCCCTTTCGATCTGATCGATCGCTGCTTCGCGCTCAGAATGAGAGACCGGTTTTAAAGACTTATGCCCGGGATACTGCACCAGAACGAGCTCCTCACCCGCAAAGCATGTGGATTGTCCCTCCCTTCGTGCACCTTCTCGCCTCTTTGCGCCCCGAAGCATCTCCAAAAAGAAAGCCCGACGCCGAGGCGTCGGGCTTGACCCAATACGGGAGGCCTGCGCGAACAGGCCCTCCGTTACACCGAACTTAGAACGAGAACGTCGCGCTCAAACGATAGCTGCGCGGGTTCGGAATCGCTTCGAAGGTTTGCAATCCGTTCAGCACCGGATTCCAAGCCGAAGCGACCACCTGCTTGTCGTCGTTGTTGAACAGGTTGTCGACGTTCAGCTGCAGGCGGACGCGGATATCACGCGGCAGTTGGAATTCGTAGCCGATCAACGCGTTGTAGTTGATATAATCGCGTCCCTTGAAGACTTCGTTCACCGGGTTCTGCAGGGTCGCGGGCTTCACACCCAAGATCGCATCGCCACGATAGTTCGCACCGGCGCCGAGGGTCAGGCCCTTCAGCGTGCCATCGCTGAAGCGATACGCGGTGAAGAGATTCGCGTTCCACGGACGGATGTTCGTTTCGATCTGCCCTTCCTGTGACTTCACGAACGCAAGCCAGTTGTCGAGGCCGGTGATCAGGGCGCCGATGGTATTCGTGCCGCCGGCGTTGGTAAGATTACCCGGCGCGCGACCCGTGTCGTAATTCAGCCCCGCATTCTGCTGCCAGGTGGGGCGATGCTTTTCGATGTAAGCGGAGAGCGCGCCGCCGAGCTGCGAAATCTGGTTCTCCGCCTTGCTGATGTTGAACGAAACCCGCCAGTTCGGCGTCGGGTTGGCCGTGATTTCCAACTCGTAGCCTTCCGACTTCTGCGACCGCGTATCCGTGCCGCCAACGCGGTGGCCGTTCGGATCGTCCTGGTCGGTCAGCGTTCCGGTTGGGCCGCCGTTAAGCAGCGTCGTCCAAATCGCATTGATATAGTTGGTCACATCGCTCTGGTGACCGGACGCCTGATTCTCGAGGTCGACAGTGAAGCGCGTGACCGTCGCATTGATGCGATTATCGAGGAGGCTCAACTTGATACCGTAGTCGAGGCCCTTGCCTTCGAGCGGCCCGAGGGTGCGGTTGACGCGAATGTCCCGGTCTTCGAACAGTTCCTGGCCGCCCTGGTCTTGAAAGTTCGTCGAGCGATTCACGAACAGACCCAGCCACTCAGCCTTGGGAACGTTCAACACCGCACCAATTGTGTGCGTGTCGCCCGTCTGATCCAGGCCCGGCGCCGCCGGTTGCGGGTTGATCGCGGTGATCGCCGTCGTGGCCGCATCGCGAACGTTCGTGTGATTCCAAACCTTGATGCGATCGCGACGCACACCGGCGGTCGTGACGAGATGCCCGTTGAAGAACTCGCTGTGCGCGGCCAACGCGGCGGAATCGATGCGGTTCTTGCTCTTGGTCCAGTCACTGCGCACGAAGCCGCTCTCGAAATACTCGTCCGGACGGCCGTAGAGATTGGTGGGCCCGATCTTCGTCGCGAACGGATCCGGCAGTCCGCGCTCGGCCAGATGCGGCGAGAACGGGAAGATGTGCGACACGCGCCTCGGCACGTCCGTGAAATGGTTCTGCGCCAAACGCTGCGGATGAACATTACCTTCGCGGTAGTTCTGAGATTCATTCCGCGTCTCGGCGCGGCTAACGAAGCCGAGCAGCATGTGATTCCCAAAGCGGTCGAGATCGAGATTATAGTTCGCACTGATCCGCATGTCGTCGCGCGTCGTCTCCATTTCCGAATAGGTCGGCTCCGAATACGCCATCAGGGCGCCGGCATACGGATTACGGATGTTCTCGTTAAAGTTCAGCGCATTTTGCCCCTGCGTGGTGGCTTGGTAAGGAATGCCGAGCTTGTTGGCGAAAGCCTGACCATTCGGACCGCCCACCGTGGCATTGTAGCGCATGTCGCTCGTGAACGTCGGGAGCGTCGAGGTGACGTCATACATGATTCCGATGCCCGCGAAGCCGACGACTTGCCTGTTCAACCGCTCCACGTGCGAACGGTTCACCGCCGCTTCAACGAAGAAGTCCTGTCCAATACGCTGCTCAAGGAAGAGCCCGACAGTGTGATAATCGAACTCCACGAACTGACCGGGGCCGGTGATGTTGCCGCTGCGCGGATAGATGCTCTCGTCCTCCCACGCCGGCGGGCTGTTGTAGCCGCCCACGCCGGAACCGCTCGACCCGCGATAAAAGCGCGCGTTTTCCGCACTCGTGCCGGTGTAGAGCACCTTGCCCGCCAGCGGACCGTCCGTGAGATAAATGCGACCGGTGCCGTTGACGATGTGACCAGCGGTCTTGATTTCACCACCGAAGAACGGATCCGCGGGTTTGGCCGGGAAACCGTTGTTGTTGCCACTCTGAAATTGCGCGTAGTCCTCGTCACCAAGCACCGACGGTGCCTGCGGCGTGCCGAAGTCCACGAAATGCCGGCCCATCGCATCCCACTGCGAGATGTTGTCCCACGGCATCCAGGGACGAACCTTGTTCTGCTTCATGTGGCCCATTTCGCCAGAGAAACGAATCGTCGTGCTCTCCAGCGGCTTCCATGTCAGCGCCAGCGCGCCACGTTCCTGATTGTCCGATTCGAAGTCGCGATAACCGTCCGCCCGCTGCGCCATCAAATTCAGGCGCGCCGCCAGTTTGTCGTCGATCAGCTCGCGATTCACGTCGATCGCGCCGCGACGCATGTTCCAGCTGCCGAAGTGCAGCGTCACGTCCTCGATGTTGCGATCGAGCCGCGCGCGCTTCGGCGTCACGTTCACGATGCCACCCGGTCCACCGATACCGAAGAGAATCGAGTTCGGACCGCGGGCGATGTCGACGCGGTCGAGATTGAAGATGTCCGCGCTGATGATCGTGTTGAAGTAATCGCGCGTCTGCGTGGCACGGCGATAACCGCGGATTTGGAAGTTGAAATCGTTGTCGATCAGACCGTTTCCGGTCGAAGCACCGACATTCGAATTTCCGCCGCCGATGTCGTTGCCGGCGCTGAGCGCAAACTCCATCGCCTGGTTGACGTTGAGCGCACCGATGTCGTCGAGGAAGTCTTTCGTGAGGACCGAAATCGACGCCGGCGTATTGCGCAGCGAGGTGTTCAGGCGGCTGCCCGCCAGGGTGTTGGTGGCAATGTATCCACTGTCACGGTCCGTTCTCACCTCGAAGGGCGAGAGGACGATGGTTTCGTCGCCCGAGGGCGAGGAGGCGTCTGTAGCTTGCGCCGAAGCCGCAATGGGCCAGGCGAGCAAGCCAGACAAGACCAGGAGCCCGGATAGTCCGGGACGGCAAGGAGTCATAGTCTGCATGGCTGAACGGGGATCTAACGTTTGCTTGGGGGTGAAGAGCGCATCCGATCTTTCACTACGGGAGTGAACGCGATCGGACCGCCCGTGGGTCAACGTGAAGAAGCCCCCCCGCACCTCAGCCGCAAACCCGTGAGCGGTTAACTCGTTAACTCACGGCTTGGTCACCACGGGCAGCGTTTTCCCTTCCCGCCACTGCGGTTCCAGCATCAGCGATTGCTGCACGCGCGGAACGCCGCGCTGATTCTGATGAATCTGCGCGATCAAAAAATCCACCGCGGTCGTCGCCAGGTCCGGATCCGGAATCAGCACACCCGTGTAACGCTCCTGGGCGCGGACGTTGAGACACGCGAACGCGACGTCTTCCGGCACCCGATAGCCGGCATCCACCAGCCACTCGCACGCCCGGCTGATGAACGAAATCACCACCTTCGGTTTGTAGCGTTCGAACCAGCGCATGAAGGTGTCGCGGTCGAACGGATCGCAATCCACCAGAATGGGAATGCGGCGGCTCTTCGGCACCAACGCCTCCTGTTGCGCAAAGGAAGCGCCATGCCGGGTGAAATCGTCTTCCGCGATCGGATTGTGGCGGAACATTGCCGCCCCGATCCGCGTGTAACCGCGCGAAACCACTTCGTTCCACGTGAGCCGCGTCGCCGCAAAAACATCGTCAGTGACCACGTTGTAAACGAACCGGGCCCAACCCAGCGAGCAGCACACGATGGTGAAGCGCTCCCAGCTACGATCGCGCAGATAATCCTCCACCTGCGCCGGCATCGACGGAATGATGATCCCGCGCACGCCGCGATTATACAACACCTGCGCTGCCGACGCACCGGAGGCGTAGTTCGCCAGATCGAACGATTCCACCTTGTAGCCGCTCTGCTCCGCGCGCTTTCGCGCCGCCTCGAAGTGGCGCATCTGTTGCGGGCCGGGCGCCTTCAGATGCACGAGATAAGCGAGGTTCGCGCGGTAGCTCGCCGCGCGGCGCGCAAAGCGGCTTCGGGCCAGCTGCGCCAGGCTCGGATCCGGCCGATAGCCTAGCCGATCGGCGAGTTCGGCGATCTCCGCCCTCACCTTTTCGCTGATGCGCGGGTTGCCGCTCAAGGCAAGCGACACCGTTGCGTGGCTGCAGCCATACTCTCGAGCAACATCTCGCTGGGTAACGCGAAGCAGGTTGGTCATCGGTGTAACCTCGAAGACGTTTGAGCCGCCGTGTCAATGTCCTGACGCTTTCTTTTCCCGCCTCCCCTCTGGTTTCCGTGCCCGGGCGGACTTACTCCCTCACGTAGTGAAAATGTTGTGACGCCCGCTTCCTCCGCCTCCGGCCGCACTCCCTCGCGTGCCTCTTCCGCTGCGCCGCATCCCCCTGCCGCGCTGGTCCCGCAGGACCCGCGCTGCGAAGGCCGCATCGCGCCCGCTGGCATCGAGCTCGCGCACCCATTGCTCTCGTGGCAACTCGCCAAAGCGTCCGGCGTTCGCGCACGGCAGCAATCGGCCTACCAGATCCTGGTCGCAAGCTCGCCGGCGAAACTCGATCCCGCCGTCGCAGATCGCTGGGACTCCGGCGGGGTGACGTCGACGACCACAACCGCCGTCTATCGCGGCGCCGCGCTGCATTCCCTCGAACGCGTTTACTGGGCCGTGCGGATCAGCGATGAAACCGGGCAATGGTCGGACTGGGATAAATCCGGCACCTGGACGATGGGCCTTCTCGATCCCACCCAGGAATGGACCGCCGATTGGATTCACCTGCCGCCAGAATTCTCCGCTTCCAGCGATGGCAACCGGGAGTTCACCGCCCCGCCCGATCCCTGGCTGCGACGGGAGGTGCATTTCGATGCCCCGCCTTCACGTGCGATCGCACTCGTCGCGTCGATCGGATATCACGAGCTCTACGTCAACGGCCAGAAAGTCGGCGATGCCGTGCTCGCACCCAACGTCTGCGACGGCTCCGAGCGAGGATTCTACCTCCACTACGACATCGACGCTTACCTTCGTCCGGGTTCGAACGTGCTGGCCTTCTGGCTCGGCGCGGGGTGGTCGATGTATCCGCATTTTCGCGACGCAACCGGTGCGGCGCAGCCCATGGTCAGCGCGCTGTTTCACTTCTCCTCGGGCCAAAAGCGCGAGCTCCTCGTGACCGACGAAAGCTGGCTCGCCCACCCGAGTCCGAACCGGTTGATCGGCACCTGGGAGTTTCAGAATTTTGGCGGCGAATGCTACGACGCCCGCGCCGAAATTCCCGACTGGGCGCAATCCGGTTGTTCGACCGATGCCTGGAAACCCGCCGCCGTCCGCACGCACCGCATTCCTCTCCGTGCCGATCCGGCCGAGCCCAACCGGCTACAGGACGAGTTTCGACCCGTCGAAATCGACGAGCTCGCTCCCGGCGTCCATCGGATCGATTTCGGCCGCAACTTCGCCGGGTTCGTTGAAATCGTGCTGACGGCCGCTCCCGGCACCCGCATCGCGCTCGAATCCTCCGAGTCGCCGACCGAGCTCGTCACGCACGCGATCCGCAGCGAATACATCGTCGGTCCGTCCGGCCGCGGCACGTTTCGCAATCGCTTCAACTATCTCGCCGGTCGCTGGCTCATCGTCCGCGGCAACGCCGTCGCGCCCGACCCGTCCGAGGTCCGCGCATGGTGCGTGCGCAATGACTATCGTTCGGTCGCTTCCTTCGAATCGTCGAGCGCCCGGCTCAACGCGATCGTGGCCGCCACGCGCTGGACGTTCGAGAATCTCACCATCGGCGGCTTCGTTGCCGACTGTCCGCATCGCGAACGAATGGGCTACGGCGGGGACGGCCACGCCACACTTCTGTCGGGCCTGTATCATTACCGCTTGGACCGCTTTCTCGCGAAATGGAACCGTGATTGGCACGACGTCCAGGGCCAACCGCCGCTCTGGTCGAGCCGACATGATCCGACCGCCATCGAGCCGCCCCCGTCCCAGCATCCGGGCGAGCTCCCTTACACGGCGCCGACTTACTGGGGCGGCGGCGGCCCGGCGTGGAGCGGCTTCTGCGTTCAACTGCCGTGGCAGTTGTATCGATTTTATGGCGACCGCCGCATCCTCGAGAGCAGTTTTCCGCCGATCACTCGCTGGCTCGATTTCCTCGAAACCAAGGTCTCCGACCACCTGCTCCACCGCTGGGGAGGCAAATGGGATTTTCTCGGCGACTGGCTCGCCCCCGACGTGCCTCACGGCGTCAACTCCGATCTCCGCGAAACGCTATTCTTCAACAACTGTTACCGCGTGTGGAGCCTCTCCACGGGCGCGGAGATCGCGGCTGCGTTGAACGAATCGAATCTCGCCCAGACTTGGCGGGAGCGCGCCGCGGATGGGCGCCTCGCGATCCACCGGGAGTTCTACGATCCCGCGTCCGCCGGCTACGTCGACAATTCGCAGGCCTGCCTCGCCGCGGCGTTGCTCGCGGAAATCCCGCCGGCCGATCTACGACCGGAAATCGAGCGGCGTCTCGAAGAGGCAATTCGCGTGATCCACAAAGGCCATATCGGCGCAGGCATCACGGGCGGCGCCCTGCTGTTTCACTATCTCCTAAAAAACGATCGTCACGATCTGCTCCACCTCATGGTCAACCGCCCGGGATATCCCGGGTGGGCTTACATGCTCGAACGGGGCGCAACCACGCTCTGGGAAACCTGGCACGAGCCGAAGGGAAACATGTCCTCGCTGCACAGCTCGTTTCTCTACGTCGGTGCTTGGCCGATCGGCGGCGTGCTCGGTCTTTCGCCGGTCGCAGCTGCTCCAGGGTTTGCTCGCGTTCGGATCTGCCCGGGCCCGATCGATGCTTCCGATCTGACGTGGGCGCGCGGCCACTTCGATTCGGTTCGAGGGCGCATCGACGTTTCGTGGCGTCGTGAAAACGACGCCTTCATTCTCGACGTAGAGCTTCCTCCCGGTGTCGTCGGCGAGATCGGCCTCCCGGGCATCGATCCGTTCGCGATCACCGAATCACAGCGTCCGCTCGCGGAGGTTCCGGGGCTGACGTTTCTCCCATCTGCCCCACGTCGCACCTTCGTCGCCGTGCCCTCGGGCGTTTATCGTTTCCACTGCTTGCTGACACAACTCGAGGCGACCTCGTCTCAAATATAAATCCCGTTCACGTTCGGCCGGAAGGCCCGTTGCCCCATGTCCGCTTCGATTCAACATTTCCCCCCAGAAGCACCCGCGAGCGGCCACGCTTTGGTCATCTTTCCCGGCGGCGGATACACCCTGCTCGCACCGCACGAGGGCGAGGGCTACGCGCGTCGCTTCGCGCAGGCGGGCGTCGATTGTTATGTCGTGGCGTATCCACTCGCTCCCGACGGCTTCCGCCATCCGGCGATGATTGAAGCCGCGCAGGGAGCGTTGGCCGAGATCCGCGCGCAACTCGCTTCGAACATCCGTCTCGGCGTCATGGGATCCTCCGCCGGTGGACATCTGGCGGGGCTTACACTTGTCGATTGGGAGCGCCACGCCTCGTGCGTTCGCCCCGATTTCGGCGTCCTTTGTTACCCGGTGGTCACGATGCTGCCGCCGCACGGACACACCGGCTCGCGCGCGAATCTCCTCGGACCCAATCTGGACGCAGCCCTGGCTGCTGAGGTTTCGATCGAGAAACGCGTCACGTCACGGACTCCGCCGTGCTTCATCTGGCACACCGTCGAAGATGCGACCGTGCCCGTCGAACACAGCTTCCTTCTCGCTTCGGCTCTCCGTCAGGCGGGCGTGCCCTTCGAACTTCACGCCTACGCCCGCGGACGCCACGGACTGGGACTCGACACGCCTTACGACTGGGCGAACGAGTGCATCCGCTGGATGCGTGAACTCGCTTGAGCGCCTAGCGACTTCAACTCTCCTATCCGCGATGCGAATCACCACCCAGCAAACGAAGATCCCCTGGAGTTGGGCCGTGTGCATGATGCTGCCGTGGACCACGCTGCACTATTCCGACCTGCTGAGTGGATCACCGCTCACGTTCACGCTGCGCAAGTTTGCCGATCAGCCCACGCTGATCGCCTTCCTCAGCAGCCTGAACATCGCCTTCAACTTCATGGTCGGGGCGGTCGCGAGTTACATCAGCGATCGGATCTGGACGCGCTGGGGTCGCCGCCGTCCATTCCTGATCGTCGGCTGGATCGGCTCCGCGCTGGTCGCGCTCGCCATTCCGCTGGCGCCAAACCTCTGGATCCTCGCGGGCCTGATCGTGCTGTATCAGTTTTTCACTGACGTCGCGAAACCCTACGAGCCGCTCTATAATGAGGTCGTGCCGGCCTCGCAGCGCGGTCGGTCCGGCGTGCTGCGCAGCATCGCGACCACCATCAACGGCCTCATCTTCAACGGCGTGCTGCTCGCGAATTTCGATCGCAACTACGGCACCATCGTCGAGGGCTGGAGTTTCGAACTGCGCGGCGAACATCTCATCTACTGGGCCGGCGCCGTCCTCACCCTGGCAACCACGGTGTTCATCTATTGGTTCGTCCGCGAAACTCCGCCCCGCCAAGGGGCGGTGCAGGAGCGGTTTCAGTTCTCTCGTTTTTTCACCGAGGTCTTCGCCGACCGGCGGTGGTGGATGGTCTATGCGCTCTACGCTTGTCCGATGTTTTCAGCCGCCGCGGCGCGCGTGTTCGTCCCCCTGACCATGACCGAACAGATCGGCCTCACCAAAGCGCAGTTCGGCTGGATCGAAACGATCACGATGATCGCGAATCTCATCCTGTTTGTGCCGCTTTCCGGTTACCTTGCGGACCGTTTCTCGCGGCTGACCTTGATGCAAATCGGCGTGGGCGGCGCCGCGATCGTGAATGTCGGATTCTTCGCGCTCCTTCATTTCGGACCGGAGGGAACGATTCCCACCAGCGTCGTCATTCCGATCAGCCTGTTTGGCGGCATGGGCGGCGCATTTATCGCGCTGCAATATCTGATCTGGGGGCCTCTGGTTTACGACTTCATCCCGGCCGACCGCTTCGGCACCGTAAGTGCGGGTTTCTCCTTCGTCGGCGGCGTCGTGGGTTTTCTCATGATCAATGCCGGCGGCTTTTGGGTGGAGAAGTTCAGCACCGTCTTCGGCTCAATCCGCGGGACGAATTTCGACTACAGCAGTATTTTCCTCCTGCAGCTTCTGCTTTCGCTGGCGGCAATCTGGTTCATCGGCCGATTCAAACAGGGCGTGCGCGATGGCCGGATCGTCGTTTACGGCTCCGCTCAAGTGGAGTCGGCAGCACCGAAGACAACCTGAACGCTACCCTCCCATGATGTTCCTCCGCCTGGCTTGTTCACTCGCGGCTCTGTTCGGCGTTGCAATTGTTGCGGCGGCCCCGGTCCAAGCCGGCGATCCGCTCGGTCAATCTTTCTCCCAACCGCCCACCGCGGCGCGTTTGCGCGTCTGGTGGCACTGGATCAGCGGCAATGTCACGCGCGAGGGCATCACCGCCGATCTCGAGGCCATGCGCCGAGTCGGCATCGGCGGATTCAATCTCTTCATTGTCGAACAAGCCGTGCCACGCGGTCCGGTGGTTTTCGGCTCGCCCGAGTATTACGACCTGCTGCGCCACACCGCCGAAGAAGCCGAACGGCTCGGCTTGGTCATGGAGATGACGCACTCGCCCGGTTACTCCGGCACTGGCGGGCCTTGGGTTCCCCCCGAACTCGCCTCGCAAAAGTTCGTCTGGTCGAGCGCGCTCTCGCACGGCGACATCCCCACGCTGCCCCAGCCTGAAACGGTCGCCGATCACTACCGTGACATTGCGCTTCTCGCTTTCCCGGCCCCCGCCGTGGCGCCCGCGCCCGTCGAACGCAACGTGCTCGCGCCCGAACCGCGCCCGTATCCTGCACCGTCCGCGCACGCCGTCGTTTCGCCGGAAAACGTTATCGATCTCTCCGATCGCCTCCGCCCCGACGGGAGTGTCGAGTGGACGCCTCCGCCGGGACAATGGGTTCTGCTCCGTATCGGTCATACGCCCACCGGCAAGCGCACGCATCCCGCGCCTCCGGAAGCGCGCGGGCTCGAATGCAACAAGCTCGATCGCGCCGCCGTCGAACATGCGTTCAATCATGGGTTCTTGCCCGTGCTCGAACGTCTCGGCCCGCTCGCCGGCCGCGTGCTCACCGGCACGTTGATCGATAGCTACGAGTCGGGCGCCAACGACTGGTGCGACGACTTCGCGACCGAGTTCGAACGTCGCGCCGGATATTCGATCACTCCCTGGCTGCCGGTTTTCGCCGGCTATGCCGTCGGCGGCGCCGAGGAATCGCAGCGGTTCCTGTGGGACTACCGGAAGGTGGTGGCCGAGTTGTATTCGGAGAACTACTACACGTGGATGAACGAGCTCGCACGAGGTCGCGGGCTCACGCTGAACGCCGAGGGCAATCACAGCGCCGGTTCCACGCTCACCTGCAATGGCGTGGTCGACGTGCCCATGATGGAGTTCTGGCGGCGCGGCCCGGGTCACGGTGCGCTCGCGAACGAGGCCATCTCGGCCGCCTTGCTGTATGGCCGGTCTCGGATCGCCGCGGAGTCCTTCTCGCAGTTCCCCCAAGACGCATGGCGCGTCGTTCCGGAAAACATGAAGCCGGGCACGGACCAAGCGTTCGCCAACGGCCTCAACCAACTCTACATTCATCGCTTCGCCCACCAGCCTTGGTCGCACGTGCGGCCGGGAATGACCATGGGTTATTGGGGCATGTGGTTCGACCGCACGCTTACGTGGTGGGAGCAGAGCTCCGGCTATAACTCCTATGTCGCACGCGCGCAGGCGGTGCTGCAGCAGAGCACGCCGCGAGTCGACGCGCTGGTCTGGATCGGCGAAGGTCTTCCCGAAGATGGCTCGAGACTGCGCGGAAATCCGGAGGTGGATAAACTGCGCCAGATGACTTCCCATCGGCTCGCGCTGCTCAACGGCGATGCCCTGCGCGGCCCCGTCTCTGTCGGACCCAATGGCCTGCTGCTGGCCTCGGGCCAACGTATCCAATTTCTGGTGATCGCGCCCGGCGCCGAATTCAGCAGCGGTTCGCTCCAGCGTCTCCACGCCGCGGTGCAACAAGGTTTGATCCTGATCGGCGAACCGCCCTCCGCCTCATCCGGCCGAGGCCATCATCGCAGCCGTTTCGATCAACTGGTGCGCGAGCTCTGGGGCGACGGATCGGACTCCCGGACGGATCGCTCCGTCGGCCGGGGGCGCGTGATCCGAACCGACGCGCTGGCTTCAACGCTGGCCTCGCTCGCTCCGCCCGTCCTCGAACGCGAAAGTGGCCCCGAGCGTTTCGCGTGGTCGCGACGCGAAGCCGCGAGCTCCGACATGTTCTTTGTCTCAGTGCAGAACGAAGCCCCATCGGTGCTCACGCTGAAGCTCCGCGTGTCCGAAGGACGCCCCGAAATCTGGCGGCCCGAAACCGGCGAACGACACCCCGCCGCCGTATGGGAACGAACGGGTGACTACACCCGGATCGCGATCCCGTTCCAACCGAATGGTTCCGCCTTCGTTGTTTTCCGTGCGCCTCTTCCCGACTCCGATCCGATCGTCGCGATTTCCCAGGAGGGACGCAGCGCGGTCGAGGCAGCGCACGTTAGCCCGGATGGCGCGCTGGAACTCCGCAGTCGCTCCGGCGGCGAATTCCTGATCACGCGCTCCTCGGGCGATGCCTCATCCGTGCGAGTCCCGGCGCCTCCCGCGCCCATCGCTCTCATCAACTCATGGGAGATCGCGTTTCCTTTCGCGGGCGGATCATCGGCGAAGACTTCGGACCTAACGGATTGGTCGACAAATTCGGATTCCAACATCCGCCATTTCTCGGGCACCGCCGAATACCGCACCGCCTTCGAACTGCCATCGTCCACGCTCGCTGCGCCCGTGCGCGCGATCCTCGATCTCGGGAACGTCAAAAACTTCGCGGAGGTATCCCTCAACGGCCGCGATTTCCCCGTGCTCTGGCAAAGTCCCTGGCTGGTCGACGTCACCGACGCACTGGTCCCCGGACAAAACGAGCTGCGCATCCGCGTGACGAATACATGGGTCAACCGCCTCATCGGTGACGAACATCTGCCGGAAGACACCACGTGGCGCCCCATGAAAGCCCACGCCTCCGATCATCCCGTGTTCGCTGCCGAAGTCTGGCCGGCGTGGGTGACAGAAGGTGGCGCGTCGCCGCACGGTCGGCAGACGTTCTCCGCCATGAAGATCGTGCACCGCGACTCGCCGCTTTCTCCTTCAGGCCTCGTGGGCCCGGTGCAGCTCGTCTTTGAAGCAACCCAACCACTCACGTGGTAGTGGTCCGGAGAGATCACCTCAGGATCTCGACCGCTCGTCCCGAGCGTCGCACGTTCGCAAGCCTCGTTCGACCTTCAGTCGAAATGACTCCCTCAGCCGCCGGCTAAGGGAAAGGTTTCAGGCACGCGCGCGCCCGCCCATCCGGCGGCTGACGTTTCGGGCGTCGGCGTGGACACCTTTCGCAAGGTGTTTCCTTCCTGCCACGGCGGCCGGACGTGCACGACGTGCTGCACGCTCGGGACCGACCATTGGTTCTCCTGAATTTGTGAGATCAAAAGATCGATCGCCGTGCGGGCCACGAGCTGACGTTGCATGCACAAGCCGGCCTCGGGGTGATCGGAAAAGGCATGCAGACTCAGAAATCCGACCTCCTCCGGAATCTTGACGCCCGCTTCGCGCAACCATTGCGCGGCGGTCGGAAAGAGGCCGATCACCGCATCCGGTCGGTGCGTTTCGAACCATTTCAGAAAGCTCGCCCTGTCGCTCGGATCGCAACGCAGGAACGGCACTCGCTCATGCGTCGAGTCGAGTTCGCACTGCTCTGCATACGACGCGCCGAGCCGGGTATGATCGTCGATCGCGATGGGCGTATGCCGAAACAAAGCCGCCCCGATCCGCCGGTAACCCCGTGCCGTGAGTTCCCGCCATGCGCGCCGGGTGCTTTCGAACATATCGGTGGTCACGATATGAAATGGCATCCGCAGCCACCCGACCGAGCAGCAGACGACAGTGAACTTTTCCCAGTCGAAGCCATCGAAATCGCCGTCGGCGTCCGACGGCATTGAGGGCAAAACAAGTCCGCGGATCCCGCGATGATAGAGCGCCCGGCTCGCCGCCGCTCCACTGGGATAATCGGTGAGATCGAACTCGCTCAAAATATATCCCCGCTCCTCCGCCCGCGCATGCGCTGCCTGACAATACTGATGCTGCAGGCTGTAATTGCCTTTCGTGCGCTCCACCAGATACGCGATCGCCGCGCCGTGTCCCGTCTCCGTTCGCATCCAGCGCTGGCGCGCCAGGGCCGCGACGATGGGATCCGGCCGGTAACCCAGCGCCTCCGCCGCCTCCTGAATCGTGCGCCGCGTCGCTTCCGCGATCTTCGGGCTGCCGCGCAACGCCAGCGAGACCGTGGATTTATCGAAGCCGGTCCGGGCCGCTATGTCACGATGGGTAACACGCACACGGGGAGTCATGGGGCCGTCGACCGTGCGATGCCCTCCAGCAACTGTCAATTGGCGGTCCAGCACATCAAGCCCGAGTTAACGAAGAAACCGCCGCCGCTTGTGGCGGCGGCGGTGTTAGACCCCAGAACGGAACTTAGAACGTGAACGTGTTCGAAATCGCCCAGCTGCGTCCCTCACGAATGCGGAACATGCCCGGGCTGCCATCAACCTGCGTGTTCAACGGCACGACTTCGTTTTTGCCGAAGGCGTTGAAGACATTCAGCTGGATCCGCCAGTCGATCTTGTCTGTCAGCTTGCGACGATAGCTCAGCCAGAGATCGAACGTGTGCTCGGCGTCCGTCTTGTAAGGCGAGTTGAGATCGAGCGTCGGATCGGGTTCCCCCGGGATTTGGATATAGGGGAAGCCGATCGTGCCGGCGGAGACGTAGCGGTAAGCGCCACCCAGGCCCACGCCGCGCAGCGAGCCTTCCGTGAACGAATAGTTCGTGATCGCATTGGCGCGCCACTCGCGCACTTCCGGTTGCGGCTGACCGTTCAGCGCCCGGAGGTAGATCACGTTGCCAAGGAAGCGAGACCAGTGGTTGTTGCGCACGGTCGTGTTGATCGCAGCGCCCGTGAGGTTGGGGCTGGTGGCGCTGATGTTGACCTTCATCAAACCAGCCGGCGTGTTGCGATACGCGTTGTCGATGAAGTCGATGATCTGGGAGAACGCCGCATCCGGAACGTCACTACGGATCGCCTCGGACTTCGACGCATTGACCGCAACGCGCCAGTTGGGCGTCGGGTTGGCCGTGAACTCGAGTTCGTAACCGCGCGAGATCTGATTCTCGGTGTAGCGGTGCGTCGCCGGACGTTGCGTGAAGACGTTGTTCGTCGGGCCACCCTGCCTCGGCACCAGGGCGCCGGTGCGCGTCCAGTAGTTCACGAAGTCGGGGAACTTCGCATCGAGCTCGTCGAGGAAGCCCGAGTAGGCCGGTATGATCACATCGCGGAAGTATTCCGGCTGCGTCCCGGTCCAGTTCGCCGGAATGTCCGACGGCGCCGACGTGTAGGTGTTCAGCAGAGCCTCGCGCGCCGGGCCATCGAGATCGTTGATGATCGCGAGCGTGCGCGCCGGGAACGAGATCGCCTGCTCGAGGATGAACATCTGGGCGTCGATGTTCGCCGGCGAGTTCGCCAGCGCGATCTCGGTCTCATACTTTGTGACGCGCAGCGAATACTTGTTGTCCTTCGTCGCGAGCAGCACGCCGATGTCCTCGGTCTTGCCCGCCGGTGTCGGCAGTTCGCGGCCAAAACCGTCGAGGCGGCCCGCCACGGGTGCGAAGGCTTCACCGCGGTTGTAGCTGAAGGACACTTTGAGCGGCAGCGGATCGCGTTCGCCCAGGAGACGGTTCACGTGCGCCACGGCGCTCCAGTTGGTCGTGTTGGTCTTGTCGCGCTTCCGAAACGCGTTCGGGCTGTTCAACGTATAAACGCTCGGATCGACGTTGGCGCCTTCGTCCGCGCTGGACTGACCCGCGCCATTGAGACGGAACGGCGCCTCGACCGAACGGCTTTCATAGGTGTCTTCACGCCAGCCATACGTCAGCACGAGGCCGTTGTTCAGGAAGAAACCTTGGTAAACCGCCACCAACGAATCGACTTCGAACTTGGTTTTGGCCGCTGTGCGCGTCGCGTAGTCCATGCTGGCCTGCGTGCCATCGAGCGAGTCGACGAGCGTGAAGGTCGCATCGCGCCAACCGACGTAATTCGCCGGATTCTGCGACTGGAACAGGTAGGGATTGTTGTTCACCGGCACGTGCATGGGCGGCGTCCAGGGCTGACCGGGGGTCACGCCGGCCGGCGGGGCCCAGGTCGTGTCAAAATAACGAATCGTGTGCACACCACCGGCGGGGATGATGTTGTCCGCCACGTTCGAGAGATTCAGACCCGAATCGAGCGTGCGCCCGCGCAGATCGCCGCTGAGGTAGTAGCGCGGTGTGAAACGCCAGTTGGTGCGCACGATGCCGGTCAGCGAAGCGTATTTTTCGTAGTCGGGCGTCGGCGCGCGAAGCATTAGGGAGCGGCGTTCGCGCGTGTCCTCGTCGCTCTGATACACGCCGTTCACCGACTGGCGACCAACGAGACGGCCGAGCCATCCCGACTTGTTTTCGCTGAAATCGTAGGCGCCGAAGACCTGTGCGCGCAGCGCTTCGCGGTCGATCCACTCGACCGAGTTGCCGCCGAACAATGGCTCGTCGACGTAGGCGCGGCCGAGGTTGGCGTTCGGGTTTCCTTCGACGTCAACTTCGTTGACCTCGATCTTGATGCGGTTGGCCGAGCCAATGACGTTCGTCTGCCCGCGGTAAGCCTCTTCCTTGAAGAAGGCGACCGAGTAGCCGAGCCGGTTGCGAAAGAATGTGTTCTCGATCGAGATTTCGCCGAGCTTGGCATCCTGCCACTCACCTTTGTTCGGGCCGTCGAGCAGCTTGTTGTAGAAATCAAAAATCGACGGATCGCTCAAGCCGACCTGACGGTAAGCACCGAGCGCCGCATACGGGAAGCCCTCCTCCGTTGCGTGAACGGGGAACGCCTCCAGCGTCAGCATGTTGAACGCGGCACCGTGAATCAGCGTAGTGGGAGTCGCGACGGTCGGCGACGGGTTCTGCACCACGCCGGCCGAGTTGAGCGCGCCTTCGGTCACCAAGTGGCCGACGCGCCAGAAGGGCTGCGATCCGACAGCGTTGTAGGTATAGGTCATGCCGCTGACATTGAAGTCACTCGTGAGCCACGAATTGAAATTGTAGTTGGGATTCGGCTGACCGTTCACCGTCGCGCGGGTATCGTAAGTCAGGCGGTTCACCGTCTGCCCACCCTGCCCGCCTTCCGACTGCGGAATGAAGAACGGCGTGATGTAGTCCATCGGCGTGACCGTGCGCGGACGGTTGCTGCGGCTGTTCACGTTTTCGAAGTTGCCCGAGATTTGAAACAGCGTGTCGCTGCTATTGAGGGCCTTCGGGCGATACGTCGCCGCGATGTAGTGGCGTTCGTCATCCTGAAACGCCGGATCCTGGCGGAACTTCCGCTCGTCTTCGAGGATCGCCGCACGCACCGCGAGTTCGCCGGGAATCAGCACGTGGTTATAGTTGAGGCTGGCCCGGACCGAACCGAATTGATCCACGCGAACGCCCACTTCACCGCGATTGCGTTGGAGGTTGGCGCTGTCGGTCGTGCCGTTGATCACACCCGCCGGACTGCCGAGACCGAACAGAATCGCGTTCGGCCCGCGCTGCAGATCGACGCGGCTGACATTATAGCTGTCCCACGCCACCGAGCTCAGGAAGAAGTTGCGCGTGTTGTCCGCCGACGTGAGGCCGCGGATACGGTTCGCCGAGTTCGGATTGCCGAAGGCGGAGGTTTCGTTCGCTTCGGTCGGACCGGTGGCCGCACCCGAGAAGTTGCCGCGCGGACCGGTCACTTCGGTGTTCACGGTGTAAGCGAGCAACGTCTCGTTGTTCACCGCGCCGAGGTCGTCCATGAATTCTTTCGTCACGACCGAGATCGCAGAACCGATGTCCGCGAGGTCGGTGCGGATACGCGTGCCGGCCAGCGTATCCGTAGCTTGATACCCGCGATCACGGGACGAGGACACGGTGAACGGCGAAAGAACGACGACTTCGTCGCTCGTTTCATTGGCTGGCGGCGGATTGGCCGTCTGCGCGAAAGCCGGCGTTAAGCCGAACAGTGCGAGGACGCATAAAGAGGCTCTCCCCGAGGGGAAGCGCCTGATTCCGAGAGCACACGACGGATGATTTCTTTGCATTGGCTCGAGGGTTCTTGTGGGGCATGGTCGGCGCTAAAGTGTTCGCAATGGGAACACCTCAGGCCGGTGGGTCGGCGCGAACCTGCTTGAGCGGCCGCAACGAGCAATCGGGTGAAATTTCATCACGATGAAATCCCTGGAACGTTTTCATGCGCCGCCGCCAAGGCCGACGTCAGGGACATACGCGCCGGTCTCGCAGGCCCAGAAGACAGCCCGCCCCGACTTGCTCGAACCACTCAGTCGCTTCCGAATGTCACTTCGAATTGCACGGCCCCGCCGGCCGGCGCCGTGATAATGGCGGCGAGCAAACTCACGCCGGGATTCGCGGCGTTGAAATCATCGGGCGGCGGAGCCGCGGGCTCAACGAAGAAGGACACGTCGTCTGGGCCGGAAAGACGCACCTTTAACTCCCGCCCTTCCTGCTTCAGCACCGCTTCGCGGCCGTTCACCACGATTTCCGCCCGCGTCGGAAACTGCCAGCGCACGCGCGCGCCCGGCTGCAATCCGCTCAGCCGGTCTTCGATGGCAACGCGCCGCCCAGGCAGCCAACGATAGGTGCGCTGCACCTGCTCGGCCTGTCCGCGGAAAACGTCGGACAGATCCAGGCTCGCCTGCGGGACGTTCGCTCCCGGATCGAATCCGTGAAGGATTGCGTGTCCGTCGACGCGATGGAGTTCACCGTCGATCGTCAGCGTGCTGTGGCTGTGATTGTTTAACCGATACACCTGCCAGCGCTGTGAGTCCTGCGCGCGATTCCACAGGTCCACGCCTTTCGATTCCAGCGAGTGATAATCCTGCAATCCGAGATCGATCGCCCAACGCACGCCGTCCCTTTCGAGAACGAACGAGCCTGCGTCCATGTGCGCGTGATTCAATTCCGCAGCCCCGCCTTTGAACGCGAGATAGAGGCTGTTGCGATCCGTCCACGACTCGCGAAACGCCACGATTGGGTTCATTCCGCGGCCGGCATAGCGCAGCGGTAGCTTCGGTGCAGTCTCCACCGCGCCCGCCTCCGGCCACCACACCGCCGTCAATGGGAACAGCCAGCTGCGGCGGTCCGACGGTTGCGTAAGCTCGTCGCCGGCGAGTTCGCGCAGGTTGAACAACGCCAGACCCGGATCGTCGATCTTGCGGGCGAACCAATAGACCACCGCCTGATGCCCCGCTCGTTCGCCGCCGTCGCCGTGATTATAGAATGCTCCCGTCGGTCCGATCGTCTGCAGAAACGCACCCGCGCTCGGCATGAACCCTTCGCTCGCCGAGAGCCCCCAGTCCGTCCCCAGCGCAGTTTCGAGTGCCGCAAGCATCACCGCCTGATACGTTGTGCCATAAACCCAGTAGGAAGGGCCTTCCGGATAAACCCCATCGGGAGCATAGGGGATCAAACCATATCGAATTCCCGCTTTTGCCTTCGCCAAAAGGTCGCGCGCAAGCTCCGGCTCCTCCTCCGCGACTGTGAGCGCCGCCAGCGTCAAACCGCCGAAACACACCTGACTCCAATTGTTGTCCGCCCGATGCCACCAATTATGCGGCGACGCGGGATCGAGCCCCGGTTGCAACGCTTTCTCGACGAGGGCGCGTCGGATCGTCGCGCGAGATTCCTCCGGCAGCGCGTCGAAAATCCAATCGTAGCCGAGCGCGAGCGCCGTCGCCGCCTC
Source organism: Verrucomicrobiota bacterium (assembly GCA_023416735.1). Classification (GTDB taxonomy): domain Bacteria; phylum Verrucomicrobiota; class Verrucomicrobiia; order Opitutales; family Opitutaceae; genus Opitutus. Next base: position 42,995 of record JAEZGX010000002.1, on the reverse strand, counting down.
GCCCACGTCGAGAAAGTGACTGGGATTCCAATCCGAAAAAGCCGCTGCCGCGAGCATCTCCTTCTCCGCGCGCTGCGCGAACTCGCGCTCGCCCGTCACCTGCCACGCATACGCCAGCGTCATCGTGCGGCGCAGCAAACTTCGCGAAACGCCCAGCAAGCGACGGCCCACGATCGTCCGCTCCAGCGGCGGCATGGGCAGCAATTCGCGCGCTTCCTCCAGCAGCGTCGCATGAACGCGCACGAACACCGCGTCGCTCTGCCCCTGCTGGCGAATCCTCGCCCAATCGTCCGCCGTCGCCAGCAGCCGCGGGTGATCCGCGCGAAGGTTCGCGAGCAGATCGCCTTCGCCGACCTGCTGCTGCTGGGCGGCCCCGCTCACCGCCGCGCCCGTCACGATCCACATCGCGAAGAAACCAACGATTCGCATCATCATGGTTCCACTGCTGGCCCGCGCGAATGCACGCGGCAAGTCTCTCCCGCCTCTGCGGGAGAGATTCACGTAAAACGCGAGGCCGCTCAGACCGCGTAGGCCTTGCGCATCGGACGCGAGAGCATCCGGTTCGCGTCCGGATCGTTGAGCACGCTTTCCGTCGCCGGATCCCAGCGCAGGCTCGAACGTCCGAGGCGGATTGCGATGTTCGCGAGGTGCGCGATCGAGATCGAACGATGGCCGATCTCCACCGGCGTAATCGTCGATTCCCCGCTGTAGATGCAGTCGACGAAATTCTTCTCGTGCATGTTGCTCTCGTAGAGACGGACTTCGCCCGGCCCGATGCGTTCGCGGCGCACGCTGTCCGGATTCGACTCTAGAATTCCGCGCGCGACAAAGATCGAGCGTCCGTCTTCGCCTTCGAACAACAGCCCGTTGCGATTGTCGTGCGCCACATTCGCCCGAACTCCGTTTGCATACACGACGTCGAACGAAAACTCCGTCGGGGTGTTATACAGATCCGTCTCCGGCGGCAGCGTCGCTTTTATATTCTCGATGCTCACCGGCCCGGAATCGTCGGTGCCAAGCGCCCATTGGAGGATGTCGAGGTGATGCGCCCCCCAGTCGGTGATGAAGCCGCCCGAGTAATCGAAGTTGTGACGCCAGTTGAGCTGCAGCAGCGCGGGCGCATAATCGCGCTTCGGCGCCGGCCCTAGCCACAAATCCCAATTCAACTCCGGCGGAACTGCCTCGGGCTGTTTGCGATCGCCCAGCCGGGACCAGTTTGTGTGTCCGCCGCTGAAACCGATCTTCACATTCTTCACGCGCCCGATGCGTCCGTTGCGGATCAATTCGCACGCCGTGCGAAAATGCGTCGAACTCCGCTGCTGCGAACCCGTCTGAAACGTCACGCCCGCATCGCGCACGGCCTGCGTCATCCGCTGCCCTTCTTCCACCGTGAGCGAAAGCGGTTTCTGCGTATAGATGTGCTTGCCCTGCTTCGCTCCGATCAACGTCGCCGCACAATGCCAGTGGTCCGGTGTCGCGATGTAGATCGCGTCCAAATCCTCGCGCGCGAGCATCTCGCGGAAGTCTTCGTAAACCCGGCAGCCTTTGAACGACCCGCTCGGCTGATGCTCCGCGTAAAACGCCTCCACCGTCCGCTGCCCCACCAATCGTCCGCCCCGCGCTTCACCCGAATAGCCATAGTTGCCCAATTCCGACACCGGATCGGCAACCGCGACCACCTGCACGCGGGGATCCGCGAGAAAGTTCGGCACCGTGGAGAACGCGATCGTGCCGTATCCGATCACGCCAAGATTGATCCGTCCCGACGGATCCGGACGCCGCACGCTTGCGCGCGGAGCCAGGCAGGAGGTCAGCGACGGCAGCACCAGCGCCGCAGCGGAGGCCAGCGCAGATTGAACGATGAACTCACGACGATTGAAACTCATGCTCTGAACTGAGCCGCCACTCCCGCCGACGGCAATCCGAGAGTTCAGAAGCCCAGACCAACGTCGCAACCGGCCTCGCTCCATCCGCTCCAATTAACGGTTAAATCCGCCCTCTCTCGTATCCGCTTTGCCAGTGCAGAATTTTTCCACCAGCACCTAATCGCGTGCCTCCGATGCCTCGCTCTCACCGTTTATCCGCCGCAGCCCACTCGCCCCGCCTCTCGTTGCCACTCCGGCAGGTTCACCTGGATTTTCACACCTCCCCCTTCATCCCTGACGTGGGTTGTGAATTCGATCCCGCAGCGTTCGTCACCACGCTCCAAAAATCCCACGTCAACAGCGTCACCGTTTTCGCCAAGTGCCACCACGGCATGTGCTACTACCCGACGAAGACCGGGACTTCTCATCCCGCCCTTCGCGGTCGTGATCTCCTCGGCGAAATGATCGAGGCGCTTCACCGGGCGGGCATCCGCGCGCCGCTCTACACCACGGTCGCCTGGGAAGAAGATGTCGCCCAGCGGTTCCCCGCGTGGCGCCAGGTGCGCGCCGATGGCACGTTCGCCCGCGCCGGCAATGCCGATCACACCAAGCCGCCGCATCCCGGCGGTTGGCATTTCAACGACTGGTGCCACCCCGATTATCAAGACTACCTCGAAGCTCACGTGCGCGAGTTGCTCGAGCGTTACGAGGTCGACGGCCTTTTTTTCGACATCGTCTTCCACGATCACCTCGCCCACCACTCCGAAGCCTCGCTCGCGTTGCGTCACCGCCACGGGCTGCTCGGAAACGATGAGGCCACGTTTCAACGCTTCCAGACGTTCGCCCAGAAAGAGTTCTGCTCGCGTTTCACGTCGCTGGTGAAATCTCGCGCGCGCAAGGCGACGGTGTTCTACAACTCCGTCTTCGATCCGACGATCGATGCGCGACTCGGCGCGCGCCGCCGCAGCCGGCACATGACGCATTTCGAGATCGAATCGCTGCCATCGGGCTTCTGGGGCTATCACCATTTCCCTCGCGCAGCCCGCAGCGCCGGTCGCTGGAAAAAAGATTGGATCGGCATGACCGGCCGCTTCCAAAAAATGTGGGGTGATTTCGGCGGCATCAAACCGCCCGCCGCACTCGAATACGAATGCTTCCGCGCCCAGGCCCTCGGCGGTGGAAACTCCGTCGGCGACCAACTGCCGCCCCGCGGACGTCTCGATCCCGCCGCGTATCAGCTTATCGGTGACGTTTACGCGCAATGCGCCGCGGCCGAATCGTTCTACTCGGGCAGCAGCGCCCTTCAACACGTTGGCATCCTCACCGCCCACGACACCGGCCGCGCCTCTCACGTCGCGGCGAAAAGCGATGAGGGCGCCGTGCTGATGTGCGAGGAAAGCCACTACGACTGCGCCGTGCTCGACGACGCGGACCCGCTCGACGGCTATGCGCTGCTGCTGCTTCCCGACGCCACGACCATCACCCCGCGCCTGCGGCGCGCCCTCGAAACGTATTACAAGCGTGGCGGCAAACTGCTGCTTTCGCATCACGCCGGGCGCGACGAAAACGGCCGCTGGGCGCTCGATTTCCTTCCTCTTCGTTTCGCCGGAGAAACACCCGCATTTCCAACCTACTGGCGCGCGGACCAATCGTTCTGGCCGGAACTCTCGGCGAGCGATCGCGTGGTTTACTCCCAAGGCACCAACGTCGTCGCCGGCAGAAAAACTCGCGTGCTCGTTCACCGCGTGCCGCCCTACTTTCAGCGCACGGATCTGAAATTCTGCTCTCATTTCCAGACGCCGCCCGTTGCCCAGCCCGACCGTTTTCCGGCCGTGGTCGCCGGAAAAAATTTCGTCTATTTCGCGGACCCCGTCTTTCGCGAATACCGCGAAGTGGGAAACATCGCCCTGCGCGACGTCTGGCGGCGCACGATGCAGACTCTGATCGGCGACGCCCCGTTTGGCCACGATCTGCCGACCACGATCGGCGTTTATCCGCGCCGCCGAGGTTCCACCTTGTTGCTCACGCTGCTGCACTACGTCCCCGTCCGAAAAGCCCTCGAAAGCGAGGTGCTCGAAGAGCGGATGAGCTTCGCCGGCGAACGTCTCCAGCTCCCGGATACGGTTCGCCAGGTGCGGGTCTTCAACGGCGATGTGCTTGAGCGGGCGCCGGACAACTCGTTCCTGCTTCCGGCCACCAAAGGCCGCCTTTTGCTCGAAGTCCCACGCTACTTCAGCCGCTCGGCCGGCTAACAACATGCCTCTCCGACGTCATAGCGAATTCCAGTTCGGCGACCTCGTCGTCCGCTATCACGCGCCGGAGAACCAGCCGGAGCACCTCGGGTTGTCGCTGGTGCCCGCCGCGCGGGTCGACGCTGTTGTCACGCCACGCGAGTATCTCGACGATCCAGTCATCAGAAATCTGCCCGCCCACTGGCAACCCGTCACCGCGTGGGAGGTGGCGCCGCTCGTTCAGGTGCAATTGCAACGGACGCCTTATCCCGGCGCATTCTCCGGCGGTCGCTCCCTTCAAGCCGCCGCGCAAAACCCGTTTCGCCTCCGCGAGCAACATCGCAGCGACCAAGGCGATCGCACCACGATTCAAACCACGCTGGCCACCGACGAGCATCTGCTCGCCTTTCACGAACTGACTCACGAAGCCGGCGATCCGTGCGTTTCGGTTCGCACCACCTTGCGCAACGACAGCGAACAGGCTGTCACCGTCCAGTTGCTCACATCGTTCTGTCTCGGCGGCATCACGCCGTTCGCGCCCGATGAAGCGTCCAATCGTCTTTGGCTGCATCGTTTTCGCAGCGCCTGGAGCGCTGAAGGCCGGCTCGATTCTCGTCGTCTTGAGGATTTAAACCTCGAGCGTTCGTGGGTCGGTCACGGCGTTCGCGCCGAGCGCTTCGGTCAGGTGGGCTCGATGCCCGCGAACGGCTATCTGCCTCTCTGCTTCCTCGAGGATCGCGCCGCGGGAGTCTTCTGGGGCGCGTCACTTTCCCATCCGGGTTCCTGGCAACTCGAGGTCCGCCGGCGCGCCGATCAAGTGAGTCTCGCCGGCGGACTCGCCGACCGCGAATTTGGCCATTGGTGGAAAACGCTCGCACCCGGCGAAAGCTTCACCACGCCGACGGCGACCCTCACCGTCAGTCTCGGCTCGCTCGAAGACACTTGCGCGCGTCTCCAATCGCCCGCCCGCCGCTCCCGACTCCTTCAGCCCGCCGCCGATCAACCGCTCCCGGTCATCTTCAACGAATGGTGCACGTCGTGGGGCTCGCCCACTCACGACAACCTCATCGCGCTCGCTGACCGGCTGCGCGGCTCCGGCGTGCGCTACCTCGTGATCGACGATGGTTGGGCCCAGCGGCCCGACGATGGCATCCAGCAAAACGGCGACTGGATCGTGGACCGCACCGCTTTCCCACAAGGCCTGCGCGCCACCACCGAGGCCATCCGTCAACGCGGTCTCATTCCCGGGCTCTGGTTCGAATTCGAAGTCGCCACGCCGGGTTCCCTCGCCTGGCACGCGACTTCTCACCAACTGCACCGCGACGGCGTTCCACTGCAGGTCGGCAGCCGACGTTTCTGGGATTTCCGCGATCCGTGGGTTCATGAATATCTCGAAGCGCGTGTCATCTCGCTGCTCCGGGAAAACAACTTCGGCTACCTCAAGGTGGACTACAACGACTCCATCGGACTCGGTTGCGACGGCGCCGAATCGCCGGGCGAGGGTCTGCGGCAACATCTCGATGGCGTCCAACGATTCTTCCAACGCTTGCGCACCGCGTTGCCGGAACTGGTGATCGAAAATTGCTCCTCCGGCGGACACCGTGCCGAGCCGTCGATGATCGCGCTCACCGCGATGACGTCGTTCTCCGACGCACACGAGACGCCTGACTTGCCCGTCATCGCCGCAAACCAGCTCGCCGTTCTGCCGCCCGCGCAAAATCAAATCTGGGCCGTCCTGCGCCGTGACGACGATCGCGCACGCCTCGCCTACTCGCTCGCCGCCACCTTCCTCGGTCGCATGTGTCTGTCGGGCGACGCGCATACGTTGTCAGGTGATGCGTGGGAGTTCGTTCGCGAAGCCATCGCCCTTCACGGCGAGATCGCCCCGATCATCGCGAAAGCATCGTTTCGCCGCCATGGTGTCACCGGCTCCTCGTATCGGCAGCTCACAGGCTGGCAGGCGGTCGCGTTTCATTCTCCGACAGCCTCCACGACAATCGTGGTGTGGCACACGTTCGCTTCCCCACCCACGCGTATCGAAATCCCGGATATCGACGCCCGCGGGATCGAACGCCACTTCACCGCCGACGCGCCCGCACTCTCGCTCAACGCTTCCCAACTCCTTCTCGATTCGCCGCCGCCATGGCAGGGCGGTGTCGCCGTGCTCCGGTGAATACGCCCCCCCTTTCTCATGCCGGCTCTCCTCACCCGTCGCGAATCCGTTAAAACCCTGTCGCTCGCGAGCCTGCTCGCTCTCGGGATCTGGCCCGGCACTTTGCGCGCCGCCGGTGTCGCCCGGCCCAAATCCCGTTTCACGTTCGTCGTCGTCAACGACACTCACTACGTCGACGAAACCTGCCACGTCTGGCTGCAGCAGGCGGTGCGACAAATGCGGCTCGAGTCGCCTGCCTTCTGTCTGCACCTCGGCGATCTCGTCGAAAGCTGCAGCCGCCGAAAACTCATCGCGGTCCGTGAATTATTTTCCGAGTTGGGCGCGCCGGTTTACTATCAGATCGGAAATCACGACTACGGCCGTGCCGATGACCGTTCCGCCTACGAGGAGGTGTTTCCGCATCAACTCAACTATCACTTCGAACACGAAGGCTGGCAGTTCATCGGCCTCGATTCGACTGACGGGCAACGCTGGCAGCACACGTCGATCTCGGACGCATCATTGCAGTTCCTCGATGACGTGCTCCGTCGCGTAGATCGCGCGCAACCGCTCGTGCTTTTCACGCATTTCCCCCTCGGCGAGGAGGTCGCGTTCCGTCCACTGAACGCCGACGCCGTGCTCTCGCGGCTCCTCAATCACAACGTCCAGGCCGTTCTCAGCGGACATTATCACGGGCTCACCGAGAAACATCACCAAGGCGCAACGCTGATCACCGGTCGATGCTGCGCATTGCAACGCACGAATCACGACGGGCACCCTGCAAAAGGTTTCGTCGTGTGCACCGCGAGCGAAACCGGGCTCGAACGTCGCTTCGTCGAGATCGCGTCTCCCGCTTAAAGCTGGATCAGGCAGAACGCACCGCCGGGAATCTCTTCGAGCTCGATCCTTGATCCCGTTGCATCGGAAAGCACCGGGACACTGAACTGCCGTTGCGGAAACGTCACTCGCGCACGATCCGCCGTCAGCCCCGGCGGCATTCGCAGCACGACTTTGTTGATCGCCACTCTATCCGGATTCCGCAGCGAAATCGACAGCCCATCCTCCGTTTTGCGCGCCATCACGAAAACCGGGCTTTCCGTGCGAATTCCTTGTTCGCCCAACCCCGACCATACCTGCAAACGCTGCGTCAGCGCGCGATACAGTTCCAGCCGCTTCGCCACCTTATCCGCCCAGCCGCTCCACGCTCCCGGCGCGCCCTCCAACAAACGTCGCCGGCTCTCCACGAGCGAAAAGTCGCCCAACGTTCCGCCCAGCCACAACACGCGTCCGCGCCCCTGCGACCAGGTCGCCGCGACCGTCTTTCCATCCTGCGTCGCCAGCGGAGTCGCCCCCGCACGAACCACCTCCGCCATATCACGCACCGGTAACCTCAGGCCGCCAAAAACGCTCCCCAACACGAGCTCGCCTTCCTCCGCGATCGGTTGCGCGAGTTTCTCCACCTCCACGCCAAACGCCCGCGCGAGCGCCCAGGTCGGCTCCTCCGCTTCGGACGAGTATTCGCCGGAGGTGCGTTGCAATACCAGCGTCCCACCCGCCTCGACAAACTTCACCAGCGCCGCCACCGCCGCCGGCGTCAGCAGCCGCGAATCGTTGTCGATCAACAATCGCTTCTCCGAAAAATCGACGTCAGGCGAATCGATCGCCAGCGGTTCCGTCCACGTTCCCGGCGACATCGCCGTCTCGCTCCACGCGAGCAGATCCAGCCAGCGATGCAGTTCGATATAGGCGTAGGACGTGAAACCTTCCAACGCGCCCGTCGTGAACGAATGCAGCAATCCCACTTCCGTCGGCAACACCGTCGATCCCGCATTGGCCGCAAACGCATCGCGCAACTCAGCCGACGCGAACATCTCCCACGCCGGGTTTTCCTCCCACACCGGAAAAACATAATTCAACTGCCCCACTCCCGCCGCCGCACAGTTGAAAAAGAATTCGTTCATCCGCGCCCGATAATCGCCGGGAAAACGTCGCGGACTGATCGGACTGTGATCTTCACCGCGAAACGGCAGTCGATCCCGATCGCGCCCCAGATGCCTCCGGATAAACGCCGGCGTCTCCGTATTCTGGTCGCCATAATAGAGACCGAACTCGGTGCGCAAACTCACCTCTTCCTGCACGGCGCTGTTCGCCATCGTGTTCGACATTCCGCCGATCGGCCGCTCCGGATCGAGCCGCCGTGCCAGCTGAAACACCTCCCGTTGAAACGCCTGCACCGTTCCCAGATCGCGAAACGCGAGATAGTCCCTCCACGCCGGTCGGTTATCCAATGTGAACACCGCTTCGCGCAGATCGGTCATCGGTTTCAACTTCGGTTCCGGCATCGGCACGTCGTTGAAATCCGCGTAGTCCGTTCCGTAAGCGGTATTCAAACTCTGGATATAGCCATATCGTTCCCTCAGAAACCGCGCAAACGCGCTCTTCGCATAGGGCGAGAAGTCCAAGGGCGCCTCTCGTTCGCTCGATGTGCTCGTGAAGTCGTGATCCACCACCCCGAACGGATGCAGATGCCAGATCCACACCGAGGGATGCTCGCGATACCGCCGCAGGAAAACCTCCGTCGTTCGCAATGCCGACACGCGATAGCCCTCTGCATGCAGCGAGGGCGCATTGAGCCAGCGCGGTCCTTTCGTCCCATCGCGCTTCAGCGCGCTGTAGGGTTCGAGCCAATACTGCAGATTTTTCGGTCCGCCCAGACCCGGCGATCCGTAATACCACCGCCATAGCCCCAACTCCACGCCGAGCCCTGTCCGCTCCGCCTCCCGCACGATCGCATCCAGCGCCGCAAAATTGTAAACGCCCGGCAGCGGCTCGAACCACGCGAGATCCTGATACGCGGAAACCGTATTCAATCCGTCGCTACGAAACACATCGAAGGCGGTCGGCCCGACCTTCGTCTGCGCCGCGAGTAGCCGATGATACAGTTCCGCTCCCCAAAGCATCCGTCCCACCACCTGCTCGCGTTTCGGCAGCGGTCCCGCGCGATCCGCGCGCAGCGGCGGCACTCGAACGGGAAAATCCGGATCCCTCACCCCCACCAACAACGCCGTGTGCGCCACCACGGCTCCGGTGCTCTTCTCCGCCAGCCAAGCTTTCAGCAACAAAGGTCCCTGCTCCGACGGGCGCAATGTAACCGCCCCGCGCCCGGCGAGGCTCCCGCGGGTGCTGCCTCCTTCGTCCACGAGTTCATTAACGAAATTATCCCAACGCCAGCGCAGTTCCCACTCTTCTCCCGCCGGCAGTTCGCCTTCGATCCCCCAATCGACCGCGACCTCTTCGCCCAATCCGAAAACATGATGCTCGCGCTGCGTTGCGAGCTGGATCGTCGGCAATCCGCTCGGCGCCTCCGTCGCCTGTTTCGCCAGCAACCGCACTTCAGCGATCCGAATTGGCTCGTGATCGAGATCCGACGTCCGCGTCACCACCAACGCCACGCCATGAACCGGCTCCGGTTTCCATTCCGCCGTGATCCGCTCTCCTTCGCGGCGCAACTCCGCGACTTTTTCCCAGCGTTCGGCGCGCAGCACTTCAACGTGTCCGTCCAAAATCTGCTCCACCTGCGTCACGATCTCGCAGCGCTCCGGCTCAACCGGACGCCCGGGCTCAAAGAAAAACTCCAGCCGCGCCGGTTGATCGCCGAGGAGCCGGTAACTGCTCCGCGGATTGCCGTCCGCGAAGCTCGGCGCCCGTCCTGCGATCAGCGGGTGCCCTTCGTTGATCGGATTCTCGTAAACCGACGGCACCGCGAGCGCCGTCGGCGCTATGTTTTCCCACGCCGACACCGGCAGCGCCGCAATCATCAGCGCTGCCGCCCATCCCCCCATGCCGCTGGCTAACCTCAGGCGAAGCCTCATCATCACGCTCCCGGCGTTCGCGGCTTCTTCGTTTCCACGTCGAGGTGAACCTCGTCGCGATTCTGTCCGCCGATCACCGTTCCGTCATCGGACTCGTTCGTCGCGGTTTGTCGCAGACGCGCAAACAAATCCCGGATGTCGCGAATGCCTCCCCAGGTGAACCAGATTCCGGTCACGAACGTAATGACGATCGGAACCACCAATCCCGCCACGAACCAATACGCCGACCACGCGGCCGTCGACCACGGCGAGATCAGGTTCCACACCGAACCGATCACCATGACCGCCGCCCAGAACATGGCCCAGCCCGTGAGTCCGCCCGCGATCCATTTGTCACCAAGCGTAAAGTTCTCATCCAATCCGATCGCTCGCTGCCAGAACTTCGGCCGCTTCGCCGCCGCCGTCTGCACCACCGCTTCCACTTCCTCGCTGATCCGCGCGTAGCGGCCGCGATGCAGCATGCGATCCATGTTGTAATCCTCGCGGCACGTGAGCAGCGACACCACCACGTAGAGCGCGATCGCCGTCAGCGCCGAGAAGAACGAGATCTGCATCCCGTTGAGCGGAAAATCGGGAAAGTATTTCTGCGCAAAAATCCCGCCGACCGACAACAGCGACCCCGTGAGCAACGCCGTCCACGCCGCGGCAGTCGTTCCCTTTTTCCAATACAATCCGCCGATGATCGCCGCTCCCGCGCCGCCCACGTAGATGCCCATCGTGACCTTCCACCACATCATGATGTATTCCATCTGCTGAAACACGCATCCAAACACGAAGGCGAACAACGCCACGCCGCACGCCGCCAACCGCAGCGCGCGGATGTGCTGCTTGGTTTCGAACGGTTTCTTCCGCAGCGGCACCAACACATCCTGCACGAAGATTCCGCCCCACGAATGCAGATGCGTGGAATCTCCGCCGAAAATGCCGAGCAACAAAATCGCGCACAACGCGCCTTTGATTCCGATCGGCAACAAATGTGAGAGCGCGATCGGCACGCTCATCTGCTGCCGCGCCTGCGGATCGGCAATGGTCGAAGCCTGATCCACCGCGGCCTGCGCCTGCGCCGCGAAATCGGGATGCGCCAGAAACGTCACCGCGCACACCGCCAGCAATGCGATCACCGTGGTTCGCCCCATCTCGCGCCAGCGGCCGAGCACCCCGGACATGCGCGATTCATGCGGCGTCAACGCCGCGGAGTTGTAGGCGCTGTTGTTCTGCCACGCCATCGTTCCGTAAACGCCGAGCAGGATCTGCATCAGCACAAACCAGAGATTGAAATCCTCGATGCTGCGCGAATCGAAGGGATTGAGCAGCGATTCGCCCGCCGGCCGGTTGGCGAGCACTTCCGTGATCTGGCTCCACGAGAACGTGAGCAGCAACGCCACGATGATCCCGAGGTAGAAGATCTGCGAAATGATCCCTTCGACGCAGTCCGTCACCAGCTCCGTGATCAATCCGCCGCTCAAGGTGATGAAGAGCGACACCCCGAGAAAAATCGCCATCAACACCACGAAGGTCGGCACGCTCGCAAAACCGAGATCCACCGCCGTCGGCAGATTGAGAAAATACACGAAGAAGCGCGCTCCGATCGCCGGGATGATGCCGAAGTTGAACACACCCGCCACGACCGCGAGCATGCCCGTGAACACCCGAAAGCGCTTGCTGTAGCGCAGCTCGAAAAACTGCGCGAGCGTCATCGCCCGCGTTTCGCGAAAGCGCCAGATCACGAATCCCGTCGCCGCAATCACGATGATCACCGGCGCCTCCAGCAGCCGCCACCACGTGAACGTGAACCCCGCTTTCGCGACGATTTCGAAATACGCGACAAACACCACCGCCCCCGCGAACATCTCGCCGCGCGCCACGGCCAAAAGGTAACGTCCGGCCAGCCGCCCGCCCGACATGAAATGCGCCACACTTTTCATGTAGCGTTGGGCGTAGAGCCCGGTGACCACGACGATGGCCACCGGAATAGCCAACATTATCCAATCGATCCAATGCATGAGCGGCAGGGTGTTTTAAAGTGCGGGTAAACAGCAAGGAGCGCGGCGCAGATCCGCAGGAAGATTTGGCAGCCGAGGGCCGCCGTCCGCGCCACCGAACCCGCTCCGCTCTGCCGTCGCGAGGCCCTCTGAATTTAACGGTTAAATCTCCCGCCGCCTCGTCGGTTCTTCTGCCGGAAGAAACGAGTAACCGATGGTGCTCAGATGGCTGTTGATGCGACGCAGCGCGTTGAACGCATCCACAAAATCCCTACTGCTCGCGAGCTGCGCCGCCGAACCCGATGCGAGTCGTTCGTAGTGCCGCCGCTGCTGCTCCCGCGCCCATTCGTTGAGGTCGTGCTTTTCGCGCACCAGCGCCCGTGCGTCATCGATCTCGCGCGTGGTCAGCAATCCGATTGCAACCTCCAGCGACCGCAGCACGCGGCGATAAGCCTCCTCGATCGCTTTTCGATCCGGCTCCACCATCCCCATGTGCTCCCGGCGCTGCTTGATCAACGCGTCGCAAAGATGCTTGTCCACGAGATCGCCGACCGCCTCAAGTTCCGCCGAAAACGCCAGCAAGGTGAACTGCCACGCCGTGTCGCCCGCATTGCGATTCTCCCCCACCCGGCTGAGATAGTTTTTGATCTCGATGTTCATGCGATCGACCGCGTCGTCTTCCTTCTGCACGCGACGCGCAAGTTCCGCGTCTCCACGGCTGAAAGCGCTCCAGAAATTTTCCAGCATCAATCGCACATGATCCGCCATGCGCAGCGTCTCACGCGTGGCGCGCACGAGCGCGATCGAGGGCGTCTCGAGCACGCGCGGATCCAGAAAGCTCTCCTTCAATGTCAGGTTCGCATCCACCGGCCGCGGCACCATCAACTCGGCCAACCGGTAAATCGGTCGCAGCAACGGCAACGCCGCCGCCGCCACCAGCAGGTTGAACGAGGTGTGCCACATCGCCGTCTGCCTCATCATTTCCCCCGGCATCGCTTCGAACATCGTCGCGCTCGTCGCCGGCAACCAGAGCAGCGGCAACGCGATCAACAGCTTCGCGATCACATTGCACAAGCCGAGCCGCCGGCTCTCCAATTGCGACCAGCCCATCAACAGCGACGTCAACCCCAAGCCCACGTTCGTGCCCACCACCCACACGATCAATGTCGCCGGAGCGAGCAATCCCGACACGGTCAGCGCCAGCCCGAGCACGATCGTCGCGGTCGAACTTTGCAGCAGCACCGCGAGCCCGCTCACCACGATGAAAATCAGCCAGCGGTGTCCCTGCAGCCGCAGCAGCACTTCGCGAATTTCGCCATCGGCGGTTAGCAGCCGCGCGCTCTCGCCGATCATTGTCATCGCGAGAAACACGAATCCCAGCGCCAGCAAACATTGCCCAATCCCGCGCAACACCTCGCGGCTGCAAAACTGGTAACCAATCACCCCCGCGACGATCAGCAGGCTCGCGAAATTTCCGATGTGAAACGAAACCAGCTGCACCGCCACCGTCAGCCCGACGCTGGCTCCCAATAACACCGCCAACACCGTCGGCGCGCCCAGTCCGCCCGCCTCGCGCCCCAGCAACTGCGCTCCCAGAATCGCCAGGCCGGTCGACGACGGCGCGACCGTGCCGATCACCATCCCGCCCCCAAACGCGCGCAGCCGGCTCCGGCTCAGGCGCGACAACCATCGGAACAACGCGCCGCCAAACAGCCGGTCCAGTCCCTTGCGCAGGAACCTCATCCCGAACAGCGTTAGTCCGACTCCAGCAGCGATTCCGAGCAGTCCCATGTTAGGCAAACCGAGTTCTACCGCCGCGTTTCCGCAAGGGCTTTTCGGCCAGAACATGGCATTGCCTGCTGGCCTCGCCCTTCAACCACGACGTGAACCGGCTCCATTCCCGATGGCGCATCGAAACACTCCTGTCCGCGCGAACCCGGCAGGCGAGGACCGACCGGGTTAACGGTTAAGCGACGCGGACGGTTCACGGCGCGACTTACGACTTGGCGCCCGGCACGGCGAGGTTTCACTTAACAGTTAAATGCCCCGCCCAACTCTGAAGGCCGTCGCCGCCATCGCCGGCGTCACACCTGCCACGGTCTCGATGGCGCTCCGCGGCTCGGGAAAAATCTCTCCGGAAACCACCCGCCGCGTCGAGAAAGCCGCCCAGTCACTCGGCTACCGGCCCGATCCCACCCTCACGCGGCTGATGAGCTATCTGCGCCAGGGCGAAGCGCGTCCGGTCGCCACGCTCGGCATGATCACCGTCCGGGAAAAACCCGCCGCCTGGCGCGAGAACTCCCACTTGCGACGCTACTACGACGCCGCGCTCAAACGTGGCGCCGAGCTCGGCTTTCGCATCGAGGAGCTCTGGCTCGGCGCCCCCAATCTCACGCCCAAACGCATGAAAGAAATCCTCCTCGCGCGCGGCATCGAGGGACTGTTCGTGTTTTCCGGTTATCGTTGGAAGTATTTCCAAGACTTCGATTTTTCGCCCTTCGCATGCGCGACCTACGGACGGTGGAACGGCAGCCAGCGCTTGATGGATCGCGCCGGCGAAAACTACTACCTCGATGTCCTTCGCGTGGTCACCGAACTCCGCCAGCTCGGCTACACGCGTCCGGGTCTCGTGCTGCAAACCGAATTGGACGAACGCACCGGCCATCTCTACTCCGCCGGCTACCTTTGGTGTGAGCAGCAGCGGCGAACGCCGGCGAAAATTCCTGTGCTGATCGAGGACGAGATGAACGAAAAAGCCTTCGCTCGCTGGTTCCGGAAATATCGTCCCGACGCCATTATCGCGCACACGCCTACCGCCGCCGACTATGCGCGCTGGCTGGGTCGTCTCGGCGTGCGCGTGCCCGATGATGTGGGATTGGTCGCTCTCGACTTGGACCCCAACGATCCGCTCCAACCGTCCGGCATTCGTCAGGACAGCGAGCGGGTCGGCGCCGCCGTCGTGGACATGATTGCAACCAAACTCCAACGCGGCGAACGCGGCCTCTCCGCCTCCCCGCGCGTGCTCCTGTTCGAAGGCGAATGGGTCGCCGGCACCACGACGCGCCGGAAATGAGCCTTTCCAAATTAACCATTAAACCCGCCGCGGCTTCACCGCTCACTTGAGCAGAGTTCCATCCTGCCATGCGCCCCTTTCGCCGTCGCACGTTGTCCTGGCTCGTTCTGTCCGCGTGTCTTTGCCCCGCGCCCGTGCAGGCCGCGTATTTCGAAACCTCCGCTCCGCCGCGCGAAACCGATCACTACGCCGGTGCCCGCTACCGCCTCTGGATTGCACCCGAGACCACTAGCGTGCGCGGCATCATCATTCGTCAGCACGGTTGCGGCGAAGGCGCTCGCCGCTACGGCCTCGATCACGCCAACGATCTTCAGTGGCAGGAACTCGCGCGCCGGCACCACTTCGCCCTGCTCGGCACCGAACTGCGCAACACCGAAATGTGCGCCCAATGGTATCGCGTCGAAGATGGGAGCGGCGACGCCCTGCTGCGCGCGCTCGATCAACTCGCCGCCGACACGGGCCGCCCTGAGCTCGCCAGCGTCCCGTGGGCGTTGTTCGGTCACTCGGGCGGCGGCTATTGGTGCACGGGAATGTTCTTCCGTCATCCGGAACGCGTGCTTGCCGCGGTGATACGCTCGGGCGGCACCGCTTTCCTGCAATGGCATCCAGCCGTGAAAAAAATTCCCGTGCTCATGGCCGCCGGCATCGACGACCGCGTCGATGGCCAGGAATACACGGCCGCGCTCACGATTAAATCCTTCCGCGCTTACCGCCGTTTCGACGCCCCATGGGTGGTCGCGATCGATCCCAAGGCCGACCACGGCAACGCCGACGGACGCCGTTTCTATATTCCATTTCTCGATGCGATGCTTTCCTTGCGCCTCCCCGCCGAAGGCAACATCCCGCGCGTCATCGACACATCGAAAGGCTGGCAGGGCGATCCTGACACCGGCGAGATCTCCGCCGTCGGCCAACGTCCCCGGCGAAGCTGGGCCTGGTTTCCCGACGAGTCGCTGGCGCTGAAATGGCAGGAGTTCGTTCGCACCGGCACGGTGATCGACCGCACGCCTCCGCCCGCTCCCCACGGACTTCGCGTTGACACTTCCGGCGCACAATCGCAACTGACCTGGGACGCGCGCATCGACCTCGAAAGCGGACTCAGAGGTTTTCGCATTTACCGCGACGGGACGCTCGTCGGCGAAGTGAAGGGCCAGCGAAGCAATCACGGCGACGCCCCCGAGCCGGCCAACGTCGAGTTCAGCTGGCCGCTCTCCAGCGCCGGCGACTACTCCGTTCGATCAGTCAATCACGACGGCCTTGAAAGTGCTGAAAGCGAAGCCTGTCGCTTCGCGCCATAACTCGACATCGTCGGTTGTCGTCACTCGGGAGAAACCTGCGCCCAGGCTTCGTTCACCCGACGAAAGTTGTCTGCCACGGACGCGTCCTCCGACATCGCTGGAAATGGATTCAGCTCCACCACGAGATCGCCGCGATTGTCGCGATCAAGAAAGCCCACGTTCAGCAATTCGCCCAACACGTCGACGAGTTGCGCCGTATCGATCTCGCCGCCCGGGTAGCCGATCGGCGGATGCTTGTCTCCGTAGAAAGGATCGCCCCGATCACGCATCACACAGTTGCCGAGGTGCACTCGCCGCAGCCACGGGGCTGAACGCCGAATGGAGGAAAGCATGTCCTCGCGCATGAGCGGCAAATGAGCGACGTCGAGCTCGATGCCAAAATTCGGATGCTGCGCCGCCACGCGCCGGGCGAGTTCCAGATTTTCGTCGAGCGGTCCGAACGCGAACTGCTTGTCGAAATCGAAATCGAACGGCTCCAGTAACGCGTCGATCCCGTGAGGCGCGAGTTCGCCGCACAACCAACAGCAGAAATCGTAGAAGGCTTCCTTGTTCGCCGCGGTCGCCTCTGCCGCCGGCGGTCCGCCCGACGCGAAAATAAAACCCGTCGCTCCGATCGAAGCCGCTTGCCTCACCATGTCCGCGATGACCATGCGGGCCTGCGCCTGCTCCGAATACGAGGTCGAACAGAAGGAAAGTTTCCGCAGCGGGAAGAGATGCGTAGCAAACACGACATGCTCCTTGCCGCTCGCCCGGATCGCCTGGGCCAGACGTTCCTGTCTCTCCGCTCCGTAAGGCAGGCAGCAGTCGAACGTCTCGATATCCGTGCGTGCGGCCATTTCGACGAGCGTCTTCTCGTGATACTCGGGATCGTTGAGGCAACGGGCATACAACATATGATGCACGAGCCCGAGACGGGCATACTCTTTGATAGAATTGTTCATGAAAGGCTGGCGCTCGCGTCCTTCAGCGCTTGGGAAGCCGCCTGTTGCAGAAAAATGATATCCGCATCCAGACAAAGAAACGTGAATCCGTTCGCCAGCGCAGCGGCCACCTGCTCGCTCGTCGAACGCACCAGATGCTGTCCCGCGGTCTTCCGCGCGCGGCGACATGCCTCCACCACGCGTTGACACGCTTCCTTCACCAGCGGGTGCTGCGTTTCTCCGGGCACGCCGTAGGATCCACTCAAGTCGTAAGGCCCGATAAAAACCCCATCGAGGCCTTCCACCGCGAGGATTTCGTCGAGATTCTCGATCGCTTGCTTCGACTCGATCATCGCGATCACGATCGTTCGCTGATTGGCCGACCGAGCGTAATCATCGAACGCGTTCCCCCACTCGTTCATCCGGCCAAAACAAAATCCCCGGTTCCCCACGGGCGGATACTTGGCCGCTGCGACCGCCCGCTTCGCCTGCTCCGCATTGTTTACCAGCGGCACGATCACCCCGTCCGCTCCGACGTCGAGACACTTCCGGATCTCGAGTTCGTCGCAACGGCTCACGCGCACGAGAAATGTCGTGTCGCGGCCCTGCAACGCGCGGGCAAAACTTTCGACTGACGCAATATCGGCCGAGGTGTGCTCGCAATCGAGGCCCAGCCAGGAGAACCCGGCCCCGGCCAGGATTTCCGCGGCGGCGAGCGATCCGCCTTGCAACCACGAGCCCAGCACCGGCGAGCGATTAGCCAGGGCTTCACGCACACGCGTCGGTGCATCGAGAGATTTCGTCATAAAATTAGAGATCGGCCTGAACCTTCAGCTTCAGCTGCCAGTAGTCGGCCCACGCCGCCGTAACCGTGGGGGCCGTCAATCGCAGCCGGTTCTCCGTGACAAAAGCGTCTTTCGCCCGCACGCGCAGCGCGTCGAGATACCGGCCAGCTTTGAACTCGCAGATCAGTTCGACTGGGCCGGCCACTTGGAAAGGAGCGATATTGGGGCATGTTTCCGCCAAGCGGCGGGCCGCCACGCGAATCGCGTTCACATTGTCAACGAGGGCATGACATTCCGCGCCGTGATAACAGTGCGAACGCTTGGTGCTCACACCGGCTACGTCCGGCACGAGTGCCTTCGCCTCGTCCACGCCAGCTGAGTCCGCCACCACCATCGCCAGTGGAACGCCCCAATCGCCGGCGATCGCAGTCTCCATGCCGATCTCTCCGACTTGTCTTCCATTTATATAGATAGCGCGGAAATCCGGCTCGTAGGTATGCGCCAGCGTCTCACCCGTGCCTTCCATCGAGTGCAGACCATGCAGGATCATTCCGGCATGCGACGCGTCCAGCCCGCCGGCCCAATCTGCCCGGTAAGGCGGTTTTCCACAGAACACCCTCACTCCCACCGGGATCTGGGACAGATCCACATTCCGCCCAAACCAATGTTCATCGTAAACCGAGACATCGGTGGCGCCTCCGTCCTTCAGCCCTTCGATGAGCGCCAACAACTCCGCCATGAAATATCGCCGAGCCTCCGCATACTCGGGCGCTCCCGGTGTCACTTGCGCGAGATCCACCACGCCGCTCACACCCTCCATGTCACACCGGATGTGAAATCGTTTTTCTTTTTTCATTCTAGAGAAGCTCCCGTGATTTCGTCTCAGGCCACGCCGAGATCTATGAACTCGATCGTGTTGGCGTCGCCCTCTTCGAGCGTGAAAACGAAATGATTCCATCCATCGCGCAAAAGTCGCGCCGGCACCGACCACGCCCGGTTTCGTTGAGCATCGCCCAGCAGCGGCGGATAGGGATTGGGATACGGCTCGCCCGTTTTTTCCGAAGACGACAGCGCTTCGTCGTTCAGCTTCACGGCCAGTTTTGCCCCGCCCCACGCTTGCTCGGCTTGGAACCGAAGAACGCCATCGCGCTTCCATCCACCGGTCGGAGCCGCAAACATCAACCGCAGTTCGTGCGTCTCTCCCGCGCGAATCGCCTTCGGCAGCACGAATCGTGAGGCGTTAAAACTCGGTTTCCAGCCAGGCGCGAGGAACCAGTGCTGCGGCTGCTTCGCGAGATATTCCCGATCTCCGAGATGATCCAGCGCATGGAATGGCGGCTCGTTGAAAGGTCCTCGTTCTCCTCGACCATGCTCGCGGTAATAGACGAAGTTGAAGAGGCTGACGCCGTCCGCGCCTTGTTGATAAGCCAGATGAGCTGTCGTCTCATACTGCTCGGGCGTCGTTCGTCGAAAAGTGAACGCATCGTAACCGGGAGCCACGCGCTTTCCGTTCCAGGTCGAGTGACACATCTCGAGATACATCGCGGTCGTCGGCGCCATCGCGCGGATCGCCGCAAACTCGGTATCCTGCGCCGTGAAGTAAAAGGGCGAGACGTTGACCATCTCCACACCGGCATCCACCCACTGCGGGAGATCGATTCCGATAGAATCGAACCCTCCGGTATAACAGGGGATCCGCACGCCCAGCCAGCGATGCCGGCCGCCGTTCTCGTCTAGCACCGCGCGGACGCGCGCGATGAATTCGCGCATGATCTTTCGCCGCTGCTCCGACGTCGTTTCGTTTAGCCGGAAATAGGAGGGGAACCGCTGGAAATCGAGTTCGAAGCCGTCGATGTCATAGTTGCGACACTGCTCCGCAATAAACCCGAACACCCAGTCCCGCACCTCGGGCACCGCCCAATTTAACGCGCGCTCGCTCCAACTCAGAAGATCCGTTCCCAAGCGCCACTCAGGATGCTCCGCATAAAAACGCGTGATGCTATGGATGCCTCGCGTGTTCCCCGGCGTGTCGACGTGTTCGACATGATGCACGTCGTTCATCCGCATCGAAACAAAAGGCGCCTGACCAACCTTCCGACAACGATCGATAAACACCTGCAGCAGGTCGCCGCCATCCAGGATATAGCTGTGGATTCCGTTCAGGTTGAACGCCGCGTGCTTGGCGCTGACCCCGAAACGCTCCTCCCACCAGCGGTGGTGCTGCGCCAGCGGATATATTTTACTTTGATACCACGGCACCTGCCCGTGCGCGAGTTGGATGAAATGCGCGTCAACGCCATGACCTGCCACTTCATCAACCGTCGCCTCGAGCATCTCCGGCCGCCACTCCTCGCCTTTCTTGTGATAGGGGCTTATACACGTGGTGATATTGGTCGTATCGTTGCTAAAAATAACCCGATAAGGCGCTTTACCGGGCTTCTGCGAAACAGGAACCGACGAAGACTCCCGGCCCAGCGCGACGCCGCGTCCCATCAGCGCCGTCGCGCCCAATGCTCCGGCCGATTTCAAAAAAGTCCGCCTATCCAAATTTGTGCTGCTCATAGGAATTCAGGAAATTTCAATCAGTCACTCGGTCATCGCTGGACGCTTGTCTCGGTGAACACTGCGAGATCCATCCAGATCACCTGGATGTTGAATTCGTCGCTGATCGGCGCATCCGCCAGCTCCAGCTCGATGCTGTTCGGGCCGTCGCGCAACGCCTGCGCGGGCACGTCCCACGCCGCGTAATCCTCCTTCTCCCCGAGGAACGCGCCGTAAGGTTCAGGGAACGGCTCACCTTTCTTTTCTGTCGGGGTCAAACTCACGCCGTTTAACCATGCCCGCCACACGAGCAGGGGCCGACCTCTCACGTAAGCCACCGGTTCGGTTGCGCTCAACACCGGCGTGCCTCCCGCGGTGCGGATCTGCAATCGCGCGCCCGAAATCGACGTTTTCGGCAGCGCCAGATCCAGTTCGAACCGACGCTCGTCGCCGACCACAAACCGCTGCGGCAACTGGAACTGACGGCCGTGATAGCCCGTTTTCCACCAATACGGCATCCAGTAATATTGGGGCTGCTCGCTCAACCACGCCGGATCACGCATTCCATTGATCACGTGAAACGGCGGCTCCCGGCCAATGCTTCCGCCGATCGAGTGCTTCCCATCGCGCACACTGGCGCGAGTATAATGAAAATTGAAAAGACTGATGCCCGCCGCTCCGCGCGCATACGCGAGGTTCGCGGCCGTATAAAACTGTTCGTCGGTCGTAACCCGGATCGGATAATCGTCGCCGAACCGCCCCCAACTCGGCGATGGGCCGCGCATCGATGCATGCGTCATCTCGTAAAACACCGCCGCTTTGGGCGCTAGCGAGACCACCAGCCCGACATCGCTCTCCACCTGGCTCACATACGACGGCGAGACCTGAATGATGTCGATCAACCCTTTCTGATCGAGAAGCGGCAGATCGAGCCCGATGTCGCGATACTCTTTCGTGCGGTTCGGTATCCGAATTGAAAGGACACGGCTCTTTCCCGGTTTCGCGGTGCGTTCCAAGATCTCCCGGGTCCGCCGGATGAATCCGGTCATGACATCGCGACGCTGGCTGTAGGACGATTGCTCCAGGTCGAAGAACGGAGGGAATCGCATGAAATCCAGTTCGATCCCGTCGATATCATAATTCTCCGCAATCTCGCGAATCACCGCCAGCCGCTCTTCCGCCACGCCGGGATAGATCCAGTTCAATCCGCGCTTTCCGAAAACCGCCCGCGGATCGCGGTCGAGGCGCCAGGATTGATGCTCAAAATAGAAACGCGAGACCCATTCGCTGTCCAACCGTTCGATGTCGTGCTCGTCCTTCAAACGCAGCGTGATGATCGGCGACAATCCATTCGCCCGGCAGCGCTCCACAAACACGCGCACCAAGTCGCCGCCGCCCATGATATACTGGCCGACTGCACTGGGCTTTTTTCCCGTTCTCTGCACAAACCATTCCCAATGATCGTTCGTCTTGCTTTGCCACCACGGCACCGAGCCATTGCCCGGACTGAAAGCGACGGCATCGATCCCTTTGCCCGCAAGTTCATCGATCGATGCGGCAAACACCTGCTCCGAGAACCCCTGCCCTTTCTGGTGAAAGGGACTCACCAATCCCGTGATATTCGTCCCGTCGTGATTGATCCAGATCTTGTAGGGCACGCGAGTGCGGCCGGTGTCGTCCTTTCCTTGCATCGATCCAACGGTCACCAACGAAAGGGCGAGCAGGGGCAGTCTGAAAAACAGGGCGGCAGGACAGTTCATATCGCAGGAAGCGGGGTGGAAGCAGGTTTCGGGTTCGGATCAAAAAGCCCCCTTTGGCGATCTCGCCAAGGGGGCTTGTGAATACGGACTTAGAACCGCAAGCTTGCGCTGAGCGTGTAGTTGCGGGGAGTCAGCCAATAATAGCGATTGGGTGTCGCGACCCGCGCGGGCGTGCTCAGGTCTCCGTTCGCGGGACGAGCGATCGTGTTGATATATATCGGATCCTCGTAATCGAATAGGTTATCGATCTTCAACGCATACGTCATGCTATATTTATTCATGATACGATGGGTATAGGACGCGGTCAGCGTGCCCACCGTGTATGAATCGCTATAAACCGGCGTGTATTCGTTGACCGACGGGTCGTCGATCGCCTGCGCCGGGTTGTTCGGATTCACGATCGTGTCAGATCCGCGGAATCCGATGACCTGCTTGCCGCGATGGTTCAAACCCGCGCCGAGACGCAGCCCCTTGACGAAGCGGCTCATGTCGTAGTCGGTATACAGATTCCACAGCACCTTGTTCACCCGCGTGCGCTCCTGGGCTTCCGCGCCGATGGAGGCCAGCGAATCACGGATCGTATTCCACGCGTTGACTGCATTCGGCCCCATGTCGGCGTTCTGGCCCGGCGGCACCGTGGAGGTGAACACCGCCACCTCTCCATTGAAGGAGCCGCCCGCATCGACGATGATCTGACGCAGCGTCGCCTCGTTCGTCTTGAAGTAGGCCACCGATTCCGCGTTACGGTTCGTTTGATAGGCCTCGGGCACGGAGGCGTTGAACGAAAGTCGCCAGTTGCGAGTGATGTTGGCCGTCACCTCGAACTCCCACCCTTCCGTCGTCGTGTTCATGCTGTCGACGTAACCGGTCGGCACCTGCGCCAGCCCGCGGGCATTGTAATTGCCCGGGGTGAGGTCGTTCAACGGACGCGCGCGCAGGATTTGGTTATATGGGAAGAGCGCCGACGCCGTTGTGGTCGCGTTAGTCTCGCGTCCTTCATACCGGCTCAAGGTGGCCACGATTCCGCCGTCGAGGAGCGTGAAACGCAGGCCGAGGTCCGTGCCATACGAGGAGCGAGGGTCGAACAACGAGCCGTTGATCTTCACCGCGGAACTCGCCGGGACGAAGGACTCCGCGTAATTGGCGAACACGCTGACCTTGTTGGTGAGGTGATACACCGCGCCGACCGACGAGGTCACGACATCATCCGAGATATTGGGCGGCGAGTAGTCGTCCTGGAAACGATCGTTGGCATAGAGAGGATCCCGATAGTTCGAGACGCGGGGCCGGACTTCCGCCGGGATCGCCTCACCGTAGGGATTGCCGGAAGAATCGCGCAGCCGATACGTCAGACGTGTCCAATCGGCGGGCGCATCCGGCTTGAAGTAGCGCGTCACGCCATCCCAGTCCGTGGAATTATCATACTGCCCGATCGGCGATTTCTGCGACGTCTCATAACGATCCTGGCGCACGGCCGCCACGAGATTGAGCTTACCCTTCAGGAGCTTCGCGTTAACCGCTGCTTGCAGATATTCGTAGGTGGCATCGTTCACTTGGTTCAACGACTCGTTGTTGAACACGCGAACATAGGCCGACTCCATTTCACGCTGAGTATTCGCAAAGCTGTCGAGATAGGTCCAAGTGCCCGGTTTCGCGATTTCCCGCACATCGTCCTTTTGATAGTAGATGCGGGTTTGGAAGTGCAGAGCTGTCGACCAGAGGATCGGATTGTCCTGGCTCTTCAGCGCGTGCACATAGGAGTTGCGATCGTATTTCTGGTTGGAGTAGCCGCCGCTCAGGTTGAACTTGAAATCGCCCCACTTCGTATCGTCGAGCACGTAGCCGACGGAGTAGCGGAGGTTTTCCTTGTCGCGGAACTGCTCGTAAGGGTAGCTGAACATCTCGACGTAGGGTTCGAGAAAGTTCGGATTCGGAGAGCCGTCCGGCATCACCGTGTTCACATCCAGTAATATTCTCGACATGCCGCGGGTGATGCCCGTGTCGGTCCGCAGCTCCTCCCGCCCCTTGTTTCCGGCCACCTCCACGAACACCCGCTCGCCAATACGCTGGGTGATCGAAAGAGTGAAATCGTCATGCTCGGTAAACGTGTTGGGCCGGTCGCCATAGGTGGAGAACTTCCGGTCCGGCATCCTGAAATTCGAATTGTTGAGCGCGATGTCGTAGAGACTTTCCGGAAGGTTGATCTGCTCCCCGATCGACTGATTGTTGATGTTCGCGGTCGGACCGGTGACAATCACTCCGCCGGCCGGGATCGCCGCCGCCGCATTTCCTCCCCGCGTATAGGCCCAGCCGCGGAAATTATATAGTGAACCGCCGCCGGAACCATTGCCGATGAATCGCGCGGCGTTCGCGCCATAGGCAGAGACGCCTTGTGCATTCGTGTTGCCCGAAAGCCGTGCCGAATAGGTCTGTCCCGCCCAGCCGCTGATGTTGTCGTCGAAGTAGGTCGTGATTGCCGCCCACTCCTGCTCACCCCACTCGGCCTCGGCTCGGATCTCGGTGTTCCTGAGCGGGCGCCAGACCGAGGCGAGGGTCACTCCGTTCTTTCGCTCCAGCTCCGCGTCGCGCCATCCGCGGCGGTCCTGATACAGCGCATTCAGCCGGACGGCGAACGTGTCGCCCAGCGCCTGGTTGTGGTCGAGCGTCACGCGGTAGTTTTCCCAAGAGCCATAGGTCGTCTTGATCTCCGTTCTCGGCTTGGTGCTGATGTGCGCCCGCTTCGTGACGCTGTTCGCCGTGCCGCCGACCCCGGTGGTGCCGAAGAGCACCGCATTCGGACCGCGGGCAACATCCAGACGCTCCAGATTGTAGCCATCGAAATTGAAATAAACGGGAAAGAAATTCCGCTGCGGGCTGTTGCCGATGCCGCGAGACTGGATGCGAACCGCAGTGCCGGTCGCAATCGAATCTCCCATATCGGGATTATCCGAGCTGTTCGTCACCCACTTCATCATTTCGTTCACATCGGTGAGCTGCAGCGCCTCGATGAAATCGCCGGTCAGCACCGAATACGCGATCGGGGTATCGTTCAGGTCTCCCGCCAGGCGTCCGCCCGCCAGCGAACTTGCCGCGACAAATCCGACGTCGCGCTCGGTTTGGACAACGAATGGATTCAACTGAAACACTTCATCCTCTACAACGAGAAGCTTTTCGCTCTCGGCTCTTTCCGTCTGCGCGATGCCAAGCAGGGCAGCAGAGAGGGTCGCGAAGCCCACCGCCAGATGACAGACGTAGCGACGACGCAAGGGAAACATTGATTCAATATTCATGGGCAGGTCACGTTAGGGTAACGGGCCGCAGTTGGTAGCACCGTGTTATAACACGTCAAGAAAATGTCCCTCGATTTCCGGCTTATCGAATAAGATGCCCGCGTTTTACGTTAACGTCTCCTCTGACAACTTAAGCGCACGCTGCGGGATAAACCCAGCCGACAGGCGGTTCGACCCCCTCTCTCCCTTCCGTCCGCTCTTGCGTCATCGCCGTCCGCTGTTATAACCCGAAGCTTGAACCGCGAAAAATTTGGCCACCTTCTTCGAGCTAAAACTTCCCGGGCCCCTCTGGCCCACTTGACGGCGCCAACCCTTTTCGCAATAGAAGTTCATCCATGTCGATCCAGCCTCTTCTCGGGGACAAGCGCACCAGCGAGTCCGCTTCGACGTCCAAATCCAAGCTGAGCGGCACCGCCGATCAACTGCGTCGCAAGCTCCTCCAGCTCATCCGCAGTGGTGAAATCAGCGCCGGCAAGCGGCTCGATCAACGCCAGCTCGCCAAGATGCTCGGCACTACCACGGCACCGTTGCGAGAGGCATTCAGCGCGCTTGAGAGCGAAGGGCTCCTCGTCCGCCAGCAAGGCTTGGGCGTTTTCTGCCGGGCTTATACCGTCACCGAGATCGAAGAACTCGTCGACATACGCGGCATGCTCGAATCCCTCGCAGCCCGGCGCGCCACCGCCCACGTTACGGACGAGCTTCTGAAGGAGTTGAGAACCTTCGCCCTGACTCTGGCCAAGCCGATCAAGCCCGGTAAAGAGAAGGAGTTCGTCGCCACCCACATCGCTTTTCACAAACGGATCGTGGACATCTCACGCAGCCCGCGCCTGAAGGAAATTCTCGAGTTCCACCACTACATCGACGACGTGCTGGCCAACATTGCTCCCTCGCTGTGGGAGATCGAACCTCACGATCATCTGGGCTTGGTGGATGCTCTCGCCAGCCGCAATCCCGAGTGGGCCGAGCAGGCGATGCGCAACCACATCGCGCCCACGTATCAAAAACGCTTCGCTGCCCTTCGGGTCAAATTTGGAGAAGGGCACATTCTTCCGTCGCGCGCCTACGAGCCCTGATCCGAGTCCCGGCCGGAGATCAAGACCGGAGGCGCAGTCCAGCGCCCCGCGGCGCTGCGAACGGCAGATATCATCCGCGCGAAAAACGCACGCTGAGCACGGCGAAGGGAGCGACATCGATCTCCCCGGAAGCGGGCAGAGGTCGGTCCCCCTCCCCCGGTTCAGCCCGCAGGAGAAGCGTTCCAACCCAACCTAGCGGGGGAGTGATCGTCAGTTTTCCCCGGCGACCGGTCGTTTCGTTCAACCGCAAAATCCAGTCTCCACCGCCGCACGGCACACACCATGTCGGGATCACGGACTGCAGCCCCGCGACCGAGGGGAAGAACGTTTGCCGCGTCCTCGCTGCGACTTCGATCGGGCGGGCAAACAGCGTTTCCGCCACCGCCGCAGGATAGCCTTCCCGAGGAGTATTCGCGGTCAACCCTCCCAGACCCAGGCGGATCGTCTGCCGTCCGAGGTCGGAGAATTTGGCCCGCGCCTCGCCCGTTCGGAAAGACACCGGAAACGCCGTCGTTTCGGTGACCTTCGCCGACTTCAACAAACTCACCGCCATCTCGCCATCCCGCACGCTGAAACCATATTTCGCTTCGGTCACAATAAACGCGCCCTCCTGCCGGCCGTCGTCCGCAGTCATCATCCACCGAGACGCCGGCGCTTCCCACTGCGCCGATTGACGCACTTCTCCGGGATGTTGCGAACGCCACTCGCCGCCAAACGGCGAACCGAAAAGAGCCGACTGCCCGCGGAAAATTGTCGGGACCTCGAATTTGAGCAACACCTCTGGCTCCTTCCAATCCGCCTCGATCTCCAGCTCCAGCGCGTTCGCCCCGCTCCGCAGCCGCCAAAGCGCGTTCACAACCGATTCGCCCAGCACCCACGTTTCCCGGAATCCCCGCCAACCCGGACCCGACGTCGCAACAGTCTCGCCTTGCTTCGTCAGCCCGCGGCCATGAGCCAGCGCACCGCGGTCGATTTCCCACGCTTCCAGATCGTAGGGGACGTCTCGATACGCCACGAAACGCGGAGAGCCCGCTAGCATGTTCCGTCCCTCCACTTGCAGCCTCTGCAGGCCTCCGTGCGGAGCAAACTCCGCCTCGATCAAGCCATTCCACAGCCCGAGCCCGCTCGATATGGTCGGTGACGCTTTTGGCCGGCGAGCGGCAGCCTGCGCGTCGACGGTCGCAAGCGGCGGGATGACGACGGTGTCGTCATCGACGTTCAGCGCCAGCGGCAAAGGCAGAGGATTGAAAATCGCCGTGCCAGTCGCTCCTTCATCCAGTGACTTCATCACGGTTTCCACCGCTGCGAGCGATCGTTTCGTCAACCCGTCAGCTTCGGGAATGATGGCTTCATAGACTTCGTGAATCGAGCTGCCAGGCAGGCAGTCGTGAAACTGGACAAATGCGAGCCGCTCCCACGCCTGCACGTCCACCGGGCCCGCTCCCGTCGCGCAGTGCGCCGCTTCCAGCGCGCGCAGAGCGCATTCCAATCGGCGATAGGCCGCCTTCACTTCGCCTTGCGTCGTCAGCGTTCCCCGATGCGCCTCGAGATAAATCTCCCCCCGCCACACCGGCAGTTCGTCGCGCACCGCCGAGAGCCGCTGGTAAAACGCGTCGATTCGTCCCCATTCAGCAGCGGGTTGATTGCGCAGATCCTTCTGTCTCCGCACCCGCTCGATGATATCGGCCGTGGGCCCGCCGCCGCCGTCGCCCCAACCGCAGGGCAGCAGGAACTCGTCATGCACGTCGGACTGCCGGTTCGCTTCGCTTTCGAGTCGCAGATTCCGCGGTCGCGCCGGATTGTTGTATCCAGTTGCTCGTGACACGTGGGCGAGCACTTCCGAACCGTCCAATCCGCGCCACCGGAAGCTGGAATGCGGGAAGCGGTTGATCATGTTCCACGACAGCTTGTTCGTGAAAAAGTAGTCCACCCCCGCGAGCTTCATGACCGTCGGCAAACTGCCCGAGAAACCGAACGCGTCCGGCAACCACAACACCGGCGAGGGCGCGCCTTGCAGCGCAACGAACTGCCGTTGCCCGATCAGGAAGCAGCGCAACAGCGCCTCTCCGCATGGCATCAGTGTATCCGCTTCCACATACATCGCGCCCGTCGGTTCCCACCGCCCGCCGGAGATCCGCCGGTCCACGCGTTTCATCAACCCGGGCGAGCGACGACGCGCCGCCGCATAGCTCGCCGGTTGCGAATACCCGAAGTGGAATTCTGGATACCGTTCGAGCAGCGCATCGACCGTCGCGAACGTGCGCACGGTTTTCTGCTCTCCCGTCGCTTCCGGCCACAGCCACACCAGATCGATGTGCGCATGACCCGTCAGCACCGCCTTGCTGATCGTCCCGCTTTCGCGCAACCGCGCATACACGCCTTTCAGCCGCTCCCGCAACGCCGCGGTCCCTTGGTTGTGATACGTCGAAATCGCCTCCTCCAGCTCGCGCATTACCCGCCGGTGAAGCGGCGGCAGGCGATCCAAGTCCGGACGCCAGCGGTTCGCCACCCCGGTGCCGACCCCATCTGGCAGAAATGTCGACGATGCGCTGTCCATCTCCGGCCACGCGCGAAATCCCGCCAGCAACTGCTCCGCCTCCTGCGGCATGATCCTGCGCACTTCCTCTTCCAACCAGTCGGTCAACACCTCCAGATCGAAATAGGCCTGCCAGGCTTCCTCGTCTTTCCGCACGATCCGCGCCTGACTCAGCAGCGAACCCGCCGGCCCGATCCCTTTCGCGGCCGCATGCCAGATGCCCGACTGGCAGAAAATGCTCTCGAGCCACAGCTCGCGCGCCTCCGCCGGCCAGGGCCATTGACGATGGGTCGCGTCCAGTCCGAACAGGGGCTCGCCCGCGAGCCAGACCGTGGTCTCCGCGTTGTCGTCCCAATGAATATGATCGCCCGGTCGCAGTTGATAACCCTCCGGGAGCGAAACCCGAAACCACGTCGTCGAAAATCCCGGCGCCCGCCAGGTCAGAGGAAGATCCACCGGTTTCAACGTTGCCGCCAATGCCTCTGCATCCACGAAGGGAAACTCTCCCGTGCGCGACTCCGTTCGCATGACCGTGAGCGGAACAGGATCCTGCCACACGGCTTGGGCGAGGCGTGTCAGCGCCTTGCGCAGGCGCGGAAACAACAACTGGGGAAACGGAAGGAGCGGAGCCGTCTTGGTCATGAGAGTTTAACGCGCCAGAGCCGCCGGATTGCCGGGCAATTCGATCTTCACGCCGGCATCGACCCACTGGTCCGATTCCAACGTCAGGACTTTCAGGTTCGCGGGACCATATTGGCCGACGACCAGCCGGCGCGAATCGCTCGCGAAGACGCTCGACTGCAGGATTCCTTCGAAGTCGAAACTCTGCCGTTTCACGATCGTGCCGCCGTGGTTCACTGAATACAGATATACTCGCGGCGGATGCCCGAACCACGGGTTCTTTTTCACGACGAAATTCCCGCCGTCAAAACACGACACCGCGATCCACTTCCCATCGGGCGAAACCGCCACGCCTTCCGGCACGCGGCCGGTCTCGATCGTCGTTTCCTGTCTCCATTGTCCGTCCATCCCGCGTCCGATCACGGCGATGACATTCGCCCGCGTGCAACCGACGACGGCCCGGCCATCCTGCAAAAACGCGATGTGATATCCGCCGCCCGGTAACGAAACCCGCTGCGTCTCCGTCAGCGTTCCGTCGTCTTGGACCGCAAGGACGAGCAACGTGTCGATCGCGTGGCACGTTGCCAAGAGCGTCCGGCCGTCGGGCGACAGCTTCACATCCGACAACGAATCCTCCGGCTCCGTCAGCTTCTCGATCGCCGCCACCCGCATGAGTTCCGGCGTCAGCTCGATGCGGGCGATGCTTCCTTGATTACGTAAGGCCACCCACGCGCGCTGCCCCGTCGCGTCCATCGCGATGCCCGAAGGCTGTTCAAACACTTCCAGTTGATCCACCACCACGAGATCGTCTCCTCGCACGCGGAGACGGGTGACGCGCGAATCCGAGATCAGTTGGGTGCGATCATGCGGATCCACCCGCTGGGCCGAGGTCACTAGAATATCCTTCGTGCGCGGATGAGCCACGATGCACGAGGGCGGGCCGATCACCGTCAGTGGAACTCCGTCGCGGTGCCATCCCTTCATGGGCACGGCATCGAGGTCGAACACGCTCACCGCGCCAGGCCGAGCCTGCGCTCGAAGCAGCATTTTACCGCCTTCATAAACCGTGGCCTGATCCGCCGCCACATAGACCAGAGATTGTGCGCGACCGGTCATCGCGACGCCCCCGCCCAAGGCCACCAAGCCGAAAAAAATCCGGAGGCGCGATCGATTCATGTATCAGGTATTTTGAGAGGAAACGACAGTTCGGGTCTGTAACACACGCGAATAGAATAGCGCGAGAAGCGGCAGCCCGATGTTGGACAACACCGGGATCCAGAACGGATCCGGCACCCATGACGCAAGTGACGCACTGTGCGCTGCGAACCAGACGCCCACGATGCTTACCGTCGTGATCACCGCCAACAACGCAGGCTTCGGGCCAATCCGTCGTCCGAAAAAGCCCACCATAAACAGGCCGAACAAACCCGCCGAGAATAGCATCTGCCCGGTCGCCTGCAGATCCTGCAGAGTTTGGGTCCGCAACGCATGGATCACGCAAGCGATGATGACCATCACCACGCCCATAATCTGGGTCGATATCCGACCCAGTCGCACGTTGTCCGCGCTGGTTTTGCCGCGGAAAACCCGCTCATGAAAATCGCCCACCCACGTCGCGGCGCATGCACTCAGAATCGGCGCCAGCGTGCTCAGCGAAGCCATCACGAGGGCCGCGAGAATCAACCCATTCAACGCGGGAGAGAGATTCGTCGTCATGAAATACGGCACGATTTTCTCCGGACTCGATTGACTGATCTCCGTGACCACGGGATCTGGATTGATCTGATAGAACGTCCACAGCGCCGTCCCGAGAAAATTGAAATACAGCCAGATCGGCACCACGGCCACGGCCGAAATCGCAATCGCGATCCGCGCCTGGTTCGCCGAACTCGCCGCCCGATAACGCTGAATGAAGTCCTGCCGCGTCGCATAATCCGACGCGTTGTAGAACAGCGACGCGAGGATCATCACCCAAAGCGTCTTTTCCGCGAAGCTGAATTCGAGCGAACCGACCGACATCTTGCCCGCGGGCCGCGCCATTTCGAACACGGTGTCCATTCCGCCGGGAATCGCATGCAGCACGACTGGAACCATCACCACCGCGCCCAACACCAGCACGATCGCCTGGAAGAACTCCGTCCACACCACCGCTTCGAATCCACCCATCATCGTGTAGATCGTCGTCGAAATCCCCACGATGATCATCAACCAGATTGCGGGAATTCCGAAAAACACCTCCAGCGACAAACAGGTTACATACAACACCACGCCCAGTCGGAGGACGTTGAAGAGCAGAAATCCACCCGCGGCATACACCCGCGCCCAGGAGCCGAACCGCTGTTCGAGAAAGGCGTAGCCGCTCGGACTGTTTTCTTTTCGGAAGAACGGCACCAGCACTGCGATCGCAAAGATGCCCATGATCAGAAAACTGAAACTCGGCACCACCCAGCGATAGTCCTCTTTGAAGCTGAACGCCGGGATCGCTAGAAACGTCATCGTGCTGATCATCGTCGCGGCCAGCGAACAGCCGACCAGCCACCCCTTCATGTCGCCCTTGCCGATGAAGTAGCTGTTGCCCGCCACATGACGCCGGCTGAAGAAGTAGCCTATCCCCATACTTGCGGCCAGACATACGCCGAGGATCAGGAGATAGAGAACCCGGTCAGGAATCTCGGAGGTCGTAGCCAGCAGGGTAATAGTCAGCATAAGGTATTGAAAACCATTCCATCGGTCCCGCCTGCAGGGGTGCGGGCAGCGTCCGGGCGAACACTGTTATAACAGAAACAGCCGTCAATCTTTTCTCGCGCACGTTCCCGTGTCACTGGCGCTTCGAATCAGCACTTGGCGGTATGCCCGCCACAACATCGCGGGGGACGCCGAGAGAACACACGAGAAAGCCGCGGAAATGCGCCGGGCCTTCTGCGCCCTGTCTCCCAAGGATGACTAGAGTTTAGTGAAAACGCTCGCGCACCGCGTTCACTTGGCCGTCCCAACACAGGCTACGGCCACGTGCTTGTCTGTGTGCGCTGCAAACGCCTGCTCCCCTACTCGGCCGAAATCTCCGCTCCTTCGAGTTTGATCGTGTAAGCGTGCTCGCACGGCGCGTCTTCAGGTCCGAAGTCCGGCAATTCGATTTCCAGCGCATCACCGTTTCGCTTCACCCGCAGCTCTCCCTCCACGCCCAGCAAACTCACGCGGACAGAGTCCGTCGCCTTTACGCCGCGAAGCGTCAGCGTTTTCCCCGGCCACCCCGCGGTGATCGCATAAAGCGTATTTCCCTTCTGCGTGAAAAACACCTGCTTTACCGCGCGCCCATCGATCGGCCTTTGCCCAACTTGCTCCAGCAATTCGTAACGCACGCGGTATTCTCCATAACCTTGATCCGGCGGTGCGCCTTCCGTCCACTGCGCGCTGCGACCGGCCGTTCGCGTTCCGAAAATCGCCTCCCCGTTCACGTCCAGCCAGGCGCCCATCTGCAAGAGTCGATCCTCCATCACCGGAGGAATCGTTCCATCGGCCATCGGTCCGACATCGAGTAGAAAATTCCCTCCGCGGCTGACCAGGTCCACCAGCATCAGGATCAATTCGCGCGAGGATTTGTAATCCTCGATCCGTTCCGCCCGGCTATAGCCATAGGAATGCGCCAGACCCCGGCTTTCCTCCCAGGGGTGCGAACCGTCCGGGAGCCCCGCCGCGTATTCAGTCGTCCAATACCCGCCATGACGGTGACGCGTCTCCTTGCCCCAGCGGTCATTGACCACGACCTTGTCGCGGACGGCCGTTTCATTGAACAGCCACGCGAGCATTTCCTCGCTGCGCCATTCGGACGAAGGCAGATCCCACTCGCCGTCGCTAAAAATGAGCGAGGGTTCGTAGCGCGTCACGACGTCCTTGAACTGCGGTATCATGTGTTCCGATACATAACGCGCGCGATCCGTTTCCCAGAGGGG
The DNA here is from genome assembly GCA_023416735.1 of Verrucomicrobiota bacterium. Classification (GTDB taxonomy): domain Bacteria; phylum Verrucomicrobiota; class Verrucomicrobiia; order Opitutales; family Opitutaceae; genus Opitutus. The sequence continues at coordinate 9,046 of JAEZGX010000002.1, read as the reverse complement.
GTTGAACCATTCGTAGAGCGAGAAGTAGAAACCGAACTCCAGGCCTTTGCCGCGCGTCGCGTTCGCCAGCTCGCCCATGAGGTCGCGTTGCGGTCCGACTTCAGCTGAATTCCATGATTGCCCCCACGTGCGGCTCGCCTCCGCGCTCGGCCACAGGGCGTAGCCGTCGTGATGTTTCGAGGTCAGCACCACGTAACGCGCTCCGGCCCGCGCAAAGAGATCCGCCCAACGCTCCGCATCGAACAACTCCGCGCGAAACTGCGGCGCAAATTCCCGGTAATCGAAATCCGCGCCGTAGTTCTTGCGATGAAACTCCCGCCAGGGTTCGTCCTTTTCCTCCGCGCTCGCCACGTGACGCCAATACCATTCCGCATACTCGCCTTTCACCGCCCACGCCGGCACCGAGTAAACGCCCCAATGAATGAAGATCCCGAACTTCGCATCGGAAAACCACGCCGGCGTCGGCCGTTGGTCGAGCGACGCCCATTCGGCGCGATACTTCTGGGCCATCGATATCACCGGCATCGCAAACAATGCCAGCATCAACCAAGCGCGGAATAATTTCATCGTCTCTAGTTAGTGGACGGCCGCCGCTCTGTCACGCGGCGTGACAGCAAACAATCGGCAATCTCGGAGAAGCTGCGCACATACGTCGTCGTGTCGGAATTCTCGTTCGTTCGCATCTTGGCGCGATCGACCAGAAACGAATGCCCGATGCCGGCCTGCTGCGGGATCTCCGCGTCGTCGCGCGGATTGTCTCCAATCACGGCGACGTGCTGGGCGGGCAATCCGACCGTTTCCAACGCGCGCTCCCAGAAGATCGGTTGCCATTTCATCGCGCGCAATTCCGACGCTCCCAGCAATCGTTCGAAGAGCGGCAGATCACCAATTCCTGCCAGGCGCAGTTTGTGCACAATGCCCGAGTTCGGATTATTGCTGGTGATGTAAAGTCGAAAGCCCGCCTCTCGGATCTGCTGAAGCGCCGATTTGATTTCCTCGCCGGTGGGTTCGAGATATGCGCGTTCGTGCTCGTAGGCGAACTCCCAGAAACGCTTCGGCTCGAGTCCGAGCGCTCGGATAAAATCGTCATACTGCCACCAGCGCACCTCCTCGCGCACTTTGCCGATGCAGGAGTCGGCCTCTTTTTCCGACAATCCCGCCATCTCGACGCCCGCCCGCTGCAGCACGCCCAACAGGCTGCCGGTCCAGTCCGACGCATGCCGGCTTAGCGGCAAACTGAAGCCGGATTTCAGACGCACCAGCGTGTCGTCAATGTCGATGAGAAGCGCGCGAAACCGCGAATAGTCCATGAGAGTGTCAGTTGATTTTCCATTTCCGTCTGCCAGCGCGCACCGAGTTCTCGGCGCCGGCAGCCTCCTGTTCGTCGTTCCTTCCGAGGAAGTGCCATCGCGTCATCGCTTCGGCTCCCCTCGTTCTTCCGGCCAGTCGTCGGTGCGAAACGGCGCCAGCGGCAGTCCCGCGGCGTTAAAAACTCCAGCCTCGGGCGCATTCCGCCACGCGTAACGAACCGCCACCGGCTGCGAAACCTGCGACGACCAAAGTCGGATCGCATCACCTTCGATCCGCATTTCCGCCGGGAAAAACCGTCGGTCCTCACCCGCGATTGCGAACTCGCCCGGTTTTCCCACGAGTCCCTCCGCGCTCGAAAACACGCACACCAACTCCCCGTCTTCGATTCGCATCGATTCGAAACGCGGGCCCGTCGCCACGATCGTCTCGCCGTAAACCGCCGAGCGCGCCGCCAGCGCAAGCCGCCGTCCGATGCTTTGCTTGTCGAGCGGATGCACGTCGTTCGGGTCGCCCACATCCAACGTGACCACGAGTGTCACTCCCGCGGTCGCACCGGCTACTTGAGCCTGCGCCTCACGCAATCGCGCCCACGACGTGCCGTCCGCATTGCCCGCGCGATAATTCGGCAACTGCACGAGCAGGATCGGCGCCTCCGGCCAATGCTTCCGCCAATCCGTCACCCAGGTTTCGAGCAGTCGACGATACTCTCGCGCGCGACTGGCGTTGTCCTCGCCTTGATACCACGCGATGCCTCGCAGCGGATACCGCGTCAGCGGCGCAACCATCCCGCCGAACAAGCCCGCGGGCTGGCGACGATAATCGATCGACGGATCCCGGGGACGCGGCTCCGAAAACATTTCTCCCTTCGCTTCCGCCTCGCGCTTGGCGTCGTTCCATCGCTTGAAAAGCCGCGTCCGCTCCGGAAACGTGGCCACCGCTTCAGCCCATCGCGTGAACACCACGTCGAACTCCGGCGACGACAACAGTGTTGGTTCGCTGAGCCACGCCTCGATCGGCGTCCCGCCCCAGGTGGCGTTGATCAAACCGATCGGAACCTTCGTCCGCGTGGTCAACTCCCGCGCAAAATAGTAAGCAGCGGCCGAAAAATTTCCGACGGTTTCCGGCGAACACACGCGCCAGCGGCCGCGCACGTCCTGGAGTTCGCTGCGCGAACTGAAATTGGCGATCTTGATATGCCGAATCAGGGGATGATCCGCCGCCGCGATTTCCGTCTGCGCATCGCGCGCCCGCGCGACGCTCCATTCCATGTTCGACTGTCCCGCGCACAACCACACATCGCCCACCACCACATCTTCGAAAACGCGCACTTCTCGCGAAGTTTCGACCTGCAGTCGCGCTCCCGTCGCGTTCGCCTCCATCGGTGCGAGCTCGATTCGCCAGCGTCCCGACGAATCAGCCACCGCCTCCACCCGTTGTAACGCAAAACTCACGGCGACCTTTTCTCCGGGGGACGCCTCGCCCCACACCGGCACGGCGCGTTCGCGTTGCAGCACCGCGTGATCCTGGAACAGCGACCCCACACGCAACTGCGCGAAACCGGGCATCACCCAAACGAGCACGAGCGCCCAAGCCGTCGTCCATCTCATAGCGCGGAGCTCCTTTCACCCGATTCGAAGAACTCATACGTGCGCGTCCATCGCGCTGTTTCTCCCGGCTCCAGCGTGAATCGGCTGAACAGCTCCGGGCAAATCGCCGTCTCATCCACCCAGACCGACAGTCGAGTCACCGCACTGCTGCCGGTCATTCGCACGGAGTATCCATCTTTCAACGACAATTTCAGCGCCTGCCCTTCCGCCGCCGGATTCATCGGCATCCGCCAGAAACGACCGGGCGCGGGGAAATCTGCCCCGACCCATCGGGCGTCATGATCGCTTACCAAGGACCAGCCTTCCGGCGGATTCTGTAATCGTAGCGGCGTCTCAATTCGAGAGCCTCCCGCTCCACCCGCGGTCTTCACGCCGAAGAAATTGTGATTGTAGTGTTCGAACCTGAACGTGAGGCCGCCTCGATTGGTGAGTTCATACGCGATCACCAACCGTCCGGCTGCCTCGATCGTGTAGGTTTTCGCGTAATCGTAACCGTAGCCGTTCACCTCGCCGGAGCGCTGCGCTACCTTCACCTCGGTTTCGCCGGCGATCACCTGCACGGCAAACTCGCTCCGTCGTGGATAGGAGTGCTGAAAACGATACGGTCCCGGAACGTCGCGAGTCAGAACTCCTACTCCGATCTTCACGAAGTCGCCGCCGATCGGGGCCTCCTTGAAGCCCAACACGCCAAACCCCTCCAATCCGAACTCATCGGCCAAACCCGCCCCGGTGAGCCAATTGCGCCCGTTCCATCGAACCGCACTCACCGCCGCCGTTTCGTCAAAACGCGGCGTCGCTCGTCGCACCGACGTTTCGATCGTCACCGCAAACCCGTCACGTTGGAGAACGTGACGCCCCGCTGCGTCCTGCTGCGAAGCGCCTTTCATCACTGATGCAGCCAGGATGATCGCGCCCCAGCAAAAGGCTCGTCGCGAGATCCGCGCGATGAAGGCAACAGCACCCATGAAAGACCGCGCCTAGCGCCCCGTCGAACCGACGAGAATCTCTTCGAGGATCCGGCCGTCGACATCCTCCATCGTCAGCCCAAGCAACCGCGCCACCGTCGGCGCCACATCCACGTTTCGGATACGAGGAAGCGTGGCTCCCGACCGGACGCCCTTCCCCGACGCGATGAAAATGCCGTCGAGATCCGGATCGCTCGCCTTGGCTCCGTGTGTGCCAGCGTAGTTGATGGCCGGTCCCGTCTCGTCCTCGCCCGTGGCACTGTCGCGAAATGCGTAACCGTCCTTCGGATACAGAATGAAGTCGCCCATGCCTTCGAATTCGTCCGGGCTCGGCATCCCCAGCGATGGTCCGTCGCTGCCCGGGAGGACCTCCGCCACGCCTTCGTTCGCGGCGAGCAACTCGCGCACTTTGGGGCCGAGTTCGGCGCGACGTGAAGGATCCGTGATATACACCATCGCCACCCCGCCGCCGCCGCGCACGCACACGTCCGCTGCCGCGATCCGCGGTCCGGCGGCGTGCAGCAGGCCCGCCTTCTTCAGCGTCACATTGGGATAGGCGAAGCGGTTTACTTTCTTGAAGCCGTGATCGGTCGTGATGACGAAGGTGGTTTCGTTCATCCGGCCCGACTCCTCGACGCTCCGCACCAGCTCGCCCACCAAGCGGTCGGCAAACGCCAGCGCGGCAAAACTCGCCACGTTGCCAGGGCCATAGTTGTGGTGCGTCGAGTCTGTAGTGAGAATATGATACAACAGGAGGTTGGGCCGATGCATCTCGAGAATGTAACGCGCGCCGCGCATCCAGATTCCGTCGTGCCAGGGCAGATTCGTCGGCTGCCCCCACTCCATTCCCTTCAACTCCTCGGGCGTAAGCCGCCCGGCTTTCATCATCTCCGCAATCAGCGGATCGTCCGCCTTGGGGAATTCAGGAAAGCGCCAGTCAATCGTCGTGGCTCCGCCCACCGCAACCCAGTTGGATTCGCCGGTCCGCAAACCGGCGGCATGCGCCAGATCGTAAACGGTCGGCGCATGCACCAGTTGCTCCTTCGTCGCACGGGGATCGATGGCCGGCGCTTCGCCCGGGCCGTTCCGAACCAGCAATCCGTTGAACAACACGCGATGCCGCCGCGGCGACACGCCCGTGATGAGCGTCGTGTGATTCGGCCACGTCAGCGACGGATTCGCTACCGTCATCGCATCCGCTTGCGCACCCGCGGCCGCAAGTTTCCTGAGATTGGGCGTCGGCGAATCCATCCGGCGCCACAGCGACGCGGGAAACCCGTCGATGCTGATCAACACCACCAGCCGGTCGGAGGAGGCTTGGAGCGGGCCGCCGCCCGTGAAGGCGGCGGCAAGGCACAAAATCAGCAGGACAGGTCTCATCGCGAACGGGATCGTAATCGGTTAGAAGCTGACCGAAGCGGAGAGAACAAACGTCCGCGGCGTGAGATAGCGCGGCGCTCCGGGAACGAAGTAACCTTCCGTCACACCGCCCGACGAACGCGTGTAGGTGCTCACGCCCGTGAAGACGACCTGATCCTCATCGAGGAGATTGTTGATGTTGAGCTGGGTCTTGATCCGGTGCCCCCAGAGCTTGAAGTCGTAGCCGACCATGGCGTTGAGAAGCATGTAGCTCTCGGACTTCACGGACGCCAAAGGATCGGGCGTGATGAACGCATTCGCGGCCGGATCCCAAACCTGCTGCGCACCGATCACGCGAGCGCCGTCGAACTGCGCACCGCCGCCGACGGTCAAGCCCTTGAGCTTGCCCTCCGGGAATCGATAGGTGGTGAAAACGCGGGCCGAATAATCCGGCGTGCGATCGAGCGTGCGGCCATCGGTGTTGTTGAAGAAGCCGGTCTCGATCGTGGACAGACGGGTGTTGATGCCGTTGGAGTTCGTCAGCGCGCTGTTCGCGGCGCGTTCACGCCACTCATCCACATACTGATTATAGTAGGCCCTGGTCTCGGAGTAGGCGTTGGAAACAAACGCGTCCGAGATCGAGAAGTTGACCATGCCGCGCCAGTTCTTGGTCGGGTTGATGACGAGATCGAGTTCCCAGCCGTTGGCTTTCGTGTCGCGGGTATCGTAGGCGCCGGGAGCGATGGCATCGCCGATCGCGCCTTTCGCGTCCGCCGTCGCCGTTAGTTGATCCGCCAGCGCTTGATTGCCCGCAGCCGCCGCTTCCGCCGCCTCGGCGACGTAACCGGCTTCGACAATGTTCCAGATTTCCTTGAACGCGTTGGCGCGGGACGTGAGGCCCTGATCGACGCCGGTGCGCTCGCTCTTGTAGCGGCTGATGGTGCCGGAGACCTTGCCATCGAAGAACTCGACCTTCACGCCGATATCGATGCCGGTGTTGGTCGGCGGATCCCACGGCGAGCTGTCGAGATGCGAGCCCGCGCCTTGGACGGTGAATCCTTCAGAATAGTTCGCGAACACACCGAGCCATTTTACCGGGAAGTAAACGCCGCCAGCGGTGAAGGAATCGACCTTGAAACGATTCGGATAACGCTCCCACACATTCGGCGAAGCGTTGCGCACGGGATCTTGCGAACGCCAGATCGGGCGCGGCGCATCGCCGATCAGAAGCGCGGATTCGGCAACGGCTTGGTCGGTGACGTCCTGGCGGAACTCGTCATGGCGCCACCCGAAGGTCGTCGCGACTTTGCCGTCCCAATAACGCCCCGCCATGCCAAGCTGCGAATAGGCGGTGTTCTTCATTTCCTTCGTGAAACGGTAGCCCAGCCAGTCGATATCGAGGCCGTTCGAGTCCACCGGTTCGCCCAGCGGAATGTTGCCGTCGTCGAGATAACGCCGGACGCGCACGATGTTGTTCGCATTGCGGATGCGGCGGTCCGTTCCGTTCAAACGCGTCAAGCTGTGGCGGAACTGGTTGTAGTAATCGCGACGCTGGCCGTAGAGGCCGATGATGCGCTGCTCCATGAAGCCGAGCTTGATCGGATAGGTCGCCATGATGCGTCCATCGTTCACCCAGTTACGGGCTTGATCGCGGGTGTATTCGATGTCGGCGAACAAATCCTCGAAATGAGGATTCGGCGTCCCATCGGGCCGCACGCGATTGATGTCGCGCGAGATCGTGTTAAAAAGACCCAGCGTGCGGGTGACTTCAGGTAGTTGATAGTTGTAGGCGACCTCGACGGCGAGCTTGTCGAAAAAGACGTGCTCGAGATAGGCGGCCATCATCGTCGCCTCCCGCTGGCTCCACGTCATGTCGCGTGGATTGAACGTGTAGGCGCGATCGCCCACGACGGGGAAAAGGCTGAGGCCCGGCCGAAGGTCGGCCGAATAATCCTCTTCTGCGAGGAGAGCGAGCCCGGTGCCGGTCGTGCGACCGAAGCCGCGCCAGTTGACGATTCCAAGTTCCGGTGCGCCGCTGTCGTAAATGAGATAATCGGTCGAGGTCGCGAAACTCGTCGTCCCCGTTGCACTCGAAAAGTTGCTCGTGCGGGGCGCCGTATAAACCGTGGTGCCATCCCAATTCGCCACCTGGTCGGTGTAGGTCAGCGGCGGCAGGCTCTTCTTGGTGATGCCGTATTCGAACTCACCGCGCAGCGTCGTGTTCTTCGCGATATGCCAAGTGCCGGCCAGATGAATGGCCCGGTTGCGTTGGAAATCGGCATCACGCCAGCCTTCGCGCTCCTCCCACATCGCGTTGACGCGCACGGCGAGCTTCTTGCCGGCGCTGACATTCACATCGAGCGTGCCTTGCAAGCTCCCTTCACTATCGGTGCGCAAACCGACCTGGCCGAAGTCGCGGCCGGCCTTCGCCCGCTTTGTATTCGAGTTAACAATACCACCGAGCGGCGCATCTCCGTAAAGCGCGGCATTGGGACCGCGCGGGATTTCGATGCGCTCCACGTTATAGGGGAACACATTCGTGTAGGTGATGAAGTAATTGCGCGCGAGCGACTGAAAGCTGCCGGGAATGCCGCGGATGATCGCGTTGGGCAGCTGCTGCTGTTGCAGCGAAGAGTCTTCCGCGCCGGTGAAGTAAACGTTGGCGCCCCAGCTTCCGATTTCGGCGATGTCCACGGCCGCCACGTCGTTCATGAAGTCCTTCGTGATCACACCGATCATCGCGGACGTTTCTTTCAACGACACCGACAAGCGTGAGCCCGCCGTCGTGCTCGCCGCTTGGTAACCATGATCTTGGTCAGCTTCCACCGTGAACGGCGAAAGCATCACCACTTCATCTTCCTGCGCACCCTGGGCCAAAATCGCGTGCGGCATGACAAAGCTGGCAAGGAGCGCCGTCAGGAGCGCGGAGCTGCGCCGACCTTCACAACGCTGCTGGGATCGTGTGATATCCTCGGGGGAGGAATGGAATCTTTCCTTCATGTTCTTTGGGGTTTGATCAGGCTTGGTGGATTCAGGCGAGAATCCTTGACGCGACCATGGATGGCCGCTGCCGCCATTTGAGGATGCGAGCGCGCGAACCGGCGAGGGCAGGCGGATTTAATCGTTAAGCTCCCCGGGCTCCGCCGCCGATTGGGAGATGCAGATCAGGTGAAACGAGCCATCCCGCGCGAGTTGCCCGCTCGCCCCGTAGTGAGCTTCCAACTACAGCGAGGCGCACCTTGACCTGCTTCGACCCGCCGTCGAGGGAAACCTCGTCTGCATTGATGAGACCTGTCCGTCGTGTTCGAAGGCTTCAGAAGTTCGACGTCCTCCAGGGAAGAGCTCGCTACGGTTAACTTTGTCCATCATCCGGGCAGAATTGTCCATTCCGGTTCTCCGACAATAAGGCTACAGTCGCAGCGCCACAACGTCCCCCCACCCCTGGTTAACATTATCTATTCTATGTCTCGCGCCTCTCGTCGTTCCCCTCGTCGCGTCCTGCTCCTCGCCAACGGCGATCTTCGTCAATCCGCCAACGAAAAATGCTGGCCCGCCCAAGCGGCGATGGAGAAACAGCTCGCCGCCGCGCTCGCCCAATTCGGCGCCGAGCTCGTTCGCGCGCATCCGTTCAAGTCGCGCCAGAAACACGGTATCATCAGCTCGCAAAAAGAGGGCAAGGAGGTGTTCGCTCACATCGATCCGACCGCGCCCCTCATCGTCGCGGAAAGCGTGTGGCAATATTCGCACCACATTCTGCACGGGCTCATCTCTCACCGCGGCCCGATCCTCACTGTCGCCAACTGG
>JAEZGX010000015.1 GCA_023416735.1 Verrucomicrobiota bacterium | reverse complement strand
GGTGACTCGCGATCGTGCCCGGGCCGGCGGCGAAACCGTCTTCGGTGGTCGCATCGGTGTGATACGCGCCCGTGCGGGTGGTGCCGTCACGCGTGTTGTAGAGTTCAATCACGCGGGTGAGTTCGAGGAGACTCAGGCGCCAGTTCTGATCGGTATCGGCGGAGTGGAAGCGAGCTTCCACGATGACTCCGTTCAAAGCCGGAGCAGTGAACGTGAGCGTGGCATTGTTGCCGCTGGCGTCTTTGATCGTGCCGCCTTCGAGGCTGAGTTCATTCACCTCGAAACCACTTTCGGAAGAATCGCCCGCTTCCACCACGTAGCGGAAAACGAGGGTATTCGTGCCGCTGCCACTGACGTAAACGGCGTCTTTGCTCACGCCCCCGATGGTCAGTTTCAGCACCGGAGTGCCGCCGGCCATGTCAACCGTGACTGGCTCGGAGAAGACGATCGTGAAGTCCAGCGGCTCCCCTACTCCATAGGTGCCGGCGACGGGGCCGGCGACCGATTCGATGACAGCTGCGACATCGTCGCTCACGACGATGGTGAAGGACTTCTCGAAGGTCTCACCGCCGGAGTCTTCCGTCTGCACGCGCACGGAGTAGCTGCGCGCAGCGAGGCTCAATGGAGCACTGACGCGAAGCTGGTCGCCAGAGAGATTGAACGACGCGTTGTCGTCCGACCCGACACCCGCCACGAGCGTGTAGGTGAAGGTATCGCCGACATCTTCATCGATCGATGCCAGCGTGCCGACAACGGCGTTGGTGCCGTCGGAGTGGCTCACGTTGGTTCCGGACAATGTCAGATCGGCCGGGGCGTCGTTGACATTGTTCACGGTCACGGAGACCTCGCGCGCCAAACTCGTCAGCGCGCCATCCGATACGCTCACCGAAATGCTGTAGATATTATCTGTGTCGGCATCGGCGGGCGCTTCGAAGTTGGGCGCGGCGACAAACGTGACGACGCCGGTGTTGACCTCGATGTGGAAGAGAGCTGCGTCCGTCCCACCGAGCGCGAACGTCAGCGTGGTCGCCGCATCGGGATCCGAGCCGGTCGCGGTGTAAACGGCGCCGGTCGCATTCTCGTTGAACGTCGCCGTGCCGCCGCTCGTGACGATCGGCGTTTCGTTGACGTTAGTGACCGTGATCGCGACCGCTTGCGCCGGGCTCGTGAGATCGCCGTCGGAGGCGATGACGGTGATCTCGTAAACGTTATCGCCGTTGGCGTCAGCCGGCGCTTCGAAGTCCGGTATCGCAGCAAACGTGATCACGCCGGTGCCAGCGACAATGTTGAAGGCGGCGGCGTCTGTGCCTCCGAGCGCGAACGCCAGCGTAGTCGACGCATCCGGATCGGACCCGGTGACGGTATAAACGGTGCCGAGCGCGTTTTCGCTGAACGTCGCGGTCGCTCCGCTGGTGACGCTCGGCGCTTCGTTGATATTGGTCAGGTCGATGACGATGTTTTGGTCCGACGCGGACGTGCCGTCCGTCGCACGCACACCGAGTGTGAACGAGGCGGTCGTTTCATAGTCCAACGCCGTCGAGGTCGCGACTGAGATTTCGCCGGTGGCGGCGTCGATCGCGAAAGCATTGCCGGTGTTGCCAGACTGGATCGACCACGAGATCGAGTTGGTATCGCCGGTGAGCACCGGCACGCCCACGATCGTGCCGCTGGCGGAATTTTCCGGGACGGCGAACGACTGGTTCGCCGTGATCGACGGCGCAGCGTCAACGATATCGATCGTGATGTTTTGGCTGGTGAGGTTGTCGCTCGCACCACCGTCGTCAGCTTGGACGGTCAATGTATAACTCTGTGCCACCTCGTAATCGAACGGCGTGGCGCCTACCGTGATCACTCCGGTAAGCGTGTTAATGCTGAAGAGCGATTGCCCGCTGCCGCCGGTGATCGAATACGTCAAACCGGCGTCGGCCGCACCTCCGTCACCATCATGCGCTTCGACGTCACCGACCACGGTGTCAGACGAGGCATTTTCGTTGACGGTGAAAGTCGTGCCCGAGGTGAAGACCGGTGCATCGTTCACAGCTGTCACGGTGATGTTGACCGTGTGCGGCGAGGCCGATTCCGAGGTGCCGTCGCTTACGATGTAGCTAAAGCTGTCATCACCGAAGTAGTTCGCGTTGGGAACAAACGTCACGCGGCGCGGATTTCCGGCACCATCGATGACCGTGACCGGCGAGAGGGCCGAGGCGCCCGTGATCTCGGTCGCGCCATCGGCGTGATAGAGTCGCCCGTGCGCGGGCAGGCTCACGATGCGCGCGAACGTCGCGGCGTTATTCTCGATGTCGCTGCCGCCGAGCCGCAGCGTCGCGCCGCTGTCATCTTCAAGCAGCGCGATATTATAGGCGATATCGCCGGCGACGCGCTCCGGATTGTTGCCGGGATTTCGAAAGGTGCCATCGAGGCCGGCATTCCCGGTGAGGTTCGCGACGGTGTTGCCGGATCCTTCGAAATTCCAGTAACCGACCAAGCCCGTTTCATCGCCGGTGAGCGGCGAGTTCATGAACTCGCGAATTTCGGTTTCGGTGCGCGCAACGCTCCAGAAACGGAAGTCGTCGATCAGGCCATCGAAGGACGCATCGGGTGCAGAGCCATAGCCGAGCATGAGGGCGCCGGCATTGTCCAATACCCCGAGATCCACCGAATACGTCTGACTCACCCTGCCATCGATCAGCAGCCGGCAGGTGGAGGTCGGCTGATCGAATGTGACGGCGAGGTGATGCCACTCGGTGTCGCTGAACAACGCGCCGGCCGCCAGCCAATCGCCGGTGACGCCGTTCCAGTAGCCAAAATCAAGAACGTTATTGACGACGCGGAGCGACCAACCCGGCCCACTGGATTTCTCCGCAATGACATAGTGCACATCCTCCATCGCGCCAGGTGCGCGCTTCACCCACATCTCGATCGTGAAGCTGCCGCCGGCGCGATTGAAAGCCGCATCGTGAGGAATCGTAACGCCTTCGTCCCGGCCTCGCTCGACGGACAGTGCCGTCCCAAAACCGGCGACAGGAGCCCGATCAAGGGCCACGGCGATCGAAGCGCTGGCGGACTTCGCACCGCCGGATCCCGTATTGCCATTGTCGTTGATGCTGACGGTGATCGTCGTGTTGGACGAAGCGGTGAGGATAATGTTGGACGCGGCAACGAACGCGTTGAGGTCGGCGATCGTGCCGGTGAGCGCGAGCACGCTCGCGGTGCCGCCCACCGTGACGCCGGCAGCGGAGGTCGCGGAAAAGCTCCCCGCAGCGCTGCTGAAGGTGGCGGTGACCTGCCCGTCACCGCCATCGACATCAGCGAAGCTCACGCCCGTGACGGCGAAAGGTTCGTTGGGCAGTCCGTTGATGGTAGAGGGCGCGTCGATCGTGGGTGCGTCGTTGACTGCGGTGACCGTGAACGAAACGGATCCCGTCGCTGACTTGGGATTCGGGACGCCATTTGTCGTGCCGTTGTCCTCGATCGTGTAGTTGAAGGATGCGGCGCCGGAAAAGTCTGGCTCAGGAGTAAAGATCACGTTTCCACCGCTAAGCTGAACGGTGCCGCCGGTGGCATTTGAGACGCCTGAAAGAGTCAGGAACTGCCCGCTCTCGTTCGCCGGGCCGGCTTGGTCGTTCGCGAGCAATGTATTCACTGCGATCGTCCGCGGTCCCGCATCTTCATCCACGCTGGCGAGCGAGTCGTCTCCAGCTGACGGCGAGTCGTTGACTTCGGTGACGATCACCGAGACTGGTGCGGCCGCGCCAAGCCCCGTGCCGGCCGCGTCGAATGCCCCCGCGACGCTGAAGGAGAAGATATCTCCCGCCTCCGAGTTTTTGTGTGCAGCCGGCGTGAAGCTCAGACCCGCCGCACCCTGGGCCGTCGTGATGAAATCGTTGACCGCGAGCGGGGAAATCCCATCGGCCAGGTAGAGTGATCCCCCGACGATCTCCGTGATCTTGAAGTGCGTCACTGCGCCTCCATCCACGATGTTGGGCGCGATCGAGATTGCAGCGGAAGGCGTGTCTTCGGCGGTCAGACCATTCGCCACGGACGGAGCGTCGGCGACGGGCGTGACGGCGAGCGTGACCGACTGGCTCGCAAACTCGGCGCCACCCGCTCCGCTATTTCCATTGTCGTTGACGAAGATGAGTAGCGTCGCCGACACCGTGTCGTTGGGGGCGGTGGTGAAGGTAAGGTTCGACGCAGCGATGAAGGCATTGATGTCGGCAATCGTGCCCACGAGCGTGCACGCGGTGGCGGTCCCACCAACCGCGACTCCGCCGCTCGAAGTTGCGCTAATTGTTCCGGAAGCCACCGAGAGCGTGACAGTGACGGCCGCGGTGCCCGCATCCGGGTCGCTGAAGCTGATCCCGGTGAGTGAAGAGGCCAGGTCTTCCGTAACGGTGATCGACGCGGGCGCGGTGATCGTGGGCGCATCGTTTACGGGCGCGACGATCAACATCACCGTCGCGGTCCCCGACCTGGATCCGCCTCCGCCGGTGTTTTCATTATCGTTGATATTAATGATCAGCGACACGGTCGACGTCGCGTTGGCGGCGGTCGTGAAGGTGACGTTCGCCGCCGCGATGAACCCGTTGATGTCGGCGATTTGGCCTGTCAGAACACGCGCAGACTCGGTGCCTCCGACGGTGACACCCCCGCTGGAGGTCGCACTGATCGTGCCGGAATCGACCGCAAGGGTCACGGAAACGACGCCGCTTCCGGCGTCGGGGTCGCTGAAGCTGATGCCGGTGAGCGCTGCCGGCGTGTCCTCCATGACGGAAATCACCGCAGGCGCAGTCACGGACGGAGCCTCGTTAAGATTGCTCACGGTGACACCGTTGTTGGAGACATCCGCAATCGACATAGCGGGGTCGGCGCCGGCGGCCCAATCTTCCGCCGCCGCGAGATTATAAAGGGTGCCATCCTGGGCCGCCGTGCCGTTTTTCGTCAGCACCGTGCCTGCCGCTGTCCGATCGGTCGCGCTCAGCGTGAACGTGAACGATGTGCCCGACGCGATATCGACGTTCGACGTGTCGGTGAGGGTGTAGGTGGCGCCCGCTTCCCCTCGAAGCGTGAACTTGTTGGCGACGATATCATTGGCGGCGCCGGACAAGATTGAGAAGCCTGTGCCGGTCACGACCAGCATACCCGTGCTGGCGTTATACGTGGCGCTCGTGATCGTCGGGGACGCGACATTGGCCACGGTGATCGCGTTGCCGGTGAGATCTGCCGCTCCGGTCACAGCCGCGACAAATCCGGCGACCCCAGCGAGATTGTAGGTCGTGCCGCTCGTGGACACCATGCCGGCTTTGTTGAAAATGGTGTTCACCGCCGCGCGATCCGTGGCACTCAACGTCAACGTGAACGAAGTGGCGCTGCTGATTTCGACGTTGGCAGTGTCGGTCAACGTGTAGTTCGCGCCGCCTTCTCCGGTGAGGGTGAATTTGCTGGCAACGACATCATTCGCGGCGCCGCTGGTCGCCACAAAGTTCGTGCCCGTGACTGTTAGGATACCGGCGCTCGCATCGTAAGTGGCGGACGTGAGGGTCGGCGCTATCGGGGCCGGATCGTTGATCGTGATGGCGGCCGGATAGCGGCCAACGAGGTTAAATCCGGCGTAGTCTTCGTGGTCATACACCTCCCAGTTCGAGGGAGTGTGGATGGCTTTCAGGACATCCTCTCGCGTCATCCCGCTCGTCAACACTCCCGTCTTCAGTGCGACATCGTAGCCCGCCGTGGGGGCGAGGCCGAAGGCGCTTCCACTCTGCCCCGAAGCGGCGGCGGTCAGTCCGGCGGGCACACCTGTGATGGACGGCGTGTCTGCCGCAAAAGAGGTCTGGAAGCCGAGCGCATCCTCCCCGCTGTCGGAGAAATTCGCCGCGTAGATGAAGCTTGGGGTCCCCGCAGTAGCGCTTGCTTTTTCGAAAACGAGAATCTGATCCCGGATGAAATAGTCGTCGTCGTATACGAAGTAGACGTAGTCCGAGCTGCGCTGACCCGGCGCATCGAGATAGTTGATGATCGTGCCTTTGGCGACGCCCGACGCCGGCGTCTTCCAGAAAAAGCCCTGGCGATCCCAATCGGCGGTCGCAAGGGCGGGCGTTCCTCCGAGCCACGATCCCGTGCTGCTGTCCCAGCCAGCGAGACTGAAAAAGATATAGTGATCCCCGGGCAGATCCGCGAGGACGATGAAACTGAAATCGTAGTAAATCGTGCTCGCGGCGATAATCGCGATGTCGCCGGGCGAGAGCAGGCTTCCATGGCTACCCGTCACCGCCGATGAGTGATATTTCGTTTCGCGCAGATAGCCGCGGATAGCGCTATCGGCGGTCACCCGGAATTCGTCGATGTTCGCAAAAGCCGGATCGGCAAAGAGGATGTTGCTACTTCCGCCGGCCAAGTTGAACGTCAACACGTCCGTCGTCGGCTCGCCATTCTTGAAGCCTTGGAAGCGCAGCGTCTTTGCGCTCGTGGCGTTCAGATCGATGTTGAATTCATTTAGCCAGAAAGCCGTCCCGCCGCGGCTGAACGCGATGCTGGTGTTGTCCGGCGCCTGATCGACTCGCACGTAATTGACGCCCACCTGACCGCTCCAGTGCGTGCCGAAAGCCAGCGTGTGGCTGTCCTCCTCCGCATATCCGTTGTAAGTCAGCGTGAATCCATTTTGCGAATACGGCGAGGGAATCGACACGCCTTGATTGGACGGCGAGCCGGCTCCATAGGGATCGCCCGGCGGATTCCAGGTGGCCGAGCTCGGCGAAAAGGCGCGCAGAGAAATCCCGCAGCATATCGCCACCAGGAATGCCGCTGGGATCAGTCGTCGGAAACGCAGCTCGAGTCTGTCGGCGCAAAATGCTCGCGGCTGGCGGGCGCGAGCACTCGGAACAAAACGCCGCGGCGCAACCCCCGCTGTCGGCTGCGAAACCGCGGCACTGCCAAAGCTGCGTGCCCGAATTGGAAGAAAGCGGGACGCAGTGGCGGCCCGGTGCGTGAAGCGGGAGATCGAAAACATGAATGGATGAGAGCTGAAGCCGGCGCAACGCGCGGGCCCGACTGGACACGTCGGGCTAATAACAGCCCGCAAAGGAAACTCTGAACCACAATCGTATCCACATTCCAAACACATAAACTTTTTACTCTGTCTCCATTTTTTGGATGCATCAGAAATGCATTTTTAAACGCAAAAAAAAGGGCGGACCCGAGGGTCCGCCCTGCTTCGGATAAGCGGTGCCGCGCCGCTTATTCCACTTCGTAGATTTCGACGAGTGCCACGCCGGTCGTGTTGTTCACCCCGGCGACGTGCACGGTGTAGAGACCGGGCGCGAGCGTCATGACGATCGCCGCATCCTTGCTGCCGTTGGCGAGGTGAAACGCGCCCGTGGCGGTTTCCGCTGCCGTGATCTGCGCAGCGGCTGACGCATCGGCGCTCCAGTTGTCGTTCGTCGCGATCTGCTCGGAGCCTTTGAATACCTTCAACACCGGATCCGCGAGCGGACCAGCCACGCCTTGCGCGGCGAGGCCCGGACCGACACCGCGAATGAGCACCTTCTTCGGCGCGTTGCCCGTGATCACGAGACCGCCGATGAGCACGTTCTCGCCGGTGCCGACTTCGCCGCGCGTCGAGATATCGATCAGGCGTTGGTATTCGGCCTGGGGATTCTCGGAGGCGTCGTAGATGTCGGCCAGTGCCACACCTTCGCCACCGCCGACGTGCACCGTGTAGGCGCCGGGCTCGAGCGTGGCGACGATCATCGCATCCTTGCTGCCGTTGCCGAGGGCGAACGCTCCGACGCGCTGCGCGACGGCGGCCGCCGCCGACGCGTTCGGGCTGGAACCCCAATCGTCGTTCTCTGCCACGATCGTGGAGCCTTTGAACACGCGAAGAGTGGGATCGGCGAGCGCACCAGAGATCCCGAGCGCGGCGAGTGAAGGACCGACCGCGCGAATCAAGACCTGCTTCGGCTCGTTGCCGCCGATCACCACACCGCTGATCAAAATCTTCTCGCCCGTGCCAACGCGACCGCGCGAGGAGAGCCCGAACAGGCGATCCGAGCGCAGCGTGCGGGTTTCCAAACCGGCGAAGCCGATGGGAGCTTTGTTCGGGACGAGGATCGTGCCGGAAACCGTAGTCGTCGGCGCATCAACGGCGCCTTGCAGCGTGACCGTCTCGCCGCTGGCGATCGCGGCTTGGACTTGGAACGTGCCATTCGATTGAAGCGTCGCAGTGCCGCCGACGGTGAAGGTCGGCGTGACGGCGAGCACGAGCACGTTGTTATCCGAACCGATGATCGTGTAGGTCGTGCCTTGCGCGGTCTCGAGGGCGGCGGAGCGATAGAGACCGGAAGAGTTCACGGACGGACCGTTGCGCGATTCGACCTGGGTCGAGAAGCTGATGCCCGTGCCTTGGATGACTCCGGAAAGGGTGTTGCCCATCAGCCAGCCTGAAATCGTGCGCATGCCCGGTGTGGGACCGCCCTGCTGCACCGAAGCGGTGTAGCTGGAATCATCAGCGAGGGTGAAGCTCGTGAACGCGTTGATGTGAGCGGACGGCGCAACAATCAGCAGCGAACCTGTCTTCTGCTGCGAGGGGAGGACCGCGGCGACGTCGCCGACTTTGCCGCTGTCATCGGAGAGCGCGAAAGAGCGCACGTTGCCGGATTGGACCGGTGCCTTGACCGGAGCGGAGTTGGCCTGGATCAGAGCGCCCATGAAAACGCGATCGTTCTCCGCCGCGACTTCGAACGACTGCAGCACGTCGTCCGCGGGTGAATAGTTGTCGTTTCCAGACTGCGCGGCGCGAATCGTCACGGTGCCTGGCGCGCCTGTCAGCGTGACCCGGTTGCCGGAGATGAGTGCTGGACTTCCGGATACAACCGTGAACGTGACCGGCAGGCCGGAGCTGGCCGAGGCGGACACTTCGAATGGCCCGTCGATCGCGAGTTTGTTGTAGAGCGCGGGGAACGTAATCGTCTGGGACAATTTGGAGGAGTTGATGGTGCGCTCTGCGAAACTGGCTTTGTAGTTCGTGCTGTCCGCCACCGTCGCCCGGACGACGATCGACCCGGCGCCGTTGATCGTGAGCGTGGAGCCATTCAGCGTCGCAGCGCCCGAGACGACCGAGAAGGTCACCGGCAGATTCGCGCTGGAACTTGCAGCAAGCGTGACGGATTGGCCGGGGCGGACCGCGCCTGGATCGGCAAACGAAACGCTCTGCCCGGCCTGCGCAATCGTCAGCGTGCCACTGGCCGTGGCGACGTGCGTGGCGGCGTCGATGGTCGCGACGACGGCATAGCTGCCGGCGTTGGTCGGAGCGGTTTTCTTGCTGTCGTAAGTGATCACCACGGGAAGGCCCGCGGGGTTCGTTTGCGCGGACGCCGATTTCGGCGAGCCATTGTAGGTGTGGTCGAGATTACTCAGCGTGATCGACGCCGTCGCGGCGTTGACGGTGAGCGTGACGACCTTCGAGCCGGTGCCGGCGGCATTTGTCGCCTTGAGCGTCAAAGAATAAACTCCCGTCTGTGTCGGCACTCCCGAGATCGTGCCGGTTTGGGCGTTGAAGCTCAGACCGGGAGGAAGGCCGGCCGCGGAGAACGCGGTCACTTCAAGGACGGTGTTCGTCGTGATCGCGAAGTTAACGGTGCTGCCATACGAAGCCGTCAGCGTCGCTTCGTTCGTGATCTCCGGCGCGGGAGCGGTGATCGAAACGGTCATCGTTGCGGTGGCCGAAAGAGCGCCGGTGGCGGCGTGATTGGCGTCGGTCACCGAGAACGTGATCGTGCGCGACGTGCTGCTCGTGCTCGTGGTCGCAAAGGTGACCGCGCGCAAGGCGGCGCGGTATTGTTCAATCGTAGCGGTGCCGGTCAGCGTGAGTGTCGCCGATGTGGAATCATAGCTCGCGGGGATCGGTCCCATCGTTCCGCTATTGGTGACCAGACCCAGCACGTCGCCGGTCTGGCGGTTGGCGGAGATCTTGACCGTGGCTCCGGTCAGCCGGGTGTCGTCCGGGTCGGTGACCTGCAGGTTGCCAGCAATCGCCGCCGGCGGCTGCTGGGGAGTCGCTGCGAACTCGGCGATAGAAGCGATCTGGGGCGGATTGTTCACCGGCGCGCCGCCGATCGAGTGGGTCGTCGATCCGGATTCGCCCGCACCGTCCGTGGCGGTGATCGTGAGATTGCGCGTGGCGGACGGATCGAGAGACGTATTGCTATAGGTCACCAAGCGCCCGAGCGCTTGCACCACGGAGCTGTCGACGAATGTGCCGGTGTCGATCTGGACATTGTCGATCAACAAACTCGCTCCCAGTGCGCGGCCGAAGGAGTAATCAAATGAGCCGGAGATGAACACGAACTTGTAGTTGCCCGTCGCGTTGGCCGTTGCGGTGACTTTCGTCCATGCCTGGGTCGCAGAACCGCTATTGCCGGTCGCGTTGATCAAGATCTGCGTGTTGCCGTTGTCGACGTTCAGCAGATAGCCGAAAACATCGTAGGCATCGCTCGCCGGCGATGCGCTCCACCAGAAGGAGATCGAATTGCCGGCGTTGAGGTGAAACGACGTGGCGCTCACGGCCGCCGGACCGCGCAAGATACCGCCACCGTCGACGCGACCCGTGAGAGCGAGCGAAAGCGATTTGGTGCCGTTCACGCCACCACTAGCGACGTTGCTGCTGATGGTGGTCGTGAAGGTCGAAGAAGCCGCAGGAGTGGCGTCGCCAGGCGAGGTTAGCCCGCCGGTAGAGGGCGTTGGGGTCGGATCGAGCGGAACCGGAAACCCGGCAATCTGATGACCCGCGCCCAGAATGACGCGGCTGTTGGAAATCTCCCATCCCGTGGTCGTGCTATCCTCGAAACTGGCGTTGTCGAACGCGCTCGCCACGAAATTGATCTTCAAGGGCTGACCGACTTTTCCGTTGGCCAGGCCGTCGACACTGCCGATCGCGTCGGCCTGCGCGCCTTTGCCGAGATAAACCGTGGTGCCAACAATGGAGACGACGCCCGCGGTCACATCCGGCGTCGCAACGGTGGTCAGGCCGAGAGTCTCCGTCGCTTCGGTTGAAGACAGCGCGAATTGCAACGCGCCGCTAACGAAGTTCCCGCCACCCGAAAGGTTTAATGCGGGAGCGGCGGTCACTGTGGCGCCGTTTTGCGTGTAGTTTGTAATCGGACCGGTGGAGACCTCGATAGGTCCGGGTGCCGCTTCCGCGGCGAGCACACCGCCAAAGAGCGAAAGCAGCACACGCGAGACACCGCGAGTATTCAGAAACCGGATGCACTCGCGAAATCGAGGTGCACGGAGCGTTGGGCGCAAAGACATGATCAGCATGAGTTCAAGGACGTGGTCACGGAAGAACCCCACCGACGCGGCGACGCCTCCCAGTCTCGCGTAGTCGAAAGGGAATTGCGCCGACTCCACAACGGAGGCGCCTACTCCATTTTCAGGGTAGCCCTACCGGCTGGCGGCGTAGTTCTACGCCTCGAGCCCGCATCCACGCTTGCGCGATCCGGTTGCCTTAGCAGGTTGCGCCTTCGTGAAGCCGGATCCGCTCCAAATCTCCGAAGACCAGCGATCATTGCCGCGGGTGGTGGTGATCGAAGACGATGCACTGCTTTGCGATTTGCTCGCGCACGCGCTGCGCACCCGGCTCGAGCTGGCGGAAGTGCGAGTCTATGCCAATGGCCGCGCGGGCCTCGATTATTGCCTGAAAAACCCGCCCGACTTGCTCATGGTCGATCTCCATTTGCCGGACATGAATGGCCGCGAGATCGTGCAGGCGCTACGCGAGCGCTGGCCGGCCCTGCGCGCGATCGTGCTCACCGGGCAAACCGATCCGGCCTTGCCCGCCGAGCTGCTCACGTCGGGCGTGTCGGGATTCGTTCACAAGACCCTGCCGCTCGCCGAAATCGAAACGGCCGTGCAACGCGTGCTCGCCGGCGGCTTCTATTTCTCCGCCGGTTTCGCGCCGGCACCGGCGAGTTCGGCAGCGGGCGACAACACCGCCCGCAATCTGCTCACCGAGCGTGAACGCGAAATCGCGCGCCTCGTCGCCAGCGGGCTGATCTCCAAGGAAATTGCCGCGCGCCTTCACCTCAGCCCGAGGACGATTGAGAAAGCGCGCGCGCAAATCCTCTCCAAACTAGGCCTGCGCGACCTGACCAGCCTCGTGCGCTGGTGCCTGCAGCAAGGCTTGGTGTGAAGGAGGGCGGCGTCCCGGCCGCATCGGCTCAGCGGGACGGCTCGCCCTAGCCCGAATCCTGCATCGTGCGGCTTTAACGCACCACGCGCGCTCCGCCGCCGGAGATCTGCTTCTCGACTTCCTTGCGCGTCGCCATCGACGTGTCGCCGGGCGTCGTCGAAGCGAGCGCGCCGTGCGCCGCGCCGTATTCGACCGCCTTCTGCGGATCGTTGAATTCCAAGAAGCCGAATTGCACGCCGCTCGCGAACGAGTCGCCGCCGCCAACACGATCGAGGATTTCGAGCTCCGGATACTTGCGGCTCTCGTAGAACTTGCCGTCGTGCCAGAGGATCGCGCTCCAGTCGTTCTTCGTCGCGGTGATCACGCGGCGCAGCGTCGTCGCCGCGACCTTGAAATTCGGATACGTCTTCACCGCCGTTTCGATCATCTCCTTGAACGCATCGATCTCGATCTTGGAGATGTTGTGATCCGCGCCCTTCACCTCGAAACCGAGCGAAGCGGTGAAGTCCTCCTCGTTGCCGATCATCACATCGACATACTTGGCGATCTCGCGATTCACTTCCTGCGCCTTCTTCAGTCCGCCGATCGTTTTCCAGAGCGAGGGCCGGTAGTTGAGATCGTAGGACACGATCGTGCCGTGCTTGTTGGCGGCCTTGACCGCTTCGACAGTCAGCGCCGCGGCCGATTCGGACAGCGCCGCAAAGATCCCGCCGGTGTGGAACCAGCGCACGCCCAGCTTCCCGAAAATGTGATCCCAGTCGAAATCGCCGGGCTTCAATTGCGACGCCGCCGTGTTGCCACGGTCGGGATTGCCCACGGCGCCACGGATGCCGAAGCCGCGCTCGGTGAAGTTCAATCCGTTGCGCACCGAGCGGCCGATGCCGTCGTCTTCGCGCCACTTGATGAAGTCGGTCGCGACGCCGCCCTGCATGATGAAGTCCTCCACGAGGTGGCCGACTTCGTTGTCGACGAAGGCGGTGCAGACCGCCGTCTTGTAACCGAAACATTTCCGAAGGCCGCGGGACGTATTGTATTCGCCGCCGCCTTCCCAAACTTTGAATTCCCGGGCGGTGCGAATGCGGCCCTCGCCGGGATCGAGGCGAAGCATGACTTCGCCGAGTGAAATCTGATCAAATGCGCAGGAGTTCGCGGGTTTGATGGGGAGGCTCATGGAGAAAAAAAAAGGATTCTTGGCGCGAAACACACGAAAGGTCGCGAAAATCAACTCACATTCGCGTCTTGCTCGCGTGTTGGGCGAGAAGTGATGGATCGGAAATTACTCAGCCACTTTGAGGTCGGTCAGCACCCAGGCGCGTTTGCCGATTTCGCCGGCGACCTCGCTGAAGGCATTGATCTCGGCCTCGGAGAACAACAGTCCGCCGTTCTTGGCACAGCGCGCCGCCGCCTGCGCTTCAAGTTGTCCGGGGAGCATGCAGTTCTCGTTTCCATGGCCGAGAATGTCATCGATCACGGCTTTCACGTTCTCCGCTTGCGTGCGGCCCTTCGCAAACGCGCCGCCGTTCATCGCATCCGGATGCCACACTTGGAAGAAAAACGCGCACGTGCCTTTTTCGCCTTCCGGCACCTGGCTCCAACGATTGCGAATCGTCGGCAGCGAACCGCCGATGAACGCCCCGATGATTTCGTTCATGAGCGCGAGGCCGTAACCTTTGTGCGCCCCGAACGGCACAAGATACTTCGCCTTCGCCGGATCGGTCGTGGGCGCGCCGCTTTCATCGACGGCCGCGCCAGGCGGGAGCTGTTTGCCTTCGCGCGCGAGCTGTTGCACGCGACCCATCGCGACAACGCTCGTGGCCCAATCGATCACAATCGGATACCCGATCGCGCTCTGCGTCGGGAAACCCCACGAATGCGGATTCGTTCCGAGCGTCGGATACTTGCCGCCAAACGGCACGACTTCCGCGAGCGCAGCCGTGCAATTCGTGTAAGCGATGTAGCCGCGTTTCGCCGCATCCATCACGTAGCCGCCGCCCCACAGGTAGTGGAAGGCGTTGTCGACCGACACCATGCCGACGCCGTATTTATCGGCCAACTTGATCGCCGCCTCGATCGCGGCATAGCCGGTCGCCTGCCCGAGTTTGCGATTCGCGTTCCACACCTGTGAAGCGCGATACCGCGTCTTCACTTTCTCGATCTTCGCCTTCGGCACGCAGCCGCCGGCGGCGGAGCCAAAGAGATGGTCGAGGTGCAGCGCTTTCAGCGCATTGTGCGTGCGAATGCCATGCCGCGTGGCCTCGGCACAAAAACGCGCGCCCGCCTCCGCCTCCTGCTTGCTGTAACCACGATGCTGATACGCGGCAGCGACGAGGGCGTTGTGCTGTTCTTCCGGGACGACGTAGAAAACTTCAGACATGGGGAGAGATGGTTTTTATCGTTCTCGTTCTTCGTTCTCTTTCTCGTTCTCGGTTCGGACCGGAGAACAAGAACGATTACGAAGAACGAGAACGATGGGCAGAACGACTCACACGACTTTCTTCACCGGAACCTCCGGATTCACCTGCGCCAGCGGCTTCTCGCCGTGCATCGCCGCGATCAGGTTCTTCACCGACGCCAGCGCTTGCCGCTGCACGCTTTCGTGCGTGCGCGAACCGATGTGGGGCGTGCACACGACATTCGGCAACTTCAACAGCGGATGATCCGCCGCGGGCGGCTCTTGATCGAGCACATCCGTGCCATAGCCGCCGACTTGGCCGCTCTTCAACGCCTCCACCATATCGCTCGTGTGCACAATTTCGCCGCGAGCGCAGTTCAGGATGAGCACGCCTTTCTTCATCTTCGCGATGTTCTTCGCGTTGATCATGTCGCGCGTCTCCGGGGTGAGGTTGGTATGCAGCGAGAGGTAATCCGACACCGCGAAAACCTCATCGAGCGTGGCCGCGCGTTTCACCCCGTGCTCCGCCGCGAATTTTTCATCCCAATAAACATCGTAGCCGATCGCGTTCATCCCAAACGCCCGCGCCCGAACGGCGACTTCCTTGCCGATGCGTCCGAGCCCCACGATGCCGATCGTTTTCTCCAACAACTCGTGTCCGGTCTTTCGCTTCCATCCGCCGGAGCGCGTCGAGTCGGTATGGAACAGGAAGTTTTTCTCCAGCGCGAGCAGCAGCAGGAAGGTATGCTCCGCCACCGTCGTGTGATTCACACCCGGCGTGAAGAGCAGCGGAATCCCGAATTCCGTGCAGGATTTCACGTCGATCTTGTCCACGCCGATGCCGTATTTCGACAACACCTTCAGACGCGGCCGCGCCTTTTCGAGCACCGCGCGCGTGATCATGTCGTCGCCGCAGATGTAGCCGTCGATGTCGCCAACCAGCGCAAGCGTGTCCGCCTCATTGAGCGGACCGCGCGCGCGGATGATTTCCCATCCCGTGCTCGCAAGCAGATCGTGATGGGCTCCAGGCGTGTCCTGAAACGAAGTCGTGGTGAGAAGGATTCGGGTCATTGGGATCTAAGACGAACCAACCGCCGCGGATGGCGGAAGAAAGTCAGCAAACACTGTTAAGAGTTTCCGGAAACGCACCAAGGGGAATCTGGCTGCGTCAACGATGGGACCGGAAATCGACCTGTCGCCGCACACCCCGATGCCTATTCAGCCAGTCACCCCGTTAAATCCCCCGCTGCGTGGCTTGCGGAACCACTCATCCGCAACAATTACTCGGCTGTCGCTTTCCCTTTCCCGCCGACCCCTTTCGTTCCGACATGAAGCTCCACTATTCACCCTCCCCTTCCGAGACGAACATCCTGAGCACCGAGGCTCTCCGCAACGCCTTCCTCATCGGCGATCTCTTCCGCGCGGGCGAAGTCACTGCGCACTACACCGACCTCGATCGCATGATCATCGGCGGCGCAGTTCCGACAAATGCCGCCCTCGAACTCCCGAACGCCAAAGAAACCGGCACCAGCTTCTTCCTCGAGCGTCGCGAAATCGGCATCATCAACATCGGCGCTCCCGGCGCGATTCGCGTCGGCAGCACACGCCACGAGATGGACACCCTCGATTGCCTCTACATCGGCCTCGGCGAACGCGAGGTGTTTTTCGAGAACGGCACCTCCGGCCAGGCGGCGTTCTACTTCGTCAGCACACCCGCTCACGCGAAACATCCGACTGCGCACTCGACCCGCGAGAAAAACATCGGCGCTCCCATCGGCGATCCCGCCAAGGCCAACCGGCGCCGTATCAACAAATACATTCACGCCGACGGCATCAAAAGCTGCCAGCTCGTGATGGGCTTTACCGAGTTCGAATCCGGCAGCGTCTGGAACACCATGCCGACGCACACGCACTCCCGTCGCACCGAGATCTATCTCTATTTCGACCTCGGCTCCGAAATGGTGGTCCACCTGCTCGGCGAGCCGCAACGCACCCGTCACATCATCGTCCGCGACCGCGAAGCCGCCCTCTCACCATCCTGGTCGATCCACTCCGGCGTCGGCACCGGCAGCTACAAATTCATCTGGGCCATGGGCGGCGACAACCAAACCTTCACCGACATGGACGCCGTGGCAATGAGCGACCTGCGCTAAAACGCGTAACCACGAAATACACGAAACACACCAAAAACGAACAGCACCTCAGCCCTTCCGTTTTCGTGTATTTCGTGTGTTTCGTGGTCCCCCTCCTTCACCTCCTTTGCTGACTCATGCCCAATATCCTCGATAAATTCCGCCTCGATGGCCGTGTCGCCATCGTCACCGGCGCCTCGCGCGGCCTCGGCGCCGGCATGGCGCTCGCGCTCGCCGAAGCGGGCGCCGACGTCGCACTCGTTGCCCGCGGCGACACCTCCGCTCTCGCCACCGACATCGCAGCCACGGGTCGCAAATCCACCACCATCGCGATCGACGTGGGCGCCGACAGCGCCGCCGAACGCATCGTCAACGAAACCGTTAACGCCCTCGGTCGCGCCGACATCCTCGTCAACAACGCCGGCATCATCCGCCGCGCGGCGTTCGTCGATTTCACCGAGCAGGACTGGCGCGAGGTCCTCAACATCAACCTCGATGCCGCCTTTCGCCTGAGCCAGGTTTTCGCCCGCCAGCTCATCGCCAAAAAATCTCCGGGCAAAATCATCAACGTCACCTCGATGCTTTCCTTCCAAGGCGGCATCCGCGTCGGCTCCTACACGGCCGCCAAAAGCGCGCTCAACGGCCTCACCAAGCTCATGGCCAACGAACTCGCCCCGCACGGCATCAACGTGAATGCCCTCGCGCCCGGCTACATGGCGACCGACAACACGTCCGCCATCCGCGCCGACGAAAAGCGCAACGCCGCCATCCTCGATCGCATCCCCGCCGGCCGCTGGGGCACGCCCGAAGACCTCGCCGGCGCCGCCGTTTTCCTCGCTTCGCCCGCCTCCGATTACATGCACGGCTTCACCGTAGCCGTCGACGGCGGCTGGCTCGCCCGCTAGACTTCGTTACCCCTCAAAATCCCAACGTCATTCTGAGCGAAGCGAAAAATCCGTTTTGACGTCCGTTCGCCAGAAAGCGCGCGCAGACCGAGATGGATGCTTCACCTCGTTCAGAATGAAAACTGCCCTTTAACCCCATGAAACGCCCCTTCGCTCACCTCGCCTTCTTCGCCGCCTCAGCCTTCCTCACTCCTCTCTTCGGTGCCGACTCCATAAAGATCACCGTCACTCACGACCTCGATATCGCGCGTCCGTCCGAAACGATCACCGTCCCATTTGCACAAATCGCCGAGGCCATCCCCGGCGCGCTCCTCCAAAAACTCGCCGTCAAGAACGCCCGCGGCGAATCGCTCCCTTACCAAGTCACCAACATCAATCCGCACGCCAAGGATCCCCAGAACAAGGGCGTCGCTTACGGCGATTTCATCTTCCAGCACGATTTCGCCGCCGGCGAAAAATCCGCCACGTTCACCATCGAGCGCATCGAGGGCGTCGCACCCGTTTTCCCCACGAAAGCCTTCGCCCGCCTCGTGCCCGAGCGCCTCGACGACTTTGCCTGGGAGAACGACAAGATCGCCCACCGCACCTACGGCCCCGCGCTCGCCGCGCCCGATCCACACAAGACCGGCAAGGAAATCCTCGTTACCTCCGGTCTCGATGTCTGGTGCAAGCGCGTCGACTACCCCATCGTCGATCGTTGGTATAACAAGGGCCACGACCACTACCACATCGACGAGGGCGAGGGCATGGACATGTATCAGGTCGGCCCTTCGCGCGGCTGCGGCGGCACCGGCATCTGGGACGGCCGTCAGCTCCACGTCAGCGGCAATTTCACCTCCGCCCGCGTCCTGGCGAACGGTCCGATCCGCGCCATCTTTGAACTGAGTTACACGACGTGGGCCGCCAACGGCATCTACGTCTCCGAGGTCAAACGCTTCACCGTCGACGCCGGCCACAACCTCGACCTGATCGAGAGCACGTTCACCGCCACCGGTAACACGAAGGAACTCACCATCGGCATCGGCCTGAACAAAAATCCCACGGACCGCGGCCAGGATCCACAAATCGCCCTCACGCGCGCCGAAAAGGACGCCTCCCTTGCCCAATGGGTCGTTCAAAAATCCAACGGTTCGCTCGGCACCGCCGTCATCGTCGACGCGTCATCGTTCTCTGGATACGCTGAAGACGACCGCAACCTCCTCCTTCTCGCCAAAACCGCCCCCGGCCAGCCGCTCCGCTATCGCGCGGGCGCCGGTTGGTCGCGCGCGGGCGAGTTCACCACGAAGGAATCCTGGGACGCCTACATCGCCGCCCAAGCCGCCCGCCTCAACTCCCCGATCAAAGTCAGCGTCTCCCGATAATGACCACCCCTCTCGTCGCTCCCAGCGCCTCGATCATTTGCGGTCCGCTGCGTGAGCCGCGGGACCATGTCCCGCATCGCCGCCTGCCTGCGCGATCGTTACCGACGTTCGCCCTGCTCGCGATTTCCCTTCTCGCCCCCGCGCTTCGCGCCGCTTCATCCGTCCCGACCGATTTTCACGGCTCGTCCGCCCTCGACTGGTCCGTCCGCCTCGCCGAGTCGGAAATGAAGCGCAGAGGCGAAACGATGTTCCACCAAGGCGCCCCGCGCGCCCGCTGGGATTACACGACGTCGCTCTTCGGCCTCTCGCTCCTGAAACTCGCCGACCGCACCGGCAACACGGCCTTCGCCGACTACGGCGCGAAAACCGTCACCTCCTTCATCCAACCGGACGGATCGATCGCGACGTATCGGATGGAGGAATACAATATCGACATGATCCCGCCCGGCAAAGTCCTCCTCCATCTTTGGGAGCAGGGCCGCCGCGACGCTCATCTCAAAACCGCCCTCGACACCCTCATCACCCAGATGCAGCGCCACCCGCGCACGAGCGAGGGCGGTTACTGGCACAAGCTCCGTTATCCGCACCAGATGTGGCTCGACGGCCTTTTCATGGCGTCGCCTTTCCTCGCGCACTACGGCAAGGTCTTCGAAGAGCCCGCGCGTTTCGACGACGTCGCCAACCAGATCACGCTAATGGATCGCCACGGCTACGATCCGAAAAGCGGCCTGTATTACCACGCCTGGGACGAAAAACGCGAACAACCCTGGGCCGACAAACAAACCGGCACTTCGCCGCACTTCTGGGGCCGCGCCGTCGGCTGGTGGTCCATGGCCCTCGTCGATTCGCTCGACTTCTTCTCGCCGACGCATCCAGACGTTGAACACATCAACGAAATCCTCCGTCGCACCGCCGACGGCATCCTGAAATGGCAGGATCCCAAAACCGGCCTCTGGTGGCAGGTCATGGATCAGGGTCCGCGCGAAGGAAACTACCTCGAGGCCACATGCTCCTCGATGTTCGTTTACTCTCTCGCGAAGGGCATCAACCGCGGCTATCTCCCGCGCGACAAATACCTCCCCGCTGTCCTCAAAGCCTACGAGGGCATCATCCGCGATTTTATCCGCACGGACGCCGACGGCACCATCAGCCTCACGCGCTGCTGCGAGGTCGCCGGCCTCGGCTACACCAACTCCAAAGGCCGCACCCGCGACGGCTCGTTCGAATATTACATCAGCGAGCCGATCATCGACAACGACCTCAAAGGCGTCGGTCCCTTCATCATGGCCGGCATCGAAGTCCAACAACTCCTCTCCGCCGATTCGAACTCGCCGGCGCCCCATGCCTTCAGCGCGCAATCCCAAGCGCGTGACTGGTCCTACGCCGACACCATCCTCGCCCGCATCAAGCCGCCCACGTTTCCCGATCGCGATTTCCCCATCACCGACTTCGGCGCGAAGCCCAACACCGACTCCACCGACGCCATCCACGCCGCCATCGCCGCGTGCACCAAAGCCGGTGGCGGCCGCGTCGTCATCCCGCCCGGCACCTGGCTCACCGGCGCCATCCACCTCGACAACAACGTCAATCTCCACGTCTCCGAAGGCGCCACGCTGCAGTGGACGTTCGACCTCGCCAAATACCCGATCGTTTTCACCCGCTGGGAAGGCGTCGAGTGCATGAACTTCTCCCCGTTCATCTACGCCTTCGAAAAACAAAACAT
The DNA here is from genome assembly GCA_023416735.1 of Verrucomicrobiota bacterium. Classification (GTDB taxonomy): domain Bacteria; phylum Verrucomicrobiota; class Verrucomicrobiia; order Opitutales; family Opitutaceae; genus Opitutus. The sequence continues at coordinate 25,243 of JAEZGX010000015.1, read as the reverse complement.
CGCCATCACCGGCAAAGGCACACTCGACGGCGGCTCCACCTGGGACACGTGGTGGTCCTGGAACGATAAGAAAAAGGGCTCCAAACAAAAACCCGCCCGCGACCGTCTCATCGCCCTCGCCGAAACCGACACGCCCGTCGCCCAACGAATCTTTGGCGAAGGCCATTTCCTCCGCCCCAATTTCATCCAGCCCTACCGCTGCAAAAACATCCTCATCGAGGGCGTCACCATCCTCCGCTCGCCGATGTGGGAAATTCATCCCGTCCTTTCCGAAAACATCACCGTCCGCGGCGTCACCATCACCACGCACGGCCCCAATAACGACGGCTTCGATCCCGAATCCTGCCGCGACATCCTCGTCGAGGATACGATCTTCGACACCGGCGACGACTGCATCGCGATCAAATCCGGCCGCAACGGCGACGGCCGCCGCGTCAACGTGCCGACCGAAAACATGATCATCCGCAACTGCACGATGAAGGACGGCCACGGCGGCGTCGTGCTCGGCAGCGAATGCTCCGGCGGCATCCGCAACATCTTCGTCGAGAACTGCACGATGGACTCGCCCGACCTCGATCGCGGCCTGCGTTTCAAGAACAACGCCCTCCGCGGCGGCGTCCTCGAAAATGTTTTCATGCGCAACATCACCATCGGTCGTGTTGGCGAAGCCGTGCTCACGATCGACTTGCTCTACGAGGAAGGTGCCAAGGGCGACTTCAAGCCGGTCGTCCGCAACATCCACCTTGAGAATATCACCAGCTCCGCCAGTCCTCGCGTCATGTTCATCCGCGGCTTTCCCGGAGCCATCGTGGAACACATCCGTATCAGCAACTCGACATTCAACAATGTGACCGATACCGAAGTCGTTCAGCACGCCGGCACCATCACGTTCAACAACGTCACCATCAACCCCGCCAAAGGTGCCCGCAGCCTCAACTCCGTTCCCCCGCCCCAACCGTAGGGCGATCGACACGATTCCGCGTTTCCATAATTCCGTTGTGCCGCGCGCCCGTCGATAGCACGTTCGCCTTCCCCTCCCCTCTCATGGACCGCAAAGCTGTCTCTTTCCTCTTCGTCGGCCTCGTCACCGGCGCCCTGCTCGCCGCCGCAGTATTCGTCGGCGTGATACGCCAGGGCAAACACGCCGGTGCCGGCGGCGCCACCACGGTGTTGAAACTCGCGCATGCCCTGGACCAGGCGCACCCCGTTCACACCGCGATGGAGCTCATGGCCAAACGCGTCGCCGAGCTTTCGGGCGGCTCGCTCGCGATCCAGGTATTTCCCAACGGCCAGCTCGGCTCCGAACCCGAAACCATCGAGCAACTCCAGCGTGGCGCCGTCGCCATCGTGAAGACCTCCGCCGCCGCCCTCGAGGGTTTCGTTCCCGAGATGGCGCTCTTTGGCCTTCCTTATCTGTTCCGCGACGAGAACCACTATTGGACCGTCCTCAACGGCCCGATCGGCCAGAAACTTCTCGCTGCCGGCGAACCTGCGGGCATGCACGGCCTCTGCTACTACGACTCTGGCAGCCGCAGCTTCTACACCGTGGGCAAACCGATCCTCCGTCCCGAAGACGTGAAGGAACTCAAGATCCGCGTTCTTCCCAGCAAGATGGCCCGCGACCTGATCGCCACCTTGGGCGGCGGCCCCACCCCCATCCCGTGGGGCGAACTCTACACCGCGCTTCAGCAAAGCATGGTCGACGGCGCCGAAAATAATGCCCCGAGCTTCCTCACCAGCCGCCATTACGAGGTCGCGAAACATTTCTCCCTCGACGAACACACTCGCATTCCCGACCTCGTTATCTTCAGCCAGCGCATTTGGGAAAACCTCACCCCGCAACAGCGCGAGTGGCTCAATCAAGCTGCGAACGAATCGGTCGAATTCCAACGCAAGCTCTGGACCGAAAAAACCGCCGAAGCGCTCGCCACGGTCGAGAAAGCCGGTGTGAAAATCTATCACCCGGACAAACAGCCTTTCGTCGAAGCCACCCTGCCAATGTATCGCGAATTCGAGGGGACTCCCATCGGCGAACTCGCTCGGCAGATCCGCGAGATCCGCTAACCCCTCCCGCCATGGCCGCCCTCTGGAACAAGGTCGTTCGCTGCCTCGAGTGGTTCACGATCGCGCTTTTCGTCATTCTCACGCTCGACGTCCTTTGGGGCGTCCTTTCGCGCTACATTCCCGGCATCCGACCGAGCGACTGGACCGAAGAGCTCGCCGTTTATCTCCTGGTCTGGGTGTCTCTCTTCGGCGCCGCGGTCACCTACCGCTCCTACGGCCATCTCGGCGTCGACTACTTCGTCGCCAAGCTCGACCCGTCCGCGCAACGCCTCGTCGCAGTCATCGTCGAACTCGCGGTCCTGTTCTTCGCCGGCTTCGCCCTCTGCTACGGCGGCTGGCGCCTCGTCAGCGAGACGCTCGGCGCCAACCAGCTCACGCCCTTGCTGCAGTGGAAAATCGGATACCTCTACTCCGCCGTGCCGCTGAGCGGCCTCTTCTTCTGCGCCTTCGCCATCGAGCACCTCATTAAGCTTCAACCGGCTGGTTCGCACACCACCGAAAAGGACATCTGACATGAACGCCGAAGTCGCTATCCTCCTCGTCGTTTTTGCGGGGCTGATGCTCCTCAACGTCCCGATCGCCTTCTGCATTGGCATCGCGACCGTCGCCACCATCGCGACTCTCGGCGACGTCCCCACCGGCTACGTCGTCGCCCAACGCCTTTCCACCGGCATCTCCAGCTTCCCGCTTCTTGCCATCCCGTTCTTCGTCCTCTCCGGCGTGCTCATGGGTGACGGCGGCATGGCGCGACGCTTGATGGAGTTCGCATCATCGCTCGTCGGCCGTTTCCCCGGCGGTCTCGCTTATGTGAATACACTTTCGTGCATGCTCTTCGGCGCCGTCTCCGGCTCCGCCGCCGCCGCCGTGTCCTCCATCGGCGGCTTCATGATCCCGCAAATGGAAGAAAAGGGCTACAAACGGGAATTCGCCGTCGCCCTTACCGTCACGTCCGCGACCACCGGCCTGCTCATCCCCCCGAGCAATATCATGATCGTGTTCGCGGTCGTGTCCGGCAACGTCTCCGTCGCCGCGCTTTTCCTCGCCGGCGTCATTCCCGGAATCCTCGTCGGCGTCGCCCTCATGGCCGCAAGCTTCGTCACGCTGCACTTCCTCGCGCCAGCCGCGACACGCGCCGCCGCTCGCGAAGCTGCGGCAAAAGCCAAAGCCGACGCACAGTCCACCTCATCTCCTTCGATCTTCGGTGCATTTGTTCGCGCCGTGCCAAGCCTGCTGCTCGTGGTTGTCGTGCTCGGCGGCATTCTGGGCGGTCTCTTCTCCGCCACCGAAGCATCGGCCATCGCGGTCGCCTACTGCTTTGTTCTCGGCACGTTTTTCTACAAGGAGGTCAAACTCGCCGCGCTCCCCGACATCTTCCTGCGCGCCGCCAAGACCACCTCCGTCGTCATGATCCTCGTTGGCGCCAGCCAGGCCATGAGCTGGGTTCTCGCCTACGAGCGCATCCCGCAACTCGTCAGCGACGCGATGCTCACACTCTCGGCAAATCCGTTGATGGTCCTTCTGCTCATCAACGTTCTCCTGCTCGTTGTCGGCACGTTCATGGATATGACACCCGCCGTGCTCATTTTCACCCCAATCTTTCTGCCCGTTGTCATCGGCCTCGGCATGGATCCGGTCCACTTCGGCATCGTGATCATCGCCAATCTCTGCATCGGCCTCTGCACTCCACCGGTCGGCACCTGTCTCTTCCTCGGCTGCGGCGTCGGCAACACCACGATCGCACGCGTCGTCCCCGCCGCGATCCCCTTTTTCATCGCGATGCTGTTCGCCCTGCTCGCGATCACCTACATCCCCGCGCTATCGCTCACGCTTCCTCGTTTGCTCAACTTGATGTGACGCCGCCGCTGCGACGCCTCATCGTATTCAAACGATCTGATGGCCGGCCGCGTCGCCTCGCCCCTGCCGGACTTCGCACGCTTGGCAATGAAGTCGTTTTTCCTCTGCGCCTTCGCCCTGCTCGCCCCGCTCGCAGTTGCGGCCGCCTCCGGTAAACCCAACGCCACGGTCGCTCTCGACGGCTCCGGTGACTTCACCTCGCTCCAGGAAGCCATCAGCGCCGCGCCGATGAACACCGACCCCGCCACGCCGCGTTGGGTCATCGCCGTCAAACCCGGCATTTACCGCGAACGCATCCACGTTCAACGCGAACGCGGCCACCTCCACATCCTCGGCGAAGACGCCGCCACCACGATCGTCACCTTCGATCTCCACGCGAATCTCCCCGGGCCCGACGGCAAACCCATCGGCACCTTCCGCACGCCCACCGTCCACATCGATGGCGATGGCATGATCTGGGAAAATATCACCTTTTCGAATACCGCGGGTCCCGTCGGCCAGGCCCTCGCGCTCCGCGCCGACGGCGATCTCCTCGAGTTCCGCCGCTGCCGTTTCCTCGGCTGGCAGGACACGATTCTCCTCAACCGCGGCCGTCACCACTTCACCGATTGCTACATCGAGGGCCACGTCGATTTCATCTTCGGCGCCGCCACCGCGCTCTTCGAACGCTGCCACATCCACTGCCTCGCCAACGGCTACATCACCGCCGCGTCCACGCCCAAGGACACCCCGCACGGTTTCGTCTTCCTCGACTGCAAAATCACCGGCGCCGAAAACGCCCGGACCTATCTCGGCCGCCCGTGGCGCGACTACGCCAAAACCGTTTTCATCCGCACCGAGATGGCCTCCGTCGTCCGCCCGGAGGGCTGGCACAATTGGAACAAACCCCACGCCGAACAAACGTCCTACTACGCTGAATACGGCAGCACCGGCCCCGGCGCGTCGCCGTCCACCCGCGTCGCGTGGGCCCACACGCTCTCGCCTGAAGACGCCGCCGACCTCAATCGCGAACGCATCTTCAATCCGCTCATCGCCCGCCCGCTCGCCGGCGACACCCCGCGTCCGACACGCATCGTTCTCGTCGGCGACTCCACCGTCACCGATCACGCCGGTTGGGGCAGCGGCTTCAAACAGCTGCTCGCCCCGGGCACCGAATGCCTCAACACCGCCCGCAGCGGCCGCAGTTCGAAAAGCTTCCGCGACGAGGGCCTTTGGGATCATGCGCTCTCCCTCCACGGCGACTACTACCTCATCCAATTCGGTCACAACGACCAGCCCGGCAAAGGGCCCGCACGCGAAACCGATCCCGACACCACCTACGCCGAAAACCTCGCGCGCTACATCGACGACGTCCGCGCCATCAACGGCCTACCCATCCTCGTCACGTCGCTCTGCCGCCGCACCTTCGATCCGGAAAATCCCACCAAACTCACCGACACACTTCACCCTTACGCTGCCGCCGCCCGCCGCGTCGCCGCCGAGAAAAACGTCCCCCTTGTCGACCTCCACGCGCGCAGCATCGCTTTTTGCGAGGCCCTCGGCCCCGCCGCCGTCGAGCAGTTCAACCCTCCCACCGACAAAGGCCCCGATCGCACTCACCTTGACGCCGCCGGTTCCGTCGCCTTCGCGCGGCTCATCGCCGACGATCTTCGGCAATTGATCCCCGCCTTCCCGATCACGTCGCAATAGCCTCCCTCTGCGCTCATCGTCGACTTTTCTCTCGACCTCTCTTCCGCCGCAGCGTCAGTAAACGAGTCGTGCAGGTCGCCGCTACCCTCGAAGACGTTGCCAAGCGCGCCGGCGTTCATCGAACGACCGTCTCCCTCTCGCTCCGCGATCATCCGCGCATTCCCGCCGCCACGCGCGAGCGCGTGAAAGCCATCGCCCACGAGCTCGGCTACCGCATGAACCCGCTCGTCTCGGCGCTCATGCAGTCGCGCCGCTCCGGCAAACCCGTCAAGCACGCGGCCCTCGCCTACGTCACCAACTATCCCACTCGCTACGGCTGGCGCCCCGAACACCACGACCGCCCCAACTTCTTCCCCGGCGCCGCCGAGCGCGCACAGGATTTTGGATACAAGCTCGAGCATTTCTGGCTCGCCGAACCCGGCATGACCCCGCGCCGCTTCTGCGACATGCTCTCCGCCCGCAGCATCAACGGCCTCATCATCGGCCGCCTGCCGCCTGGCCAGTCCTCGCTCGATCTCGAATGGAACCGCTTCTCCTGCGTCGCCCTCGGCATGACGCTCCGCTCGCCCATTCTCCACCACGTAACAGAAAACCACTACGACACCGTCTGGCAGTCGATGGACCGCTGCCGCGAACGCGGCTACAAACGCGTCGGCATCGTTTTCCCCGACGGCAACGACAGCCCGCGCGTGGGCGACCGCTGGCTCGGCGCCTACTTCACCCAGCAGCTCAAGTTCCCCGCGCGCGATCGTCTCCCGCTCTGCTCCGAAAAACCCACGGACGAATCCGCTTTCCGCACCTGGTTCCAGAAACACAAACCCGACGCCATCCTCGTCAATAACGCCCGCCTCCTCATCGAGTGGCTCGAGAAACTGAAGGTCAAAGTGCCCGACGACGTCGGCATCGTTTCCCTTGAGCATCGCCGTGATTTCGAGTGCACCGGCATGTATTACGATCCCGCCAAGATCGGCGGCCTCGCCGTCGAAATGCTCATCGGTCTCATGCACCGCAACGAAACGGGCATCCCCTCGGTGCAACACGAGGTCCTCCTCACCGGCGAGTGGCGCGAACACCACTTGCTCCCCTCCCGCGTGTAGGCGCCGCTCGTCGTCCGTAACGACACGCCCCGCCTCGCAGCGTCACGGAGTTTTGGATACACGAGGCCCGCCGTCCCGGTCCCGCCTTCGGTCAACAATGTGCGCAACGGTGCGATTGTGAGTTTTTTCGCACCCAATTGCGTTCCTGCAGTCTCTTAGGATCTCCCCGCGATTCTCCCCCCCGGCACCTTCGCCGATGAATCGCTCCTCGACCCCCATCTCCGTTCGCCCCTCGCCCCTCCCTCCGACCGTTTTGCCGCCAAAACGTTAGTCCACCGTGCCGTGCTCCCTGGCCGCCTTCACGGCGCCGCCGCCTCCGCTCTCCGGACCACTCCGTCCGGGCGCCCGCGTTTTCGTTTTCTTGTTCAACCCGACACATCACACCATGAACACCGACACCCAGCGAACCCCATTGCAGCGATTGCTCCTCGCATCGGCCTGCCTCCCGCTCGCGTTATCGATCGCCCACGGCCAATCCGCCCCACCGGCGTCCACCTCCGCCACCCCCGACGATGATGTCGTCGTCCTCTCGCCCTTCGAAGTCGTGAGCGACCAGCAGGGTTACTACAGCGCCAACACCATGTCCGGCACGCGCTTCAACACGAAGCTCGAAGACCTCGCCTCCTCGATCACCATCATGACCAAGGAGCAGATGACGGACTTCGCGATGACGGACATCAACGATGTCTTCCTCTACGTCGCCGGCACCGAGGGCACCGGCACTTACACCGACTACACCATCGATCGCAACGGCTCGATTTCCGACAACGTCCAGATCAACCCAGCCCAGGCCAACCGCGTTCGCGGCATCGCCCCGGCCAACGTCTCTCTCGGCAATATCGAAACCATGGGACGCGTGCCGCTTGATCCCATCGGCATCGATTCCATCGAAATCAGCCGCGGTCCCAACGCCAACGTCTTCGGTCTCGGCAATCCATCCGGCACCGTCAACCAGGTCCCGTCCTCCGCCAACGTCCAACGCGATCGCGCCCAGCTCGTGCTCCGCGTCGACAGCTACGAGGGCTACCGCAACAGCCTCGATTTCAACAAAGTCCTTCTTCAGGACAAACTCGCCGTCCGCTTCCAACAGGTCTTCCAACACGAGGCCTTCGAGCGCAAACCGTCCGGCGTCGATACCGAGCGCTACAACGGCATGATCAAGTATCAGCCGTTCAAGAACACCACGCTCAGCGCGTCCTACAATTACTACAAGGCCGAGGGCAACCGCCCGAACTCCCTGCCGCCGCGCGACAACATCTCTTACTGGCAGCGCAGCGGCCGCCCCACGTGGGATCCGGTTGCTCGCGTGATCACGGTCAACGGCAAGCAGAGCCTTCCCATCACCGCCACCACCTTCCCCACGACGGCCAACTTCGGCACCACCGCCAGTCCCGACATCCAGAACGTCGACTACTTCACCGCCAGCTGGCTCGGCTTCGATTCCAGTCAGCTGTTCATCGACCAAAACGGCGCCGGCTACTGGGCCTCGCCCAACGGCTGGACCGGCGATCACCCTTGGACGTCCACCGCGTCCAACGCACCCGCGTGGCAGCCTTCCGCGCTCCAAAGCTACCGCTATCTCCAGATCACCGGCGCCCCCGACGCGCGCGGCACCGGCGTTCGCTCCAACACCCAGCCGCTCTTCCTCACCACGCCGACCGTCACCGATCGATCCATTTACGACTGGGAAAATATCAACATCTCCGCCGTTAACCGTTTCTGGGACCGCCACGAAACCATCAACCTCCAGCTCGACCACGTCTTCTTCTCGAACCCGCTCCACACGCTCGCCTTCCAGGGCAACTTCTTCCGCGAAGACTCCGAGCGTTGGACGCGCAACTACATCGGCATCGCCAACGACCTCGGCCAATCCGGTCAGCTGTCCGTCGATGTCAACGAACGCCTCCTCGATGGCTCGCCCAATCCGTATTTCCTCCGTCCCTACATCGGCGTCGCCCGCCCGCGCACCGTTTATCGTCCGGCCAAATGGGACACCACTCGCGGCCAGCTCGCCTATCGCGCCGATCTCCGCCAGCTCGACGGCTGGCTGAAACACCTCGGCACCCATCAGTTCACCGGGTATTACGAATACAAATACCGCGTCGATCGTCAGTATTCCTGGCGCGACGCCATGATCTCGAGCCCCTCCTTCCTTCCCGCCGGCATCGCCGTCGCCAATCAATCCAACGGCGTCACCGGCCAATATCCCGCCATCCAAGCCACGCGTAACTTCTTCCGCTATTACGTTGGCGACGCCCAGGGCGACAACGTCGACTACGCGCCCACCGACTTCCAACCGGGCTCCTACCAATACGTCTGGGGCAATGCCCAAACCGGCGTCTTCAACCGCGATCCTGTCACCCTCGGCCTCGCCGCTGCCTCCGACGCCACGGGCGGCACCAACAACAGCAAGATCACCATCAAAACCCTCGGCGGCGTCTGGCAGGGCCATTTCTTGAACGGCCTGCTCGTCACCACCTTCGGCGCCCGCGAGGACGAGGTTTACACGATGTTCGGCGACGGCAACGTCCGCCTCAACCCCGACGGCATCACCCTCGACTACGCTTCCGCCAATCGCTGGTCCGGCAACCGTAACTTCAACTCCGGCCAGACCACCAATTATCAAGCCATCGTCCGTCCGTTCCGCGACGTCACCTTCCTCCCGGAAACCGGCTTCCTGTCCGACCTCGCTCGCGGATTCTCCTTCGGCTACAATAAATCCGACAGCTTCCTCCCCTCCACTCCCGCACAATCGCTCTACAAGGAATCCGTCCCGAATCCCACCGGCGAAGACGAGAGCTTCACCTTCGGATTCAACCTCCTCGACGGTAAACTCGTCATTCGCGCCACCCGCTACGAAAACATCCAAAAGGATGCGCGCAACGGCGACGCCGGCGTCTTCAACCAACGCGTGACACGTATCGACATGTCCCCGCGCGGTCAGACCGCCAACCCCGCTCGCCTGCTCTTCCAAGCCGACGCCTGGGTCCGCTGGCAGAATCCCGGCTGGTCCGACGACCAGGTCCGCGCCGAAGTCACCAAGCAGACCGGCATCTCCCCCGAACAGGAAGCGTTCCTCTTCGACCCCGGCATTCCCTTCGCCGCCACCGCCGACGTCGTCGCGAAAGGCACGGAAATCGAAATCAACTACAACCCGACCTCGTGGTGGACGGTCTCCGGCTCCGTGACGAAATCCACCGTCACCAACCGCAACGTCTCCGCCGCCACCCAGCGCTGGATCGACGAGCGTATGCCGATCTGGACCTCCATCGTGGACCCCCGCATCGGAGCCACTGGCGAGGGCGCACTCGAACCCACCGGCGGCAACACCGCCGGCCTCTGGTGGAAACAGCTCTACTCCGGCGCCTCCGGCAACCAAACGCCCGAAGACAACTTCACCGCGTTCGTCGGCGCTCCCTACAGCGCGTTCCGCGAGCTCGAGGGCAAGGCCAACCCGCAGAGCCGCGAATGGAGCGCCCGCTTCAGCACCAAGGTCAGCCTCGACGAACTCACCGATAATCGCATCTGGCGCAACGTCTCGGTCGGCGGCGCCGTCCGTTGGGAAAGCAAAGCCGCCATCGGCTACTACGGCGTGCAATCGCTCCCCGATAAAATCACGCAGCTCGACACGAATCGTCCGATCTTCGACAGCGCCAACACCTACATCGACGCGTTCATCACCTACCGGACGAGGCTCTGGCGCGACAAAGTCAGCGCCTCGTTCCAACTCAACGCGCGCAACATCACCGAAAGCGGCGGACTCCGCCCGGTCGGCGCTTTCCCGAACGGCGAGATCCACACCTACCGCATCATCGATCCCCGACAGTTCTTCCTTACAGCTTCGTTCGAGTTCTAGCCGTCAACACATCTCGCGCTTGGTTTACCAGGCCGCCGCCCGAAAAGCGGCGGCCTTTTTATTCGCGTTCCTTCGCGTCCACTCGCGGTTCATACCTCTCCCATTCTCGTCGCGATGCGCAACCCCACCGCTCCCCTTCCTCGCTGGCTCTTCCCCTTCATCTTTGCCGCCGCGCTCGTCGCCTACTGGCCCACCTTCTCCGCCGGCTTCATCTGGGACGACGCCGGCCACGTCACGCGCCCCGATCTCCGCTCCCTATCCGGACTGTTTCGCATCTGGTTCGAAGTCGGCGCCACCCAACAATACTACCCGCTCCTCCATTCCGCGTTCTGGCTCGAACATAAACTCTGGGGAGACTCCGCGCTCGGCTATCACCTGCTCAACGTCTTCCTCCACGCCGCCAACGCCTGCCTTTTCGCCCGCCTGCTCCACCGCCTCGCCGTTCCCGGTGCCGCCTTCGCCGCACTTCTCTTCGCCCTTCACCCGGTCTGCGTCGAATCCGTGGCTTGGATCTCCGAACAAAAGAACACGCTCTCCACGCTCCTCTATCTCTCCGCCGCGCTCGCGTATCTAAACTTCCACCACACCCTCTTTCGCGCCCAGAACTCAAAACCCGAAACTCAAAACCCAAAACTCAGAACCTATCTCCTCGCCACCACCCTCTTCGCCGCCGCCCTCCTCACCAAATCCGTCACCGCCACCCTCCCCGCCGCGCTCCTCGTTCTCCTCTGGTGGCGCCAAGGCCCGCTCCATTTCCGCCGCGACGTCCTTCCACTTCTTCCGTGGTTCGCCCTCGCTCTCGCCGCCGGCCTCCACACCGCTCACTTCGAACGCACGCACATCGGCGCCGACGGCGCCGCCTTCGATCTCACCTTCGCCGAACGTCTCCTGCTCGCCAGCCGCATCCCCTGGTTCTACCTCGGTAAGCTCCTCTGGCCCGCGAACCTCATTTTCATCTACCCGCGCTGGGCTCTCGACGTCTCTTCGCTCGCCCAGTGGCTCTTCCCACTCGCCACCCTCACTCTGCTCGGCGCCGCTTTTTTCACCGCGAAGCACAAACCCTGGGTTCGCAGCGCCCTCACCGCGCTCCTCCTCTTCGGCGGCACACTTTTCCCCGTCCTCGGTTTTTTCAACGTCTACCCCTTTCTCTTCTCCTACGTCGCCGACCACTTCCAATACCTCGCCTCCCTGCCGCTGTTCGCCGCGTTTGCTTCCGCCGCCACGCGCGTGAGCACGTGGCTCTCCCGCCAAAACCCCACGTCCCCAACTCAAAACCCAAAACTCAAAACCGCCACAGCCTTTCTCCTGCTTCTCGGATTGGGAAGTCTCACCTTCCAACAATCCCGCACCTACCACGACAGCCTTACCCTCTGGCAAACCACTGCTACCCGAAATCCGTCCGCCTGGATCGCCCACAACAACCTCGCCCTCGCGCTGACCGAACGTGGACGTATCCAGGAAGCCATCACACATCTCGAGACCGCGCTCACCCTCCGCCCCGACTACCCGCAAGCGCTCTCGAACCTCGGCGATAACCTCACCCGCCTTGGCCGCCCACGCGAAGCGATTCCTCACCTCGAGCGAGCCCTCGCCCTCCAACCCAACTTCCCCGACGCCCACAACAACCTCGGCGCCGCCTACGCCGCCCTCGACCGCTACGCCGACGCCATCCCGGCCTTCGAACGCGCGCTCACCCTGAACCCGCGCTTCGCCGTCGCCCACCGCAATCTCGGTTTCGCCATCGCCGCCTCCGGCCGCAACGCCGACGCCGTTCCGCATTTCTCCCGCGCCGTCGAACTCGCCCCGCGCGACTCCCAAGCTCACCTCGGCCTCGCGATCGCGCTCCTTCTTAGCAACCGATTCCCCGCCGCCGAACCGCATTTCCACCGCGCGATCGAGCTCGATCCCCAAAATCCCGCAGCCCACATCGCCCTCGCCCGCGCACTCTCCTCCCAGGGTCGCAATGCCGAAGCCGAGACCCACTTCCGCGCCGCCCGTCGCCTCCAGCAATAAACGCCTTTCGAAATCTCAAGTTTCAAATCTCAAGATCCCCACCCCATTCAACGATGAGCGCACTCCGGCATTCGAAACCGCCTCACGTCCGTCCACGATAACGCCCGCATCTCCGCCGCCGGTCGCCCTTCCCCTCTGCGACGTATCCGTCCCACGGATTCGCTTCACGCGTCTCCTCATGTGCCCTGTCCTTTCTCGCCTCGTCGTCCTCGCGCTCGCCGCCTTTTCCGCCGTCTCCCTCTTCGCCGGCGAAATCCTTCGCGACATCGAATACGGCCAAGCCTCCGGCGAAACCCTCCTCCTCGACGCGCACATCCCCGATTCTCCTGGCCCACACCCGATCGCCATCCTCGTTCACGGCGGCGGCTGGTCCCGCGGCGACAAATCCGGCAGCGACAAACCCGGCGACGGCGCCGACATCACTCCTTGGTTCGCTCCGCTCACCGCTGCCAACTTCAGCTGGTTCTCGATCAACTACCGCCACGCTCCCGCGCATCGCTGGCCCGCCGCACTCGAGGACGTTCAAACCGCCATCCGCTGGGTTAAAACCCACGCCACCCACTACCGCGGCGACCCCCAACGCATCGCCCTGTTCGGTCACTCCGCCGGAGGTCATCTCGTCTGCCTCGCGGCCACGCTCGCCGACGACTCCACCCGCGTCCAAGCCGTTGTGGGTTTCGCTCCCGTCACCGACTTCGAAACCGACGTCGCCCACCGCGGCGGCCAGCTCAGCACCTCCCTTCAAGCGCTCTTCAATCTTCCCGCTACCCCCACGCCCGCCTCGCTCGCTCGCCTCCGCGAAGCTTCGCCGCTCACCCACGCCAAACCCAGCCTGCCTCCCTTTCTCCTCCTTCACGGCGACGCCGACAAAACCGTCCGCATCGAACAATCGCTCGCCTTCCAAAAGAAACTGCAAGCCGCCGGCGTCCGCTGCGATCTCATCACGCTGCCCGGCGCTCCGCACGGTCTCCTCACGTGGCCCCAATTTCTGCCCGACTACCCGCAGCGTCTGACCGGTTGGCTCCGCGAAAACCTTGCAGCTGCCACCGCGCAACCATGACACGCTCATCCTCCTCCTTTTCGCGCGCCCAAACCGTCTTCACTCTGCGCTCGTCTGGCTCCCCACATCGCCCAAACGTGCTAAACCATGAATAATTCCGACTACCTCCACCAACTCTTCGGCCTCACCGGTAAAGTCGCCGTTGTCACCGGCGGCACCGGCGAACTTTGCGGCGCCATGGCCGAGGGCCTCGCGGGCGCCGGCGCCGAAGTGGTGATCGTCGGACGCAACGTCGAAAAAGCTCAGGCCCGCCTCGATAAAATCTCCGCCGCCGGCGGCAAAGCCTGGTTCCATTCCGCCGAGGCCACCAGCAAGGCCGAACTCCAAGGCCTCCTCGACGCCGTGCTGAAAAAATCCGGCCGGGTCGACATCGTCGTCAACGGCGCCGGCATCAACTCCGCCACGCCTTTCTTCGATATCTCCGAAGAGGAGTTCGACCGCATCCTCCGCGTTAACGTCAAAGGCGTCTTTCTCGGCTGCCAGGTCTTCGGCAAATATCTCGTCGATCGGGGCGAGGGTGGCTCGATCATCAATCTCGGTTCGATGTCCGGCATCGTTCCGCTTTCGCGGGTCATCACCTACTCCGCTTCCAAGGGCGCCGTTCACAACCTCTCCCTCAACCTCGCCCGCGAGTGGGCGCCCGCGAAGGTTCGCGTCAACGTCCTCGTCCCCGGCTTCTTCCCCGCCGAACAAAATCGCAAAATCCTCTCGCCCGATCGCGTCGCCGCCATCCTCGGCCACACCCCCGCGAAACGCTTCGGCGAAGCCCGCGAGCTCATCGGCGCCACCCTCCTGCTCGCTTCCGACGCCGCCGGCTCGTTCATCACCGGCGAAGAACTCATCGTCGACGGCGGCTACCACGCCATGACCATCTAACGGCCGCAGCACCAGGACCTCCGTCTTCGTGTTCATTCGTGTCCCTTCGTGGTTAATCCCCGTTTCTCCTTGAGCTCCATCAACGACTTCCTCCTCCGTCACGATCTCCGCATCGCGCAGAACCCCTGCGTGAGCCCCGATTTCTGCCTCGATTGGTCCGCCCTGAGCGCGAAGCTCGCCGCGGGCGCCGCGCTGCGCGAGTATCCAAAAAGTCACTTCGAGACCGCCGCCGGACGCTGGACGCTCCTCGAAGACGAACTCACCGGCGACTGCGCGTGGCGTCTCGAAGCCCGCGCCCCCGGCGCCGCCGCCACCCTCGATCGTGGCGTCGCCCTCGGCGGCTCGCTCGCGGTGTTTCCCGCCACGTGGGAAAACCTGCTTCGTCTCAAAAACCTGATCCTCGAACACGATCCCGCTTCGACGATCTTTCCGTCCACCGGCGGTAACCTCGGCCAAAGCACCCTCGGCGTCGGCGCCCGCTTCACCGTCCTTCACTGGCCCGCCGTCGATTGGGCCATGAGCGCCCTCGATCTCGGCCTCACCGCCAACCAAAATTCCATCCCGCGCGAGCTCGTCTTCGATGTCGATCAGATGCTCGCCGGCCAGCTCGACACCGTTCCGTTCCCCTTCATCGGCACCAACGTTCCCGAAGGCCACCAAGGCCAGTCCGTCGAGGGCATGAGCCACGGCTGCGTCCTCACGAAACTCAAACACGGCTTCCACCACCGCCGCATCCCGTGGTCCTTCAACGCCGACCACCAACCGATCGGCGGCAAATTCGACTCCCGCGAGGACCAACTCGTCCGCGGCTGCCTTCTCGCCAGCTACATCACGTTCGACCTCTCCCCCGAACTCGCGCTCAACCAACCCGCGCCTCTCGCCGACATCCCCACCGACCTCGTCGAAAAAGTCCGTGCCCGCGTCGCCGCCGCCGGTCTCACCCTCGACTCCGCCGCCTTCGAAGAACTTCTCTGCTCGGTCTGGCCCGCGCTTCAAAAAATGAAGCGCCGCGACGAGAAATACGCCGCCGCCCGCGCCGCCGCGTTCACCGCTCCCGCCGGCCGCGCCTACCTCCGCGAGCTTTCGATCGACGAACTCCCCGGGCTCACCACGCAGGAAACAACCGCCATCATGCTCGCGCTCTGCGAAGTGCTCGGCATGAAAATCCACTTCGTCGCGCCCGCATTCGGCTTCCAAAAAAACACCCCCGTCGCCGATAACACCGCCCTCCGCGAACTCATCGCGAAACAATGGGCCGTCTGCGAAAAATTCGGCGTCTCCATCGGCTTCCATTCCGGCTCCGGCAAATCCGCCGAAAACTACCAAGTCATGGGCGCCGCCACCGGCACCCGCCTCGAGATCAAAACCAGCGGACGCTACACCTACGAAATGGGCCGCGCCCTCTTCGCTTCGAAGAACGCTTCCGACCAGACCCTCTGGCGCGACTGGTATCGCTTCACCCTCGAGCTCGCGCTCGCCGGCGCCTTCAGCTCCGACGCCACCGAACAAAAAATGGCGCGCACCTTCATCACCACCTCCCTCGCCGAGTGTAGGAGCCCGCTTGCGGGCGATTCATCCCTTTTCTCCTCCCCCGCCACCACCCGCACAGCGCTCGAATCGCTCCCTCCGAGCCCCGAGCACATGTTCTTCTTCGAATACAATTTCCTCTACGTCCTCGCCGCCGACGGCCGTCCCGAAAAATCCGCCCTCGGCGATCATTCCCCCGCCGGCTATCGCCAACGCGCGCGTTTCTACACGATCAGCGAAGAAGGTCGCCTCCTCTTCGCTAAAAACATCGCGAGCTATCTCATCTTCCTCGCCGAAAACACCGGCCTCGTCCCCGCTCCTCGCTGCCACGCCGCCCGCACCCTCCTCGACCGCTACGACTCGCTCGAGTCCATGCTTGCCGACATCTCCCGCTAACGCGGCACCCGACGGGTCCTGAAATCTCAAATCACAAATTTCAAATCCCTCCGCCGTTACTCACCCTCCTTCGTGGCCCTTCGTGGTTCAAAATAAAGTTCACCGCCCCTTCTCCCACCCTGATCCGCGTCCCTCCGCGTTCATCCGTGGTTAAAAATTCTTCCGCCCATGCGCCCGCTCATTCACGACGACTTTCTCCTCTACACCGACGCCGCTCGCGATCTCTACCACAACTTCGCGAAAGCCGAGCCGATCTACGATTACCACTGCCACCTCCCGCCGCAGCAAATCCTCTCCAACCACGAGTTCGCCGACCTCTCCGAGATCTGGCTCGGCGGCGATCACTACAAATGGCGCGCCATGCGCGCCAACGGCGTCGACGAACGCTTCGTCACCGGCGACGCCACTCCCCGCGAAAAATTCGACGCCTGGGTCCGCACCGTCCCCCACACCCTCCGCAACCCGCTCTACCACTGGTCGCACCTCGAACTCGCCCGCTACTTCAACCTCACCGATCTCATCGACGAGAAATCCGCCGATAAAATCTGGCGCGAAGCCAACGCCCAACTCCCCTCCCTCCGCGTCCACGACATCCTCGCCGCCAACCAGGTCGCCGTCATCTGCACCACCGACGACCCCGCCGACCCGCTCGATCTCCACGAAAAGATCTCCCACCTCGGTCTGAAGACCCGCGTCTATCCCACCTTCCGCCCCGACAAAGCCCTCCTCGTCTCCGCCCCCGCCGCCTTCAACGCCTGGATCGAAAAACTCTCCGGCGTAGCCAAACTTCCGATACGCTCCTTCGACGACTTCCTCGCCGCGCTCCAAAAACGCCACGACGACTTTCACGCCATCGGCGGACGCCTCTCCGACCACGGCATGGAAAACGCCTTCGCCACGCCCTGCACCGCCGCCGAAGCCAAAGCGATCTTCGACGCCGCCCGCGCCGGCCGCGCCGCCTCGCCCGACGACGACGCGAAATTCGCCTCGTTCATGATGCTCGAATTCGGGCGCTGGGACGCCCGCAAAGGCTGGACGAAACAGCTCCACCTCGGCGCCCTCCGCAACAACAACGCCCGCCTCCTCGCCAAGCTCGGCCCCGACACCGGCTTCGACTCCATCGGCGATTTCTCCCAAGCCCGCGCACTCTCGAATTATCTCAACACCCTCGATTCCACCGACGAACTCCCGCGCACCGTCCTCTACAACCTCAACCCCGCCGACAACTACGTCTTCGCCACGATGACCGGCAACTTCCAGGACGGCACCATCCCCGGCAAACTCCAGTTCGGCAGCGGCTGGTGGTTCCTCGATCAAAAGGAAGGCATGGAATGGCAGATCAACGCCCTCTCCAGCCTCGGCCTCCTCAGCCGCTTCGTCGGCATGCTCACCGATTCGCGCTCCTTCCTCAGTTATCCGCGCCACGAATACTTCCGCCGCATCCTTTGCAACCTCCTCGGCGCCGACATGGAGCGCGGCGAAATCCCGAACGATCGCGACCTCGTCGGCGGCATGGTGAAGAACATCTGCTTCGCCAACGCTCGCGACTACTTCCGCCTCACCCTTGCCCAATAACTCGCGCCTTCCTCCGAGGCAGACCAGACTCCCCTCAGCCCGGTTTCTCCAACCGGGCTTTTTTTCGCCCGCGTCAGCCGCGGGCATGACACACTTTTACCCCTCAATCGCAAAACTACGTAATCTTCCGGCTCCACACCTCCGACCCATTTCACCACAAATTCTCCGTGCCCTTCGCCTCGCCCCCGCCGGAAGTCACCGGGCGAAGCCATCTCCAAACTGTAGGGGCGTCTCCCGACCCGCCGCCCTTCCCGTGAACTCTGGCTCTAGGCTCTGTGCTATAAGCTATAAGCCCCAAGCCAACTCAGCGCGTCACCGCTTCAACAAATCCATCGGACTCCGCACCCCCAACCCCGGCCGCTCCATCACATGGGTATAGATCTGCGTCGTCTCCACGCTTTGATGTCCGAGCAAATCCTGCACCGTTCGTATATCGACGCCGCTCTCCAGTAAATGCGTCGCAAACGAATGCCGCAGCACATGCGGCGTCACCCGCTTGTCGATCTTCGCCGTCCACGCCCCCCGCTTTAAGATCCGCTGGAAGCTCGTATCCGTAAGATGGTGACGCCGCCGAACGCCACTCACCGGATCGATGCTCAACTCCCGCGACGGAAACACCCACTGCCACCCCCAGCTTTCGCCCGCTTTCGGATACTTCTTGGCCACATTCTCCGGCAGCCACACGCCCGGCAACTCCGCCTTTCGATCCTCCGCAAACAGGCCCCGCAGCCGCTCCACCTGCTTCTTCAACGGCCCCACCAGCGCCTCCGGCAACACCGTCACTCGATCACGATCCCCCTTCCCCGCTGCTACGATTAATCGCTGCCGATCCAAGTCCAAGTGATGCACGCGCAACCGCAGCAACTCCATCAATCGCAGCCCCGAACCATACGCCAACTCCGCCATCAATCGCCCCGCCCCCTCCATCCCGTCGAACAAACGCGCGCACTCCTCCCGCGATAACACCGTCGGCACCCGCCTCCTCGCCGCCGCCCGCTTGAACCGCATCTCCCCCAACTGACGCTTCAGCGCCTCCTGAATGAAAAACACGAGCGCATTCAACGCCTGCTTCTGCGTCGACGCACTCGCCCGCTGCCTCACCGCCAACATCGACAAGAACCCCGCCACATCCTCCGCCTCCGCCGCATACGGCGACCGCGGACGCAAAAACTCCGCGAACTTCTTCGCCCAATTCCGATACGTCTCCTCCGTCCGCCACAAAAATCCTGCCACCCGAATCGCGCGCACCAAATCCCGCTCCCAATCCGCCCCGCCTAAATCCTCCGCCGCCGGCCGCTGGAATCTCGAGTGCCGCTCTCTCCTCTCAAATTTCAAATCTCCCAGTCTCAGATCTTTGGCTCCCACACTCTCACCTCTCGATTTCGCCTCCTCCGCCCTTGGATTGTCAGATTTCAAGCCTTCGAATCCGAAATTCTCCAGCCGTCTCCCGTCCCCTGCGCCGCGTCCTTTCAACGGCGCCAGATCTTCAAACCTCACCCCAGCCTCGCACCGCGCCTGCCCTACTCCCTGCGCGACTTCCATTCCATCACGCAAACGTGACGAGACCCTTTTAGCTTCGCCGCCCTTCAACCACGCCCGCCGACCCGTCCGAAAGAACCAGCGCAATGCCTCCCGCGCCCACGGCGACTCCTTCTTCTCCGGCCGTTCCAAATACTTTCTGATCACGGCCACGTTCGCGGGCATGCGCCAGCGCGCACAGCACGCCAGAAACTCCGAAATCTCGCGGCGATACGGCTCCCGCAATTCCTCGGAAACCTGGTTGCAGAGTGTGTCATACCACCCCGGAAAATGAACCGCCGCAGCCTCACTGATCATGCACCCAGTGCAGCTTTACACGGTTGGTGTATCAACCTTTTTATTTGTCCTATGACACACACCCGCCCCTACTTATCTCCTTCCACAACCACACCGCCCACCCCCGCCATCGCCACACCCACTGCAGCCCAATAACACTGTTCGGCAAAATATGGCAGACGAAACACGGCACTCCTATCCGCGAATCCCGGCACATTTCGCTTCGACGGTGGCCGCATTTCCCGAGTGCTCATATGGAGCAGTGCGCGTCATTCTCGTGCTCAAGAATGGACGCGTGATCTCCGATGTTATTCTCGGCGATGATTCGATCGCTAAGGTTGGTCACCATCTCGTGAAGAGTGACGCGGACCTTGATTTCGCCACGTCAGATATAGTGGAGATTCGGAGAGGATGAATCGCAAAGGGCCGAACCAGGCGCTACAGCCAACACGTATGCTTGTCACGTTCCGTGCTTGCGCACGGCCCGCGCCAAGCACACGTGTGGCTGATCTTTGACGTTGGGCAAAATATGAATGCCGCTGAGAAGAATCCGCTTGAGATCGCTTTCGTCGAGGCGCGTGACTCTGCGGTTCAGCAGTTTGCGAGCTACGTTCACGGTTGGCGCCCGAAGAATCCTGACGCGCGCGAGCGCCAGCTCATTTCGCTCATCGAGAGCATTTCGGACACGCAAAAGGGCGAGTGTGCTGCATTGGTGCGGCACTTCGTTGAGGCGGCTCTATTCAAGCTGATGGTCGACCTAGAGGCTGGAGTCGCCGGTAGTAGTTTCAGCTTGGCGAGTCGCGGTGAAGATACGGGAGCCATCCGTGTTCACATCAGTGATGACGTCGATCACGACTTGATCCACGCGTTCTGGCGATGGATGGGGAAAGAATGAAAATGCCCAACCAAGCGCTACAGCCAACGCGTATGCTTGGCACGTCGGCTGCGGAGCAGCCTTTGGTGCCAAGCACACGCGTGGCTGATCTTTGACGTTAGGCGACTTCGATGATCTCTGCGGCACGCGAGCACCACCGGCATTCGAAACGAAGTGGTTTCGTGATGTTGTTTTCGCGGGAAGGTTTTCGACGGATTTCGGTTTTTGCGGATGCGTTTTATGGCGAGTCGCGTTCTCTCTCAGCGGTCGATCGGCCCCCATCGAATCGATCACGTGAACTTGAGACTACTCCGATGAAGTTGAACGAACGCCTTCGCACGCGCTGCGGCGTCGCATCTTTGGTCTTCGACTATCGCTCGTGGCCTAACCAGGCGCTACAGCCAACACGTATGCTTGTCACGATCCGTGCTTACGCACGGCTCGCGCCAAGCACACGTGTGGCTGATCTCTAACGTTCGGCAATCATCTGCATGAAGACCCCTACCCTCATAGTAAGGCTCGCTGGCTTGTATCTATTTTCGTCTTCCGCGCTTGCTTTGCTCCAGTTCAGTAAGATGACAGCCGATTCAGGAATTCTCGACGGTCAGCAGGGCCAGCTCCTTTCAGATTTTAAGCTCTATCTGTGGAGCGGTGTTATTGTCGGCTTAGGCGTCACCGCATTTGCAGGACCTTTGGCGCGCTTATTGACATTCGATTCCGAGCCTCGGCAGCGTTTGCAGGAGTTGGGCGACCGGCTACTCAAGAAATGAAAGGGCCGAACCAGGCGCTACAGCCAACACGTATGCTTGTCACGTTCCGTGCTGACGCACGGCACGCGCCAAGCACACGTGTGGCTGATCTTTAACGTTCGGCAAAACTTCGGCATGCGATCGATCGATGGAGGTTTCATGTATCAAACAACGGACGTTCTGCATGAATGCGGAGAGTCATTGGCGAAGCGGAATCAGCGCTCTCGGATTTCGGAGATGAAGTTTGGAAAGCGTTCGGTTTTTGGCTTCGGCATGCGTGCGATAAAGTTGGCGACGAAGCGTTTTGAGCAGACGAGTGCCGAGCCACTCGCCTGCTCTGTCCGCCGCGCGATGCCCGCGGGTTTGAAAGTCTCTGGTTCGCGCTTATCCGGTCGCACATCTGCTCTCACGCATTCGCTTCCGAGCAGAAGTGCGACCTCGCCCTCAAAGCGTGCGGTTTCAAGACGCGTGTTGCAGATGTATCAATCCGCGCACTCGCCGAACCAGGCGCTACAGCCAACACGTATGCTTGTCACGTTCCGTGCTTACGCACGGCTCGCGCCAAGCACACGTGTGGCTGATCTTTGACGTTAGCCAAAACAACTATGTCGTTACTCAAATGGTTATTCGGAGATCGCGAATCCACCCACGAAACGGCCGCAAAGCAGTTACTCGCGTTTAATCACGCGTGCCTCGCTTTCGGTGGAGACGTCTCTGAGAGCGAAAAGCATAGATTGTCTCGGCTGCTCTTTTTGCTCGGAGCGGTGGATTGCGCGAGCCAAGCATACAAGATGAGCGAGAAGGATTTCGCGCTGCTCGCTAAGCTAGTTTTCGACACCTTAGATACGCCACCGCCATATGTCGAAGTGCTGTTCGATGCTTTTGTTCACCTCGACGCGGTGCCTGTAGTCAGGGATCACGTTATCGAGGGAGGCCGCTGTTTTTCGCAGTGGCTGAACGGCAATTCGATGGTTGCTTTTCCTGGCCATAGCCAGATCCAGCGGGCAGCCGGGAACCCGGCGTTTCCGGCCTCTCCAGGCCATCTCTACGTTCTTCTACATCCGCAATGAGCAGATGGGCTAACCAGGCGCTACAGCCAACACGTATGCTTGTCATGTTCTGTGCTTACGCACAGCCCGCGCCAAGCACACGTGTGGCTGATCTTTGACGTTAGCCATGAATGATGTGTTTCGTTTAAGTGTAGTATTCTTGTCAGTTGCGTTATTGTCGGGGTGCTGGGTTGCGCATGTCGCTCACGATCGCCCGGAACTGCGCGAAAACGTTGGGCGAAAAGCTGTGTTCACACGTTCTTACAGTTTGGTTCGCGACCCCGGCGGAAGATTGCACCTCACAGACGTCGAAGCGCCGAAAGGGTTCGCTTTCGTCTCTCAGATCGAAGCTGGCTCTATTTTACGCATTAAGGATGTCATCTTTCGCGTTTCGGATCCAGGCAGACGCGATTACTACGTTGTCAAAGTCGACACATCCTCTGGCACCTTTACGGTTGAGGTTCCTGCGACAGACCGGGATCGTCCCGCGTGGCGCTATGACGAATCGGGCTAA
Source organism: Verrucomicrobiota bacterium (assembly GCA_023416735.1). Taxonomy (GTDB): domain Bacteria; phylum Verrucomicrobiota; class Verrucomicrobiia; order Opitutales; family Opitutaceae; genus Opitutus. The sequence continues at coordinate 2,235 of JAEZGX010000015.1, read as the reverse complement.
CCAGGCGCTACAGCCAACGCATATGCTTGTCACGGTTCGTGCTGACGCACGCCCCGCGCCAAGCATACGCGTGGCTGATCTTTAACGTTGGGCAATACTATGAAAACTACATCGATTGTCGGAGTTTCCGCCGTGTTGATACTCGGCGCGATTGCTGGGAAACCGGACAGTTTCCCGACATTCGATAAGAATCACACGATTACCCTTCGACCCGGTGACAGTGTGATTCTAGCGCGCGGGCAGCGAGCGAACGTCCCATTCGGGACGAGCGTTATTCAGCCGGGCCCCGGCGGTGGCGCAGCAGTGTTGAAAGGTCAGAAGAATACGGTTGATGCCGGAGCCGGTGTGATCGTCACCGTGCCGGTCGATGCTACAGGGCCAGCGGATAATGTTGTCGTAGCCAAGTAGTCGTGACCGCGCGAACAGCCCAACCAGGCGCTACAGCCAACACGTATGCTTGTCACGTTCTGTGCTTACGCACAGCCCGCGCCAAGCACACGTGTGGCTGATCTTTGACGTTAGGCAACAATGAGCTTCGACCTCTATATGTGGCGTTCCAAGGCGCCTCTCTCGATACATCCCAGCGAGCTTTTCGAGCGACTAGCTGATGATACCGGATCGGAATTCGCGGCTCCGATGGAGCGTAGTGAGGTATTCGCAGCGTTTCGTCGTCGATTCCCTTCACTCCGAGACACTGGAACGGGTATCGACTGGGAAGGTGATGGCAGCTACTTCCAAGTGTGCTTCTCCTACGACCAGATGAAGCGGCTCACATCCATCCAGCTTTCGTGTGGCTTCAACTTATGCAGCACTCCTTCGTTCGATCGGATATACGCCGTGGCTTACGATCTCGGTTGTAGAGTTTATGACCCACAGAGTTCGAATGTCCTTATTCCCGCGTTTTCTGCAGGTAGATTACGGGCGATTGGTGCGCTCTTTACGCGAAAGAAGTGGTTCGCAGAAAATGCCTAACCAGGCGCTACAGCCAACACGTATGCTTGTCACGTTCTGTGCTTACGCACAGCCCGCGCCAAGCACACGTGTGGCTGATCTTTGACGTTGGGCGAACAATGAGCAGCATCCTCACCATCTACAAGGTCACGGAAGATCGTCGTAGCGAATTCGAGCACGCCTACGCAAACGAGAAGAAGGTCACCTATAGGCGCGGCTTATTCGGGCGGAAGGAAGTTATCACGGGAGAAGCCTACCTCTACGAATATCTCGATGATGTAGCCGAACAGAAGACAGAATTCGAAATGTCAGGTTTTGTATTCATAGACTATTTCTTCACCTTCGTCGTGTTGCCCGATGACCTCCAGTCAGCACTGAATGCATCGGCGCATGGAGAGCATTACCACGTAATAGATGCGCGCTTGGCTGAAGGAATTCGGACTTTTTTGGAGGCTAGCCCACCTTCAGCGGCGGCGCTCAAGACTTTTGCCGACGAAGAAGGAAAGAAGGAGCCCGAATATGTTGAAGCTCTTCTCTCGACGCATGCTCAGATTGTCGAATGGCTGCGTTCATGCACGAGCGGGACATTCCTAGTCTTGCATCTCACATTCTGATGACCAAACGGCCCAACCAGGCGCTACAGCCAACACGTATGCTTGTCACGTTCCGTGCTTACGCACGGCCCGCGCCAAGCACACGTGTGGCTGATCTTTGACGTTCGGCAAAACTCCGGCATGCGATCTATTGATGTGATTATTATGGATGAAGAGGCGCGCGGTTTGCGTGAAAGCGAAAAGTCTTTGGCGGCGCGTGACGGAGGCTTCCGAGATTCGGTGATGAGATTTGGAATGCGTTCGGTGGTTGGCTTCGGCATGCGTGCGATGAGTTTGCCGACGAAGCGCTTTCAGCAGACGAGTGCCGAGCCACTCGCCTGCTCTGTCCGCCGCGCGATGCCTGCAGGTCTGAAAGTCTCTGGTTCGCGTTTGTCCTGTCGCACATCAGCTCGCGCGCATTCGCTTCCGAGCAGAAGTGCGACCTCGTCCGCAATGCGTTCGATTTCAAGACGCGTGTTTCAGATATATCAATGCGCGCACTCGCCGAACCAGGCGCTACAGCCAACACGTGTGCATGTCACGTTCCGTGCGTACGCACGGCCCGCGCCAAGCACACGTGTGGCTGATCTTTGACGTTAGGCAAAATGGACTCCGACGCACCGCAACCGATTACTCAGCACAAAGATGAGGAGCACCTTAGGCTTCTTTCCACGTTTCATTATGTCGTGGC
>JAEZGX010000014.1 GCA_023416735.1 Verrucomicrobiota bacterium | reverse complement strand
GGGCCGGCCGCCCCCCCCCCCCCCCCCCCCCCCCCCCCCCCCCCCACGGTGGGGGGAGGAGGGCTAGGAGGTGAGGGAGGATGTCCGCGGCGTCGCCGATGAGGCTGAGGAAGGGGTTTTTGATTTTTCCGATTTCGGCAGGATCGATGTCGATGTGAGCGATGGTCGCGCGCGGGCAGAATTCGGCGACTTTGCCGGTGGCGCGGTCGTCGAAGCGGGCGCCGATGGCGAGGATCACGTCTGCTTCGTCGAGGAGTTGGTTGGTGGCTTTGGTGCCGTGCATGCCGAGCATGCCCATGAAGTGCGGGTCGTCGGCGGAGATGGCGCCGAGCGCCATCAGCGTGCAGACGGTGGGGGCTTGCAGGCGATGAGCGAGTTCGCGGGCGAGGGGCGCGGCGCCGGACGCGACGATGCCGCCGCCGAGGTAGAGGACGGGGCGTTGGGCGTTTGTGAGGAGGTGGGCGAGGGCGGCGATGTCGGCGTCGTTGAAAGTTGAATACGTTTCCCGACGGCCGCCGGGAGCGGGCCAGGCGGTCACGCTGTGTTTCGCGGTGAACACGTCTTTGGGGATGTCGATGGCGACGGGGCCGGGGCGGCCGGATTCGGCGAGCGTGAACGCGAGCGGGATGATTTCGAGGAGCTCGGCGGGGGAGCGGATCAGGAAGTTGTGCTTCGTGATCGGGAGCGTGAGGCCGTAGGTGTCGACTTCCTGAAAGGCGTCGGTGCCGATGAGCGATTGCGGCACCTGGGCGGTGATCGCGATCAGTGGGATCGAGTCGAGGCGCGCGTCGGCGATGGCGGTGAGGAGATTGGTGGCGCCGGGGCCGGAGGTGGCGAGGCACACGGCGGCGCGACCGGTGACGCGGGACATGCCCTGCGCGATGAGGCCGGCGCCTTGCTCGTGGCGGGCGAGGATGTGTTCGATGCGCGATTCGGAGGAATGAAGCGCGTCGTAGAACGGGAGGATCGCGCCGCCGGGGATGCCGGCGACGGTGCGGATGTCTTGGCGTTCGAGGAGGTGGCGGAGGATTTCGGCGCCGGTGAAGGTGCCGGTTGGCGTCGCGGCAGCGGCCGGTTGTGGTTGCGCGTGCGACGCGGTTGAAGCCGCCGCGATGGTCTCGGCAAGGTCGGTGTCGGTGGGTGGTTTCATGGGTTTGGCGTTTTCTGTTTTTGGACGCCCGTCCCGTGGCTGAAACCGAAAGAGCCAACAAAAAGCCCCTCCGGTTCGGCACCGGAGGGGCAAAGTCGTGTTCGTTTTTTCGATACGATCAGAACCCTCGCGTGCCGAAAGGCGCGACGACGACGACGACCACGAGGGCGACGAGGTGCTTGAGGGCGCGGTTGGCGGGAGGATTCATGAACGTGAAGGGGAAGAAGGCGAGTGGGGTGGCGGGCGTCAAGGGTGGAGGATCGAGCACGAGCACGATTACGAGCAGGAGCACGAGGGTGAGTGTGGGTCGTGATCGTGCTCGAACGATGAGTTCACAACAAAACGGGAGAACGAGAAAGAGAACGATTTTTAGCGGAGGGTCACTTCACCGGTGAGGAGGATTTTTGGGGAGGAGGGGCCGATGAGGAAGGTGTAGGCGTGAGGTTCGGCGCGCCAGGCGCGGGCGGTGGTGTCCCAATAGGCGAACTCTTTCGCGGTGAGGCGGGCACGGACGATCTTGGTTTCGCCGGGTTGGAGCGTGACCTTGCTGAAGGCTTTCAGCTCTTTCTCGGGACGCGGGACGGCGGAGAGGGTGTCGCGGAGATAGATCTGCGCCGTTTCGGTGCCGGCGACGGAGCCGGTGTTGGTAATGGAAAACTCGATACTCACGCGTCCGTCGAGTGGCATGATGGCGGGGGTGAGGCGGAGGTCGGAGTAGGAGAATGTCGTGTAGGAGAGGCCGTGGCCAAAGGCGAAGAGCGGTTCGATCTTCTTGTGCTCATACCAGCGGTAGCCGACGTAGATGCCTTCTTTGTAAACGACGTCGGTGATGGGATGGGACATGTTGTTGTCGTGGTCCCAGCCGATGTAGAGCGATTCGCCTTCGGGGATGTAGCCGTAGCCGGGCGAATCTTCGAAGCGTTTTTCGATTGTGATGGGAAGTTTGCCGGAAGGGTTGGTTTCGCCGCAGAGGATTTCGGCGAGGGCGCGGTTGCCGATCTGGCCGGGATACCAGGCGTAGAGGATGGCGGCGGCTTGGTCGGCCCAGGCGGTCATCTGGATGCCGGCGCCGGAGTTGACGATGACGACCGTGCGCGGATTGAGCGTAACCGTGCGGAGGATACGTTGCTCTTCGTCGGCGGGGAGGGCGAAGGGGCGATCCCAGCCTTCGCTGTCGAGCGTGCCGGTGCTGAGCAGGACGACGTCGGCGGATTTGAGGTCGGCGTCGGTGGGATTCGCGATGTGGTGGAGAGCGTCGCCGTAGGTGTCGCGGAGCGCGTCGAGGAGCGTGAGGACGTTGTAACCGTCGACCTCGGCGGAGCCGAGACCGCGCGGGAGGGTGTCCACGAAGCGGCCGGTGAGGAGAATTTTTTTGTTCTTCGCGGAGGCGCGGGGGAGCGGGAGTGTGTGGTCGGAGTTTTTAAGGAGGACGATGGATTCGCGGGCGGTTTGAAGGGCGACCTGTTCGTGCTCGGCGTATTTGGAAGCGTAATACGGCTCGTGGACGGGGCGGTCGTGGAGGCCGGCGGCGATGGTGGTGCGCAGGATGCTTTTCACCATGCGATCGATTTCGGGCTCGGTGATCTGGCCGGATTGGAGGAGGCGGTCGGCGTCGGCCTTGAGGAATTTATCGCCGGGCATTTCGAGGTCCTGGCCGGATTTTACGATCTTGGCGGCGTCCCAGACGGACCACCAGTCGGTCATGACGAGCCATTTATAGCCGAGTTCTTGGCGTAGAAGATCGGTGATGAGGGCGCGGGATTGGCCGCACCATTCGCCGTTGAAGAGATTGTAAGCGGTCATGACCGCCATGGCGCCGGCGTCGATGGCGGTCTTGAAGGCGGGGAGGTAGATCTCGTGAAGGGCGCGGTCGTCGATGATTGAATTGGAAGTGCGGCGGTAGTGATCGGTTTCGTTGCCGATGAAGTGCTTGATCGTGGGGATCGCGCCGGTGTCGAGGACGCCGGTGACGTAGCGTTCGACGATGCGGGAGGCGAGATAGGGATCTTCGCCGAAGTATTCGAAGTTCCGGCCGTATTGGGAGTGACGATACAGATTCATTCCCGGGCCGAGGAGGAAGGCGATGCCGCCGGCGCGGCATTCCTCGCCGATGGCGCGGGCGTAGTGGTAGGCAAGCGTCGGATTCCAGGTGGCGGCGAGGGCGAGCGGGTTGGGGAAGGCGGTCGATTTTTCGAGGAGGGCGTTGACGTTGCGGCGGATGTTGATGCCGCCGGAGGCGTCGGACATGTAGAGTTCCGGGATGCCGAGCTCGGGGAGGCCGCGGAGAAAGAAGCCCTTGTGGCCGGAGATGAGGGAGAGCTTTTGCGGGAGGGAAAGTTTCGCGAGGAGGGCGGTCGCGCGGGCGTCGGCGTCGGCGAAGCTGACCGGAGTTTTGAAGGACGGCTCGGGGAGGAGGGTGACGCTGGAGAAGAGCATGGGGCAGATTGGAAAAGGGGCGGAGCTATTCAGATGAACAACCACGAATGGACACGAATGAACACGAATCCGGGGAAGTATTCATTCGGGTGTATTCGTGTCCATTCGTGGTTGTTCTAGATGGTCGGCTGGAGGCAGCGGGACATTGGCGGAGGGTCAGGTAGGTTGGAGAACCTTTCCTACTGGGAGTTGCGTGCGAGCGGCTAAGCTACAAGGTCGGCGGGCATGGCTAAAGGTGACGAAGCTCCGACGGTGATTTTTTCGATGCTGGGCGTTTCGAAGAAGATCGAGCGCAAGGAAATCCTGCGGGATATCTCGCTGTCGTTTTACTACGGCGCGAAGATCGGCGTGCTTGGTTTAAACGGGTCGGGAAAGTCGTCGTTGCTGAAGATTCTCGCGGGGCGGGACAAGGAGATCGAAGGGCGGGTGCATTTCGAGCCGGGGTATTCGGTGGGATTGTTGGAGCAGGAGCCGCATTTGACGCCGGGGGCGACGGTGCGGGCGTGCGTGGAGGAAGGCGTGAAGCATTTGACGGACCTCACGGCGGCGTATGACGCGACCTGGGATGAACTCGGGGCGACGGACGACGAGGCGGAGAAGGACAAGATCATGCAGCGGCAGGGCGAGCTGCAGGAGAAGATCGATGCGCTTGGCGCGTGGGATGTGGCGCCGCAGGTGGAGATGGCGATGGATGCGTTGCGGTGTCCGCCGGGCGAAGCGGTGGTGGATAATCTTTCGGGCGGCGAACGGCGGCGGGTGGCGTTGGCGCGGCTGTTGTTGCAGAAGCCGTCGATTTTGTTGCTGGACGAGCCGACGAATCATTTGGACGCGGAGAGCGTGAATTGGCTGGAGCAGCATCTGGCGCGGTATGAAGGAACGGTGATCGCGGTGACGCACGACCGGTATTTTTTGGACAATGTCGCGCAATGGATTCTCGAGCTGGATCGCGGGCACGGGATTCCGTGGAAGGGAAATTATTCATCGTGGCTCGAGCAGAAGCAGAGGCGACAAGCGATCGAGCAACGCACGGAAGATCGCCGGCAGAAGGCGATGGCGCGCGAGCTGGAGTGGATTCGCTCGGGGGCGAAGGCGCGGCAGGCGAAAGGTCAGGCGCGCATCAATGCGTATGAGACGATGCTGAAGCAGAACGTCGCAGAGAAAGAGCGTGAATTCGAAATCTTGATACCGCCGGGACCGCGGCTCGGAACCTTGGTCGTGGAGGCGAAGGATCTGGCGAAGAGTTATGGCGACAATGTGCTTTTCGAAAGCGTGAATTTTTCGCTGCCGCCGGGTGGGATCGTGGGGGTGATTGGGCCGAATGGCGCGGGGAAGACGACGCTGTTTCGACTCATCATCGGTGCTGAGAAACCGGATACAGGGACGCTGCGGGTTGGCGATACGGTGAAGATTGCGCACGTGGATCAATCGCGGGAATCGCTGCCGAACGAGGCGACGATTTGGGAGGCGATCAGCGGCGGGGAGGAGATCATGAAGCTGCCCGGGCGGGAGGTGAATTCGCGGGCGTATTGCGCGCAGTTTGGCTTCACGGGCGCGGATCAGCAGAAGAAGGTGGGCGTGTTATCGGGCGGAGAACGGAATCGCGTGCATCTCGCGCGGCTGCTGAAGAGCGGGGCGAATCTGATTTTGTTGGACGAGCCGACGAATGATTTGGATGTGAACTCGATTCGCGCGCTGGAGGAAGGCTTGGAGAACTTCGCGGGGTGTGCGGTGGTGGTGTCGCACGACCGGTGGTTTCTCGATCGCGTGGCGACGCACATTCTAGCGTTCGAAGGAGAGAGTGAGGTGAAGTGGTTCAACGGAAACTTCTCGGCGTATCACGAGGATTATAAGCGGCGGAAAGGGAAGGACGCGGATCAGCCGCATCGGGTGAAGTATCGGAAGCTTACCCGCGGCTGAGGGCGCGGGAAGATCCAAGGACCAAGTCCAAGCTCCAGAGAAGGTTCAAAAACCAAGAGGCGCAGAAGCCGAAAAAATGGATGCGTGCGGGGGACGGTGGAGCGGGGAGAAAAGGGTTTCGGGCGGCGTAAGATGTTGAGCTGAGAGGGGTGGTCAGGACTGACGTGAAGTTGCATTTGCCAAGCGGATACGCGGGCGGCAGAACCGCGGCTCCGCTTTGACTATTCGCGTTCCCAGTTTCCGGCCGGTTTGGCGTGCGGTGCGTCCGATGTTGTGGGCGGCGGCCGCGGCGGTGTGCTTGCCGGAGGCGAGCCTTGGGGCGGAAGCGATCGATGCGCGGCTGTTGACGAGCGAGCGGCGGGAGTGGCAGCGGGAAGGGCGGGTGATCGTGGAGTTGTTGCAGAACCTGCATTACTCGACGCGGCAATTTCACGAGATCGGCGGGAAGGACATCGTGGAGCAGTTCGCGAAGCGGAATGATCCGGAGCGGCTGATCTTCAGCGCGGAGGACATGGCGTTTTTGCACCGCCGTTTCGATCGCAGCTTGAAGACGGTGTATTTGTTGAAAGGCGACGCGCAGCCGGGGTTCGAGATGTTCGATCTTTATCGAGAACGCGCGCGGGCGCGGCTGGCGTGGATCAAGAGCTGGTTGGAAGGAGAAATCGCGTTGGAGGCGGATGAGTTTTATCGGGAGCGCGAGCCGGAGTCGGCGCCGTTGTCCGGCGCGGAGTTGGAGAAGGCGTGGGAGTTGAGGTTGAAGCGGGCGGTGGTGGATGAAATGGCGGACGGGTTGAGTTTGGCGGAGGCGACGGTGGAGGTGCGGCGTGGTTACGAGCGATGGGTGGAAGGCCTGGAGGAGATGAGCGCGATGGAGGCGCGGGAGCTTTTTTGGGAAGCGCTGATTGGGATGTTCGATCCGCACAGCGGGTATTTCGGGCCGGAGCGGGCGGAAGAATTCAAGATCTCGATGAAAGGAGCGGTGGCGGGGGCGGGGTTGGATGTGTGGATGGACGAAGGGGTGTGTCGGGTGTGGTCGATGCTGGAAGGCGGGGCGGCGGAGCGGGACGGAAGGATTTCGCCGGGCGATGAAATCGTGGCGCTCGCGGAAGAAGAGGGCGAATGGACGGAAACGCGGAAGAAGCCGGTGTCGACGATCGTGACAAGGCTGCGCGGCGAACCGGGGACGACGGTGCGCGTGGCGTATCGGAAACTTGGTGACGACGAACGACGCGAGGTGACGTTGATGCGGAGCGAAGTGGTGCTGCCGGACCAGCGGGCCCGTGGAGCGGTGTTTGAAGTGCCGGGAGCGGGTGGCGGAACGAGGAAGATTGGCTGGGTGGAGTTGCCGGAGTTTTATGCGTCCGGGGCAGAGTCGGCGGATGCGAGCGCGACGCGGGATGTGCGGGAGTTGATCGAGCAGATGAACGTGCGCGGGATCGAGGGGCTGGTGCTGGATTTGCGGAGGAATCCGGGCGGAGCGATGACGGAAGCGACGGCGCTGGTGGGATTATTCGTGGGAGGAGGGCCGGTGTTTTTGACGAAAGGGATGGATGGAAAGCGGGAGGTGCATCGGAGCGCGGAAGCGGAGCCGGTGTTTGCGGGGCCGCTGGTCGTGGCGGTGTCGCAGCAGAGTGCTTCGGCGAGTGAGATCGTGGCGGGAGCGCTGCAGTATCACCGGCGGGCGGTGATCGTGGGAGCGCAGGCGACGTTCGGGAAAGGGACGGCGCAGTCGTATATCGATCTGAATGCGAATCCGCTGCGGGCGGGCGGAAAGTTGTCTTGGGGAATGCTGCGGGTGACGGGGCAGCGGTTTTATTTTCCGGATGGGCGCTCGCCGCAGGTGCGGGGCGCGGAGGCGGATATTGTTTTTCCGCATCCGGTGGACGATGCGGAGAAGGTGGAGGCGAAGCTGCCGCTGGCGTTACCGGGTGACGAAATCGCGGGGGTGGAGGACGGGCGAGTGGAACCGAAATCGGGATGGGTGAAGGCGGAGTTGATTGAACGATTGCGCGCGAAGCTGGCTGGGCGGGTGGCGACGCTGGAGGAATGGGAGCTGCGGCGACGATTTGCGGAAATGAGGCGACAGGTGACGGAGCAGAAAGAGATTTCGGTGCAGCTCGAGCGGCGGACGAAGGAGCGGGCGGAGTATGAGGCGGAGATGATCGCGGTATGGCGGCGGGCGCGGGAACTGGAGTGGAGGGAAGGTTATCGAGGGGAAATATTGACGATCGACGCGGTGCGGCGGGTGGAGGCGGAGCATCGGGCGTTGGCGCGCCGGCGTGTGCCGGAGGGAGCGGAGGCGACGGCCGGGTGGCTGGCGGGCAATCGGTTTTTTATCGAGGACGACGGAGGCGTCGTGCGGGCGATGCGTTTGGAGCGAATTGGATTTCGGGCGTATGTCGGCGAGACAAACGTGCTGGCGGTGGCGTATGCGGCGGCGACGGGACGGGAGATGGCGGAGAGCGCGATGGCGGAGGTGTTGCGCGCGTTGGAGCGGGTGGAAGGATTCTCGGATGCGGCGGTGATCGAAAGTTTCAGGCGAGGTAGTGAGGATGCGGATACGAGGGATTTGCGGCGCGGGGCGGAGGCGGTGTTGCGCAAGCTGACCGAACTGGATCCGGGATTGTTGTTGGGGCGGTCGATGCTGGATGTCGGGTTGCGGGAGAGCTTGCGGTTGACGGCGGAGTGGGCGGCGGAGGCAGGAGATGGGGGAAGGCAGAAGAGCGCGGCGGGATTTTAGATTTTTTCCACATGGCTTCACTTCAACGCTACAAGGTTCTCGGTTGGTGGTTGGTGATTTTCGGATGCGCGTCGCTGTCGCCGCTCATCGCGGCGGAGTCGACGATCGCCGACGACCTGGGCGAGGAGGAGGGCGAGGAGCAGGTGCTGGCGGCGGCGCCGGCGACGAGTGCGGGCGAGGTGAAGTTTTGGGAGGCGATGAAGTGGTTTCGCAGCAAGGCGCCGGCGGATCTGGCCGCGGGACGGGCGGCGTTGGAGGAGGCGGTGGCGCAGGAGTTCACGCATGCGCAGCTGTTTTTGGCGGAGTGTTATCAGAGTGGCGGATACGGGTATTCGCGGAATGCGAAGAAGGCGACGGCGCTGGTGCGGCTGGCGGCGGAGCGAGGGAACGCGTTTGCGCAGGTGAGTTATGGGATGGTGCTGTTTTCGGGGATCGGGGTGCGGAAGGATGAGGAGAGGGCGTTCGAGTGGTTGAAGGCGGCGGTGGCGGACGGGGCGGATTATTCGCGTCCGTTTCCGCCGGCGGATTTTCATGCGGGGACGGGAGAGCTGGCGACGGAGCTGGGCGTGGCGGGTGCGGCGGCGGCGGATCCGGTGGCGAGTGCGAAGGCGCGCGCGCATTTCTTCCTCGGGATGTTGTTGGAGAAGCGGAAGGACGGCGCGGGAGCGCAGGCGCAGTTCGTGGCGGCGGCGACGGCGGGGGTATCGGGGCGCGACGGCGTAATGCAGGCGGCGATACAGGCGGCGGTGAATTATGCGCTGGGGCGAGGCGTGCCGCGCGATTCGGCGAAGGCGAACGAGATGCTGGAGCAGAGTCGCAAGTTGGGGCGTCACGCGGGAATCTCGCTGTTGCACAATTACGCGACGGCGAAGCTGGTGGACGATTTCGCGGTGTCGGAGCTGGAGGAGGCGGTGGCGAAGGCGAGCGACGAGGCGGAAGGCGAGATGCAGATGAACATCGCGCGGATGTTCACGGACAGGAAGTCGAAGGATTATAATCCGAAGGAGGCGGTGACGTGGTTTGAACTGGCGGCGGAGAGTGGAAAGCCGTGGGCGATGCTGGAGCTGGCGTTTCTTTATACGCGCGGCGATTTGGGGAAGCCGGAGCCGGAGAAGGCGTTTGCGTGGTTTCAGCGCGCGATGGGCGAGGATGAGAAGAAGGTGAAGCACTACCTCGCGGTCGCGAATGTAGTGATTTCTTTATACAACGGGATCGGGACGGCGAAGGATGGGGAGAAGGCGAAAGCGGTGGCGGCGCGGCACAAGAACGATGAGTTCGTGAGTTATCTGGCGACGATCGGGCAATGTCCGGCGAGTGTGGTGACGTTTGAGCAGTGGGTGGATCTGACGAAGAGCTGGGCGAAGAAGAAGGATGCGCATGCGCAATATTTTATGGGGATGCGGCATGAAGGGGGGCATGGGGTGCGCGAGAATGCGAAAGATGCGCTGAACTGGTATCGGAAGGCGGTGAAGCAGAACCATCCACTGGCGGCACGGCGGCTGGGGCAGTTGCACGAACGATTTCCGGTGGAGTTGTCCGGCAACTATGGAGCGGGGATGATCGAGGCAGCGGAATTCTACCGGATTGGAGCGGCAGGAGATGATGCGGCGTCGATCGCGTCGCTGGCGTTGATGATGTCGGAAGGCCGGGCGGCGATGATGAAGGATCAGGCGGAGGCCATCCGGCTTTATGAGAAAAGTTTGGCGATCGATCCGGAACTGTCGCGATCGTTGAACAACCTAGGCGTGATCTACCAGGAGCGGTTCGAGTCGGCGAAGAAGCAATCGGTCAAAGAGGCGGAGGAGAAGGATCGGGAGTTGATGTTGAAGTATTACGCGCAAGCGGACGCGAAGGAGGATCCGTTCGGGGCGTTCAATCTGGGGCGACTGCATTACGACGGTAAAATCGGAGAGAAGGATCTGGAGAAGGCGTATGCGTATTTTGAGACGGCGGCGGAGCGCGGGCACGTGATAGCGCGGTTTCGGCTCGGGGAGATGCATGAGAAAGGGGAAGGGGTTCCCGAGACGCCGGTGGAAGCGGCGTATCATTACCGGCTCGCGGCGCTGGATGGACATCGCGAGGCGCTGCAGCGGCTGGTGAAGTTTTATCTCGAAGGAAAAGGTGGGGCGCAGGATTTGGAGCGGGCGCAGTTCTGGTTGTCGCGGATGTTTGCGTATGGGGACGTGGCGGCGTTGGCGAAGTATGCGGATCTCGCGCAGCAGCAGGGGCAGCACGATGAGGCGGCGAAGATCTACAAGATGCTGTTAAAAGGGGGCGGTCATACCGAGCGCGGGCTGGCGTATGATCGGTTGAGCCGGTGTTATCGGGAGGGATTAGGGGTGAAGCGGAACGTAAAGCGCGCGGACAAGTATCGGGCGAAGGCGTTGGAGTTGGGGTGTCCGGACACGGTTTTGTCGGTGGCAATTGAGAAACTCGGATCCGGTAAGGCCGTGGAGGCGTTGAGCGACATGTTGCGGATTGCGGATACGCACGCGGCGGCGGCGTTTCAGGTGGGGGAGATTTATCATCACGGGCGGCTCGTGCAGAAGGATCCGGTAAGAGGGATGAGTTATCTGAAGAAAGCCGGTGCGATGGGGCACTCGGAAGCGATGTTCATGCTGGCGGATATGACGGCGAGCGGAGTCGAGGGGGCGCCAGGGTTGGACGAGGCGATCAAGTTGGCGAAGAGCGCGGAAGCGGTGGGGCATCCGAAGGCGGCGGAGGTGAGGGAGAAGTTGGAGGCACGGAGGCAGGCGGGCGGGGTGTAGGTGAGGCGTGGGAGCCCGCGCTTCATGCACGCGGGTTAGGAGGGACGGCGGGGTCGGGAGACCCCGCCCTACAGGATGGGAAGTTCGGACTGGCGGCGGGGAGAAGGAGAAGCATTAGTGGCGGCATGACCTCATACCCCTTGAATCGACGTGAGTTTGTGCGGACGGCTTCGGTGGCGGCGGCGGGATTGGTGATCGCGAGCACGGGGGCGCGGTTGTTTGGACAAGGGGCGGCGGGAGCGAACGGGCGGTTGCGGATTGGGGTCGTGGGGTTTTCGGATCGATTCAAGGACTCGCTCTTCCCGGCGCTGAAACAGCTCGCGGGGGAGTTCAATCTCGAGATCGTGGGTGTATCCGATTTGTGGAGTCGCCGGCGCGAGGAGGCGGTGGCGTTTTTTGCGCGCGAGTTGGGCGGGGCGCAGATTCCGGCGTATCGGAACAACGAAGAGCTTTATGAGAAAGCGAAGCCGGATGCGGTGGTGATCAGCACGGCGGATTTCCAGCATGCGTTGCACTGCATCGAAGGCGTGGAGGCGGGCTGCGACGTTTACGTGGAGAAGCCGTTTGCGGAGACGATGAAGGATGCGCGGGCGGCGTTGAAGGCGGTGCGCGCGACGGATCGGATTGTGCAGATCGGGTCGCAGCGGCGGAGCGGGACGACGTATCACGACGCGAAGCGGTTCATCGATTCGGGCGCGTTTGGCGACATCGTGTCGGTGGAGATGACGTGGAATGTGAATCAGCCGGGGCGGTGGCGGAGGCCGGCGCTGGTGGCGGATTTGCGGGAGGAGGATGTGGATTGGAAGCGGTTTTTGATGAACCGCCCGCGGGCGAAATTCGATCCGCGGGTGTATCTGGAGTATCGCTTGTTCTGGCCGTATTCGTCGGGGATTCCCGGGCAGTGGATGTGTCACCAGATCGACACGGTGCACTGGTTCACGGGCTTGAAGCATCCGCGCAGCGTGAGTGCGAATGGCGGGATTTATTTGTGGAAGGATGGACGGACGAACTTCGACACGCTGACGGCGGTATTCGATTACGGTCCGTTGAACGACAAGACGAAGGGGTTTCAGGTGACGTATTCGTCGCGGTTCACGAATTCGGCGGGCGGGACGAAGGAGATTTATTATTCGAACGGTGGTGAGTTGAATTTGGATACGCGGCGCGTGACGCCGAATGGCGGGTTGGAAGAGGGGCATGCGAGTGCGATGGGCATGCAGCCGAATCTACTGGAGCCGCGGGAACTGGGCGGAGAAGCGGCGTCGACGGCGGCGAACATGGGTGGCGACGCGATGACGACGGCGCACGTGCGCAACTGGCTGGAGTGCGTGCGTTCACGGAAGCAGCCGAATGCGCCGGTGGAAGCGGGGTATGAGCACTCGATCGCGTGCATCATGGCGAATGCGGCGGCGCGGACGGGGCAGCGAGTGACCTTCGATGAGAGACGGCAGGAGGTGATGGTGGGCCGGAAGGTGTTTCATTTGTGAGGTGAAAAGGGCGGGTCGGGGGCCCGCCCTGCTTGCGGCCGGAGGATTTTGGGGCAGGGTGAGGCTCACTTCATGAAACGGATTTGGGTGGTTTTTTCTTTTTTCTTTTTGGCCATGACGGACGCGACGGCGGCGGATGCGAAGAAGCTGGAATCGGTGGTGCTCGGCGGCGGGTGCTTTTGGTGCACGGAGGCGGCGTATGAATTGCTGCCTGGCGTGAAGAATGTCGTAAGCGGTTACGCGGGCGGGAAGGAGCCGGATCCGACGTATGAGCAAGTGTGCGCGCATCTGACGGGACACGCGGAGGTGATCAAAATCGACTTCGATCCGGCGGAGGTGTCGTTGGAGGCGGTGCTCGATTATTTCTGGCACGTCCACAATCCGACGCAGGTGGGAGGGCAGGGGAACGACATCGGGCCGCAGTATCGTTCAATCATCCTGTATGCGAACGAGGCGCAGAAGGTGGCCGCGGAAAACTCGCGAGCGAAGGCGGCGGAGGAGTTTCGCGATCCGATCACGACGGAGATCGTGCCGCTAACGAAGTTCTGGAAAGCGGAAGCGTATCATCAGGATTACTACAGGAAGAATCCGAAAGCGGGATACTGCTCGTTCGTGATCGCGCCGAAGATCAAGAAATTGGAGAAGCAGCTGAAGGCGGAGGGGAAGACGAAGTAAGTGGGTGGTTGGGAAGGGAGGGTTCGTGGGGAATTGAAACCACGAATGGCCACGAATGAGCGCGAAGGTCGGGTGGCGCGAGCTGGGCGAAGGTGCAACTTTGTCACGCGGGAGGAGTCGGAGTAGCGGTTGCGCTGCGGTGGTTGCGGTGTGCGATCGAGAAACGTTAACCCCAAAGGAGAAGAGTCATGGATACGTTTATTCCCCTCATCAGTTCGGGCACGGCGGGACCGCTGGGCGTGCTGCATTTGCCGCGATTTTGGTTAAAGGCGTCGTTGGAGGCGCGGGGGCGGCTGGATTCTCGGTATCCGGGATGCGGGAAAGGCTTCGATCAAATGACGCTGGATTCGCTGGGATTGGATCGGGAAGCGACGCTCAACTATATCAAGACGGAGCGGCCGACGTATCCGCAGTTCGAAGCGTGGGTGAAGCGTCAGCCGGGCGTGAAGCTGGATCCGGCCAGCGTCGAGAAACACAATGCGGCGGTGCGCGGATATATCCACGACGACGAGACGCGGCGTGGAGTGTTGAAGAACAATGCCCTGCCGGATGATGCGAGCGCGGTGCGCGATGCGGTGCGGTTGAACGATCTCGATAGCTGGCAGGAGTTTCACGAAGCGGTGTTGAAATAGGCGCTTCGTGGTGGAGCGGCGGGAGGGCCTCTGGGCGGCGGGGGCGAGCGCGAGCGAGTTCGCGGCTATCGGGCGGCGGAGACGGTGCTCAGGAGTGCGAGCGCGTAGACGAGGCCGGCGGCGAGGAGGAGGGCGGGGAAGCCGAACGTGATGGCGAGGAGGGTGGCGGCGGCGGGCGTGGCGACGGAAAGGCAGCCGTTGATGGCCCACGCCCACGGGATGTGCGCGGGGGTGGTGGATTCGAGGCGGCGAAGGGCGAGCGGGAAGAGTTGTCCCATGAGAAAACCGAGCGGGAGAATGAGGAGGAGAAGGAGCGTGAGTTGGAGCGCGGCGGGCGCGGCTTGTGCGAGGCGGGAGAGCGCCGGGAGGAGAAAGGAGGTGAGGAGGAGAAGGGCGCAGAGAGGGATGAGGAGGCGGGTTTGAGTGCGCGGAAGGGCGGGAAGTTTTTCAGAGAAGAGCGAGCCGAAGCCGGCGGCGATGAGGAGTGCGGTGATGACGGCGGAGGCGGCGAGGATGGGGCTGCCGAGGAGGGCGTGGGCTTGAAGGATGAAGGCGATCTCGACGGTCATGAAACCGGTGCCGAGTGCGGCGAAATAGAGGAAGATCCGGAGCTTGCCGGGTGTTTTCCAGCCGAGGCGGAAGAGCGGGAGGATGATGCAGGCGACGGCCAGCGCGAGGAGGAGGACGAGCGTGACGGCGATGGTGAGCGAGCCCAGTTCGAAGAACGGGACGGAGTGAGCGCCGAAGGATCCGGTGAGGCCGGGAAGTTGGGTGAGGCGGAGAAACTGCGAGAAGTAGGGACGCGTGTCGGTGGCGGGGCGGAGTTGGAGCGGATGGTCGCGGTAGAGCGGCTCGCGGGGGCCGTCGACGAGGCGATCGACGAGGCGGAAGAAGTCGGGGTTTTGCCAGGCGTGGTGTTGTTCGCGTTCGAAAGGCTCGAGATCGGGGAGGAGGAGAGGATCGAAGCCTTGGTCGGAAGCGAAGGTGCGGAAGGTGGCGAGTTGGGCGGGAGTCCAGGGTTGGTTGCGGAGGAGAAAGGTGACGGAGGCCCAGCCTCGGAGCGCGACGAGGTGAGTGCGGGGCGGGATGTGGGCGGCTTCGGCGGTTTCGACGAGGGTGGCGAGAAGGCGGAGGGAATTTCGTTCCGGAAAATCCATCCAGGCGGTGACGGCGAGGATGCCTCCGGGAGCAAGACGGTGAAAGGCGTCGGTGAACGCGTCGCGCGTGAGGAGGAATTGTTCGGTGGCCGAGGCGAGACCGGCGGTGCCGCCGAGCGCGCCGACGTCGGGGAAACGGATGAGGTCGAAGGATTCGGACGTGCGGCGGAGGAAGGAACGCGCGTGGGCGTGAGTGAGGTTGACGGAGGGGAGGGTCCACTCGGGAGCGAGCGGCGCGGGTGCGGAGGTGAGGAGGTCGGCGAGAGCGGAGTTGGGTTCGATGACGGTGATGCGGGCGTGGGGTGAAGTGTGGGTGGCGAAGGCGGCCCAGCCCGAGAGGGCGTTTTCGAGGAGGAGGATGCGTTGGGGGGAGTGGAGGAACGCGGCGGCGTCGGTGGTGGCGGCGAGCCAGTGAGGGTTGCGGGTGGCGGTGGGGTCGAGGAGCGAGCCGTAGGGGAGGGCGTTGATGAAGACGGCGGGCTGGCGAGGGATTTCGCCGATGAAGTGGAGGCTGGTCGGCGGCGACGGGCGGAGGGCGGGGGCATCGACGATTTGGATCCAGCCGTGGAGGCTGGGGCGGGAGGCGATGATGTGGGCGTCGGGGAGATCGAGCGTGCGGCGGAGCGGTTTGAATTGGGAGAGGGCGAGGTCGGGTGGAACGAAGAAGGAGGTGAGAAGGAAGGCGGCGGTGAGGAGGGCGGGGATTTGGTGTGGGCGGTCCGCTCGCTCCTGCTTGCGGCTACATGCAAACGCGGCGAAGGCGAGGAGGGCGACGGCAGTGGGGAGTTGCGGAGGGGAGATGAAGGCGGCGCCCGCAAGACCGAGGAGACCGCCGAGACCGGCGCCAGCGAGGCTGGCGGCGTAGAAACGTCCGGCGTGTCGGGCTTGCGTGGTGAGAATGAGCGCGGTGGCGAGGCCGGCGAAAAAGAAAGGCGGAAGAAGGAGGAGGCAGAGGGCGACGAGTCGCCAGGCGTGTTGCGCGGGGTTGAAGAAAAGGAGCGGGAGATCGACGGCGAAGGCGGGGAGTTGCGCGAGGCGGAGGCCGAGCGGGATCGAGAGAGTGGTGGCGAGGAGAAGCCACGGAATCAGACGGCCGGCACGCTGAAGGAGACGGACGCGAGCGATGGAGAGAACGGTGCCGGAGAAGCCGAAGCCGAGAAGCGCGAGCGCGACGACGAGGTAGGCGAAGTGGTGCCCGTGTATCCACCCCAGGATCTGCATGAGTGCGATCTGTTGGGCGGTGGTGGTGGCGGAGAGGAGGGCGAGAGCGGCGAGGAGGGGCACAGAGGAGGGCGTGCGCTTGATCGTGCTCTTGGTCGTGATCGATTTGGATTGGTGCGGGGGACTGGGAGGGCGAGCACGAGTCACGAGTCACGAGTCACGAGCACGACGGAGACGGAGCGGTGGAGCCACGATGTAGATTTCGAGCAGCCGGGGAGGCGGTGGGCGGCGCGAGGTCTTAACCCTGAGCGTAGCGCGGAATCCCGAGGGGGAGAACGATTACGAGAACGAGAAAGAGAACGACGCGACGGGGGGCCGGGAGCTACTTTTTTTCGCGGGTGAAGGGGACGAAGGCGACGGGCATGAGGGTGCGCGTGCGGGGTTTGCCGTTTTGCTTGGTGACGAGGACGAGGTTTTGCGCGGCGAACTGGGGGCCGACGGGGATGATCATGCGGCCGTTGTCGGCGAGTTGGGCGATGAGCGGCGGCGGGATGGTGTCGGCGGCGGCGGTGACGATGATGACGTCGAAAGGAGCGGCGTCGGGCCAGCCGTGATAGCCGTCGCCTTGGCGGAGATGCACGCGTTCGTAGCCGGTGGCTTTGAGAGTGGCGGCGGCGCGGGTGGCGAGTTCCGGGACGATTTCGATGGAGTAAACGTGATCGCTGAGTTCGGCGGCGATGGCGGCCTGGTAGCCGGAGCCGGTGCCGATTTCGAGGATGCGGGTGTCGCGGTCGATGCGCGCGACGTCTGTCATGTAGGCGACGATGAAAGGTTGGGAGATCGTCTGGCCGTAGCCGATGGGGAGTGGCGAGTCGTTGTAGGCGGCGGAGCGGATCTCGTCAGGGACGAAGAGATGCCGGGGCACTTTGCGGAGGGCGGCGAGGAGGCGCTCGTCGGCAATGTCGCGGGCGATGATTTGTTTTTCGACCATGCGATCTCGTTCGGGTTGGCGCGAGCTCAGGTCCTCGGCGCCTACTCCCCACAACGGCAGTGCGAGCAGCAGTAACGTCGGGGCGCGCATAGCGAAGGATACGTTGGCCGGCGAAAGCTGCAAGGGAGGTGGCCTGCAAAAAAAACGCCGCCCGGAGGCGGCGTCGTGGTGATCGGGATACGGCGGTGGTCAGAGGCGCGGCGGCAGGGTGAAGACCAGGACCGCGACGAGATGACAGGCGGTTCCGCCGAGAGCGAAAGCGTGGCGGACGACCTGATGGTAGCGGAGACGTTGCCAGACGTGAAACACGCTGCCGCAGGCGTAGCAGAGTGCGCCGGCGAGCAGGAGCCAGAGTGCGCCGGCGGGGACGGATCGAACCAACGGTTTCAATGCGACGAGTGCGACCACGCCGAGCAGGAGGTAGGCGCAACGCGAGAAGGATTTCATGCGCGGACCGCCGTGAAGACGGGCGATCGCGCCGAAAAGGCAGAGTGACCAGACCGTGCCGAAAAGACTCCAGCCCCACGGCCCGCGAAGGCTGCCCAGCAGGAACGGGGTGGCGGTGCCGGCGATGAGCAAGAACATGGCCGCGTGGTTGTAGCGGTGGAAAAGCTGGCGCCAATGGGAGGCGGGAGCGCGGCGGATATTGATAAATGCCGCGTAGAGCGCGACGAGCGTGGCGCCGAAGAGACCGACGGTCACGATGTCGAGCGCGCCGCCGCGAAGTGCGGCGAAGATGGCGAGGAGCACCAAAGCGGCGATGGAGGCAGCGAGGCCGACGGTGTGGGTGAAGTAGTGCGCGATGGTTTCGCCGCGGGTGTAGGAGGAGAGGGCCGGTTTCGGCGCTGTTCTCGCGCGTTGGCGTCGGGCTTGAACGAGGGCGTCGGCTTTGGCGTCGCACCAGCGAATGAGGGCGCAAGGCCGCGGGCTCTTGAATTCTGCGGGGTTCCATTCGCTGCCGTGCGCGTAGAGGGATTTCGGAAGGATGAACGTGCCGAAAAGCCAGTCGAAGACGGGAAGGGTGAAGAAGCCGGAGATGGCCTCGTTGCAGTCGATGACGGCGTGGTGACGAAGGTGGAAGGAGTAGATCTTGCGCCAGAACCAGCCGAAGTGGCGGTGCTCGATGAGCGGCGCCCAACGCTCGAACGGCCAGTGTTCGATGGCGTGGAAGATTTCGTAGAGGGCGAGGGCGAAGGCGAAGGCGCCGTATCCGGCGAAGAACCACGGAAACGCGGGTGCGATCCATTGGAGGAGGGCGAGCAGCGGCGTGATGATGGCTGCGAAGACGGCGAGCGTATACCAAGGGAAGAAGGATGCTTCGCCCTGTTCGGGTTCGGTGACGGGATAGACGTTTTCGACGAAAGGAACGGTGCGACCGCCGGGTGTGACCCGCCGCCCGATGCGGGTGAGAGAATGGTGGAGCGTGTGCTGCTTGTAGAAACGGTTGAGAAAAGGGACGACGGGTTTGTGCAACACGTAGCGATGAAAGACGTATTCGAAAAAGCACGTCAGCAGGTGCATCGCGAGGAATGCGGCGACGAAGTGCCAGGCGGAGGCGGAGAGCTGGGCGTCCCAGACGGCGTCCGGAGCGATGAGCTTCAGGAGGACGGCGAGGCCGGCGAGGGAGGCGGCCACGGTGAAGAGGAAAAGCGGAAGCGAGAATTTCTCCTCGACGTGAGCGTGGCCGTGTCCGGCCGATTTATCGGTCATGCGAAGTTGTCCGTCCGATTCGATGGAGACGCAACTGCCGAAAGCAGATGCGGGGTCGGTCTGAAAATCGCTCGCGGGTGCGGGAGGCGGCGGAAAAACTGTGAGCGATGATGAGAGCGCTCGTTTCGGTGGTGATGCCGGCGTGGAATGGGGCGGGGACGATCGCGCGCGCGGTGGCGAGTGTGCGGGCGCAGACGTTGAAGGACTGGGAGTTAATCGTGGTGGACGACGGTTCGACGGATGGGACGGCGGACGTGGTGGAGCGGGCGGCGGAAGGCGATCGGCGCGTGAGGGTGGTGCGGCGCGAGCGAGGGGGAATCGTGGCGGCGTTGAATGCGGGGCTGGGGGAAGCGAAAGGTGAGGTTGTGGCGCGGATGGATGCGGACGATGAGATGTATCCGGAGCGGTTGGACGCGCAGGTGGATTTTTTGCGGCGGAGAGAAAATGCGGACGTCGGGCTGGTGAGTTGTCTGATGGAGTTTGGCGGAGATCGGGAGGCGAACGAGGGGTATGCGTTGCACGTGGATTGGATCAACGCGTTGGTGACGGCGGAAGAGATCGCGTTGAGCCGCTTCGTGGAGTCGCCGCTCGCGCATCCGAGCGTGATGTTTCGGCGGGAATGTGTGGAGCGGTTCGGCGGGTATCGCGCAGGGGAGTTTCCGGAGGATTACGAGTTGTGGCTGCGATGGATGGAGGCGGGCGTGCGGATGGCGAAGGTGCCGCGGGTGTTGATGCGTTGGAACGATTCGGCGGGGCGGGCGTCGCGGGTGGAGGCGCGTTATGCGGAGGATGCGTTTTATCGGGTGAAGGCGGAGTATGTGGCGCGGGAGCTGCGACGCGTGGCGCGTGGTCGCGAGGTGTGGGTTTGGGGTGCGGGGAGACCGACGAGGAAACGAGCAGCGGAGTTGGAGAAGTGGGGAGTGGAGATCGCGGGGTATGTGGATGTGGATGCGAAAAAGTGGACGCGGGCGATCGGCGGGACGGGTGTGGCGGTGGTGGGGCCGGCGGCGATGAAGGGAGCGGGAGAGAGTTTTGTGTTGGGTTATGTGAGCACGCGCGGGGCGCGGGAGTTGATTCGCGCGGAGTTGGGGAGGAGAGGATTTCGAGAGGGGCGGGATTTTTTGATGTGTGCGTGAGGGAGAGAGGATCCAAGTCTCTGGGATGGGCGCAGACGAATGGGGTTTCGATTTGTGCGTGTGAAGTGCGGACCCCGACGCGGAGGCGCGATCGGCGGTGGCGGAGTATCGGGATTTCCGCTACGCGGGCGGAGAATCGGGAGAGGGGGGCAGTGTTGGAGAAGCTTCTGTGGGGGCGCGAAACGTGAGCGATTTTTCGTGCGGTAGCGAGGCCCTGCAGAATCCGGCGAGAGTCGGGTAACACGGAGCGACGACGATCAGCGCGGCGAGTGGCCAGGCGAGCCACGGGGAGAGCGGAGCGAGTGCGGCCCAGACGAGGAGAGCGCCGACGGAAACGAGGAGATAAAGGGGGAGCCAGCGGCTGGGGACGGTGGCGGGAAGCGGGTCG
This sequence comes from Verrucomicrobiota bacterium, assembly GCA_023416735.1. GTDB lineage: Bacteria > Verrucomicrobiota > Verrucomicrobiia > Opitutales > Opitutaceae > Opitutus. The sequence goes on along the minus strand of JAEZGX010000014.1, from coordinate 128,141 downwards.
TCGCCCGCCCGCGGGGTGAGACGGATCGCGCGATCGGCGATCCACCAGCAGAAGACGGCGAACGGCACGGCGGCGAGGAGGTCGACGAGGTAGTGATAACCGAGCGTGAGCGTGGTGGCGATTTGCAGGAAACCGAGGGGCAGGCACGCCCAGAAGAAGCGGCGGCGCCAGTGCCATGCGGCGGCAAGGGAAACGAAGGTAAACGTCGCGTGCAGCGACGGCATCGCGTTGCGGAAGAGCCGCGGCGGGCCCGCTATCTGATCGGGCCCTGTCAGCACCGATTCGTGGGTGGCGGCGGCCTCGGCTTGGCGTTCGGGCGAGTCGAGAGCGCGATAAAGCGCGGGGAAGGCGTAGACCGGGCCGACGGCTGGCACGAGGTGATAGCAGCCGAGACCCAGCACACCGACGAGGAAACTTGCGAGGAGGGCGCGACGGGCGTGGGCCCAGGCCCGTGCGATTTGGAGGCGGGCGATTACGAGCGCGATCAGCAGCCCCAGCAGGGCATAGGCGGTGAGACTCACGGGGCGAATCCACAGCCATTGGTGATGCCAGGCGTGAACGAACTGACTCGGGTTGAACCCGAGCGACAGGTCCATGCGCAGCAGGACGGGATCCTGCACCAAGGGGCTCGCGAGCCGCGTGGCTGCGAGGCAATAGCTGCTGAAAACGAAATAAATCAGATACGGCGTCCACAACTGGAAGCCGTCCCTCATTGCGCTTCCCACCTGCCGCAGTGTCACCAGAGCGGCGACAGGCAGGAATAACGTGAGCGCCAGCGCAGTGAGGCTCGCGCCGAGCGTGGCGGATTCCAGCAGCCGGTTGATCAGTCCTGACTGCGGCGCGGGGACCAGCAGGAAGCAGCCGAGCGCGATGGCTGCGGCGGAAATGACGGCGTAGCGGGTCCACGCGCGCCGTTCGGCCGCGGACACGCCGCGGAGCAGGGCCTCGCCAAAGGTCAGAGCGATCATGGCGAAGCTGCCGGCGACGAAGGCCATCGCCAAGTTGCGATAGACCATCACCTCGGCCGACACCCATTTGATCGGCGTGTAGGAATACACCCAGACCCCGAATGCTCCGAAGGCGACGGCCAAAAGCCATTCCGCCGGTGGGCAACGAAAGCGACGGGGATGCGCCGAAGCCGGGTTGGTCACCGTCGCGCGTTCCAAGATGGCAACGCTTTCACTCGCGCGATCGCGCTGTTCGACGCCAGCGCACCCACATCGCCGCTGCCAGCACGGCGCCGGCGGCGAAGGCGACGGTCGTGGCAGGCTCGGGGATGGCATTCACCGCCGCGGCGGTAATGGAAAAGCCCCCGAGCACCGCGGTGTCCTGGGTTACTCCTTCGCTGCCGATGGCGTAGTAGATAAAGGCAGTCCTGGAGTTGAAGGTATCGCTTACGGGATTCGAAAGCTTGGGCCCCAAGGAGGGGACTTCTTCGTAGTAGTTCCACGAGAGGGGATCGTCGCCGAGATAGGTGAGGCCAAGGTAATAGGTGGTGCTGGCGGTGAGCGTGGGCGAGGAAGTGGCGGCGAAGGTGTGAACGCCGACGGTGGTGGTGGCGATGTCGAGCGACGCGAAACTCGTGATCGGGGTCGGCAGGCTGAGACTGCTGGGAAGTGAGGAGAAGACCTGCAGTGAGACGTCGGAAAGGCTGGGGGTGGCGAAAGATGGCTGGCTCGGGAGCCCCAAAGGGGTGCTGAGCAAAAGGTTGGCGGATGTCAGGGTGTAATCACCCAGCGAGTCGAAACGAAACGGGATCACGTATATTTTTTGGCTCCCGAGGGAGGTGAAATGCGCGCGGTAATTCGATGGGCTTGTTTCGCCCTCGGCCGTCGACGAATAGCCAACCATGGTCGGTGTCCCATGCGGGATCGGGACGGGATCCACATCAATAGGATCGTCTCGGTCGTCGCCACCGCTGGTGTTCGGGTCTCCTCCGGAGGAGCTTCCGTCTCCATCGCCAAGAGTATAAGGAGCGGCGATGAGGGTGACCAAGAAGAGCAGCAGGCCGGCACCGGGTGATTTGAGGTTCGGAAAAGCGGCGAAGGAGGACATGAGTGAATGGGTGGCGGCCCGTTTTCTTCCGGAGCCGAGGCGTTATCCTAGTGATAGCGACGTTGGGGAACAACCCTCACGCGTGAGGGTGTGCGAGTGGTTACCGGAGGGACTCAAACCAGCGCAGATTGGCCGCGGGGAGATTGCGGCGGTCGAGGTAGTATTTGGGGGTTTGGAATTCGAGCCAGCGGTTGCGATCGGTGTTGATCACGGAGGGCGTGCCGGCGAGCAGGGCGGGCAGCCGGGCGGCGGAGACGAGTTCCATGGCGGCGAATGACTCGGGGTTGGTCAGCCCGGTGATGCGGCGCTCTGCGGCGAGTTCGGGATCGTCGCGCCATTTTTCCCACACCCGGTGATTGAAAACCGGCGCCGTTTCGGAAGCCAGGAGGCACGCCTGCGAGTCCACCCGCCAGACCGACACAAAGGGAAACTCCGCCTGCGCGGTGGCGAGGATGGAGGCGAGCTCGCGGGAGGTGAGGTGATGGAGCTGGATCCACTGCACCAGCACGCCGCCGGGGGCGAGACGCGTGCGGGCGAGCGCGTAGAATTCGCGGGAATAAAGATTCGTGGCGCCTGCGAACCAGATGGAGGAGAGTTCGATCTGGATCGCGTCGAAGAGCGCGGGGGAACGCAGGAGATGGTTGCGTCCGTCCTCAACGTGGACGCTAACATGCGGGCGGTCGAGCACGGCTGCGTTGATGTGGGCGAACTGGGTCCGGGCGGCGTCGAGGTGGGCGGGGGATATTTCGGCGAGGTCGACGTGTTCGAAACCGAGGCGGTCGATCACCGATAGCGTCTGACCCGATCCGCAGCCGATGACCAGCGCGCGATTTGTCGCGGGCGTGTGCAGTGCGGTGACAAGGGCGAAGCCGATTTGGGCGTGCATTTCCCCGCCATCGTTAGCGTCAAATTTGCCGTTCTGGAGTAACACGCGCGTGGGTGCGGTGTGGTTGCGTCGCGGTCGTTCGATGACCGTGACGAAGCCCGCGGCGAAATCTTCGCGGAAAAACGTAAGCCGGGTGCCGGCCGGGAGGGGAGACTCCTGCAGGTAGACCGCGTGGCCGCTGGTGAGTCGGAGTCGATCCCAAGCCGGAAGCACGGCCAGCAGGCCGAGGCCGATCGTGCCCGGCACAAACCAATCGAGGCGCCGCGGTCGCCGGAGCGCCAAGGCGAGCCATCCGGCGGCCGCGAGGAGGACAAGTCCTTGCAGGGCGCGTTCGGCGCCGAAGGCCGGGATGAGAAGGAAACCGGACACCAGCGCGCCGGCGATGCAGCCCACGATGTTGGCAGCGCAGAGCGAGCCCACGGCGTGGCCGGGAGTCGCGGATTCCTCGGTCAGCCTGTGACAGCCAGTGACCGAGCGCGCGGTCGGTGGCGAAAAAAGCCAGACCGACGACTACGGCCCACGCCGCGATGAAACCTTCCAGCAGGACGAGGCGGCGCGGCGCCCCGGAGGGATTTTTTGGACAAAGCCAGGCGCCGAGCGCGAGACCGGTGAAGTAGACCGCGAGCACGATCGTCGAGGCGGAACGGCTCGAGCCCACGAGGGTGGAAAGGTATTTTTCGCAGATCTGTTCCAGCACCAGTGCGATCCCGCCGGAGCAGAAAACGGCGCCTGCCAGCAAACGTTCCCGAGCGCCGTCGGTGAGGATCGGGCGGTGGGTGGGAGTGAGCGGCATGGCGGAGGCGCGGTCGGTGCTTTGGGAGTGTATGGGGATATGCGCTACGCGGGCGGTGAATCGGGAGATGGGAGTGGTGTTGGAACCGCCTCCGTGGGCGTGGGAGAATTGAGCGGTCGTTTGCGCGGCAGACGTGCGGCGCAGAATCCTCTGAGAGCGGAGTAACACGGGGCGACGACGACGAGGAGGGCAAGGGGCCAGGCGAGCCACGGCGAGAGCGGAGCGAGTGCGGCCCAGACGAGGAGAGTGCCGGTGGAAACGAGGAGAGAAAGGGGAAGCCAGCGGTTGGGGACGGTCGCGGGGAGCGGTTCGTCGGCCGCCGGCGGGGTGAGACGGATCGCGCGATCGGCGATCCACCAGCAGAGGACGGCGAACGGCACGGCGGCGAGGAGGTCGACGACGTAGTGATAACCAAGCGTGAGCGTGGTGGCGATTTGCAGGAAACCGAGAGGCAGGCACCACCAGAAGAAGCGGCGGCGCCAGTGCCACGCGGAAGCGAGCGAGACGAGGGCCCACGCGGTGTGCAACGAAGGCATGGCGTTGCGGAGCTGGCGGGGCGCGAGACGAACGCGGTCAGGACCGGTGAGCGCCTCTTCGAGCGCGATGCCCGCTTCGACCCGGTGAACAGGCGCATCGAGGTCGCGGTAGAGAGCGGGGAAGGCGTAGAGCGGGCCGATGGCTGGGGCGAGTTGGTAGCAGCCGAGACCGAGCACACCGACGAGGAAACTGGCGAGGAGGGCGCGCCGCGCGTGCGCCCAGGCGCGCGCGATTTGAAGCCGCGCGATCACGAGGGCGATCATGAGCCCAAGCAGCGCGTAACCAATGTAGCTGAACTGGCGAATCCACGGGGCGTGGTAGTGCCAGGCGTGCGCGATCTGGCTGGCATTGAAACCGAGCGAAAGGTCCATCCGCAGCAGCACGGGATCCCATACGAACGGTGTGGCGAGTCGATTGGCGGTGAGGCAGAAGCCGGCGAAGACGTGGTAGGCTAAGAAGGGAGCCCACAGAGAGAGCGCTTGGGTGAGCGCGCGGGCGACATCACGCGGTTGAACGAGGCCGGCCACGGGAAGGAAAATCGTCAGCCCGAGTGCGACGAACGTCGTGCTGAGTGCCGCGGCTTCGAGCACGCGGTTGTGCGCGGGGCCGCTCGTGTGGATCAGGAGAAACAGGGCGAACGTCGCGAGCAGGGCGAGCGCGCCGGCGGTCCATGTGCACGTGCGACGATCGGGGGCGGGGACGTTACGGAGGAGCGATGCGCCGTGAGCGACGGCGATCATGACGACGAAGCCTGAGCCGAAGGCGAGTGCGAGTGCGCGGTAGAACGCTACATCGAAAGGGGTCCAATTAGTGGGCGTGCGATGGTAAACCCACACGCCGACGACAGCGAAGGCCGCGGCGAAGAACCACTCGGCTGGCAGACGCTGGAATGTTCTGGGGCGCGCAGCCTCTGTGACGGGCACGCTCACCTCAGAGGCGGCGGCCGAGGGGTGTCGGCCGACGGAAAGCGGGAGTGGTTCGCATGGACGGTGGGTGGGTGCCGCCGCCGAAATCAGGCGGGCGCAGCGACACGATCTTAGCGAGTGCGGCGGATGGGCTCAACCCTCACACGTGAGGGTTGCGGGCGACGTCATTTGCCGGCGAGCTGGCTGAGCGTTTGGACGGTGAGGGCGTGGCGATTGGGCACGCGCAGCTTGCGGAGGATGTTGCCGACGTATTCCTGGACGGTGAAAAGGCTGAGGCCGAGAAGCTCGGCGATCTCGCGGTTCTGTTTGCCGTCGGCGATCCAGAACAGGACGTCGGCTTCGCGCAAGGTGAGTCCCTTTTCGCGGAAGCGTTGGCGCAAGGAGAGCGGGTGGTTGAGGCGCTGGAGCGTGGGTTGCTCGTGTCGCAACCAGGCTTGGCGAAAATGCGGGCCGAACAAATCGAGCAACGTGCGCTGTCGAATGGTAAAATCGCGCCGGACACGGTTGAAGGAAAGGGCGGCGATGGTGTGTGCGTTGACGGTAACCGGCAGGACGAGACCGTAAAGATAGCGGTTGCGTGCGAGGCACGCGCGGTAAAAGGGATCGCGTTTCCAAGCGGCGAGCGGAACGAGATCGCTGACGCGGCGCGCGTGGGTCCGGCCGGTGCGTTCGTAGTAGGCGACGAACGGATTCAGGTGGGAGTTTTCCGAGTAATACTGCAGCTCCGCCTCGGTGTGGGGATTCGGTTTCGACATGGCCGCGGTGATCTGGCCGGTCCGGCGGTCCAACACGTGCATGATGCAGAGGTCGGCGGGAATGAGTCGGTCCATCGCGGCTTTCACGGCGGACGAGAAGTCGGCGTGATCCTTCGCGGTGTTGATCTCGTAGACGGCGTCGAACAGCGGGCGCCAGTGGCGGGGATCAATGCGCTTCATCGGGCGGAACGAGGCAAGACGGTTGCGGCGTGGGAGGCAAGGCGCCGAAGGCGAACGGCGCGGAAACGTGCAGAATGGCTCCGCGATCAGGCCGGTGCAGAAGGTGGCGCGCGCGAGGAGCTTTGGCGGCGGAGCGCCCAGTCGAGCCGGAAACGTCGGCAAGGCGGCGACGGCGAGACGTATCGAAATTTTGACTACGCGGGTGAGCTATAGTGAATTGGAGCGTCACGGCGCCGAGGTCAGCCAGCGGAGATTGGCGGCGCGGTGGTCGTAGCGGCTGAGGTAATATTTGGGAGTTTGGAATTCGAGCCAGCGGTTGCGGTCGGTGTTGAGGCCGTAAGCGCCACGGTGGCGATGGAGCAGAGCGTCGAGGCGGCCGGCGGGGAGCAGTTCCGTTTTGGCGAGGGCCTCGGGCGAGAGCAGTCCGGTGGCGTGGCGAGCCGGGGCGAGCGCGGGTTCGGTCAGCCAGCATTCCCAGACGGGAAGGTTGAGCTGGGGCGGCCGGGTGGTGGCGACGAGGCACGCCTGATGGCCCGCGGTCCAGACGGCGACGTGCGGGAACTCGGCGCGGGCGGTGGCCAGGATCGTGGCGATCTCACGCGGAGTGAGGTGGTGGAGCTGAATCCATTGCACGAGTGCGCCGCCGGGCGCGAGACGCGATCGGGCGAGGGCGTAGAACTCGCGCGAATAGAGGTTCGTCGCACCGGCGAACCACACGGAGGTGAGCTCGATCTGGATGACGTCATAGGGCGTGTGTGCACGGAGAAGGACGTTTCGTCCGTCCTGATGTGCACGGCCACGCCGGGTCGATCGAAGATGCCGTGGTGGAGGTGGGCGAACTCGGCGCGATCGTCGGCGAGGTGGGCGGGAGAGAGTTCGGCGATGTCGATGTGCGTGAAACCGAGTTGTGCGATGGTGGCGGCGGTTTGGCCGGAGCCGGCGCCGATGACGAGGGCACGGCCGGTTGTAGGCGCGTGCAGCGCGGCGAGGAAGCCGAAGCTGATCTGGGCAGGGACTTCGCCGCCGTCGTTGGCGTCGAACTTGCCGTTTTGAAGGAGGGTTTTGATCGTGCGGCCGCGGGCATCGGTGCGAGCGGTGACGGTGACGAAGCCGGCGGTAAAATCCTCGCGGAACCAGATCAGGCGTGAGTCCGAGGGAAGTCCGGGACCGAGATAAACGCCGTGACCGCGAGTGAGTTCGAGGAGATCCCAACGAGGGAGGAACAAGGTGAGGAGCACGCCGGCGGCAGCGAGGGCGATCGGGCGCCGAGGTAACGAACGATAGCGAATGAGCGCGGCCGCGGCGGCGAGCAGGTCTAGGGTGAAGAGCGTGCGCTCGGCGCCGAAATACGGGATGAACACAAACCCGGTGAGGAGCGCGCCTGTGACGCAACCGAGGATGTTGGCGACGCTGAGCCGGCCGACATGCGCGCCATCGGCGGCCGTGTTGCGAAGAAGGCGTGGGAAGACTTGTCCGAGAAAAACCGCGGGCGGAATCACGAGCACGGCGACGATGAGAGTCTTGAAAAGTTCACCGGCCCAAAACCACTCGAGTTGGAGGATGGAGTTGATTGTTGCGAGGGCGCGGCCGGTCCATGGCCAGGCGGCGTTACTCAACGCGAGTGCGACCGCGAGGGCGGCGAAGGTGTGTGCGAGCGGAGGAACTTTCGGACGTGCCGCGAGATGTCCGGCAAGCGCGAGACCGAGCAGGATTACGCCCAGCAGGAGCGAAAAACTGTAGGCGCTTGCGCCGCACACCGCGCTGATGAGGTGAAACCAGACGACCTCGAGCGCGAAGAAGGCGACGCCGGCGAGGAACGCCGTCGCGAGGGATGAGTTTGAGGGCCGCGAAGGAGAGAGGGACGGCGATGAGCCGGAAACGGAAGTGGGAGAGTGGGAGAGGGGGAGGCCGGACCAGAGAATCAGTCCGACAAAGGCCGCGAGAGCGGCGGCGAACCAGAGCGCGCCGCTGGCGCCGACGAGATTGAACAACAGCGCGGGAGCGACGAAACAGAAGGTGCAGGCGCCGGCGAGATTGAGGGCATAGAGCCGCGGGAGGGATACGCCGGCGAGCACGGGCGAACTGCGCAGCAGAGCGGCCAGCGTGGGAAGTTGCGCGCCCATGGCGAGCGTAGGCGGGAGGAGCCAGAGGACGGCGAGTGCGGTGCGGGCGGCGGTGAGCGCGAAGGCGGAGGAGCCGTGCGATGCGAGCCAGTGACCGAGCGATCGATCGACGGCGAAAAAGCCGAGCGCGACGAGTGCACACCACGCGGCCACGAAAAGTTCGAGGAGGGCGAGGCGACGTCCCGCGCCGCTAGGTTGCTTCGGGCAAAGGGTGGCGCCGAGTGCGAGGCCGATGAAGTAAACCGCTAGCACGATCGTGGCGGCGGGTCGGCTGGCCCCGAGCAAGGTGGAGAGATATTTTTCCGCGACCTGCTCGAGAATCAGTGCGGTGCCGCCGGTGCAGAACACCGCGCAGGCGAGGAGACGGGAAGCAGATGGTGCGCGCGGAGAAGTCGGGGCGTTGAGCGTTGGGGCGGCCGAGCGGAAAGAGGCTGGGCTGAAGAGCCGAATGGCGGCAGCGGACGGTGCGGCGACGATCGCGAGCGCGAGCGGCCACGCGAGCAGCGGAGAGATCGGCGCGGCAATTCCCCAACCCACCAGGGCAATAAGGCTCAAAAGAAGAGTGCCGCCGAGCACGAGGATCCCACGATCGCCATCGCGGAGTGGCGGCCGCGGTGCGAGCCCGGATGGGGGGAAACGACGGACGCCTGCTTCAGCCAGCGACCATGCCAGCACTGCGAGCGGCACGGCGGCGACGAGATCCACGACGTAGTGGACGCCCAGCGTGAGGGTGGTGGCGATTTGCGTGAACCCCAGCGGAAGCCAGAGCAGGAACTGGCGCCGACTAGGCCAAACCGCTGCCAGCGCGACGAGGGTGAACGCGGTGTGCAACGAAGGCATGACATTGCGCAGCACCGAAGCGGAGAACGGTATCGTCGAAGGGCCGGCGAGGATCGATTCGCGGAGTCCGTCGGGCGCGGGCCCGGCGGCGAAGAGTGCGCTGTAGGCGTAAATCGGGCCGACGGCGGGAATGACCCAATAACAAATCGGGCCCATGAAGCCGATGAGCGCGAGCGCAGCGAGGTAGCGACGGAGCGCGAGTGTGGCGCCCTGAAGGTGGAGACTGCCGCCCACGGCGACGGCGAAAAGGCCCAGCAGCGGATAGGTGTAGTGGCTCAGAAATTTCGCGACGGGATTGGCGGTGTTCCAACGGGCAATCGTTTCCACGAATGGGAAGCCGAGCGAGGCATCCATTTTGAAGAGCACCGGATCGAAAACCTCGGGTGTGTAGATTCGGATGATCGTGAGCAGATAACCGCCGCAACCGAGGTAGAGGAGCACGGCGAGCCAGTGGCGTCCGATTTCGTGGGCGGCATTTCCGAAGTCGCGTCCGCGCACCAGTCCGCTGGCAAAGAGAAGGGTGGCGACCAGGATACTCCAGGAGAGCGTGGAGAGCACGAGCGACTGCAGGATCCACGACGTGGACGTGCGCGAAGGGTGCGCGAACGCAAAGAGCAGGCCGATGGTTGAGGCGGTGACGGCGACGATCCAGCTGATGCGCAGCACCCGGGCGGCGGAGGGTGGGGCGGCGCGAAGCAGGAGCAACACGAAGACACCGACGAAAACGCTGATCAGGCCGGCGGCGAAGGAGTCGGTGAGGCGACCGAGGACCACCCGGTCGATGGAGAGAATGCTCAGCGGCGTGAGCCAGAAGACCGTGACGACGATGACGAGCGTCGCGAGACCGGGCCAGAGATCGGGACGCCGATGAATGAACCGCAGCGCGCGGCTGGGCAGCGACCCGTCACCCGTTGCACTGTCGAGTGGAGCGGAGAGGCGTGGTGCCGGATTCAAGATGCCGGGCGGCGACGACGGAGTAACGCGACAGCGAGTGCGAGGCCGCCGATGGAGAAGGCGATGGAGGCGGGTTCGGGGATCGCGGAGACGTGGAGCTGGAGGCTGTTGCCCGTGAGATCGAGGGCGTAGTCCCAGCCCGAGGGCGTGAGGCCGAACGCGAGATCGTCCAGATCGAAGTCCAGGAGCGTGGTTTCGGCGAAGGTGAAAAGCGTGTAGGTGTTGGCGCTGAAGCCTGCGCCTGCAGTCAGATTGAAAGTGAGCGTGCCGCTGGACGGGCCGGCGAGCGTGCCGCCGCTGACGACGATGAGATCGCTCGCAGAGCCGAGCTCGAAATCGAGGATGGCGCCGCTTTCGAAGGTGAGATCGTCCGTGAAAGTGAGGGTGCCCGGGGACGTCCCGGGTTCGAGGATGCCGCCGGATTTGATGAGGGTCGGGCCACCGATCGTGCCGGTGCCGCCGAGCGTGGCCCCGCTGGAGACGGTGGTGCTCGTCGCCCCGAGCGATCCGGTGACGAGGAGCGATCCGGCATCGATGTTCGTAGCACCGGTGTAGGTGTTGCTGCCGGCGAGCGTGAGCGTGCCGCCGGTGTGCTTCAGCAGCGCTGCGGTGCCGGTGAGTTGCGCGGTGACCGAACCGCTCCTGCCGTCGATGGTGCTGGAGACGTTGAGCGTGCCGTGGGTGACTGTGCCGCCGTTGAGGATGGCAGTGGCCAAGGCGACGGTGCCGCCGCCCAGATCGTAGGTCTGGGGAGCGTCGTAGCTCGTTGGAGTGAGGCCGGAACCGACTCCTGAGCCACTGTCGGTGCCCGATTCGGTGGACGATCCCTCGCCGATGACGCCGGAGCCGGAGTCGTCGCCGGGACCGATCGGAGATCCCTCAAAGATGCCACCCGAGTCTTGGGCCTCCGTCGCGAGAGGCAGGCTCAGCGCCAGGACAAGGGCGGCGAGAAAACGAGAATGTCGGGCGGATGGGATCATGAGAAGCGGTGTAGGTGAGACGCAACGCGCCCCGAGCGACATGGCGTCTCGGGTGCAGCGGCGATGCTGGAATGGATTCGCCGCTCCGACCGGACGTCAGACCGATGGAGGGAAACTCCGGCGATCTGCTTCGGGCACCGCATGCTAGGGCAAGCGGTGCGGAGGGTCCACCCCCACGCGTGGGGGAACGCGGGATCGAACGCGTTACGTGCGGCTGAGATGACGGAGCGCGAAGACGGTGGCGGCGTGGCGGTTTTCCTGGTCGAGCTTGCGGACGATGTTGCCCACGTGCTCCTGGATCGTGCCGAGGCTGCGACCGACGATGGTAGCGATTTCGCGATTCTGTTTCCCCTCGGTCATCCAGAACAGGACATCGGCTTCGCGCGGGGTGAGGCCAAGTGCGCGGAGCCGCTCGCGGGCGCTAGCGGCGGGATGCTCCGCGATGCGCCAGGGGTCCCGGTGGCGGGTCCATGCGAGCCGAAAGTGGGGAGCAAAAGCGTCGAGCAACGCGCAGTGACGTTGGGTAAAATCGCGTCGTCGGCGGTCGAACACGAAGCCGGCGATGGTGGTTTTGTTTAGCGTGAGTGGCAGGACGAGGCTGTGTCGCAGGCCGGCGCGTTGCAGGCAGCGGCGGTAGAATTCGGTGCGGCGATAGCGAACGGGATCGGTAACGTCGGAAAGACGTCGCGCGCGAGTATCGCCCGTGCGGTCAACATAGCGCACGAAGGCATTCTGTTCCGGATGCGCGATGTAGTAGGCGATCTCCTCAGGCGTGAACGGATTCTCTGGAAATGCTTGGTGCACGATGCGGCCGCTCGTGCGATCGATCACGTGGATGTGGCAGACGTCGGCAGGGATCAGACGGCTGATCCCGGCGAGCGCGGATGAGATGAAGTCGGCGTGATCGCGCGCCGTGTTCATCTCGTAAACGGCGTCGAAAAGTGGACGCCAATGGCGCGGATCGAGGCGCTGCATCGTGAGCTGAAGGGACGGCGCGGAGCAAGCGGCGGGCTTCGGGTGTTGGCAAGCTTTCGCGTGGTTGCGGGCCGTGGGCGCTCGAAAGGAAAAGCGGCGGAGTGTCCGGTGGTGGGATCAACCTGAGAGAGCGAAATTTGCGTGGTCAGGAAAAGATCGCGCGTGTGGTGTGACGAACGTGAGCAATGGAGAAACGGAAGCGCATCGGGGACTGAAGCGGCTGGCGCTGGGGTGGGCGCAGGCGAATGGGTTTCCGATTTGTGCGTGTGAAGTGCGCGTGCCGAAGAGCGGATATCGCGCGGACGTGGCGGGGTGTTCGCGGGGCGCGGAGCGGCGAACGGCGGTGTTCGAGTGCAAGCAAGCGCGCGCGGATTTGTTGAAGGATGCGCGCGGCGAGGATGAGGCGCGGCGGAAAGTGGAAGAGCTCAGTGCGCGCGCGCGAAAGTTGGAGGAGCTGATTGGCGGGCACCGTCCAGATCTGCGGAAAGGAGAGGCGTTGTTTCCGGAGTTCGACGCGTGGGGTTTTTCCGGGGTTGAACACGCGACGCACCGCCGGGTGATCGAGCAACTGGGGACGTGGCAGGGGCGGGTGCTGCGCGGGACGAAATTTGCGAAACTGTGGCGGTGGCGGGCGGCGGATTTCTTTTACCTCGTGAGTGAGGAAGGGATTTTCGCGGAGGCGGAGATTCCGGCCGGCTGGGGATTGTTGGTGCGGCGCGGAGCGGCGTTGGAGCTCGCGCGAAAACCGGTGTGGGCGGAGGCGAGCGGGGAGGCGCGAGCGGAGCTGGCGGAGTGTATTGGAATTTCGGCTACGCGCGCGGTGAACCGGGAAATGGGCGTGGTGTTGCCGGCGCCCCCGTGGGCGGAGGCGGAAAAGTCGGAGGCAAAATCCGCTCCTACAACGGGCGGACGGCGACTTCCTTGAAGGTGATGGTGTCGCCGGGGTCGTGGATTTGGAGGCCGATGTAGCCGTGAGTGGGGCGGACGTGTTCGCGTTTCGGGGCGGACCAGGTTTTGCGGGGCGGGATGTCGGCGCTGGTGGAGTCGAAGCGGCTGACGGTTTTACCATCGAGGTCGACGGCGATTTCGGTGCCGCGGAGGGTGATCATCATGGTGCGCCAACCGTCGGCGGGCGCGGGTGGGAGTTCGCCGGCGGGCGCGTAGGAATAGAGCGAGCCGGTGCGATGCAGGGCGTCGCCGCTATCCATGATTTGAACTTCGAAGCCGTGGTGAATGGCATACCAGCCGCCATTTTCCTGTTCGGAGGCAGTGGCCATTTTTTTGGCTTCGGCATCGGAGAGGGAGTTGTTGGGACCGCGGGTGACGCCGATGAGATCCTGACGGCCGATCTGGTCGAGGATGCCGCGGTCCATGCGGATGTGGACGCCGGCATTGTCGCTGGGTTCTTCGGGGCGATAGACGATGCGAATCTGGCAATCGCCGAAGGCTTCTTTCGTGTAAACGACGAGGCCGAGGCCGCGGGGGTCGGGGTCGGTGCGAAGGGCTTCACCTTCGATCGCCATTTTTCCGAAGCCGACGTGCTGCCATTCGGGGGCGAGTTGTCCGTTGCGGACGAGAGGAAGCGGGCGCCAGTCGGAGGCGGAGTAAGCGGTGAGGCAGGCGAAAACGAGGGCGAGGAACGCGAGTGGAGTGAATCGCTTCATGACGAAACGCTGGCGAAGGACGTTCGATGTGCAAAAAAAAGAAACCGCGGCCGAGTGGCCGCGGTGAAGGCACAAGACCAGACTGCACTAACGCGCGGCGACGGTGGCGGGTTTCAGTTCAGTGTAGAAGACGGTGCGGGTGAGTTGGGCGGGGAGATCGCCTTCGGGAATCACGCGGGCTTCAACGCCATCGATCTCGGCGTAGCCGATGACCATGGTGTTGACGCGTTTCTCGGTGACTGCGCGACCCGCGAGATTGAACTCACGGCCTTGGTTGAGCCAGAGGCGGCGTTCGGTCAGGCCGGTGAACCAGCGGTCGCGACCGAGACCCTTGGGATCGTCGGCTTCGACGATGTCGGTGGGGACCCAGCCGTAGTTGGGAACGAAATACTCGGCCCAGCAGCGGTAGCCCGGATCGGTTTCCTTGCCCTCGTTGGGCTCGCGCAGGCGGTAACCCATCTGGAGACGCGCGGGGATGCCGCGGGCGCGGGCGAGGGCGATGAAGAGCGAATGCATGTTGGTGCAGGTGCCGCCACCGGTGTTGAGGCAGACCTCGGCGTCGCCCACGCCGCTTTTCGGTTTGGAGGAATCTTTCGAGTAGTGATCGGTGAGGTTGGCGACGGCGCCGAGCAGAAGGCGGGCCTGGAGGGCGACGTTGGTTTCGGGACCGCAGGCGTCGTTCGCCATCTTTTCGATGCGCGGCGTGACCTGCATGTGCGGAGCGTCGAGCCGGAGGTCGTCGGCGAAGAGACGGCGGTGCGAGTCGGTGATTGGGCCGACCTGGGCAGGGTTGATGTCGACGAACACGGGCCGGCGGCGGAGCGTGAATTCGATTTGGGAAGCGAGCGACGGCGCGGAGGGATTTTCGACCTCGACGAGCATGAAGCGATTGCCGCGGTCGGGATCGGTGACGATTTTCCACGGACCGGGGGCGGAGCTGACGGAGAAGTCGAGGACTTCCTGGAAGCGCTCGTCGTCGGGGATGGCGATCCACCATTTGACGGATTTCGCGTTGGCGGGGATGTCGGAGAGGGTGACGGTTTGGCGGACCTGGTAGGTGCGGACGGATTCGGCGGGCACGTTCGCGTGGAGGAACGTTGCGGCGCAGAAGGCGAGGGCGAGGGCGGCGGGGAGTTTCATGGGGTGTGAGGCTTAGAACTTCCAGTTCAGGTCGAGGCGGAAGCGTTTGGCGTCCTGATTGCTCGTGATGGCTTCGACGAGGAAGAGGCGGGCCATGACGTTGAGGTCCTTGGTGATCGCGTAAGCGACGCGGAACTCGGAACCCTTGATATCGGTGAGGTCGGATTGCGGGCCGGTGCCGAAACGCGCCCAGTCGTCTTGGGCGTAGGAGGCGTTGGTCGCGAAGGTTTCGATGTGGGCGTAGTAGTAGCCGACGAACCAGTCGCGCGGGTTTCTCAATTGACCGTAGGTGGCGGAGAAGACGTAGCCGAGCGTCTCGTCGCGCTGGTTGACAGGGAACGGCGCGACCTCGGCGGCGCTGTAGTCTTTGAAGTTGTGGAAAACGTCGACGCCGAGGGCGAGAGGACGATCGCCGACGGGCGTGGACCATTGGGCGTTGAGGACGCCGACGAGGTAGTCGCGTTCGCCGTTGCGATTGCGGAGGAAGCGGGCGCCGGATTTGCCTTCGAAGGCATGGAGACCGGCGGCGAAGGTGAGTTGGGATGGTTTCGCCGAGATGACGTATTTGAGCTGGGCGGCGTAGAGGCCGCCGTGGAGGTGGTTGGCTCCGTCGGGCAGGGCGAAGGCGCCGAGCGTGGAGGTGAGGGTGTTTTCGCCGTGCTTGGTGTTGAACGAGGCCGCGATGCCGGTCGGGGTGATGTCTTCGTCCCAGAACAACTCGTTCTGCTGCCAGAAAGGCGAAGAGATGCGGCCGAGCCAGGCGGTGGTGTTGCGCTCTTTGAACTGGAGGAAGTAGCGATCGAGGGAGAGCTGCACGTCGTCGGACGGAGATCCGTCGTCCGCGTGGAAAGTGAGATGCGGCGATTGCTGGCTGTGGGTGTTGCCGGTGCGAACGCGCGCGCCGAAGGACCACGCGTCGCTGAACTTGTAGTTGGCGGTGGCGCGGAGGCGGTAGCGGGCGCGGTCGCGATCGAGGCGGCGGACGCCGGCGGCGTTACGGGAATCCCAGTCGGATTCGTAGCGGAGACGAATGTCGCCGTTGACCGTGAGATTAGGGGCGACGGTGAACGCGGCGGCCGGCGCGGCGGCGGAGAGGAGCAGGGCGAAGGCGACGGCCGTCCGCGAGAGGAGAGCGTGGGGGGGGAGCATGGATCAGGGAAAGGGGCGCAGGGGGAATGCGGAGCGAGGACGCTCGGGAGGAACGGCGCAAAAAAAACGGGCAACCTGCAATGCAGTGGGGACGGATGCGGGAATTTGCGGGGCGAGCTGCGGTGAGAAAGGGGCGCGGGGCTCGACAAACCGGTGAGGAGCGCAACGTTTCGCGCCATGCCGGAAATTACTCCCCCGAATTTGAACGACGCTGGAATGGAGGTGGGCACGTTTTTTGTGCGAAGCCGTAATGTGCTATTGGCGCGGGCGGAGTTTGGAGACCTGTTCGTCGATTATTATTTGCATCTCGGGAAGCATCAGATTCGGCCGGCGCCGGAAGCGGATGCGTTGTTCAAGAAGGCGCTCGCGGCGTTCGTGCTGCATTGCGCGTCGCGGCCGCGGAATGAGCTGACGGCGTGGACGATTAATTTTCAGCAGCCCTTGCTGAACCTGTTTCTGATTGGCGACAACGAACTCGGCGCGGTCGCGGGGCGGGTGTTTGAGGAGAACGTGAAGGAGATGCCGGAGAATCTGTTTTACGCGGACGTGGTGCGCGGGCGGGGAGAGAAGCGCCGGAGCACGGTGAGTTTCAAAGGCGGGAATCCGATCGAAGCGGCAGAGAAGTTTTATGCGCAGAGCGAGCAGCGGGCGGCGCGGTATTTTCAGTTGAGCGAGGAGGAATTCGCGATGGTGACGGAGCACCCGGATTGCGACGTGGGCTGGCTGCACGCCCTCGACGTGGAGCAGGTGAGAAAACTGGATGACGCGGAGACGCTGGTGCCGATGGAGACGCGCGTGTATCGCTGGCACTGCGGGTGCAATCAGGAGCGGATGCTGGAAGTGCTGGCGCCGACGATGCGGCACGATCCGGACGGATTGTTTGGCGAGGAGGAGAAGATCGAGATCCGGTGTCCGCGGTGCGGGGCGCGTTATGCGATCACGCGGGAGGCGTTGGAGGCGTTTGTGGCGGAGGAGTGATTGGAGGTGGGATCGGGTTTAACCACAGAGGCACAGAGACACGGAGGAGAGGGGTTGTCGGACCTTTGTGTCTTGGTGCCTCGGTGGGCGAATACGGGGATTGCCACGGCGGGAGCTTCCCGGAATGACAGCGGATAATGTCGGTTTATGAAATCATTGGCACGGTGTTGGGGGTGATCGGCGTCGCGCTGATGATCCGGCAGAATGTTTGGGGCTGGCCGGTGGGGCTCGTGCAGGTGTCGGTGTATGCGTGGGTGTTTTTCGAAGCGAAGCTGTATTCGGACGCGCTGCTGCAGGTATTCTTTTTCGGGATACAGGCGTATGGGTGGTGGCATTGGCTGATGGGCGGAAGAGCGGGTGGCGGCGACGTTGGAGACTCCGGCCTGCAACGAACGATGTTGCCTGTGACGAAACTGCGGACGCGGGCGGTGGTGGGGTGGAGTGCGGCGGGGTTGGTCGCGACAGGGGCGTGGGGGGAGTTGATGCGACGGAACACGGATGCGGCGCTGCCGCATTGGGACGCGTTTATTTTGGTGTTCAGTTTGATCGCGCAATGGTGGCAGGCGCGGAAGCGAGTCGAGTGTTGGGCGGGATGGATGATCGTGAACGTGGTGGCGATCGGCGTGTATTGGGCGAAGGACCTGCGGCTGACGGCGGGGTTGTATGTGATCTTTTTCGTGATGGCGGCGGCGGGGAATCGGGCGTGGCGGAGAAGTCTGGGAAAAGGGAATGCGACGGATGAAAGTGAACCACGAATGAGCACGGATGGACGCGGATTGGGGGTGCGGCAGTGAGCGGAAGTGCGGTGAAGCGGGTGGCGGTGTTTGGCACCGAGTCGACCGGGAAGACCCGGCTGGCGGAGCGGCTGGCGCGGCATTTCGGCGTGAGCTGGGTGCCGGAGTATGCGCGGGAGTTTTGGGATGCGCAGGGAGTGATCGGGTTGGAGGACATGGCGCCGATCGCGCGCGAGCAGTGGCGGCGGGAAGATGAGGTGGTGCTCGCGGCGGAAGCGAAAGGAGAGCGTATTGTGATTTGTGATACGGAGGCGTTGACGACGATGTTGTGGAGCGACCTCTTGTATGGGACATGTCCGGACGAGGTGCGGCGCGGGGCGGAGAAGCGGTGTCGGAACTATGCGCTGTATCTGTTGCTCGAGGCGGATGTGCCGTTCGAGCCCGATCCGGCGCGGTGTTTTCCGGAACCGGAGGATCGCGCGAAAGCGGCGCGGGTGTGGCGCGGGGCGGTGGAGCGGCGGGGCCTCCCATTTGTGGAGATCCGCGGCGGATGGGAGAAGCGGGAGCGCGCGGCGATCGAAGCGGTGGAGAAATTGCTTACGTCGCGCGGGTGAGAATGGCGCTAAGTTCGGCGGGGGTGAGCGCGAGCGGGTTGGCTTTCATGCTACTCGCGCGGGAGGCAGCTTCGACGATGGAGGGAAAGTCGGCGGGGGTGATGCCGTAGCTCGAGAGACGCGGGATCTCGAGGGCGGCGAGAAGATCGTGCGTCCAGCGAAGAAGGTCGGGAGCGGTGGCGTGGGGCTGGGCGGTCACGACGCGAGCGAGTTCGTCGTAGCGGGCGAGTGACGGGTGATTGGGGGCGCGGGATTGAAGCGCGGCGAGGTTAGCTTCGATGACGTGGGGAAGGAGGGCGGCGCAGAGCGCGCCGTGCGGGGCGGGAAACATGCCGCCGAGTGGGCCGGCGAAACCGTGGACGGCGCCGAGGCCGGCGTTGGCGAGGGCGAGTCCGCCGAAGAGACTGGCGAGTGACATGTCTTCGCGGGCGGAAGGGTCGCGTCCGTTTTCAACGGCGCGGCGGAGCGAAGGGGCGGCGCGTCGGAGACCTTGGATGCAGAGTGCGTCGGTGAGCGGGTTGGCGCGGGAGGAAACGTAAGGTTCGATAAGTTGGGTGAGGGCGTCGAGGCCGGTGGTCGCGGTGAGGACGGCTGGGAGATCGTAGGTAAGTTCCGGGTCGACGAGTGCGAGCTGCGGCAGCATGTGCGGGCTGCGGAGGGAGACTTTGACGCGGTGCGTGGGGGAGGAGAGGACGGCGTTGCGGGTGACCTCGGAGCCGGTGCCGGCGGTAGTTGGAATGGCGATACAGCGGGCGGCGGGATATGGGAGCGGTTGGGCGCGGCCGATCACTTCGAGGTAATCGTGGAGGTTGCCGGAGTTGGTGAGAAGGGCGGCGATGGCTTTGGCGGAATCGAGGGCGCTGCCGCCGCCGAAACCGATGACGAAATCGCAGTGGTGCTCGCGCGCGTCGGCAACGGCACGAGTGATGTCGTCGGTGGTGGGTTCGTAGCCGATGGAGAAGGTGCGCGCGGGGAGTTGCGCGGAAGCGAGCAAGTCGAGGAGACGTTGGGCGCGGGAAGGGTTGCGACCAGTGACGACGAGCGGGCGGCGTCCGAGCTCGCGCGCGGCGGGCGCGAGTTGGCTGAGCGTGCCAGGGCCGAAGACGATGCGGTTGGCGGTGGCGAATTCGAAAGGCATAGAGGCCAGCGGAGGACAGGGCGTGAAATTATCCGCCGTGACGAGTTAGTCGACGGCGAGGAACTTGGTGCTCGTGCGCGGGGAGGCCATCATGGGGGCGACGGTGTCGCGCCAGATGGCGTAGTGAGTGGTTTCCTTGTGGGCACCGGGAGCGTCTGGTGTGCGGTAGGCTTCGACGAGAACGAAGCGGGTGGGGTCGTCGGCTTGTTGAAGGAGGTCGAAACGGGCGATGCCGGGTTCCTGCCGGCTGGCACGGGCGTTGGCGAGGGTGGCGGCGATGAAGGCTTCGAGGTGTTCGCGGAGAACGTGAATGTGGACGTGGATGGTGAGCATGGGGTGAGGCGTTGAGGAGCGATCGCGAACGCGGTCTAGAAGGTTTTCAGGCGGATGTTGCGGTATTCGATTTTCATGGGCGGGCCGACGTGCACTTGCACGCCGATGAGGCCGTCGAAGCGGCGATTTTTCGGGTCGTCATCGATGACGATGCTCATGACGTGGCCGTTGACGATGTGAGTGAGGATATTGCCGCGGATGATGAGGTGGTAGGAATTCCAGTCGTCGGTTTTGACGTGGGATTTGAGCGTTTCGGGGTCGCCGAGGGAGGCGAGGAGTTGAGGCTGGCCGCTCTCGTTGACGCGGACCATCTGGCCGCGGAGGGCGAGGAAGGTGCGGCCGCGCTCCTCGTAATTTTGTCCGATCCAGCGGTCGGCGCTGTCGATGTCGGCTTGATAGCCGGCGAGCGACCACGGCGCATCCGCGAGTTGGATACTGCGATAGTTGATCCCGCTGTTGCCGCCGGGCGTGACGCGATAATCGAGTTTGAGTTCGAAGTCGGCCGGTGTGCCGCCGCGCCAGATGATGAAGGTGTTTCGCTGGACGAGGGTTTCGGGGGTGATTTCGCCGACGAGATGGCCGTCTTCGACGCGCCAGTATTTGGGGTCGCCATCCCAGTTGGTGAGGGTGCGGCCGTCGAAGATCGGGGTGAAGCCGGAATCGTTGGCGGGTGGGATGGAGGGCGGTTGGGCGGAAAAGAGGGGCGCGGATGCGACGATGAAAAAAACAAGGAGGAGCGAGGGGTGGCGCATGGGAAGGAGAAGTTGCGAGGAACGAAGGAGCGGTTCTCGCTAGGGGGAATGAGTGAAGAGTCGGATTACTTCGATCGATTTGGAGGGGTGGGGCGGCTCGTCGGCCGCGCGGGGCTGGAGCGACTGCGCGCGGCGCACGTGTGCGTCGTCGGGGTGGGCGGCGTGGGTTCGTGGACTGTGGAAGGATTGGCGCGGAGCGGGGTGGGGGCGTTGACGATCATCGACCTGGATGACGTGTGTGTGACGAATGTGAACCGGCAGTTGCCGGCGCTCGACGGGCAGATTGGGCGGCCGAAAGTGGACGTGTTGGCGGAACGGATACGGGCGATCAATCCGGAGTGTCGCGTGGAGGCGGTAACGGAGTTTTTCACGGCGGCCTCGGCGGAGCGGTTGTTGGGGACGCGGTTCGATTTCGTGGTGGATGCGATCGATAAGCTGTCGAACAAGGCGCTGCTGATTGCGGAGGCGAAGCGGCGAGGGATGGAGGTGTTGACGGTGGGCGGGGCGGGCGGAAAGCGCGACGCGACGCAGGTGCGCGTGGGGGATTTGGGGGATTCGTTTGGCGATGAGTTGCTGCGGCAGGTGCGGAAGAAGTTGCGGAAGGATCACGGATTCGCGCATGGCGAGCAGACCGGGAAGATGCACTGGGGCGTGCGCTGTGTGTGGTCGAGCGAGCAGCCGGTGTTTCCGTGGGCGGATGGGACGTGTTCGAGTGAACGCGAGCCGGGATCGGAGGCGGCCTTGGATTGCGCGAGCGGGTTTGGGACCGCGGCGTTTGTAACGGGCGTGTTTGGTCTGGCGGCGGCGGGAGAAGTGGTGCGGGTGTTGGCGGAGCGCGAGCCGGCTGGCGGGCTACGGGATTAAGCCGAAGAGGCGGCTGAAATTTTCGGCGACCTGGGCGGTGAGAGCTGAAAGCGGAAGATTGCGGAGCTGGGCGAGGCCGGCGTAAACGGCGCCGAGATTGGCGGGGTGATTGATCGGATTTCCGTCGGCGAGCCCGGGGAGATCGTGGGTGCGATGGGAAGCGGGGAGGGGCATCGCCGGCGCGTCGGTTTCGACGAGAAGGCGGTCGAGCGGGAGCGTGCGGAAGACCTCGCGTTTGGCGGACTGGCGTTCGCCGAGAAAATAGCCGTTGAAGGAGAAGTAAGCGCCCAGGGAGACGAAGTCGCGGGCGAGTTCGGCGGAGCCGCCGTAGGCGTGGAGGAGGAAGCCGCGACTGGGAAGTGGAGTGGCGCGGAGAATTTCGATGAGCGGACCCCAGGCGTCGAGGCAGTGGATCGTGATCGGGAGGTTGCGCTCGGTGGCGAGGCGGAGTTGCCAGGTGAAGGCGTCGCGTTGGTCGTCGAGCGGCGCGCGGCGCAGGCCGGCGAGGCGAGGGTCGTCCGGGCGGGCGCGGTCGAGGATCCAACGATCGAGACCGATTTCGCCGATGAAGGCCTGAGGATTTTTTTCGAGGGTGCGGAGGAGGGTGTCGCGCCAGTGGGCCGAGGCGTTGCCGACGTTCCAAGGGTGGAGACCGTAGCTGGGGAGGAGGATGGTTTGGGGGTTTTGAGTTTTGGGTTTTGGATTGGAGCAGAGGGTGGTGACGTCGGGCCAGTCTTGTTCGCTGGTGCCGTTGACGACGCAGGCGCGGATCGGGAGGGCGGCGAGATCGGTGAGGACGCGGGCGCGGTGCGGGGCGAGCCAGGGGTCTTGGAGGTGGTTGTGTGCGTCGAACAGCGGCGCCGCGGGCGCCGAGTTCATGGTTGAGAGTTGGAAGAGGAGAGCTGTTGTGCGGCGAAGGCGCGGAGGGCAGTGCGGACGGCGGCCAGGCCGTGGCGGCGCGTCGGGGACAAGTTGCGCGAGAGCTGGAGGGTTTCGAGCGGGTCGGTGGTGGTGGCGAGGAGTTCGGCGGGAGTGAGATCGTGGTGGAAGTCGGTGAGGAGCGTGACGAGGCCGAGGACAACGGGAGAGTCGGCGTCGGGATGGAAGTGGCAGCGGCCGTCGCGGAGTTCGGAAACGAGCCAGACGTGGGAGCTGCAGCCGGGGACGCGGTGGAGGGGCGTGCGTTGTTCGGCGGAGAGTTTAGGGCGGCGGCGGGCGCGCTCGACGATGGCGGCGAGACGTTCCTGCGGGTCGTCAACCAGCAGAAGATCGTCGAGAAGCTGTTGCTGGCGGGCGGTCAAACTCACGTCGAACGCAGCCTGATGAAATCGGAGCTAAAATCCAATCGAAGTTGGCCGTTAATAGGAGAGACGCGCCGTGCCATGATCGACAATGTGCTCATACCGCTTTCCGGGTTCACTCTGCCGAACGATTTTCCTTGGAGGGTGCGGTTTATCGCGGCGGTGGATGAGCATTTGCAGCGGCTGCGGGCGACGGGACATTTCGTGCCGGCGCGATTCTTCGGGTATTTTTTTCGCGGGAATGTGCCGATGGCGGTCAGTGGGAACTGGACGGTGACGTTGGATTTGCAGCCGCCGGTGTCACAGCTGCCGGAAGTGTTGGACTACGTGACGCAGGGGCAGTTTTCGATCGCGAGTCCGTCGCGGGATCGATTGCCGGATTATATGTTAATCCATGATCGGCGGGATGGCGCGTGCTGGTTGTGGGGTTTCGATCATGGGATGCGGTTTGTGGAGGCGACGGATCCCGTGTTCGAGGCGGAGGATATGGATGGGGCGAAGGATCCGAAATTTTTGGGGCCGTAAGCGGATCGTGATTGCGCGGTGAGGGCACCGCGCCTCCGAGGGTTGGGGCAGAGCGGAGTGGGAGGCGCGGGCGAGGCGGGATTTTGACGGGTGGCGCGGGCAAGCACACGTTGAGGCGTGGATCGATTTTCGCTGGTGCCGTGGTTTTGGCGGGCGTTGCGCGGGCATAGCGTGACGTTTGCGGCGTTGTTTGCGGGTGGAATTCTGGGGGTGTCGGTGGTGAGCTGGTTTCGGCATGTGTTGAGGGAAATGGGCCTGCCGTGGTGGATGTGGCTCGTGTTGCCGGCGGTCGGGATCGCGGTGCTGGCGCGGAAGGAGAAAACGTGGCTGCCGGATGAGGTGCGGCGTAGGAAGTGGGCGCGCGGCGTGATGGCGGCGGCGATCGCGGCGGTCATGCTGATGGCGAAGTTTTCGCCGAAGGAGCCGGAGCCAGTGAGAAAAGCGGGCGAGCCGCAGGGCCGGGCGCGCGTGCAGGGGCGGTGAGTTGAGGTGGGGCTGTTCGGGATGACGAAAGAAGGAAGGAACAACGCTTTGACGAGGGCGGGCGATTGGGGTGAGGTGCGCGGATGGGTGTCGTTGGACGAGTCTCGCGCGAACGCGCTGTTCGATGAGGAATCTTGTGGAGGCGGTGAATCGCGCGCTGGTGCGCCGTGGAGCGGGGTGGGCGCTGGTGGCGTTGGTCGCGATCGTGTATCTGGCGGCGTATCGACTGCACGATTTGTATCCGGGAACCGGTAACGGCTCGGCTCGCGACGGGTGGTGGACGTGGTCGGACCAGTTGAAGTATTTGCGTCAGGCTGAGGCGATCGCAGGCGGGGAGGTGAATGCGGAGACGTATTTCTATCCGCTGGGTTATTCGGTGCTGGCGGTGCCGTTTGTGGGATGGATGTCGGCGCACGCGTTCCTCGTGCCGAACGTGGCGCTGGTGTTGGGGGCGGCGGCGATGTGGTGGCGAATCGGGCGGCGGTGGTTGAGTGCGGCGGAAGTGTTGGGTGTCGGGGTGCTGTTTGGCGTGACACACGGGTGGTTGTTGGCCGACTCGGTGGTGGTGCCGTGGAATACGCTGGCGACGCAATTGACGATGTTGGCGGCGGTGTGGGTGGTGGTGAAGGAGGAGCCGCTGGCGGACGCCGGGGGCTACCAGGTGAAACGGGTTTGGATTTTGGCGGGGCTGGCGGCGGGGACTTATTTGGTGCGCCCGGTGGATGTGGTGGCGTTTGGGCCGTTGCTGGTGTGGGCGCTGGGGCGGGTGCCGACCTGGCGGGAGCGCGTGATTTGCGGCAGTGGAGCGACGGCAGTGGTGATGACGGCGTGGGTGTTGGTGGGCGTATTGAATTTACGGATATTCGGAACGTGGCGGACGCCGTATGAGGCCGCGTCGATGGAGACGGTGGGATTTTTCGGGTATCCGGTGAGTTTCAAGGCGTTTTGGCTGCTGCTGGAAGGGATGCCGTTGTTTGGGGAAGTGGAGCCGGGGTTGTTGTGGCGATATCCGTGGTTATGGTTCGCGGTGCCGGCGGCGGTGTGGTGGGTGCGGAAGGATGGTGGCGCGGGGCTGGCGGCGGTGGGTGCGGTGGGGGTGAATGCGTTCGTGTATTTGAATTACAACGACCTCACGCCGGCGGGGATTTATCGGTTCACGCTGATTCACTATCTGGCCTGGTGGTTTCCGCTGATGTTTCTGCTGATCGCTGTGGCGGCGAAGGAGGTGTGGGTGCGCGGTGGCACGAGGAGCGTGGGGAAATGGGCGGTCGCGGGAGTGGTGGCGGCGGTGATCGGAGCGGGGGTTCGGCTCGAGCCACGGACGGAGATTGTGCGCGAAGAGCCGCACGGTGGTTGGAGATTGCCGGCCGAGCGGCCGGTGTTGGTGTGGGCGCGCGAAGAGCCGGTGGACCGCGTGAAGGCATTGAGATTGGACGGGCACGAATTGGTCGAGCCGTCGCAGTATCTGGTGCCTTATGTGCCTTCGGATCTGAAGGTCTTACTGGGGCGGAAGGCGCGGGGCGAAGTCTTGACGGTTGCGGGAGGCGAAGGACTTCGCGGCGAGGTGGAGGTGGGGCGGCTGGCTTGGACGTGGCGGATCAGTTTCGATCGCGTGCGCAAGGCGGGGCGATGGGTGATTTGGCACGCGGGCTGGTGAGGGGAGAACGAGAAAGAGAACGAAGAACGAGAACGAGGTTAGTTGAGAGGGGGCATGGGGAGGTCGAGGGCGGCGGCGGTGGCCCGGAGGAGTTCGGCTTCGGCGATCGAGACGGAGCCGTTGGCACTGACGACGTGGGCCGCGGCGAGGAGCGTGCGGTGTTTGATGGGAAGGCTCGCGGCGGAGAGTTTGTCGAGGGCGCCGTCGAACGTGGTGAGGTCGGAGGACGAGGCGGCGAGGGCGAGTTGGGGCTCGATGAGTTTGAGTTGGGCGGCGCCGGTGGCGAAGGCGGCGCGGGCTTCGTCTTCGGTGGCGGTGGCGACGTGGGCGAGGGTGGAGAGGACGGTCGCGATTTCGCGGACGAGGGCGTTGAAAGAGTGGTATTGGACGGCGGCGGATTTGGGCGAGCGGCCGAGCGCGAGCGTGCGGGTGAGGAGTTTTTGAACGGCGTATTCGAAAGGTGATACGTGGGCGTCGGCGTGGACAAGTTCGTCGAGCGTGGTGAGAAACGGATCGAGCGCGGTGCGCGGGAGCGAGCGCAGGGCGGGGAGGGTGAGTTGGACGAGAGGGAGTTTGTGTTCGGGGCGAACGTCGCGGAGGTCGGGGCCGAGTCGGTCGAGATGGGCGAGTGTGCTGGGTCCGGCGTGTTGGGCGACGAGGGCGCGCTGGCGTTCGCGGAGGGTGGCGTCGTCGGAAAGAAGCAAGCCGTAGAGGAGGACGGGAGCGCCCGTCTCCGAGTGGGCGGTGTCGCGGAGGGTCGCCGGGATGGCCGCGAGGAGGTTTTCGGCAGAGGTGACTTGGGCGGCGGTGAGGGTGCCGATGGCGGCGATGGCGGCAGGGGCGGAGAAGGTTTCGAGTTTTGAGTTTGGGGTTTTGGGTGGGAGTTTCGGAGGGTGAAGGCCGGCGGAGACGAAGGATTTGGAGGCGACGTCGACCTTTTCAGGAGGGGCGAACATCTTGCCGTCGAAGTGAGGATCGATGGCGCGGATGCGTTCCGTGAGAGGCGGGTGGGTGGACCAGAGGCCGGTCAGACCGGAGCGAAAACTTTGGGCGAAGAAGAAGTGGCCGATGGCGGCGGCTTTGCTGGTTTGGAGACGGGAGCCGAGGGCGTAGCCGCCGATTTTTTTCAGGGCGCCGGCGATGCCTTGGGGGTTGCGCGTGAATTGGACGGCGGAGGCGTCGGCGAGGTATTCACGTTGTCGAGACACGGCGGCCTGGATGATGCGGCCGAAGAAATAGCCGATGTAGCCGATGAGGAGGAGGGCGAGACCGGCGAAGACGATGAAGGCGAGGATGCCGCCGGAGTTTTTGTTGCGGCCGGAGCTGCGGGGGACGCGCGTGTAGCGGAGGGACCACAGGATGCTGCGACCGGCGAGTCCGAGGACGAGGATGCCGAAAAGGAGGGCGGTGAGGCGGAGGTTAAGCCGCATGTCGCCGTTGAGGATGTGGCTGAACTCGTGAGCGACGACGCCTTGGAGTTCGTCGCGGGTGAGTTTGTCGAGCGTGCCGCGGGTGACGGCGACGACGGCGTCGGAAGTGGTAATTCCGGCGGCGAAGGCGTTGATGGCGGGTTCGTCGTCGAGGATGTAAACGGCGGGGACGGGAGTGCCGGAGGCGATGGCCATTTCCTCGACGACGTTGAGCAAGCGACGTTCGGCGAGGTCGGTGGTTTGCGGGGAGACGCGGCGGGCTTTGACGCTCTCGGCGACTGCGGAGCCACCCGCGGAGAACTGGGTCCATTTCGCGAGGGAGGCCAAGCCGACGACGGCGAGGGTTGCAGCGGAGACGCCGAGGAGGAGTTGGGGGTGCCAGAGAAGGCCGGAGCCTAGAGCGGAGAACCCAGCGTCGGAAGGAGCGTAGCCATAATCTGAATACGCGGCGGCTTGTTGAGCGTCGAAAAAGCGGAGGCCGACGAGGGCGGCGAAATAGGCGGCGGCGATGGTGCCGAGGACGGCGAGGACGAAGAGCACGACGAGGCGCGTCGTGCGTTTTTTCGCGCGGGCTTGGGCTTCGAAGAAGTCCATGAGAGAAGCGATAAGCTATAAGCTAGAGGCGGTAAGCTCCGGAGTGTCTGGATTGAGCTTATCGCTTACTGCTCATCGCCTAGAGCCAATTCACGTAAATTGAACCTTCGGAGCGTTGCGCTCGGTGGGATCGTCGATCTTGAAGAGTTCGGCGGGATGGAAGCCGAACATGCCGGCGAAGATGACGTTGGGGAACGTTTCGCGGGCGGTGTTGTAGGTCATGACGCTGTCGTTGTAGGCCTGCCGGGCGAAAGAGATTTTGTTCTCGGTCGAGGTGAGTTCCTCGGTGAGTTGGGCCATGTTCTGGTTGGCCTTCAAGTCGGGGTAGGCCTCGGACACGACCATGAGGCGGGAGAGGGCGCCGGCCAGGCCGGTTTCGGCAGAGGCGAGACTGCGGACTGCATTCGCGTCGGCGGGATTGGCAGCGGCGGACTGGGCCGCGGCGGCGGCGATATTGCGGGCCTTGATGACGGCTTCGAGGGTTTCGCGCTCGTGCTTGAGGTAGCCTTTCGCGATCTCGACGAGATTGGGGATGAGATCGTAGCGGCGCTTCAGTTGGACGTCGATTTGGGCGAACGCGTTTTTGAAGCGATTGCGGAGGGCGACGAGGGAGTTGTAGATGCCGACGGCCCAGAGGCCGAGCACGAGGAGGAGGGCGGCGAGGATGCCGAGAACAACGAGTGCGCTCATGATGGGGAAGGATTTGGAAACGAGTCAAACCGTGTGATGTCGCAGAGCGTGGTGCGAGTTTCAGCGATTTACAACGCGGTTGATTGTTTCCGGGGAGGGCAGCAAGGTCGGCGGGCTGTGATGCGCTTCCGCTTTCTGATGACTTGGCTGCTTTGTTGGGCTGTGGCGGAGGGTCGTGCACAGACACCATTGAATGTGGCGGCGCCGCTATTGGGCCCGCGGGCGGAATTGGTGACGCGAGGGGAGGACGCCGTTTCGCTGGCGGCCGCGGAGCGCGCGCAGGAACTCGGGTTTTCGTCGGCGGCGGAGGCCATTTACCGGCAGTTGCTGGAGCGTGGAGGACCGGAGGTGGAGGCGGCGACGATGGGGTTGGCCACGGCGTTGCTGGATCAAGGACGCGGGGCGGATGCGGAGCGCGTGTTGCATGCGTTTGAAGGGCAGCGCACGGCGGCGTGGCATTTGCGAAAAGGCCTGGCGGCGTGGCAGCAAGGGTTTCTCACGACGGCGAAGAACGAGCGCGACGCGACGAGGCCGAACGAGCTGACGCCGACGGAGCGCGGCTGGCATTTTTTTCTGCAAGGATTGATCGCGATCAGCGATGGCGAGCCGGACAAGGCGGCGGTGTTGTTTGGGCAGGCGGCGGAAGCGACTCCCTCGGCGCCGGCCCGGGCCCAATTTCAGTTGAAACAGGAGCAGTTGCGGTTGCGGCGCGGACAAGTGACGGAGGCGAGCCTCGCGTCGGCGCGTCGCAACATGGACGAGTTCTCGGGGCGGGCCCGCGGTTATCAGTGGACGCGGATATATGCGGCCATGTTGGACGAGCTGGGCCGGAAGGCCGAGGCGGCGCAGGTATTGGAACGGCAACTACAGACGATGCCGGCGGAGGAGCGGGCGGAAGGCGATGAGACGCGGCTGTTGCTGGGCTTGATCGCCGGAGCCGAGCAAGGGGCGGGGCGGACGGCGCTGGAGCGATTGTTGGAAAGCGGCAGCGACCGGACCAAACAGCGCGTGGCGCTGCAGTTGTTGGCGCGGGCGTCGACGCAGAATCCGTCGATGTCGAATTTCAAGAGGCTGCTCGATCGGTTGATCGACGGTGCGACGCCGCATCCGTTGTTGGAGGATTTGTTGTTGTATCGCGCGCAGGTGACGCTGGCGGCGGCGCGTGTCGCGGGTGCGAGCGGCGGGTATGCGGCGGCGGAGGAGGATGCGCGCGCGCTGTTGCAGCGGTTTCCGGGATCTCCGCTGAAGGCGCATGCGTATGCGGTGTTGATGCAGGCGGCGTGGGAACAGCGACGTTATCGGACTGCGGCGGACAATGCGGTGCGGGCGCGGGCGGAGTTGCCGCCGGGGCCGGAACGGGCAGCGTTGGGCTTGCTGATTGCGGAGGCGTGGTTTCGTGCGCGCGATTATCGGAGTGCGGCGGATGCGTATGCGGCGGCGATCGCGGAGCGTCCGCCTGGCGTGGATACGGGAGATTTGTTGTTTCAGCAGATGTTGGCGGAGATCGAGGCGGGCACGCCGGAGGTGGCGGCCGCGATGTTGGACGAGTTGGCGAAGAGTCCGACGCTCGATCTGGAGAACCGCTGGCAGGCGGAATGGAATCTCGCGCGGGCGCTGCAGGTGAGGGGCCGAACGGTCGAGGCGTATGAACGCGTGAGCCGGCTGGTGGCGGAAGGGATCGAAGCTGGGCGCGGCCTGGCGCCGGAGTTGCGAGCGCGGATGGCGTGGCTGCAGGCAAGGCTAGCGTCGGCGGCGGGACGGCCGGAGCAGACGTTGGAATTGGTGGAAGGGTTTGGGCCGGTGCTCGAAGGCGTGTCGGCGACGTTGCGGAGCGAGATCGCGAGCTCGGCGGCGCTGCTGCGGGCGGAGGCGAATTTCGCGTTGGAGCGGGATGAGGCGGCGTTGCAGATTCTGAAGACCTTGCGCGAGGAGTTTCCGTCGTCGGACGCGGCGATCTCCTCGTATTTCCTGGAGGCGGATCATTACGCGGTGCAGGACAAGGCGGCGGAGGCGCAGCAGCTGCTCACGAAATTGGCGGAGGATTTTCCGAACAGCACGTATGCGCCCTTTGCGTTGTTGCAGGCGGCGCGTCAGGCGGAGCGACGCGGGCAGGAGGCGAATTTGAAGGAGGCGAACCGGTTGATCGAGGATCTGGTCGGGAAGTATCCGCGCAGCGAGCTGGTGTTTGCGGCGCGGATGAAGCAGGGGGATTTGTTGAGGAAGTTGAATGATTTTCCGGCGGCGCAGCGTGTGTATGAGGAGGTGGTGAATCGGTTTCCGCAGCGGCGGGACGTGGCGCTGGCGCAGCTGGCGCTGGCCGAGACGCACAATGCGCAATCGGCGAACGAGCCGAGTCATGTGGAAAGTGCATTGCTGCTCTTCGAGCATGTGCGCGATCGAATCGACGCGCCGGTGGACGCGCGGGTTGAGGCGGGGTTCAACCTCGGGTTTTTGCACGCGCGACGCGGTCGGTCGGCGAAGGCGGAGGAAGTGTGGTGGCGGGATGTGGTGAACGAGTTTCTGCTCACGCCGGAGCAGGCGCGCCAGTTGAGCGACAAAGGACGTTACTGGATGACGCGGACGCTGCTGGAACTCGGAACGCTCTACGAGCAGCAGGAAAAGTTGGACCAGGCGAAAGAGGCGTGGTCGCTGGTGTTGGAGACGAAGCTCGGCTACGGCGAGGCGCTGGCGAAGGCGCGGCTGGCGCGATTTGGAGCGGCGGGAAGTGCGCCATGAGTGACGCGTTTGGCATTTACGCTCACGGTTGAACGGGCTCTAACGACTGCGCGATGCGCGAACTCGATCTGACACTTTTTGCCCGCGGCGGTCCCATGATGTGGGTGTTGTTGGTGATGGGCTTGATCGGCGTGGTGTTGTTCGTGGAGCGAACCCTGTATCTTCATCGCGGGCAGATCCGTTCGACGGCCTTCGTCAATGGCATCAAAAACATTCTCGGGAAGCGGCGCATCGTGGAGGCGTTGACGGTGTGTGAGGAAACGCCGGGGCCGGTGGCGGCGGTGGTGAAGGCGGCGTTGTTGCATGCGGACGACGACGCGGACCGGATGCGGTTCCACGTGCAGGAGGCGGCGGTCATCGAACTGCCGGCGCTGGAGCGGAGATTAGGGGCGATCGCGGCGATTGCGCAGGTAGCGCCGCTGGTGGGTTTGTTGGGAACGGTGCTCGGGATGACGACGACGTTTCTGGCGTTTGAGCGTGATTATGCGACGGCGAGCGTGCTCGCGAACGGGATGTGGCAGGCGTTGTTGGCCACGGGCGGGAGCCTGATGCTGGCGATCCCGGCGCACCTGGCGTATCACTTTCTGGCGGGGCGCGTGCGGGCGATCGTGCGCGACGTGGAATGGGCGGGCAACGAGATCATGAAGTATCTATTAACCGAATACAGGCAGGAGCTGTCGTCGGTGGAGGAGGAGAAGAAGGCGTGATCACAAGGCCATTGGATTTGGCGAGCCGGCTCCGACCGGAGCCGCGGAGTTTCGACTATTGGTTCTTCGTGAATGCGGGGTTGCTTGTGCTGTTTTTTTCGCTGTTCGGGTCGCGATTCGTTTTGGCGCCCGGGCTGGGACTGGATTTCGAAATACCGCGGATCGCGGGAGCGCAAGGTGGCGCGACGACGACGGAGCGAGTGATCAGTGTGCGGCCGGCGGGGCAGATTTTTGCGGCGAATGGTTTGTTGAATCACGCGCAGTTGGCGGAGTGGTTGCGAACGGAAGCAGCGAAGTTGCGGGAGCCGTCGCTGCTGGTGCGCGCGAGTGCGGATGTGCCGGTGTCGGAGTTGGCGGAGATTGTCAGTGCGGCACGAGAGGCGGGGTTTGTGCGGGTGGTGTTGGGGGCGGAGGAGCCTGCGGGCCGGGAGCGTTAGTGATGGGCGCGCAGGGTGGCGATAGGAAGCGGTGGATTTGGGCGGTGGGCGCCGGCGTGGTGGCCACGGCGATGTTGGGAATTTTGGCGCGTGCGCCCTCGAGTGCGGATTTACGGAGAGAGCGACCTGCCGCTCAGAGTCAGCAACTTACGCCGGTGGGTATTGCCCGATTGGACGGGGAAGCGGCGAATGAGATCTTGGAGGAGGAGGCGATGCTGCGCGACCCCTCGCCGCTGTTTCTGCCGTCGCAGTGGAGTGCGAGTGCGGATGTTTTGCGGGGAGACATCTGGAGGGATCCGCAGACCTCGTTTCAGGATTTTCCGCCGAAACTGAAGTTTGCGGAGACGCGTCTGGCTTTGCCCATGCCCGCGGTAGCGGCAGTGCCTACGCGAGCTGGGGAAGCATTTGATGTGGAGCAGGCGAAGCGTCCGTTTGCGGGATTTGGACAGAGCGGGGCAGAGGTGAACGCGCTGCCCGGGCGGATGGCTTTTGTAGAAGTGGTTTCGGCAGGAGATGGCCAGAGGCTGATTTCACAACCGCTGGTCAATGCGGCTCCTCCAGAGGACGTGCCGTGGCGACCGCTAGAGTTTCTGGTGGCGGTTGACGTGCGAGGCGTGGTGGGATCCCCGGTGTTGACCGAGAGTTCGACCGTGGCGGCGGTCGATGGCTATTTTCAGGACTATGTTGTCAAAGTGCTGCATTTGGGGGAGAGACTGGATCCGGGGTTCTATCGCGTTGGGATTGGTCCGTGAGGTTGCGCACGCGAGCGACAGGCTAGGGCGACGAAAAAGACCAAGTTTGCTGTTGACCTGAATTTTTCAAAACAGCACTTTCTCTCCTCTTTTCGTTTTTTGATCCCTCCCTCGGTCTGCCCAGATAGCTCAGTTGGCAGAGCACGTCCTTGGTAAGGACGAGGTCGCCGGTTCAAGTCCGGTTCTGGGCTCCAGGTCAAACGTCGCGCGACTTCCGCGACGTTAAAATAGAGGTCATCAACACATCTAAACCACCAACGTCTCCGAACTCCCATGGCTAAAGGCACATTCGAACGCAAGAAACCGCACGTCAACGTCGGCACCATCGGCCACGTCGACCACGGTAAAACCACCCTGACGACCTCGATCCTCGCGGTCCAGGCTCGCAAAGGTCTCGCGGAGGTGAAGACCTACGCCGACATCGCGAAGGGCGGCACCGTGCGTGACGCGTCGAAGATCGTCACGATCTCGGTTGCCCACGTCGAATACGAGTCAGACAAGCGCCACTACGCGCACGTCGACTGCCCGGGTCACGCGGACTTCGTCAAGAACATGATCACGGGCGCGGCGCAGATGGACGGCGCGATCCTCGTCGTTTCCGCGGCTGACGGCCCGATGCCCCAGACCCGCGAGCATATTCTCCTCGCCCGCCAGGTCGGCGTGCCGCAGATCGTGGTGTTCCTTAACAAGGTTGACCTGATCGACGACCCCGAGCTGCTCGACCTCGTCGAGATGGAAATCCGCGAGCTTCTGTCGAAGTATCAATTCCCGGGCGACACGGCCACGATCGTTCGTGGTTCCGCCACGGCGGCCCTCGAGGGCAAGCCGGAAGGTGAAAAGGCGATCGCCGAGCTGATGGAAGCGATCGACAAGGACATCCCCGAGCCGCAACGCGAGATGGACAAGCCCTTCCTGATGTCCGTCGAAGACGTCTTCTCGATCACCGGCCGCGGCACCGTCGCGACGGGCCGTATCGAGCGTGGCGTGGTGAAGGTCAACGACACCGTCGAAATCGTCGGTCTCCGCGACACGACCACGACCGTCGTCACCGGCATCGAGATGTTCCGCAAGCTGCTCGATAGCGGCCAAGCGGGCGACAACGTCGGTCTTCTCCTCCGTGGTGTTGAAAAGGACGGCATCGAGCGCGGTCAGGTGCTCGCCGCTCCGAAGTCGATCAACCCGCACAAGAAGGCCAAGGCTGAGATCTACGTTCTCTCGAAGGACGAAGGCGGCCGCCACACTCCGTTCTTCAATGGCTATCGTCCGCAGTTTTACTTCCGGACGACGGACGTGACGGGCGTCGTCAATCTCCCGCAGGGCGTTGAGATGATCATGCCCGGTGACAACATCACCGTGGACATCGAGCTCATCGCCCCCATCGCGATGGAGAAGACTCAGAAGTTCGCCATCCGCGAAGGCGGCCGCACCATCGGTGCCGGTCGTATCACGGAAATCGTCCAATAAGCCTCGGGTAAGGATTTAACAGACCTGCCGAGGCCTCTTGATGGGGGCCTCGGCTGCGTCGTCTAAAGGACATTTCTCACAGGCGTGTAGCTCAATTGGTAGAGTAGCGGTCTCCAAAACCGTCGGTTGGGGGTTCGAGTCCCTCCGCGCCTGCCAAATCTTCGTTCATGAAAAACCCCTTCAGTTCCGTTCGCATC
This sequence comes from Verrucomicrobiota bacterium, assembly GCA_023416735.1. Classification (GTDB taxonomy): domain Bacteria; phylum Verrucomicrobiota; class Verrucomicrobiia; order Opitutales; family Opitutaceae; genus Opitutus. Next base: position 93,798 of record JAEZGX010000014.1, on the reverse strand, counting down.
TTCACGATCGAAATCGTGGACGAGCTCAAGAAGTGCACCTGGCCGACCATGTCGGAACTGCGCGACTACACCGTCATAGTGATCGTCGCATCGATCATCCTGGGTGTTTTCACCAGCATCAGCGATTTCTCCCTCTACCAGTTCGTGGACCTGTTCACGCGTCTGGCCAGCTAACCTGCCTCGCCCATGTCTGCCCAAACGTCCGCGCCTGCCGACGCGCAATGGTTCGCGCTCCACACTCTCTCCGGCCAGGAGAACAAGGTAAAAGCCTACATCGAGAAGTTCAAAAGGGCTGAAGAGCTCGATGACTATATCTTCGAAGTTCTTCTTCCGACCGAAGTGGTGTCGGAGGTGAAGGGCGGCAAGAAGAGCACGAAGGTCCGCAAGCTTTATCCCGGCTACGTTTTCATTCAGATGCGCCTCTACGGGGAGGACGCCAAGGTGATCAACAAGCCGTGGTATTTCGTAAAGGAAGTCGCTGGCGTGATCGGATTCGTTGGCGGTGATCGTCCCGCTGCGCTGCGTCAGGCCGAGATCGATGAAATTCGTGCGCGTATCGAAGCGGCCAGCGGCAAGGAAGTGCCGAAGGTGCAATACAGCGTCGGCGAAGAAGTGAAGATCACCGACGGCGCATTCGCGTCGCTCACGGGCCGCATCGACGAGATCGATCCCGAGCGCGGCAAGCTCAAGGTTTCCGTTTCCATTTTCGGCCGGTTCACGCCGGTCGAGCTCGAATACTGGCAGGTGCAACGCAACACCGAGTGATGCGACGCCTCTTTGTCACCGCCGACGTTCGCCCAACGACAAAATAACCACCCGCCACCTCACTTAAATGGCCAAGAAAATCCAAGGCTACATCCGCCTCCAATTGCCCGCCGGCGCCGCGAATCCCGCGCCCCCGGTCGGTCCCGCGCTCGGCGCGCAGGGCGTCAACATCATGGCGTTTTGCAAAGACTTTAACGCCCGCACCAAGGATCAGAACGGAATGATCCTGCCGGTCGTCATCACGGTCTATACCGACAAGAGCTTCACCTTCATCCTCAAGTCCCCGCCGGCATCCGTCCTTCTTAAGAAGGCCGCTAACATCGCCTCTGGCTCGGCCAAGCCCAATCAGGACAAAGTCGGCAAGGTCACGCGCAAGCAGATCGCCGAAATCTGGAAGATCAAGAAGGCCGACATGAACGCGAAGGACGAGGAAGCCGGCATCAAGATCATTGCCGGAACCGCCCGCAACATGGGCATCGAGGTCGTCGACTGAACCATTTTGTAGGCCGCGAACTCGCTCGCGCTCTTGGTGTTTCGCCCTGAGCACGTGCAGGTAAGCGGCCTGCTTGCCTACAAATCCAACTCACCGCGGGAGTCCTCCCGGACGTTCGCACCGCAAGGAGTCATCAATGCCAAAAAAGCACAGCAAACGCTACAATAGCGCCATCAAGGTCGCTGATCTCACCAAGGAGTATCCTCTCGCGGAAGCGGTCGAGGTTCTCACGAAGTTCCCGAAGGCCAAGTTCGACGAGACCGTCGAGGTCTCGTTCCGTCTGGGCGTCGACGCCACGTCCGGCGAACAAAACGTCCGCGGCACCACGCCGTTGCCGAACGGTTCGGGCAAGAAGGTCCGCGTGCTCGTCTTCACGGACAACCCGCAGGCCGCTCTCGACGCCGGCGCCGATCACGCCGGTCTCGATGACATGATGGCGAAGATCAACACCGAGGGCTGGCTCGACTTCGATGTCGCGATCGCGACGACGGAAGCGATGAAGAAGGTCCGCACGCTCGCCCGCGTGCTCGGCCCGAAAGGCCTGATGCCGAACCCGAAATCCGGCACGGTGACTGACGACGTCGTCGCTGGCATCAAGGCCGTCAAGGCCGGCCGCGTGGAGTTCAAGATGGACAAGACCGCCAACCTCGGCGTCGGCGTCGGCAAGCGTTCATTCACGCCTGCTCAGATCCTCGAAAACGTCCAGGCCGTCGTCGAAGCCGTGGGTAAGTCGAAGCCGGCAACCTTCAAAGGCAGCTCGTTCATCAAGAGCGTCACCATCTCCTCCAGCATGAGCCCGGCGGTGAAGGTCGCCTCCAGCGAGTTCTCGAAATACTAAAAGGAGCCCGAACCATGAGAGCCGAAAAACAATATTTGATCGATGAAGTCAGCGGGCACCTGAAGAAGTCCGACTACGTCATCCTCGCCAATTTCACGAAACTCACCGTCGGCGAAACCGCCGAACTCCGCGGCCAACTGGCCAAGGAAAACGCCGAGTTTCACGTCGTAAAGAACAGTTCGCTGCGCGTTGCCGCCAAGGCCCTCGGCCTGCCCGACATCGATAGCGCTTTGGTCGGTCAGACCGCGATCGTCGTTGGCGGCAATAATTCCGCCGGCGTCGCGAAGGTCCTGAAGAAGTTTTTCACCGACAAGCAGAAGCTCGAGGTGAAGGTCGGCGTCATCGAAAAGAAGCTGATCAGCGCCGCCGATCTCTCGGCCATTGCTGACCTGCCGCCGTTCGATGCGCTCCGCGCTCAGTTCCTGAGCTTGCTCACGAGCAATGCCGCGGCGTTCGTCCGCGTCCTCGACGCAAAAGTCAAAAAGGAGCAGCCCGACCAACCCGCTGCTCCGGCCGCCTGAACTTAAACTCAACTTTTAACCAACATTTTTTCCGGATCGCCGGAAAATCGTCCATCGAATCAGGCTAGGGGATACGTCTCTTAAACGCGTTTCACTCTTCGAAACCGCTAGTTCGATTCAGGAGAAATCAACATGAGCAACATCACCAAAGACCAAGTCATCGAGTGGCTGTCCGCGCAGTCCGTCCTCGATCTCGCTGCCCTCGTCAAAGATCTTGAAGGCAAGTGGGGCGTCTCCGCCGCCGCTGCTGTCGTCGCCGCCCCCGCGGGCGCCGCTGCTGCCGCTCCGGCCGCCGAAGCGCAGACCGAGTTCACCGTCGTCCTCAAGGAGTCCGGCGCGAACAAGATTGGCGTCATCAAGGAAGTGCGCGCGATCACGGGCCTGGGCCTCAAGGAAGCCAAGGACCTCGTCGAAGGCGCACCGAAGCCGGTCAAGGAAAACGTCGCGAAAGCGGAAGCCGAGGAGCTCAAGAAGAAGCTCGAGGCCGCCGGCGCGAAGGTCGAACTCAAGTAAGACCCATTTGGCGTTTTTTCTGCCACAACTGCCGATTTCATCGGGACAGGCCGTGTTTCACCGCGGCCTGTCCTTTGCCTTTTCTCTTTCCGTTCTTTTCGTCCGTTTTTCGCCGTGTTCCGCCCGTGAGGTGGACGCGAGCGTCGTCTGATTTTTTCCCGGGAATCCCATGGCCGACCGCACCCATTCTGAACGCAATAACTTCGGCAAGCTCCGCGAAGTGATCCAGCCGCCGAATCTCATCGAGATTCAAATCACGTCCTACCTCGACTTCCTGCAGAAGGGCACGCCCGAGAAGCAGCGCAAGCCGCAGGGCCTCGAGGCCGTGTTCCGCGAGGTGTTCCCGATCCTCTCCTACGACGAGCGGCTCACGCTCGAATACGTCTCCTACACGCTCGGCGACCCGAAGAACTCGGAAATCGAGTGTCTCCGCGAAGGCATCACCTATTCGGTGCCGCTCTACGTGAAGCTCCGCCTCCGCGAGGAAGACTTCATCAAGGATGAGGAGATCTACATGGGCGAGATCCCGATGGTGACCGAGCGGGGCTCGTTCATCATCAACGGCGCCGAGCGCGTCGTGGTTTCTCAACTACACCGTTCGCCCGGCATCGCCTTCGAAGTGACGCCCCATCCGAACGGCAAGCCGCTCCATTCTTTCCGCATCATCCCCGATCGCGGCACCTGGCTCGAAGTTCAGTTCGACAACAACGATCTGCTCTACGTTTATCTCGATCGCCGCCGCCGTCGCCGGAAGTTCCTCATCACGACGTTGCTCCGCGCCATCGGCTATTCGAGCGACATCGACATCCTGAATCTCTTCTACGAGATCAAGGACCTCAAGGTCTCGAAGGCGCTCGACATGGAGAATGTCTCCACGCTCGTGCTCGTCGAAGACGCGATTGATGCCCAGAAGGGTGTCGTCCTCGCACGCGCGTTCGAACCGCTCACGAAGGCGATCGTCCGCACGTTCGAAAAACACGAGATCACCACGCTGCGCGTCATCGACACGTCGGCCGACGAAGGCGCGATCATTCGCGCGCTCAAGAAGGACCCGACGCGCAACGAAGAGGAAGCTCTGAAGGAAATCTACAAGCGCCTCCGCCCGGGCGAACCGCCGACCACGGCGAACGCCAAGGCTCTGCTCAAGCGCCTGTTCTTCGATCCCAAGCGCTACGACCTCGGCCGCGTCGGCCGTTACAAGGTCAACCAGAAGCTCGGCCTCAAGGTCGACCTCGAGCAGCGCATTCTCGAGTCCGGCGACGTCGTCGCCGCGACGAAATATCTCGTCCGTTTGAAGAAGGGTGAGGGCGTAGTCGACGATATCGATCACCTCGGCTCCCGCCGCGTCCGCACGGTCGGCGAACTGCTCGCCAATCAGTGCCGCGTCGGCCTCAGCCGCACCGAGCGTCTCGTCCGCGAGCGCATGACGATGTATGATCAAAGCGTCGACTCGATCACGCCCCAAAAGCTGATCAACCCGAAGGCGCTTACGACCGTGATCCGCGACTTCTTCGCTCGTTCGCAGTTGTCGCAGTTCATGGACCAGATCAACCCGCTCGCCGAGGTCACGCACAAGCGCCGCCTCTCCGCGCTCGGGCCTGGCGGTCTTAACCGCGAGCGCGCCGGCTTCGAAGTGCGCGACGTTCATCCGTCGCACTACGGCCGCATCTGCCCGATCGAAACGCCTGAAGGTCCGAACATCGGCCTCATCAACTCGCTCTCGACCTACGCCCGCGTCAACGAATTCGGCTTCATCGAAACGCCGTATCGTCTCGTGAAAGACGGTCGCGCGGGCGACAAAATCGAATATCTCACCGCCGACCAGGAAGAGGGCAAGGTCATCGCTCAGGCCAACGCCGAGATCGACGACAAGGGCCACTTCATTGGCAAGGTCACGGTTCGTAAGGATGGCGAGTTCCTCGAAGTCCCCGCGTCCGACGTCGACCTCATGGACGTCTCGCCGAAGCAGGTCATCTCGATCGCGGCGGGAATGATTCCCTTCCTTGAGCACGACGACGCCAATCGCGCGCTCATGGGTGCGAACATGCAACGCCAGGGCGTGCCGCTCCTTCAGGCCGAAGCGCCGTTCGTCGGCACCGGCATCGAAGAACGCGTTGCTCGCGACTCGAAGATCGTCGCCGTCGCCGAAGAGGCGGGCGTCGTCGCTTCCGTCGACGCGAAGCGCATCGTCATCACGCGCGATGGCGAAATGCCGCGTAACCTGAAAACGGATACGAAGAACGGCGTGCACGTTTACGAGCTGCGCAAATTCATGCGCTCGAACGCGGGCACCTGCTTCAATCAGAAGCCGATCGTGAAGCTCGGCCAGAAGATCAAGGCCGGCCAGATTATCGCCGACGGTCCTTCGACCGACCGCGGTGAAATGGCTCTCGGCCGCAACGTGCTCGTCGCGTTCATGCCGTGGAACGGCTACAACTTCGAAGACGCGATCCTGATCTCCGAGAAGGTCCTCCGCGAAGACATCTTCACTTCGATCCACATCCAGGAATTCGAAGTCACCGCCCGCGACACCAAGCTCGGGCCGGAAGAAATCACGCGCGACATCCCGAACGTCGGTGAAGAAGCGCTCAAGAACCTCGACCACAACGGCGTCATCCGCGTCGGTGCTGAAGTGAAGCCTGGCGACATCCTCGTCGGCAAAATCACGCCGAAGTCCGAGACCGAACTCGCGCCCGAAGAAAAGTTGCTCCGCGCGATCTTCGGCGAAAAGGCCGCTGACGTTAAGGACACGTCGCTCGTCGTTCCGTCGGGCGCCGCCGGCATCATCATGGACGTGAAGGTTTCCTCCCGCATCGATTTCGAGAAGGAAAAGCTCTCGCCGTCCGATCGCCGCCGCCAGGTGAAGCAGATCCAGGAGGAATACAAAACGCAGATGGACAAGTTGCGCGAAGGTCTCACCGAGGCCCTCTCCAACATCCTCCTCGGCGAAAAGATTCCGCTCGACGTCATTAACGGCGAGACCGGCGAAATCATCATCCCGGCCAATCGCAAGATCACCAAGACGCTCCTCCGCAAACTCGCGGCCGTTTCGAAGCACGTTCAGATCGATCCGTCTCCGGTCCGTATCAAGATCATGGAGATCATCGGCTCGTATCAGACGAAGTTCGACGAGCTCGAGACCGACCGTGAGCGCAAGATCGGCGGCATCGAATCCGGTGCCGACGCCGGCGACGGCGCGATTAAGCAGGTCAAGGTCTACATCGCCACGAAGCAGAAGCTCGAAGTCGGCGACAAGATGGCCGGTCGTCACGGTAACAAGGGCGTGGTTGCGAAGATCGTGCCCGAGGAAGACATGCCGTTCCTCCCGGACGGCACTCCGATCGAAATCTGCCTCAACCCGCTGGGCGTGCCTTCGCGCATGAACGTCGGTCAGGTGCTCGAGACGCACTTGGGCTGGGCCTGCAAAAAGCTCGGCATCAAAGTCGCGACCCCCGTCTTCGACGGCATTCCGGAAAAGAAAGTCCGCGAATACCTCAAGGAAGCGAAGCTCCCGCACTCGGGTAAGAGCACGCTCCACGACGGACGCACCGGCGAGAAACTCGATCAAGAGGTCGTCGTCGGCTACATCTACATGATGAAGCTGAATCACCTCGTGTCGCACAAGATTCACGCGCGCGCGGTCGGTCCTTACTCGCTCGTCACGCAGCAGCCGTTGGGCGGCAAAGCTCAATACGGCGGTCAGCGTTTCGGCGAAATGGAAGTGTGGGCGCTCGAAGCTTACGGCGCGGCGCACACGCTCCAGGAACTCCTCACCGTCAAGTCCGACGACGTGCAGGGACGCACCAAGATCTACGAGTCGCTCGTCAAGGGCGACAACACGCTGCAGGCCGGCACGCCGGAATCCTTCAACGTGTTGATCAAGGAAATCCAGTCCCTCGGTCTCGACATCAAGCTCAACAAGAGCGACGCGCTCGGCTTTGGCACCTGATGCCGCCGGGCTTTCCGATCCGTTTTTAAACAACAGCAGGGAAAGACATCATCATGATTCAACCCAACGAGACCGCCTCCTCCGTCGCTCGCACCGAAGCTCGTGAAGCTCTCGGTGAAGAAGTCGCCGCGTTTGACTGCGTGTCCATCACGGTCGCTTCGCCCGAAACCATCCGCAAATGGTCGAAGGGCGAGGTCAAGAATCCCGAAACGATCAACTACCGCACCTTCAAGCCCGAGCCGGGTGGCCTCTTCTGTCAGAAGATCTTCGGCCCAGTGCGCGACTACGAGTGCGCGTGCGGAAAATACAAGCGCATCAAATACAAGGACGTCGTGTGCGATCGCTGCGGCGTCGAAGTGACTATTGCGCGCGTCCGCCGCGAACGCATGGGCCACATCGAGCTCGCCGTTCCGGTTGCGCACATCTGGTTCTTGAAGAGCATGCCGAGCCGCCTCGGTCTCTTGCTCGATATGACCGCGCGCTCACTCGAGCGCGTGATCTACTACGAGAACTACATGGTCATCGATCCGGGCAAGACCCCGCTCGAGCCGCACCAGCTTCTCACGGACACCGAGTATCGTCAGGCTCTCGACGAATACGGTGACGATTCCTTCGTCGCCAAGATGGGCGCCGAAGCGGTTCGCGATGCGCTCGTGAAGACCGACATGGAAGCGACCGTCGCCGAGCTGCAGGAGCAGATGCGCGCGACGAAATCGAAGCAGATCAAGAAGAAGCTCTCGAAGCGTCTAAAGGTCATCCAAGGCTTCATCCATTCGCGTTCCCGTCCCGAATGGATGGTGCTCGAAGTGTTGCCCGTCATCCCGCCGGACCTACGCCCGCTCGTCCCGCTCGAAGGCGGCCGCTTCGCGACCTCCGATCTCAACGACCTCTATCGCCGCGTCATCAACCGCAACAATCGTCTGCGGAACCTGATGCAGCTGAAGACGCCCGATGTGATCATTCACAACGAAAAGCGCATGCTGCAGGAAGCGGTCGACGCGCTCTTCGACAACGGCCGTCACGGCCGCCCCGTCACGGGCGCCGGCAATCGTCCCTTGAAGTCCCTTTCGGACATGCTCAAGGGCAAGCAGGGTCGTTTCCGCCAGAACTTGCTCGGCAAGCGCGTCGATTACTCCGGCCGCTCGGTCATCGTCATCGGTCCTGAGCTCAAGCTCAACCAATGCGGTCTGCCGAAGAAGATGGCGCTCGTTCTCTTCGAGCCGTTCATCATCCGCCGTCTGAAGGAACTCGGTTTCGTGCACACCGTCCGCGGTGCGCGCAAGATGATCGAGAAGAAGTCGCCGGAAGTCTGGGACATCCTCGAAGAAGTCACGAAGGGCCATCCGGTGCTGCTCAATCGCGCGCCGACGCTCCACCGTCTTTCGATCCAGGCGTTCGAGCCGGTCCTGATCGAAGGCGAAGCCATTCGCGTTCACCCGCTCGTTTGCACCGCTTACAACGCGGACTTTGACGGTGACCAGATGGCGGTCCACGTGCCGCTTTCGCTCGAAGCGATCATGGAGTGCAAACTCCTCATGATGGCGACGTCGAACATCTTCTCGCCGTCTTCCGGCAAGCCGATCCTCACGCCGTCGCAGGACATCGTTCTCGGCGCGTATTACCTCACGATCGAGCCGCGCAAGAAGCCGTCGAAGGAAGAGCGCGTTCCGCTGCTCTCGGGCCTCCATGAAGTGCTCTACGCCGTTGCCGATGGCGCGATGAAGAAGCATGACTGGGTTGAGATCCCGAATCCGGATTTTGGACGCGAAACCGTTTACGGTAACAAGGAGAAGAAAACCCTTCGCACCACCGTCGGCCGCGTGATCTTCAACCAGATCTGGCCCGCCGATCTCGGCTTCATCAACTTCCCCGTGCCGAAGGGCAAACTGGGCGATTTGATTCTGAATACCTACAAGACCGTGGGTAATCAGGAAACCGTCGTCACGCTCGACCGCCTCAAGGAGCTCGGTTTCCAAACCGCCATGCAGGCCGGCATCTCGATCGGTATCGACGACATGATCATTCCGGAAACGAAGAAGGACATCGTCGCCGACACCCGGAAGAAGATCGCCGAAGTCGAAGGCCAGTTCAACAAGGGCATCATCACCGAAGGCGAGCGGAAGAACAAAGTCATCGACTTGTGGACCGGCACGACGGACAAGATCGCGAAGGAGGTCTTCTCGAAGCTGGAAAGCAATGAAGGCCGCAACGAGGTGAATCCCGTCTACATCATGATGGATTCGGGTGCGCGTGGTAACAAACAGCAGGTTCGCCAGCTGTGCGGCACCCGCGGTTTGATGGCCAAGCCGTCCGGCGAAATCATCGAGCGTCCCATTCTGTCGTCCTTCCGTGAAGGTCTCACCGTCCTCGAATACTTCATCTCCACCCACGGCGCCCGTAAGGGTCTCGCGGATACGGCGCTGAAGACCGCGGACGCCGGTTACCTCACGCGTAAGCTGTGCGACGTCGCCATGGACGTCATCATCGCCGAAGACGATTGCGGTTCCCGCGATGGCGTTTGGAAGAAAGCGATCTTCGAAGGTGACGACGAAATCGTCGGCCTCCGCGAGCGCATCATCGGCCGCTTCTCGAGCGACGATGTCTTCAATCCGCTCAATCCGACGGAGATTCTCGTCGGCTCCGGCGAGCTCATCACCGAAGAAATCGCCACCAAGATCGACGAAGTGGGCATCGAGCGCGTCAAAGTCATGTCGCCGCTCACGTCGACCTCGCAGCACGGCATTGATGCGAAGTCCTACGGCATCAACCCTGCGACCTCGAAGGTAGCGAAGGTCGGCGACTCCGTCGGCATCATCGCCGCCCAGTCGATTGGTGAACCTGGCACGCAGCTCACAATGCGCACGTTCCACATCGGTGGCGTTGCGTCCGGTGGCTTCAAGACTCCCGAGATCCGCGTTCGCGCGTCGGGCAAGGTCAAATACAAGGGTCTCCGGCTGGTGGAAACCGCGGAAGGCGCTGCGATCGTTCTGAATAAAACCGGGTCGATCCAGATCCTCGATGCGGAAGACCACGAACTCGAAACCTACAACATCGTGGTCGGTTCGTTCCTGCACGTCGGCGACGGCGAGCAGATCCAGAAAGGCGACATCCTCGCGCAGTGGGATCCTTACAACATTCCCGTGCTTTCCGAAAAGGGTGGCACGCTCGTGTTCAAGGACATGATTCCGGGCGTCACGGTGAAGCGCGAACTCGACGAATCGTCGGGCCGCATCGCCACGGTCGTTATCGAGCACAAGGAAGACCTCAATCCGCAGATCGAAGTGCGTGATGCGAAGAATAAGCCGCTCGCGGCTTATTCGATTCCGGTCGGCGCTCAGATCGCCGTCAACGAGGGCGACATCATCCAGCCGGGTGCGTTGCTCGCGAAGACGCCGCGTCAGGCTTCCAAGACGAAAGACATCACCGGTGGTTTGCCCCGCGTCGCCGAGCTCTTCGAAGCTCGTCGTCCGAAGGACGCCGCCGAGATGTCGCGCATCGATGGCATCGTGTCGTTCGAGGGCACCGTTCGCGGCAAGCGCAAGCTGGTCGTGAAGAACGACGAGACCGGCCAGGAAGAGGAACACCTCATCCCGACCGGCAAGCACATCATCGTGCAGCCCGGCGACGTCGTGCACAAAGGCCAGCACCTCACCGAAGGCGCTGCCGATCCGCACGAGATCTTGGAAATCCTCGGGCCCTCCGCGCTCTACGACTTCCTTATCTCCCAAGTGCAGGAAGTGTATCGTCTCCAGGGCGTGACGATTAACGACAAGCACATCGAGATCATCATCCGTCAGATGCTCCGCAAAGTCCGTATCACCGATCCGGGCGACACGGAGAATTTCTGGGGTGAGCAAGTCGATCGTGCGGCGTTTCTCGGCGAAAACCGGCGCATCGAAGAAGCGGGCGGCAAACCCGCCGAGGCCGAGCCGATCCTCCTGGGGATCACCAAGGCCTCGCTCGAAACGGAAAGCTTCATTTCGGCGGCGAGCTTCCAAGAGACGACCCGCGTCCTCACCGACGCGTCGACGCTCGGCAAGGTCGATTACCTGAAGGGCTTCAAGGAAAACGTCATCATGGGTCACTTGATTCCGGCGGGCACGGGTCTGCCGCGTTACAAGAACCTCAAGATCACGTTGCCCTTCGGCGCGGATCTCCCGACGGAGGCCGAGCCGCAGCAGATCACCGAAGCGAGCTGATCGATTGCATTGCGATAAATTCTTCAAAGCCGCAGGCGAGAGCCTGCGGCTTTTTCTTTGAAGCATTCAGGCATGCTCACGCTCAAAGCGAAGCGAGGGGAGGGCGGCTTGGTTTCCCGACTGCCAGACGTCCGCGGAAACCGGCCAAAAAAAAACGCTTGTCACGACCGAGTCTTTCCCCGATCTTCTCAGTCCCTCCCGCCAAAAACCCTATCTTTGAGCCTAGCTCGGTAGGGTTTTATCGCCCGGCCTCACCGCCGGGCGTTTTTTTTGGGGCGAAGTATTTCGTGGGAAGATTTGGTTCTTGTGTTCGCCGCGCCGCCCCCAACGGTCCCGCGTCCCACTTCTCCTCTGCGCGTTTTCGGATTCGTCTGAAGAACGCTTTTGTCACTCGCGAGCTCGGCTCTGCATCCAAGTTTTCGCGACGACACCACCTTTTCGCCAAAAAGTTCTTGCCGAGCTTTTCGGCTCCGGTAGCGTTTTCCCCTTTTCTTCAATTTTCACTCTTCACCACTCGTATGCCGACAATCAATCAACTCGTGCGCAAAGGGCGCCGCAAAGTGCGCATCAAGTCGAAGTCTCCTGCGCTCGACGGCAATCCGTTCCGCCGCGGTGTTTGCGTGCAGGTCATGACGCGCACGCCGAAGAAGCCGAACTCCGCTATCCGTAAGGTTGCGAAGGTTCGTCTCACGAACGGCAACGAAGTGATCTCCTACATCCCGGACGAAGGCCACAATCTTCAAGAGCACTCGATCGTGCTCGTTCGCGGTGGTCGTGTGAAGGACCTTCCTGGCGTCCGCTACCATATTGTCCGCGGCACGCTGGATGCGACCGGAGTCGAGAAGCGTCGTCGCTCGCGTTCCAAGTATGGCGTGAAGCGTCCGAAGGCCGCCAAGTAAACCACTGTTCTTTTTCGAATCTAAAAATCCGCCATGTCACGCCGTCACAGAGCCGAGAAGCGCCAGGTTGTGCCCGATGCCCGCTACAAGAGCCCGCTCGTTGCGCACCTCGTCAATGTCATCATGAAAAGCGGCAAGAAGAATCTTGCCCAGCGCATCGTCTACGGCGCGTTCGAAAAAGTCTCCGAGAAGCTCGAGAAGGGCGATCCCGTGGATCTCCTCCTCGGCGCGCTCGAAAACGCCCGCCCGCGCCTCGAAGTGAAGAGCCGCCGCGTGGGTGGTGCCACGTATCAGGTGCCCGTTGAAATTTCCTACGAACGCCAAGAGAGCCTCGCGCTCCGCTGGATCGTTGACGCCGCCGGCGGCCGCAAAGGCATACCGATGAAGGACGCCCTCGCTGCCGAGATCATCGACGCCTACAACAACACGGGCAACGTCGTCAAAAAGAAGGAAGACACCCACAAGATGGCGCAGGCTAATCGCGCCTTCGCCCACCTCCGCTGGTAATCAGTCCAGCCCTGTTGCTCATGTCTGTTTCTGCTCCCAAGATCACTGTCGTCACCGACAAAGCCAAGGTTTCCCCGGCTAACGCCAAGGACCGCCCGTTTCCGCTCGAGTGGACCCGCAATATCGGTATCGCCGCGCACATCGACGCCGGCAAGACCACCACCAGCGAACGCATTCTCTTCTACACGGGTTCCGTCCATAAGATGGGCGAGGTCCACGAGGGCACCGCGGTGACCGACTGGATGGAGCAGGAGCGCGAGCGCGGTATCACGATCACGGCCGCTGCCATTTCTTGCGCGTGGAATGCTTCGTGCGGTCCGTGGAAGGGCATCAAGCAGCGTATTAACGTTATCGATACGCCCGGACACGTCGACTTCACCGCCGAAGTCGAACGTTCGCTCCGCGTGCTCGACGGCGCCGTTGCCGTGTTCTGCGCGGTCGCCGGTGTGCAGCCCCAGTCCGAAACGGTTTGGCGCCAGGCCAACAAATACAAGGTTCCGCGGGTCGCCTTCATCAACAAGATGGATCGCGTTGGAGCCGACTTCTATCGCGCGATCGAGGAGATGCGCACGAAGCTCAAGGCCAACGCCCACGCGCTCTTCCTTCCCATCGGCGCCGAGGAAAACTTCAACGGTGTCGTCGATCTGGTTCAGAATCTCGCCTACGTCTTCGACGAGACGAAAGATCCGCTCGGCATGGTTCCGGTCACCTCGGACATCCCTGAGGACATGCGTGAGCAGGCCAAGGAATACCGCGAGAAGCTGATCGAAGCCGTTTCTGACTTCGACGACGTGATCGCCGAAAAATATCTCGGCGGCGAAGAGATCACGCCCGCGGAATTGATGCTCGGCATCCGCAAAGCGACGATTTCGCTCCAATTCACGGGCGTAATCCCCGGCTCGGCCTTCAAGAAGAAGGGCATCCAGCGTCTCCTTGACTGCGTCGTGAATTACTTGCCCAGCCCGCTCGACCTGCCCCCGATGAACGGCCAGGACAGCGATGGCAAAGAGGTCTTCGCTCCCACCGACGACAACGGCAAGCTCGCCGGTCTCGCGTTCAAGCTTTGGACGGACCCCTTCGTTGGTAAGCTCGTTTTCTATCGCGTTTACACGGGTATCCTGAAGAAGGGCACCTCCCTCTACAATCCCCGCACCCGCCGCAGCGAACGCGTTTCGCGTCTGGTGCTCATGCGCGCGATGGATCGCGAGGAAATCGACGTCGCTTACTCGGGCGACATCTGCGCCCTCGTCGGAATCAAGGACGTCATCACCGGTGACACGCTTTGCGACGAGAACTTCGATATCCGTCTCGAGCCGCCGTCCTTCCCGGAGCCCGTTATCTCGATGTCGATCGAGCCGAACTCCAAGGCCGACCAGGAAAAGATGGGCAACGCTCTCCAGCGCCTTGTCGCTGAAGACCCGACGCTCCGCGTCAAAACCGACCCTGACACCGGCCAGACGATTCTTGCCGGCATGGGCGAACTTCACCTCGACATCATCCGCGATCGCATGAAGCGCGAATTCAAGGTCGAGGCGACCTCGGGCAAGCCGCAGATCGCCTACCGCGAAACAATCGCGGCCCCGGCCGACGGCGAAGGTAAGTTCATCCGTCAATCGGGCGGCAAAGGCCAATACGGTCACGTTGTCGTCAAGATGGAGCCGAACGAAAAGGGCAAGGGCGTCGAGGTCATCAACGAGATCGTTGGCGGCGTCATCCCGAAGGAATTCATCAAGCCGACCACGGACGGCATCCTCGAAGGCGCCAACAACGGCGTCGTCGCGGGCTACCCGGTGGTCGACGTCAAGGTCCGCATCGTCGACGGCTCGTTCCACGAAGTCGACTCGTCCGAACTCGCGTTTAAGATGGCTGGCATCTTCGCCTTCAAGGAAGCGATGAAGAAGGCCAACCCGATCCTCCTCGAACCCATCATGGGCGTCGAAGTGACGACTCCGGAAGAGTATCAGGGCGATCTCATGGGCGACATCAACCGTCGCCGTGGTGCGATCCAAGGCATCGAGAACAAGAACGGCGCCGCGATCGTCAACGCGCACGTCCCGCTCGAAACGCTCTTTGGCTACGTCACCGACATTCGCTCGCTCTCGAAGGGCCGCGCCAGCGCGTCCATCACGCCGTCGCACTTCGAGCAGGTGCCGAACTCGCTTCTCGCGAAGATCGTCGAGACCTCCTCGAAAGCTCCCGCCCGCACGTAACATCTCGTTCTTTGCCTCCCATGAAAGGTCAACGCATTCGCATCAAGCTTCAGGGCTTCGACTATCGGGTCATCGATCAGTCCGCCCTCGAGATCGTCGAGACCGCCAAACGCTCCGGCGCGCGCGTCTCGGGCCCGATCCCGCTCCCGACCCGCATCGAAAAACTTTCGGTCAACCGCTCCCCGCACGTCGACAAGAAGTCGATGGAGCAGTTCGAAACCCGCACGCACAAGCGTCTCATCGATATCATCGAGCCGACCGCGCAAACGGTCGACGAGCTGAAGAAACTGAACCTGCCCTCGGGCGTGGACATCACCATCAACGTCTAAGGCACTTCACCGCCGCCCAGGCTTAAACACTCTACAGTAGCAGTTGCCTGTGTGCCCCAGTGGCACCGCCAGGCTATCGCTAAAGTAGGTTCTCAAACGGAACTACCACCTACCGCTTAGCCCATGATCTCATCGCTCCTAGGCAAGAAACTCGGAATGACGCAGGTCTACGACGCACAAAACGTGCTCGTGCCCGTCACCGTGGTCGAGGCCGGTCCCTGCACCGTTGTGCAGGTCAAGACCGCCGAGACCGATGGCTACAACGCCGTCCAGATCGGCTTCTCCCAGAAGAAGACCAAGAACACCTCCGCGGCCGAACTCGGCCACGCGAAGAAGGCCAATCTCGAAAACGCCCCGCGTGTTCTCAGTGAAGTCCGCCTGACGGACGCTCCCACGCTCAAGGTTGGCGACGTCGTCAACGTCACTTCCTTCGCGGAAGGCCAGCTCGTCGATGTGATCGGCGTCACGAAGGGCAAAGGATTCCAAGGCGTTGTGAAGCGCTATCGTGTGGCCGGCGGTCCCGCCACCCACGGTTCGATGTTTCACCGCCGTATCGGTTCGATCGGTATGCGCCAGACGCCCGGTCGTTCCTGGAAAAACCAGCCGATGCCCGGCCACATGGGTCAGGAAAAGCGCACCGTGCAAAACCTCCGGGTCGTGAAGGTCATCGCCGACAAGAACCTCATCCTCGTGAAGGGTGCGATCCCCGGCGCCAACGGCGACGACGTTATCGTCCGCTCCGCCATCAAGGGCCAGAAGGCCGTGCAAGCCTAACCTGGAGATACAGACATGAAGCTCACCGTTTTTAATTCCGACGCGACCTCGAGCACTGAGAAGGATTTCGGCCTGCCGACCTTCGAAGGCGACAAGGGCCTGCAGGCGGTCAAGGAAGTGATCGTCGCGATCAACGCCAACAACCGCCAAGGCACGCACTCCACCAAAACCCGCGGCGAAGTCCGCGGTGGCGGCAAGAAGCCATGGCGCCAGAAGGGCACCGGCCGCGCTCGCGCCGGCTCCACCCGTTCACCCCTTTGGGTCGGCGGCGGCGTCGTGTTCGGCCCGAAGCCCCGCGACTACTCGAAGAAGGTCAACGCCAAGGTGAAGCAGCTCGCATTCAGCCGCGCGTTGTTCGATCGCGCGACCGCCGGCGAAATCGCTGTCATCGAGCAATTCGACACCAAGGTCGCCAAGACCAAGGCCATCAATCAGATCGTCGGCCGCATCGCCCCGAAGGGCAAAGTGCTCCTCGTCGATGCTCCCTTCGCCGTCGAAACCGCCCGCGCTTCGCGCAACATCGAGCGCGTTTCGCTGCAGGAAGCCGCGAAGCTCAACACCCTCGATCTCGCCCAATACGCCAAGATCATCGTCAGCACCAAGGCGCTCGAAGCGATCCTCGCCCGCGTCAACGGAGGTAAGAACTAATGCAAGCCGACAAGATCCTGAAACTCGTTCGCCTCTCGGAGAAGTCCAACAAGCTCTCCTCCGAACTTGGCCAATACACCTTCGAGGTCTACGGCCACGCGAACAAGCACCAGATCGCTGAAGCGGTCGAGCAGACCTTCAAGGTCACCGTCCGCCGCGTGAACACCCAGAACTATCGCGGCAAGAACAAGCGCAGCCGCGCCGGCCGCCCGTCGGTCGGTTCCGACTACAAGAAGGCGATCGTGACGCTGAAAGCCGGCGACAAGATCGAGCTCGTCTAACGCGACTCATCGCACCGAAGAAAACCACCATGGCTATCCATTCCTTTCGTCCTCTCACGCCTGCCACCCGCTTCACCTCGCTGAACAAGCGCGAGGGGCTCTCCAAGAAGCGCCCGGAGAAGGCGCTCACCGAGCCGAAGCCGAAGACCGGCGGTCGCAATGTCTATGGCCGCATCACGACGCGTCATATCGGCGGCGGTCACAAGCAGCTCTATCGTATCGTCGATTTCCGCCGCGATATCCTCGACGTGCCCGCGAAGGTGCAGGCACTCGAATATGATCCGAACCGCACCGCTAATCTCGCGCTCGTCGCTTACGCGAATGGCGAGAAGCGCTACATCCTGGCGCCGAATGGCCTGAAGGTTGGGGATTCGATCTTCAGCTCGAACAAGGCGACCACGAACGATTTCAATATCGGGAACAACTTTCCGCTCGAAATCATCCCGCCGTCGACCCGTTTGCACGCCGTCGAGCTTATTCCTGGCCGCGGTGCTCAGATCGCCCGTTCCGCGGGTGCCTCCCTTGAGCTCGTCGCCGTCGAAAACGGCAAGGCCACCTTGAAGATGCCCTCGGGCGAACTCCGTTTCGTCAATCCGAAGTGCCGCGCCACCATCGGCGAAGTCGGCAACGGCGATCACAGCAACCAGTCGCTCGGCAAGGCCGGCCGTCGTCGCTGGCTCGGCGTCCGCCCGACCGTCCGCGGTATGGTTATGAACCCGGTCGACCACCCCAACGGTGGCGGTCAGGGCAAGTCGAAGGGTGGTGGTGGCCGTCAGCAGCTCGTCTCCCCGTGGGGCCAGCTCGCGAAGGGCTTCCCGACGCGCCGCCGTTCGAAGCAGTCGAACGCGCAAATCATCGTCCACCACAACGGCCGCAAGCCGCGCGGCAAAAAGTAATCCCGCCCCTCTCGCACCATGGCACGTTCCATTAAAAAAGGTTTCTTCGTCGATTATCACCTGCTCGAAAAAATCGAGAAGGCTGCCAAGACCGGCGCGAAGAAGCCCATCCAGACCTGGTCCCGCCGTTCGACGATCACGCCCGATTTCGTTGGGCACACGTTCAACGTTCACAACGGCAAGGCGTTCGTCGCCGTTTACGTCACCGAGAACATGGTCGGCCACAAGCTCGGCGAATTCGCGCTCACCCGCGTGTTCAAGGGCCACGGCGGCATGACCCGCAAGGAAATCTAATCCGTCGTTTTAACTCCGTCCTTTACTCATCACCGAAACCGAAAGGGTAGGGCGAGGCCTCCGGCCAAGCCGCTATCGCCGACGAATCCAAAATCCGAATACGTCGGAATCCTCCCGAAAACCATGGAAGTCCAAGCCCTCACCCGCTACGCGCGCATGTCCCCTAAAAAGGTGCGCGAAGTCGCCCGCACCATCCAAGGCCGCAAGGCTGCGGAAGCCGTCGATTATTTGACGCTCATCCCGCGCAAGTCCGCGCGCCTGATCGTGAAGACGCTCAAGAGCGCCATCGCCAACGCCGAGAACAACAACAACCTCTCGGCCGACTCGCTCACCGTAAAGAGCGCCATCATCGAAAACGGCCCCGTCCTCAAGCGCTTCAAGGCTGGCGCCCGCGGTTCCGCGATGCCCCGCCGCAAGAAGATGTCGCACATCCGCATCGTCCTCTCCGACGGCAACTCGAACGAATAACCGACACTCACCATGGGCCAAAAGACCAACCCAACCGGCTTCCGTCTCGCCGTCCGCCGCAACTGGCAGTCCCGCTGGTATGCGAACAAGAAGGATTTCTCCAAGCTTCTCGCCGAGGATCAGCTCATCCGCGAAAAGCTGATGGAAAAGCTCAAGCAGGCTTCGGTGCCGCGCATTTTCATCGAGCGCGCTTCGAACCGCGTCCGCGTCAAGATCTACACGGCCCGTCCGGGCATCGTCATCGGTCGCAAGGGCCAGGAAATCGAGAAGATCAAGGAGGAGCTCGCGAAGCTCACCGGTAAGGAAATCCTTCTCGACATCCAGGAAGTGAAGAAGCCCGAGATCGAAGCCCAGCTCGTCGCCGAAAACGTCGCGCTGCAGCTCGAACGCCGCATCGCTTTCCGCCGCGCCATGAAGAAAGCCGTGGAAATGGCCATGACGCTCGGCGCCGAGGGCATTCGTATCCAGTGCTCCGGCCGTCTCGGTGGGGCTGACATCGCCCGCCGCGAATGGCAGCGCAAGGGCCGCGTTCCGCTCCACACTCTCCGCGAGAACATCGACTACGGCTTCTCGGAAGCCCTCACCGTTTACGGCAAGATCGGCGTCAAGTGCTGGATCTGCAAAAAAGAGTCCGACAACAACTGATCCGCTTTTCGGATACAACTTTTCCTAGGAGATACCTCCCATGGCTCTCGCTCCCTCCCGCACCAAATACCGCAAAACGATGAAGGGCTCGCGCGCTGGCAATGCCAAGCGCGGCAACACGCTCGCCTTCGGCGAATTCGGCCTGCAGTCGCTCACCCGCGGCCCGATGACTGGCCAGCAGATCGAGGCGGCCCGCGTCACCATCTCGCGCCACTTGAAGCGCAAAGGCAAACTCTGGATCCGTGTGTTCCCGCACAAGCCGGTCACCAAGAAGCCGGCCGAAGTGCGCATGGGCCAGGGCAAGGGCCCGGTCGAGTTCTACGTCGCGGTCATCAAGCCCGGCGCCATCTTGTTCGAGCTCGCCGGCGTGCCCGCCACCATCGCCAAAGAGGCTTTCCGCCTCGCTGACGCGAAGCTGCCGTTCCACTGCCGCTTCATCCAACGCGACACGAACGCGGCCTAAGTTTAACAACGTCCGAACGCCCGTCATGACTTCCAAAGAAATCCGCGATCTCGCCCCGGCCGAGATCACCACCAAGCTCCGCGAGACGCGTGAGCAGCTCCTCCAGCTCCGTCTGCGCAAGCACACGGGCCAGGTCGAGAAGACCCACGAGATCCGCAGCCTCCGGAAGGACATCGCGCGCCTCGAAACCATCCTGAACGAAAAGAAGAAGAAAGCGCCGGCCGCTGCCTGAGCACCGCGCCCCAACTAAGCCAAAGCCATGTCCTCTCCCGCACCCGGCCAACGCAACAAGCGCCGCACCCAAATCGGCTACGTCAGCAGCCGCTCCGGCGACAAGTCCGTCAAAGTCACGGTCGCCTACAAGTCGCCGCACCCGCTCTACCACAAGATCATCAACCGCCAGACAGTTCTCCACGTCCATGACGAGAAGAACGAGACCAAGGTCGGCGATAAGGTCGAAGTGATGGAAACCCGTCCGCTCAGCCGCCTCAAGCGCTGGCGCATCGTCTCCGTGCTGCAGAAGGCCGTCACCACTGACGCTCTCGCTATCAGCGAAACCGACGTTGCGGCGCAGGTCCCCACGAAGACCGTCGCTCCCGAAACGAACGAACCGGCCCCGCAGGCCTAATCACTCTAACAACCAAACCTCCGGAGGCCTGCCATGATTCAACTGCGCTCCATTCTCGACGTTGCCGACAACACCGGCGCCCGCAAAGCTGCGATGATCTCCCGCAAGGGCCAGAACACCGATACCGCTGCGGTGGGCGACATCGTCACCGTCCACATCAAGCAAAGCTCCACCGAAGCCACCGTGAAGAAGGGCGAGGTCCACAAGGCCGTCGTCGTTCGCACCAAGGCGCCCGTCCGTCGTGCCGACGGCAGCTACCTGCGCTTCGACAGCAACGCCATCGTCATCATCGACGCCACCAACAACCCGAAGGGCACCCGCATCTTCGGACCCGTCGCCCGCGAACTGCGTGCGAAGAACTTCATGAAGATCATCTCGCTCGCGCCGGAGGTCCTCTAACATGGCTCAGAAATTTCACGTTAAACGCGGCGACCAGGTCGTCGTCATCGCCGGCTCTCAAAAAGGCAAGTCGGGTAAGATCCTCGAGATCCTCCCGTCGAAGCAGCGCGCCCGCGTCGAAGGCCTCGGCATGATCAAGCGCCACCTCAAGAAGTCGCAGGAACATCCCCAAGGCACCATCGCCGAGCGCGAAGGTTCGATCGCCATCAGCAACCTGATGCTCCAGTCGGTCTTCGACGCCAGCAAGCGCAAGAAACCCGAAGCCGCCAAAGCCTGACGCGAAACAGCGCTTGCCATGCCGGCCCTGCGCCTGCGTTACTGAGCGCTTTTCTACTCTCAAATCACTCTCAATCGCCTCGCGGTCGGTAATCGCGGGCACATCCAAATGAGCTACGTTCCCTCCCTCAAAAAACTTTACGTCGAGCAGGTTGCTCCTGAGCTCGTGAAGAGCCGCGGCTACAAGAATAAGCACCAAGTTCCGCGCCTGTTGAAGATCGTCCTGAACACCGGCATCGACTCCGATGCTGACAAGAATCAGATCAGCGACATCCAGCGCGATCTGGGCCTCATCGCCGGGCAAAAGCCGATTCTTAACAAGTCCCGCCGCGCCATCGCGAACTTCAAGCTGAAGCCCAACCAAGTCGTAGGCTGCAGCGTCACGCTGCGCGGCCTCGCGATGTGGGAGTTCCTCCAACGCCTGATCGCCGTCGCCCTTCCAACCATCCGCGACTTTCGTGGCATCAGCTCGAAGTTGGATGGCCAAGGCAATTACAACCTCGGCATCACCGATCACACGATCTTCCCGGAAATCACCGTGGAAAACGTGAAGAAGCACATGGGCCTCGACGTCACGTTCGTGACCAGCGCCAAGTCGGATGATGAAGGCCGCGAACTCCTCCGTCTGCTCGGAATGCCGTTTCGTCGTGCGGAAGGTGCCGCGCCGAAAGCCGCCTAATTTTTAACGACCATGCCCAAGACCTCCGCCATCGAGCGCAACGAAAAGCGCAAGCGTCTCGTCACCAAGTTCAGCGCCAAGCGCGCCGAGCTGAAGGCGACCCTCCTGAATCCCGCCACCACCGACGAGGAGTTTTTCGCCGCTCAAAAGAAGCTGCAGAAGCTTCCGAAGAATTCGTCCCCGGTCCGCGTCCGCAACCGCTGCTCGCTCAGCGGCCGCCCGCGCGCCTACAACCGCAAGTTCGGCGTCTCCCGTATCCAATTCCGCGAGCTCGCGCTCGCCGGCAAGATCCCGGGCGTCACCAAATCCTCCTGGTAATTCCTTTGGCCCACGGGGGTCGGATATGACCCGCGCGGCCGCATTCAAACATCCATCCCATGACCGACCCGATCAGTGATTTTCTGACGCGCCTCCGCAATGCGTCGCGCGCTCAACAGGCCGAGACCTCTTCGCCGCACTCGAAGCTGCGCGAAGCGATCGCCGCCATCCTCAAGGCCGAAGGCTACATCGCCGACTATAAGACCGGCACCAGCGAAGCGGGCCACAAGATCCTCATCGTCGCGTTGAAATACGTCGACGGCGCTCCCGCCATCACCGGCCTCACCCGCGTTTCCACGCCCGGCCGTCGCCTCTACTACGGCTACACCGAAATCCCGCGCGTCCTCAACGGCCTCGGCATCAGCATCGTTTCGACCTCGAAGGGCCTGATGAAGGACGCCGATTGCCGCCGCAATAAAGCCGGTGGCGAACTGATCTGCAACGTCTGGTAACCTGCCAAGAACATGAGCCGCATCGGCAAACAACCCGTTTCCATCCCCGACAAAGTGAAGGTGTCCGTCAACAACGGCGTCGTTCTCGTCGAGGGCCCCAAGGGCAAGGTCCAGAAGTCCTTCGCTCCGGTCGTGAAAGTCACCGTCGGTGACAAGAAGATCACCTTCGCTCCCACCGAGGAAAGCCGCTTCGCGAACGCGATGTATGGCACCGTCCGCTCCGTCGTCGCCGGCATGGTCAAAGGCGTTTCGGAAGGCTACGTGAAGGAGCTCGAAATCCAGGGCGTCGGTTTCAAGGCCGCGCTCAAGGGCAAGCAGCTCGACCTCGCTCTCGGCTATTCGCACCCGATTCTGATGGACATCCCCGAGGGCATCAAAGTCACCGTCACCGACCAGACGAAGGTCAAGGTCGAGGGCGCGGACAAGCAGCTCGTCGGAGCCGTTACCGCGGAAATTCGCGGCTACTACCCGCCGGAGCCCTACAAGGGCAAGGGCGTGCGCGTCGTCGGTGAGCGCGTCCGCCGCAAGGAAGGCAAGACCGTCGCCTAACGTTCAACCTCAGCAAAATCTTCGCTCCGATGAGCAATACCATTCGCAAAGCCAATCTCCTGCAGAAACGCCGCTGGAGAATTCGCAAGAAAGTTCAAGGCACCGCCGCCCGCCCGCGTCTCGCCGTGCGTTTCACCACGAAACACATCTACGCTCAAGCGATCGACGACGACAAGGGCGCCACGCTCGTGTTTCTCGGCACGCTCGATGCCGAGCTGCGCAAGCAGAAGCTCGCCGCCAACCTCGCCGGCGCCAAAGCGCTGGGCACCGCGTTCGCCGAAAAGGCGAAAGCGGCCGGCATCAGCTCGGTCGTGTTCGACCGCAGCGGCGCTCGCTATCATGGCAAAGTGAAACAATTCGCCGACGCCGCGCGCGAAGGTGGTCTCCAATTCTAAAAACCGCATGAGCACCGAACCCACTTCCGCGCCCGCTCCCGAAGCCGCCGCTCCCGAGACAACCGCTCCTTCCGCTCCGACGCGCCAGCCCCGTCAGTTCAACCGCGGCCCCAATCGCGGTGGCCCGAACCGTGGCGGCCCCGGCGGTCAACGCCGCGATAACCGCGATCGCCCCCAGGAAGGCGACGGCCCGCAGATGATCGAAAAGGTCGTCTTCATCAACCGCTGCGCCAAGGTCGTGAAGGGCGGTCGCCGCTTCAGCTTCGCCGCGCTCGCCGTTGTCGGCGACGGCAAAGGCAAGATCGGCATCGGCTACGGCAAGGCCAACGAAGTTCCCGACGCGATCAAGAAGGGCACCGCCAACGCCCACAAGCACATGGTCAACGTGAAGCTCAAGGGCGACACGATTCCCCACGACGTGCTCGGTATCGCCGACGGCGGCAAAGTCCTCCTCAAGCCCGCCACGACCGGCACCGGCCTCATCGCCGGCGGCGGTGTGCGTGCGGTGCTCGAAGCGGCCGGCGTGAAGAACGTGCTCACGAAGTCGATGGGTTCCAACAACCACATCGCCGTCGTCCACGCCACGCTCAACGGCCTGCTGCAGCTGCGCCTGCGTGACGACATCTCGGCCGTTCGCAAGTAATCGCCGCGATACTAGGGACGCCTTAAGCGGCGTCCCATCCCGCATCCGAATTCTCACTACAAATCCGAGTCCTCTCCGCGCGAACGCAGCGGAGTAGGGCGCCCATAGAGGAACCCAATGAAACTCCACGAACTCAAGAACGTCCCCGGTGCCGTGCACCGCAAGAAGCGCGTTGGCTGCGGCGAAGGTGGCGGCCACGGCAAGACCTCCGGTCGCGGCGGCAAGGGCCAGACGGCCCGTTCCGGCGGCAGCATCCGCCCGGGCTTCGAAGGCGGCCAGATGCCCCTCTACCGCAAGCTCCCGCACCGCGGCTTCAATCAATTCAACTTTCGCACCGAGCTTCCGGTCGTCAACGTCGGTGATCTCGCATCGCTCGACGCCAGCGTCAACGAAGTCACCGCCGAAGTCCTCGCCGCCAACGGTCTGATACGCGCGGGCGAGAAGTCGGTCAAGATCCTCGGCAACGGTGAAATCGGCCGCGCCCTGAAGGTCACCGCCGCGAAGTTCTCCGAATCCGCCAAGGCCAAGATCGAAAAGGCCGGCGGTCAGGCCGTGGTGGGCTGACGCCCAAATTTATGATTTACGATTGTTGATTTATGATTGGTGCTGGCAGCTCGCCTTCACCAGTCGGCCCGGCGGCGAATCCCCCATCGTAAATCGTAGATCGTAATTCATAGATCCATTCCCGTGTTTTCTGCCTTCACCAATTCGCTGAAGATTCCGGAGCTTCGCTCGCGGATCTTCTACACGCTCGCGCTTTTGTTCGTCGCGCGCGTGGGTGCTAACATTCCGCTGCCCGGCATCGATCCCGGTCCGTTGCAGCACTTCTTCGCCGATCAAACGGCGCAGGGTGAAGGCACGCTTGTCGGCCTCTACAACATGTTCACCGGCGGCGCGCTCACGAAGGGCGCGATCTGCGCGTTGGGCATCATGCCTTACATCAGCGCGTCCATCATCTTCCAGTTGATGACCGCAGTGGTGCCGGCGCTCAGCCGTTTGCAGCAAGAAGGTGACGTCGGCCGGCAGAAGCTGACGCAATACACCCGCTACGCGACGGTCCTGATCTGCTTGGTGCAAGGCACGCTGCTGATCCTGGCGTTGGAAAATCCAGGACGGCTCTTCCCCGGCTACGACGTAAATGCCTACGGGAGCATCGTCATAGTAAGCAAAGTCAGCTTCCTGATAACGTCGGTGATCTTCATGACCGCCGGCACGATGCTGCTGATGTGGCTCGGCGAACAGATCACGCAGCGCGGCATCGGTAATGGCGTCTCGCTCCTGATTACCGTCGGCATTCTGGCCGACATCCCTGGCGCGGCAGCGCAAACCTACCAGCTCTTCTTCCGCCCGGTCGGCACCGGCCCCAACCTCGGCGTGCCGCAGGCTGTCATCATGCTCGCGCTCTTTATCGTCGTGGTGATGGGAATCATCATGGTCGTCCAGGGTCAGAGGAAGATCCCGGTCCAATACGCGAAGCGCGTGGTCGGCAACAAGGTCATGGGCGGTCAAAGCTCGTTCCTTCCCTTGAAGGTCAACTACTCCGGCGTCATGCCCGTGATCTTCGCGAGCGCGATCCTGCTCTTCCCGCAGCAGATTTTCTCCCAGCTCGGCGCCGCGTTTAACATCAAGTTCCTCGTCGAGTTCTCCGAGAAGCTCGTCAGTGGCAACTGGGTTTACTATCTCATCTACACCTCGCTGATCCTTTTCTTCAGCTACTTCTGGGTGTCCGTGATGTTCAAACCGATCCAGATTGCTGACGATCTGAAGAAATACGGCGGCTACGTCCCCGGCGTGCGCCCCGGTGAGCCGACGGCTCAGTTCCTGGACTTCATCATGACGCGCCTCACGTTGGCTGGCGCGATCTTCCTGACGGTCATCGCCGTGATGCCGGACGTGTTGCTGTTCGAGCTCAACGTCCCGCAACGCATCGCGATCTTCTTCGGCGGCACCGGCATGTTGATCACGGTGGGTGTGGTCTTGGACACGATGCGCCAAGTCGAGACGTTCCTGCTGCAGCGGCACTACGACGGCTTCTTGAAGAAGGGCCGTATCCGGGCGCGCAGTGCGACTCCAACCGGCATGAGCGGCGAGGCGGTCAGCTCCGAAGCCTTGCTGAAACTTGGTCTTCCCGTGACGGCGATCTTCTTGGTCGGCATCGCGGCGTGGGCCATCCAACGGTTCGCACTTTAGTGCTTTACTCGGGTGGCCATGGCCCCCATCAACGACCCTTTCGCTCGGCTCGGCCTTCACGCCAAAACCAAGCTCCTTGTCCTCGGTTCGCCTGTTTTTCCCTTCGAAAAGCTGATGGACCGAGCCCGTTCTTTGAATCTTGAGCACGTCTCTCCCGCCAAACTGATGCGGTCGGAGATTTCGCGTCGCCCGGTTTCGGCCGCGGCGGAAGAAGCAGCCACACTCGCTCCCATGCGAAAGTGGTTCTTCACGCGCAAACCTGATGCGGGATTTCTTCTCACAGAATTCCCGGCTACGCTGCTCCAAGCTAAAGTGTTCGACGAATGGCTCGACGCCCGCGACGAATCCCTTGATGGGGTTCTGGCCGGCACCGGCTCCAGCGAGTCGCTCGTTGAACATTATCGCACGCTGGGCCTCGTCCTTGAGGCCGGCGATCTCGCCGCATGACGGTTCCGATCAAATCGAAAGATGGAATCGCGAAGATGCGCGAGGCGTGCGCCATCGCCGCGACCGTGCTTGAAAACCTCAAGCCGCTCGTGCGCCCTGGCATCACTACGCAAGACTTGGAAGAGGCTGGACGCGATTGGATCGCGCGCCTCGGAGCCCGCAGCGCCTGTTACGGCTACCAACACGGCCATCATCGCTACCCGGCGCATACCTGTATCTCGGTCAACGACGAAGTCGTTCACGGCATCCCTTCGTTCCGCCGCGTTCTACGCGATGGCGACATCGTCTCGCTGGATATCGTTGTATGGTATAACGGATACGTCGGCGACAACGCCTACACCGTTCCCGTCGGTAACATCCAGCCCGGCCTCGAGCGACTCCTTCGCGTCAGCCGCGAAGCCCTCGATCTTGGCATTCGCCAGGCCGCGGTCGGAAATCGCATCGGCGATATCTCTCACGCGATCCAGCAACACGTCGAATCCAACGGCTTCAGCGTCGTTCGCGACATGGTCGGTCATGGCGTCGGCGCTTCGATGCACGAACCTCCCGAAATTCCGAACTTCGGGCGACGTGGATCCGGCGATCGAATCAAACCCGGCATGACGCTCGCGATCGAGCCCATGGTGAATCTCGGCGGCCACAAGACCAAGATCCTCTCGGATGGCTGGACGTGCGTGACCGCTGATGGGTCCCCCTCCGCCCATTTCGAGCACACGGTTCTCACTACGGAGAATGGCCCCGAAATCCTCACCGTCCCTCGCGCTCAAGTTTCCTGATCCCTTTCCCTTTTCATCCCTCTCAACACTTAACTCTCAACTAAGAACTCAATATGCCTCGTCTCCTCGGCGTAGAACTCCCCGCGAAAAAGAAAGTCGCGTATTCCCTCCGTTACATCAACGGCATCGGTCCCTCGCGGGCCGATCTCCTCGTGAAAGAAGCGGGTCTGAATCCCGACATGCGCGCTCAGGATCTCACCGAGGAGCAGCTGAACAAGATCATCAACATCATCGGCGAGCACAAGTGGGTGCTCGAAGGTGACCTCCGCCGCGAAATCGCCGGCAATCTCAAGCGCCTCCAGGCGATCAATTGCTACCGGGGCGTTCGCCACCGCCGCAGCCTTCCGGTTCGCGGTCAGCGCACCTCCACCAACGCCCGCACGCGCAAGGGCCCGCGCCGCACCGTCGGCGTCACCAAAGCCAAAGAATAATCCTTTACGAACATGGCCGAAGAAAAGTCCGCCCCGAAAAAAGAGAAGCCGATCAAGGCCGCCACCGTCGCCGTTGAAGGCGCTGCCGCGCCCGCCGAAAAGCCCGAGAAGAAAGCCAAGGCCCCCAAGGCCGCTGCTCCCGCCGCTGAAGGCGCCGCCGCCGCACCCGCTGCCGCCGAAAAGCCGGTTGAGCTCGTCGGTGGTGTGGCCAAGCAGCCGACCGCCGAAGATCTCCTCAAGGAAGAGCTCGGCGTCATCAAGGTCCGCAAAGCCAAAGGTTCGAAGAACGTCACGTCCGGCATCGCCAACGTGCTCGCCTCTTTCAACAACACGATCGTCTCCATCACCGACCAGCAAGGCCGCGTGATCTCGTGGTCCTCCGCCGGCAAGTGCAACTTCCGCGGCTCCCGCAAATCCACCGCCTACGCCGCCCAGGTTGTCGCCCAGGACGCCGCCCGCAACGCGATGTCGCACGGTTTGAAGGACATCGTCATTCGCGTTTCCGGTCCCGGCCTCGGCCGCGATTCCGCGATCCGCGCCCTGCAGGCGATCGGCCTCGAGATCACCTCGATCATCGATGTCACGCCTGTCCCGCACAACGGCTGCCGCCCGCGCAAACGCCGCCGCGTGTAACCGTGCCTCGCACGGGATCTCAAATTTCCAATCTCAAATTTCAAACTAACAGAACATGGCTCGTTACACCGGTCCAACCACCCGCATCAGCCGTCGCTTCGGCCAGCAGCTTCTCGGCTCGGGCAAGGCCTTCGAACGCCGCTCGTATCCGCCCGGCCAGCACGGCCCGAAGCTCCGCCGTAAAGTCTCCGAATACGCCCTCGGCCTTAACGAAAAGCAGAAGCTCCGTTACATCTACGGCCTCCTCGAGCGCCAATTCCGCCGCATCTTCGAAATCGCCAAGAGCGAGCGCGGCGTCACCGGCGAACGCTTCCTTCAGCTCCTCGAAACGCGTCTCGACTCGGTCGTTTATCTTCTCGGTCTCGCGAAGAGCCGCGCCGCCGCCCGTCAGTTCGTCAACCACGGCCACATTCGCGTGAACGGCCACAAGGTCGACATCGCTTCCTACAGCGTGAAGGCCGGCGACGAGATCGAAGTCAAAAACTCTCCCGCGTCGCGCCAGCTCGCTACGCGCAATCTCGAAGAGAACCGCATCCGCAACGTCCCTGGCTGGCTCACGATGAACGCGGAAGCGTTCAAGGCTACCGTCAATCGCCTGCCGAACCGCGACGAAATGGAGCAGGGCATCAACGAGCAGCTGATCGTCGAGTTCTACTCGCGCTTCTAATCGGCGGCTCCTGTTACACGCCTCAATCACCTCTTAAAACGTCCGCACTCACCGCCATGCCCAAACGTCTCGGAAAGTTCGAACTCCCGTCCAAACTCACGAAGGTCGAGGAAGGCGCAACGCCGACCTATGCCAAGTTCATCGCTGAGCCTTTCGAGGCCGGCTACGGCCACACGGTCGGCAACTCCCTGCGTCGCGTTCTCCTGAGCTCCATCGAGGGCGCCGCCATTTCGTCGATCAAGATCGACGGCGTGAATCACGAGTTCCAGTCCATCGACGGCGTCGTCGAGGATGTCACCGACATCGTTCTCAACCTGAAGAAGGTCCTCATCGTCTCCCAGAAACGGGAGCCGATCACGCTCAGCATCCGCGCCACCAAGAGCGGTGTCGTCACCGCCGCGGATATTCAGCAGGACGCCAATATCCAGATCATCAATCCGGAGCAGGTCATCTGCACGCTCGATACCCGCAAGAACTTCGACGCGGAGATCGAGATCAAGACCGGCCGCGGTTACTACCCGGGCGAAGCCAACAAGAAGGAAGAGCAGGCCATCGGCGTCATCCCGATCGACTCGCTCTTCTCTCCCGTGCGCCTCGTGAAGTATGCCGTCGAAGCGACCCGCGTCGGCCAGATCACCGATTACGACAAGCTCGTGCTCGAAATCTGGACGGACGGCCGCATCACGCCCGACGATGCCCTGAAGCAGGCCGCGTCGATCCTGAAGCACCACCTCGATGTCTTCGACCGCGTCAGCCAGGAGACCTACGAATTCGAGAACCAGCAGTCCGAGGTCAGCGAGGAGCAGAACAAGCTCCGCAAGCTCCTCAACATGTCGGTCAACGAAATCGAGCTCTCGGTTCGCGCCGCCAACTGCTTGAACAACGCGAACATCACCACCGTCGGCGAGCTCGCGATGAAGACCGAGCAGGAGATGCTCAAGTATCGGAACTTCGGCAAGAAGTCGCTCAACGAAATCAAGGAGAAGCTCGAAGCCCTCGGCCTCTCGCTCGGCATGAAGTTCGACGAGCGCCTCCTCGACACGAAAAAGGAAGGCTAACGCCATTTTCGATTTTCGATTTCGGATTTTCGATTGCTTGGGCTTTCGAAAATCCGGGGCTTTCCGCCGCGATCGAAAATCGAAAATCCAAACTCGAAAATCCTTTCGTCTCTCGCGCCGTCCGCTGCCGCTCCACGCTGCGACCGGATCGCCGATCGGGAGACGCTCTAAAAACAAACCACAATGCGTCACAATAAACACCGCGCCTCCCTCGGCGTCACCGTCGAGCATCGCCGCGCGATGCTGTCCAACATGGCTGCGTCGCTCCTCGAGCACGGCCGTATCCAAACCACGCTGACGAAGGCCAAGGCGCTTCGTCCCTTCGTCGAGAAGGTCATCACGAAGGCCAAGAAAGCCGCCGCGAAGACCGAAAAGAAGGACGCGATCCACCTGCGCCGTCTCGCCCTCGCCGACGTTCGCAACGAGGACGCGATCACCAAGCTGTTCAACGAAACCTACAAGGAGTTCGTGAATCGCAACGGCGGCTACACCCGCATCTACAAGCTCGGCGCGCGCATCAGCGACGCGGCTGAGATGGCCTTGATCGAGTTGGTGAAAGCCGACGATCCCGGCTACAAGAAGTCGAAGGGTAAGAAGGCGTCGAAGTCGAAGGGCAAGAAGTCCAAGGCCGCAACGCCCGCCGCCGAAGCCGCTGCCGCTGCTTCGACCGAGGCCGCTCCCGCGACCGAAGAGAAGAAATAAGGTGCCCGGCCCTCCGGGGCTTTGGCCATCTGCGAGAATCATTCACGCGCCGACTCCACGTCGGCGCGTTTTTTTGCGCGCGAAACGTTACCGCGGGCAGAGCTCAACCCGCGCTTTCGCGACTCCACGATTTCCGCGCTCCGGATTCTTCGCTTCGCACCGGATCGCAATTCTGTCACCTTCAGCGACGTCTCCGCATGCTCGATCTCACTCCCGCCGTCATCGTCTACTGCACGCTCGTCGCGATCGTGTTCCTCGGGCTTTGGCTTTGGTATGACCGGCGCGACCACCGCACCTTCGAGCGCGAGCGCCGCAAGACCACGTTTCACTGTATCCGGTGCAACGAGCTCTATACCGCGGTCGTCGGCACCGAGCTCGCGAAATGTCCGGCGTGCGGTCACGAGAACACGCGATTGAAGTTCTAGCGCTCTGGCTCCGTGCATCCAGCGACCTCTGTCTCGACGAGCCCCTCTGTCCCTCCGCAGCTACGATCTCGAGCAGACGCTGTTTTAGGCAGTATTCCAGGCTGGCTCCTCACCGTTGCCGTGGTGCTCTGCGTAGCGGGTGCGCGGCTGTGGTTGATTTTCCACTACGGCAGCGACCAGCCTTTTCACGATCAATGGACCGCCGAGGGTTTTTACCGCAACTGGTTCGATGGAAACCTCGAATGGCAGATCTTCTTCTATCCGCATAGCGAACATCGCCCCGCGCTGACGCGGCTGCTCGCAATGGCCGAGTTCTGGCTCAACGGCCAATGGGACGCCCGCCTGCAGATGGTGGTGAATCTTGGAATCTACCTCCTCGTGGTCGGAACGCTCATGGAGTTCACACGCCGGCATTTGTCTGCGCGTGGCGCTCTCGTCGCGGGATTCGTTGCCATGGTCTTGTTCGCTCAACCTGCCAACTGCGAGAACGCTCTCTGGGGTTTTCAGTCGCAGTTCTATCTCCTTCTGCTGCTCGGAGCGTGGCACATCTTGGGATCCACGCGGGAACGTCTCGATTGGTGTTGGTTCCTCGCTCAAGGCGCGGGGCTGCTCGGACTTTTCTCGATGGCTGCCGGGGTCATGTCCGCATCCGCCGTTTGGATACTTTCTGCATTCGATGTTGTGCGGGGAGAAAATCGGCGGCGCGCAATCGTCACACTCGTCGTCAACACGCTGCTCATCGCGATCGCTTGGTGGAGTTTTCCGGCGAGCCCGGCCGCTCACGAGGCCCGGGTGCAATCGGCGCCTCAGTTCTTCGCTGCCTTGGCCTATCTGCTCGCCTGGCCCCTGTCGTCGTGGTGGGGCGCGGTGTTGATTGTGCCTTGGTGCTGGCTTGCTGTTCGGCGGAAGGAAAGCCGCGCGCATCGCGGCCTCGTCGCGCTGGGGCTTTGGTGCGGCTTGATGATCGCTGCGTTCGCGTTTGGACGCGGCTCCTCCCCCGGAACAATCGCGGTCCGTTACCAAGACGTGTTAACGGTGGCGTTGTTTGTCAGCGCCACGGCGATCGTGTTGTTGTGGTCGACTGCGCGGGAGCACAGACGTGTTTGGACGGCAGCAGCAATGCTCTGGCTCACCTTGGTCGGCGTGGGATGTTGGCGTGTGAATCGTCCGGCGGAGCTCGGCCGCGTGCTCGGCGAGTGGCGGGACTATTTTGCGAGGCAGCAAACGGTCATTCGCGAGTTTCTCGCCACCGACGACGAGCAGGTGCTGTCAAAAGATCCTTTCGTGAGAAGTTTCCTTCCGCAGTTCGAACTCGCTCGCGATCTCCTCCGTGATCCCCGCATGCGCGCTCGTCTGAGTGCCAGCCTCGTGCCGCCGCTGGAGCTTCAACGCGACGCGGATCGCTCGGTCGGATTCGAAGCTTTGCCCTCGGAGAACGTTTTTAGTCCTACCGCCGATGCTCCGCGCGAGCAGCGCTACGTGAGCGCGCCGCTTGTTCGCACGGGCATGCGCGTGCTGCGATTCAGTGTTCGCGGCAGCGATGGTTCGAATGATGAAGGTCTCTGGTTGGAGCGGAGCGATGGCAGCCGCGTGAAGCCGCTCGGCTCGGCTGCAACCGGTGCGCGCTGGAAGACGATCAACTTCACGCCCGGCGAAGACGATGTTCGCGTGGTCGCACGCGCCCACGCCGGATCTACGTTTGCCTTCACCGCGCCGATTGAGGTAGGCACGCTCTCCTGGTTGATACCGAAAATGCTTTCCTCGTGGCTGTATGTGCTGGTCGCGGGAGGAGCGTGCCTGTTGGTGGCCAGCCTTTCGGCCTGGTATCGCGGGGCGGCGGAGAAGTGATTGCCGTTTTGACCCCTTGGAGTGGCTGCGCACGCTTCACGCGCATGCGATTCCGACGTTACCTCCTCCTTGCCGGTATTTTGATCGGCGTTACCACGGCGGGCGGCGCGCCATTCGACGAGCTCCTCGATTCTTACTACGAACAGCTTCTCGCGATCTCTCCGGTGGAAGCTGCGGGCAACGGAGACAGCGATAAACGTTACGAACACGTTTGGCCGAACGACATCGGCGCCGAGCACCGCGCGAGAGAGGCTGCGTTCAGCGAGCGAATGCTTTCCAAACTCGCGAAGTTCGACCGCGCGGCGCTGCCGGCGTCGGACCAGCTCAGCTACGATGTCCTGAAGTGGACCCTCGACACGCGCCGCTTCGGTCTCGAGCAACCCACTCATTTGCTTCCCATCAATCAATTTTACTCGGGGGCACTGACCTTTGCGCAGATGGGTGCCGGATCGAGTATCCATCCTTTCAAGACGGAGCAGAATTTCCGCAACTTCATCGCTCGCGCTCACGGCTTCAGCGCGTGGGTCGACACTGCGATCGTGAACATGCGCGAGGGCATCGCGAAAGGCATCGTTCAGCCTCGTATTCTGATGGAGCGCACGCTGCCGCAGTATGAACCGTTGATGGCGGACGATCCCGAGAAGAACATCTTCTTCGCTCCGCTGAAGAAACTGCCGGCCGATCTTTCGGCCGCCGCGCAGGAGAAACTCCGCAGCGATTATCTCGCCGCGATCCGCGAGGTCATCATTCCCGCTTACCGCCGGTTGCACGCGTTCATTGCGGCGGAATATCTGCCGAAATGCCGGGAGACCGCCGGCCTCGGCGCGCTCCCGGGCGGTGCGGAGATATATGCCTACCTGATCCAGTTTTGGACGACGACGAATCTATCGCCCGAGGAGATTCATGAACTCGGGCGGCGCGAAGTGGCCCGCATTCGCGCCGAGATGGAAAACGTGCAGCGCCAGGTCGGCTATCAAGGTTCGCTGTTCGACTTCTTGAACTTCGTCGCTACGGACCCGCAGTTCGCTCCGTTCAACACGGAGGAAGAAGTGCTCGATGCCTATCGCGCGATCGAAGCGCGTCTCGCCGCGCAGGTTCCGCGTTTCTTCGGACAGGTGCCGCGCACGCCGTTCGAGATTCGTGCCACGGAAAAATTTCGGGCGGCCACGGCGTCGGCCGAATACATGCCGGCGGCCGACGATGGTTCGCGTCCGGGGATCTTCTACGTGCCGATTGTCGATCCGCGTAAAAACCGCACGACGCGAATGGAGAACCTTTTTCTTCACGAAGCGATTCCGGGGCATCATTTCCAGATCGCGCTCACGCTCGAAAACAAAGCGCTGCCCCGCTTTCGGCGTTTCGGCTGGAACAGCGCCTATGTCGAAGGCTGGGCGCTCTATACGGAAAGTCTCGGCCGTGAACTCGGACTCTACACCGATCCCTACCAATACCTCGGCATGCTGCTCGGAGACATCCACCGCGCTGTGCGGCTGGTGATCGACACCGGTCTGCATGCCAAAGGTTGGACGCGCGAACAGGCGCTCGCCTACATCATCGAGCAGGAAGGCGGCGACGAAGCGAAGCACCAAGCCGAGGTCGAGCGCTACATGGCGATTCCGGCGCAAGCGCTGTCCTATAAGCTCGGGCAGTTGAAGATCCTCGTACTCCGAGCGCGCGCGGAAAAGGAACTTGGCGCGAAGTGGGACATCCGCGCCTTCCACGATCACTTGCTTGAAGAAGGATCGCTGCCCCTCGCGATCCTTGAATCTCGTTTCAACACGTGGCTCGAAAGCCGGAAGTAGCGGTCCAACGGCGGCGATGATCGCCCGCAGCAAAGCTTGGTTTCAGCGGCTCCTCGCGCTCGGGCCGCTGGCGCTGTTCAATCTCGGTGTGCTGCTCTTTGCGGCGTGGGTGTTCGTGGCGATCGCGGACGAGGTTCGGGAGGAGGAATACCTGCATATCGAAACCGATCTCATGCGCCTGCTGCGCGACCCGCAGACGGGCGAGCCGGTGGGGCCTTCGAAGATGGTAGAGATCGCCCGCGACATCACTGCGCTCGGCAGCGGAGCGGTGCTCGGAACCACGGTGGCGCTCATCGTGGGCTTTCTGCTTTTCTCCCGCCGCTTTGCCGCGGCGCTCTTTCTGGCGGCTGCCTCGATCGGAGGCGCGACGCTGAATACGATCCTCAAGTCGCTCTATGGTCGGACTCGTCCTGAAGAAACGCTGCGGCTGATCGAAATCGATTCTCTGAGTTTTCCCAGCGGACACGCGATGTCTTCAGCGACGATTTATCTGACCATAGCGGTGTTGCTCGCGCGCATGGCAGAGAAGCCATGGGAGAGGATCTACATTTTCGCCGCCGCGTTGTTGCTGAGTTTCACGGTCGGGTTCAGCCGCGTTTACCTGGGCGTTCACTATCCCACGGATGTGGTTGCCGGCTGGGCGGCAGGGGTGGCTTGGGCTCAGGTTTGCTGGTTTTCAGCGCACGTGATCGGTCGGCGTCGCCTCGCGCGTGCTGCGTCGCCTGCTTAAAAAAGAAGGCGAGGTCCGAAGACCCCGCCTTTTCGCGTTTAGCATCGATCAGGTATTTGCCGCCTGATCGGCGGTGGCGGCTTTCGAGTTCAACTGCTCCGAAAGCTGCGTGAGCTTTTTGTCGGTGCGCTCTTCTTCGGCGATCGTCTGTTTCAGCAGCTTTGCCGCATCGTGGTAGCCGAGCACGCGCGCGAAGGTGCTGACGCTGCCATAGCCGGCGATCTCGTAGTGCTCCACTTTTTGCGCGGCGACGATCAGCGCGGCATCGAGCACTTCAGGATCGGCGTCGTGATCCAGCAACTCCTTCGCTTCGGCGATCAGGCCGGCCATCGCCTTGCAGGGTTTCCCTTCGGCGGGGACGCCGGCGGCTTTGAAGATCTGCTCGAGCC
Source organism: Verrucomicrobiota bacterium (assembly GCA_023416735.1). Classification (GTDB taxonomy): domain Bacteria; phylum Verrucomicrobiota; class Verrucomicrobiia; order Opitutales; family Opitutaceae; genus Opitutus. Next base: position 57,669 of record JAEZGX010000014.1, on the reverse strand, counting down.
GACGAGCCTGCTCCTTCGTTTCTTCGAGGTGAGTTTGGAAGCTCGTGCGCAGTTGTTCGGACTTCGCCGCCTGCGCGAGAAGCGGCAGCGCCTTGGTGAGTTGTTGCTCTGCGTCGTAGAGATCGCGGAGTTCGTGGAGGAAAAGATCGTTCAGATTTTCGAGTGATTCCATGGTGAATGAGAGTTGAGGTTCGTGTGTTCGAAGCGCGGCGACGTTGAAGATACTGCGCATTTTTCCCTCGTCATTGGGGCGGCGGAGTAAGCGCGTATGGAGAAAAATCCCGCGTGTTTTGCGCGTTAGCGTGTTTTGCGCGTGGAAAAATTCTGCGCACAACCTGCGAATCTAACATTTACAAAACGATTTTGAATCGGCCAATTGGAGGCGCGCCGACGAGCCATTCGTTCGTTCGGTGCACAAAACAAAAACCCTAAAACAACCATGGCCAAGAAATCCGCGAAAGCTGCCAAGAAGAGCGCTCCGAAAAAGAAGACTGCTGCTAAGAAGAAGAAGAAGTAAGAGTGCGAGATCTCGCGTTCGTCTCACGATCACTCGCTGAGACGGACCGATATCCTTCTTGAAAATAGGCGCGCGATTTTCGCGCGCCTATTTATTTGGTGAACCACGCGGCGCCGATGTGGTGAGAGCGGTGCCGGATTTCGAAGGGCGGGCGGCATCTCCGGCGGAGCCGGTGCGAAGCGATCGCTTCCTGCGGGAAGCCGCTTTCGCTACGTAACCACGGTCATCCGATTTCGGTGACGCGAGAGGAGCAGCAGTCCTAGGGCGGCGGCGCACAGCGCGACGCAGATCACGAATACCCCCCGGTAGCCGACGCGTTCGAGCAAGAGCCCGAAGGTGAGAAAGCCGATCAGGCTACCGCCGCTAAACGAGTTCGAGTAGAGCGTGGTCGCGAGGCCGGTGTGTCCGGGAAGCATGTCCTGCAAAAACGTGATCGTGATGTTGGTTATGATCGCGATGGCGGTCGCGCTGAGGATTTGCATCGGATAAATGTGCCACGGCGCCTGCGCGAAGATGAGAGCGACGAAATAGGCGGCGGAGACGATCACGCCGAACCGGATCAATCCCACCTGGTGCCCTCGGGCGGCGAGTTGTCCGAACCAGATCATGAGCGGCACCTCGAAGACCGGTGCGATGCTGAAGATCCAACCCACGTCCGCTTTGGTGCCGTCGAGCGCCTGCGTCACGAGCAACGGCAGGTTCATCATGTTCATGCTGAATGCGGCGAAAACCAGGACGAGCGCGATGAACGTGGAGACGATGTCTCCTCGTGCGAGCACCCGGATCAGGGACGGGCGGTTTGTTTGCCGCGACACCGGCGGATGAGGCCGGTGAGGCACGAAGCGAAGCACAAAGAAGAGGAAGATCGCGTAGAGAGAGACGGCGCCGAGGAAGATCCCGCGATAGCCCCAATGCACTGTAACCCACGCCCCGATCGCTGGCCCGACCGTCCAGGCGAGGGAGAAGAATACGCGCAGCAAACTCATCAAAAGCGGCATGTCGGCGTTCTTGTTCTCCGGCCGCGCGAGTTCCTCCCGCATGAACGCAAACAACTGCGAGAAGTTCACCGTCGCCGTGCCGACGAGCAGCGATCCGCACAGGAGCAGCGCCACGACATCGGTGAGAAAGGCATAGCCCGAGTAACCGAGCATGCCGCAAAGGCTGCCGACGATGAGCATGGTTCGGCGCGGAACGTGGCTGTCTGACCAACGCGCGAGCAATGTGCTGAGCACGATCGCGCTGACGGAGGTGACCGTCATGAACGTGCCGAACACGACCGGCGACATGCCGATATGGAGCGTTCCCCACATCGAGAGAAACGGCACGACGAACGACGATGCCATGCCGAGCGCGAAATTGGCGGCGAGCACTCCCGGATAACCCGGCTGCTGGATCACACAGCGAACGATCGTGCCGAGTGGAGGAAACATGAAGAAGCGGCGATTGGAACGGGCGCGATATGCGACGCGAGAGGAAAGCAGTCCACGCACCACCGGGGCGGTTGGACGGCGCGGTAGCCGCTTGAAACGCGAATGGTCAGCGAAAACCGCTGTTCGCTCGATCATGCAGTTTGCTGGATCACGGGGCGGGGACGTTGCAGGTTGCGGCCAGTTATAACGCCGCTTCGGAGGCGAGTGGGTTGAGCGTTCGTGAGTTGGACGGTTGGCATCCGGCAAGCGGGTGGAAACGCATGAGTTTGCTCACGTTTGCCCGTTTGCGCCGGCGTCGCTCACCCTTGGTCCCCCAGACTTACGCCACGCGCGGGGAGCGGCCGTCGCGCCGTCGGAGGCGCCGTTGGGTAGGCGTGCTGATCGTGGTCGCGACGCTGCTCGTGTTGATTCGCTTGGTCGGTTCGCCGATTGCGAAATCGATCGTGAATCGCGAACTCGCCGCGATCGACGGTTTCGCGGGCCGGGTGGATGGGGTTGCCCTGGCATTGTGGCGGGGCGCGATCGATGTGGAAAACTTCGTTCTCTATGAACGCGGTCACGAAAGCGATTTGCCCGTGGTTCATGTTCGGAAGGCCTCGATGCGACTCGCGCCGAGTGCGCTGTTTGCGGGTCGGCTGGGTGGCAGCGCGGTCGTGGATGACGCGGAGATTGTCGTCGTGAAACGCTACAAGACACCGGAGGAGGACGACACAGCGGAGCTCAAAGCGGAGCTGCAGCAAAAGAGGCGCGAGGTGCAGCGCTGGCAGGATGTGTTCCGCAATTCGTTTCCGATGGAGCTAAACAAACTGGAAGTGAAGAACACCCGCGTGCGTTTCATCGATCGGTCGGAAACTCCGGTCGCCGAGGTCGGGGTGGAAAACCTGCACATCGTGGCGAGCGACCTGCAAAATCGACCCAAGGCGAATGGCGATCCGCTTCCAGCAAAAGTGCGCATCGAAGCGACGACGACGGGCAATGGTCAGCTGCGCTCCGAGATTCAGGTGAATCCAATCGCGGAAGAGCCGACGTTCTCGGCTAATCTGGAGCTGCGAGGGCTGGAGCTGGCTGCGGCCAATGATTTTCTCAACGCGTATGCCGACGTCGACGTGTCGCGCGGAACCTTCGAAATGTTTTTCGAAGTGGAAGCAGGCGGCGGCGCTTACAATGGGTATGTGAAGCCGCTCTTCCACGATCTGGAATTCGAAACGGCGAACGACGACGAGAAGAACATCCTCGAGCGCGCCAAGGAGAAGGTCGTGAGCGCCGTGGCCACCGTGCTCGAGAACAATCAAGAGGAGCAAGTTGCGACCCGTGCGCCCTTCAACGGAAACTTTGCAGACAACGAAGTCGATGTGTGGTCCACGATCGGAACGCTCTTCCGCAACGCATTTGTTCAGGCGCTTCGCGGCGGGTTTGATCGCGGAGGCTCACAATGAGTGAGTTGTAAAATGGGGTTTGCTCTCCGATTGACGGAGCGCGCGTCGTTGCGGGCGAGAATACCGCTCCTTCCGTGGTGAATCGCGGCTTGCGCCCCACGAGCGGTCTGCGTTGTGCTGTCCGTTTCCCACGCCGCACATGCCTCAGACAATTGCCGTCCTGGACTTCGGTTCGCAGCTCACGCAAGTCATCGCCCGCCGGATTCGCGAGTGTCAGGTTTACTCGAAAATCTACCATTACGCGACGCCCGCGGCCAAATTGCGCGAGGAAGGCGTGGTCGGGATCATTTTCTCGGGCGGCCCGCAAAGCGTCTATGCGAAGAACGCGCCGCACCCCGATCCCGCTATTTTCGAACTCGGCGTTCCCGTCCTCGGCATCTGCTACGGCGTGCAGCTGATGGGCCATTTCCTTGGCGGGAAGGTCGAGCACAGCAAGGCGCGCGAATACGGTCACGGGCATCTGACGATCAAGCGCCCGGGCAAGCTCTTCGCGGGATTGCCGCGCAAGCTTCGCATCTGGAACTCCCACGGCGATAAACTCGCGAAGCTTCCGCCCGGCTTCGTGGCCACCGCGGTGTCGGAAAACTCGCCGTATTCAGGAATCGAGGACGCGAAGCGCCGCTTCTACGGCATCCAGTTCCATCCGGAAGTGTTTCACACCGAGCGCGGCGTGGACATGATTCGCAACTTCATCGTTGGGATTTGCGGAGCGAGCCAGGATTGGACGACCAAGGATTTCATTGCGCATGCGGTCGCGGAGATTCGCGCGAAAGTCGGCAAGTCGCGCGTGATCCTCGGGCTTTCCGGTGGCGTGGATTCTTCGGTCGCTGCGGCGTTGTTGCACAAGGCGATCGGCAAGCAGCTCACGTGCATCTTCGTCGACAATGGTCTTATCCGGAAGGGTGAGCGCGAATATGTGGAAAAGCTTTACGCGAAGCATTTCCGCATCGACCTGCGGGTGGTGGATGCGTCGAAGCTTTTTCTGCGGCGTTTGAAGGGCGTGACCGATCCGGAACAGAAGCGGAAGATCATCGGCCGCACGTTTGTGGAGGTGTTCGAGAAGTCGCTGCGCTCGATCAAAGGCAGTGCGGAGTTTCTGGCGCAGGGCACGCTTTATCCCGACGTGATCGAGAGCGTTTCGATCGGAAACAATCCAGCGTCGCTCATCAAAACGCATCACAATGTTGGCGGCCTGCCGGAGCGGATGAAGCTCAAGCTGGTCGAGCCGTTACGCGAATTGTTCAAGGACGAGGTGCGCAAAGTCGGCGCGGCGCTCGGGCTTCCGAAGGAGGTCGTCTGGCGTCAGCCGTTCCCCGGCCCGGGGCTGGGCGTGCGCGTCATGGGCGAGATCACGGCGCAGAATCTTCAAATCCTCCGCGACGCCGATGCGGTGCTGCACGAGGAGATGATGGCTTCGGGACTTTACTACAAAGTCTGGCAGTCGTTCTGCGTTTTCCTTCCGGTGCGGACCGTGGGCGTGTTCGGAGACGAACGCACCTACGACTACGTGATCGCGTTGCGGATCGTGGAGAGCGTCGACGCGATGACGGCGGACTGGGCGAAGATCCCGCACGACGTGTTGCAAAAGATTTCCAGCCGGATCACGAACGAAGTTCGCGGCGTAAGTCGCGTGGTGCTCGATATCAGCTCGAAGCCCCCCGCGACGATCGAGTGGGAGTAAGGTCGCGTCAGACGTAACGGCTGGGGTGGGCCGGCGGCAAAGCTGGCTTCCCTCGCCGGCCAATTTTATTCAAGCTCCGCGCCTTATGATTTTACCCCCGCTTCGCGTGCTCGCCGTTGCTCTCGCTTTTGTTGCCACGGTCGCCGTTCAGGCCGCCGAGCCCGCGATCATCGCGAAGGCCCGCGCCCGCCTGGCTCCCGATCACGTGCTCGATGCGGTGAAGTCGATTCATTATGTCGGCACGATGACGGCGCCGGACCCGCGCGATCCGACCAAGCAAGCGCAGTATCGGATCGAGATCTATCTCCAAAAACCCGCGCAACAACGCATCGAGATCTCATCGGACGAGATGATCGAGGTGAGCGCGCTGGATGGATACGATGCGTGGCGTCGCGTCACGGACGCGTCCGATCCCACGAACTGGCAGCAGAGCCAGTTGGGCGTGGACCAGATCAAACAGCTTCGCGCCGACGTGTGGCAGAACCTGTCGTTTTTCCGGGGCATCGAGAAGATCGGTGGAACGGTGGAGGACCAGGGGCCCGTGACGATCGACGGGGTGAGCTGCCGGAAGGTGGCGTTCATTCATAGCCCGACGCTCATCTACTACCGCTACTTCAACGAAGCGACGGGGGAGTTGGTTTATACAGGTGACGAGAACAGCAACATCCGTGAAGAAGGCGAAATGACCTCGGGTGGTATCCGTTTTGCCAAGACACTCCGGATCGCCCAGAAGAACGACAACGGCACGGAAGCGCGCACCATCACTTTCGAGAAGATCACGGTCAACGAGACCTTCCCGTCGGAACTCTTCGCGGTGCCTCTACCCACCTTGCGATGATTTCGATGGGTGGCCCGTCCGCCGGATGGAAAAGCGCGTCGATCGAACGCTCCTGCGAAACCTCCTCAAGACCTCCATGCGCACGCTGAACTACGCCTCCAAAACTTTCGCCGCCGATCTGGCGGAGTTCTGTCGCGACGCGGTGGTGCCGCGGGAAATTTCGGACTCCGTCGCCGCGATCCTCGCCGATGTGCGGCAGCGCGGAGATGAAGCGGTCGTGTATTATGCGGCGAAGTTCGACGGGGCGCGTTTGCGCTCGCGCGATTTGCGCGTGCCGGAGGCCGAGATCGCCGCGGCGGCGAAGCGGCTGCCGAATGCGGAGCGCAAGGCGCTGGTGGCCGCGCACGAAAGTATCGTGGCGTTCAACAAACGCGGTTTGCCGAAAGGCTGGACGGCGAAGAATCCGCACGGCGCGTTGATCGGCGAGAAGTTCGATCCGATTCGCCGCGTCGGGCTCTACGTGCCGGGCGGACAAGTGCCTTTGGTCTCGACGGTGTTGATGACGGTGACGCTCGCGAAGATCGCGGGCTGCCCGGAAATTGCGGTGTTCACGCCTTCGAATTCCGAAGGGAAAATTACGGATGGACTCCTGGCCGCGCTGCACCTGGTCGGAGTGACGGAAGTGTATCGCGTCGGCGGCGTGCAGGCGGTGGGGGCGATGGCGTATGGCACGACCACGATTCCGGCGGTCGACAAAATTTTTGGACCCGGCAATGCCTACACCTGCGAGGCGATGCGCCAGGTGTTTGGCACGGTGGGAGTCAATGGCCTGCCAGGCCCGAGTGAGGTGATGGTGATCGCGGACGAAACGGCGCGGATCGATTATGCGGCGGCGGATTTGCTGGCGCAGGCGGAGCATGGTTCAGGACGCGAGAAAATCTATCTGGTCGCCACCTCGGCGGCGTTGATCGATGCGATTTCGGTCGAGGTGCAGAATCAGCTGCAGTTTCTCGCGCGGTCGGAAAAGACGCAGCGTGTGCTGGAGCACGGCTTTCTTGCCGTGGAGGTGAAGACGCTCGCACAAGCGGCCGAGGTCGCGAATTACGTGGCGCCGGAACATCTTGAACTACTCGTGAACGACGCGTCCGCGAAGAAGCTGGTGAAGCTGGTGACGACGGCCGGAGCGATCATGATCGGCAATGATACGCCGACGGCCTTGGGCGATTTCACGGCGGGGCCGAGTCACGTGCTACCCACGGGCCGAGCGGGACGGTATTTCAGCGGCATGCGCGCGACAGATTTTCTGCGACGGACCAGCATCGTGCGTTACGACCGCAAGAGCCTCAAGAAAGGCGAGCCGGTCGTCGCGGCGTTCGCGGCGATGGAGCGCCTCGATGCGCACGGGCGCTCGGCCAAGATCCGGGTGCAATAGCCGACCGGGCGCAAAGCGCGCCAACCCTTCGAACTCTGCTGATGCGCCTTTGCAGGCTCCATGAACTTATCTTCTCTCGCTCTCCCTCACGTTGAAAAACTTCACGCCTACACGCCTGGCTTGCAGCCGACGGAAGCAGGTTGGGTGAAGCTCAACACGAATGAATGTCCGTATCCGCCGAGTCCGCGTGTGGCGGAAGCGGTGCGGCAGGAATTGGGCGAAGACGGCGCTTCGCTGCGGCTTTATCCGAATCCCAAGAGTGCTCCTTTGCGCGCGGCGATCGCGCGGATGCATGGCGTCGCCGAGGGAAATGTCATCGTGGGAAATGGATCGGACGACATTCTGAACCTGCTCATGCGAGTGTTCGTCGGGACGAATCCAGCCGCCGGATACATGCTGCCGAGCTACTCGCTTTATCCGGTATTGGTGGCGATTCAGGATGGGAAGACCGAGGTGATCGAGTTCGATCGTTCGATGAAGCTGCCGGTGGAGCGGATCGCGGCATCAGGCGCGCGGGCATTTTTCCTCACCTCGCCGAATGCGCCGACGGGTGTTGGATTTTCGAATACAGAAATCGAGCGAGCGCTGTCGCAGTTCGCGGGCGTGCTGATCGTCGACGAAGCATATGCGCCGTTCGCGAACGAGAACGCTGTGTCATTGCTCGCGCGCCATCCGCGGCTCGTGGTGGTGCGCACGCTGTCGAAAGCTTATGCGCTCGCTGGGATTCGGGTGGGATATGCGCTGGCGCATCCCGAAGTGATCGACCTGCTAGATCGCGTGCGCGACAGCTACAACGTCAATCGCCTCTCGCAGGCCGCGGCGCTCGCGGCGATCGGCGATACGGCATATTTCGCGGCGATGGTGGCGCGAGTGAAGGCGACCCGCGACGCGGCGGTAGAGCAGTTCGCGAATGGACGCGGCTGGTTCACGTATCCCTCGCAGGCGAATTTCATTTTCACGGAGCCGAAGAATGCCAGCGGAGAGAGCGGGCCGACGGTGGCGAAGGCGGCTTACGATTTTCTGTGTTCGCGCAAAGTGCTCGTGCGTTACTTCCCGAGCCATGCCTTGACCGCTTCGTTCCTGCGCATCAGCGTCGGCACGGACGACGAGATGCTCGTCCTGCAAAACTCCCTCGACGAATGGCTAAAGGCTCCCAACGCGTAGCGCAGGTTTCCCGCAAAACGGCGGAGACCGATATCACGCTTTCGCTCGCGATCGACGGTCGCGGCGCGGCGAAGATCGATACCGGCGTGCCGTTTTTCGACCACATGCTGACGCTGTTCGCGAAGCATGGGTTGTTCGATCTCGAAGTGAAAGCAATCGGCGACGTGGAGGTGGATTATCATCACACGGTCGAGGATGTCGGGCTCGTGCTCGGGCAGGCGTTCAAGGAAGCGCTCGGCGACAAAGTCGGCATCAAGCGCTATGGATTTTTTCTGCTGCCGATGGACGAATCGCTCGCGCGCGTCGTCGTGGATGTCGGCGGGCGGCCGCACCTGGTTTATGAGGCGAATGCGCCAACGATGTTCGTGCGCGATTTCAACATCGTGCTGGTGAAGGAATTTTGCCGCGCCTTCAGCAATGCGCTGGGGGCGAATCTCCACGTGCAGCTCATCTATGGGGAGGAGCCGCATCACGTGGCCGAGGCGATTTTCAAGGGGCTCGGACGTGCGCTCGACGCGGCGACTCAGATCGAACCGCGCGCGGCGGATTTGCTGCCCTCGACAAAAGGAAAATTGTAGGAGCCTGCTTGCAGGCGATTCGTTCACCGCGATTTTCCATCGCGAGCAAGCTCGCTCCGACATGAGTGCCACTCCCATCGCCGTCATCGATACCGGTATTTGCAACCTGCGCAGCGTCACGAAGGCGCTTGAGGCAGTCGGGGCGGAGCCGCGCGTCGTGCGCACGCCGGAGGAGCTCGCGTCGAGTGGCGGGCGGGGGCTGGTGTTGCCGGGCGTGGGCGCGCTGCGCGACTGCGTGGCGTCGCTGCGGGCGACGAAGTTGGATGATGCCGTGCGCGAGTGGATCGCCGCGGATCGGCCGTTTTTGGGCGTGTGTCTTGGGATGCAGGCGCTGTTTGAGCGCTCGGAGGAAGGCGACGTCAAAGGGCTGGGAATTCTTCCCGGCGAAGTGGTGCGTTTCCAGCGTCCGGCGGAGATCAAGATTCCGCACATGGGTTGGAACACGGTGACGTTTCGGCAGACCGATTCGCCGCTGGCGAACTCGCTGACGCGCGAAGGCGAGTCGTTTTATTTTGTGCACAGTTTTCACTGTGTGCCGCGGGATGCAGAGCTGGTGTTGGCGGAGTGCGATTATGGCGGGACCTTCACGGCGGCCGTGGGACGTGGCCGGGTGTTCGCGACGCAGTTTCACCCCGAGAAAAGCCAGGCGAAGGGACTGCAGATCTACCGGAACTTCGCGACCGTCGCGGCCGGCGCGTAATCAGGAGAACCGATACAGCGCATAACGTTTCCTATCGCGGGAAACGATGCGGCGAAATTGGCAGAATCTGGCGCAAGATTGCTTTGCCAGCGGCATGGATTTGGCTTCGTTTCGCCGACGATGGCTACCCTCCCTCCCGCTACACTCCACCTCGACGACAAGGACTACAAACTGCCCATGATTGTGGGCACCGAGGGCGAGCGCGGGATCGATATAGCGAAACTGCGAGCGGAGACGGGCGCGATCACGTTTGACGATGGTTTCGGCAACACGGGCTCCTGCACGAGTTCGATCACCTTCATCGATGGCGAGGCCGGCGTGCTGCGTTACCGCGGTTATCCGATCGAACAACTCGCGCAGCATTCGAGTTTCGTCGAGACCGCATACTTGGTGATGTATGGCGAGCTGCCGACGAAGGAGCAGCGGCAGGGCTTTTCGAAGCGGCTGACGACGAACGCGCGCTTGCGCGAAGGCATGCTGCGATTCCTGCAGAATTTCCCGCGCGACTCGCATCCGATGGCGGTGCTGTCGGCGACCTTCAATGCGCTCGGCGCGTATTATCCGCACCTCGCCAGCAACAATCACCAACGCGACATCGAGCACTTCGACGAGGCGGCGGCGATCGCGATTTCGAAGGTGCGGACGATCGCGGCCCACATTTTTCGCGTGAACAGCGGCATGCCGTTCAACGATCCGCGTCCGGATCTTGGATACTGCGAGAACTTCCTGCACCTGATGTTCTCGGAACCCTTCACCGAGTATGTCGCGACGCCGGAAGTGGCGTCGGCGTTGAATCTGTTCCTGCTCTTGCACGCCGATCACGAGCAGAACTGCTCGACCTCGACGGTGCGCATGGTGGCGTCGGCGGGCGCGAATCTGTTCGCCTCGATTTCCGCCGGCGTGAACGCGCTGTGGGGCCCGCTGCATGGCGGCGCGAACATGGCGGTGCTCGAGATGCTGCAGAGCATCCACGACGAAGGTGACGACGGCACGAAATTCATCGCCGCGGCGAAAGCCGGAAAGGGCGAGCGGCTGATGGGCTTCGGCCACCGCGTTTACAAGAATTACGATCCGCGCGCGAAGATCATCAAAGCGAGTTTCTACAAGGCCCTTGGCTCGCTCGGCATCAAAGACGATCCGCTGCTCAACATCGCGATGAAGCTCGAGGAAGTGGCGTTGAGCGATGACTACTTCATTTCGCGGAAGCTCTATCCGAACGTCGATTTCTACTCGGGTCTGATCATGCGCGCGCTCGGGATTCCGTTGAACATGTTTACGGTGATGTTCGCGATCGGACGCATGCCGGGATGGATCGCGCAGTGGCGCGAAGTCGCGCAGAACCCGAAGTTGAAGATCTATCGGCCGCGGCAGATCTACGTCGGCCCGCAGACGCGGGAATACGTGCCGATAGAGCAGCGCGGGTAATCTTCGCGCGAGGTCGAATCACAAGGCGGGTCTTGGACCCGCCTTATTTTTTCTGGGCGTGGAAGACTTCTTCGAGCGCGAGACCGGTGAGTTTCTGCACGCCGGCGAGTAGCCGCCAGAGCGCGTAGAGTGTCATGGCCATGCTCGGCAGCACGATCACGGGCCAGCTCAGGAGTTGCATCTTGCCGAGTTCGGCATTGAACTCGGGAGTGCCGGCGGGACTTTTCAGGAGATAGCGCGCCAAAGCGTAGTTGAGGACGGCGCTGATGAGAAACGACGCCGTCAGCAGATAGCTCGACGTGACGAGCAGGCGTTCGAAGCCGGCGCGGTTGTTGCGGGCGGCGAGTGCGGCGTCGACCTTGGGGACGTCGATCACCTGCTCGTTGTAGAGGAAGGTGTGCACGAGCGGACGCTTCGATTTAAGCGAGACAAGCACGGCGATGCCGATGACGGTCGGGACGGCGGCTTCTTTCACGGCGAACCAGAAGTTGTCGGTTTTCAGGAGGCCGAGTCCGCCGGTCAGCAGCACGCTGACGAAGCCGATGATCGAAATGAAGTTTGCCTGACGGCGCTGGATGAAGTCCCACACCCCGTAGCCGAGCGGGAAGGCGAGGGCGACGACGAGTCCGCCGACGGGGCCGAGCCATTCGGGCTTGCTCAGCTTGGAGAGCACGAAGGCGGGCAGCGCGAGGTTGAAGGCGAGATTGAGAAGGAGGTTTTCTCGTTTGGGCGAAGGGAGTGTCACGGTGCAGTGGTGTCGGAAAAAGCCATGAACGGCCGGATGCGGCGATTCATTTCTTGGTTTCCGCAACGGCCAAACTATAGTGCCGCGCTCCGATGATCTTGCTCGGCGTCAACATCGACCACTGCGCGACCCTCCGGCAGGCGCGCTATCGCGACAACGACGCGACGTGTGGCGGCGCCGTGGAACCGGATCCCGTGTTGTTGGCGCAGCTCTGCGAACGCGCCGGGGCGGACGGGATCACCGTGCATTTGCGGGAGGATCGGCGGCACATCCAGGAGCGCGATGTGTGGCGTTTGCGCGAGTCGATCGCGACGCGTTTGAATTTGGAAATGGCGTGCACGCCAGCGATGACGGAGCTGGCGCTCAAGTTGAAGCCGGATTCGGTGTGCCTGGTGCCGGAGAGCCGGCAGGAAATCACGACCGAAGGCGGACTCGACGTCGTGAGCAATCGCGAGCGCGTGGCGGCGGTCGTCGACGCGATGAACGCGGCCGGGATCAAGACGAGCTTGTTCATCGATCCCGACGAGCCGCAGATCGAGTGGGCGTCGGAGTTGAAGGCGCCCTGGGTGGAGTTGCATACGGGTGCGTATGCCAATGCGTATTTCGACGAGAAGGAGCGCGCGCGGGAATTTCAGCGGCTGCGGATCGGCGCGGTGCGCGCGCGCGATCTAGGGTTGGTGGTGAATGCGGGCCACGGTATCAACTATGTGAATATCGCGGAGCTGCGGGGATTGCCGCATCTCCACGAGTTGAACATCGGCCACAGCATCATAAGCCGCGCGATTTTCACCGGGATTGAAGAGGCGGTGCGCGAGATGAAGGTGCGGATGAACGCGTGAACGAACCCGCGGGATGAAATTCGACTTTCAACTTCCTCCCGGAGGCGTGTTGATCGGCCTGGGGGCGGACCTCATCGAAGTGTCGCGAATCAAAAGCGTGGTGCTGCGCCATGGCGATCGGTTCATCGATCGCATCCTGACGGAAGAAGAGCGCGCGTATTGCGCGGGAATGGCGCATCCGCACAAGCATATCGCCGCGCGCTTCGCGGCGAAGGAGGCGGTGTCGAAATGTTTCACGACGGGAATCGGCGCGGAACTCAGTTGGAAATCGATCTCGGTTTACCACGGCGAGCGCCATGAACCGAAGGTGCGGCTCGACGCGCAGGGCGAGGCGCTGCTGGCGCACGTGGGCGGGACGCACGTGCTGCTCACGCTTTCGCACACGGAAAATTATGCGATGGCCGTCGCGGCCGTCGTGCGGGCCTGAAGCGCCATGGACGAGGAGGAAAAAGAAGAGAGCAGCGAAAGGCCGGTGTCGCCCTCGAAGCTCTCGAAGACGCCTTCGTGGATCACGTTGGGTTTCGTGCTGGGCGCATTGTTCGTGTGGTCGCTGCCCGACGCTCCGCCGCCTCCGCCGCCGCCAAAAGTCGCGCCGACGACGGTGCGACTCGACCGGCCGGTGCTGAGCGAAATCGAGGCGGTGTTTGCGCAGTGGAGCGAGTTTGCGGTGTGGAAGAACGACATCACGGAAGTTGCGATGTGGGACACGGCGCGGAAGTCGTATTCGTTGTTCTACGAAGTGCTGCGAAATGGTGACGTGTATTATTTTCGTTCGATTCCGCAGCTGACGCGGCCGGTGCTGACGCATGGCGTGCCGGAGAATGCGCCACTGCAATATACGGAAACGGAAGAGATGCGACGCGAGTGGATGCGGGCGCGATGGGAGCAGGCGTTTGCGCCGCCCGTGGAGGAGCCGCCGCGGCCAACGCTGCCGGAGCAGGTGCCGCTGAAGCTGGGCACGAGTGAAAAGGATCGCCGGGAGTGACGCATGATCGCCGCGAGCCACCCGATTCTGTCCTGTGACGAAGCGCGCGAGTTGGAGGCGCGATTGTTTGCCGGCGATGAAGAGAAGGAATGGGCGGCGATGCAGCAGGCGGGTCGCGCGATCGCGGAGGCGGCGCTGCGGGATCTTGAGGAGATTGGCGGATTTCGAACGGACGGACGCCTGCTTGTGCTGGTGGGAAAAGGTCACAATGGCGGCGATGCGCTGATTGCGACGACCGAGGTATTGAGGCGATTTCCGGCGGCGACGGCGGAGGTGCTGTTTGTATTTGGGGAGCGTTCGCTGCGTCCGCTGGCCCAACGGGCGTGGCGGGAGGCGTCGCAGACCCGGCGCGTGGAAGTGAAGTCGGATGAACGAGCGTCACGCGGCTACGAGTTATGCTTCGATGGGATTTTCGGATTTCAGTTTCGTCCCCCGACGGAAGAGCGGGTGCGAAGCCTGATCGAAGAGGTGAATGCGAGAGACGTGCGGCTGCGGGCGGCGGTGGATTTGCCGAGCGCGGGATTGTTTCGCGCGGATTTCACGTATGCGACGGGATCGGTGAAACGTCCGGTGATCGAGAGCGAGATGGTAGGGCGGGTGCGGTATTTGGATCTTGGATTCTTTTCCGCGGGGGCGAAGGCGGGCGGTGAACGCGTGCTGACGCCGGCGGTGCTGGGGCGGCTGGCGAGACTGCGGGCGTCGCGTTCGGACAAGCGGAGTTTTCGGCATGTTTTCGTGCTGGCGGGATCGAGGAATTATCCCGGTGCGGCGATGATGACGGTGCAGGCAGCGTTGAAGGCGGGCGCGGGTTTGGTGACGGCGTTTGTGCCGGAGTCGGTGGCCGCGGCGTTTGCGGCGCAGGTGCCGGAAGCGATTTGGGTCGCGTGGCCGGAAACGTCGGACGGTGGGCTGGCGCTCGAGGGTGAGAGATTGTTGCGCGAGCGTATTGAACGCGCGGATGCGCTGGTGATCGGACCGGGGATCGGCCGCGAGCGGGAGACGATGGCTTTGGTGAAGGGGATTGTTTCGAGCGTGGCGGTCCCGGTCGTATTGGATGCGGATGCGTTGCAGCCGGAGATCGTGCACGCAGCGAAGTCGCTGTGTGTCGTGACGCCGCACGCGGGGGAGTTGCAGCGGATCGCGAAGGGAAAGCCGTTGGCTGATTTGGCGGCCGAAACCGGAGCGGTTGTGGTGTTGAAGGGGCCGGTGACGCGCATCGCGAATGAGGCGACGGTGTATCATTCGTTTTACGGCGGGCCGGTGCTGGCGCGGGGCGGGAGCGGCGATCTGCTGGCGGGGATGATCGGGACGATGCTGGCGCAGAATGCGAGCGATCCGGTGCTGGCAGCGGCGCGCGGCGTGGTGTGGCACGGACTTGCGGCGGAAGCGCTGGCGCGGCGACGCGGGCAAGTGGCGGTGCGGACGACGGAGGTGTTGGAGGAACTTGGAACGGTATTGCGTGAGGAGGCGAGCAACACGGAATGAAGGCGGCGAACGAGTTGAGCGAACGGCAGGCGTTTCTCGTGCTGAACGCGCTGCCGAATATCGGGCCGGTGACATTAAACCGGCTGCTGGCGGAGCTGGATGGCGATCCGCGCGCGGTTTTCGCGACGCCGGGGAAGCGGCTGGAAAGCGTGAAGGGAGTCGGCCCGGTGATTAGTGCGACGATCGCGAACTGGCGCGAACATTTCAGCCTCGAGCGCGAAGAAGAGCGGATGGCGAAAAGCGGCGTGGATTTCATCACCGGCCGCGATCCGGGCTATCCGAAGTTGCTGAAGGAAATTCACGATCCGCCGATCGGGTTGTATCGAAAAGGCCGTTACGCTTTCGATCATCCCTGTATTGCGATCGTGGGATCGCGGCGGACGACGCTCTATGGAATGGCGGTGGCGAAGAAGCTGGGTGCGGAGCTGGCGCGCCTTGGATTTTGCGTGGTGAGCGGACTAGCGCGCGGGATCGATACGGCGGCGCATGAAGGGGCGTTGTCGGTAGGCGGCAAGACGGCGGGCGTGGTGGGGTGCGGGATCGATATCATTTATCCGCCGGAGAACCTGGAGTTGTATCGAAAGATCGAAGCCGACGGCGTGGTGTTGTCGGAGTTCCCGTTTGGACGGCGGGCGGATCGTCAGAGTTTTCCGATGCGCAATCGCGTAGTGGCGGGAATGTGCGAGGCGATCATCGTGGTGGAGACGGACGTGAGTGGCGGGGCGATGATCACGGCGCGGTTTGCGGGCGAATATGGGCGGTTGATTTTCGCGGTGCCGGGGCGGATCGATCAGCCGACGAGTGCCGGATGTCATCAGTTGATTCGTGACGGCGCGACGCTGCTGACGAGCGTCGATGATGTGTTGGCGGAGTTGAACTATCTCGACGGGCTGAGGCCCGCGGCGATTCCGGAGAAAGCGGAAAATGAAGACGGCGGAGCGACGGTCGGACCGATGGGATTGTCGCCTGAAGAAAGTGCGGTGTGGGCGTGTTTCGCGGGCGGAGCGATTCTGGCGCCGGACGCGATTGTGGCGCAGACGGGGTTGGGGTCAGCGCAGGTGTCGGCGGCGTTGATGATGCTCGAGATCAAACGTGCCGTGGCGAAACGGACGGATGGGATGTTCGAGGCACGGAGCTGAGCCGCTCAGCCTGGCGGCCAGGTCATTTGGCGGCCGGCGATGAGATGGACGTGAAGGTGAGGGACGGACTCGCAGGCGTGCGGGCCGTGGTTGATGACGATGCGGAAGCCGTGCGCGAGGTTGAGTTTCTTCGCGACGACCCCGGCGGTCACGAGAAGGTGGCCGAGGAGGGACTCGTCTTCGGGTGTGGCTTCGCCGACGCGCGGTATCAGTTTTTTCGGGACGATCAGAAGGTGCGTGGGAGCTTGCGGCTGGATATCGTGGAGAACGATGCAGCGCTCGTCCTCGTGTTCGATCTTGGCGGGAATTTCGCGATCGATGATTTTTTGGAAGATGGTTTTGGACATGGCGGGTGAGGGAGACATGCCAAAACACCTCGCACGAAAAAGCCAGTGCGGGGAGCGCTGGCTGTTTACGCTGACGGATTCGCGGTGCGAGGGATGTCAGGCGCGGCGACAGCGGCGGCGCCAAATCGCCAGACCCAGCACGGCGGCGCCGGCAAAGGCGGCGTAAGTGGAGGGCTCGGGAACCGCGCTGAGCGTCATCATCGTGGAGTGATCCGGGGGTGCAGAGCCGGTGTAATTGTTATCATATACGCGGAGATTTCCGCCTTCGAAGTAGGGGTTGCTCATGGCCAAACCGGTGCCGGTGTAGTCGAATGTATACTGGAAGCCGGTGAAGGAGAATGATTCGTGGACGTCGGCGGATGCACCCAGCGCCAGATACGCGTAAGGGTAGTTGTCCATGTAGTGATAGCTGGAGAGGGTTGGGGCCGTTCCTTCAAGGCCGAGCAAGGAGAACGAGCCGGGACCGATTGCTTTCAAACCGCCGGAGGCCTTGTCCCCCTCATTGGTGGTATACGCCACTTGAAAATCGAACCGCACGGGATTCTCGTCGTCCGCCGTGATCACGAATTTATAGCCGGTCGGCGCCAGAAAGTTCAGCGTGAAGGTGCCGGAGCTGAGACCGGTATAGTCCAGCGACGCCGGGTAGATCGCGTCGGTGGTTACATGCAACGAAGCCGGCCGACCATCGAGGGGATCGGGGTCGCCTGCATCGTAGTCGGTCACAAGGGTTTCCGTCGCTTGGATCGTTAAAGTGAGCTGACCGAAAGCAGGCGCATTCAAAAGCAGAGCGAGTCCGAGCGCGAGCAAACGGGGAAGGGCTGGATGTTTCATCTAGCCTCTGTTCATCGACATCAGAGATGAAAAGTAAAGGTGTCGCTGAAAAACGGATGCGTTTCCGGTTAGAGGAATACTAGTTGCAACGTTGCGCTGCGCGTGGTGCGGGCGGCGGCGAGGTCGTGGATGAGCTCGAGGGCTTCGGCGTAGTCGCGCTGGCGGCGGGCGGTCGCGCGACGCGCTGGCGGTATCAACACGGGACGGAGATTGGTGACGAGGAGCGTCGATTCGCGGAAGCGGGCGAGGTGTTTCAGGCCCGTCATGATTTCGGCGCGCGTGAAGAGCGGGGTCGCGGACGCGAGGGTGAGAGAGGCGTCCCAGTGATAAAAACCGTGGCGGGGGAGGTGCGTGAAAAGTTTGGCGAGGAGCTCGGCGGCGGCGGCGTTGAAGGCGGCGTCGTATTTCGCGGCGAGCTCGGGTTGCGCGGCGGTTTGGGCGGCGAGGTCGGCGAGGCTGAAGGCGATCGCTTCCTTGATTTGGCGTGCGAGGTAGAGGTCGTGATCGGTGACGTGAGCGAAGAGCGCGTCGATGAAGTGCAGGCGGCGGAGTTCGTCGCGGGATTGCGAAAGCATGGGGCGCGCGGAGCGTCGGATCGCCTGCAAGCAGGCTCCTACAGGGGGCGTCAGTGCGGCGGGTTGGTGCCGTTTTTCGGTTTCGGCAGGGAGCCGATTTCCTGGACGAATTCCGAGACGTCGCGGAATTCCTTATACACGCTCGCGAACCGGACGTAGGCGACCTGGTCGACGGTGCGGAGGCGTTGCATGACGGCGTCGCCGATCGCGGAGGAAGGGATTTCCGAATCGTATTGGGCTTCGAGGGCGTCGATCACGTCCTCGATGAGCATCGTGATCTGTTCGGCGTCGACGGGGCGTTTGTGGCAGGCGGCGCGGACGGCGTGGAGGAGTTTCTCGCGGGAGAATTCTTCGCGGCGGCCGTCGCGTTTGAGCACGACGATGCCGTCGCGGACGAGCGTTTCGGTGGTGCTGTAGCGGTGGCCGCATTCGAGACATTCGCGGCGGCGGCGAATGGTCGATCCCTCGCGGCTGATGCGCGAGTCGATGACTTTATCCTCGATCGAGGTGCATTTGGGGCAGCGCATGGTGTGGAGGAGTTAACCACGAAACACACGAAAGACACGAAAACGAACTCTGCGGATTTCGCGTGGCGGGTGGTTCCTTATTGGCTCAATTCAGCTCAAGAAAGTTTTTGAGGATCTGCATGCCGCCGTCGGTGGCGATGGATTCGGGGTGAAATTGAACGCCCCAGATCGGAAGGGATTTATGGCGGAGGCCCATGACTTCGCCCTCCGCGGTTTCGGCGGTGATTTCGAGGTCTTGCGGGAACGTGCTGCGTTCGACGAGGAGCGAATGATAGCGGGTGGCGGCGAAACCTTGGGGAAGGCCGCGAAAGACATCGGTGTCCTTGTGCAGGATCGGCGAAGTCTTGCCGTGCATCAGGCGCGAGGCGCGGACGACGTTGCCGCCGAAGTAGTGGCCGATCGATTGGTGGCCAAGGCAGACGCCGAGCATGGGTTTCACGCCGGCGAACGCCTTGATGATGTCGAGCGTGACGCCGGCTTCCTTGGGCGAGCACGGGCCGGGCGAAAGGAGGACGCGGTCGGGTTTGAGCGCGAGGGCTTCGGCGGGGGTGATCTCGTCGTTGCGGTAAACGCGCTGCTCCACGCCCAGCTCGCCGAAGTATTGGACGAGGTTGAAGGTGAAGGAGTCGTAGTTGTCGATGACGAGGAGCACGGTCGGAAAGGTTTAAAAAACTGGAAGGCTGCCGGACCGAAAGCAAATGGAGAGTGTGGCGAGCTGAACAGCAGGCGTGGAATTTAGGAGTTGGATGTTAGGGCGCGGTGCGGCGAAATTTCAGCGATGGCTAATCACTTCGAGTTGATTCGGACCGATACGGCGACGGCGGCGCGGCGAGGGCGGCTGCAGACGCGTCATGGAATAGTGGAGACGCCGATTTTCATGCCGGTGGGGACGCAGGGAACGGTCAAGTCGGTGACGCCGGTGCAGTTGCGCGAGATCGGGGCGCAAATCATTCTCGGGAATACCTATCATCTGAACCTGCGGCCCGGCAGCGACGTGGTGCGGGAGTTGGGCGGGCTGCATGGGTTCATGGGGTGGAATGGACCGATCCTGACGGACAGCGGGGGCTTTCAGGTTTTCTCGCTGGCGAAGCTGCGCGACATCCGGGAGGACGGCGTGGCGTTTCAGTCGCATCTCGATGGCGCGAAGTTGTTTCTCGGGCCGCGCGAGGTGATGACGATCCAGCAGAATCTCGGCAGCGATATCGCGATGGTGATCGACGAGTGTCCGCCGTGGCCGTGCGAGCGCGACGCGTGCGCGAAGGCGGTGGCGCGGAGTCATCGTTGGGCGAAGCAGTGCAAGGAAATCGCGACGGACAGCGGCTTCCTCGCGAACGGGCATCATGTGTTTGCGATCGTGCAAGGATCGACCTTCGACGATCTGCGGCGCGAGGCGGCGGAGGCGCTCGCGGCGTTGGACTTTCCTGGATACGCGGTCGGCGGCGTGAGCGTGGGCGAGCCGGAGCCGGAGATGTTGAAGCAGGTGGGGGCGACGACGCCGTTCATGCCGGCGGACAAGCCGCGTTATACGATGGGGCTGGGGACGCCGCCGCAGATTTTGAAGATGATCGCGCTCGGCGTCGATATGTTCGACTGCGTGCTGCCGACGCGGGTGGCGCGGAACGGATTGGTGTTTACGCCCGATGGGCCGATGAATTTGCGGAACGAGAAATACCGGACGGATCCGCGTCCGATTGTGGAAGGATTGGACAACTACACGTGTCGGAATTTTTCACGGGCGTATCTGCGGCACGTGACGCTGGCGGGTGAAATCATCAGCTGCACGCTACTGACGATTCACAACCTGCATTTCTATTTGGATCTGATGGCGCAGGCGCGCGCGCACCTCGAGGCCGGGGATTTCGGCCCGTGGCATCGGGCTTGGATCGAGCGCTATGAGGCGGGCGCGGCGGCGCGGGTCGCGGGTTGATCAACGCGGGGCCGCAGCGCGGTAGTGGGCGTCGAGGCGGGCGTGGGTGGCCCAGAATTTAGGCGGGGTGGTGTTCTCGAGCAGAGCCACAAGAATGGAGAGATGGGTGTGCCAGCCGCCGGCGTAGTTGGACTGCTCCTTGATGTCTTCGCCGATCGAACGGTGGGTGACGACGAGAAGCACCTGATGACCTTGCGGCGTGAGCTCGAACGTCACCTGCGATTCTTCGTCGCCGAACGTGTAACTGAGAACGCGCGGAGGTTCGTAGCGTAGGACGCGGCCTTCGAAGGTGACGCCGGGCTCGTGAACGTGCGCGTATTTTTCGGGCGGAGTTTCGCCCGGCGAGAGTTTCGAGTGATGCATCACGAACTCGATCTTTCCTCCCGCGCGAGGTTCGGTGACGCCGCCGGCGAACCAGCGGCTGCGTTTCTCGGGATCGGTGAGGAATTCCCAGACGCGTTCGATGGGGCCGGGGAGGAGGCGGACGATGCGGAGTTCGCCGCGGACGGGGAATTCGGCGTAGGAGTCGTTGTTGTGGGGGGCGGTGTTCATGAGGAGGATTTGTTTTTGTTTTTTGCGTCGTCGGCGCGGAGCTCGCGCTCGAGGGCGTCGAGGCGGCGGCTCCACACGCGGCGCGTGCGTTCGAGCCAGGCGGAGAGTTCGTCGAAGCCGTCGGGGTTGACGGAGTGGATGCGGTGCTGTCCTTCGGCGCGGACGGTAATGAGGCCGGCTTCGCGGAGGACCTTGAGGTGCTGGGAAATGGCGGGAGCGGAGACCTCGAATTTTTCGACGATCTCGCCGGCGGTGCGATCGCGGGTGGCGAGGAGCTCGACAATACGGCGGCGCGTGGGGTCGGCGAGGGCGGCGAGGCTTTGCACCGGGCAATTGATTAAGTAGTATCTTAATTAAGCAAACGCGAAATTAAAAAATCGATGTGACGCCAGTCCGATCGGCAGCTCGCGGCGGGCACAAAAAGGCCCGCGTGCCTTTCGACACGCGGGCCGGTTGTTTTCAGTATTTAGCTAGCGACCTCGCTCAGAAGCGGAAGGCGACGCCGACCTGATAGACGATCGAGTCGCTTTCGACGAACGTCACGCCGGCGATACCGGCCACCTTTTCGGTGAACCAGTGATTCACGCCGGCGGTGAACGCCCACGAGCCTTCGCTGTTGCCGTCGAACGCGTCGTTGTAGGAGACGCGACCGGTCAGGGCTGTGCGAGCGCCGAGGCCGAGCTCGGCGCCGACGCCGAGGCTCCAGAAGCTGTCGTCGTCGCTGGCGCTGGTGCCGAAGTTGCGGGCCTTCGCCCAGGCGTGACCGACGGTGGCGTCGGCGAACACCTTGACGTTTTCCGCGACGGTCACGAACGGCGTCAGCGAAGCGCTGATCGCGTGTTCGCGATACTTCAGCCCGCCGTCGGAGAGGCGCTCGTAACCGTAGCCGAAGCCGAGGTCGAGATTCGCCGACAGCGGCAGGTTCGCACCGATGTTGCCGCCGAACGCGTTGTCGAGGCCGCCGGCGTCACGGAAGTCTTCCGTGAGGCCGGTGATCGCGACGTAGCGCTGGCCGAGGAGGCCGGCGGACGAGGTCGTCGTCACCGGCGCGGACTCGGTCTGCGCAAACGAGCTCGACGCGGCCGCAAGGGCGAGCGCGCTGAGGAGGATCTTGGAGTAGGTCATGTTTGTTGTCTTGGTTTGGGTCCCCAAAATCCGAATACGAATTTCGGGGGGTGGGGTTGCTACGGGTCCGCGGTCGGCCGGCAATCAGAATAATTTCGTGTCTTGGCGGAACTTTTGGCGCGGTTTGCGGTGTGCATTGAGCCGCTGTTCAGCGTTTTGCTCGAAATTGGCGGTTCTCGGCTTCAGCGTTTCACGACCTTTCCACCATGCGCATACTTGTCACCGGCGGCGCCGGATTTCTCGGTTCCCATCTTTGCGATCGGCTGCTGGCCGACGGGCATGAAGTCATCGCCTTGGACAACCTTTTCACCGGGAGAAAAATCAACATCGAGCACCTCCACGGGAATCCGCATTTCGAGTTCGTGCGGCACGACGTGATCGATCCGTTCAAGTTCGAGGTGGATCAGATCTACAATCTCGCGTGCCCGGCGTCGCCGCCGCACTACCAGTTCAATCCGATCAAGACGACGAAGACCTCGGTGATGGGCGCGATCAATTGTCTCGGGCTGGCGAAGCGCGTGAAGGCGCGGGTGTTTCAGGCGAGCACGAGCGAAGTTTACGGCGATCCCTCGGTGCATCCGCAGCCGGAAAGTTATTGGGGGAATGTGAACCCGATCGGACGGCGCTCGTGTTACGATGAAGGCAAGCGCTGCGCGGAGACGCTCTTCTTCGATTATCACCGCGAGAACGGCGTGGATATTCGCGTGATCCGGATCTTCAACACGTATGGTCCGCGCATGCACGAGGCGGACGGGCGGGTGGTATCCAATTTTATCGTTCAGGCGCTGCGTGGCGAAGACATCACGATTTATGGCGATGGGTCGCAAACGCGGTCGTTTTGTTTCGTGAGCGATCTGATCGAAGGGTTTGTGCGGTTCATGAACCAGGACGAAACCGTCGGTCCGATGAACCTGGGCAATCCGGGCGAGTTCACGATGTTGGAGCTGGCGGAACTGACACTGAAGCTCGTCGGCGGAAAATCGAAGATCGTGCACAAGCCGTTGCCATCGGACGATCCCAAGCAGCGGCAGCCGGATATTTCGCTCGCACGCAAGGTGCTGAAGTGGGAGCCGAAGGTGCCGCTTGAGGAAGGTTTGCAGAAGACCATCGAGTATTTCCGCGGGCGGGTGTGAGCGGGCGCGGAAGGCGTTGGGCGGGAAATAATCAAGCCCGGCGGTGACGTCGGGTTCCGCCCGCGATGGCCGATTTTGCCATTTGCCAAGGAAGGGCCGAGAACTAGCCTTCGACCCTTTCAATGCTGTCGTTTCTCTTCAAACGCTTTTCCGGCCGGCACTATCGTAAGTTCCTCGAGTCGTGCCGCCCGATCGTCGCGCGCATCAACGAACTCGAACAATCCTACCAGTCGCTCAGCGACGAGCAGCTGCGCGCAAAGACGGACGAATTCCGGGCGCGGCTCGCGTCGGCCTCGGACAAGAAGGCGATGCTCAACGAGATCCTCCCGGAGGCGTTTGCGACCGTGAAGAACGCCGCGCGCCGGCTGGTGGGCCGGAAGATCGTCGTGTGCGATCACGAGCTGACGTGGGACATGGTGCATTTCGATGTGCAGCTGATCGGCGGCATTGCCATCCACCAAGGGAAGATCGCGGAAATGGCGACCGGCGAAGGCAAGACGCTCGTTTCGACGCTGCCGCTTTATCTCAACTCGCTGGTGGGGCGGAATGCGCAGCTCGTCACGGTCAACGACTACCTCGCGCGTCGCGACTCGGAGTGGATGGGTTATCTCTACAATTTCCTCGGTGTGTCGGTGGGTTGTATCCAGCAGCAGATGCCGCCGGATTTGCGGCGCGAGATGTATGGCCGCGACATCACGTATGGAACGGCGAGCGAGTTCGGCTTCGATTACCTGCGCGACAATGGCATGGCCACGCGCAAGGAGGATCAGGTTCAGCGCGACTACTGGTATTGCATCGTCGACGAAATCGATTCGATCCTCGTCGACGAGGCGCGCACGCCGTTGATCATTTCCGGACCGGCGCCGATCGAAAGCGAGCAGCCGTTCACGCGTTTGCTGCCGCCGGTGGACCGGCTGGTGAACGATCAGATCCGGCTCTGCAACAAGATCGTCGGCGAAGCGAAGGAACTGCTCGAGAAGAAGGACGCGACGAACGACGACAAGCAGACCGCCGCGCGCAAGATGCTCCAGGTGAAAATGGGGCATCCGAAGAACAAGCAGCTCTTGCGGCTGATGGAGACGCCGGAGTGGCGCAAGTTGCTCGACAAGGTTGAGACGGAGATGAACTCCGACCTCAACAAGGCGGACCTATACCGGCTAAAAGAAGAGCTCTTCTACGTCATCGACGAGCGGCAGCATCAGGCGGATCTCACGGAAATCGGCCGCGGAAAACTGCGTCCCGATAATCCGGATGCGTTCGTGCTGCCGGATCTCGCGACCGAGTTCAGCGAACTCGACAAGAACTCGACGATGACACCGGAGCAACGCGAGGCGCAGAAGCTCGCGTCGCAGCAGCGTTACGCGGAAGTCTCGGAAGACATCCATGCGATCTCGCAGTTGTTGCGGGCTTACTCGCTTTACGAACGCGACGTCGAATACGTGGTGCAGGAAGGCAAAGTGATGATCGTCGACGAGAACACCGGACGCGTGATGCCCGGCCGTCGCTGGTCCGACGGGCTGCATCAAGCGGTCGAGGCGAAGGAAGGTGTGACGATCGAGCGCGAGACGCGCACCTACGCGACGATCACGATCCAGAATTATTTCCGCATGTATGAGAAGCTCGCCGGCATGACGGGCACCGCGGAGACGGAAGCGACGGAGTTCAGCGACATCTACAAACTCGCGGTGCAGGTCATCCCGACCAACAAGCCCTGCATCCGCGTCGATAAGAACGACTCTATCTTCAAGACCCGTCGCGACAAATACGCGGCGGTGGTGAAGGAGATCGAAGAAGCGAACAAGCGCGGGCAGCCGGTGCTGGTTGGCACGGTGTCGGTCGAATCATCGGAAGTGCTTTCGCGTATGCTGAAACGCGCGGGCATCGTGCATACGGTGTTGAATGCGAAGTTCCACGCGCAGGAAGCGGATATCGTGGCGCGCGCGGGACAGCGTGGGGCGGTGACAATCGCCACGAACATGGCCGGTCGCGGCACCGACATCAAACTTGGCGAAGGTGTGCGTGAGTTGGGCGGACTCTATGTGGTCGGCACGGAGCGTCACGAATCGCGGCGCATCGACCGGCAGCTGCGCGGCCGTTGCTCGCGTCAAGGCGATCCGGGGCGCACGAAGTTTTTCCTTTCGTTGGAAGACGACCTGATGCGGCTCTTTCTTCAGGGCAATCTCGCGTCGCGTCTGATGGAAGGCTCGATGCAGGAAGGCGAGGAGCTGGAGCATCCGTGGCTGAATCGCTCGATCGAGAGCGCGCAGAAGAAGGTCGAGCAGCAGAATTATTCGATTCGCAAGCGCCTGCTCCAATACGACGACGTGCTCAATCAGCAGCGCGAAGTGGTTTATGGGATTCGTAACGCGGCGATCCACGCGGAGCGACCGAAGGACATCATCTTCGAGCAAATCGAGGAGGAGTTGATCAACCGGCTCGAGAATGCCGGCGTCGGTGAAAAAAGCGGCGCGAGTCAGACCTCGACGGAGAGCCTCGTGGGTTGGGTGAATTCGCATTTCCCGATCAGCCTCAAGGCCGAAGAACTCTCGGGCGGGAATGTCGACACGCTGGCGTCGATGCTCCTGGAACGGATCAAGCAGGCTTACGCGATCAAGGAATCGGTCGAGATTCCGGAGGCGCTTGGCTCGCTCGAGCGTTATGTGGTGATCAATGCGATCGACCATCACTGGCAGGAGCACCTCACCGAGATGGAGGATCTGCGGAAGAGCATCGGCCTGCGCAGCTACGGCCAGAAGGATCCGCTGGTCGAATACAAGGGCGAGGCCTTCCGTTATTTCGAAGAGCTCATGAACAATGTCCGCCTGCAGATTTGCACGGGCTTGTTCCGCAGTGCGTCGAATCTCGAGTCGTTCGAGAACATGCTTGCGCTGCTGAGCCGGACGGCGCGTGCGGTGGGTCCGACGGATCTGCCCGCGCCGGCGCGGCCGGGTGTGCCTCCGGTGGAAACGCGCAGCGCGGTCACGGGCGGTGGATCGACGGCGGTTGCGCCGGAAGCTGACCAGGAAGTTCAGCTTCCGAAGGTCACGATTCGCCGCGAAGTGCCGAAGGTCGGCCGCAACGATCCGTGTCCGTGCGGAAGCGGAAAAAAGTTCAAGCAGTGCCACGGACGGTGATTGCGTTGGGGCGTTTCGAGCCCGTGCGAACTCATGGCCGACGCGCTGCCTGAACCCTACGTCGATCCCTACGCGCCGAAGCCGTCGATTTTCGACCGCTTCGGGCATCGGTTAGCGGCGCTGGCGGTGTTCGTGTCGACGGTGGTGCTGACGGTGCTGTCGTTTCCGCCGTTCAAGACGCCGGAGTTTGCGTATGCGATGCTCGTGCCGGGCGTCCTGTGGGCGTATCGGAAACCTGGATTCAAGCTTTACGCGGCGACGCTGCTCGGGGCGCAAGCGGTGGCGTGGACGATCATGCTGGCCTGGCTGCACCACGTGACGTGGGCGGGTTTGCTGCTGCTGGGGCCAATTGTCGGGGTATGGGTGGGCGTGTGGTTTTTGGCGGCGTGGTGGGCGATGCCGCGCACGCATGAACGGCCGGCGTTCACGCGCATGGCGACGATGGTCGGACTGGCGGGGTTGTGGGTGCTGATCGAGTGGACGCGCACGTGGCTTCTTACCGGATTTCCCTGGCTGCCGCTGTCGGTGAGCCAGTGGGAGCGATCGAGCGTGCTGCAGATCGCGTCGTTTACCGGCGCGTGGGGGATCTCGTTTGTGCTCGTCGCGATGAACATCGGGTTTTCGGCGATGGCGCACAGCCTGTTCTCCGGGCAGGGCGGATGGAACTTTCGCCGGCCGGAGTTTCTGCTCGCGCTGTTCATGGCGATGGCCTGCGTGAGTATCCATGTTCAGGAGACGTTTCAGCGGGGCCGGTATACGGTGCCGCTGGCGCGGGTCGCGTTTGTGCAACCTTACATTCCGCAGACGCTGAAGTGGGATCCGGCGGCGGGTCGTTCGATTCTGGATACGCTGCAATCGACGACGATGGCGGCGGCGGCGACGGGACCCGATTTGATCCTGTGGCCGGAGGCGAGCACGCCGTGGGCGGTGCAGGGCGACTCGAACATGCAGGCCTTCGTGGAGACGCTGGCGCGTCGCGCGAACGTGCCGCTGCTGATCGGTTCGATCGCGGTGGAGAACAACGATCAGCCGAACGAGCTCTGGTTGAATGCGGCGTTCGTGGTCGATCCGGTGGCGGGCGTGCAGACGGATTATTATGCGAAACGGCATCTGGTGCCGTTCGGCGAATACGTGCCGCTGCGGCCGTTGTTGGGATGGCTGTCGAAGATCGTGCCGGTGGGAGATGACGACTTTTCTCCGGGCGAAGATTCTTCGCCGCTCGTCCTGTCGACGCCGAATGGTCCGATCACCGTGGGCTCGCTGATTTGCTACGAGGACATTTTTCCGACGCTGGCCCGCTACAGCACGCTCGCCGGCAGTGACGTGCTGGCGGTGTTGACGAACAATGCCTGGTATGGCGAAGGCGGCGCGGCGCATCAGCATGCGGCGCACGCGGTGTTGCGCGCGGTGGAGACGCGGCGGCCGGTGCTGCGTTGCGGCAATGGCGGCTGGAGCGGGTGGATCGACGAATTCGGCACGGTGCGCGCAACGGTGTTGAACGAGGCCGGCAGCATCTATTTTCGCGGAACGCAGACGGTCGACGTGACGCGCGACGGGCGATGGGCGGGGCGCAACAGCTTCTATGTTGAGCACGGCGACTGGTTCGTCATCGCCAGTGCGGTTGCGGTGATGCTGGCGTATGGAGCGCTGACGTTGGGGGCGAATAAACCGCGGCGGAAACTGAGCGCGGCGGAGTGAGGCGTCAGTTCAATTTTTCGCGAGCGGCCTGAACTTCGGGCGGCAGCGGTTCGGCGTCGATCCATCCGCGTGTAGGATAATCACGGATACGATCGATTTCGCCAGCGAGGTGGGCTAGATAGGGGATGCCTTTGCTCTCGTGCAGCGCGTATTCGCGATCGAAATCGGCCGAGGGGAGCGTGCGCCAGAAGCGGAGATCGGGCTGGCGTTTTTGGAGGGCGAGGGCGACTCGGCGCAGGCGCGAGGGAGAAGCAACGATCAACGCGGTCCGCAGGCCGCGGCCGAAGGCGAAGTCGGGAAACTCGCGCGCGAGCAGCTCGGCGGTGAAGTCGATGTTTTCGGACGTGTTGGTCGAGCGGTTCTCAACGATGATGTGGCGCGGATCGACTGCGGGAAAGGCACGCCGGAGTTCGTCGCGCCAAGCGTCGGCTTCCGGACGCCCGAGGTCAGCGGTGCCGGCGCCGACGCCGCCGGTGAAGATAATGCGGCGCGCCAAACCACGGCTGTAGAGTTCGCCGCAGAATGCTGCGAGGGTGAGATCGAATGTGCCGAAACCGAGCGCGGCATCACATGGCTGCGCGGGCGAAGGATCGGTGACCGAGAGGAAGGCGAAAAGCGTGCGAGCGGCGGCGACGATTTCGGGAGAAACGTGCGGGTTCATTCGCCGATGATTTTGACGAGGGCACGTTTGCGGCGGCGGCCGTCGAACTCGAAGTAGAAAATTTGCTCCCAAGGGCCGAAGTCGAGCTGGCCGGCGGTGACGGCGACCACGACCTCGCGTCCCATGATCGTGCGCTTGAGGTGGGCGTCGGCGTTGTCTTCGCCGGTGCGATTGTGGTCGTAAGCGGAGTGAGGTTGCTCGGGCGCAAGTTTTTCGAGCCAGCGTTCGTAGTCGGCGTGGAGACCGCGTTCGTCGTCGTTGATGAAAACGCTCGCCGTGATGTGCATGGCGTTGACGAGGCAGAGACCTTCGCGAATGCCGCTTTCACGGAGGCAGGTTTCTACGTGGGGCGTGATGTTGACGAGACCGCGGCGGCGAGGGAGTTCGAACCAAAGTTCGTGCCGGTAGGATTTCATTGGATACGAAGCGAGGGCGTCAGCGGTTGAGTTCCCAAATCGCGGCGTTGAGGAGAAAGGCGAAGCTGACCCACAGCACGTAAGCGGACCAGAGCCAGGTGGCGAGGCGATCGGCCTCACGGAAGCGGGCGAGGATGCGGATCAGGACGAGCCACAGCACGGCGATGTCGATGAGCGCGAGGAGGGGAGAACGGAGACCGAAGAAGAAGATCGACCAGAGGGCGTTGAGCGCGAGTTGGGCGCCGTAGAGGCGGAAGGTGGTGCGGGCGCCTTGGGCCGAACCGAGGCGCCAGACGCGCCAGGCGGCGATGGCCATCGCGATGTAGAGAAGCGTCCAGACGGGCCCGAACACCCAACGCGGAGGATTCCAGGACGGCTTGGCGAGCGTCGGATACCACGTCTCCACGCTCGAGTAGGTCGCGAGCGCGCCGATGGCGGCGGCGAGAAACGCGAGCAGCAGGAAAAGGCCGAGCGGCAGCCAGGGCGACTTTTTCATCCCGCGAAGAGAGCGCGGGTTGGCGGCGGGTGCAATCCGCGCCGGAGAGAAGCGCGGTAAGAGCAGCGCGCCTCCATCGGGATGAGCGTGGCGTTTTATTCGGCGGGTCGGCGCAGCGATTCGTTGCCGAAGCCGGCCGCGGGCGTGCTGGCCGTGGCGAGGGCGCCGCGCGAGGACTGCAACAACGAATGGGCGACCGTGAGCGCGCGAGCGTAGGCCTCGTAGTCGGCGGCGACTTTGGCCTGTGCTTCAGCGGCTTTTTCAGGGGAGGCGTCGCTGGCGGCCGCGATGCTGTTGCGCAGAGCGACCTCGCGCATGCGAACCTGGACGAAGGCGGCATCGAATTGGGGACGTTCATCGCGCTGGACCTCGTGGCGCACAACGCGCTGGGCGGACACGAGGGAACGGCTGGTGGCGTCGAGGCCTACTCGCAATTGGAAGAGCACGGCCTTGAGGCGCGCGGCGTCGACCTCGCGGATCTCGCGAACCGGCGGAAGCATGATGGCTGCGGCCACCTCGGGTGTGGCGGCCGGGGCGGCGTCGGTCATCAACGCGCGGCTGCTCGATCCGTTGGCCGGCGAGGTGGAGGTGATATCCGGGGCGGCCGGGATTTCGGCACTGGGCGTGGCTGGAGCGGGCGTGCTGGCGAGAAGATCCCCCGACACGGGGACGCTCGCGGGCGCGGGTTCGGGGGCGGAAGGAGCGGGCGCTGCGACCGGAGCGGCAGCGGGGGTGGGTGCGGCGACGGGTTTGGCTGCGACCTCGGCCCGAGGCGCGGGAGCGGCGGGTGTTGCCGCAGGGCTTGCGCTCGGAATGGGGGCGGGAGCTGGCGTGGCGGTGGGAGTTGGAGCGGGCGCGGGTGCGGTGACTGCAACCTGGGCGGGCGCGGCCGGCGCTACCGAGGGAGTCGGAGTCGGGGCGGGGGCGCTCGGCGGCGGAGTTGAAACGACGGGAGTGGCGGCGGGCGCAGCGGGGACCGGCGCGGGCGCCGCCATCGGCTTCGGAGCACTGACCGATGCAGCAACGTTGGAAGCAGAAGAGGCTGCGGAGTTGGAAGCGGACTTTGACGCTTGGCCGGCATTTTGAGCGGAGGTCGTGGCGGCGCTCACGCTGCTGGCAGGCGCGGCATTGGCGGCCGTGGCAGATGTGGTTTGGGCGGCGGTTTGCGCCGCGGTGTTGGCGGCGGACGCGGCGCTTTGAGAAGATTGGGATGCGGATTTCGCGGCGGTGTCGACCGATGCGGCGAGCGTGCTGGCGACGGTGTCGGCGACCTTGCTCGCGGTCGCGCTGCCACCGGAGGCGGACTTCACCGCGTCGCCCGCAACGCTCGCGACCACCTTGGCGGTTTCGGAGGCAGCATTCGCGGCTTGTGCGGCCGAGTCGGCGGCCGCGCTGGCGGCCTGAGCAGCGTTAGCGGCGGCATCGCTGGCTGCGGACGCAGCCGCTTCGGCTTGTCCGGTCACGGCGGTGACGGCGCTGCCGGCAGCGCGCGCGGCTTCGGTCGCATTGGAGGCGGACTTCGCCGCGACGGACGCGGATTTAGCGGCGGCGCTGGCGGCAGAGGCGGCGTTGTTGGCCACGCTTGCAGCGGCGTCGCTCACCTTTCCGGCGGACTGAGCAGCATTCCCCGCGATGCTGGCGGCGGCATCGGCTGCAGAAGCGGCGGCTTTGGCGGCGCCATCAGCGGCCTGAGCGGCGTTGGCGGCCGCATTCGCGGCGTCGGCCACGCTAGCCGCGACCTCGCCGGCTTTGGTCGCAGTGGAGACGGATTGCGCGGCGTTGCCTGCGGCGGAGGCGGCGTTGGTCGCGACATTTCCAGCGGCGCTCGCTGCGGCTTGGGCGGCTTCACCGGCTGATTGAGCGGCTGACGCCGCAGCGTTGGCGGCGTTGCTGGCAGCTTCCACGGCTTTACCGGCTGCGGTTGACGTGGTGTTGGCGACGTTGCCAGCGACTTGGGAGGCGTTGCTGGCCGCCTTCGCGGCGGCTTTGGCAGCGTTGCCTGCAGCGGACACCGCGGCCTTGGCTGCGCCACTCGCGGCTTCGGCGGCGTTGCCGGCGGCTTGAGCGGCATTGCCGGCAATCTGGGATGCGGCCGAGGCGGCGCTCGCGGCGCTGCCCGCAGCGTCGGCTGCGCTAACGGCGGCTTGGGCGGCGCCGGCTGCGTTTCCAGCGGCGCTGGCGACGCTGGCGGCTTGCGCTGCGCTTCCTGCAGCGGCTGCGGCATTGCCGGCAGCGCCGGCCGCAGATTGGGCGGCGTTTTGGGCGTTGGTGGCCGCATTGCCGGCGACGTTTGCAGCCGCGTTGCCCGCCGCGGACGCAACATTTTGTGCGACGGTTGCGGCATTCGCGGCTCCCGTGGCGGCTTGCGAGGCATTCTGCGCGGATTGAGCGGCGGATCCGGCCGCGCTGGCGGCGTTCGCAGCGGCTTGGGATGCGTTGTTCGCGGCCGAGGCTGCATTGCTGGCACCGGCTTGGGCAGCGTTGCCCGCGGATTGAGCTGCGTTGGCGGCGGCATTCGCGGCGTTGGCGGCTACGTTCCCTGCGACAGAGGCGGCGTTGCCCGCGGCGTTCTGAGCTGCGTTTGCGGCGTTGCCGGCGGCCGCCTGAGCGGCGTTGGCCGCATTTCCGGCCGCTTGGGAGGCGTTGTTTGCCGCGGTGGCGGCATTGCCCGCGGCGTTCGCCGCGTTGGCGGCGGCGTTGGCTGCGTTACCTGCGACATTAGCGGCAACGTCGCCTACGCTCGCGGCGACGGACGCGGCATTGTTGGCGGCAGCGGACGCATTGGCTGCGGCTTGAGAAGCATTTCCGGCGGCTTGGGCTGCGTTGTTGGCCGCATTACCCGCGGCTTGGGCCACGTTGCCGACGGCTGCGGCGGCATTGCCGGCCGCGTTTTGCGCGGCGCTCGCTGCTTGATTCGCGGCGCTGGCCGCGCCACCGGCGGCGGCTTGAGCGGCATTAGCGGCACTCGCGGCGGCTTGCGAGGCGTTGTTCGCCGCGCTGGCGGCGTTGCTGGCGGAGGCAGCGGCGTTGCCCGCGGCGTTCTGGGCTGCGTTGGCGGCGTTGCCGGCGGCTGCGTTGGCGGCGTTGGCCGCATTTCCGGCTGCTTGGGAGGCGTTGTTTGCTGCGGTGGCGGCATTGCCCGCGGCGTTCGCCGCGTTGGCGGCGGCGTTGGCTGCGTTGCCTGCGACGTTGGCGGCGACGTCGCCTACGCTCGCGGCGACGGACGCGGCATTGTTGGCGGCAGCGGACGCATTGGCTGCGGCTTGAGAAGCGTTGCCGGCGGCTTGGGCTGCGTTGTTGGCAGCATTCCCCGCAGCTTGCGCTACGTTGCCGACGGCTGCGGCGGCGTTTTGCGCGGCGCTCGCTGCCTGCCCCGCGGCGTTGGCCGCGCCACCGGCGGCGGCTTGAGCGGCGTTGGCGGCATTGGCGGCCGCTTGCGAGGCGTTGTTCGCTGCACTGGCGGCAGCTTCTCCCACGGTTGCGGCGGCGTTGCCTGCTGCTTGGGCGGCATTCGCTGCTGCATTGGCGGCGTTGCTGGCGACGTTCGCGGCGACATCGCCGACGTTAGCCGCAACCGATGCGGCATTATTGGCTGCCGCGGAAGCGTTAGACGCCGCGTTTCCGGCTGCGCTCGCTGCATTCGCGGCGGCTTGGGAAGCGGCTTCGGCGACGTTTCCGGCGGCGGCGGCCGCATTGCCGGCGGCGTTCTGGGCGGCGTTGGCGGCGTTGCCCGCAGCTTGGGATGCGTTGCCCGCAGCGCTGGCTGCGTTCCCGGCGGCGGCTTGCGCGGCATTGGCAGCGTTGCCTGCTGCTTGGGCGGCATTGTTGGCGGCGCTAGCGGCGGCTTCTCCCACGGTTGCGGCGGCGTTCGCGGCATTGCCAGCCGCTTGAGCGGCGTTGGCGGCAGCGTTATTGGCTGCTCCTGCCGCGTTCCCAGCCGCGGCTTGGGCGGCGCTCGCGGCACCCGCGCCGGCGTTGGCGGCGGCGTTGCCGGCAGCTTGAGCGGCATTATTCGCGACGGCGCTGGCGGCAGCGCCTCCCGCGTTAGCTGCAGCGTTGGCCGCATTGCCGGCCGCTTGAGTTGCGTTGGCGGCGGCATTGCCGGCGGCCTGGGCCGCGTTGCCAGCGGCATTGGCTGCATTCGCGGCTGCGTTGCCCGCGGCTTCAGCGGCGTTGTTGGCCGCGTTGGCGGCGGCACTGGCGGCGGCGTTAGCGGCTTCACCGGCGGCTTGAGCGGCGTTGGCGGCATTGTTCGCGGCGCCGGCGGCAGCGTTTTTGGCGGCATCTGCGGCGTTTTTGGCGGCGTCACGGGCGCCGGCGGCGGCGCTTTTCGCGGACTGGGCACCGTTGCGGGCCGCTTGTTTTGCGGCGTGGGCGGCAGCTCGCGCCGCGTTCGCGGCGGCTTTGGCCGATTGTTGGGCCGCTTTGCCCGCGTTGGCGGCGGCGTTGGCGCCTTGGCCGGCGTGTTGAGCGTGCAGGGAAGGAGTGACGGCTGGAGCGACGATCGAGGCGGTGGCGAGGAGCGCGAGGTGTCGGGAGGAAAGGCGTTTCACGTGGATGCGGGTTTGGGCCGATAGACCAAGGAAGTGCGCCGCGTTCGCCGCCAGTTTTGGAGTGGGAGCGGGCGCGGACGGAGAGGCGGTGGGCGGTGTGCCGTTTGCCAGGAAATGGTTTTGCGCAGCTTAAAGAGCGGCAGAGGGATACGCGGGCCTCGTGCGTGTGCGCGGAGGGAGTGGCGGGCAGGAGGTTGATCCGCCGGGGCGGAGAATAGGACCGCGGCCCCATGGGGTCCTGAGGCGGTATCTCGATTTCGCCGGAGGGGAGTGTCACGGGCCGCCAGGCAAATTGATGGTGATTCCGCGGCAAAGATCGGTTCTAGGTGGGGCGAACATGTCGCGTGATTTATCGAGCCGTTGGAGAGGAGCCGGATTGCTCGCGGGCGCAGTGGCTTTGGCGGTTTTGCTGCTGCTGCCCTGGTGGCGGAATCACACGATGCTGCGCGACTTCTACGACTACGGGTTGGTGATGGCGGCGGTGGGACGGATGGAAGCGGGCGAGCGGCCGTATGTGGATTTCACGACGCCGATTCAGACGTTGCACTTTCTGCTGGCGCAGGCGGCGGAGCGGGTTTGGGGCGCGCGGTATCTCAGTCTCACGTATGCAAACGCGGTCGCGATCGTGGCGGCGTTCGGCGGGTTTGCGTTGTTGTTGAGGCGCTACGCGGGGAGGGGAGGAGCGTTGGCGATCGGCGCAGCGGTCGTGCTCGCGTCATTGGGGCAGCACGCGATCGTCTGGCACAATGCGCTCGGGGTGACGTGGCTCGCGGTGGCAACGTGGAGCGCTGCGCGGATCGCGAGAGCGGAAGAGCGCAGGTTTGTGCTGGGGCTGGCGATGCTGGGCGCGTTGTGGTTGGGCGGGATGACGAAGCTGACGTATCAGGTGGCGGGGCTGGCGTTCGTGCTGCTTTTCTTGATACGGGCGATGGCGCGCGGCGAGATGTCGGTCAAGGCGGGAGCGGCGCTGATGGCTGCGGCGGTGGGAGCAGGGGTGGTGGCGCCGGTGTTGACGGAGATGGCTTATACGGGCGCGAGCTTTGCGACGTGGAAGGGAAATGTGTTGGAGATGGCGGCGTCGCGACGGGAGCTGCTGCTGCTTGTGGCGAATCCGGAGTTTTACTGGCGGACGCCGCACGACTATTATGCCGGTTCCAACTTTCGGTTTGTAGGCGCGTGGGGGGTGTTGCTGGTGGGAACGGCGGGCTGGGTGTTGTGGAGGCGAATGAAAGACGAGACGACGCGAGCGGATGGGGGTTTTCTGGTGGTGGGCGTGCTCGGTGCGGTGGTGTGCGGAGCGGTGTTGTTGGCGACTAATTTCGAGATCGCGCAGATGTCGGGCGCAGCGTGGCTGGTGCTGGCGACGGCGGTGGTGCTGGCGTTTGGGCGCGAGAGGGAAGGGCGTTGGGTGCTGGTGGCGGGCGCGGTGACGTTGTCGGTGCCGGCGTGGTGGTCGGCCTGGACGGGAGCGCGAGTGTTGTGGGGACGAGAAGCGTTGGTGCGCGAGCGATTCGTGAGCGCGGACGAGTTGCCGTCCAGGTATGCGTATCTCCGCGGCGCTCGCGTGGAGTCGACGATGCGGGACTCGTTGCACGGATTCGACGAATACATGCAGCAGCGGAACGAACGTGGGGTTTATTTTGCGCTTGGGACGGAGTGGATGGTGCGGGTGGCGCCGGAGGCGCGACATCGCGGCTTGCCGCTATGGTTGCATGACGGGACGACGTATTCGGATGACAACGCGTGGATCCTGAATGCGCGGCTGGCGGATGGTGGCGGTATCGAAACCGTGGTGACGTATGAAGCGTGGAATCACTGGCACTTTGGCGCGGCGGAGATGTTGCAGCGCGCGTGGTTTGGGCCGCAGCGGGTGGGCCCGCATCTGATGGTTTACGAAATCCGGCCGACGATGGAGAGGCCCCTGGCGCATCCAGTGGAGTTCGCGGCGGAAACGGACTCCAACGTGTATGCGCGGCGCATAAGCGCGTCGGGAATAAAAGTGGCGCTGCAGGTGAGGAAGGACGGCGCGTATTTGGCGCAGCCGAGCGGCAGTGCGGTGACGCTGGATTTTCCGGTGGAGTGGCTCCGCGGAGAGATGGTGACCGAACTCACGGAGCCGGTGACGAAGCCCGTGTCGGTGATGTTTCGCGTGGTGGAGCGCGGAGGAAGCGGGCGCGTGCTGGCGGAGTGGCGGGTGGAGCTTTCCAATGAGGCGAGTTCGCGGATTGGGAACTTCGAGATCGACGGCGGTGGACGGGCGGTGGTGCTCGAGGTGGAGACGAGCGGATCGAGCGCGCGAGCGGGATGGAGGAAGCTGTGGACGCGGGGAGCTGACCTAACTGAGGCGGAGGTGGCAGGGCCGTTGGATGTGGAGTTGAAGACGCTGGCGCCACGGGGAAACTGGCTGGAGGCATTGATGGCTGCAGAAACGGCGAGCCAGCCGATGCAGACGGCGGTGTTTGGAATCGATGCGTTTGCGGATACGCGTAATCGAGAATGGGAGTTGTTCGCGCACGTGCCGGGAGAAGTGTGGTTGCAGGTGGAGAAGTCGGTGCGGCGGGTGAGCGGGGAGTTTGGTTTGCGGGAGCATGCGTGGGCGCACGCGGACAGTTTGCCGGGAGCGATCGCGCGGGTGGTGTGGGTGAAGTCGGGAAGATTGGAACTGTTGTTCGAAAAGGAGCTGCGGCCGATTTCGCGGGAGGAGGATCGAACATTGCAGCGATTCGACGTGGCGTTGCCGGAAGACGGCGGCTGGATCGCTCTCGTGTGGGTGTCGACGGATGCGCAAAGAAATGCGTGGGGGCATGCGTGGTGGCGGCGGGTCAAATTCGAGTGAGGCGATGAAGATAGGATCACGCAGGTTAGGTTGGGGCGCGGCGGCGGTGACGATGTTGACGCTCTTGTTGGTGCCGTGGTGGAGGAATCATGCGCTGCTGCGGGATTTTTATGATTACGGGCATGTGATTGCGGGCGTCGGGCTGATTGAAGGGGGTGAGCGGCCGTATGTGGATTTTCTGACGCCGATCCAGACGCTGCAGTATTACGTCGGCGTGTTGGCGGAGAAGATATGGGGAGCGCGGTATCTCAGTCTGACTTACGCGGCGGCGGTTTTCATCGCGGGGACGTTCTTTGGCTTGGTGGCGCTGTTGGTGCGGCCCTTTGGCGGGTGGGCGGCGATGATGATCGCGGCGGCGGTGGTGGCGGCGTCGGGGCTGCAGCACACGATTCCGTGGTATAACGCGATGGGCGTGGCGTGGCTGGCGGCGGCGTTTTGGGGGACGGCGGCGGGAGGCGAGCGGTGGGGAAATTGGACGGGCGTCGTGCTGGTGGCGACGGCGTTGTGGTTGGGCGGGATGACGAAGCTGACGTATCAGATTGCTGCGACCGCGCTGGTGTCGGCGTGGGTGTTGCGGGCGGCGGAGCGAGGGAAGGTGACGGGGCGCGCGGCGGCGGCTTTGATTTTTGGGGTGGTCGTGTTTGCGACCATCGTGCCCATCGCGACGGAGATGATGCTGACGGGAGCGAGCTTCGCGCAGTGGAAACAGAATGTGTTGGAATTGGCGCAGGCCCGGACGGAACTGCTGCAGGCGATTGGAACGTGGGAATTTTATTGGCAGACGCCGCACGATTATCATCCGCCGGTTTATCTCAGTGCGATGGGCGCATGGGGCGTCGGGTTGCTGCTGGTCGTGACGACGATCGCTGCCGTGGGAATATGGATACAGCGCGAACGACGCGGGCGGGAGCTGATGTGGCTCGCGATCATGAGTGGCGGGGCGGTCGCGTGCGGGCTCGTGTTCCTGGCCCTGCATTACGAGATCGCGCATCTGGCGGGCGCGGCGTGGCTGGTGCTGGCAACCGGAATCGTG
Organism: Verrucomicrobiota bacterium; assembly: GCA_023416735.1. Classification (GTDB taxonomy): domain Bacteria; phylum Verrucomicrobiota; class Verrucomicrobiia; order Opitutales; family Opitutaceae; genus Opitutus. The sequence continues at coordinate 19,491 of JAEZGX010000014.1, read as the reverse complement.
CTCGCGTGCGTGCCGCGGGAGGCTGTGCGGTGTTGGGCGTGGGCGCGAGGCGTGCTGGTGGTTGGGGCGGTGACGTTATTGGTGCCGGCGTGGGCGTCGGCCTGGGCCGGAGCGCGTGCGATTTGGGGGCATGGTGACGTGGCCCGCAGCGAGATGAAGTCGGCGGACGATTTGCCGGAGCGGTTCGCGTATTTGCGGGGGATGAAAATCGAGCCGGGGTTGCATGAAGGCCTGCGGCAGTTGGAGGCGTTTCGAAGCAGGCGGATTGCCGACGGCGCGAAGGAGGAAAATTTCCGATTCGTGCATGGAACGGAATGGCTGGCGCGGACGATGCCGGCGAGCGGGTCCAACGGGATGCCGTTGTGGATCCAGGAAGGGACGACGTTTTCGGCGCGGGAGAAGCGAGCGATGATTCGGGAGCTGGCGCGGGGCGGGCAGTGGGAGGTGATCGTGGCCGACCGGGCGTGGAATCATTGGCCGGAGGATTTTCACCAGGTGCTGGATCGCCGCTATGAGGACGGCGTGATTGGCGGAAGCTTGGTGGCGTATTGGCTCCCGGGGAGGGCGGCCGCGCCATTTTCGCAGCCCGTGGAGTGGGCGCGGCGGGCGAACTCGAACCTCTACGGACGAGCGATGGACGTGGAGGAGGGGCGAATCGAATGGCTGCAGCAGCCGGGGGGAGCGTGGTTCGCCGGATCGTGGGATTCGGCGCGAGTGGCGTTGGGATTCGGGTTGTATCGACTTTCTGGAGACTTCGTCGCCGAGCTGCCGCCTGATGCGGCACGCGGTGAGGCCCGTTTTCGGGTGCGACGGGCGGATGGACCGGAAGCGGGAGCGTTGATGTGGGATGAGGCGGTGACGGTTACGCGGGAAAGTCCGAGTGTGACGCGGCCGTTTTCGATCAGTCCCGGCGGAGTCCGGGTGGCGCTCGAGATGGAGTTGCCGAAGGGGCAGGTAATGGTGGGCGGATGGCGGACGTTGCGCACCGAGCACACGGCGGGGAATGCGCTGCCGGACGGGCCATTGCAGCGCGGGTTGAAAGAATGGGAGTTGGATGGGCGACGGGTGTTTTTCGGGAAGGAAGAACCGGTGGCGGAGGAGCGGGAAGGGCAGCGAGGCTGGCGCGTGAACGTGGGAGAAGAATTATGGGTGCGCGTCGGATCGGGCGCGGGGCGGGTAACGGGCGGTTATCGCTTGGAGGGGGCGGGCAGCATTCGCGTATCGGTGGTTTATGTGCACGGCGGGCGGTTCGATCTTTTCTACGATCGCGCTGTAGAGGCGGAGGAGTTGCACGCGGAGGTAAGCGGGGTGTTCGATGTGCCGACGCCCGAGCGCGACGGATGGGTCGTGCTGACGGCGAGCGGAAGCGAGGGAAGGAAGCAGACCTCGGGGCGGATCTGGTGGTCGGAACCGGTGGTGCAGTGAGAGAAGTCGCGGCGGGCGAACGATTTCATTGCGCGGAAAGGGTGGGTGTATTGGGTGGGGGCATGATGATAAACCCCGGTTGGCGAGTGTTGTTGACGAGTGTGGTGTGGTGCGTGGCGGCGATGGGTGTGAGCGCGGAGACGCCTTCGAAGTTGAAGTTCGATGAGCAGCGCTTGGGGCGGCTTGACCGGGTAATCGAGGAGCACGTGGAGGCTGGAAAAATCGCTGGCGCGGTGATGTTGATCCGGCGCGAAGGCGAGACGGTGAAGCTGCAGACGTATGGGCAGCAGGATCTCGAGGCGGGAAAGCCGATGGCGAGGGATGCGATTTTCCGGATCGCGTCGATGAGCAAGGCCGTGACGACCGTCGCAGCGATGATGCTTTACGAGGAAGGGAAGTTCATGCTGCGCGAACCGCTGTCGAACTATCTGCCGGCGTTTGCGAACTCCACGGTCGCGGTGCCGGCGCCGGAAGGTTCACCGGATGGAACGAAGTATGTTTTGGTGAAAGCGAAACGGCCGATTTGGATCCGCGATTTGATGACGCACACGGCGGGGCTGACGTATGGCGGATCGGGTGATCTGGCGCACGAAGCGTATAAGGCGGCGGGGCTGACGGGATGGTTTTTCGCGGACAAGGATGAGACGATCGGCGAGGCGATCGATCGCTTGGGGGCGTTGCCGTTGCACGGTCATCCCGGCGAGGCCTGGCAGTATGGATTTGGCACGGATGTGCTCGGACGACTGGTGGAAGTGGTGTCGGGAATGCCGCTGGACAAGTTCATCGAGGAGCGGATTTGCGGACCGCTCGGGATGAAGGATACGCACTTCTTTTTGCCGCCGGAAAAAGCGGGACGCTTGGCTAATGTTTACGGCTGGGAGGGCGGAAAGCTGGTGCTGAAGGAGAGTGCGGAAAACAGCCATTACGTGCAGGGGCCGCGGAAGTGTTTTTCGGGCGGCGCGGGATTGCTTTCGACGGCGGAGGATTACGGGCGATTTCTGCAGATGCTCGTGAATGGCGGGGAGCTGGACGGCGTCCGGTTGTTGAGTCCGAAGACGGTCGAGCTGATGCATGCGAATCATACGGGCGACAAGTATCGCCGGGATACGTCGGCGCACGGACTTGGGTTCTGGGTGAACGAGGATCCCGGCCATTTCGGGGAGCTCGTCGGCGAGGGCGCGTATGGTTGGGGGAGCGCGTATTATCCGCAGTATCTCGTCGATCCGAAGGAGAAGATCGTGGCGTTGTTCATGACGCAGCTGATGCCGACGGGCGGGATCAATCTCAACCAGCGGTGGAAGGTGCTGATGTATCAGGCGCTGGTGGACTGAGGGGCGCGGGTTGTCGCGCTTGAGGGTGTGGACAACCGCCTCAAGCAGGTGTGAAAATCGCCTGCAAGCAGGCTCCTACATGGGGAAGGGAAATGCGCGGTGAGGGCGCCGCGCCTCCATCATTCGGTCTAGAACTTGTGGCTGAGGAGCGTGCCGAGGCCGAGATCGGGGCTGGCGTCGTTGAAGCCGATGAGGATGTAGCCGAGCACGTTCCAGGTTTCGTTGGGCGTGTAGGAGATGAATCCGAGGGCGTCGGTGCCGTTCTGGGCGCCATCGATGATGCGATAGCGCCAATCGTAAGCGGCGCCGACGATGGTGGTGTCGGAGAGGCGGAACGCGGCGCCGGCGGTGGCGTAGAAGCCGTCCTCGAGTTGGAAGGAGGCGTTGGAGCCGAGAAAGCGGTAGCCAACATTGGCGAACGGCGTGATGACTCCGAAATTCTGATACAAATCGAGTTGGACGTAGTAATCGGTTTCGCCGGTGCCGAGGCCCTTGTCTTCGTCGGCGGTGCCGAGTTTCACGCGGCCGGTGAGGTCGAGGTTGAGTTCGCCGGGAACGGGGCGGAGGTGATACGTGCCAGAGAACGTGATGTCGCCGAGACCGGATTCCGAGGAAGTGGTCGGGCGCGTGGGAGCGCCGCCGCCGCTCCCGGTGCCGCCGCCGGCGACGACGGTGGCGGGGCCTTTGATGGTGATGTAGGGGATGCTGGCTTTGAAGGCCCAGCGGCCTTGGTCGTAATTGAGGTGAAGCGGGACGAAGGTGACCTCGGTGTCCTGAGAGAGGCCATAACTGCCGCGACTGTAGTCGTAGCCGACGCCGAGTTTGATGTTCGCGGGGGTCGGGGCAGGTTCGATGGTTGTGGTGTCTTGTGCGACAAGGCAGGCCGGCAGCGAGAGGAGGGCGAAGGCGCGGAGGAGGGAGGATTTCATTTCGGAGAAGATGCGAGCCGCGGGGCAGTTAAAGGGCACCGCGGAGCGGCGCGCACCGAGCGCAAATGACCGCCGAAATGTTTAGCGGTTCACATTTTCCGGTTCGGGCGGAAGGGGCTCACGACCCGAGGGCGTCCTGCGAGAAGGACGCTTTCGCAGAAAAACAGACGAGTTAGGGGGAACTCGTGAGTTGGGGGAGGGCGAGGACGGTGCCGTGAACGTCGGCGGCGATGACGAGGTCGTCGACGAGGGCGAGCGAGCCGGCGATGCCGTTGAAAGGTGCGCCGGCGGGAGCGGCGGTTTCGTGACGCCAGCGGATCGCTCCGGTGGAGCGGTCGAGCGCGACGATGCCGCCGCGATGAGCGATCACGGTGGTGGAGAGATCCTGGCCGGCGGTGCCGGCGAAAACGGTGTCGGCGGTGACGACGGGTGAGCCCCAGGAAAGGCCGAGGACGTCGGTCGACCAGCGTTGGCGGCCATCGCGCGGATCGAGTGCGGAGACGCGCCGGAAATCGGAGCTGCCGATGTAGAGGGTGCCGTCGGCGACGCGTGGGGTGGATTCGACCCAGGAAAACCAGTGGGTGTTGCGCCAGCGGGCGGCGCCGGTGGCGGCGTCGAGACCGTGAAGGAAGGTGTCGCGCGAACCGACGACGAGGCGGTCGCCAACGATTACCGGAGCGGACACGATCGGACCGCCGAGGGTGGTGCGGAAGCGTTCGCGGCGGTTGCGCCGGTGAAGGGAGAAAAGAGTGCCATCGAAGCAGGCGGCGACGAGGTGATCGCCGTGCAGCGCAACGGGCGCGTAGATCGGGGCGGGGGTGGGGTGGCGCCAGAGGATGCGGCCGGATTCGGCATTGATCGCGTAGAGATGTTGATCGGTGGAGCCGACGTAGAGGATGCCTCGGGGATCGAGAACGGGTGTGGCGGTGCGGTGATTGAACGTGCGGTTGCGAGGTGAAGCCGTGGGAGCGGAATCGGAATCGTTTTCGTGCAGGTCGAGCCGCCAGAGAAGCGTGCCGTCGGCGCGAGCGAGGGCGACGAGGTGGGAACGCTCGTCGAGAACGTAAAGCGCGTCGGACGTGACGAGCGCGTCTCCATAAAATGGATGCGGGCCGGTCCAACTCCAGAGCGGCTCGCCATCGCTGGCGCGGAGGGCGTGGACGCGTCCATCGGTGGCGGCCACATAGACCGTGTGGTCATGGACGACGGGCGAGGCCCATAGGGGGGCGCCGAGTTGACGCTGCCAGCGCGGGGCAGGTGCGGCGAGGAGCGGGGCGGACGTGGGCGCTTCGGAAAACGTGCCGCCACGGCGCAGGCGGACGGGAAGACGCGCGGGCGCGAACGTGCCGACGAGCTCGTCGTCGGACTGGCGGGTGAGGACGAGTTGGAGCGGAGCGAGGGTGAAGGTGTCGTCGCGGATATCGGCGGCGCCGAAATTCGCGGTGTAGAGAAACATCTCGGGGAAATGGAGACTGACGAAGAGGCCGTCGGGCGTGGGCGTGAATGCGAGGCCGAGGCTGGTGCGGGTGTTGGGCGCGATGATCTCGCCGGTCCAAATACCTTCGAAGTCGGACGGAGCGGCGGAGGTGGAGGGCGCGGGGGCGAGGAAGGCGAGGGATGCGACGGCGAAGAGTCGGGTGAAGAGGCGGCGCATGAAAACGGTTTTGGAGCGAAGGGGGCGCAGAAGCAAAGGCTGGATTGGGGTGCGCGGGACCAGAGCGCGGGCGGCTGCTCCATTCGGCAATGCCGAAAGTATGCGGTTGCGGGCGAGAGAAGTCGCGGCGCATCGTGCCGGCGCATGTCGAACGATGCAGCAGTCACGGGACGGAAGGGCGGTCGGAAGAAGTGGGCAGGCTTGGGCGTCTTGGTGGGATTGGTGGTGGTGTTGGCGCCATGGTGGAAGAATCACGCGGCGTTGGTGGATTTTACCGACTACGGGCTGGTGATGGCGGCGGTCGGGCGGATCGAGGCGGGAGAGCGGCCGTATTTGGATTTTGTTACACCGATTCAAACCTTGCAGTTCACGGTGAGTTGGTGGGCGGAGAAAGTAGCGGGCGCGCGCTATCTGAGCCTCACGTATGCGAATGCGGTGTTCATTGTGTTGAGTTTCGTGGGGCTGGCGGCGGCGTTGTGGCGGAGTTTAGGGGCGGGTGTGGCGATCGTGGTGGCCGCGGCGGTGGTGGGGGCATCGTCGAGCCAGCATACGATCGTGTGGTATAACGCGGTGGGGACGACGGTGCTCGGCGTGGTGGTGTGGGTGCTCGCGGCGAGGCCGCGCGACGGGCGCTGGAGTGCGGCGGCGATCGCGTGCGTGTGGCTGGCGTTGTGGGTGGGCGGGATGACGAAGCTGACGTATCAAGTGGCGGCGCTGGCGTTCGCGATGACGCTGACGTTTCGCGCGGGATGGTTGGGAGAGGTTTCGTGGCGGCGGGCCCGGTTGATGATGCTGGGGCATTTTGGGTTCGGCGTGATCGCGCCGGTGGCGACGGAGGTGATGTGGACGGGAGCGACGTTGGAGCAGTGGCTCTACAACGTGATCGTGCTGCCGGCGGGATTTCGCACGGGGATGTTGTGGCAGCTGGCGACGGCGAAGTTTTACCTGCACACGCCGCACGATTACTACAAACCCCTGCATTTCACGTATGCGGGCGCGTGGGGCGTGGGGTTGTTGCTGGTTGCGAGTGCGATGGCGGCGGCGAGCATCGCGAAAGGCGGAGCGCGACGCGTGGTGCGATCGGTGATGCTGGCGGTGATCGCGGCGGGCGGGTGGATCTGCATGGGCGTGATCCTCGCGACGAACATGGATATTTCGTATCTCGCGGGAGCGGCGGCGCTGGTGTTTGCGACGGGGATTGCGTTGGCGTATGCGGAAGGCGCGACGGCCGCGAAATGGACGAAGGTGGTGTTGGTGGTGGCGTCACTGACGTTGCTCGTGCCCGCGTGGTGGTCGGCGTGGCGGGGAACGCGGGCGTTGTGGACGCATGACTTGGCGCTGAGGCAGGAGATGGTGAGCGCGGACGATTTGCCGGAGCGGCTGGCGTATCTGCGCGGTATGCGCATACCGGCGACGCTGCATGCGAGCTTGCAGGAGTATCAGCGACAGGCGGAGCGGTTGAAGGCGCATGGGGTGGATGAAACGGGGTTCTACTGTGTCAACGCGACGGACTGGCTGGTGCGAGCGATGCCCGCGGCGCGGCATGACGATCTACCCCTGTGGCTGGCGAGCGGGACGACGACCTCGGATGCGGACTCGTGGCGAATGGCGAAGCGAATTGAATCCGACGAACGGATACAAGTGATCCTGTCGTATGCGGGTTGGAATTACTGGACCTCGGGGATGACGGAGCTGTTGGGGAAGTATTTCCGGGAAGAACGCTGGGGTCCGAGGCTGTATGCGTATGTGCGCGACGCGGGGGTGTCGGTGTTCGAGTTCGGGACCAACACCCAGTCGAATCTGTATTGGCGAGACATGGACGTGTCGGGGGCGAAGCCGTTGGTGCATCGAGCGAGCAACGGGCTGTTTTATCTGGGATCGGAGGGCGCGCACCGGATCGACTTCGCGCGAGGAGTTTATCGATTTGCCGCAGAGATGGTGGCGGATCGTCACGGAAGGAGCGGAGGAGTGGCGCGGGCGACGTTGACGGTGCATGCGCGAGAAGGGGAGGAACCCGCGGAAGAAATCTGGCGGGACACGATCGAGTTGGGGCCGGAGGAACGCTGGGTGGCGCGGCCGTTGGCGGTGAGTCCGGGAGGACGTCCGGTGACGCTAACGGTGGACGCGGTGGAAGGTGCGGGCGTGCGATTTGGCTGGCGGCGATTGCGAACGGAACATGCAGGCGAGGTGGGTGAAGAGCCGCCGCGCCCGATCAATCGGCTGCTCGCGGGACGGTCGATCGACGCGCGCGTGCTGTGGGGTGGGGGCGAAGCGGTCGGCGTGGAAGGCGTGGCACATGGTGTGGTGGAGCACACGGGTGCGAACGGAGGCGCGCTTGAAAGCGGAGCGCCGGGCGAAGTGTGGGTGAGGCTGGGCCGGCGGATTGGACGGCTGGCCGGCGAGTATCAGTATATTGGAGACGCGCGGCCGGAGGATTATGGCGCGACGGGAATGAAAGTGACCGTGATCTACTACAAATCGGGACGGTTCGAGGTGGTGCACACGCGGGAGCTGCGGCCGAGCGTGAATCCGGAGGATCGTGGTGTGCAGCGCTTCGACTTTGGGGTGCCGGAAGGCGAGGGCTGGGTGGCTTTGGTGGTGACGCCGGCGCCGGGGAATGCGGAACCGTTGGGAAGGATTTCCTGGCGGAAGTTTCAGGCGTGGTGAACGAATGATTCGCGGAGGCCGGGGCTGCCTGAGTCAGCGGAGGCGGGGCGGAGTGGAAGGCGTGGCGAGGACGACGACGGCGATGCCGGCGGAGACGATGGCGGAAGCCGCGAGGAAGAGCAGCGTGGGGGATTCGTTGAAAAGAAAGAACGCCATGATGCCGGCGAAGATGAATTGCGCGGCGTTGCAAAGGCTGACGACCTGGCCGCGGAGGTTGCGGAGCGCGTGGTTGAGCAGCGAGTGGCCGATGATGGTGGGGATGACAGCGAGGCCGGCCATGAGCGACCATTCGCGGAGGGAGGAGTAAGCGAAGGTGTCGAGCCACGGAATGGCGGCGAGAAGGCTGAAGAGGCCGGCTTGGAAGTAGACCGGGATGACGTAGAGCCAGAGCGATGGGAAATCGCGGTTGGCACGGCCGAGCGCGAGATACCAGGCGAAAAGCAGCATGGAGCCGAAGCAGATGACGTTGCCGAGGACGTCGCCGCTGCCGGAGAACGCGTCGTGGGCGTTGAGGAGAACCAGGCCGGCGATCGCGATGCCGGTGCCGATGAGTTCGGCGCGGTTGATTTTTTCGCCGGCGAGAGAGTAGAGGAAGAACGGGATCGCGATAGGGACGAGGTTGACGATGAGGGTGGCTTGCGCGGCGTAAGTGGTGCGGGCGCCGTAGGTCCAGGAGATGAAATGGAGCGCGAGGACAAGCGCGGGGATCGTGGTGCGGCGAAGATGCGCGGCCGTGTAGACAGCGCGGTGCAGGCGGAGGTCGGAGAAGAAAAAGGGCGAAAGCGCGACGACGGCGAGAAGCAGGCGCGCAGGGGGAATGAGCATGGCGTGGGTCTCGCTGGCCTTGATCAGGATGACCGAGGTGGAGCAGGCGAACACGCCGAGAAGAAGTGAGAGGTAGCGCCAAGCCATCGGGGAGCGAAGGTGATCGGGAGATTTCCGGAGTCGAGAGTGGGCGGAGCGAGTAGGAACGGCGGTGGTGGCGGGCGTTCCATGAGCGATGTTCGGCGCGCGTGGTGCGCGACGGCGATTCCCCATCATGAAGACTCTAGCGTGGCGAGGTTGTCTGGCAGTGTTGGCGTTGGGCGCAGCGGTGGGGGGAGAGGCGCGTGCGAAAGTGGTGCAGGTGCCGTTGCCGCGGCTGGCTACGATTCAGGCAGTGACCAGCGATCAGTTCATGATCCAAGGCGAGGTCGTGAGACGTTCGGAGAACGATCTCACGGTCGTTGTCCGCAATCACGAAGCAGTCACGATGCAAGTGACGCAGGACACGGCGATTCTACGAGGCGAAGAGACGATTCGAGTCGGGGATTTGCGGCCGGGCGAGAAGGTAGTGGCGAACGCGATACGGGGCGGCGAAGGGCGGTTATTGGCGGTGAATGTGGTGGTGCGAGAAACAGCGGGAAGCTGAAGCGGCCTACGGAACAGGGTGAGCGGCGGGCGTGTAGGTGTCGCGGCGGAGGCGGGACGCGCGGGAGATCGGAAAGCGGATGAGCCCGTGGTAAAGGGAGAGGAAGACGAACATGCCGAGGAGGGCGTAGATCAAACCTTCGATCGTGGTGGGGACGGCGGGGCGATAGATGTCCCACGTGGCTTGGGCGATCGAGGCGTCGACGTGGCGGGCGAAGACGAAAGGCTTGGACCAGATGGAGGCGTTTTGAATCGCGGTCTGGGCGGATTCGAGTTCGGCGACGCGTTCGACGGAGGCGGACATGACGCCGCCGAGCTTGGCGACGGCGGTGTCGGAATTCGCGGAAGTTTGCGCGATGAGACGGTCGAGAGTGAGGCCGGATTGGGAGGCAACGTCGCGGAATTGGGCGAGTTGGCGGCGGGCTTCGTCGAGGTGTCCGCCGAGACGCTGGAGGTATTGTTGGATGAACTCGGGGGCTTGAGAAAAAACGAGCGTGCCGAGGACGCAGAGCAGTCGGTCGATGAGACCGTCGCTGAGGCCGAGGAGGGCGCGGCCGGGTTTCATAGGGAGGAAAAAAGCGCCAGCGTGGTGGCGGCCTGCAGGTTGATGAAAAAGGCGGGGTCAGGAGACCCCGCCCTACAGTCGGTTGTTAGTTGAGGCCGCGGCGTTCGAGCAGCGGTTGAACGTCGGGATCGCGGCCGATGAAGTTGCGGAAGAGGTTCATGGCTTCGTCGGCGCCGCCCCGCGAGAGGAGGAGTTTGCGGAAGCGCTCGCCGTTTTCGCGGGTGAGGCCGCCGTTTTGTTTGAACCAGCGGACGGTGTCGGCGTCGAGGACCTCGCTCCAGATGTAGGAATAGTAACCGGCGGAGTAGCCGTCGCTGGAGAAGATGTGCGAGAAATACGTGCTGCGGTAGCGCGGCGGCACGGGAGCGAAATCGACGCCGGCTTTCCTCAACGCAGCGGCTTCGAATTCGAGAGCTTGATCGGCGGAGGGAACTTCGTTGGCGCGGAGTTGGTGCCAGGACTGGTCGAGGAGCGAGGCGGCGAGGTATTCGGTGGTGGCGTGGCCCTGGTTGAATTTTTTGGCGGCTTCGACTTTGGCGAGAAGTTCGGCGGGGAGCGGTTCGCCGGTTTTGTAATGTTTGGCGTAGTTTTTCAGGACCTCCGGCCAGTCGGCCCACATCTCATTTACCTGCGAGGGGAATTCGACGAAGTCGCGCGGGACGTTGGTGCCGCTGAAGCGCGGGTAGTGAACATCGGAAAACATGCCGTGAAGGGCGTGACCGAATTCGTGGAACGTAGTGATGACTTCGTCCCAAGTGAGCAGCGCGGGCTCGCCGGGTTGCGGCTTCGGGATGTTGAGGTGGTTGGCGACAACGGGCTTCAGGCGGAAGAGGCCGGACTGGGCGACGTATTCATTCATCCAGGCTCCGCCGCGTTTGGACGGGCGGGCGTAAGGATCGAAGAGGAAGAGCGAGAGAGGAGTGCCATCGGCGTCGAAAACTTCGAACACGCGAACGTCTTCCTGGTAAACGGGGAGATCTTTGCGCTCCTGGAAGGTGATGCCGAAAAGTTTAGTGGCGGCGAAGAAGACGCCGTTGATGAGGACGTTGTTGAGCTCAAGGTAAGGTTTGAGCTGGGACTCGTCGAAATCGTAACGGGCCTGGCGGACTTTTTCGGCGTAGTGGGCCCAATCCCACGAGGCGAGTTGGAAGCCGCCATTTTCGCGATCGATGATCTGCTGCATGTCGGCGGCTTCGCGGCGGGCGTTGGCGACCGCGGGGGTGGCGAGATCGGCGAGCAGTTTATTGACGGTTCCGACGTCCTGCGCGGTTTGTTCGGAAAGTTGGTAAGCGGCGTGGTGGGGGAAGCCGAGGAGGGCGGCGCGTTCGGCGCGGAGTTTGGCGGCGCGCGTGATGTTGGCGCGGTTGTCGAAATCGCCGCCGGAGCTGCCGCGGTTGAGCGACGCTTGCATGATGCGTTCGCGGGCCGCGCGATGGGTGAGCGAAGTGAGGGCGGGCTGGCCGGTGGTGTTGAGGAGGCGGATGACGAATTTGCCTTCCTTGCCGTCTTCCTTGGCGGCGTCGGCGGCGGCGGAGATTTCGCTGTCGGAGAGACCGGCGAGTTCATCGCGCGAGTCGAAGACGACAGAGGCGGCGTTTTTCTCTTTCAGGACATTTTGCGCGAATTGTGTGTAGAGCATCGCGAGTTCGGCGTTGAACGCCTTGAGCTTGGTTTTGTCGGGCTCCGAGAGTTTGGCGCCGGCGCGGACGAAGTCCTTGTAGTAGCGCTCGAGGACGCGTTTCGATTCGGCATCGAGATCGAGGGAGTCACGTTTGTCGTGAAGCTCTTGGATGCGCGCGAAGAGTTTTCCGTCGAGGAGGATGGTGTCGTAGTGGGCGGACAGCTTCGGGGCCATGGCGGCCTCGATTTCCTGGAGGGCGGGATTGGTGTGCGCGGACGTGAGGGAGAAGAAGACGGTGTTGACGCGATTCAGGAGCTGGCCGGAGCGCTCGAGGGCGACGATGGTGTTGTCGAACGTGGGGCGCTCGGGTTGGTTGGCGATGGAGCCGACTTCCTTGAGTTGTTCGGCCATGCCGCGATCGAAGGCGGGCGTGTAGTGGGTCTCCTTAATCTTGTCGAAAGGCGGGTAGTGATAAGGAAGCGGGCTTTCGGTGTAGAAGGGGTTTTCGTCTGTGGCGGCGGCGACGGGGGCGACGAGTCCGAAAGACAGCGCGGCGAGGGCGAGGAAGCGCGGCAACTCCCGCGCATGAGTCGAGTTTTGCATGACGGGGAGCGTGTTCGGACACGTGCGAGTGGCAAGGAGGAGGTGCGAAACGGCTGGGCCGTTCATCTTTCAGCAGGGCCGCTCATCCAACTATTCGTGTAACTTTGGGAGGGTGGGTGTGTTGTCGGGGGATGCCAGCGTCGGCCGTTGGAATACGTTTGTCGGGCGATCATGCCTTTCGCTTCATCGCGAAAGGCGCGGGCTTCGTCGCAAAGGCGTTTTCGCGGATCACGATCGCGACCGAGACGGGCCGCTTGCCAAGCCGGCGGCGATTTCCAACCCTCGCACCTCTTACACGCACCGATCTATGAATCCGGCTCCTGCCCCTGCTCCTGCCCCGCGCCCGTCGCAAGGCGCTCCGAAGAAGAAAAAGTCCAAGATGAAGTGGTTCATCCTGGGCGGAGTCGTGTTGCTGATCGCGTTGATCGCGGGAGCGAAGATGCGCAATCGCGGAAACGAAGGCGCGGTGATGGTCACGACCGACAAGGTGATCGTGAAGACGATCACGCAGATGGTGACCGCGACGGGCAAAGTGCAGCCGGAGGTGGAGGTGAAAATTTCGCCGGAGGTGGCGGGCGAAATCATCGAGCTGCCGGTGAAGGAAGGGAATGTGGTGAAGAAGGGCGACTTGCTGGCGAAGATTAAGCCTGATTTTTATCAGGCCCAATACGAGCAGCAGGAGGCGAACCTGGTGGCGGCGAAGGCGGTTGCGGTGCAGAACAAGGCGCAGCTGTTGAAGGCGCAGGAAGATTTCAAACGGGCGGAGGATCTTTATGGGAAGAACCTGATTTCGGATTCGGACTTCACGGCGGCGCGCACGCAGCTGGACGTGGCTGTGGCGAATCATGACAATGCGCTCGCGCAGATTAGGCGGACGGAAGGCTCGTTGAACCAGGCGGCGGATCAGCTGAGCAAGACGACGATTTATGCGCCGATGGATGGAACGGTGAGTTCGTTGACCAGCGAGGCGGGCGAGCGCGTGGTGGCGACCGGACAATTCACGGGCACCGAAATGATGCGCATCGCGGACCTGGCGAACATGGAACTGCGCGTGAAGGTGAACGAAAACGACATCGTGAACGTGAAGATCGGCGATCGGTCGACGATCGCGATCGACGCGTATCCCGGGCGCAAATTCACGGGAACGGTGAAGGAAATCGGCAGCTCGGCAGCGTCGGCCGGAAGCGGTGGAGCGGCGCAGGGGAATCAGAGCGTGAGCGACGAGGTCACGAACTTTTTGGTGAAGATCAAAATCATCGAAAGCGATATCCAGTTGCGGCCAGGGATGAGTGCGACGGCGGACATCGAGACGCAGACGGTGGAGAATGTGTTGGCGGTGCCGATCCAGAGTGTGACGGTGCGCGCCGAGGGTGGTCTGACGTCGGAGGAGTTTCAGCAGAAGATGGCGAAAGACGCGCAGGAGAAGTCGGGCAACGCGCTCGAGGCGAAGGACGAACGCGCGGAGGCGCGGCGGAATCGCGATCGGATGCAGCGCGTGGTGTTCGTGAAGAACGGCGATACGGTGAAGATGGTGCCGGTGGAAACGGGGATCGCGGACATGACTCACATCGAAGTAAAGACCGGCGTGGCGGAAGGAGATGAAGTCGTGTCGGGCAGTTACGCGGCGATCAGCCGGCGGTTGAAGGATGGAATGAAAGTGCAGCTCGAGAAGCCGAAGAAGGCGGAAGAGAAAAAGTAACGGCGGAGCGGCGCTAGAAACGAAGACATCGATGATTCCTCCTACTGCTCCTGCCGAGGGACTGCCGCGGATCGTGCGTCCGCCGGGCGAACTCGTGATCGAGATTTCCGGCGTGACGAAGCTTTACCGCATGGGCGAGGAGATCATCCATGCGTTGCGCGGCGTGGCGTTGAGCATCCGGCGCAACGAATACCTGGCGATCATGGGGCCGTCGGGTTCGGGCAAGTCGACGCTGATGAACATGCTCGGATGCTTGGATACGCCGACGGCGGGCGAGTATTATTTCAACGGCAAGAGCGTGGCGCACATGGATGACGACGAGCTGGCGGACATCCGGAATCGCGAAATCGGCTTCGTGTTTCAGACCTTCAACCTGCTGCCGCGCTCGAATGCGTTGCACAATGTGGAGCTGCCGCTGATTTACGCGGGAGTGACGCCGGCCGAGCGGCGGGAGCTGGCGATGGTGGCGCTGGAGAATGTGGGGCTGGGCAATCGCATGCACCACAAGCCGAACGAGCTTTCGGGCGGTCAGCGTCAACGCGTGGCGATCGCGCGTGCGCTGGTGAACAATCCCTCGATCATCCTGGCGGACGAGCCGACGGGGAATCTGGATTCTAAAACGGGCGTGGAGATCATGGCGCTTTTCGAGCAGCTCTATGCGCAGGGGAACACGATCATCGTGGTGACGCACGAAGAGGACATTGCGCGGCACGCGCGGCGGATCGTGCGGTTGCGCGATGGGTTGATCGAGAGCGACGAAGCGGTGGTCTGAGCGGCGGAAGGCAAACTCGATGACGCGGCTGATCTATGAGCTGACGGAGGCGTTTCGGATCGCGTTGGCGCAGATCCGGGCGAACAAGATGCGCTCGGTGCTGACGGCGCTGGGCGTGATCATCGGCATCGTGGCGGTGACGCTGATGGGGACGGCGATTCGCGGGATCGATGTGGGATTTCAGCGGAGCCTGGCGATGCTGGGGGACGACGTGCTCTACGTGCAGAAGTGGCCGTGGCAGGGCGTGGAGGATTGGTGGAACTACGAGAATCGTCCGCGGCTGGAGCCGTTGCACGCGGCGCGTTTGAACCGGATCATCGAGGCGACGCCGAACTCGCTCTTGCAGATCGCGGTGCCGGTGCTGGGGCGGGGCGAGGCGGTGAAGGCGGGCAAGCAGCAGGTGAGCAACGTGTATGTCTTCGGGACGACGGCGGACTACGCGCAGATGATGTCGGCGGATTTTGAATACGGGCGGTTGTTCAATGAGGCGGAGGCGTCGGGCGGCCGGCAGGTGTGCGTGCTGGGGTTCGACGTGGCGGAGCATCTTTTTCCCGGGCGGGCGGCGCTGGATGAGACGGTGCTGATCCGCGGGCAGCCGTTTACGGTGATCGGCGTGCTGGCGAAGCAGGGCTCGTTTCTCGGTTTGTTCAGCATGGATGCGCAGGCGATTTTGCCGCTGAACGCGTATCGGAAATATTTCGGGCTGAGCTGGCGCGGGACGGACGTGCGGGTGAAGGTGAAAGACAAGAACCGGCTGGATGAGGCGCAGGAGGAGTTGATTGGCGCGATGCGTCGCGTGCGCGGGCAGCTGCCGGGCGAGCGCGACAATTTTTCGGTGAATCAGCAGCAGGCGTTCAAGAAGCAGCTGGATCCGTTGAAGTCGGGGATCGCGGTCGCGGGTTTGGGGATCACGGGCTTGTCGCTGTTTGTCGGAGCGATCGGCATCATGAACATCACGTTCGTGAGCGTGAAGGAGCGGACGAAGGAGATCGGCACGCGCAAGGCGCTGGGGGCGCGGCGGCGGACGATTCTGCTGCAGTTTTTGATCGAGGCCGTGTCGATTTGTTTGATCGGAGGGTTGGTGGGACTGGCGCTGACCTATGGGATTTGCCGGCTGTTGCAGCAGGGCATGCCGAGCCTGCCGGTGGAGTTTTCGATGAATCTCGTGTTCGTGAGCATGGCGGTGTCGGTGCTCACGGGAATCGTGTCGGGCTTCGCGCCGGCGTGGGGCGCGTCGCGGTTGGATCCGGTGGTGGCGCTTCGCTACGAATAGGAACTCATCATGGGAATCGGCGAGATCTTGAAAATGGCGTTCGCGTCGCTGGGCGTGAACAAACTGCGGTCGTTGCTCACGATGGCGGGAATCACGATCGGCGTGTTTTCGGTGATCGGCGTGATGACGGTGGTGGCGGGTTTGCGCGGGTCGATCGAGTCAGGGTTGAGCATGCTGGGCTCGAACGCGTTTCAATTTCAGAAGTGGCCGGCGGGAATTCAGACCGGCGGCCAGGATCGGCGAAAATACGAGATGCGCCGAAATATCACGCTGGAGGAGGCGCTGCGTTACCAGCGGATGATGGAGGAGGTTTCCGAGGTGGTGAGCCTCGAATTGTATCTCGACGGGCGGAAGGCGCAGGCGGTGTATGAGAACAGGAAGACGACGCCGGGGCTGACCTTCGCGGGAGGGAACCAGCATTATCTGGCGACGAACCAGCACACGATCGAGACAGGCAGGAATATCAACGAAACGGACATCGATCTGGCGCGGCCGGTGTGCCTGGTCGGACAGGATGTGGTGGAGAAACTGTTTTTATCGGAGCCGCCGCTGGGGAAGTTGATCAAAGTGGCGGGGCAGACCTACACGATCGTGGGGTTGTTGGGGCGGAAGGGGACCTCGTTTGGGCAGAGCCAGGACGGAATCATCATCATCCCGATCACGCGTTATGCCGTGGACTTTGGGAGCTTGAGGCAGTCGGTGAACATCGCGACGCAGGCGCCGTCGCAAGTGGTGTATCAGGAGACCTTGGACAAGGCCATCACGGTGATGCGGATCGTGAGGGGGCTGGAGCCGGAGGAAGAGAACGATTTCGAGGTGTTTTCGAACGAATCGTTGATCGCGGCGTTTGCGAAAGTGGCGAATGTCGTGGGCGCGGGGGCGTTCGTGATCAGCGCGATCGCGCTGCTGGCGGCGGGCGTGGGGATCATGAACATCATGCTCGTGAGCGTGACGGAACGGACGAAGGAAATCGGGATTCGGAAATCGATCGGTGCGCGGCGGCGGAGCATCCTTACGCAGTTTTTGATCGAGTCGGTGGTGATTTCGCTCGCGGGTGGGGTGGCGGGGATCGTGTTGGGCGTGATCGCGGGGAACGGGATCGCGATGTGGATGAATGCGTCGATCGTGTTCCCGTGGAACTGGGCGGCGATTGGCTTGATGGTGTGCTCGGGGATCGGCGTGGGGTTTGGGTTTTATCCCGCGTGGAAAGCGGCGCGGCTGGATCCGATCGAGGCGCTGAGATACGAGTGAAGAGATTTTCGAATTTGGATTTTCGAATTTCGATTTAAGGCAGCTGCGCCGGCTATTTCTGCTTGTTGCGGAGGAGCGTTTTACGGGAGGCGACCATGATGGCGGTGAGTTCGCTGGCTTCTTGAAGCAGGCTCTCCGTTTTCGCGGCGGGCACGAGTTCGGCCTCGGGAATCAGCTCCAGCCAGAACGCGCTTTCGTCGGCTTCTTCTTCGACAACGGAGAGTTTGGCCATCATGTCCGCGGTGGATTTGGCGCGGCACGCGGCGCGGTAGTTGGCGCCGACCGATGTGCCCGAGCGGCCGAGTTGATTGGCCAGGATCCGCCCCGACCGAGTATCAGGGAGGGCTTCGATCAACTTGAGGATGCGCAGTGCAAAGCGCTTGGTGCGGAGTTTCATTTCGGTTTCGTTCATGGCTGGAGAGGAAGCGTCGCGAGTTTATGCGCAGCCATGCCAGCAGCGGATGTGCGCTGAGATCGAAAATCGAAAATCCCGAATCGAAAATTTCTTTAGCCGCGGCGGATTTCGGAGCCGTGGAAGCGGATTTGGATGCGGAAGACCTTTTTGATGCGGCAGGTGATTTGGCCGGTTTGGAGGTCTACTTTGTCGGGAACCTCGATGCGGTGAAGATCGACGACGGCGTGGTAGCCGCGCTCGGAAAACACATCGATGAGCATCGCGAGCGCGGCCGGATCGTCGAGGAGCGGCTCCTCGGTGTTGATGAGGGCGACGCCGGAGATCGAGTGGCGCAGGACGATCGGCATGATCTTGCGCGTGATGAACGTGACCACCTGTGAGAAGAGCTCGGGGTGTCCGAATTCGTAGCTGTCGAGGCGTTTCACCAGTTCCTGCCGCGCGTGAATGATGATTTCGCTAGCGACGGGGAGACTGCGGAGCCGGTCAACGGTGCGCGGATCCAGCTCGAGGGTGCTTTGGTATTCGAGTTCCTTGAGGATGTTTTGCTCAACCTCGTCGACCGGGCCTTGGGCGTTTATGAAATGATAGTGAAAAATCTCCTTGAGGGACTGGAGGGCGTCCCACGTCTGCTCCTTGAAAACGCGATAGCGGCGTTGGGCGAGGGCTTCATCGTGGTCGGTGGCGCGGTCATCCCAGAGGGTGCCGACGCCGGTGCGGCGAACTTCCTCGTTGTGGGCGCGGGTTTGGGCGCCGCGTTTGAGCTGACGGGCGATGGATTCCTTCTCGTCGACGAACAGCACCATGATGTGGATCGTCGGATGGCGGAAGTGGATGCCGAGCGGTGTATTGAAAAACTCACGACGCAGGGCGTGCATCTTGTTCACGAGGAGCTTGAGGCACTCGACCTGAACGTTGGTGCGGGGGAAGCCGTCGATGATGACGCCGTCGCGATAGATCGGCTTGAGCAGTTCGCGGAGGAGGAGGCTGACGACCTCGCGGTCGCCGACCATGTTGCCGGCGTTTTTCAGTCGCTGGGCGTCGGGCGAATCGAGCAACGCGCTGATGACGACGGGCGGGCAGGTGAGGCCGCGGGCTTTGGCGATGAAGGCGGTGTTGGTTCCTTTACCGGCGCCGGGGGCGCCGCCGAGGAGAATGATTTCCTTGGGGAAGCGCAGGTTTTCGCGCCCGACCTCGGCTTCGAGGTGTTGCCAGACGGAACCGAAGATCAGCTGGGCGTCCTTGATCTCGAGGTCGGTGAGCTTTCCGGCGGTGGGAAGCGGTGCGGGAGGATTGGAGGGACTAGGAGGGCGGGGTTCGGCCGGGATGGAAGTGGGCATATGATGGGGATGGGGTTAGAGAGATCCGCGCGGGGATTCGACAAAAGAAATCGAGCGCGGTGCGCGTGGGGGATTTCACGGTCCGCGCGCGCCGTGGTTCCGCCCGACTCTTCCCCCGAAAAGTATCTAAAATCTGGATGCGTGGCGAATTAAGGGTGTTGGACGTTTTCCCCGAAGGGTGCGTTGATGATTGATGACCAGAATTTTGCAGAAGATGTTGGGTTGGCTGGAATGAGGCCCGGAGCTGTGGCGATGAGCAAGGATCGTGAGACATCGGGGCGAAAGTTCCGCGACGGCGATTTCATCAACGGAACAGTGCCAATGCGTGCCTGTCATTTCCACCGACACTGCCTGTGGGCCCTAGGTCTGCAGGACAGTGAGTTGAAGCTGGACCTGGCGGGGCCGCGCAAGCGGCCCCGCCTTGTTTTTGGCTTTTGCCAAGCGTTCAGTATCCCCCTCACACTTCGACTACATGCGCGTCCTGATCGTTGACGACGAACCTGGGATTCGGAAAACCACCCGAATTGCCGTGGAGACTG